>JBGAOZ010000012.1:0-135863 GCA_044221545.1 Phycisphaerales bacterium
GTCGCCCCCTCCACCGGCACGCTCGCCAAGAGCCCGTCCACGATCGCATCCGTCGTCACCTGGTCCGCCTCGGCGTTGAAGTTCAGGAGCATCCGGTGCCGCAACACCGGCTTGGCGATCGCACGTACATGCTCGGGCGTCACGTGCGTGGCGCCCGCAAGCAGCGCCTTGGCCTTGGCCGCCTGGATCAGGTACTCGCTCGCCCGCGGGCCCGCGCCCCACGCGACGTATTCCTGCACCAGCTTCGGCCGCGCCAGCCCGCCGTCCATCGGCTCCTTCACCCGGGTCGCACGCACCAGCCGCAGCGCGTACTTGATCACGTGGTCGGCCACCGGCGTCTTGCGCACGATGTCCTGCACCTTGCCGATCCCGATCGCATCGAGCACCGGCGAGAGGTGTGTGTGTGCCTTCTCCGCCGATCGCCTCACGATCTCGATCTCCTCGAGCTCGCTCGGATACGAGATGTGAATCTGGAACATGAAACGGTCGAGCTGCGCTTCGGGCAGCGGGTACGTCCCCTCCTGCTCGATCGGGTTCTGGGTCGCGAGCACGAAGAACGGCTCGGGGAGCAGGTGCCGAGTCCCCCCCACCGTCACCTGGTGCTCCTGCATCGCCTCGAGCAGCGCGGCCTGCGTCTTGGGAGGCGTGCGGTTGATCTCGTCGGCCAGAATGACGTTGGCGAACACCGGCCCGCGCACGAACTTCAGCTGCCGCTGCCCGGTCGCCTTGTCCTCCTGAATGACCTCCGTCCCCGTGATGTCGCTGGGCATGAGGTCTGGAGTGAATTGGATGCGCGAGAAGTCCAGGCTGAGTGTCCGCGCGATCGTCGAGATGAGCAGCGTCTTGGCAAGCCCCGGCACCCCCACCACCACCGCGTGCCCGCGGCTGAAGATCGCCATCAGCATCTGATCGACGACCTCATCCTGCCCGACGATGACCGTCCCGATCTGCTCCCTCAGCCTCGCGTACCCCGAACGCACCGCCTCCGGAGAATCGATCGCGACCAGAGGACTGGGTGTGTTCGTCACGGGTAGCTCCAAGGAACCAGACTGCTCCGCGCACCCTGCGCGGTCCCCCACCGTTCATCGGCCGGCGGCCCCTCGATCATAAGTCCGAAAACCCGCCACCTCCGACGGCCCTGCGCGACTCATGCGTGAAACCCGATCCGCGCCAGCAACCCCTCGAAGTGGTCGTTGGAGTAAAACTCGACTACCAGCCGCCCGGTCTCGCCACGCCCGTCCTCGCGTACGGAGACTCGAGTACCTAGAAACTCCCCCAATCTTCGCTCGATATCAATACGTACAGACGCCGATCCTTGTTCTCCTGCCACAGCGACAGGCGCTGCGCGAGGACCGCGGCGGGCCTGCGCTACCGCGGAAGCGGCCCGCTCAGTCCTTCGCACCGACCACTCGCCCGCGCACACATCCTTCGCCAGCGCGATCCGTCCAGGACCGGCTGGGGCAGCAAGCAGCGCGCGACCATGCCCAAAGGTGAGCTTGCCTTCCCGCAGGAAGTCCTGAATCGCTGGTTCAAGCTCGAGAAGTCGCACGAAGTTTGCGACTGTGGATCGGTCCAGCCCGACTCGCTCGGCGATATTCGCGTGTGATAAGCCGAATTCTTCACCGAGTCGGACAAATGCCTGTGCCCGTTCCATCGCGTCAAGATCCTGGCGCTGCAAGTTTTCTACCAACGCCCATTCGGCGGATTCTTGCTCTGAAACATCTCGGACTACAACGGGGATGGTCTCCAAACCGGCCTTCTGCGCCGCTCGCCACCGCCGCTCGCCAGCGACGATCTCAAATTGAGCAGTGGAGCCGGTCGTTTCCTTCGCGCGTCTCGCCACGATCGGCTGAAGGATTCCGTGCTGTCGAATTGACGCTGCGAGCTCATCAAGTGCCGGATCATCAAAGGACGTTCTCGGCTGATGGCGATTGGGACGAAGATGCGTCAGCGGGATGTTGTGGATCGCGTCATGAGCACCTGGCGAAAGTGGTGCGGGGCTTTCTCGGCGCGAAGCAGAATCCGCGGACGAAAGAGAGACCGGGGAAGACAACATCCCCGTGAGGCCCTTTCCAAGGCGTCGACGCTGGTTCACATCGCTCATGCGTCGGTTTTAGCACACGAATCTCACGCGTTCCACGTGGAACAGCTTTTCCACAACATGCTACACATTGGGAAAACACATCACGCCGGCAGAGTCCACCGAGAGTTGGCACGCCTCGCCGTCTTCCAGTCTCTCGTCCGCGCCAGCAACGACACGTAGTTCGTTGGAGCCCGTCAGGATGGAAATCTGAGATGAGTCGCCAAGAAATTGAGCATGTCCGATACGCCCCTGTACTACATTCACCGCCGGGCCGGACGCGAAGCGAAAGCGTTCCGGGCGAACACATAAAGATGTTTGGCATTTGATTGGTATTGCGGCGGCGGATTTGTGTGATGACTCGATTTCTCCCAGCGCCGTATGAAAACGGGTTGAGTTGGCTCCCTTTGAGATCGCGACGCCCTCGAACAGGTTTATCTCGCCAAGGAAGCCCGCGACGAAGGTGTCCGCCGGATTGTGATAGAGCTCCTTCGGGGTGCCGACTTGGCATACTCGACCCGCCTTGAGAACCGCGATCCGGTCGGCGATCGCCAAGGCCTCCTTCTGGTCGTGGGTCACGTAAACCGTCGTGGTCTGGGCTTGTTTGCAGACGCGGCGGATCTCGCTCCTGAGATCTGCGCGGAGCTTTGCATCGAGATTTGAGAGTGGTTCGTCGAGGAGGAGCACGCGGGGCTCGACGACCAGAGCGCGGGCGAGCGCTACGCGCTGCTGCTGGCCGCCTGAGAGCTCGTTGGGACGACGCTCGGCGTACGCGTCCATCTGAACAAGCTCGAGCGATCGGCGAGCCGCGGCGATAACGTCTGCCCCGGCCCGCGGCCTCACGCGAAGCCCGAAGGCGACGTTTTCCAGAACCGACATGTGGGGCCAGAGTGCGTACGACTGGAAGACCATGCCCACCTGGCGTTGGTGGGGGGGCATCGCCGTAACGTCAGCCTCATCGAACAGGATGCGACCCATGGTCGGGTCGATGAATCCTGCGATCATGCGGAGAAGGGTCGTCTTGCCGCACCCGGACGGGCCAAGGAGGAAGAAGATCTCGCCCGGCTCGATGCCCAGATCGACGTGCTCAACGGCTACCGTTTCCCGTCGATCACGACGGAAGGACTTGCGGAGACCCTGAATGGAGATTCGTGTCGCCATGGACCTGCCGAATGTAGCGAACATGCGGGACCTCTGCGAGCGAGGGATTTCATGACGCCTCGTGGATCGATGGGAAAGGCCTTACGAGACCTGAATCGTGTTCGCGGCCTGCGCCGAATCCCGGCGCCGCCCCCGACCTGCGGCTCGCTTGCCAGTGACGCGGTTGCCGCGCTGCGGAAGCCTTCGAATCAGGTGCATAGAGCCGTGATAGCTCTGTCAGGAATCCTGGGAACACGCCTGCTCGCATCGATCTCGGTCGTGCGGGTTCAATTCGGGGTCCTGGAGCTTCGGTCGCTGCACCCGACGGCGCGATTTACCGCGCAGCGACTCCTGAAGTCCGATCAAACGTTCGATCAATTGCGCCAAGCGGGGATTACGCGGGTGCGGTGGGTCTCATGATCTTCCGGGGGCTGGCGCGCCGCCGCTGTCGGCTGCTGTCTGCCCGGCCTGTCACATGAGGTGCACCAATTGGGGGTGTCCTCAACACCGCACCAACCGACAATCTCCGGCCGATCTGGGCCGAATTCACAGCCTGTTCAATCAACAGGCTGTGCACAGGTGTATAAGTGCCCTAAGTCCATTTGCCGGCGATACTTGTGCTGTATCTCGGGGGCCGGTCCACATCCCGCCAGCCCTTCTTACGGAGAATACTGAGTAACTCTCTTCTCTTCTCAGGAAAGGAGGGGCCCGCTTACTTCTGACACTTAGGACAGAACACGGTCGTCCGCTGGGCGATGATCATCGATTCGAGGGGCGATCGGCAGGTCAGGCACTCCAATCCCCCGCGCCCGTAGACCTTGTGCCTGCTCTGGAATTCACCCGGACCGCCGGAGAGACCTCGGTAGTCGCGCACGGACGATCCTCGGTGACGGATTGCGGACGCGAGCACGCGCCGGATCGACGTCGCGAGCGTCGAGAACTCTGGAGCAAGAATGTCCGTGCACTCGCGCGTGGGTCGCATTCCGGCCGTGTGCAGTGCTTCGTCGGCGTAGATGTTCCCGACTCCGGCGAGCACGGCCTGGTCGAGCAGCGCGGCCTTGAGGGGCCGGCGGCTGGACCGGAGCGCGCTTCGGAGCTGGCGTGCCGTGATGTGCAGCGCATCGGGTCCGAGCGCGGACCAGTGCTCCAGCAACAGCGCCTCGGTCCGGAACGGGAGCAGCCCGCCGAATCGTCGCGGGTCTCGGAAGTGCAGGGAGCGCCGCGAACCGCCGCGCTGCAGTTCCCAGATGATGTGCGTGTGCGGCGCGACCGGTGCGTCGTCGTCGATCACCGTCAATGTGCCGCTCATGCCCAGGTGCACCCGGACCGCGGCGCCCGAGCCCGAGATGATCGCGAGCTGCTTGCCGTGCCGCGCGGTCCGGTCGATGGTCTGGCCCTCCAGGAGGGCTGCGCGCAGGTTCGTGGGGCGCGGGCCTGCAAATGTCACGACATCGGCGCGGCGCACGTGCACGCGATCAATCGTCCAGCCGATCAGCGCGGCCTCGATCTGCCTGCGCACGGTCTCGACCTCGGGAAGTTCAGGCACCGCGTCGGCTCCCGCGGCGCTCCCGGCGCAGCTTCCTGAAGAACTCGGTCAGCCGCGCGGCGCACTGGTCCTGGCACACGCCGGGGATGACGGTGGGGCGGTGGTTCAGGCGGGGGTCGGCGAGCATGCGGTAGAGGGAGTGGACCGCGCCGGCCTTGGGGTCCGGAGCGCCGTAGACGACGCGACCGACGCGCGAGTTGACAATGAGCCCCGCGCACATCGGGCAGGGCTCGAGCGTGACGGCGAGCGTGCAGTCGGAGAGTCGCCAGTCCTGCCGGTGCGTGGCGGCGGCGCGGATCGCGGTGAACTCCGCGTGCGCTGAGGGATCCGCGAGTACCTCGCGCTGGTTGGCCGCCTCGGCAAGGATGCGGCCCTGGCCGTCGCCGCCGGGTGACACGTAGACCACCGCGCCGATGGGAACCTCGCCCTCGGCAGCGGCCTGGTCGGCCAGGCGCAGGGCGTGGTTCATCATGGCGACGTCGAGGGCTGTCGCCGTCGAGCTCCGCGGCGGGCGCCCGCGCAGGCGGCCCCTGCGGGCCAGCGCCAGCCAGAAGATGCCGCGGCCGCGGGCGGTCATGTCAGTGCTCCCCGTTGCGGCCGGCGGGATCCTCGACCGGCGGCGGGAGCGCGGCTCGTTCCCTGGGTGGGTCCTCCGACATGTCATCATCGCGCGGGCGCTTGAACGTGAGGCCGCGCGTGACGCGGTGCACGGGGAGCAGGTACAGCAGCAGCCCCCCGAGCTCGTACAGCAGGTAGATCGGGATCGTGACCAGGATGAACGACATGGGATCGCCCGGCGTCAGCAGCGCGCCCATGATGAGCGAGACGAGGATCGCGTGGCGCCGATAGGTCGAGAGGAACCTGCGGTCGATGATGCCGACCCAGCCGAGCATGAGGACGACGACGGGCGTCTGGAACGCCGCGGCGAAGCTAAGCGCCATCATGATGAGGGTGCCGACGTACTCGCGCACCCTGTACCCGGGCGCCACGGTTGCGGTGGGCCCAAGATCGGTGCCGAAGATGCTGACACCCTTGCCATCGGCCGAGGGAACGGCGACGTTCAGTCGCAGGTCGTCGCGGTTGATCCAGATCGCGCCCAGGGGCGGCGACTCCGGGTCGTGCTCGAGGATCGGGAAGACCGGCAGCTGAACTCCCGCGGGGAGCGGGGCCCGGGGGGCGGCTCCCATCCCCGACATCACACCCCAGTCGATCATGAACGAGAGCACCAGCGGGAAGACGAAGAAATAGAAGAAGGAGATGCCCGCCGTGGTGAGCCCGGCGCTCAGCGGCAGGAGCACGTATACGAACCGCCGCTCGTAGTTGTGCAGGCCCGGCGCGATGAAGCGCCACAGCTGCCACAGGATCCACGGGCTGCCCAGGATGATCGTGACCACCAGCGCCATCTGCATCGAGACGTTGAAGGTCTCGAACACGCCGGTGGACTGCAGGCTCGCCGGCAGGTGCGCGTTGTGCAGGGCCGTGCGGACCGGCGCGGTCACCAGCTGCACCAGGTTCCTGCTGTAGTACATCGCGACGAAGAAGATCGGGAAGATCCCCATGATCGCGTAGAACACGTACCGACGCAGCTCGTCGAGGTGATCGCCGAAGCTCATCGTGTGTTCGTCGGGGTGCTTTGCTTTTCTGGCCACGGGTCGATTCTTATGCCGGCCGGGGCCCGTCCGGGCCCCGGCGATGGGGAAATGCTCGGTTGCCGCGTTACCGAACGCGAGGACCTGGGTCCCGGTCAGGGTATTCACCCGCGCGATGTTTGCAATCTGATCGGATAAATGCGGGACCACGGAAGCCGAAGGAGTGGGGGGCGACCCGACGGAGACGGGCGGCCCGCGCATCCTCGTGGGAAACCGGAAGTTGGGGAACGGCGATTGACTGAGCGCAACACGTACATCGACCCGGAGCGGTCGCGCGAGAGTTCTTCTGTGGCCGCGGCCATGCGTGGCGAGCGGGATGCGCTGCGCGAGCAATGGCACCAGCACCGGCGGTGGGTCGCGGCGATCCTGCTTGCGCACAAACCGCGCTGGGCGGATCTCGAGGATCTGCTGCAGGATGTCGCCCTGACGTTCGTGAAGAAGGTGGGGGAGTTGAGGGACTCGGCGGCGATCAAGCCGTGGCTGAGGACGGTGGCGATCAACGCGGCACGCGCTGCGGCTCGCGAGGGCAATCGCCGGGAGCCGGGCCGTGCGATCAGTCTGCAATTGGCGACGGGAGACGGATCGGCGATCCACCAGCCGGTGGCACGGATAGGCGTCGGCATGGATGCCGTGGGCCGGGAGGAAGCCGATCGGCTGATGAGCCTGGCGATGGAGCTTCCGGAGGGCTACCGGGAGCCGCTGTTGCTCAAGTGCCTTCACGACCTGAGCTACCGGCAGATCGGCGAGCTGATCGGCCTGCCGGAGACAACGGTGGAGACCCGGATCGCCCGGGGTCGGCGGATGCTCCGGGAGCTTGCAACCGGCAAGAAGCCCGTCGAACTGGGTGAGGTCCCGCCCGTGGGGGACTCACCGGGTGCCAAGAAGCTGTCCGCGATCGTGTTGTGAGCGAGAGCCTGTGCGGTCTGGAGGGCGTTTGCGGGCTTGCTGGGGTCTGTGGTTGCGGGTGATGGGGCGTTGCGGCGGCTGGGACGGGAAGGCCGGTCTGGCGCATCTTGATGAGTGTGGGCCGGCGGGGGAGAGCTGGGGAGTTGTGGAAAGCGGTGGGGGGGCGGAGGGTTCGGAAGGTCTGGTCCGAGTGAAGGGCGCGCGATGAGCACGATCGAACGGGACATCCTGATCAGCCGCGTGGTTGATGGCCTGGCGGGCGATGGGGACTGGAGTGCGCTGGAGCGGCTCGGCGATGCCGATCCGACGGTCTGGCGCGAGCTGGCGACGGCTCAACGACAGCACGCGATGCTGTTCGGCGCGGTGGAGCGCGAGATCGAGCTTGCCGATCACGTCGAGGCGCCGGAGGTTCATCCGTCGGTGATCAGGTTCCCCGGCGCCAGCGTGAAGTGGACGGGGTGGGCGGCGGCGGCGGCGATCACGCTGGTCTGGGCGGCCGGCCGTGGCGGCCTGGGCAGCGCGGGCAACGACGGTTCGTACCGCCCGCCGGCGGACACGGCGAGCCTGGTGCCGGTGTCGGGGGCGCCCGAGCAGTACCTCCAGAACTACATCGACCGGGGCCGCCAGGACGGGTTCGTGGTCGGGCAGATGCAGAGCAAGCCGGTGGTGGAGCTTCGTCCGGTGCAGGTCGAGGGTGGGACGGCGTACGACGTTGTATACGCGCGTGTGATCCTGGAGCGCACACGGCTGCCGAACGTGTACCGGCTGACGACCGACGAGTTCGGCGGGCAGTTCCCCGTGCGGGTGAAGCTGCCGGAGAACATGCTGGCGCGGCCGCCGATGTAGGCAGCGGCGGCATGATTGTGCGCGAGTCCGTGAAGGAAACCGGGCGCGGGCGCGTCCGGGTGGATGAAATGCTCATCGCCGCGGGCGCAATCGCGGCGCGGTCCGGGTGGGGCCCGGTCTCGGGTCTGGATCGTGAACGCAAGGAGTTGTACACATGATGAGTTTCAACGGGCGGTCATCGGGGTCGGCGGCGAAGAACTTCCGGTGGCTGGTCGGCGCGGCGGTGATCGCGGGGGCCGGGACGTGCCTGGCGCAGTCGGCCGATGCTCAGGAAACGAAGCGGTTCAACTATGACCACCGCCTGGGCGGGGGCGCGGCGGCGCCGGCGGGCGAGGGCGGTGCGGCATCGACCACGATGGTGCACGAGTCCTCCGACGACGGGCACGAGTATTCCCTGCGGATCGACAACGGGCAGGTTGTCTCGGTGCAGGTCGACGGCAAGGAGGTTCCCAAGAACCGCCTGCGCCAGTCCGACGGCAAGGTCGAGATCCTCGACGAGAACGGCGAGGTGATGCACACGCTCCAGACCGGCTCGGTGGCGTTCCCCGGCGGGGGCCTGCAGTGGAAGATCGCCCCCGGCAGCCCGCCGGGTGGCGCACACGCCGGGACCGCCAAGGGACTCTCGGGGATGGCCGGGCTCACGCCCCCGCCGGTGATGCTGGGCATCACGATGTCCGAGCCGGACGAGGATGTTGCCGATCACCTGGGCGTCAAGGCCGACGAGGTGATCCAGATCGACACGGTGGTCGATGGGCTCCCCGCGGCACGAGCGGGCCTGAAGGTGCACGATGTGATCGTCGCGATCGACGGCGGCAAGCCCGTGAGCCAGGAGAAGCTGCGCGAGATCCTGCGCACGAAAAAGCCAGGGGATGTGGTGAAGCTGGCGATCATCCGCAAGGGCAAGACCGAGGATGTGAAGGTTGCGCTCGAGGCCTACAGCGCCGAGAAGCTCGGCCAGCCAGCAACGACGTTTGATCTCCAGCAGGGCGACAACAACTGGTGGACCCTGCCGCCCGAGTCGCTCAAGGGCATGTTCGCCGAGCAGTGGGGGCTGACCAAGCCCAAGCTCGAGGAAGTGCTCAAGTCGCTCGAGACGGCCCTGGCCGAGGTCAAACAGGACGGCGACCTGACGGCCGAGAAGATGAAGAGCAAGGTGGTCGCCGCGCTCACGGAAGCGATCGAGCAGCTCAAGGAGCAGGGCGCGGCGGCGCAGCGGAGGGCGAGCGTGCGCGGCTTTGCGTTCACGCCCACTCCCGCGCCGGCACAGGGCCAGTCCGAGGGCGCGCGGCCGCAGGTGTACCTGACCCCGATGCCCGGGTCCGGCGGCGCCGAGCAGACGGCGCAGCTCGAGCGGCTTAACACCGCGCTCGAGCGCATGGAGAAGCGCCTGGCCGAGCTCGAGGAGCGTCTGGATCGCCGCCAGCGTGATGCCGAATCGCACGAGGAGCGTCCGAAGCGCTGACCGGCACTCTTGCATTGCTATCCCCACCAGAGAGCCGCGGGTGTGTTGCCTGCGGCTCTTTGATTTTTGGCGCGGCGGATGCGGGGCGCGCCGAGGGAGGAGACCGGGGCGCGGACCACGGCGGCGCATCGGCTAGAACCTGCGTAGCTCCCTCACCGGCGCGTGTTTAGAATGAACGCCTGTGGGCGGGCGATGGGGATCGACGTTCGCGTGTCCAATCGGAAAGGAACCAGATGGGCAGAAGAGCTGGATCGCGAGGTGGGCTGGGCCGCATGTCGATCCGGGACCTCCACGCGGAGGTCCGTCGGCGCGAGAGGGCGGCCGGCGGCCTGCTCAAGCGCAAGGCCAGGCTGCTCGCCAGGCTCTCCGAGGTGGAAGAGCAGATCCGCCGTGACGGGATCGCGGCCGGGGCCTCGGGCGCCGGCTCGCGCCCGCGCAACGAGATGAACCTCGTCGAGTCGCTCGCCAAGGTGCTCAAGGGCAAGACGCTCTCGGTGACCAAGGCCGCCGAGGCCGTGCAGGCCGCGGGGTACCGCACCGTCGCGGCGAACTTCCGCACGATCGTGAATCAGGCGCTCATCAAGAACAAGAAAGTCTTCAAGAAGATCGAGCGGGGCCAGTACACCGCGGAGTGAGCGGGTCGGGGTCGGCCCCTAGGCAGACCCGCCGCAGCGTCAGTTCGCGCGGGCAGGCCCGGTGAGCCATCGGACGTTCTGCGCACCATGGTCGCGCGGCGACCCGTCGGGGCGGTTTGGTTTCGGTGGTGATGGGAGCGCCGATCCGACTCAGCGACGGATCTGATCGGGGCTGAGTCGCGAGGGATGGTCGAGCAGCCAGAAGCGTCCCATGTCCTCGTTGAACATGCGGCCGTTCTCGTCCATGGTCACTGCGATCGTGTTGTCCATGTCCACGCGGCGCTGGTACAGGGTGTCGAGCTCCGGCGTGGCGTCGGCACGGATCTCGGCCGCGGCGTCGTAGCTGTAGTCGGACGATGCGCAGCCGCCTGCGGCGAGCATCGCGAGACCGGCAAAGCCCAAGAAACCGCGGACTGTGGTGCGGCTGATCGACATACCCAGTACTCCCTGAAAGTACACGTTTATAACCTGACAACAACACTCCGTCAAACCGGACGGCCGCCAACCGGCTGCATATTCGTGATGTGTTCGGATGAGTTCTGAGCGCCAAACGCCGGTCCGGCAGTGGTTGCCGCCCAGGATCGCCGAATGAACCGCCATGAGCCCCATCGACCCCGTGTCCGCATCCTCGCAGGCCGTCGGGAACGCGATCTCGATCGCCGTCGCCCGGAAGACCCTCGACGCCCAGCGGGAGCAGGGGGATCAGATGGTCCAGATGATCTCTGAGATCGCGAATTTGGTGGCAGCGCAGCCGACCACCGACCATAGTCCAAACACAATCGACACCTACGCGTGATCGGGTCGGCCATCTGTCAATTCGACAGCGCACGGGCGATCTGACGGCCTGGGTAGGCTCGCGGCGGGCCTTTGCGGGCTCCTGGGGGCCGCGGCGGGGGCGCGCCCTTTGCAACGTGGTGCTCGGGAGAGTCCTTGGACGGGCTCTTCGGAAGGAGCACGCCATGCGACTGGATCGATTCACCACCGCCGCGCAGGAGGCCCTGGCCGCCGCACAGCAGGATGCGGTTGCGCGGTCCAATCCGGAGGTAGGCGGGCTGCATTTCCTCGCCGCCCTGCTGGCTGAACGCAACAGCCCGACGTGGTCGCTGATCGCCAAGGCGGGCACGGATCCGGCGCGTGTGCTTTCGATGACCAAGGGGGAGCTCGAGCGGCTGCCGCGCGCCAACGCCGGCGCCGGTTCGACGGGCCGCGCGGCCGTCGAGATCCTCACGAAGGCCGAGCAGGTCTCCAAGTCGATGGAGGATGCGTTTGTCTCCAGCGAGCACCTGATGCTGGCGCTGGCGGAGGTCTCCGGTCCCGCCAAGGAGCTGCTGGGAGTCAACGCGCTGGACCGCAAGCGGCTGGAGGCGGCGGTGCGCGAGATCCGCAAGTCCTCGGGCGTGACGAACGTGACGGACGCGAGCGCCGAGAGCAACTTCGAGGCCCTCAAGAAGTACGGGATCGACCTGACGGCGCGGGCGCAGGCGGGCAAGCTCGACCCGGTCATCGGCCGGGACGAGGAGATCCGCCGCTGCATGCAGGTGCTCAGCCGTCGGACCAAGAACAACCCGGTGCTGATCGGGGAGCCGGGGGTGGGCAAGACGGCGATCGCCGAGGGGCTGGCGCTGCGGATCGTCAACGGGGACTGCCCGGAGGGGATGCGCGACCAGAAGATCATCGCGCTGGACATCGGGCAGCTGCTGGCGGGGGCCAAGTACCGCGGGGAGTTCGAGGAGCGGCTCAAGGCGGTGCTGCGCGAGGTGCAGGCCAGCGGCGGCCAGATCATTCTCTTCATCGACGAGCTGCACACGATCATCGGCGCGGGCGCGGCCGAGGGCGCCGTGAGCGCGGGAAACCTGCTCAAGCCGGCCCTGGCGCGCGGGGAGCTGCGGTGCATCGGCGCGACGACGCTGGATGAGTACCGCAAGCACGTGGAGAAGGACGCGGCGTTCGAGCGGCGCTTCCAGCCCGTGTACGTCGACCAGCCCAGCGTGGAGCAGACGGTGGCGATCCTGCGCGGTCTCAAGCCGCGCTACGAGGCGCACCACGGCGTGAAGATCCTCGACTCGGCGATCCTCGCCGCGGCGCAGCTCTCGCACCGCTACATCGCCGACCGGTTCCTTCCCGACAAGGCGATCGACCTGATCGACGAGGCGGCCAGCCGCCTGCGGATCGAGAACGACAGCATGCCCACGCAGCTCGACGAGCTGCGCCGCAGGGTGATGCAGCTGGAGCTGGAGCGCGAGGCCCTGAAGATCGAGATCAAGGACAAGACCGCGGGCGAGGGCACGCGGCGCGAGCTGGACCGGATCGAGCGGGACCTCTCGGAGCTCCAGGAGCAGAACCGGGCGCTGACGGCGCGGTGGGAGACCGAGAAGAAGGAGCTCGAGACCGTCAAGACGTTCAAGGAGAAGATCGAGGCCCGCCAGGTCGAGCTCGAGCAGGCCCAGCGCCGCGGGGACCTCGAGACCGCCGCGCGCCTCCGCTACGGGGAGATCCGGGACCTGGAGTCGCGGCTTGCCGCCGCGGAGCTGGCCCTCGAGTCCAAGAAGGGCCGCGGGGATGCGCTGGTGAAGGAGGACGTCGACGACGAGCAGGTCGCGCAGATCGTGGCGCGGTGGACCGGGATCCCCGTGGCCCGCCTGGTCGAGGGGGAGCGCGAGAAGCTCCAGCGGATGGAGGAGAAACTCGCCGAGCGCGTGATCGGGCAGGACGACGCCCTGGCGGCGGTCTCCAACGCGGTCCGCCGGGCGCGGGCCGGGCTGGGGGACCCCGACCGCCCGATCGGCTCGTTCCTGTTCCTGGGCCCGACGGGGGTGGGCAAGACCGAGACGTGCAAGGCGCTGGCGGGATTCCTCTTCGACACCGAGGAGGCGATGATTCGCATCGACATGAGCGAGTTCGGCGAGAAGCACTCGGTGGCGCGGATGATCGGCGCGCCCCCGGGGTACGTGGGCTACGACGAGGGCGGGGTGCTCACCGAGGCGGTCCGCCGCCGGCCCTACAGCGTCGTGCTGCTGGACGAGGTGGAGAAGGCCCACCCTGAGGTCTTCAACGTGCTGCTGCAGGTGCTCGACGACGGCCGGCTGACCGACGGCCAGGGCCGCACCGTGGACTTCAAGAACACGATCGTGGTGATGACCAGCAACATCGGAAGCCAGCAGATCCAGGAGATGACCTCTAAGGGCGCCGAGGACTGGGAGATCGAGGCGGCGGTGCGCGACATCCTGCGGCGCGGGCCGATGGCGCAGGTCGCCGAGGCGGCGGGGATGCCCGGCAAGGTGTCCGAGGCGCTGGCCAACGCCGCCGGTGGCTTCTTCCGCCCCGAGCTGCTCAACCGCATCGACGAGGTGGTGGTCTTCCACACGCTCAAACGCGAGGCCCTGGCCCGGATCGTGGACATCCAGATCTCGCGCCTGCGCCAGCGGCTCCGCGACCGCGGGATGGACATCGAGCTGGCGCTGGAGGCCAAGCAGCACCTGGCCGCCGAGGGCTGGGACCCGGCGTTCGGCGCCCGCCCGCTCAAGCGGACGATCCAGCAGCGGATCGAGAACCCGCTCGCGGGCCGGATCCTCGCCGGGGAGCTGGGCTCGGGGGATACCGTGCTGGTGGACTACCAGGGCAAGAGCTTCACGTTCTCGAAGAAGGCATAGCGGGTCCGGGGCTGAGCGCCCCCGGCGGGCGGGGGTGGCCGGAGGACCGGCGGCAGGAATCCCATGAGCAAGCGTGCCAACAAGATGCTGATCGGGCCGGTCGTGGAACTCCCCGCCGGCGCGTGGCCCGTCCGCCCGGACCGCAAGGTGCGGGCGTTCCTGTTCTTCGGCGGGATGTACGCCTTCCGGCGGCGGCGACGGGCGCCCGGGCCCTTCGAGGAGTTCCGGATCATCGTGTCACCGTCGCCCCGGCCCGTGCGGCGGCGCCGCACGGACCGGTGAGAGGGCGGGCACGTGCGCCGCGCGGCCGCTGCCGGCTCGCGCTCAGGGCAGCTTGCACGTCCACTTCGATCCGCCCGCCGCGGCGGGGTGCTTCGAGCCGTCGGGCATGATCACCAGCGCCTCGACGCCCTCGGGGACATGGCATGTCAGGCGGAACTCGGGTCCGAAGATCTCCCACGAGCTTTCGATCTGTCCGCTGGGCGCCTCGAACCGCGCGTGGGCGCTGGTGATGGCGTTGCGGGCGTCCTCGGGCCCGCGGGAGGTGCCGTCTGAAATGAGGGAGGCCATCGGCGGCGGCTGGGGCGCGATGAGGATCTTCTTCCATCCCACGCTCCCGGGCTGCTGGCGGATCCCGCACACGTAGGCGTAGTGCCACTCGACCAGGTGGCCGAGCATGAAGTGGTTCAGGCTGTCGCCCGTGCCGCGGTGGGCATCCCAGCTCTCGGGCAGGGTCGTCAGGCCCGACTTGACCATGTACCCGTACGAACCGATCTCATCGCGGTTGTAGATCCGGTGCAGGACTTCGCTCCGGCCGTTCTCGGCCAGGGCGCGGATGAGATAGACCTGCAGCACCTCGCCGGAGGTCTGCTGGTAGTTGCGGGCCCTGAGATCGTCGACGATCTTCTCGAGAACCGCGTCGCGGTCCGCTTCGGGCGCCAGGCCCAGGCACAGCGCGGTCGAGTTGGCCGCCTGGCACGAGCCGTTGTTCTTGAACGTCCTGGCGGCCGGGTCGTAGAAACGGGCGACAAAGGCGGCGCGGATCCGCTCGTGCAGGGCCCGGTACCTGGCGGCGTCCTCGGGCTTGTCCAGCACGGCCGCGATCCGGGCGAGCGTGCCGGCGCCCGCGGCCCATGTCGCGGTCGCGGAGAGCTCGTTGGAGGTCCACTGCGCCGGCCCGTTGCCCTTGCCGTGGCCGAAATCGTACCAGTCGCCCAGGTTGCTGGTGATGATGCCGTCCTTGGCGGTAGAGGAGAGGTAGTCCACGTAGCGGCGGGCCGATTCGTAGCTGTCGGCGAGCACCGTGGCGTCGCCGTACCACTCGTAGAGGTGCCACGGGACCAGCACGCCGGAGATTCCCCACTCCGGGGCGTCGTTGTAGGTGTCGTGGACGGGCCGGCCGACGAGGTACCAGGGGGCGTTGGTGGGGATGAATCCGTCGTCGGGCCCGGAGGCGAACTGCGTGTCCCGGATGTCCCGGCAGACCTTCGTGAACCACCCGTGAGTGTCGTAGCCGTAGGACAGGGCGCGGGCCATGTGCCAGTCCTGCTCGAGCCAGCCGTTCTTCTCGCGGTGCGGGCAGTCGGTGGGGACGTGCGCCATGTTGGAGCGGATGGACCAGTCGACCAGCGCGTGGGCGCGGTTGTGCATCTGGCTGGAAGATGCGAACTCGCCGACCACCGGGCAGTCGGCGCGGACGTGGACCTGCTCGAGCGAGCGGATCACGGGCAGGCCCCGCGGGTTGGGGTCCCCCTCGGGGACCGCGCCCTCCACCTGCACGAACTGGGCGCCGACGTAGCAGAAGAGGACCTGGTGGGATTCCGGGCCGGCCGAGCGCTTGGTGTAGTCGTGCCAGATGTCCTTGCCGGTCCCCCACGTGTAGGTGAACTTCACCTTGCCCGCGTCGTCCATGTACTCGCAGGGCTTGAAGCGGATCCTGGAGCCCGCGCGGCCGCCGTCGACGGTGAATCGCAGCAAGGCCGAGCAGTTCTGCGGGAAGACGTACGTGAACAGGCCCGGGGCCGGGCGCTTGATCTCCGCGGGCTTGAAGACATCGAAGGTCTTCATCCCCGGCGCGGGGCTGGGCGCGGGCGTTCCCTTGGGCGCGGGCGCTGCGTGCGCCGGCTTCCACGCGCTGTCGTCGAACCCCGGGGCGTCCCAGCCGGGCGCGTCGAGCCGGGCGTCGAAGTCCTCGCCGGCGTAGAGGTTCGAGAAGACCAGGGGACCCTCGCTCCACTTCCAGTTCTCGTCGCTGGTGATGGTCTGCGTGCCGCCGGAGGTCCTGATCGCCGCGCTGAGCCACAGCAGGTGCGGCCACCCGTCGGAAAAATCAGGCATCGCGTCGGTCTTCGTGAAGCGCTGCGCATCGTTGGCCGGCGCCACCTGCCAGAAGGAATTCCCCAGCGTGACGGCGAGCACGTTCTCGCCCTTGTGCAGCAGCGGCGCCAGGTCGAAGTCCTGGTAGTAGAGCGTCTTGCTGTACTCCGACCACGGCTGGTCGATCACCGTGTCCCCGACCACCGTGCCGTTGCAGCGCAGCTCGAAGTGCCCAAGGCCGATGATCCGGATGCTCGCCGCCGTCGGCGCCGATTCGAGCACGAAACTCCGGCGCATCAGCGGGCACGGAAGGTCCGGGGAGGGCTTGGCCATGGGCGCCGCGGCCGGGGCGATCCACCGCGGTTCGGGCCGGGGGACGGACATGATCGCGGCGAGTGCAAGGAGGCTGAGCATGGTGGGATCGCCTGTAAGCCGGCGGAGGCACGCTCTTACCGGAAGGCATGCCCCGCGCGGAGACTCAGGATACCACCCATCCGCGGCCAACCCGCAACGATCCGCCGGGAGGCGGTCTCCAGCGGTTCCGCAGCGCAGCGAAGAACGCGTCGCCGTGGGCGACGCGTGCGTGGAGCGTTTCAGAAGTTACACGATCGTGACAGCGATCAGCGCCGTCGCCGCGAACCCAGGAGCGCCGCCGAAGCCGCGGCGAGCAGCGAACCCGGCGCGGGGACGTTGAGCGCAAAGGCCATGGCGCTGCGGGCGCCCGACTCGCCGCTCCAGGTCTGGCCGTGGTCGCTGGAGTGGTACGAGAGATCATCATCCCCGGCAACGTCCGCCCCGTTGTTCCACCTGAACGAGGGCTTGCCGGTCCCGCTGTCGATCTCTTCAACGCCGAAGTGGTAGGTCTTCAGGCCGCTGACGTTCACCGGATCGAAGCTCGCGGTAAAGAGATAGATCGAATCACCCGCCTGCGACAGGCCCGTGTCGGTAATCACGGCCGTGATGTTCCGCGCGAAAAAGGCCGACGAGGCCGGCCCCGCCCCCGTGTCGGCGTAGAGGCGGACGGTGAAGTCGACCTTCTGGCCGGTATCAAAGGGATCGCCCGTCCCGAGGTAGTTGCCGTACCACGTGGCGTTCACGATGGCCGTGTCGGTCGCGAGGGAGAAGTCGTCGGCGATCAACTGCTCGGAGTACGCGAACGGGCCGTTGTCCCCATTGAGGGAAAGCGGCTTCTCGTACGCGGCCCGCGCCAGGGCGCACGAACTGGTCGCTGTCAGCACGGACACACCGGCACACAGAATGGCACCACGCATGAGAGTTCTCCCGCTGGCCCGGGATTCAAGGTGCATCCTGGAACAGAAAAAACAAGCACGACGGGTTCACAATCGGCGGAGATGGAACACGTGGGGATCGGGCGCTTGCGTGGCACGCCGGGATGCGCAGCGCCGCCGCCGCTTGAACCGCCTCCGGAAGGAACGGGACAAATCCGGACGGCCGGCGTGAGGATCCTCGACCGGGATCGTTCCAGGCGGGGGCTTGTCCCGACATGGTTCGTATAGGAGAGTGGCCATGAACAGGTTGTCTTTGTCCAGATTCGCCGCGGCGGCGCTGGGGGTCATGTTCCTGGGCGGGTCCGCGTGGGCGCGGGCCGACGAGCCCAAGGAGCACAAGGGGTACGTGCGGGACGAGGGCGGGAAGATCACCGCCGTCAGCCGCGGGCCCAAGTCCAACTACGCCGACGACCTGAAGAACAGCAAGTTCGGCGCGTTCGACGTTGTAAGCCAGATCTGCTTCGGCGGCGCGCTGCTCTCGGGGATGAAGGACGCCAAGCTCAAGGACTACACGCTTGCCTCCAGCGCCGCGTGGAACGAGACCAGCTTCACGGTTGACCAGGGCGTGTACAACTACAACCCCAACATCCAGGCGATCAAGGACCCGCGCCAGATCGAGAACTGGTCGCGGGCCTACCGCGAGGGCATGCACCGGGTCGCCAACTCCTCCATGAAGGACCTGTCCGGGATCGCCAAGGACGGCAACAACGTTCCCCAGATCGACCGGGACCGGTTCGTCATCGGGGGCCAGGCCAAAGAGACGCCGCAGTACGGCTCGTCGGGCGCCGCGGCCGACAACCGCTCGGTCCCCGAGGGTGCAACCAAGGACGGGAAGCGCTTCGCGATCCTGGTCTCCTGGGACAAGGACGAGTTGAGCGACCGCCACGGCGTCAACATCGCGAGGATGTACTACACGCTGACCACGGTGCAGGGGATCGACCCCAAGAACATCGCGGTGCTGCACGCCGACGGCGCGGGCAAGTTCCTGGGCGAGTATGTCAACACGAACCTCGCCAACAACATGCAGTCCCCCGTGATGCCCTCGTGGATGAACGAGCCGCTCAACAACATGAAGGTGCCCATCAGCGCGGGCACGAGCCGGGCCGACTGGCAGAGCGCGCTGGCCGGCAACCTGTTCGACGGCGGCAAGGGCATCAACATCACCAAGGACGACAGCGTCCTGATCTACAACACCGGCCACGGCGGCCACACCGGCTCGATCGAGAAGGGCACGCTGGGCGAGAAGGACGAGAACCAGGACCCCATCAGCGTTCGCTACATCATCCCCGACAAGGACAACTTCAACCGCAACCTCAACGCCAACGCCGAAATCGGCGGCAACGTGCAGGAGTCGTACATCCCCGACGATCTCTTCAAGCTCCAGGTCTCGTTCGACAAGGCCCTGGACCTGAGCAAGGTGAAGATCCGCATCGACGGCGGCCTCAAGCGGGACCTGACCGACGGCACGGACTTCGACGCCCGCGATCTGGACCCCCTGGTCGCCGGCGCCCTGCAGCACTGGCGCTTCAAGAACCTCAGCGCGGCCGGCCGGCTCGACGGCTACCTCACCTCGACGGTGATCGACTTCTACGATGTGCCCGCGGGCATCCTCAAGGACCTGGGCGGCAAACTCATGACCGCGGCCCTGCTCAACAGCGGGGACCAGGAGGGTGTGATGGTGGTCATCCCCGCGCCCGGGAGCGTCCTGCTCGGGGCGATCGGGCTCGCGGGCATCCCGCGTCGCCGCCGCTAGACCGCCGCCCCGCCGGGAGATTTTGCGCAACGCTCACGGCCCCCCGGATACCCGGGGGGCTGTTATTGGATTCGGGGTGGTCCGGGGGCGGCTCGTGGGAGCGAGCGGCCGCGGGCCTCCCGGGGTAAAGTGATTGCACCTCGGGAGAAACGGCAGATGAACAGGCCCATCGAACTTTCGCGGCGATCGGTGATCAAGTCGGCGATCGGGGCGGCGTCCCTGCTGGGGGCCGGCTCGCTGGGCGTTGGCTCGGCGCTGGCTCGCCAGCCGGTGGAGGCCGCGGCGGCGCCGCGCAGGCGGTCCATCCGCCTGGCGCACCTGACGGACCTGCACATCCAGCCCGAGCGCCACGCGGTCGAGGGCGTCGCGGCGTGCCTCCGACACATGCAGTCCCAGACCGACAAGCCCGAGCTGGTCCTGACCGGCGGGGACCACGTCATGGATGCGTTCGAGCAGAAGATCGACCGCGCGACACTGGTCTGGGGGCTGCTCACCAGGTCGTTCAAGGACGAGAACGCCATCCCCATGCGGCACTGCCTGGGAAACCACGACATCTGGGGATGGGACAAGGCCAAGAGCGCCACCTCGGGCGCCGAGAAGGGCTGGGGCAAGGCGATGGCCGTCGAGCAGCTCCAGATGCCCGGGCGGTACTACAGCTTCGACCAGGCCGGCTGGCACTTCGTGGTGCTCGACAGCATCCAGACCGACAGCGACGACCCGGCCGGGTACGTCGGCGGGCTCGACGACGAGCAGTTCGCGTGGTTCAAGAAGGACCTGGCCGCGCACAAGGCATCGCCGACGCTGATCCTCACGCACATCCCCATCCTCACGGTGACCGTGCTGGACACCAAGCCGGAAAAGGGCGGGGACCTCAAGGTCAGCGGCGGCCTGATTTTCACGGACCTGGCCCGCGTCAAGGGCGCGCTGCAGGCCAACCCGCAGGTCAAGGCCGTGATCAGCGGCCACATGCACCGCCTGGATCGCGTGGAATTCCAGGGCGTTACCCACTACTGCAACGGCGCGGTGTGCGGGTCCTGGTGGAAGGGCGCCAACCACGAGACCCGCGAGGGCTACACCCTCGTGGACCTCTACGACGACGGCTCGGTCGAGCGCCAGTACGTCACGTACGGCTGGAAGGCGGACACGAAGTGACCGCGGTGTTCCTGAACGGCCGGTTCGTCGAGGTCGCGCAGGCCGCCGTCCCGGCGTTCGATGCGGGCCTCCAGCACGGGGTGGGCCTGTTCGAGACCATGATCGGCGGGGTCGGGACCGAGTCCTCCGACGAGCCCTGGGTCTTCCGCCTCGAGGAGCACCTCGAACGCCTGGGGGGCTCGGCCAGGGACCTTGGCCTGAGCGATTCTCTGCGCCTCCCCGCCCTGGCCGAAGCGGTTCTCGAGACGGTCCGCCGCGCCGGCCTGGAGCGCTCCCGCGTGCGGCTGACCATCACCGGCGGGGACCTGAACATCCTGGCGCGGGCCCGCGAGCCCGAGACCGCGGGTGAATCCCGGCAGGTCCAGCCCACCATCCTCATCGTCGCCCAGGCCGCGACCCGGTACCCGCGGGAGATGTTCGAGCGCGGGGTCGCCGTCACGATCGCCGACTACAAGGCCAACCCCCTCGACCCCTTCGCCGGCCACAAGACCATCAACTACTGGCCGCGGCTTCGTGAGCTGCAGATCGCCGCGGGCAAGCGGGCGGCCGAGGCCCTGGTCTTCCAGGTCTCCAACTTCCTCTGCGGCGGGTGCGTGAGCAACGCCCTGCTCGCCAAGGACGGCCGGCTGGTCACGCCCATCGCGCGCGGCGAGGAAGGGACGGCACCGACCCCCGTCCCGGCCAACGCCGGCGAGCAGCCCCAGCGCGGCGTGGCGATCCCCAGCCCCGTGCTCCCCGGGATCACGCGCGAGTGGGTGTGCCAGTGGGCCAACGAGAACCGGCTGCCCCTGGTGCGCAAGATGGTCACGGTCGACGAGATCCTCGACGCCGACGAGGTCCTGCTGACCAACAGCAGCTGGGGCGTGCTGCCGGTGGTCAAGGTTGAATCGCAGGCGATCGGGGACGCGGTGGTGGGGGAGGTCGGCCGTAAGCTGGTGCGGGCGTGGGACACGCAGGTGCGCGGCGACGGTGAATCGCTGTAAGGAACCAGCCGCCCCGCCGGCTACACCGGATGGCCGCGGTCGATCACCCGGACATTGCGTCGGCCGTCGGCCGCGGCGGGCTTGATCCTGCCGGCCAGGCGCTGCAGGCCGAGTGCCAGCACTCCCGCGAGCCGGTAGATCCCCGCCACAACCAGCGCCAGCAGCACCAGCGGCAGGAGCAGCACCAGCGCGGCCAGCAGAACGACCGCCGCCGGGCCGGGGGCAAGCCCCGGCGAGCCCCGGGCATGGATGAACCTGAATCTCACGCACCAATGCTAGCGGCCGGCCCCCGGTGTCATCCAACGACCGCGGCCGCGCCCGAAGGGCGCGGCCGTGGATCGGAGTGTTGGAACCGTCGAGCGGGTGCGGGCCGATCTGCTGATTACTTGGCGCGGCGGCGGAAGCCCACCAGGCCCAGGCCCATCGAGGCCAGCAGGGCGGCGCCGGGGGCCGGGACGTAGGCCTGGCCCTCGACGATCTGGTCCTGCTTGCAGTCGCTGGAGATGCCGACGATCGCCACGTCGTGGGTGTACGACTGGTTGATGTAGCCCACCAGCGTGTTGAAAGCGTTCATGATGCCGCTCCCGAGGGAGTGACCGTTGGTCTTCCTGGCCTTGAAGTTGCCCGAGCCGAGGCTCAGGCTCGCCGTGCCCACGTTGGGGTTGTAGTCGGTCACGATCTCCCACACCGCCAGCTGGAAGGCGGTCGCGAGGTCGTTGGACGTGGCGGAGGTCAACTGGGCGCCGTTGGCGCCGTTGTAGATCTTCTGGATCGCGCCGGCCTTGGCCTCCCCCATCGGGGACCAGTCGGGCATCGAGGAGACGGGCACGATCTCGTACTCGGAGGTGTTCGTGCTGACGTACTGGTTCAGGTCGGTGCAGAACGTCACCTTCGAGCCGTTCATCGCGGCGTAGGGAGACAGAGCGTCCGAGATCGTGTGCTTGAGCTGCCCCGCGAACACGTTCGACGAGTGCCCGTTGTAGGTCATCTTGACGTCCGAGCCCTTGCCCGTGCCGGTGAACTTCACGTCGACCGTGGCGGCCGAGGCGTGGGAAACAGTGGCGGCGGCGACAACGGCGGCGGCGGTGAACATACCAGTCTTCATGTTGTGTATCCCGAAGCGTGGATCTCCGCGCTCGCCGCGCCCGACCGTCCCTGGTCCTGCGTCCGGCGTGCGTCGATCTCGCACCCAGAAGGTCGAATACTCCCGCCCGTGCGGCAACCGATCCGCACGGTTTCCAGCGCCGCCGCTCCGCGCAGGACGAGCACGCCGGAAGTTCGGCGTGCGCGGCCTGCGCCGCCGGCGCCGCGACCGGCCGCTCAGGACGGGTCCGGGTGTTCCCTGGAATCCAGCACCAGCGTCACCGGTCCGTCGTTGGAGAGAGTCACCACCATGTGGGCGCGGAAGACGCCCCGCTGCACCGTCGGGCCGTGCGCGGCGACCAGCTCGCACAGGCGGTCGAACATCGGCGAAGCGGTCTCGGGCCTCATCGCGCGGTCGAAGCCCGGCCGCCGGCCCTTGCGGGCGTCGCCGGCGAGCGTGAAGTTGGGGATCAGAAGGACCCCGCCGCCGATGTCCTTCACCGAGCGGTTCATCTTGCCCTGCTCGTCGGGGAAGATGCGCAGCCCGGCGATCTTGTCGGCCGACCACGCAAGGTCGGCTTCGGTGTCCCCCTGGAACAGGCCGGCGAGCACCGCCAGCCCGGCGGCGATCCTGCCGCGGCAGGTTCCGTCGACGTCCACCGATGCCGCGCTCACCCGTTGAAGGACCAGCCGCATGCCGGAGTATTGGCATCCGGGCCCGCGGGGGCGCGGTGCGATCAGCCGCCACGCGTGCCGCGGCGCTGCCATCTATCCTTCCCCCTCCCCGCCGGCTCCCCGGGCACAGAGAACTCCAGGCGACTTCCAAGATCCCCTCGCGATGAACAGCGATCCCTCACAGGCAAAGCTCGAACCCGGACTCGAAGACGAGGCCGGTGAACTCGCCCACGGAACGCGCTCCGCGGGCCCCGGGCTCGTGCTGGAGTTTGCCTGGGAGGTGTGCAACCAGGTCGGGGGCATCTACCAGGTCATCCGCTCCAAGGCGCCCGAGATGGTTGCCCGCTGGGGAGATCGTTACGTCGCCGTCGGGCCCTACGAGCAGCGGGCCGAGCTGGAGTTCGAACCGACCCGCGCCGCCGGCTGGGTCGGCCGCGCCCTGACGCTCCTCAAGGACCAGTCGGGAGTCACCGTTCACCACGGACGCTGGCTCATCCCCGGCCGGCCACGCGTCATGCTCGTGGACCTGGCCGGCGTGCGCGACAGGCTCGCCGACGTCAAGTTCCGCCTCTGGCAGGACCACGGCATCGAATCGCCCGGCAACGACGGCCTGGTCGACGGCGTCGTCATGTTCGCCGAGGCCGCCCGCCGCCTGCTCGAGACCCTCTGTCACGAGCGGTCGATGGTCCCCGGCCGCGGCAAGGGCCTCTCGCGCACCCTGATCGCCCACTTCCACGAGTGGATGGGCGGGCTTGCGATCCCGATGGTCCGCAAGCAGGAGCTCCCGGTCGCCACGCTCTTCACCACGCACGCGACCCTGCTGGGCCGGTTCATGGCCAGCAACGAGGAGGGTTTCTACGACTGGCTCCCGTGGGTCGACCAGGAGCAGTCGGCGACCAGGTACAACGTGCGGACCCAGCACGCCATCGAGCGGGCCTGCGCGCACGGATCCCACGTCTTCACGACGGTCTCGTCGATCACGGCCGAGGAGTGCACGCACCTCTTGGGCCGCCCGGTGGACGTCGTCACGCCCAACGGCCTGAACATCTCGCACTACAACAAGGTGCACAACCAGCAGCGGTTCCACGGTGAGTTCAAGCAGGCGATCCACCGGTTCGCGTGCGGTTACTTCTTCCCCAGCTACTCGTTCGACCTCGAGAACACGCTGTACTTCTTCACCAGCGGCCGTTACGAGCCGCGGAACAAGGGGTTCGACCTGTGCCTGGAGGCGATGGCCAGGCTCAACGCCGAGATGAAGTCGGCCAGGCTGGGCAAGACGATCGTCTTCTTCATCGTCAGCCGGCGGGCGACCAAGAGCATCAACCCGCTGGCCATGGAGAAGCGGGGCGTCCTCAACGAGCTGACCGAGGTGTGCGAGCAGATCACCAAGGGCGTGATGGAGCAGCTCTTCTGGCGCTCGGCCTCGGGCGGCAAGCTCAAGCTTGATGACCTGGTGGATGAGTACTGGATGCTCCGCTACCGCCGCGCCCAGCAGGCCCTCAAGCAGCACTGCCTGCCCATGGTCGTCACGCACATCCTCGAGGACGACCAGAACGACCCGGTGCTCAACCACATCCGCGCCCTGGGCCTGCACAACCGCCCCGAGGACCCGGTCAAGATCGTCTACCACCCCGACTTCATCAACCCCACCAACCGCCTCTGGGGCATCGAGTACGACCAGTTCGTGCGCGGCTGTCACCTGGGGATCTTCCCCAGCGCCTACGAGCCCTGGGGGTACACGCCGCTGGAGTGCGTCGCCATGGGCGTGCCGGCCGTCACCAGCGACCTGGCCGGCTTCGGCCGCTACGTCCAGGAGCACCACGCCGACCACGACCAGTGGGGCCTGACGGTGCTGCCGCGCCGGCGCAAGAGCTACGCCGACGCCGCGGGAGACCTGTGCTCCCGGCTGCTTGCCTTCTGCAAGCTCGACCGCCGCCAGCGGATCGCCCTGCGAAACGAGGTCGACCGCCACTCCTGGGACTTCGACTGGTCCAAGCTCGCGATCGCCTACCACCGGGCCCACGACCTGGCGATGGACAGGATCGCCGATGAACTGGGGCTGGACCTGACCACCAGCGGCGGCGGTGGAGGCCCAAGCGGGGGAAGCGCATGAGCGAGAAAGCACCGAACAACGGCACGGATCGCCCGCTGGTCGAACTGCACACCGACGGCGCCTGCTCGGGCAACCCCGGCCCCGGCGGCTGGGCGTACATCCTCATCCACCCGGTGACCGCCAAGCGCCGCGAGGCCAGCGGCGGTGAGATCCTGACGACAAACAACCGCATGGAACTGCGGGCGGTCATCGAGGGCCTGACCGCGCTGGGCAGGCCATCATCGGTGGATCTCTACTCCGATTCGCAGTACGTCCTCAACGGCCTGCGTGAGTGGATGGAGAGCTGGAAGAAGCGCGGCTGGAAGACCGCCGACAAGAAGCCGGTGAAGAACCAGGACCTGTGGGAGGAGCTTGATGAACTCAAGCAGAGCCACACGATCCGCTTCCACTGGATCAAGGGCCACAGCGAGCACCCGGAGAACGAACGCTGCGATCAGCTCGCGGTGGCGGCGCGGGAGGCGCTGGTGGCGGGGAGATAGCATTTCTGTTGGTGGCGCGCGGAGGCCGTGGGAGCCCGCTCCCGTGCACACGATGGACATCTGCCCCTACCTGACGCAGTTCAGGGACATTTACTTGCGCTCTAAGCTACCAATGTGGACGGTACAGTCGCGGCATGAACAGAGCGACCACGTGCCTGCTGCTCGCAATCCTGTCGGGGCCAGCCCTCGCACAAGGCGACTATGGCTTCAAGTTCGTAACCGTTGGGGACCCCGGCAATGCGCCGTTCATCCCGACGGACACTACGTGGGCGGATCATCCGATCGGGGCGGTGGACCACACCTACCGCATCATGCAAACCGAGGTCACTGTGGGGCACTGGCTGGAGTTCGCCAACGCCTATGCGCCGTAATACTCGGGCTCCCGTCTGAACCCCGAGATCACGGGGTACTGGCTCGCGCCCGACAGCCTCAATCCCAACGTTCCGGCCCATTGCCACCTCGTCGGCAACTCGGAGAACTTCACGGCAGACACGACGTGGCGGATGGCGGCGAGGTTTTGCAACTGGCTCCAGAACGGCAAGCGGACTGATCAAGCCAACTTCGAGTCGGGCGTCTACGACACCTCGACGTTCGGGAAGGACTCCCACAATTACTTCACGGATCAGTCTGATCCCAGCCCGGGCGCGAAGTACTGGCTGCCCTCGTGGGATGAATGGGTGAAGGCGGCGTACTACGACCCCAACAAGAACGGCGAAGGTAACCCCGGGTACTGGAAGTTCCCAACGAGTTTGGAGAGCGCGCCGATCCAAGGGCTGCCACAGGATGGCGGGCAGACAAACGCGGATGCTGCACACTGGGATGTCCCCAGCGGGTTTCTGGATGTGGGTTCGTATGCGAGCGTGCGCAGTCCTTGGGGCCTTACGGATGCCTCGGGCAGCCTGAGCGAATGGACGGGTTCGTGGGAATCTGTCGAGGTCCACTTTACGCGAGAGTACATGGGTTCGATCCTCTTCTCGTCCGACTGGATCGACAAAGACCGGATCGATGGCTATGGAGACACGTTCCCGGTCGTGTCCGGCTTTGCGTTTCGTCTTGCCGCTGTAATTCCATTACCGGGAACCGTCGTGCTGGCCAGCGTCGTTGGAGCCGCCTGTGCTGCTCGACGGCGACCTCTGTTCAAAAAGGGGTAGGCAAGATGCCCCGCCGGCCACAATAGGTCGGGCTTCCTCGAACATGACGGCTACGACCTGTTCGTCGGAGATTTTGAGGTTGGCTTCTACCTCGCGGACTTTGACAAGCCAGGATTCGTCGATACCGACGACTTTGGTGCGTTCGTTCCGGCATTCCAGGATGGATGCTGAACTTCCGCCATAGGCGGGAATGAAAACTCCCCTTCGCGTCCCATCTGGTTCCGGCCATCGGTGGGCCACAGAAAACCGTGAGGGGCGGGAAGGGGAGTCTAAAGGAAGAGAGTCGTGAGGGCTCGCGGGGAGTGTGTGGAACGTGGGGGTCGTGGGGTGGGAGAGTGCCTGCGAGTCCTTCGCTTCTCTCTGGAATTGTCAGCCCGCCGGCCGATGGATGCGATGCGGGGAACTATCGGCCGGCGGTGGCGCCCGGGTACGTCACGAAGAACCCGGGCGCGGCGCGGGGGAGTCCTTTCAGGCTGCGTCGCGCCCGGGCGTGCGCTCCAGCACGCCCAGGCGCGAGAGGAACACGCACGCCTGTTCGATCTCGTCGTGCGTGAAGCTCCTCAGGCACGACGGGCGATCCGCAGCTCTCATCATCTCCAGCGGGTGCGCCATCCTTGCGTGCTCGCCGCGTGCATCCTGCTTCTCATCGGACCGCCGGTGGGCCGCGATCAACACCGCGTCCGAGGCCTCGGCGAGCCGCTGAGCGCTCAGCGGTTTCCTGCGGGATCTCATTGGTTCCATCCTTGATTGCGTGCCGCCCTGCCCGCGGCCCGCGTGTACGCCTATCTCTTCGCAACAGCGAGCGGCGCGGTTTCAAATCCGTGCATGGGGAACATGCCGGCACGCGATCTCGTCGGCGCCGCGGCGCTGTGGATTGATGGAACCGCGCGGCGGAATCGCGAGCGGGATCCTTGGGATCGCACGCGATGGATGCGCTTACATGCCGGCGGCGTGCAATGCGGGGCCGGCCGCGGGCGTTGCGGCGCGATTACTTGGGGCGCTTGGGATAATCACCGTCGTCCCACGTGGCGATCTTGACGATCTCGGTGGCGCGCACGGGCGCGGCGTGGCCGTCGAGGTACACCGCGTTGGTCGTGGTGCCGTGGCGCGTGGGGCAGATGCGCTGCTTGCGGGTGCTGCTGTTCTGGCTGCTGATGCCGTCGATCTGCGAGGCGAACCACGTGTCGTAATAAAGGGCGATCTCCGACTCGTCGTTGCTCGCCGCGTACCAGGCGTTGCTCTGGAGGTTCTGGGGGTCGTCGGCGAAGCAGGAGATGTAGATGGTGCCGGTGGGCCTGGGGTACTTGTGGAACCGGGTGGCGGGCTTGCCGTGGCCGTCCCAGATCTTGCCGGGCTCGAGGAAGTACAGTCCGTTGTCGACGTAGTGGATCTGGTGCTTGTCCTTGGGCCGCGCGGGGTCCTTGTAGTAGTTGGCGGCGGTGTAGCGGTCCCCCATCCCGCCGTCGGGCTTGTCGGAGCGCGTGCGCGGATCGCAGTAGGGCCGCAGGACGAACGGCCAGGCGGGGGTTCCGCCGGCGTAGTCCGCGGCGCGGGGTGTGTACTCCTTGTTGCTGTCGGAGTACATGACCAGCGCCATGCCGATCTGCCGCTGGTTGGAGAGGCACACGCCCGCGCGGGCGGCGCCGCGGGCCTTGCCCAGCGCCGGCAGCAGCAGGCCGATGAGCACCGCGATGATCGCGATGACCACCAGAAGCTCGATGAGCGTGAAGGCCGGGCCGGCCCGAACACAACGCCGCGGTGCGTGGCGCGTGGGTGTCATCACTTGGGTCGCTTGGGATAGTCGCCGTCGTCCCAGAGCGGGACTTTGACGGCCTCGGTGGCCTGCACCGGCGAGGCGTGGCCGTCGAGGTACACCGCGTTGAGCGTGTTGCCGTGGCGCCGGGGCGCGATGCGCTGCTTGGTGAGCGCGGCGTTCTGGCCGCCGATGCCGGTGATCTGCGAGGCGTGCTGGGTGTCGTAGTAGACGGCGATGTCGCGCTCGTCGTTGCTGGGGGCGTACCAGTCGTTAGCCTGGATGTTCTGCGGATCGTCGGCAAAGCAGGCGATGTAGATGGTCCCGGTGGGTCGCGGGTACTTGCCGAACTTGGTCGGCGGCTTGCCCTTGCCCTCGACGATCTTGCCCGGCTCGGAGAAGAACAGCCCGTTGTCCACGTAGTGGATCATGTGCTTGTCCTTGGGGCGGGCGGGGTCCCGGTAGTAGTTGGCCGATTCGTAGCGGTCCCGGATGCCCCCGTCGGGCTGGTCCGACCGCGTGCGCGAGTCGCAGAAGGGCCGGAGCACGAAGGACCAGCCCGGGTTGAGCGGCTTGCCGGGCGCCTCGCTGCTGCCGCACTCGCGGGGCGTGTATTCCTTGTTGCTGTCGGCGTACATGACCAGCGCCATGCCGATCTGCCGCTGGTTGGAGAGGCACACGCCCGCGCGGGCGGCGCCGCGGGCTTTGCCCAGCGCCGGCAGGAGCATGCCGATCAGCAGCGCGATGATCGCGATGACCACCAGCAGCTCGATGAGCGTGAAGGCGCGCCGACGGCGGCCGCTCTCCCCCCGCGATGGCTCGTGGTCCGCCGACGTGAACATGCAGCCCTCCCGCGTGACCCGCGGGGCCCGGAACCGGGCCTGTGAAAGACACCCTGTGCGATGCCTGTCGAAACAAGAATCTACCAGTACCCGGGCCCATCGCCAAGGGCTTCGCACGCGAACAGTGGAACCGCGAATGTCTGTCTGGAAAATGATCGGGTCAACGAGAGCACTCAGGAGCGCCACGGTCGCCACGGGAAGCCCGCCGGGATGATCCCCGGGCGGTCGTTGATCCAGCCCACCGCCCACTCGAAGGCATCGACCAGCCGCGGTCCGGGCCGGTTGAACATCTGGTTGCCATCCACGAGGGCGACACGGCCCGAGCGCACCGCCTTGAGTTCGCCGAACCAGGACTTGCCGGCGAGCGATCTGACCATCTGCTCGGTTCCGGCCAGATCGACGCCGCAGGGACAGAAGACCAACATATCCGGATTTACACCTGCCAGGACATTGTCGGGGATGGTGATGCTCTTTCCGGCGATCCGTTCGGCCTGCTGGGGTCCGATCGCCGAGCCGGTTCCGGGCTTGGGAACGGTGGGGTTGAGCGGGTGTCGAGCGCCCGCGCGCTCGAGCAATTGAGGGGTCCAGTGACCGCCGACAAAAAGCGGGTCGGTCCACTCAAGGAAGGCGACCGTTGGACCGTCAACGAACGGGTTCGTGAATTCTTCAGCCTGGAAGAGCCGCTCCCTGAGTTGCACGACGGCTTGGACGCCTTGCGGTTGCAGGCCCGCGGCGTCGGCGATCCTGAGGATGTCATCCAGGACATCGTCGAGGGTGAGCGGGTCGAGGGCGAGCACCTCGGGCCGGGGTCGCAGGTCGGCGGCGAGCCGCTGGACCGTGGGCAGGTCGATCGAGCAGACCGAGCAGGGGTTCTGGGTGAGGATCAGGTCGGGCCGGAGCGCTGCGAGCCGGTCGGCGTCGAGCGAGTAGAGAGATGTCCCGGATTGCAGCTGGGATCGGACCTGCCGGTCGATCTCGGCGGGGTCGGTGGAGGTGATCTTCTGGCCGGTGAGCGCCGGAATGGCCTGGAGCCCGGTGGGGTAGTCGCACTCGTGCGAGCGGCCCACGAGCAGGTCCCGGCCTCCCACGGCGCAGAGAATTTCGGTCGCGGAGGGCACCAGGCTGACGATGCGGGGGCGGTGGGGCTGGGGCTGGGGGTGGCCGGGCATGGTCGAGTCAAGGGTTATCCAGCGCTCGCGGCTGGGGCTGGACGCGGCGTGGGAGGGAATTCGATCCGTCGGGAGCGATGGGGGGCGGGACCTGTTGTCGCGTGCTGCCGGAACGCCGCCGGGACTTCCTTCATGTCCCGGGGGCGGAGTGGACGATCGGAACGGTATCCTTCCTTTTCCTTGGTCCGTCCGGAAGCGGGTGTTGGTCTGTCCGGGCAAGGTTCCGGCCGCGGCGGGTTCGCCGGCGCGGCAACAGCGGAGTAGGCGAAACCATGATCGATCGCGCACAAGATCGCGGCGGGGTTCGCGGCGGGGATTGCAGGCTTCCGGGCCGCGGCGCACGGGCGGTCGCGGTGTGGCTGGTCGCCGGCGCGGCGATCGGGGGTCCGGCATGGATCGCCACCGGCCAGCCGATCGTTCCGCCGGCGAGCGAACCCAACCGGCCCGTCCAGCCGATCACGCCCGGCCGCACTCCGGGGACGGTGCAGCGCCCGGCGGGCACATCCACTCCCGGCCGGCAAGTGAGCCCGCGCCCCAACCCGCTCCCGGCCGTCACCCCCACCCCCACCCCTACCCCCACGGCCACCCCCGCCGGCGAAGGCGCTGTCCAGCCGGCGGGCGAGGGCGCCAAGCTCGGCAGCGAGCCGCCGATCACCGAGGGCGACGAGGTGGAGCTCTCGGCGTTTGCCGATGCGGTCGACCTGACGACACTGGTGGACTACGTCGCCAAGACGCTGAACATCAACATCACGGTCAAGAGCGGGCTGAGCGGATCGGTGATCTTCAACGCGCCGGTCAGGGTGCCCAAGTCGCGCTTGCTGACGCTGCTGGATGCGTTGCTCGAGCAGCAGGGGTACACGATCACGTACGACCCCGAGGCGCAGTTCTACAGCGTGCATCCCTCGGGCGAGGTGCCGGTGCAGATCTCCGATGCGCAGGGCTCCACCACGCGGATCTTCGCGACCCCCAACGTCCGGCCCAGCGCCCTCAAGAGCGCGATCGACGCCCAGATGGGCTCGGCGAGCGGGAACCCCGGCCAGCCGCCGCAGGTGCAGGCCGGTGTGCGGCAGTACGCGTACATCGACGAGCTGGGGGTGATCGTCGCGACCGACTCGCCGCGGAAGCTGGCGCAGGTCGAGTCGCTGGTGCAGCACCTGCTGGCCGAGTACTCCAAGTCGCAGTTCATCCGGATCGAGCTGGACCACGTGGCCGCGCCGGTGGCGCGGGAGAGGGCGCTGCAGCTGGTCGGGCAGGGCTCGACCAAGAGCGGCTCGGGCCAGGATCCCAACATCATCCTCCAGCAGCAACAGCAGCAGCAGGGGCTGGGGTTCGGGGCCAAGATCGGCTTTGACAACCTGGGAGACCGCCTCACGATCGACCCGCAGGGCAACGCGCTGATCTTCCGCGGGATGCCCGAGGAGGTCGAGCAGGTCAAGGCGGTGCTCGCGGTCATCGACGTCCCGAGCAAGCTCACCCCCAAGAAGCACGACGTGGGCAAGGCCGCCAAGCAGATCGCCGAGATCGCCCGCCAGCGCGGGCTGGGCGAGGTCACGCAGATCGCCGACACCCGCACGCGCAACCCCAACGACCCGTACAACCAGGGCGGGACCCTGAGCTTCAACATCGACGCCAACGGCCAGCCCGGCCAGAACAAGCAGCAGCCCGCGACCGGCGGTCCGGTGATGGTGGTGGACGAGACGCGCGGGATGATCATCTACTACGGCACCGAGGACCAGCAGGCCGCCCTCAAGGCGCTGGTGGACGAGCTCAAGACCGACGACGACCGGATCGTCTTCCGGGACTACAAGCTCAAGAACGCCAAGGCCGACGACGTGGCGCAGATCATCCTGGGCGTCATCAACAACCAGACGCCGACCCTCAGCTCGACGGACACGGGGACCGACTCGGGCGGCTCGTCGGGCTCGGGCGGCTCGTACAACCGCGGCAGCAACCTGCTGGGGGACCTGTCGGGATCGAGCCGCCGGGCGGGCGGGACCAGCTACCGCCCGCGCACGGGGTCGGCGGGATCGGCCGACGAGGGCCTGAGCATCGAGAACGCCGAGGACATCTTCATCGTCTCCGACCAGGCGCACAACCAGCTGATCGTCAAGGCCCCGATCCGGGACCAGGAGTCGCTGGCCAAGCTGATCACCAAGCTCGACCTGCGCCGGCCGCAGGTGTACATCGAGGCCAAGATCGTGGTCGTCAACTGGAGCGACGACCTGCGCCTGGCGTTCGAAACGCAGCTGATCAACGCGGGCGGCACGGGCGGGGTGCTCAACACCAACTTCGGGCTCAGCAGTTTCGGGACGGCGGGGATCACCTCCCCCAAGACGGTGAGCACGGGGCTGGCGGGCCTGACATCGGCGATCATCAAGTCCGACCAGGTGCCCATCGTGATGAACGCGCTGCAGACGGAGGTCGACGGGAGGATCCTCTCCTCGCCGCAGGTGCTGGTGGACGACAACACCGAGGCGGTGATGGACTCCAAGAACCAGCAGCCGACGACGACGACGACGATCGGCTCGGGGGGCAACCCCAACACGACGACGTTCAACGACTACGTCGACGCGGGCACGAAGCTCAGGGTGACGCCGACGATCTCCGACAGCGGGTACATCCGCCTGGACTACGAGATCAACCTCTCGAGCTTCACGGGCGCGGGGTCCAACGGCGTGCCGCCCCCCAAGCAGGACAACACGCTCAGCGCCAAGTCGGTGACGCTGCCCAGCGACACGACGGTCGTGCTGGGGGGGATCACCTTCGACAGCGAGAGCAAGAACAGCAAGGGGATCCCGATCCTCAAGGACATCCCGCTGATCGGGCTGCTGTTCCAGGACCTCAACACGAGCAAGCAGAAGACCACGCTCTACATCTTCCTGACGCCAAAGATCATGCGCGACCCCAACTTCCAGGACCTGCGGTTGATGCAGGAGGGGCCGCAGGCGGCGGTCAAGCTGCCGGCGACGACGCCGCAGCTGACGCCCACGTACATCGATGTCTTCGGGGCGCGCGCGGGCCAGGCGACGCCCGAGAGTTCCGGGAGCTCTTCGGCGGCCGAGCCCGCGACCAAGACCGCCGGCCGCTGAGACCTTCCGCGGTTTTCCCGCCCGAGTGTTCCACGCATGAGCAAGAAGGACGTTCCAACCGATCGGTTCAGCGCGATGCGCCGGCTGCTGCCCGCGCGCGCGGGTGGGAGTGGGGGCGGGAGTGCGGCGGCGGACCAGGAGCGCCGGGCGGACCTGGCGCGGCTCGTGCCGCTCTTTGGACCGCTGAAGGTGACCGCCGAGCAGCTGCGCCAGTTCCGCAGCGCCGAGGGGTCCGACAGCGAGCCCTGGGATGTGCTGCTCTCGATGCTGGCGATCGACGAGCACCAGGCGCTCGAGCTGCTGAGCCAGCGCACGGGCCTGCCGTACATCCCCGAGCCGCGGCTGTCGGAGTCGGCGGCGCGGTACTACGAGACGATCCCGCCGGAGGTGGCCCGCACGCACCTGTGCGCGGGGGTCGAGAGCGACGGCTTCTCGATGACGGTGGCGACCGCCCAGCCGATGCAGCCGGCGGTCATCAACATGCTCGAGGAGATGCTCGAATCGCCGGTGCGGGTGATCCTCAGCCCGCGCGCCACGGTCGCCAACCTGGTCAACCGGGGGTACGAGAAGCGGCAGGACCTGGTGACCGAGATCATCGAGGAGATGCCGCTGGACGAGCGGGCGATCGCCTCGGCCGCGGCGGGCGTGGGGCAGTCCAACGACCTGCTCCAGCTCGCCCGCCAGACGCCCGTTATCCGGCTGGTGAACATGATCCTGTTCGAGGCCCTGCGGCGGCGGGCCAGCGATGTGCACATCCACCCGCAGGAGAACAAGCTGCTGATCCGCTTCCGCGTGGACGGCCTGCTGGTGGATGCGTTCAGCCCGCCGATCTCGCTGGCCTCGGCGATCAGCTCGCGGCTGAAGGTCATGACCGAGCTGGACATCGCCAACCGGCACAGCCCGCAGGACGGCCACGCCATGGTGCGGATCGGCAGCCGCAAGATCGACATCCGCTTCTCGTGCATCCCGACGGTCTTCGGGGAGCGCCTGGTGCTGCGCCTGCTCGATCAGTCCAACGTGCAGCTCTCGCTGGACCAGATCGGCATGGCCAAGAAGATGCAGGCCCAGCTCATGGACCTGGTGGAGCACCCCACCGGCATCATCCTGGTCACGGGCCCGACCGGCTCGGGCAAGACGACCACGCTGTACGCCGCGCTGCAGCGCGTTGATCGCAACACGCGCAACGTGATGACGATCGAGGACCCCGTGGAGTACCACCTCGATGGCATCAGCCAGATGCAGGTCAACCCCAAGCGCGGGGTGACGTTCGCGACCGGGCTGCGGGCCCTGCTGCGCCAGGACCCGGACGTGATCCTGGTCGGTGAAATCCGCGACCAGGAGACCGCGCAGCTCGCCGTGCAGGCCTCGCTCACCGGCCACCTGGTGCTGGCGACCCTGCACACCAACGACGCCCCCAGCGCGCTGACGCGGCTGGTGGACATCGGGATCGAGCCGTACCTGATCACCTCATCCCTGCTGGCCGTGCTCGCCCAGCGGCTGGTGCGGCGCAGGTGCGGGGTGTGCGGCGGCTCGGGCCGGCACGAGGACGGCTCGCGGTGCGATTCGTGCTGGGGGACGGGGTACAAGGGCCGGCTGGCGGTGTACGAACTGATGCGCATGACCGACCGGCTGCGGGTCCTGTGCAACAAGAGCGCCGATGCCGTTGAGCTGCTCGCGACCGCGCGCGACGAGGGGTTCCTCGACATGCGGGCGGACGCGGCGGAGAAGATCGCGGCGGGCTCCACCGACGAGGCGGAGGTCTTCCGGGTGCTGCACTGAAGGACCGCGCGAATCGCGGGCGGCCTACGGACGGGCAAAGAGCAACAACTCGGAATCGACTTCGAGCGCCAGGGCCTTGGATGAGATCGAGACGATCTTCACGTTCCACGCGGACGGCGCGGGCTGTGCAGGGGGCGATGTCGCAGTAGCCGAGGCCGGAGACGATGGTGGGGGCGAGGTCGGTGTGGCGGTAGGTGTGGGCGTGGATGTGGGGGTGAAGGCGACCGTTTCTCCCGTGCGCTTCCACGTGCCCTTCTCGATGGATCGCCCGGGCGGCAAGGACTTGGCGGTAGCAGCCGAGGGGCTCGGCGTGCTTGCCGGGGGCGGCTTGATGCTGCGTTCGTACGTGCCGTCGGCGTGGATGATCATGGCGATCGAACGGTCCGGGTAGGCGCTGACCCACACGCCCATGAGCGAGTCGCGCCGGGCCGCCCGGGTTGCGGCGGTCGGCGACAAAGCGCCCGGTTCTCCGCTCGCCGAGGCCGGCTCGGCGGCGGGCGGGATTTTCTGATCGGCGGGTGAGCCGGGATCGCCGGACTCGGCCTGTTGCTTCTCGGGAAGCTGCGAGAACGGGATCTCATCCGGGGGTGGGACCGTCGGCTCGACGTAGTCACCGCCCAGGTCGAGGAACGGGATCACCCCATCGAGGGCGCTGACGCTCTTGCGCAGTCCCGCCAGGTGCTGGTCGAGCCGCGCCAGTGAGTTCTCGATGGACTCGAGCAGTGCCAACTGGCGCTCGAGATCGCCCAGGCGGTTGTTGGTGCTGTCGATGCGTCCGAGGCCCTGCTCAACGTTGTCGATGAGAGTGTTGGTCCGGTCCAGGCGGGTCAGGCCCTGCTCGACGCTGTCGAGCCGGTGGTTGGTCTTCTCGAGCAGGTCGTTGGCCTGGGCCAGGCCGTGGTTGGCCTCGTCCATCGCAAACTGCACGCAGACGAGCTGGTCGTTGGCGGTCTTGAGCGAGTCGCGGATCTCACCCACGATGCAGCCGGGGAGCGCGAGTAGCGTGAACGCCGCCAGGAGTGTCGAAGGTAATCGCATCCCCAAGTCTACCGCCCGGTCACGCGGGCCGGCGGCGACGCGCGAGGATGGCCAGCACGGCCGGGGCGGCCGCCAGCGGGCCCGGGGCCGGCACCTCGTTGATGATGACATCGTCGAGCACCAGCTCGGTCGCGAAGCCCGTGCTGTGCACACCCTTCCAGTGTCCCCAGTTGATGAACTCGATGGTGACCGGCGCGGTGGGGATCAGCGGGGAGAAGGAGTACTCGTAGAGGTGCGACTGGCCGAGCAGGCCCGTGCCCCCGGGGGCGGTCAGGTACTGGATTGGATCGCCGGGGAGCACGTTGGTCACGCGCAGGCCGAAGATGCCCTCGCTCCAGGAGTTCAGCGAGGCGTTCTCGCCCGACGCCCAGAACGAGAACTTGAACGAGCTGGCCGGCGAGGTGTTGGTCGGGATCGTCTGCGTGAGAATCGCCGGCGCGCCGTAGTCCGGAACAAAAGTCGGCGGAGGGGTGAACGTCACTTTCCCGTCGGAGTGGAACGTCGGCTGCTGGTCCATGGTCGCGAAGAGGTTGCCGAAATACAGCCCGTTGCGCCCGTCGGGGAAGACATCCGAGCCGTTGATGCGGGCCGGGCCGGCTCCGTCGTTGCCCCAGGAGGCGTACGTCTCCGCCGCGCCGGAAGATGACCATCCGATCGGAACGGCAAACGGCGTGTTGGTGGTGCCGGTTGCCCAGTAGTACCGGGCGCCGTCGGGAGTGGGAGCGCCGCTCTCGAAGCTGCCGTTGGCGACCATGTTGCCGGTGTGGGTGGTGCCCAGCCCGGTGGTGAGCGTCAGCGATGCCTGGGCGGGCGTGCACATACAAGCCAATCCCAGAACCAGCGCGGTGGCGGTCTTCATCCCTCTGCTCCTGTGTTGTGAGATCCCCTCGGACCTGAGGACTTACCGGACCGCGTGAGCGGGCCGGGGCGGAAACCGGTCTCAGACTACGGGAACGCCCGCAGGGGAGCAAGGGAAATTGGACCGCCGTGAGGTGTGCGCGGCGAGCGCCGGCGCGGGCGATCGCTCGGAGCCGGCCTCGAGAACGCAGGACCAGGCCGGGGCGCAAAGCAAAACCGCCGCGCGGGGCGCGGCGGTCGATGGATCGGTGCGGTTTGTGCGGCGATCAGTTATTCGCCAGCCACGACGGCCGAGAGGTCTTCGGATCGGCAGGGACGACGTGCACCTTGCGGCCGCGGAAGACGACGGTGCCGTCGCTCACGGAGTACAGGGTGTTGTCCGAGCCGCGGCGTACGTTGAAGCCGGCCTGGAACGGCGTGCCGGCCTGGCGGACGATAATCGAACCGGACTTGGCCAGCTCGCCGCCAAAGAGCTTGATGCCGCGGAACTTGGGATTCGAGTCGCGACCGTTCTGGGTCGAACCCTGGCCCTTCTTATGTGCCATGAAGCCAGCCCACCTTTGACAAAGCCCCACACGACCGATGCCCGTCACGCCACCCGGACGGACAACCGGGTCAAGATTCTAGCTCACCACCCGCGGCCGGCAACCCTGGTCGGGGAACCGGAATTCTGTAAGGATTCAGATCGGTTGCCCGGGGCTACCGCATGATCCAACGGATTTCGGAAGGCTCGAACGGCTCGGAGCCGTGGGCCTCGATCTCGCCCGGCGTCTGGTATCGGGCCATGAGCGTCTTGCGCAGCATGACCTTCTCCTTCTGACCGGAAGCTGGATTGAGGACGTCAATAGGCTTTGACTCACCTGAGAAGCCCGCCCCGAAGATCGCGACTTCCTCGACCCGCAGGTCGTCGACCGCCCACACGACCAAACCGTCCTTGGCGTTCTCCTCGCCCTGCATCATCACACCAATGACGCTGATCTGGTCTTCGAGGTACGGATTGTGCAATTCGTTCAGCAGGTGTTTGGTGACCGTGGCGGGGACGTTCCGGCCCGAGCGGGCGATCCGGCCATCGGAAGTTGCCAGATCCCACGCGGGTGCGAGCAGTACATCGGTGCCGCTGGCATTGATGACCGTGTAGGTCAGGTAGTAGTACGCGTCGGTCTTGCCGGCGGTGTTCTGGACCTTGGCCAGGCGCAGGGGCCCGAGCTTGACATCCAGTTGCCACTTGCGGGGGACTGGATCGGGCTCGGGGGCCAAGCCCAGCGTGCACGAGCAGACGGCTGCCAGCGCCAGGCCAAGGGCTGCGGTTCCGAACGCCCGGCGGCTGGGCCGCCCGGAGGATGTGCTGAAAGTCGCCATGTCGTGGTTCTCGCTCGATCGCGGGTCGGCTAGTCTACAGAGGATTGTGCTCCCGTCAAAGTGCCCGGACCACCGGAGCGGCGGTTCGGGCGTGAGAAGACAGGATTCTTCGACCAGAACCCAAACCCACGAAGAGGTCTGGGTGCGCGGAAAAGGGACTTGCCGGTCATGGCGTCCGGTCCGAATGAGAGAACCGCGGTTTCCACTGTCATTCCCGCCGGCACGGAGTCGGCGGCCGGAATCGGCTCGTCACCGGCGGCGGTGCGCGTGATCGAGTCGTTGGAGCTTCCGGCGGCAATGCGGCTGGTCAGCGCCCAGGATTCGGATCGCGAGGCGGCGGCTCGGCGGCTGTTGGCGGCTGCGCCGCGGCACGGGATTGAGTTTCGTCACGCTTGGGTGACGCTGGACCCGCGTGGGGCGCGCAACGCGTACGGGCCGGTCGTGAGGCAGGTGTGCCTGGCGATCCCGGGCGCGGGGCGGACGGCGATGGTGTTCCTGTCCGAGCCAACGGCGGGCGGGGATCCTGGGGGGGATGAGGTCGGCCTTGCCGAGCGGATGGCGTGCCTGCGCGGGGCTCTGGGGGCGATACGCGAACTCCGCGATGAGCGGGGCGAGCCGCGGGTGGTGGTGGCGCAGGGGTTGCCGGAACCGAATGAGGACTGGGCGATCCAGGCGTGCCTGCGAACCGGTTTCGTGAAAGTGGGGAATCTGACCTACATGCGGGCGATCCTGCCTTCGGGGCGGAGCGCGGCGGCTCACGAATCGTCGGCGTGGCCCGCGGGGGTGAGCGTGGTCTCGGCGGCGGGGATTCCAGAATCGCGGCGGGATGCGGTGCTGATCGAGGCGTTGGACAGCTCGTACGAGAACACGCTGGACTGTCCGGAGCTGTGCGGGATGCGTCAGACGCGGGACATCCTGGAATCGCACCGCAAGACGGGGGTGCACGACCCGGCGATCTGGTGGGTGGTGTTCGAGGGCCAGAGCCCGCGTGGGTGCATGCTGCTGGCGCGGTGTCCGGAGCAGGGGGCGGTGGAACTGGTGTACCTTGGGCTTGCGCCGGTGCTGCGAGGTCGGAAGATCGCCCGGCGGCTGATGGACATGGCGCTGCGCGCGACGGCGGATTCGAAGTACGGCGAATTGATGTGCGCGGTGGATCAGCGCAACGCGCCGGCGGTCGGACTCTACGAATCGTGCGGGCTGCGCGCGTTCGCACAACGGGTTGCGCTGGTGTGCGCGGTGGGAAAGTGAGCGGTGGTGCCGAGCGGTTTTTGCACAGACTTTGCGCAACGCTGACACAAGACCGTGCAAAAGTTTTTTTCATCTCGCGCAAGTCGTTGTCGCGGCGAGGGCAGCATTGACCCGCGCGCATCGTAGGAACTCGGTGGGTATTGCCGCTCCTCGGCGCAGCCTCTACCTTGCGTGCATCGGTCAAGGATCGGCCGGTCGGCGGGAAAACGGTCGCTCACTTCTCTGAACAAGTGCCCTCGGGTCTGTTCAGGTCCTGCGGTGGGTTTCGAGCAGGCGGGGGGGAAGCTGCGCGTGTTTCCGACGCGTCCGAACGGACTCGTTCACTCGGGATTCGCTACACCATTTGACGGTACGCCAACTGTCCGCGCTATCCGAATTGCGCGGCGGGGGTGTGCGTTTCCGTCAACAAGAATGAAGTCCGGCACGAAGCCGGGCAGGGGTGGGCGGCGTGGAGACGCGGCACACGGCAGGTACAGGTCATTCCGAGGGCAGGGGGGAGTCCCCCGAACGTCGCGGGTCGAAAGCTGAGGGTGCGCGTCCGGTGGCGCGGGAGCGGGCCGGCGATCCGGTGACGGTCGACCAGATCCGTCGCAGGCTCTCCGAGGAAGTCGGGGAGGAGCGGATCCGCAAGTTCTTTGCCCAGGGGACGACCCTGAGCATCGACGAGGGCAGGCTGGATGTCACCGTGCCGTCGCGGTTCCTGGCCGACTATCTGGACCGGCGGTTTGGCGCGGCGCTGCGGCGGGCGGCGGAGGTCCCGGGCGCCGATGGTCAGGCCCGGCCGGTCACGCTGCACTTCCGAGTCGAGGAGTCTGCCACGGCTCCAGTGCCGTCGGCGCCGTCGGCGAACGGTCGGGGAGCCGGAGCGGGCGGGGGTGGGGGTGGGAGTGCGTCCGTGGCGCCGGAAGCTCCGTCGAGCCGCCGGCGATCCAAGACCGCGCAGGCGCGTTTCCGTCACCGTCTGGACGATTTCATCGTGGGTCCGACCAACCGGCTGGCGCACGGGGCGGCGGTGCGGCTGGCCGAGGCTTCGGACCGCGAAAAGACCAGCCCGCTGTTCATCCACGGACACTGCGGGCTGGGCAAGACGCACCTGCTCCAGGGGCTGGCGCTGCGGTTCGGCGAGCTGCGGCCGCACGCCGTGGTGCGGTACCTGACCTCCGAGGAGTTCACCAACGAGTACGTGAACGCGGTGAAGAACAACCGGCTGGACGAGTTCCGGCGGGTGTACCGAGGCGTCGACCTGTTGTGCCTGGACGATGCGCACTTCCTGTCGAACAAGGAGAAGACCCAGACGGAGCTGCTTCACACGTTCGATGCGATCGATCTGGGCGGGGCGCGGATCGTGATGGCATCGGACGATCACCCGCGGGAGATCAAGAAGCTCAGCGAGCAATTGGTCTCGCGCTTTCTGGCGGGCGCGGTGGTCCGGCTGGACCCGCCGGACGGGCCGACGCGCATCAAGATCATCATGCACCTGGCCGCCAAGAGGTCGCTGCCGCTGGAAGAGTCCGCGGCGCAGGTGATCGCCGACCGGGGCGGCCGGTGCGGGCCGGGCGGCACACCGGGCTCGGTCCGGGATCTGGAGGGGATGCTCACGCAGGTGGAGGCGATGTTCCGGCTGGTGCCGGAGGCGGCGGTCTCGGGGAGCATCGGGGCGCTGCTGGTCCGCAAGGCGCTGAACCTCGGGGACGCCGATCCGAGGCTGGACATCCCGCGTTCGCGGCGACCGATCCAGGTGGACAGGATCAACGCGGACGTCTGCCGAACGCTGGGGGTGACGGTGCAGGAGATGATGGGGATCGGGAGGCACCCCAAGGTGGTGCTGGCCCGGTCGGTGATTTCGTACCTCTCCCGGAAGCTGACGACGCTGAGCTTCCCGGAGATCGCCCGCCAGATGGGCAGGCCGAACCACTCGACGGTGATTACTGCCCAGAAGCGGTTCACGGCGGTGGTGGAGGGGAACGAGGCGACCGACTCGGTGCAGTGGGCCGGGGTGGACCTGGGGCCCGAGTTTGCGGGCCTGTCGGCGAGGGAATTCGTGGACCGGATGGCACGGGAGATCGCGCGGTCGGCCGATTGATCCGGCGGTGCGGCAAGGGGCTGGCTTCTCTTTCCACTCTCCCGATTCCCGCCGGGCGCTCTACGATGCCCCCGGCGGGATTTTCGAGGTCGAGTCGTCCTGGCGGGCGTGCGTGAGCGCGCCCGGCGGCGTGCCGCGCCGGACGGCGATCGGGGGCCAATCCTCTCCTGATGGCCCGGAGGCGTGCCGATGAAAAGGGACATGCACCACGAAATCCCTCTCAGCCGCCCCGACATCACGGGTCTGGAAGAAGATCTGGTCCTGCAGACGCTCCGGTCGGGCCGCCTGTCGATCGGACCGATGCTCGAGGAGTTTGAGACCCTGGTCGCCACGCGGTCGGGCTGCCGCTTCGGGGTCGCCGTGAATTCCGGGACCAGCGGGCTGCACCTGGCGATGAAGGCCCTGAACATCGGGCCCGGCGACCAGGTGATCACGACGCCGTTCTCGTTCATCGCCAGCGCCAACGCGATCCTGTTCACGGGGGCGACGCCGGTGTTCGTGGATATCTGCCCGCGGACGCTGAACATGGACCCGGCGAGGCTTGAGAAAGCGATCAACTCCAAGACCAAGGCGATCCTGGCGGTGGAGACGTTCGGGAACCCGGCGTACATGGACCAGTACCGGGCGATCGCGGCGCGGCAGGAGGTGGCGCTGATCGAGGACTGCTGCGAGGCGCTGGGGTCTTCGTACAAGGACAAGCCGTGCGGTTCGTTCGGGCGGGTGGGGGTGTTCGGGTTCTACCCCAACAAGCAGATCACGACCGGTGAGGGCGGGATGCTGGTGACCGACGACGAGCGTCTGGCGGAGATGTGCCGTTCGCTTCGGAACCAGGGGCGTCCTCTGAACTGGCGGAGCACGGCGGTGGGATCGGGGACCAGCGCGCCGGCGTTTGCCTCGTGGCTCAAGCACGAGCGGCTGGGGTACAACTACCGTCTCTCGGAGATCAACGCGGCGCTGGGGGTCGGGCAGATGCGGCGGCTGGGCTCGATCGTGGAGCGCCGCCAGCACGTCGCCGAGCAGTACATCTCGCGCCTGGCGGGGCACAAGCACCTGATCCTGCCGACGATCGACCGTGACACGGTGATGAGCTGGTTCGTCTTCGTGGTGCGGCTGGAATCCTCGTACACGGGGGAGGAACGCGAGCGGGTGCTGCACGGGCTGCGCGGGCACGACATCGGGTGCGGGGACTACTTCCCGTGCATCCACCTGCAGCCGTTCTACCGGGAGCAGTTCGGCTTCGAGCCGGGGATGTTCCCGATCGCCGAGAGCGTCAGCCAGCGGACGATCGCGCTGCCGTTCTACAACGACCTGACGACGCGCGACATCGACAACGTCTGCCAGACGCTGGACGTGCTGATCGGCCGGGAGAATCTCGCGAAGCGCTAGCGGGCGCGGATCGGGATCCGCTCAAGCTCCGCCTGGCGTTGGGCCCGAGGCCCCGCGGGTGGAGCCGCGCGGCGGCATGTTGAGCGTGGCCTCGTGGGCCTTGCCCGTGATCGCATCGTCGAACTGCACACGCATGAGCAGGGCGTGGGAGCGGGGCTGCGCGGGGTCGCCGGCGGGCAGGCGGATCTCGTAGTGGGTGCCCGTCAGGCCGGAGCGGTAGGTGTCGCGGAGCTGCGCGGGCGTGAGCGAGGCGGAGGCGATCACGCGGGGCTCCTGGGAACCGGCGCGGTCGGCAAGCTCGACGACCTCGGCGCGGACGGCGCCGACGATCTGCACGAAGCGGCGCTGGCCGTCGAAAGGCCGGAGGTAGAGCACAAATCCCCTGACGGGCAGGGACGGGTCGACCGGGTCGGCTCCGGAGAGCGAATCGATCTCGACGCCCGCGCACCGGGGGATCGCGGCGAGCACCTCGGCGCCGATGGCCCCCTCGCGGATGCGCTGCTCTTCGGCGAGCTTGGCGGAGAGCTCGTCGCGCTGGGCGCGGAGGAGGCGGTTCTCATCCTCGAGCGAGCCGACGCGGGCGCGGAGCTGGTCGTTGGCGGTGGAGAAGCCCTTCTTGCCGCCGATGGTGGCCGAGCCGCAGCCGGCGAGCGTCAGCGCAAGTGCGGCGAGCAGGAGCTGGAAGCGCCGGAGCGGCGGTGGGTGCATGGCGAGCAATGGTATTGCGGGGTCGGAGGGCCAAGGAAAGAAGACGCCCGGATCGGTGTCGATCCGGGCGTCTGGAGTTCGTGACGGACTGGCTGGGTTACTTGTCGTCGTTGTCGCGGGGCCGCTGGATGAGGGGCATGCGGCTGAGGACGCCGTCGACGAGGCCGTAGTCGACCATCTCCTGGTCGTCGAGCCACTTGTTGCGGTCGCAGTCCTTGGCGACCCGGTCGATGGTCTGGCCGGTGGCCTCGGCGTAGATCTGGTAGATGCGGTCGCGGAGTCGGAGCATCTCGCGGGCCTCGATCTCGATGTCGGTGGCCTGGCCTTCCATGACGCCCGAGAGCAGGGGCTGGTGCATGAGGTTGCGGGAGTTCTTGAGGGTGAAGCGCTTGCCCTTGGTGCCGCTGACGGCGATCAGGCTGCCCATGCTCGCGGCCTGTCCGATGACGTAGGTGCAGACCTCGGGGACGACGAACTTCATGGTGTCGATGATGCCCAGTCCGGCGGTAACGCTGCCGCCGGGGCTGTTGACGTACATGTGGATGTCGTTCTTGGGGTCCTCGTTGGCCAGGAACAGGAGCTGGGCGACCACGAGGTTGGACAGTTCATCGGTGACCGGGCCGCCGACGAAGATGATGCGGTCCTTGAGAAGGCGCGAGTAGATGTCGTATGCGCGTTCGCCCTTGGCGGACTTCTCGATGACGATCGGGACCAGGTATCCGGACATGAGGCGCTCCTTCGGAGCTGAATTTCAGTTAGGGGCACTAGGCATCGGGCACTAGGCACTCGTGAAACACCAGCGGCGGAGAATCGAACCTGGGCCTGGAATTCAGACACTAGTGCCCAGTGCCTAGTGCCCGGTGCTGTCTAGCGGACTCCGGCGGCGATGACGGACTTGGGGGGCTCCTTGAGCACCTCGTCGACCAGTCCGTAGCGGAGGGCTTCCTCGGCGGTGAAGTACTTGTCGCGCTCGCTGTCGCGCTGGATGTTCTCGATGGCCTGGCCGGTGTTGTCGGCGATGATGCGGTTGAGTTCGGCCTTGGCCTTGATGATCTGCTCGGCTTGAATGCGGATGTCTTCGGCCTGGCCGGTGACGCCGCCGTAGGGCTGGTGGATCATGACCTTGGCGTGGGGGAGGATGTAGCGTTTGCCCTTCTGGCCGGCGGTCAGGAGGACGGCGGCGCCGGAGTAGGCCCGCCCGAGGCAGTAGGTCGAGACGGGCGAGCTCATGAAGCGCATGGTGTCATAGACGGCGAGAGTGTCGTCGACCGAGCCGCCGGGGGAGTTGATGTAGAAATTGATGTCGGCGCCGCGCTTCTGGTTCTCGAGGTAGAGCATCTGCATCATGACGCGGGCGGCCGAGCCCTGGTTGATCTCCCCGATCAGGAATACGACCCTGTTCTCGAGAAGAAGTTCGTCGATGGTCATTTCGCGGGTTCGTTGATAGGTGACGCTTGCGGCGGGCATTCGGTCTTCCTCGTAAGGGCCCTGGGCCGGTGTTATCCCCGTTTTTCCGGGCGACCGAGGGGCTTGGTCCGTCGGTATCCGGGGTTGAGAAGCAATCGCCGTGCCCACCAATGGGGGGCTGAACCACCGCTGCCATGGTAGACGGAGGGTTGGTGCGGCCCGTGGATCATCGGCCGGTCGAGGAAGGATCCTGACTCTTCCCTGCCGGATCGGCAGAACCGGACGTTGTCCGGGGGTGTGGGGCGCGGGGCTGGAGCTGGGGGGCGGGGACCCCCGACCAGCACCCGACTCGAAGGAGATCACCCCTGATTGCCCGAATTCGATGAGTGCCGTAGCATCTTGACCCGGCCCGCAGCGTTTTATCGCATATGAGACTGAAGGGGCCGAGTTCCGGCTTCAGGGTGGATCCGGAGCTTGGCCATGGGAGCGACCTTGCCGACTGCCGTCATCAGCGATATTCACGGGAACGCCGAAGCGTTGCGGGCGGTCCTTGCCGACATCGAGGCGCGCGGGGTTTCGCGCATCATCTGCCTCGGGGACATTGTCGGGTACGGGCCCGAGCCGCTCGAGTGCGTGGACATGGTGAGGACCAAGTGCCAGTGGTCGCTCATGGGCAACCACGACTTTGCGGTGCTGTACGAGCCGACGAACTTCAATCCCGAGGCCGAATCGGCGGCGTACTGGACGCGCACGCAGTTCGACAACGAGCCCGACGAGAAGCTGCGCACGGACCGGTACGAGTTCTTGGGCCGCCTGCGCGTGCGGGTGATGGAGACGCCCCCCGAGGGATCGTTCCCGATCCTGGCGGTGCACGGTTCTCCGCGGCGGCCGATCAACGAGTACATCTTCGCGACCGACCCGCGGATGTATCCGGACAAGCTCCGGGCGGTCTTCGATCGCGTGGACCGGCTGGCGATCGTGGGGCACACGCACGTGCCGGGTGTGTTCACGGACGAGCCGGATTTCTATCCGCCCGACGAGCTGGGGGAGAGCCGGAGCTACACCTTCCGCGACGATGAGAAGGCCGTGATCAACGTGGGGTCGGTGGGCCAGCCGCGTGATGGCAACCCGCACGCGTGCTACGTGATCCTGCACCCGGATCGCGCGGAGTTCGTGCGGGTGCCGTACAACATCGACGTGACGGCGCGGAAGATCCGTGCGGTTCCCGAACTCAATGACCGGCTTGCCAACCGCCTGTACGAAGGTCAGTAGCCGGCGGGTCTGAACGATCCGGGCGCCTAGCGGTTCAAAACCGGGCGATTCCTGCACGAAACCGGGTGTCGGCGGCTCCGAACCACGTTCGGGAGTAGATGGCGCGCGAATCGGCCGGGAGCGGCGGCGTCCGCGGGAGCGGGGCGATCCACCGGGATGAGATATAGACTAGTCCCCTTGTCAGCTCCGCCGACCGCGAGCGTGCGGTCCATCGTGCACCTCAATCCCGGGATTCCATGGCCCAGCCGCCCAATACCCCAAACCCAGTTCTCCGGATCGCGATCCTCATTGTGCTGGTGATGGCATCGGTCGGGATCATCTGGGCCGTCGGCAAGAATTCGAGCCGGCAGCAGCCTCCGGCCTCTGCGCCCGGGCCGAGCGCGGCGCCCGCGGGGAGTCCTGCGGGCGGGGCTCCGGCCGGCACGGCGGGGGCAGGGTCGCCGCAGCCCGGCGCATCGGGGGCGGTCGAAAAGCCGGCACCGGGCGCTGGGCAGACGGCGACCCCGCCGGCGACTACGGGTCCTGCTCCGGCCGCAGCTCCGGCCGCGACACCACCTCCCGCGCCGGGCGGGTACAAGGCGGTGGTGTTCAGCGGCGATCCGCTGGCGGGCACGTTCGGGGTGCTCGGGTCGCTGGATCCAGCGATGGCGCCGGGGGAACTGACTTTTTCGGGGGTGGGCGCGGGGATCCGGGACTTCCGGCTCTCGGAGCATTTCGACACCTGGAAGAAGAACACGCACCACACGCTCCAAGCTGAGCGAACGGTGCCGCAGGCCCGCCAGCCCGACGGCTCGGTGGCGCCGGGGACCCTGACGCCGATGGCGGCGCTGGCGATCAAGGTGAACGGCGTGGTGGTGGTGCTGGCAACCAACCCGGCCGGTCCGGTGTGGCGTCAGGTCGCGGCGGACAAGCCGGGCGTGTTCGAAGCATTCGTGGAAGATGCGGCGGGCCACCGGGTGCTGCGGATCGAGCGGGCGTATTCGCTCAAGGCGCCGTCGCACGAGGTGCGGATCGATCAGAAGATCAGCAACCTGACCGATGCGCCGGTGCAGTTCGAGTGGTACCAGTTCGGGCCGGTGGACCTTTCGCAGGACGCCGACGGCTACGGCGGGGATCGGCGGCGGATGCCGTTCGGATATCTGCAGCCGCCGGCGATCGATCCGAAGCGGCAGGTGGTGTCGGCGACCGACTACGTGGCGTACACGCGTCTGGCGGCGCTGGGGGCCAAGGACGCGATAGGGAACTTCGCCGTGGAGGCGCCGGTGTGGCCCAACGGCAATTCGACGCAGAAGCAACTGGAGCTTTCGTGGGCGGGGTTTGCCAACCGGTACTTCGGCGTGGCGGCGCACCCGTGGACGGACCCGGGGGCGGCGGGGCAGGCCAAGGCGTTCGCGTGGGTGGCGGGGGTTGACCGGGTGCTGCTGAACGCGATCCATCCCGACGGGACGCCCGACGACCCGGTGGTGGCGCTGCGGCTGCGGTCGGGCGCGCTGACGGTGGGGCCGGGCGGGACGCAGGATGTGTCGATGGGGCTGTGGATGGGCCCGCTGTCGCACGACGTGATCCACGACGACCCGGTGGCCTCGACGCTGGGGCTGGACGGGATGATCGTGGGGAACATGGGCGGGCCGTGCATGTACTGCACGTTCGACATCATCACGATCATCCTGCGGAGCGTGCTGCACTTCCTGCACGACCAGGTCTTCCACGACTGGGCGCTGGCGATCATCTTCCTGGTGGTGTTCGTGCGGACGTGCCTGCACCCGCTGACGCGGTGGTCGCAGATCCGGATGCAGCGGTTCGGCAAGCAGATGGCGCTGATGCAGCCCAAGCAGAAGAAGATCCAGGAGCGGTACAAGGACGATCCCAAGAAGATGCAGGCGGAGATGGCGGCGTTGTGGCGCGAGGAGGGGATCAGCCCGTTCGGGATGCTGGGGTGCCTTCCGATGCTGCTGGTGACGCCGGTGTGGCTGTCGCTGTACGCGGTGCTGTTCTACACGGTGGAGATGCGCAACGAGCCGGCGTTCTACGGGATCGTGCAGAAGCTCACGGGCAACGCGTGGGGGTTCCTGGCGGACCTGTCGCACCCCGACTCGTTCTTCAGCCTGGGGACGACCTACAAGGTGCCGGTGCTGTCGGCGATGATGGGGCCGATCTCCTCGGTGAACGTGCTGCCGCTGCTCTTGGGGCTGGTCTTCTACTTCCACCAGAAGTACCTGACGCCGCCCTCGACCACGCCGCTGACGCCCGAGCAGGAGACGCAGCAGAAGATGGTGAAGGTGATGTCGGTGCTGATGTTCCCGCTGTTCATGTACAACTCCCCGGCGGGGCTGGCGCTCTATTTCACGACCAACTCCACGCTGGCGATCGTCGAGAACGCGTGGATCCGCAAGCACATCAACAAGCACGGCCTGCTGGAGGAGCATAACCTCCGGCGCAAGCCCCGGGACCCCAACGCCAAGGGGTTCATGCAGCGGCTGATGGAGGCGGCGGAGACCAAGCGCAAGCTCGCCGAGGCCCAGGCCCGCAAGGACCAGCTCGACCGGGGCCGGGGACGGAAGTAGAGCCCGTTTCACCACAGAGGGCACAGAGAAGCGGGAGATGGAGAATCGGAGAGACCAAGAGACGGAGTGAAGAAGGGATCGCGGCCGGGGCTCGTGGGAATGCCTGATTCCCTTCGCCTCGTTGCTCACCCACTTGCGTTTCTCTGCGGGCCCAGTGCTTTGAGTGGTGGAACTTCTCTGCAGGAGTCTTGCCATGCGTGCGATCGTGCTGGGGGCGGGGATGGTCGGGTCGGTGATGGCGGCGGACCTGTGCCGCGAGTTTGATGTCACGATCGCGGATGTGCGTGAGGAAAACCTCAAGGCTGCGCAGGAGCGGGCCGCGAGGGCGGGGGGGAAGGTCTCGACGCTCAGGGCGGATCTGTCGGATCCGGCGGCGATCCAGAAGGCGGTGGGGGGGTTCGATGTCGTGCTCGGGGCGCTGGCGAGCCGGATCGGGTTTTCAGCGCTGCGGGCGGTGATCGAGGCGGGGAAGAACTACTGCGACATCTCGTTCATGGCCGAGGATGCGTGGGAGCTTGATGGGCTGGCCAAGTCGCGCGGGGTGACGTGCGTGGTGGACATGGGCGTGGCGCCGGGGATGTCGAACCTGCTCGCCGGGTACGAGGCCGCGCGCATGGACCGGTGCGATGAGATCGAGATCTACGTGGGAGGGCTGCCGCGGGAGCGGTTGTGGCCGTTCCAGTACAAGGCGGGATTCGCGCCATCCGATGTGCTCGAGGAGTACACGCGACCGACGCGGCTGGTCGAGCACGGCAAGGTCGTGGTGCGGCCCGCGCTGACCGAGCCGGAGCTGATGGAGTTTTCGGGGCTGGGGACGCTCGAGGCGGTGAACACCGACGGCCTGCGGAGTTTGGCGGCGACCATGAAGGTGCCGTTCATGAAGGAAAAAACGCTGCGGTACCCGGGTCACTACGAATTGATGCGGGTGTTCGCGGCGACCGGGCTGTTCGGGAAGGAGCCCATCGATCTGGGCGGGCAGAAGGTCGTGCCGCTGGAGGTGATCTCCAAGCTGATGTTCCCCAAGTGGACCTACGCGCCCGGGGAAGAGGACCTGACGGTGATGCGGATCATCAACCGGGGCGTGCGCGGGGGCAGGCCGGTGCGGGTGTGCTGGGATCTGCTGGATTTCTACGACAAGGCATCGCAGGCGACCAGCATGTCGCGGACGACGGCGATGCCGTGCACGATCATGGCGAGGCTGGTCGCCGGCGGGCAGTTCCAGCGTCCGGGCGTCATCACGCCCGAGTTGATCGGGCCGGATGCGGATGTTGTGGAGCGGGTGCTCGCGGAACTCAAGGCGCGGAGCATCCTGTATACGCGGATGGAAACCGAGGGTGCCGGGCGGTGAATGAGCGTACGCGTGGATCAGTCCAGCGACTGAATGCGCCGGCCTGAGTCGTGAATCGCGCGGTCAGAACTAGTCCTTGGCCGCGCCGGCGAACGACACGGGCGATCGATACCCATCCTTGTCATACGCCCGCACGCCGAAGAACCAGTCATCCTTGCAAAGGTCCAGGTGGATCTCGGTCGCCATGCCGACATCTCTCACGTGGTCCCACATCGGGCTGGTGGTCTCGCGCCAGACAACCTCGTAGCCAGCGACATCGGGCTCGGGGCTCGCGGACCAGCGCATGGTTGTTGTGGTGTCGAGCTGCGCGGTGATCAGGCGGGCGGCTTCGGGAGATGACGGCGCGTTGGCGAGATTGAGAAGCACGGTCGCGTTCAGGCGGGCGACATCGGCGAGGTACCCGGCATCGACGAAGCGCGGGATGTCGCCGTACTGGACCTTCTTGCCGTCGGAGCCGGTCTCTTCGCGGACGTTCTGGTGCTGGCGGTTGTAGTCCTCCTTGGGGACGCTGAAGCGCACGGCCGCGAACCCGGCCTCGCTGAATGAGGAGTGATCACCGCCGCGGAGGAAGCGGTCGAGCCGGTACGTCACACGGGGCTGGATCGCCATGTGCTCCTTCTGGGCGACCTCGGCGATGTAGCGGGCGAGTTGGCGGTTGGTGGAGTCGACCTCGGAGCCCAGGGAGCGGATCTGGGCGAGCTGTTCGGCGGTCGCGTTGCGCGGCAGGCCTTCGGAGAAGACGCGGATGACCTGGCGATCGTGCGGATCCTCCTTGCCGCCCACCGACCAGCCGTAGGGATCCCCCACGATGTCGTTGTTGAGCACGCCGCGGATGAGGTAGGACTTGGTCATTGCCATTTTGTCGGCGTGGGCCTTGGCGCCCAGCAGGCCCTGCTCCTCGCCCGAGGTCGCGAGGAAGACAATGGTCGCCTCGGGCGGGTGCAGCGCCAGGGCCTTGGCGCACTGCATGACCACGGTGGTGCCGCTGGCGTTGTCGTTGGCGCCGGGGGCATCGCCGGTGATGTCCATGCCATCGCCGTTGCGGCTGTCGTAGTGGCCGACGACGTAGTAGGCGCGGCCGGCGGCTTCCTTCATGGTGCCGGGGAGGATCCCGACCACGTTGACGATGTGGGCGCCCTCGGGGACGCGCGGGCCCTTGGGCAGGTCGTACTCCTCGAAGTCGACCTTGAGCCGGTCCCCGGCGGCCTTGGAGTAGGACTCCAGTTCCTTCTTGATCCAGCGGCGAGCGGCGCCGATGCCGCGTGTGTCGGAGGTGGTGTCGGAGAGGGTGTGGCGGGTGCCGAAGGCCGCGAGTGTGTCGACGGTGGTTCGACAGGCTTCAGGGGTGATTTCCTTGGCGACTTCAGCCGCGGTTGGGGCGGCGGTGGGGGGGGCGGCCAGCGCTACGGGTGACGCTGCAAGCAGAAGGCCGATGGGAACGCACATGGCAAACGAGTACGCCCCGGGTCGTGTCGTGCTCATGCGCGATCGTTGGCCGGCTGTGGCGTCGGGGCATTTGGAGCGAGAAGGCCTCACGCCGCCGGCGCCGGCTCCTTCCACGCCGACCGCAAGACCTTGCGGACCAGCACAACCGCAATCGTGAGGAGGGCGCCCAGGAAGATCCAGGCGATCAGGCCTCCGATCGCCGCCTCGATGAGCCAGGCGATGCTCCGGCCCAGGGATCGCAGGCCGTTCTCCCAGGCGTTATCCAAGCCCTTGAGGACATCCTCGCCCATGGAAGACTTCTTCTCTTCGACCTTCTTCTCGACAGGGACGGCCGAGAGGTTCACCAGGACGGTCGCGAGCGCCACCAGTTTGCCGGCCCGCTGGCGCTGGGCATCGAGCTGCTCGATCTGCTCCCGGACCGTGCCGATCTGGGCACGCAGGTCGAGGATCTCCTTGAGCGGGGCATCCTTGCGCTTGTCGAAGAGTTCCAGGAGTTCCTGCTCGACGCGGCGCTCGTTGCGGAGGCGGGCCTCGATGTCGAGGATACGGTCGGTGACATCCTCGCCGGTGGCGTTCTCGGAGAGCACCTTCCCGAGGTTGCGGAGTTGCTGGCGGATTTCGGAGAGCCGGCCGGTCTCGACCCGCAGCGTCATGGTCGCGTGCAGGGTTTCGCCCTCGCCGGTGATCAGGGAGTTCTCGATGTACTCGCCCAGGCCGTCGTTGATCAGCAGGGCGGCCTTCTGGAACGAAGCACGGACATCCACGGGCTGGAGATCGATCGCGACCTTGCGGATGACCTGGCGGTCGGTCGCGGTTGTGAGGGGCGGAGACGAGGGCGACTTGGATTCGGGATTGCCGCGCCGGGTCAGGAAATCGAACCCTAGGACCGTGTCGCCGTCGCGATCCGTGGTCACACCGGAGGTCCCGTCGGAGAAATCACCGGCGGACTCGTAACCGGACATGAGGGTCCTGGTTCCAAAGAGGGCGCGGCCCTCCTTTTCCGCCCAGGCTTCGGAGGGTGCGACGGCCTGCCTGCGTAGAGCCTCCGGGCCGGAGGCCGGCCGGGCAGCGCTGTTCAACCTTGGGAGCGCGACGGCAACGACGATCATCGCGAACAGGACAAGCGCCGCCGCGCTCGCCCACGTCGGGGGGCGTGACAGCAGCCAGCGCCATCGCGATGCCCGGGACCGATCGCGTCGTGCCTCGAGGGCCTCGCGCCACAGGGCGGTGTCGCGTCCCGTGTACTCGGTCGCGGCGATCAGTTCGCGTTCGACGGGATCGTGCGTGTCGTTGGGCGTGTTCATGCGGGGACCTCCCTTGCCGATGTTCCGGGGGGCAGCGCCCCATCGCGTGCGGCAAGGACCTGCGGGGCGAGCCTTCGTCTGAGATCCTCCAGCGCTGCGTGCAGGCGGGACTTGAGGGTCCCGATGGGGATCTCGAGGACCTCCGCGACCTGCGCGTGCGTGAGGCCCCGGTGGTAGCAAAGCAGCAGGATCAGGCGCTTGCCCGGGTCCAGTGCGTCGGCCGCGGTGCGTACACGAGCCGACAGCGGTCCATCGTTCTCGACACTCGGCGGGCGGTGATCGCCTGTTGTTCCCGCCGCGCTGGCGGCCGACCGTTTTTTTTCGGCCAGCGCGCTGGCCCGCAGATCGCTGCACCGGTTGATCACGATCCGGTAGAGCCACGTGCGGGTGCTGGATCTGCCATCAAACTTCCCCGCGTGGCGGATGACCCTCATCCAGGCATCCTGCACGGCGTCCCTGGCGAGGTCCTCGCGACCCGAGAGCAGGCCGCTCGCCAGGCCGAGCAAGGACCCCTCGTAGCGCCGGGCGAGCTTTCCGAGGGCGTCGTCGTCCCCGCTGGCGAACCGCGAGAGCAGCTGCTCGTCGGTCGGGGATCCAGCCGGTTGCCGGTCGAGGGGTACGGGATCTGGGGGGTGCTGGGCCATCGGGCTTCCGTGCTGATTCCGTGGATCCGCGGGATTAGACAGGGCCGGGCCGGGCTTGGTTCGCGCCGGCCTGAAATCCAACGGCGGAATTCAAGAAACAGTGGACGGTGACGTTGCGCCCGGGCCGGGAGGGGAGGCCGCCGCCCGACCGGCGAGTCGGTCGGGCAGCTCGGGGGCGCTCCCTATCATCATGGGTCATCGTTGGACCCGGGAGCCGCGGGCGGCCTGCCCGTGGATGAGCGTGCGAACCGCGGCCGAAGATCCGGAGGCGAACTTGGAGTACGCGATCGAGTTGAAGGGTGTGCACAAGACGTTCGGGCCCAAAGTAGCGGTGAAGGACCTGGACCTGCGCATTCCCGCCGGGAGTCTCTGCGGGTTCATCGGCCCCAACGGCGCGGGCAAGACGACGACGATCCGCATGATCATGTCGATCATCTTCCCGGACCGGGGCGAGCTGTCGGTGCTGGGCAAGTCTTCGGCGGTCGAGAGCAAGGACCGCATCGGGTATCTGCCCGAGGAGCGGGGGGTCTACCGCAAGATGAAGGTCGGGCCTTTCCTGGTGTACCTGGGCCGGCTCAAGGGGATGGACTCCGCGGGCCTGGAGAAGAAGGTCAAGGACTGGCTTGCCCGCGTGGGCCTGGGGGACTGCTTCAAGAAGAAGTGCGAGGAGCTCTCCAAGGGCATGCAGCAGAAGGCCCAGTTCATCGCCGCGGTGCTCCACGAGCCGGACCTGATCATCCTGGACGAGCCGTTCAGCGGGCTGGACCCGGTGAACCGCCGGATGCTCCGGGAGCTGATCGGTGAGCAGAACAAGGCCGGGCGCACGCTGATCTTCTCGACGCACGCGATGTTCGAGGCCGAGCAGCTCTGCGAGCGGGTGTTCATGATCAACCGGGGCGAGAAGGTGCTGGACGGGCCGCTGGACGACATCTGGCGCAAGTACGACCCGCGGTGCATCTTCGTCGAGACGATGTCGGCGGTGGAGGACTCCATGGTCACGATCGCCGCTTCGCTGCCCGGGGTGCGCGAGGCGGTCCCCGACCCGCGCGGGATGGACATCCGTCTGACCCCCGAGGCCGAGCCCGGTGCGGTGATGGCGCTGATCGCCCAGCGGCTTCCCGTCCGCAGGGTCGAGATCAAGCGCCCCAATCTCGAGGACATCTTCATCGATCTGGTGGGCGGATCGGCCGCGGCGATCCGCGCCGAACTGGCCGACCTTCACGGCGAGAATTCAACGGCGGCGATGCAGGAAACGTCGGCGTAAGAGCGTCCCGACCGTTCTGCACCTGCATGTCCTGGGCGTCCGCATCCGGAGAGCGTGGCATGAGCAAAGTGTTCCTGGTGGCCCGGCGGGAATTCGCGACCACCGTCTTCACCAAGGGCTTCCTCATCGGCATCGTGATGATGCCCCTGATGCTGGTGGTCGTGGGCGGCGCGGTGGCGTGGATGAAGACCTTCCCGGGCCCGCAGATCCAGGGCACGGTGGCGATCATCGACCGGTCCGGCCTGGTCTCGTCGCGCATCCAGGAGCGGTTCAGCGAGGAGTTTGCCAAGAAGGAGGCCGAGGAGGCCGCCAAGGCCATCGCCGCCGAGATCGAGAAGTCTCCGGCGGGCAAGGCCGCGACGCAGCTGGGCGGCGCTGCCGTGCAGCAGAGCGTCCAGGGCGCGGTGGAGCAGGCCGCGGCCGGCGGCCCCAAGCTCACCCTGGAGATCCTCCCGCACGATGCCGACTCGGACAAAGAGAAGGAGCCGGTCAAGGTCGCCGAGATCAAGGCCTCGAACAAGGGCGAGTCCGGCGGGCAGAACCCGCGGCTGGCGCTGATGATCATCCCGCCCGAGGCCGTGACCAGGCCGGCCGACGGGGGGTTTGCGCCGATCGAAGGGTTCTTCGCCCAGCGGCTCGACGGTGAGATCCAGTCCAAGATCGAGCGCCGGGTTCAGGAGGCCGTTGTCGATGCCAGGCTGGAGTCCGACCCGCGCATCGCCCAGTCGGGCATGAAGCCCAAAGAGGTCCGTGAGATCGTGGCGCGCCCGCGGTCGGAGGCCAAGACCCTGACCAAGGAGGGCGAGAAGAGCTCGCTGGGCGAGCTCACGATGCTCATCCCCATGGGGTTCATGATCCTGATGATGATGTCGGTCATGACCAGCGGCAGCAGCCTGCTCACGACGACCGTGGAGGAAAAGAGCAGCCGGGTGATGGAGGTGCTGCTGTCGGCGGTGTCCCCGATGCAGCTGATGTCGGGAAAGATCCTGGGCCAGATGGCGGTGGGGCTGCTCATCCTGGGGATGTACTCGGGGCTGGGCGTGGGATCCTTGGTCTTCTTCCTCAAGCGGATGGACCTGATCAGCACCGAGTCGCTGATCTACCTGTTCGTCTTCTTCTTCATCGCGTACTTCCTTGTGGCGTCGCTCTTCGCGGCGATCGGCAGCGCGGTCAACGACATGCGGGAGGCCCAGACGCTGATGGGGCCCGTGATGCTGCTGATCATGATGCCGTGGATGATCTGGTTCGTCATCCAGCGGGCCCCCAACTCGCCGCTGGCGGTCGCCCTGTCCTTCGTGCCCGGCATGAACCCGTTCATCATGGTGATCAGGCTGAGCGGTTCGGAGCCGGTGCCGACGTGGCAGATCCCCGTCGCCATCGGCGTGGGGATCGCGTCGGTGGTGTTCGCGGCCTGGGCGGCGGCCAAGGTCTTCCGGGTGGGCGCGCTGATGTACGGCAAGCCGCCGAACTTCAAGACGCTCATCCGCTGGATCCGGATGGCCTGACCCCACGCGCCGCCGGGCCCGGCCCGCTCAACCGCCCGGCGCGGGCGACGGGTCGTAGGGGAACTCCAGTTCCTCCTGGATCTCGGCGAGGTTTGCGGATTGTGCATCGTCCCGTTCGGTGCCGCGGATCACGATGCGGAAACGCGCGGTGGTCCTGGGCGAGACGTCACCCTCGCGCTGCACCTCGACGGCCTGGGGCAGGATGACCGGCTTGCTCTGGCCGAGCGTGAGCATCTCGGCCTCGTTGCCGTTGCCTTCGAACTTCTGCGAGCCGTACTGGACCCACAGCAGCTGGGCCCGCAGCTCGACGGAGGTGGTCACGCCAACCCGCCGGATATCGGCAAACAGCAGGGGCGTGACATCCACGAGCGATCCGGCCGTGGGGGAGCTCGCGTCCCGGATGGGGTTGACGCGGCAGGCCAGCTCGACGCCACGGCGCAGGAACTCCCGGTACTCCCCGGGCGTGACGAACTGGGCGTGCCATCCGGCCTCGACGAGGTCTCCCCATTCCACCAGCCACGCCGAGTCGGTGTCCTGCTGGGCTCTGTAGGCCTCCTCCAGGGCGCTGCGGGCCAGCCACCGCCGGACACGGTCGTGCGTGATGCGGTCGGTCAGTTCGGTCAGCGCGGCCCGCTGGCGCGAGGCGTCCGACGAGGCCGTTTCGATGACCAACGCCCAGGAAGGCAGCATGGTGTACCAGGTCGTGCCGCGCGTGTAGGCGTACCCGAGCAGCCCGCAGCCGAGCGCCGCCGCCAGGAGCATCGCCGAGCCCGAGGAGACCAGCCGCGGCCGTCGAGCGTGGTTTCCCGTGCGCAGCCGCCTGGGGCTCGAGACATCAGACCCGCACTCGGGGCAGCGGACCGCCGCGCCCAGGCCCTTGCCGGCACCGGGGAGGCCGATCAGATCGAATCGGCAGCGGGCGCACAGCGGGTGGTCGTCCACGCGGCGGCCGCGCAGGCCGACGGCGAGCAGTACCAGGCCCAGCAGCAACCCCACCGGCGTCACGATCGCCGCGAGCGACAGGATGGTGCTCAGAATCTCGCTGGACATCGTGATTCTCGATCCGACCCGGCCCACCGCCCGGCCCCCGGGCTGCAATCCCGCCTCCACGCCGCTCCGCATGGTACAGCCGCGAACCGGATCGGTTCCCGCGTTGGGCGCGATCCGGCGGGAACGCCTTGTTCACAAGCCTGCATACCGTCCTGCCATGTCCTCGATGTCCCGGTCCAACCCCAGCACCCACACGCCCCCCGCACCGCCCCCCCGGATCTCCGAGGTCCCCTCCAACGAGGGTCGCTACGGCCAGTTCGGGGGCCAGTACGTGCCCGAGACGCTGATGGCGGCGCTGCACCAGCTCGCGGAGGTCTACGCGGAGGTCTGCAGCGACGAGCGGTTCTGGGACGACCTGGAGAGCCTGCTCAAGTCGTTCGTCGGCCGGCCGACGCCCCTGTACCACGCGCAGCGTCTGTCCTCCGTGGCCAGGGAACGCTCCGCCACCGGCCAGGCCGCCAACATCTGGCTCAAGCGTGAGGACCTGGCCCACACCGGCGCGCACAAGATCAACAACACCCTGGGGCAGGGGCTCCTGACGCGGCGGATGGGCAAGAAGCGCATCATCGCCGAGACCGGCGCCGGCCAGCACGGGGTCGCCAGCGCCACCGCCGCGGCGCACCTGGGACTTTCCTGCGATGTCTACATGGGCACGGAGGATGTGCGCCGCCAGCGGCTCAACGTCACGCGCATGAAGATGCTTGGCGCCAACGTCATCGAGGTCGAGTCCGGCTCGCGCACGCTCAAGGACGCGACCAACGAGGCGATGCGCGACTGGATGGCCTCGGTCGAGCACACCCACTACATCATCGGGAGCGTCGTCGGACCGCACCCGTTCCCGATGATCGTCCGCGATTTCCAGAGCGTCATCGGCCGGGAGACCAAGGCCCAGTGCCTGCGCCTCTTTGCCCGCCTGCCCGACGCGGTGGTCGCCTGCGTCGGCGGGGGTTCCAACGCCGCGGGGATCTTCTACCAGTTCGTCGACGATGCGGCCGTGGCCCTCGTGGGCGTCGAGGCTGGGGGCCGCTCCCGGGCCCCCGGGGAGCACGCGGCGACGCTCATGCTCGGCAAGCCGGGCATCCTCCACGGCTCGCTCAGCTATGTGCTCCAGGACGAGTCCGGCCAGACCTCGCCCGTGCACTCCTGCTCGGCGGGGCTGGACTATCCCGGCGTCGGCCCGGAGCACGCCTACTGGCACGATCGCCAGCGGGTCCGCTACACCGCCGTGACCGACGATCAGGCGCTCGATTCGTTCACGCTCCTGGCCCGCACCGAGGGGATCATCCCGGCGCTGGAGACGGCCCACGCGATCGGCGAGGCGGTCCGCCTTGCCGGGACCATGACCGAGAAGCAGAACATCGTGGTCTGCTGCTCGGGGCGCGGGGACAAGGATGTGGAGGAGGCCTCGCGGCTGCTGGAACTGCGGAGCCAAGCCCCACCCGACTCCCGATGACCGGGATCCGGATCGCGGGGCGGCGCCGGCGGTCGCTGGGCTACTTGATCGTCCGGGCCCGCGCCAGCAGTTCCGACTCTTGGTTGTGGATGTACACGCGGTTCAGCTCCACCCATCCCACGCGCACGTACGGCTTGGCCGCGAAGTAGGTCGTCGGGGTCTGGTCGCGCCCGCACGAGTGGTCCTCGACAGGCATGGCACGCGGACCGAAGCGATCAAGATCGAATCCGTCCAGAAGGTCCGGCTGCCCGGTCACAACCACGTCAGATTCGCCGTTCAGGCACGCTGCCCGCTGCGTGTCAGTCTCGTCAGCAGGCCCTCGACATCGAACAGCCGCCGCCAGCGGATCAGCACCCGCAGCCGCCGAAGCGGCGCATCGTCGGGGGCGACCCGGAGCCCCTGGCGCACCCAGTACCGCGCCCGCCACCACTGCGATTGCTTTACGTAGGCCATCGCCAGGTTGTGCATCGCCGGTACGAGGTCGCGATCGAGCTTGATCGCCGCACGGGCCGCGTCCATCCCCTTGCCCAGGTGGCCCATCTCCAGGCAGGCGACACTCAGGAGGTGGTGGTACACGGCCGTCTGCGGGAATTCCTCGGCGAGCTTCCGGAAGATCCCCATCGCGTCGGCCGACATGCCGGCCTCGAGCAGCAGTTCACCCAGCCGATGCCGTGACCCGGCGTCGAACGCGTCGGGCTGGGCTTCGAGGGAGCGCAGCTCGCTGGTGAGGATCTCGCGGGCGCGGTCGAGGTTGCCCCAGGGCCGGCGTGAGAGCAGCAGCTCGGCGATCCTGCGGCGGGCGTTGGGGAACGAGGCGTCCAGCCGGTGCACGACATCCAGGTGCCGCAGGGCGAGCATCGACTGGCCCGATTCCAGGGCGAGCTCGCCCATCGCGTAGTGCGCCTGGGCGTGGTCGGGCTCGAGCTCGAGGATCCGCCGGAGCTTCTCCTCGGCCTCGGGCAGCCGGTTCATGTCGCGCAGCACGCGCGAGAGTGCCATCAGCGTGGGAATGTCCCCCGGGTCCCGCCGCAGCTCGAGCAGGTAAAGCTGCCGGGCCCGCTCGTGCCGGCCGCTGGCCGCGTAGGCATCGGCGAGCTTGGCCTGGATGCCGGGAAGGTCGGGTTCGAGCCGCGCCGCCTCGCGCAGGCACCACACCGCGCGGTCGTGCAGGCCGCGGGCGATCAGCGAGTCGGCCATGCACGCGAACACCTCCGCGTTCTTGGCGTCGACCTGCTGGGCAAGGTAGAAGATCACTTCGGCCTGCTCGTGCTGTCCCAGGCGGGTGTGCGCTTCGATCCGGTGGATGTACGAGTCGATGAGGGCGCTGTCGGCCGAACTGGCCTGCTCGAGCCAGGGGATCGCCTCGCGGGCCTCGTCGAGGCGCAGGTGGTTCACGCCGATCATCAGCAGCGCGTTGGCGTCCGTTGGAGACAGCGTGGACGCTTCCTTGAACGAGCCGATCGCGTCACGGAATCGACCGCAGGCTTCGAGCGTCAGTCCGAGATTGAAGTGCCATTCGGACTGGTACGGATCGAGCGCAATGGCATCCCTGAGTTCGGCCTCGGCCTCCTCCCAGCGCCCGGCCTCGTAGTACCGGTGCGCACGCTCGACATGATGCTCTGCGTCGAACCAGTCCTTCATCACACCCTGTCCGGACCCTGGGGTCCTGATCCGCCGTCCGCGATCCGAACGCCGCCGGCGGGATCTGCGGCCGGGCAACGCCGGAATCGTCCGCAAGATAACTCTAGAGATTGGATCGCTCCCCGACCATGACCGATCTAGGATTCGATAGTGACCACTAACCTGCCAGATTCACCCCCTTTCAGTCGGGCGAGGCCCGCCGCAGCCGTGAATGCGAGCGTGCGAACGCTTGTTGCGCTGGCGGCGGCGGCGATCGCCGGGGGTGCATCCGTGGTGGTTGCGCGGACGACCGCGTTCTCGATTGACCGGATCGACACAGAATCGGCATGGACATGGAGCCAGCCCGAAGCTCCGCGTGAGGCGTCCGCGACCGCAGCCGCGGTGCTCGCCGATGCCACTGCCACGCCCGCGGCAAAGGCGGACGCCGCCCAGGCCATCGTGACCCGGGCGCTCTCGCAGCCCGAGGCCCGCGAGCAGCTTGAGCGTCTGCTGGCGGGCCCGGCGGCCGAGTCGTCGCCGGCGTGGTTCGTGCTGGGGGCGATGGCCAAGGAATCCACGCTGCCCGACTGGCTGTTCCCGCCGGTGTCGGCGGTGATCGACCGGGCCGATGAGCGGACGGCCGCCCGCGCGGTGTCGGTGCTCGGAGAGATCCGCACCCGCGAATCGGTGCGGCAGATCCTCGGTGTGTGCAACACCACCGGGTCCGCTCTGGTAAAGCGATCGGGTTGGGCCGCACTGGCTCGTCTGAGCGGCCGAATGGACCTGGGGGAGAGCGCTCGGGCGTGGGGCAACTGGCTCAACGAGTCTGAAATGCTCTCAAACCAGGAGTGGGCCGAGCGGCTCGCCCAGGGCCTGGCTCGCCGGGCCGACGCCGCCGAGGCCGACCGACAGGCCGCCCTGGTCAGGCTGGTCGATTCCTACCGGAGGCTTCACGTCGAACTGTCCGTGGACCAGCGATCGGCCTTCCTGGCCGGATTGCTGGCGGACGACATCGACGAGATCAGATCCCTGGGATTCGAGCTGGCATCCCGGGAACTCTCGGAGAACGCCAAACTCGGGCCGGAGGTTGCCGGCGCCGCGACCGGGCTGCTGGGATCCCCGATCGCCGGGGTCCGGGAGCGAGCCGCCCTGCTGGTCTCGCAGATCAGCCCCGCGGGGGCACAATCGGCGGTGATCGCGACGCTGCTAAGGGAACGCGAGCCGGGCGCGGCTTCTGCGCTGCTTCGGGCGGCGGCCCGCTGGCCCGATCCCGCGCTGCTCGACACGGCGCTGTCCTGGGTGAGCCCCGGCGGGGCGGCGACCTCCTCGGCCGTCGATTACCTCCGCACGCTTCACCGCGCGGGCTTCATCCAGGCGGCCGAGGAGCGCCAGAGGGTTCTCTCCGCGGTCCGGGCTCTCCTGCCCGACGGCGTCCCGTCGGGAGCGTGCGACCTGCTGGTCGGCCTTGGAACCGAAGACGACGTGCGCTCGGTGGCGATCCTGCTCTCGAGCAACAACGCCTCTCTGCGGCTGGCGGCCGCGCAGGCGCTGCTGATCGTGCCCGACCACGTGGACGACATCCTGCTCGCCGCCGCCCGGGACCCCGAACTCTTCGACGTCGCGGTCCGGGCGGTGTCGATGTACTGGCCGACCGCCGACGGGTTCAACAGCATCGCCGCGCTCAAGGCGCCCTCTCCCGACGCGTGGCGACGCGGGCTGCTCCGGCTCGCCGAGCTGATGCCCGCGCCCGACCTCGTGCGGGTCGCCACGACCGCGGAACCGCAGCTCCGGGAGCCGCTGCTGGCAAACCTCACGTCGCTCAACCGGATCCTCTCCGAGCGGTACAGCACCGCCACCTTCGAGGCGCTGGGCCGCGGGCTCATGATGCTCGCCAAGATCCGCCTGGACCTCAACAAGCCCGACAGCGCGCTGGCCGCCCTTGATGCGATGGAGGAGCTTCCCGTGCTCCAGGGCGAGCAGGCGGTCAATTCCATCCGCGTCGAGTCGCTCCTGAGGCTCGGCCGGGTCTCCGAGGCCGCCGAGATCCCCTGCCAGCCGCGGCCCTGGCTTGATGCCCTGGCGAGCAGTCTCGACAAGCCGTTCGGCCGGGTGATCGCCGACGGGATCGCCAGCAAGTTCGCGGGCACGCTCACGCCCGAAGAAAAGGAACGGCTCGCGGCCCTGGTGCAGCGGATTGCCCCGGCCACCGCCCAGGTTCCCCTGCCCGACGGCCGCTGAGCGCGAACCCAACTATGCTCTGTCCGTGTTCGGATCACACCTTTCCATCGCCGGCTCGATGAACAACGCGCTGACCGAAGCGCAGAAGCTCGGCCTCGACACGGTGCAGGTCTTCACCAAGAACCAGCAGCAGTGGAAGGTCAAGCCCCTCGAGCCCGAGGCGGTCCAGGAATGGACAACCGCGCAGCGGGCGATCGGATGGGACTCCCGCACAGTTTCTCACGCCTCCTACCTGATCAACCTCGCCAGCTGCAACGACGAGCTGTGGGAAAAGTCGATCGACGTCATGCGGGTGGAGATCGAGCGCTGCGAGCAGCTGCACATTCCGTTCCTGGTGCATCATCCGGGCTCGTTCGTGGGGTGGACGCTCGAAAAGGGCCTCTCCCGGATCGCCGAGGCCTACCGCAGGCTGTTCAAGGAGACCGCCGGCTACAGGACGGTCTCGTGCATCGAGGGCACCGTCGGAGCCGGCTCGACGATCGGCGGCAAGTTCGAGGAACTCGCCGGCCTGCGCGGGATGATCGTCGCGGGCACGGGGCTGCCGATGCGCATCGGCTTCTGCCTTGATACGTGCCACATGCACGCGGCCGGGTACGACATGAGTTCCCGCGAGTCGGCCGTTTCGGTCCTGAACGAATTCGATCGCGCCTGCGGCATGGCTCACCTGCACGTCATGCACATCAACGACTCCAAGGGCAGACTCGCCAGCAAGCTCGACCGCCACGAACACATCGGGCAGGGATGGGTCGGGGGAGGCGCGTCGCCCCATTCGGGCGCCGGCAAGTTCTCGGCGTCCCGGCTCCGGGCCAGCGGCTTTGCCGCCGTCGTGAACCACCCCCGGATCGCCGCCATTCCCAAGATCATGGAAACGCCCAAGGAAAAGAACGACAAGGGAGCGGAAATGGACGCGGTCAACCTCGGGCGACTCAGGAGCCTCGCCGACCGCCCGGTCGAACGGGGTAAGACCGGCAAGTCGGTCGCCCCCAAGATCGCACCCGGCAAGCCCCGGGCCCGCAGAGGCCTCTGAAGCCCGAACGACGGATCCCGGGGGTTCGTGAGCTGGGAGGACCGACGGCGATGCGAACCACGTGCAGTCCCCGGCAGTACAGGAATCTCCCGATTGGCCCGCAAGCGTGTCCCGTACAGCCGCCACACCCGAACTGCTCGAGGGCGAGTCCTTCGAAGAAGGTCGGGCCCGCGGGTCGATGTTGAGAAAACCCGGAGCGTTCGTGCCGGAAGTGATTCCGCGCAGACACCGAACGGGGATCGCCAGCCTCGGTGAACGGAGCAAAGATGATCGACGTCTTGGACCCTGCCGGACCGGCGAGCATTCGGGCAACTCCCGCACGTACGCCGGCGCGGCGTATGGCCTTGCCCGCGGCCGGGCTGGTATGCCTCGCCTCGCTCACGCTCGGCGGCTGCTACGCGAGCGAGACCGGGCCGAGCCCCGCGATCACAACAGCCCCCGCCACGCCCAAGCAGGCACCCACGGCGGGGGATGCGATCTACCGCGCCAAGCTCGCACAGCAGAAAGGCGATCTGGACGCCGCGCGTGCCGAGTTTGAGCGGGCGATCGCCGAGAACCCCACCCTGACGATCGCGTACCTGGGGGCGGCGGACATCGACCGGGAGAAGGGCGACTATCGCGCCGCCGAGCGCAACTACGCGAAGGCCGCCGACCTGGAACCGGGGAACTTCGATGCCCAGTACGGCCACGGCTTGGCGCTCCAGCTGCTCAGCAGGCTCAACGAGGCGGTGCGGGCGTACCTTCGAGCGCTGACGATCCGCCCCGATGATGTGAGCGCCAACCTGAACTTGGGAACGACGTACCTGCAGCTCGGTGAGCCCGCCCAGGGGCTCTCGTACGCGCAGCGGGCCGTGCGGATCGACCCCAGGAACGCCGCCGCGCGGACCAATCTCGGCGCGGTGTACGCCTCGCTGGGCCGTCACGCCGAAGCGGTGGTGGAGTATCAGCAGGCCGCGGAACTGACCGAGCTGACCCCGCCGCTGCTGCTCAACCTCGCCGACAGCCTCGGCAAGACCAACCGCTTCGAGGAAATGGTCAACACGCTCCGTCAGGCGATCGAGATCGAGCCCAGCGCCAGCGCCTATGAGCGCCTCGGCTCGGGCCTGTTCAGGCTCCGGTTCTACGACGATGCCCTGGTCGCGTTCCGCCAGTCCGTGCAGCTGGACCCCTCGTTTTATCCGGCGATCAACGGTGTTGCCGTCTGCCGCCTGAACCAGTTTGTCTGGAGCAACAAGACCGACCAGGCGGCCCGCGAAGAAGCGGTAAAGCTGATGCGCCAGAGCCTGCAGATCGAGCGGCGACAGCCCAAGATCGTGGACCTCCTGAGCAGGTACCAGTAAGACGGGATCGGCGTGCGGCGACCGGCGAACGGCCGGGCGCGGACTCCGCTGCTGTTCACCGACCTCCGTCCGCTTCCTACCCTCCCGCCATGCCCACGCCTTCGCTCCTCGAGGCCTTCCCGACCCCCACCGATTCGCCGTTCGTGATCGAGCACATCGCCGACGAGTTCACCTCGCAGTGCCCCAAGACCGGGCACCCGGATTTCGGCGTGGTGACGGTGCGATTCCAGCCCCGGGCCGGGCGGGACGGCGGCGTCTGCGTCGAGCTCAAGAGCCTGAAGATGTACCTTCAGTCTTTCCGCAACGAGGGGATCTTCTACGAGGCGGTGACCAACCGCATCCGCGACGATCTGCACGCGCTGATGAAGCCGGCGTGGATACTCGTACGGACGGACTGGAAGGGTCGCGGCGGCATCCGCTCGGTGGTCCGCGCCGCGAGCGGCGACGTGCCCGTGGACTACAGGACCTGACAGGCTCTGACGCCCGAGGAGGCACCGATGAGTCCCCGGCTGTTCCTTGCAGTCTGGGTCGGTGCCCACGCCGCGCAGATCGCCCTGGGGATCGCCGCGCTGCAGAAGCCGGCCCCCCTTGGGGCTCCGCGCGTGCGTGCCTGGGTCTGGGTCAGCGGGATCGCATCGGTGGTCCCGCTGCTTGCGCTGGTCCTGTTCGTCCTGGTCTTCGTGGTCGGAGGCGCCTCCAACGTCGCGCAGATGTCGAACGGCGACGAGCAGAGGCGGCTCTGGAGCCTCTGGGTCGAGACCTGGCCGATGCTCTTGTTGGGATGCCCCGCGTCGCTGGCAGCGCAGGCGTTCGCCGCCGCGCTGCCGCCCTACCCGCCCGCCGCCTGGTGCGCCACCGCCTGCCGCGTGTGCGGAGTGATCGCGGCCTGCGGCGCGTGGTACGGCGTGATGACCTGGTTCCCCGATGCGTGAGACCGCGCTGGCGAGTTACCTGGCCGCACTTGGAAAGAGTGATTCTGTCGGCACCACGCGGCTTTCCTTGCCATCATGGACCGCGAAGCTGCCCTCGAAGATCGACGCCGCCCCGTACGCCCCGTCCTTGCGGATCGCATAGAAACTGCAGCCGTAGTTCGGCCGCCCGTCCGGGCCCTTGAGCCGCTTTTCCTTGGTGCGGTCCACCATCCGCTTGGCGGCCAGCAGGGCCGCTTCCTGCGGCGTCTTGCCCTGCTCCATCAGCATCACCATGGTGTACGCCGAGAGGTTCACGATCGCGCTCTCCCCGCGCCCCGTGCACCCCGCCGCGCCCACCGCGTTGTCGCAGTAGTTGCCGGCCCCGATGATCGGCGAATCACCCACGCGCCCCGGGATCTTCCACGACAGCCCGCTGGTGGTCGTGCAGCTGGAGATGTCCTGCCTCTCGTTGACCGCCGAGCAGTGGATCGTCCCGGTCAGGTGCATCACATCACGCCGGTCGAGCACCGACAGCCGGGCCGGGCCGGCGTCCTGGAGGATCTTCCCCGCGGGCTCGTCGCGCTCGTCGTCGTTGAGCCAGAAATCGTCGCGGCTCGCGTTGGCCTTCCACTTTAGCCAAGCCTGGCGGGACTCCTCGGTGAGCAGATTCTCCTCGGGAAAGCCCATCTCCTTGGCGAACCGCAGGGCGCCCTCGCCGACCAGCAGGCAGTGATTGGTCCTCCGCAGCACAAGCAGCGCCACCTGCGCGGGGTTCTTGATGTTCCGCAGCGCGCCCACCGCTCCGGACTTGTGCGTCGGCCCGTGCATCACCGAGGCGTCCAGCTCCACGATCCCCTCCTCGTTGGGGAGCCCGCCGTAGCCGACGCTCTGGTCCTTTGGGTCGTCCTCCACGATCTTCACCCCCTGCACGATGCAGTCGGCCGGGTCGTACCCCTGGCGCAGCAGTTCCATGGCACGGTTCACCGCCCGCAGCCCGTTGCCCGAGGAGATCACGCACGGCCCGCGGTGGGAATCGCCCGCAGACGGGGAAGGTGGCTGAACAGCGGGCTGTCCCGAACGCCCGGAGGCCCGCGCGGCGGATCCCGCCAGCGCGGCCAGAGACGTGGAAACGGCCGTGGATGCGAGGAACTCGCGGCGGGTTGTCATGCCCGCAGTATGTCACCCCCCGTGCCCTCGTGCAAACACGGGCATTTCAAGGCTCCCCGGAACGGATTGCCCATCCTGCCACCCGCGCCCTGTGCCCGACGCCCGGTGCCCTTTGCCGCCTTCCCCTTCTACTCTCAGTACCCCCCATGGCCGATCCACGCGAAACGCCCGCGATGCAGCAGTACTACCGCTTCAAGCGGCAGCACCCCGGGTGCGTCCTGCTGTTCCGCATGGGAGATTTCTACGAGACCTTCGACGAGGACGCCGTCACGATTTCGCGCGCCCTGGGACTCACCCTCACCAAGCGCACCGAGGGCCTCCCGATGGCGGGAGTCCCGTACCATCAGCTCGAGAACTACCTGCGCCGGTTGATCCAGCAGGGATTCCGCGTCGCGGTTGCCGACCAGCTGCAGGATCCCAAGGAAGCCAAGGGCATCGTCGATCGCGGTGTTACCCGCGTCGTCACCCCCGGCACCCTCGTCGATGATTCACTGCTCGACGGCGACGCGGCCAACACGCTCGCAGCGGTCGCGTTCCTCGATTCGGGCGATGATTCCCGTGCGGGCATCGCATTCGTCGAGGCCTCCACGGGGGACTTCGTGGTCGCCGAGTGTGACGCCGCGCAGATCGCCGACGAGCTCGCCCGCCGCGCCGTGGGCGAAGTCATTTTCGCCTCGACCGCCGACGGCAGGCTCCCGCCCCGCATCGAACGGGTCCTGCGCCTGCTGGGGATCGCCGGCAGCGGCCGGCCCTCCTGGCAGTTCCGCCAGCAGGAGGCCCGGGACCTGCTGATGTCCCACTTCGGAGTGACCACCTTGGCGGGGTTCGGGCTCGCCGAGGACGATCCGGCGATCGCCGCCGCCGGCGCGGCGCTGGCATACCTGAAGGAGACGCAGGCCGGCACCGTCGAGGACGCCGCGCGCGACCGCGAGGTGGTGGGGTTCATCGGGCCGCGCGGGGCGGGCCGGTCGGTTGCCCAGATCGCGGGAGAGATCGCGGATGTCGTCGCGGGGAACACTTCACGCGGCGCGCAGGAGGAAGCACGGCTCAAGGCTCGCCGCCTGGCGCTGGGCCACCTGCGCCCGCCGCGCCGGGAGGATGCCGCGGGCCGGTGCATCATCGATGCGATCAGCCTGAGGTCGCTGGAGATCGAACGCACCATCCGCGGCGCCGGCCCGCGCGGCAGCACGCCGAGCGACCAGGCGGGCGACGGCACGCTCGTCGGCCTGTTCCTGGGCGCCGGCTCGGCCTGCTGCCGGACCGCCATGGGCAAGCGGCTCCTGCGCGAATGGGTCTGCCAACCCCTGGGCTCCCGCGAGGCCATCATGGCCCGCCAGGCGGCCGTGGGAACGTTCGTCGAGGACCGCGTGCTCGCCGAGAAGCTCCGGGCCTCGCTCGACGGCGTGCAGGATGTTGCGAGGATCGCCGGGCGCATCGCCCTCGGCCGCGCCACGCCGCGCGATCTCGTGGCCCTGGGCCATTCGGTCTCGAAGATCTCCGAACTGCTGGACCTTACTCTCGGCGTCGCCACGCTGGCGCACCAGCGTTCGGCCATGGAGTCGGCCGTCACCGCGCTGGGCCCGGTCTCCGGCCTCATCCTCGCGAGGTGTGCCGACGCCCCGCCGGCCCACCTCAGGGAGGGCGGGCTCTTCCGCTCCGGCTTCGACGCCGAACTCGACGAGGCCCGACGGCTCCAGACCGACGCGGGATCCTGGCTCGCGGCGTACCAGGAGCAACTGGTCTCCAGGTACGACCTCCCGGGCCTGAAAGTCGGCTTCAACAAGGTCTTCGGCTATTTCATCGAGCTGCCCGCGGCCCAGGCCCGCCGGGCCCCCGACGAGCTGTCGCGCAAGCAGACGCTCAAGAACGCCGAGCGGTACACCACGCCAGAACTGCGTGACTTTGAGAACAAGGTCACCACCGCCGAATCGAGGGGCATCGAGCGGGAGAAGCAGCTCTTCGAGGAACTCTGCGCGATGGCGCTCAACGTGGTGCCGCAGATCTCCGCGTTCGCCGCCGCGGTCTCCGCGCTCGACGCCCTTCAGGGCCTGGCCGAACGGGCCGTCAAGCGCGGATGGACGCGCCCGGAGATTACCGAGGAGCCCGTTCTCACGATCCACGGGGGGCGACACCCCGTGCTCGAGGAACTCCTCGGCAGCGGGTTCGTCCCCAACGACGCCGAGCTCGGCCCGGCCCCCACCCAGGCGAGCGCCAGCCCCGCCGGACTGGCCCTGATCACCGGCCCGAACATGGCCGGCAAGAGCACGTTTATCCGCCAGGTCGCCCTGATCACGCTGCTGGCGCACATCGGCTCGTTCGTCCCGGCCGACCGTGCGACCATCGGCCTGGTCGACCGCATCTTCACCCGCATCGGCGCCGACGATGCCCTTCACGCCGGCCAGTCGACGTTCATGGTCGAGATGACCGAGACGGCCAACATCCTCAACCACGTCACCCCCCGGTCCCTGGTCATCCTCGACGAGATCGGGCGCGGCACCAGCACCCTCGACGGTCTCTCGCTGGCCTGGTCGATCGCCGAGTTCCTCGGGACTGGCGGGCCGCGCACCCTCTTTGCCACGCACTACCACGAGCTGACCGAGCTCGAGGACCGCATGCCCGGCCGGGTGAAGAATCTCCACGTGGCCGTGCGCGAGTGGCCCAGCGCCAGCGAGCCCGGGCACAACGAGATCATCTTCCTCCACCGCATACTGCCCGGGAGAACGGACCAGTCGTACGGGATCCACGTCGCCCGGCTCGCCGGCCTGCCGCGCGAGGTGATCGAGCGGGCCCGCGAGGTCCTCAGCTCCCTGGCCGTCCAGCACGGGCCGGCCACCGGCGGTGGGGCGATCCCCCAGCGCCAGGGCGGCAAGGCCGAGCCCGCCGCCGGGCAGATGTCCCTGTTCACCGAGTACCTCCAGCACCCGGCCGTCGACCAGCTCCGGGAACTCAAGATCGAGTCGATGTCCCCGATGCAGGCGTTCGATGAACTCCGCCGCATCAAGGAACTGGCCGAGCCCGGGTAGTTATCCGCGCCGCGGCCCCATCGGCGGGACCATTAGAACGAATCGTACTATTATGCTTGAACGCCGGGAACCCGCCCGGCCGGCGCCCGTCTGATGGGTGCCGGGGCCGCTCGACCACGCGTCGCGATCCCGCACGTGGCGCGTCGCGCCACACATACAAGGGAGCATGATGATGCGAGCAACGCCTGTTGCCGTGGCCCTGTGCGCGGTCGTGCCCACCGTTCGGACGTGCAGCGCCGCGAACTGGACGTACACCTTACTGACTCCCGCGGGCCAGCTGGTCGCCGAAGCGGCGGGCCTGGCCCCGGGCGGCGGGTTCGTCGTGGGCTCCCAGGGGCTTTTCTCCGCCCCGCACGCCACCATCTGGACTTCGCTGAACCCGGCCTCGGCGGTAGATGTGAACCCGGCCGCGGCGAGCATGTCGGGGATCGCCGCGACCAACGGGCAGCAGCACGTCGGCAGCGCCTGGATCGGCGGAATCCAGAAAGCGGGGTTCTGGCAGGGAACCACAGCGCAATTCACATCGCTGGCGCCCGCGGGCTACTCGTGGACCGGCGCGTACGGGACCGACGGTGTTCATCAGGTCGGCTCGGGCGTCACGACGCAGAGTCAGAATCGTGCGCTGCTGTGGAGCGGGACGGCGGCGTCCGTGAAAGTCCTCAACCCGCCCACATCGGTGGGGGCGTTCGCCTACGCGATGGCGGCGGGACGGCAGGTGGGTTCGGCTCGCTTTGCGCCGACGTATACGGAGGACTTCGCGGGATTCTGGTCGGGCACGGCGTCGAGCTGGACCTTGCTCAGCGCTCCGGCGGGCTACTCGTCCTCGGTCGCGCAGGCAATCTCGCCGGACGGGCAGACCCAATCGGGATTTGCGGTGGGGGCGACGGGAGTGAACTGGGCCTGCCTGTGGCACAGCACCGCGGACTCGTTCACGCGGCTGCACCCCGAGGGGTACTTGGGATCGTCGGTGCTGAAGGCCGATGGCACGTACCAGGCGGGCTGGACTATCGCCGCGTATGGAACGGGGCAGCGTGCGGCGCTCTGGAGCGGGTCGCAGGCATCGTTCGTAAACCTGTCCGAGACGCTGCCCGGTTCGTACGACACCAGCATCGCCAACGCTGTCGCCAGCACCGCGACCGATGTCTGGGTAGCGGGGTATGCCCACCTTCCCTCGACCAACGGGTGGGATGCGATCGTCTGGCACGAATCGGTCCCGGCTCCGGGCGGAATGATGGGCGTGCTCACCGGTCTCGCGATGCTTGCGCGGCGCAGGGCTCGCCCGTGAATCCCTGACAAGCGCCCCGCCCCGCCAGGACTCGGCGAAGCGATCTATGCGCTGCCCCGGTTTTCCCACCGCGTATGGAGCCGGTGCTCGATGCCAAACAGGTCCAGCACCTTGCCCACCATGAAATCCACGATGTCGTCCACCGATCGCGGCCCGAGGTAGAACCCCGGGTTGGTCGGGCAGATGATCGCTCCCGCCGCCGTCAGGCGCTGGTAGTTGTCGATGTCGATCCCCGACAGCGGCGTCTCCCGGTGGCAGACGATCAGCCGCCGCCGTTCCTTGAGCGTCACCATCGCCGACCGGGTGAGCAGGTTCGAGCCCGCCCCCGTCGCCATCGCCGCCAGCGAAGCGCTCGAACAGGGGATCACCACCATGCCGTCGTGCAGGAACGAACCGCTCGCAATCAGCGCTCCCACGTCCTTGTTGGGGTGGATGAACAGCCGCCGGCGGATGTCGTTGATCAGCGGGTCTAGAAGCACCGAAGGCGGGACGAGGGTCTCGAACTCCACGCAGGAGATTCCGGCCTCGTCGGCGAGCAGCCTTTTGCCGTATTCTGTAACCACCAGGTGGATCTCGTGGCCGTGCACGATCAGCATCTGCTCGATCAGCCGCAGGGCGTACGCGGCGCCCGAAGCGCCCGAGATCCCGACCACGAATCGTCGCGGAGTGGCGGGTTTGGGGGCTGGAGGGTGGGGCGTGTGCATGGGCCGTCGCGGCTCGGACCTCAAGGACGGTAGAACGCCGGACCGGGCGGGGCGGCTGGGGTCCCCCGGGCCGATTGGCGGCGGCCCGGGTACCGGGCAAGAATGCCGCGTGCCGATGGTATGGGTGGGCGGCGAAAGGCTCGCCGCGTGAAAGGGACCGCATGAACACGTCTACCTGCTCCGAAACAACCAGTCCCAAGGGCCCCACGGCCGGAACGGCCGGGCTTGTGCTGCTGGCCGCGATCGGACTGGCCCCGTTGGCCGGCTGCCTTCACGCAAACCTGCCCGGCGAGACACAGAATTCGCTCGCCGACACCGACCCCAACATCTTCCCGACGCCCAAGCTCATGGCCCTCTCTCTGGAATACGTCGCCAACCGCTACCCGCCCACGGCGGGGACCGCGGGATCCGAACCGACGTTCGCCTTCAATCTCCCCGCGGGCATGAGGCGGGACAACTGCGAACTGGTGGCTTCGATGCTCCAGGGCCACGGGGTGCCGGTGACGCGGGAGAATGCCTCACGGCTCCCGATCTACCACATCTCCACGATGTGGATCCGCGGCACACGGGCCGAGGTGGAGATGGTCTATCCCTTTGAGGCCGTCGGGATGAGCCCCGGTAGCCAACCGGTGTACCGCGGCGTGACACTCAAGCTCGGGACCGACATGGGGCCGTGGCGCGTGATGCGTCAGCAGCTCTGGAACGTCGGCACCATCCCGGTTCCGCAGCTGCACTTCCTGCCCGAAGGGGACGCTGCCGAAGGCACTTCCAGCACGGAAGACGCCGCCCCCGCCGACGCTAGGTAACTCGACGCGCAGCGCCGCTGAACCCGCTTTGAATTGCGTGGATGGGAAAGCCAACCGTGCCCGGGGGATCGGTGCGTCGCGATCCGGTCAGACCGCCCGGGCCGGGGTACGGGAGCGCTTGGGCTTGGCCTCGACCAGGGCGGCGGATTCCGCGGCGATCCGGGCGTCCAGGCCCTCGCGCAGCAGGCGCCCGATCTTGAACTTGACCGTCCGCTTGGCCGGCACCTCGACGCGCTCGAGTGTCTTGGGGTTCTGGGCGCGACGCGGGGCGCGGGTCTTGACCTCGAAGATCCCGAAGTCCCGGAACTCCAGCCGGTTCCCCTGGCGCAGTTCGCCGGTGACTTCGTCGAGGAATCGCTGAATGATCTCTCGCACCAGCGGTCGCTTGTGTCCGGTGGAATCGGCGATCCGGTCGATCAGTGCCTTCTTCGTCGTTGTCGTCATGTCAAGCCTCTCGCGTCCAGTCGATGCGTACGAGCACCGACTTCTCCCGCGGGCGCGACCACCCGTCGCACCCCCACATGGCCCGCCGCTCCGAACGCTCCGAGGATCGGGAACCTCCACGACGCGGCCTCATTTGCCTGATTCCCCAATCGCCACACGGGAGAACTCCCGAAGAGTGCCAACTCTTCCCGTTCCGATAATCGCGTAGGGAAAATCCCCGACCCTTGCCCCTCGCCCCGAAAACAGAAGGCGACCGCTGTCAGTATCCCGAGTTCCCTCCCAGCGGTCAACGGTTCATTGCGGCAATCCGCTCCTGTTTAGCAGTACAGCCGATAGAACTCATCCAGGTCGACCGTTCGTTGGGGCGCGGGTTGGTATCCCCATCCGCTAGAAGCGGATCTCGATCCCCGCGAACAGGCCCGCCATCGACCCGTCGAACCGGAATTCTTCCGAACCCGAACCCGATTCCAGGTCGAACCGAAGGTGGCGATACCCGACACGGATGCCGAGATTCGGGATCGGACGCCAGGCCCCCCCGACCATGATGTCCCATGACCAAGAGCTGGTATCGCCCCAGGGGCCGATGCCAAAGTCGGTCTGCAGGTCGACGGTGAACTGCTCGGCGAACTCGGCCTCGAGCTTGATCCCCAGGATCGGCTCGACGAAGAAGTCGTCGGCTTTGGTCTGTATCCCCGCCGAAACCCCCGAAAGCGCGTTGATCTCAAAGTCGGCGTTGTACATCCGTACCCCGGCCAGAGGCTCCAGGCCGAACACAAGCCGAGGCCCGCTGTTCTCCATCGTGCCCATGGGCTTGTGGATCAGCCTGTACGCACCCTCGAACTCGGCCGACCAGAAGTCCAGCGATGAACGTGTCTGGTCCCCGGCCGCGAGGCTCAGGCTCCCGATCACGCCCGACTGGCCCATGGGGGCCTCCTGATCCCCGGTTGCGAAAGAGAATCCCCCCGCGCTCAACCGCCACCGCTCCCACTGCACGTGGATGAAACCCGTCGGAGCCCAGCTCGGTTCGTCGAGATTGAAATCGCCGACCTCGAACTGCTTCTGCCCCGAGAGCGTCGGCGAGGGCATCCGGAGACTTCCCGCCGCCGAGACGTACCAGCCCGCGGGCTCGATCCTCAGCTTCCAGTCGGGGTGGTCCGCCGCAGGGGGTCCCGGGGTTGGCTCGGCCGCGGGATTCGACGGTTGAGAAAAGGCCGAGGCGCAAAGCACACCCAGCACGCAGGGCGCAATGATCCAGCGGGAACCAACCATGTGCGATGAGCAGGAACGGGAGAGCATCGAGCGCAGGATAGCCGAAGGCGGCCCTTCCGGCTCTCGTTCCGAATCCGGTGCCGCCGCGGGGGGCGAGCTGGAAGTGGCGCCCGGCGTCCGGGTCCGCTCCGACGCCATCACGTGGTCGTTCACGTCCAGCGGCGGGCCGGGCGGGCAGAACGTCAACAAGCGGGCCACGAAGGCCGAACTCCGGATCGCCGTGGGGGACCTGGGACTCCGTCCGGCCGCGCAGGGCCGGCTGGCGCAGATCGCCGGCCGGCGCGTGAGCACCTCGGGCGAGCTGGTGATTTCCTGCGATGCCAACCGATCGCAGGAGCGCAACAAGAGCGAATGCCTCGACCGCCTCCGGGATCTGCTGCTGGAGGCGATCCCCGAGCCGAGGATCCGCAGACCCACCCGCCCCTCCCGCGGCTCGAAGCTCCGGCGAATGGAATCCAAGCGCCGGTCATCGGACATCAAGAAGGGTCGCCAGCGCCCCGGGCAGGATTGAGGCCGGCCCGGGGCCAGGACCTCGGTTGGTCTTGCACACCCGTTCTGCGTTATAGTGGTTCTTCCCGGCGGTGGGGCCGGCTTGGGAATCCCCGCGCGTCGCTCATGCACGCGCGGATCGGGTGTTCGGGCATCAAGGAGCGTTTGTATGGGTACCACGAGAACGGGGCGGGGTGTTGCCGTCTGGATGAAACTGGGTCTGTGTCTGGTCGCTGGCACCGCGCTGGCGCTGCCTTCGGCAGGGATCGCCGGCGGCGAGCCCGACACCAAGTCCGGCGCGGCCGACCAGAAGGCGCCCCCCGGCGCCAACCAGAATCCCATGGACGATGCCATGCGCGCCGCGCTGGCCGCGCAGGGAGGCGGGGGCGGAGACAAAAAGGCCGAGGACTTCCGCCCGTGGGCCGAAGTCTCCAAGGACTACGAACGCGTCGTCTCCACCACCGAGGGCGACACGTTCTACGGGATCTACAAGCGGGCCAAGGACAACCAGCTCCTGGCGGAGCTTCCCCGCGGATGGCAGAGCCAGAAGCACTTCTTCGCGATGACGCTGCCCACGGGCGAGCTGTTCGCCGGCCTGCAGGCCGGCGACATGTACGTCTACTGGAAGCGCATCGACAAGCGCATGGTGCTGATCGCCCCGAACCTGGAGGTCCGTTCCACCGGGGATCGCGAGAGCAAGGACTCGGTGCAGAACCACTTCACCGACACGGTCGTGCTCGATGTTCCGATCGAGTGCATGGGCCCCAACGGCCAGCCGGTCATCGACCTTGACGGGATGCTCGTGGGCAGCATCGGCACGTTCTACGGCGGGCTGGCCGCCGGCGCCAACTCGCGCCTGGCCACCATCGTCGACATCAAGGCCTTCCCCCACAACGTCGAGGCCTCTTTCAACCTGCCCACCGCCGGCGGACGTCTCAAGACCTTCCACTACTCGATCAGCCTGATCGAGGAGAACCCCAGCTACAAGCCCCGGGTCGCCGACGAGCGCGTCGGCTACTTCACCACGGAGTACCGGGACCTGGGCAAGTTCCGCGACGACCAGGTCTCCACGCGGTTCATCAACCGCTGGCAGCTCGAGAAGGCCGACCCCTCGCGCAAGCTCAGCCCCCCCAAAGAGCCGATCATCTACTACATCGAGCACACGGTGCCGGTGCGGTACCGCCGCTGGGTGAAGGAAGGCATCCTCTACTGGAACAAGGCCTTCGAGCAGATCGGCATCTCCGACGCGATCGAGGTCTACTACCAGGACAAGACCACCGGCGCCCACATGGACAAGGACCCGGAGGACGTGCGCTACAACTTCATCCGCTGGCTCTCCAACGACATCGGCACCGCGATCGGGCCCAGCCGCGCCCACCCGATGACCGGCCAGATCCTCGACGCCGACATCGTGCTCACCGACGGCTGGATCCGGCACTTCTGGTACCAGACCAACGAGTACCTGCCCCAGATCGCCATGGAGGGCTTCGGCAACGAGGAGATCTCGTACTTCGACCAGAACCCCAAGTACGACCCGCGCATGCTCCTGGCCGCGCCCGAGGAGCGTGAGCAGATGATGACCGACCGCTTCCACCGGGGCGTCGCACGCTTCGGCGGCCGGCCGATCGCCACCAACGATTCGATGCTCAACTCCAGCGACGAGCTGGTCCGCCTCAGCCACGTCCTCAAGCCCCAGATCGGCCTGTGCATGGCCTCCCAGGGCATGGCGCGCGACATGGCGATGATGGGCCAGTACTTCGACGTCCTGGGCCTGCTCGACGATAAGAAAGAGCCGGGCAAGGACGGCGACAAGAAGGACGAGAAGAAGGACGAGAGCGACAAGATCGACGATATCCCCGAGTGGTTCGTCGGTCCCGCGCTGGCGCACCTGACCGTGCACGAGCTGGGCCACACCCTGGGCCTGCGCCACAACTTCAAGGCCTCCAGCATCTACAGCCTGGCCGAGATCAACACCCCGGACATGAAGGGCAAGCCCTTCACCGGCTCGGTCATGGACTACACCCCCGTCAACATCAACATCGGCGAGGGCGTCTACCAGGGCGACTACAACCAGATCGGAGTCGGACCCTACGACATGTGGGCCATCGAGTACGGCTACACCTTCGGGGATCCCAAGGAAGTCCTCAAGAAGACCTCCGACCCCAAGAACACCTACGCCACCGACGAGGACACCGGCGGCCCGGACCCCCTCGCCCGCCGCTACGACTTCACCGCCAACCCCCTGGAATACGCCCAGCAGCTCATGAACCTCAGCAAGCTCGCCCGCTCCAAACTCCTCGACAAGTTCGTCAAGGACGGGGAGCCCTGGTCCAAGGCTCGCCGCGGCTACGAGATCACCCTGGGCAACCAGACCAACGCGGTCTCCATCGTCTCCAGCTGGATCGGCGGCGATCTCATCAACCGCGACCGCAAGGGTGATCCGGGCGGCCGTACCCCCGTCAATCCCGTCTCCGCCGAGTCCCAGCGCGCCGCGCTGAAGTTCGTCATCGACAACGCCTTCAACGAGGACGCCTTCGGGCTCTCCCCCGAGATCCTCGTCAAGATGTCCGTCAACAAGAACGAGACCCCGGGCACCGACGCGACCTGGCCGGTCTCCGACCGGATCGCCGGCGTTGCCAAGTCCGGCCTCTCCATGGTCATGAGCCCGACGCGCCTGCGCCGGGTCTACGACAACGAGACCTTCATCGACCGCACCAAGGACGCGTTCACGCTCCCCGAGCTGCTCGACACCGTCACCGGCGCGATCTGGAAGGAACTCGACAACAAGGACGGACAGTTCACCGCCCGCCAGCCCATGATCTCGGCCTTCCGCAGGGCCCTCCAGCGCGATCAGGTCGATCGCTTGATCGACCTGTCCATCGAAGGCGGTTCGAATTCGGCCTCCCAGGCGATCGCCAGCCTCGCGACTCTCAAGCTCCGCGAGCTCAAGGACCGCACGGCCAAGGCCGCCGACCGCTCCGGCGTCGACCCCTACTCCAAGGCCCACCTGGGCGAGGTCAACCAGCGGATCACCAAGGCCCTCGACGCCCAGTATGTCTACAACGGCGGCGGTGGTGGCGGCGGCTACCCGCCTTGGATGTTCATGATGCGCGAGGCCGAGCAGCAAAAGGTCAACCGCGAGACGGAGTCCCACTGATCCGGCCGTGATCGCCGCCACGGGCGGTGACCCCTGAATCCAACCGACCGGGCCGGTCGAAAGACCGGCCCGTTTCTTTCTGTGAATGCCATCCAGCCGCTGCTCAGCCCCCTCGCGATCGCCGGCATGCTGCTGGGGCTGGCGATCATCGCCCTGGGCCTGTGGCTGCTCAAGGCGGATTCCTCACGGGAACGCTACGGCAAGGGCTTCTCCGAGCCCACGTGGAAGATCATGGGGCTCTGCGCCATGCTCACCGGCTACCACGTCATCTCCTACACCGCCCCCGATGCCTGGCTCCCGTTCCGCGTGCCCCCGGACCGCTGGTACTTCCTGGCCGGCGGGATCGCCGCGGCGATCTGGCTCAGCCGGCTCGCCGACGCCCGGGAGCAAGTGTCACAGGATGGTAACGACGAGTCCTCCGACCCCCGGCATTGACCGAAACATCGGGTAGCATGGCCGCGTACCAATCATCGGCGACCGGTCGGCTCCCCCAGAGGTCGAGCCCGGCGGGTTGACGAGGGTGCGGAGCTTTGACGGCGGGGCGGGGCTGGAGTTTGGCCGAACGCTCGGCCCGGCGGCTCCCGATCGTGTACGATCCTGACCCTTTTTCCCGCCGGCCCGCAACGGCCGCTTGCGGGACCTGAAGGCCTGATGTTGGTGTTCACGACTCGGCGGGGGCCGAATTCGGAAGGGGCTCGCAGACGAGTGTCCGCGACCCGATGCGCTCGACGAGGTGATCAATGGCTGCATCGAATATCTGCTGGGGCATCGAGATCGGCGCCTACGCCGTCAAGGCCCTGAAGCTCGAGTTCGCCGACCAGAACCTCAACGTTCTGGACTACGCGATCATCCCGCACTCCAAGGTACTCTCCACGCCCGGGCTCGACCAGAACGACGCCATCCGCGTCACGCTGGGCTCCCTGGTCGCCCAGTGGGACCTCTCCAAAGCCGCGATCGCGATCTCGGTGCCCGGCCAGGCCTCCCTGGCCCGGTTCGCCAAACTCCCCCCCGTGGAGCCCAAGAAGGTCCCCGATATCGTGAAGTTCGAGGCCGCCCAGCAGATCCCCTTCCCGCTCGATCAGGTCGAATGGGATTATCAGACCTTCGTCAGCCCGGATTCACCGGACATTGAAGTCGGTATTTTCGCGATTACCCGCGAGCGCATCATGGACCGCCTGATGCTGCTCCAGGACGTCGGGATCACCCCCGACCACGTCACGCTCAGCCCGATCGCGGCGTACAACGCCCTCGCGTACGACAAGCAGTTCACCGAGAAGACCCCGGGCACGGTCATCCTGGACATCGGAACCACATCCACGGATGTTGTGATTGCCGATTCGGGTCGCGTTTGGGTGCGCACGGTTCCGCTGGGTGGCCACCACTTTACCGAAGCCCTCGTCAACGCCTTCAAGCTCAGCTATCCGAAGGCGGAGAAGCTCAAGAAGGAAGTCGAGAGCGGGGCGAACTCCAAGCACATCGCCCAGGCGATGCGGCCGGTCTTCAGCGACCTGGCCCAGGAAGTCCAGCGTTCGATCAGCTATTACCAGAGCGCGCACAAGGACGCCAAGCTGACCCGCCTGATCGGCATCGGCTCGACGTTCCTCATGCCCGGCATCCGCAAGTTCCTCAAGCAGCAGCTCTCGGCCTCGCTGGGTCCGATCGATGTGACGAGGATCGAGGAGTTTGATCGCCTGCGTTTCACGGGGCTGGGCGATGAGCGGCGGGCCGACGAACTGCGTAACAACGCTCTGACGCTGGCGACCTGCTACGGCCTGGCGCTCCAGGGCCTGGGGATGAACACCGTCAACGCGAACCTGATGCCCGTGGCGATCATCCGCAAGTCGGTCTGGAAGGGCAAGGGCAAGTGGTTCGGCATGGCGGCGGGGCTGGCGGTCGCGGCGAGCGCGGCGATGTTCATCCGGCCGGTGCAGGACAACTTCGCGGTGGTGGGGGCGTCCCCCGACCCGGTGATCGACGCGGCGATCCGCGAGGCGACGGAACTGAAAAACAAGGCCAACGACGCGGGCGTGATCGGCGGGGCATCGGTGGACAACCGGCCCGTCAACATGATCTCGCTGCTGGAGAACAAGTCGATCCACTCCTACCTGCTCGACGATCTTTCGCAGATGTTGGAGGATGCGCAGAAGAAGGTCCCCGAGGCCTCGGGGGCCGCGTCCGCGCCGGGCGAAACGCCCTCCGAGCCCGAGTCGGCGTACATCATCAAGAGCTTCCACACGTCGTACTACGTCGGCGCCAACCAGGTCGGCAGCGAGTTTGAGTCCTCGGGCTCGTCCCGGGGCGGTGAACGGCCCGTCATGCCCGGTCAGGAGCCGCCGGCCGAGGCCAATCCGGAGGCCGGCAAGCGCATCGTCGAGTGCGAGCTGGTCGTGACCACGACCCAGCCGGACTCCCAGCGTTTCATGCTGGCGACCCTCGATCGGTGGCTCAAGAGCAACAAGGTGCGCCCCGCGGTGCCCTACACGATCGTGGTGGACGAGAATCCCTGGACGCGGCGCGAAGAGGCGACCTCGCCCGCGGCCCCCACCAGCCGTGCGCCGCGGGCGGGCGAAACACGCGACACCCGGGCGCCGGAGACCTCCTCGGGCGGCAAGGGCGGCGGCGGGGGTGGCGACGAGTACCTGTCGCCCGAAGACGCGATACGCAGGCAGAGAGAACGACAGGATCCCAATGCCCACGTGATCGGCGGCGGCGAGAACCCCGCCGGCGGGGGCGGCGCGGTCGGCGGGATGCCGGCCTTCACCGCGATCAAGCCCAAGGACAAGCCCGGCACCACGCGGGCGACCTTCACCGTGGTCTGGCACGTCGAGATCAACGAACCCAAGAAGCCCGGTGAGAGCGGCGACGCCTCCAAGGGAGGTGGCGCATGAAGAACCTGATCGCCTGGATCAAGTCCCACATCGCGATCGTCGCCTGCACGGCGGTGATCATCATCAGCCTCCCGGTCGCCTGGTATTTCAGCTCAACCTGGAACGCCCAGATACGCCAGAAGCAGGAGAAGGCGGCCGGCGACAAGCTCACCGCCGTCAACAGCGCCAAGGTCACCTACACGCTCCCCAAGCTGGTCGCCACCGACCCGAGCGTCGAGGTCACCGGCGCCCCCAACCAGACGCTCACCGACTGGTTCAAGACTCACCGCGAGAAGATCCTCGCCGAGGCCCAGGGCATCGTGCTCGAGGCCGAGAAGATCAACAAGCGCGACCACGTCCCGCTGGTCGAGGGGCTCTTCCCGAATGCCACGGGCCAGGCCGCGCAGGTCAAGGCCCTCGAACTGGCCGAGAAGATCGTCTTCAACGGCAAGGACACGTGCGTCTACCCCAAGCTGCTCAAGAAAATCAACGCGGGCGAGCCGCCGCTGGCGCCCGACGTCGCCTCGTCGATCGCCGACGAGCGGGCCAAGCTCCAGGAGCAGATCGCCGGAGGCACCAAGCGCGAGCTGGACGCCTCGGAGCGCGAAAAGGTCGAAAAGGCCCTGGTCGAGAAGCGCCTGAGCGAGTACCGCGACCGCGCCGCGAACATCTCCGTGTACGCGAGCATGGACGCCTTCCCGCTCAGCGGCAACATGGGCAGCTTCATCCCGCGGCAGATGCCCGACAAGCCGCCGCCGCTGGACGAGTGTTTCTTCTGGCAGTTCGACTACTGGCTGATGTCCGACGTGGTCGACGCGATCGGCGCGGCCAACCGCGACGCGGGCGGCCAGCCCACCAGCGTCGAGCACTCGGTCGTCAAGCGCATCGACCGCATCGAGTCCAGCGACAACTGGGTGTACATGTTCTCGGGCGGTGGCGGCCGCGGCGGCGGGGGCGCCGAACCCAGCCAGTCCGAGCCCACGAAGGTCGATGCCGGCAGCCCCGATGCGCTCATCGATGCCAAGTACGACCGCTCGATCACCGGCCGCTGGAGCGGCCCGGGCAACGGCGTCTACGACATCCGCAACGTCTCCCTGTCCGTCGTGGTCTCCTCCGAGCGTCTGCCCGAATTCATCAACGCGTTTGCCCGGACCAACTTCATGACCGTGACCGACATCGACCTCTCGGATGTCGACGTCTGGGCCGACCTGGAGCTTGGGTACTACTACGGCTCCGAGCACGTGGTGCGGGCCAAGATGGTCGTCGAGACGGTCTGGCTGCGCAGCTGGACGGTTCCCATCATGCCGTACAAGGTCCGGGGCTATCTGGGCCTGCCCACCGAAGAGCCCAAGGCCGAGGGCGCCGAGGGAGAGAAGACCGAACCGGGCTCCAAGCCCGCCGGCGAGCAGAATCCCTCGGGACGGCGATAGAGGATCGTGCCCGGGCGGCCAGCGCCCGTGGCCCTGAGAACGACACTCCGCGGCGGGCCCACAGGGCCTCGCCGAGAATCGGGATACAGCCATGAAACTCAAAGGCATCAGCGCGGTTGAGCAGCACTTCGAGAAAGCCGTCGTCGGCACGGTGGGCTTGGTCTTCCTGGGCGTGCTGGGGCTCCAGTTCCTCACCCAGCCCAACCTCGTCACGGTCGGCAAGAGCGCAAGCCCCGTCCCCCCCGGCGAGGCCTACAAGCCCGTCGAGGAGGCCGCCCGCTCGCTCCAGGGCCGGCTGGAAGCCGCCGCCGGCCAGGCCCTCATCCCCGAAGAACCCAAGTTCGATCTGCTCTCGCAGTACCGCCAGAAGATCCAGGCCGGCGTCACGCCCCGCCCGCAGCTCTCGATGCTCGGGCCGCGGACCAACCTCGGGACCGCCGGCCCCACGACCGCGCGGGCCAAGGGCGATACGACGGTTGCCATGGCCCCCGTCCCCGCGCCCAGCGCCCCGGCCGTCTGCTCGTACGCGGCGACCATCGACCCGCTCGACGTCCTGCGCAACAAGCAGCTCAAGTCGGTCCTTCCCCCCGAGCAGCCCTACGACAAGCAGTGGGTGACGATCGAGGCCACCTTCGACGGCACCGCGCTCAAGACCGCCCTGGACACCGATCCCGACGGCGACGGCCCGGCCCGTCCGGTTCCCCACGGCTGGTACGACAGCGGCCTGGAGATCGTCGGGGTGCAGATGGAGCGCCAGAAGCTCTCGGGCGACAGCATGGCCGCCGCGATCAACGGACAGATCGACGCCGCCGGCGAGTCCTGGAGCGAGCCCACCCTCGTGCCCCCCATGCCCGGCTCTCAAGACGTGGTTGCCGACATGGTCGCCGGCGTCAAGAACATGACCGACCTGGCCGCCTCGCTCTCCAAGGCCCGCGAGAACCGCGAAACGCTTATGCGGCCCGAGTTCCTCACCACGATCGCCGGGCCCAAGTGGCTCCCGCCCACCGAGGCCAGGCAGACCGAGGCCACCACCGCCGGCAAGAACCCGATGGATGTCATCAACGACAAGATCGCTGCCGAGGAACGCAAGAAGAAGGCCCTGGAGAGGAAACTCAACGAGCCGACCACCTCCCGTCGCGACACCTCCGCCCCCGAGACCGGTGGTGGCGGCAAGTCCGGCGGCGGCGGCGCGGCCGCTCCCGAAGCGCCACGCGGCAACCCCAAGCGCGACGCCCAGAGGCACCAGCAGACCCAGTCGCAGATCGACCTGATCAACAAGAAGATCGCCGAGCTCAATAAGCAGAAGGACGACCTGACCAAGGGCCCGACCGGACGCAACCAGCCGAGCGAGCGCCGGGATCTCAAGGCGATGCTCGCCGATCCGGCGATCCGCCTTTGGGCCCACGATGTGACCGCCGAGCCGGGCGCTGTGTACCGCTACCGCACCCGCGTCGTCATCAACAACCCCATGTTCGGACGCAGCGGGCTGGGGGACGAGGCGGGGGCCAAGCTCCCGGTCGTCCTGGGCCAGTGGTCCGAGTGGACCGATCCGGTGCTCGTGCTCCCCAGCGAGGTCTATTTCGTCAGCAGCGCCACGCCGCGCAACCAGGCCAGCGGCATGGTTACCGCCGGCGCCGAGTGCTACGTGTTCTATTACGGCTACTACCGCCGCGGCAGCGCCACTCTCGAGCCGGGCGATGTCATCCACGCGACCGCCAAGACCCCCGCGAACCTCATGATCTACGACGAGGAGAAGCTCGCTGCGGGTGGCAACAACCCCAACCGCGCCCTGCCCAATTCCAGGGTTCCCGAGCAGCGCGACACCAGCGCCCCTGAATCCCAGCCCGGCCCCGGCAAGTCCGGCGTTCCGGCCCCGCAGGAGGCCGAACCTGCCCCAACTTCCCGCAAGGATGGCCCCGTCGATGACATGAACGGGCTGCTCAAGCCCGCCAAGAAGGAAATCCCGATCTTCATTCAGGACATCTTCCTGGACGCCGTGAAGCTCCCCGAGCTCACCGCGGCCAAGCTCCTGGGCACCGCCGGGGCCGACGAGTCGGCGGTCTTCCGGACCGCCGGAGGGCGGCTGACGACCCGCCTGCCTAGCGTGGAGCGGGGTTCCCCGCTCTACAAGCAGATCGCCGTCTCCTTCGAGCAGGGAAAAACCCAGGGTCAGCCCAAGCCCGAGGAAAAGAAGCCGGAAGTCGAGCGCCCCCGGCGCGAGGAACGGCCACGGCCGGCCGAAGATGGCAGCGGCGGTGGCGGTGGGGGCGGTTGATCGGTGTTTGTATGGTCCACGATCAGGCCTCCGACCCAAAAAAGGGAATTCGGCGGCTTGACTCACCGGTGGCTGTTCCTAGAGTCACCTCCGCCCAAATCGGGGCGACCAGCAGCACTGATCTTGGTGGAGAGGTGTTGTCGGGTGGGTCGAAGACGGGTGGATACCCGAACAGACTCAGTTCTTTGACATCCGGATACGGACGAACGTGTTTTCGTCGGCGGTCGCTTTCGGGCGAGTTTTGCTGGGGGTTTTTCCCTCGGGCCGGACTCTCCGGGAGTAAGGCTGTCCGACGAGTCTGCGAGAATTTTGAACGAAGATTCTCTTGCAGCGCCACTTTGTGGTTGGCCGGGACTGGTCGGAGCCGTGACCGTAAGGGAGCGGTGGAAGACCAGCCGGTGGCCTGAATTTACTCTTCAGGCAACACGCAACCGGGTTTGCACTGTCCAGGCGGGGCCGAAAGGCGTCGCTGGGAGAGTGCAGAACAATCCGCGGTCCCGTGCGATGCAGCATGGGCAAGGACAGGGACGTTTGACTCTCATTGGCATTGAGAGCCCTGTGTATGGCTGCGGCGTCCGGTTGGTGTGATCGATCAAGGGCGCACGGTGAATGACTTGGCATCGAGAGGCGATGAAGGACGCGAGAACCTGCGATAAGCCCAGGGGAGCCGGTAACTAGGCACTGATCCTGGGATTTCCGAATGGGGCAACCCACCCGTCAGGGTACCTTGCACTGAATGAATAGGTGCAAGGAGCGAACGTGGAGAAGTGAAACATCTCAGTATCCACAGGAAAGGAAAGCAACAGCGACTCCGCAAGTAGCGGCGAGCGAACGCGGATAATCCAGCGGAATACCGAACGCTTTGGAATGAGCGGCCGAAGAAGGTGAAAGCCCTGTAGATGGAAGCTGGTAAGGACTAGAGTAAGCTCGGGCTCGGGAAACCCGGGTTGAACATGGGGGGTCCACCCTCCAATCCTAAGTACTACTCGATGACCGATAGCGAACCAGTAAGGCGACTGAACGTTGACAAGCTCCCCGACGAGGGGAGTGAAAGAGTACCTGAAACCGTGCGCTTACAAGCGGTCGGAGCCCTCCGGGGTGACGGCGTGCTTTTTGCATAATGAGCCGGCGAGTTGGTCTGTACGGCGAGCCTAAGCCCTGTCGGGGCGGAGGCGGAGCGAAAGCGAGTCCGAAATGGGCGCCGAGTCGTACGGGCCAGACGCGAAACCTTGTGATCTACCCATGGTCAGACTGAAGGGCGGGTAACACCGCCTGGAGGGTCGAAGCCGTGACCGTTGAAAAGGTCTGGCATGAACTGTGGGGAGGCGGTCAAAGTCCAATCAAACTGGGAGATAGCTCGTTCTCTCCGAAATAACTCTAGGGTTAGCCTCAGACGGCAGTCATTGGGGGTAGAGCTACTGGATGAGGGGTGGGGTCGCAAGACTACCCTCCTCAACCAAACTCCGAATACCAATGATCAAGGTCTGGGAGATAGACGGCGAGTGACAATATCCGTCGTCAAAAGGAGAAAAATCCTGATCGCCAGCTAAGGCCCCTAATCTGTGCTTAGTTCGAAAGGAAGTCAAGTTGCAGTGACAGCCAGGATGTTGGCTTAGAAGCAGCCACCATTTGAAGAGTGCGTAACAGCTCACTGGTCGAGGAACTTGGCGCCGATAATTATCGGGAATAAGCATGGAGCCGAAGCTGCGGGCTCGAAAGAGCGGTAGGAGAGCGTTCCTGGGGCGGTGAAGCGGTTCCGAAAGGGGTCGTGGAGCGCCAGGAAGTGAATATGCCGGCTTGAGTAACGATAAAGCGGGTGAGAATCCCGCTCGCCGTAAGCCCAAGGTTTCCTGGGGAAGGTAAATCCGCCCAGGGTTAGTCGGGACCTAAGGCAAGGCCGAAAGGCGTAGTCGATGGACATCAGGTTAATATTCCTGAACCGTCGCCGTGAACGGATTCCTGAGCTCAGCGGGACTGTCAGATGTCCAGGCCGCAAGGCCGATGCTGGGGGACGGAGTTCCTAGAAAAAGCGGCGACAAGCCCGTACCAAAACTGACACAGGTGGGCGAGGCGAATAGCCTCAGGCGCTCGAGAGAACGGTCGTGAAGGAACTAGGCAAGTTAACCCCGTAAGTTCGCAAGAAGGGGGCCCGTAAGGGCGCAGAGAAAAGGGTCTGGGAACTGTTTATCAAAAACACAGCTCTGTGCTAAGACGCAAGTCGATGTATACAGAGTGACGCTTGCCCGATGCCGGAATGTCAAGGAAGGGGTTCATCGCAAGAGAAGATCCCGACCGATTCCTTGTCGGGTAAGTTCCGACGCGCATGAATAGCGTAATCACTGGACTCCTGTCTCCACGACCGACTCGGTGAAATAGTAGTGGCGGTGAAGATGCCGCCTACCCGCAGCAAGACGGAAAGACCCCGTGGACCTTCACTATAGGCTCCTATTGGCCACTAGCATTCACTGCGTAGCATAGGTGGGAGGCTTTGATGCCCGGATTCCGGTCCGGGACGAGCCACAGGTGAAATACCACCCTGTGTACGTTGGTGGCCTAACCTCGATTCCCTTGAAGCAGGGCGAGGAACAGTGGGTGTCGGGTAGTTTGACTGGGGCGGTCTCCTCCCAAAGAGTAACGGAGGAGTGCAAAGGTCGGCTCAGCACGGATGGAAACCGTGTGTTGAGTGCAAGAGTATAAGCCGGCTTTACTGCGAGACCGACAGGTCGAGCAGTCACGAAAGTGGGCTCTAGTGATCCTGCGATCCCGTGTGGAAGGGTCGTAGCTCATCGGATAAAAGGTACCCCGGGGATAACAGGCTGATCGCTCCCGAGCGTCCATAGCGGCGGAGCGGTTTGGCACCTCGATGTCGGCCCATCGCATCCTGGGACTGAAGGCGGCCCCAAGGGTTCGGCTGTTCGCCGATTAAAGCGGTACGCGAGCTGGGTTCAGACCGGCGTGAGCCAGGTCGGTCCCTATCTGCTGTGGGCGTTGCAGGCTTGAAGGGAATCAACTCTAGTACGAGAGGATTGAGTTGGACGGACCTCTGGTGATCCAGTTGCATTGCTAAATGCACCGCTGGGTAGCTACGTTCGGCAGGGATAAACGCTGAAAGCATCTAAGCGTGAAGCCCCCCCTGAGATGAGGCCTGCTTGCGTTAGCGAGAGACCCCTGGTAGACCACCAGGTTGATAGGCCGCAGGTGTACGCACAGAAATGTGCTGCCCAGCCGAGCGGTACTAACGGTCAAATTCGATCACACCAACCAGTCGCCGGGCCCACTGGTCCACCAGGACCAACGCCCAGCGGAACATCGTGTCGCGCACGAGAATTCTCGGTTCATCACTCCCGCAAATCGCGCGGGTCGGCGCCTTCCTTTAACAAGATGCGTCGGCTCGCGACACGTTCGCCCATCCGGACTTCGTTCCGGCTCGCCCACAAGCAAGCCGGAGCTTTGTCGGTGATCACAGGCAAAGGGAAACACCTGTTCCCATCCCGAACACAGCAGTTAAGCCTTTGCCGCCGATGATACTGCATCGCGGGAAAGTAGGTCATCGCCGACGCTTGAGCCCCTTGAGGTAAACCTCATGGGGCTCTTTTTATTTTTGTCCCGCTCCGCGGCGGGACCCGCCGAGATGCCCGGGCACTCCGAGCTCGGCACCCGACCGGTGCCGGCCGAAACCGCGCGAAGACCAAGGGGCGCCGTCACCGCAGGTACGCCCGACGTGACCACACTGGCGGGCCGGGCTCGCCGCGGCGGGCTGGCCAACGCCCCAAAGCTTGCAACTGCGAATCCCGATGTGCGTATCGATTTCCAGGCCGAACTCTCGGCCCGAGGGTGCAGGGAGTGTCGATCACAGTCTCGAGGTGTTGGACCCCAAGGAGAAGAGCGATGCGAAGCGCGATCCGTGCGTGGCGATGCGTACTCCCGGGGCTCATGCTTAGCGCCCTGGCGATCCCGGCCGCCGCCCAGTGCACCTGCCAGGCCGACTTTGATGGCTCGGGGTTCGTCGACAAGGAAGACTACGACGCCTTCGTCGCGGCCTTCATCGAGGGGGACCAGTCGGCGGACTTTGACCGCACCGGCTTTGTCGACACGGACGACTTCGACGCGTTCGCCTGCGCGTTCCAGACCGGTTGCGGCCTGGACTTCAACAAGAACGGCAAGGTCGATTGCAAGGACTTCGACACGTACGTCGAGGCGTTCCTCGCGCACGCGCCGTTGGCGGACTTTAGCTGCGACGGCGCCATCGACGGCGCGGACTTCGAGGACTTTGCCGCCCAGTTCCAGCGCGAGATCCTCGAGTTTTCCTGCGACAATTTCATCGGCTGCACGGACATGACCAGGTTCCTGGTCAATTTTCAGGCGGGGAACATCACCACGGACGTGGACTGCAACGGGCAGGTCAACGGGGACGACCTCAACGCCTACGTCGAGGCGTGGACCAAGGCCCGGGTCGATCGCGACGGTTCCGGGGCGATCAACTGCGGGGATTTCCAGATCTTCGGCCAGCAGGTGCTCGCCGGGGACTACCGGGCCGACTTTGACTGCGACGGCGATGTGGATGGCGACGACGTGACCACGTACGCGGTCGAATTCCACGCCCGGTGCCCGTCCTGCGGATGCTGACCGGCGCCCGTGGATAGGCCCGGGTTCTCGTCGGGGCCCGGCAGCGCGGCCGATGCTCCTACGATCGCTCCGACATGCCGCTTGTTCCCAGCAGCCGGTCCCGCTACCTCGCGTACCGCAAGAAGAACTCGGGCCCGGGCAAGGGGCCGGGGTCCGATGTCGCGCCCGCGGGGCAGAAACCGCCGGCCGCGGGCGGGGAGCCAGCCAACGACGGCAATCCCAAGAACACGCAGGCCAAGCCCAAGCGGGCGCGGTCGTTTGTCGCCCTGATGCGCGAGTTCTGGAGGTACCTGCGCGGCCATCGCGAGGTGGTGGGCATGGCGCTGGCCACGCTGACGGTCTCCTCGCTGATCGGGCTGGTCATCCCCGCATCGACCAAGATCGCGATCGACTACATCATCACGGACCACCCCGGCCCTTCGGGGCTTCCCGAGGGCATCCGGAACCTGGTCGGCCGGGGCGCCGAGCTGACGCACGACGACCGCAAGCGCCTGCTCTGGCTGCTGGCCGCCTCCATGGGCGCGATGGTGCTCGTGAACGTGTCGATCGCGACATGGGGCCGCTGGCAGATGACCCGGCTCACCAAGCGGATCGCGGCGCGGATGCGTCGCGAGGCGTTCGAGCACGCGGTGCAACTCCCGCTCAACCGCCTGGGAACGTTCAAGACCGGCGGGGTGGTCAGCATCCTGCGCGAGGACGCCGGCGCGGCGGCCGACCTGCTCTTTTCCATCATCTACAACCCCTGGCGGGCGATCGTGCAGCTGGTCGGGACCCTGGTCGTGCTCGCGAGCGTCGACTGGCGGATGCTGGTGGGGGGGGTGGCGATCATCCCGGCGACGTGGCTGACGCACCGCACGTGGATCAACCGCATCCGGCCCATCTACCGGGACATCAAGATCACTCGCCAGGGGATCGACGCGGCGAGCACCGAGGCGTTCGGGGGCATGCGCGTGGTGCGGGGGTTCGGCCGCTTCCGTGGGGAGTCGTCGCGGTTCACGTTCGCGCACCACCTGGCGATCCGCAAGGAGATCCTGGTCTGGTGGTGGTCCCGGATTCTCGAGGTGGTTTGGGCGATCCTGATCCCCGGCGCCAGCGTGGCGGTGCTGGTCTACGGCGGGTCGCGCGTCATCGACGGTTCGCTGACCATCGGTGACGTCATGATGTTCTCGACGTACCTGCTCATGCTCCTGTCCCCGATGGAGATGCTCACCAACACGGCGTCGACGGTGCAGTCGAACCTGGCGAGTTTCGACCGGGTCCTGGACATGCTCGCCGAGCCGATGGAGTTCGCGGGCTCGCGCGGGACGATCCCCGTGCAGCGCCGCACCGCCCGGGGCAGGATCTCGATGCGGGACGTGAACTTCTGGTACCCCGCGCCGGGCAAGCCCGCCGGGCGAGACGGCCCCGACGGCGACCCGCACGGCGTCAAGCCGGCGACCGGTTCGGAGCAGGAGAACCCGCGCGGCCCGGTGCTCGCCGACATCAACATGGAGGTCGAGCCGGGGGAGACCGTCGCCCTGGTCGGACCGAGCGGGTCGGGCAAGACGACCCTGTGCAACCTGGTCGCGCGGTTCTACGACCCGACGCGCGGGGAGATCCGGTTCGACGGCCTACCGCTGCGGGAGGTCGAGATCCAGAGCTACCGGCGGCTCCTGGGGATCGTCGAACAGGATGTCTTCCTCTTTGACGGCACGGTCGCCGAGAACATCGGCTACGGCCGGCGACAGGCGAGCGCGGAGCAGATCCGGGAGGCCGCGCGGATCGCCAACGCCGCCGAGTTCATCGATGCGCTGGAGAGGGGATACGACACTCTCATCGGGGAACGCGGCGTGCGGCTCTCGGGAGGGCAGAAGCAGCGGATCGCGATCGCGCGAGCGGTGCTCGCCGACCCGGTGGTGCTCATCCTGGACGAGGCGACCAGCAACCTCGACAGCGAATCCGAGGCGTTGATCCAGCAGAGCCTCGCGCGGCTGATGAAGGGCCGGACGTGCTTTGTGATCGCCCACCGCTTGAGCACCATCCGCCACGCCGACCGCATCGTTGTTCTCGAGCAGGGCCGGATCGTCGAAACAGGCTCGCACGCCGAACTCATGCAGCTTTCGGGGCGGTACTCCCAGCTGCTGAAAATCCAGCTCTACGGCAGCCCCCGCGCCGGCTCGGACGACTTAACCGATACCGAACTTGTCAGCCATAAGCCCTGAAATACCGGTTCTCGGAGCTCTTGGTCCCCTGCTACCCAACCGATAGGTGGAACACAGCCCGGGCTATCACGTAGGATTTGGGTGGACCTGCCCCCGCGGCAGGGCACGATGATCAAGGTTCTGCTGGCCATCTTCCTGATCGCGATCATGCAACCGCTGGTGGTTGGGTGGTCGTCGTGCCCCGGGCCCTCGCAGGTCCGGGCCGCCTCGTGCTGCGAATCGGATGATTCATCGACCAACGCGGATGCGTGCATTCAGCCCGGCGATGAGGGAGCGGATTCCGAGGGCGCCTGCTGCTGCTGCATCGTGAAGGTGCCCGAGCGTCCGGTACCCCCAACGCCCGCCCCCGTTGTTCGTATTTCCTGGGAAGCGATCCCGTTCGGGCTGCTCCCCTCGTACCCGGTGGTGGACTTGCCCGCGCTCCCGCGGGCGCCGTTTGGTGCGGTGGCGCACCTGCGTCCCGCGGATCGGCCCGCGGCCCGGGCGATGACGGGCATCTGGCTCATCTAGACAACGAGAGCGCCGAAGGTGCGCGCCCGCTCCCGGCGAGGTGAGCGAGCCCATGCCATTCCCCGACCGGCTCCCGGGAGGTACGCCGTACTTCTCGGATGCTCCGACGTCGGGGCCACGCGATTGTCCATCTGATCAATCAATACACCGTTCAAGTCCCTTCTTTTTGAAGGAGATTCGCATGACTCTTATTTCTGCCATTCTCGCGATGGCGCTCTTTGCCACGGCTTCCAACCCGGTGATTTCCACGACCACGGCCTGCGCGGGCTCCTGCTGCGCCGGCTGCGATGCGGCCTGCGCGTGCTGCTCGGGCGGGTCGTGCACCTGCGACTCCTGCGGGTGCTGCAGTTCGTGCTCGATGACCGCCAAGCCGGCCCCCGCCGGGTGCTGCGGCTCGGGCGGCTGCTGCAAGTAACACTCGGGACTTTCCGAGCTTCGCCGGGACCCCGCCAGCGCGGGGTCCCGGCCTTCTGGATACCCTATCGCACCGCGTCGCGCGGGCGGAGCACCGCGGGTCGCTCCGGTGGGATCCAGGATCCGTCCAAAGGAGCTGAAGTCATGAACGCCAGGAACGTCTGTAGTGTCGTCGCCTTCGTGCTCGCCGGGGCCGTGGCCGTGATCGCCGGCTGCAGCGACAACAAGGCCTCCTCGGGCGCCACGGCCCAGGCCTCGCCCAGCGTGATGAACAGCAAGTGCCCCTTCTCCGGCCACGGCGTTGCGGCCGGGGCGACGGCGGACTACAAGGGCAAGACCGTCGGCTTCTGCTGCAAGGACTGCGCGACCAAGTGGGCCGGCATGAGCGACGCCGACCGGGACGCCGCCCTGGCCAAGGTCACCAAGTAACCCGGCGGTCCATCGATTGAATTCCACCGGCCCGCGGTCCTGCGACCGCGGGTCGGCTTGTCCTCCGGGGCAAACCCCTGCCGTCGAGGTGATGCATGAAGTCGTTCGAAACGCTTGTGCTGGTGATGATTCTCGCGGCCGCCGTCGGCGGCTGTCAGAACTCCAAGTCCGAGGAATGCAAGGCCGCGGTGGCGGGCGTGGCGCCCGACGCCGGCATGCTCAACGCCAACTGCCCCGTCATGCCCGAGGACGATGCCCGAGGATCGGGCGTCGCCGTCGCGTACACGGGACAGGTCGTCGCGTGGAAGGGCAAGCAGGTTGCTTTCTGCTGCGATGGCTGCACCCGCAAGTGGGAGAAGATGACCTCGGCGCAGCGCGACGAGGCGCTGGCGAAGGTCGCGGCCAAGTAAGCACCCGTTCTCGGGAAGGCCCCTCGCGGAGTGGGCCCATGGAGGATGCGTGGCGGTCGACCTCAACTCCCTGTCGCTCCCCGAGCTGCTGACGATGCTGGTGCGGACCGGCCTGGTCCGGCGGCTGCTGGAGCTTGCGCGCGACGAGGACCTGGGAGTTCCCGGCGGTTTCGGAGGGCAGCTGGGAGAGATGAGCGGGGACATCACCAGCGCTGTCTGCCCGTTTGATTCCAAGGAGCGCACGGCGGTGATCCGGTCGCGGACGAACGGAGTTGCCAGCGGCCTGGCCGTCGTGCCCGAGGTGCTCGCCGTGCTCGCGCCGCAGTGCCGCTTTGCCCCCGCCAAGAACGACGGCAGCGAGATGTACCCGGATGAGACGCTCGGGGAGATCGCCGGCCCCGTCCGCCAGATCCTCGCCGCCGAGCGCACGCTGCTGAACCTGGTCGGCCGTCTCAGCGGGATCGCCACCAGGACGCGCAGGTTCCTCAACGCCATGGGGGGCGAGGTCCCGGGCATGAACAGTGCCCGCCTCTACGACACCCGCAAGACCACGCCCGGCATGCGGGCGCTCGAGAAGTACGCCGTCCGCTGCGGCGGCGGGTTCTGCCACCGCCTGGGCCTGTTCGATGCCGTCCTCATCAAGGACAACCACATCGCGCACCTCAAGCCCGAACAGATCCCCGCGTTCGTCCGCCAGGCCTCCGCCGCGGCCCGCCAGCAGGCCGCAGGCCGTCTCTGGTTCGTCGAGGTCGAGGTCGATTCGCTCACCCAGCTCGATGCGATCATGAGCCTCGAGCCGGGTGTTGTCGACATTGTCCTGCTCGACAACATGGGCGCCCAGTCGCTGCGGCAGGCCGTGGCGATCCGCAACCGCAGGGGGAGCAAGCCCGAGCTGGAGGCCTCCGGCGGCGTCACGCTCGAAACGATCGCGGAGATCGCCGAGACCGGGGTCGACCGCATTAGCGTCGGCTCGCTCACGCACGGAGCTGTCTGCGTGGATGTGGGGCTGGATATCCGTTGAGGCCTCCCGCGTTGGGGGAGATCACGCGGGGCCGGGATCGTGCCACGTCGGCGGAGGCACGAGCGGCCACTTGCGGCCACACTCGGGGCAGATGTGCGGTCCGAACCGGATGTCGTCGGCCAGCGCCGGAGGGATCGCCTCGGGCAGGGAGGCCAGGTCGTACCCGCACCCGGTGCAGCGCTGCGCCGCGACCTGGGCGGCAAAGCGGGCACGGCGCACGCGCACGTGGATGACGGCGAGCTCCACGAGTATCGCGAACAGGGCGATCAGCACAGAGAGCCACACCAGGCCGAGGATGCCCGTGGCCATCAGGCAGAGCACAACAACGACCATCCTGTTGCTGCCCGTGTACGGCCGGGCGGTCGCCCGCTCGGCCACCGCGCTGGTGATGTCCATCGGCTCGGGAGATTCGAGGGCCGCGGCCAGCGGCGACCGGCGCACGTGCTTCATCCGGAGGCGGTGCTCGGCGATGCAGCCGCGCAGGATGTCTGCCAGCCTCGCGCTGTCGTGCAGGTTCGACAGGCCCTGGTCGAGCAGGTCACGCAGGGGATCGGCGGGCGGGTGGGGCATGGTCCTGAGGCCGGGCGAGCCGATGTCCGTACGCGATCGCGGCGGCCGGTTCCGCGCCCCGGGCGTTGGCGCCGACCCCCCGCGCTGGAGCGCGGGCCCCTAATGTACAGCAGAATCGGGCGCCGAGCGTTCTCCCACGGGCCACACGATGACCTCCGCCAGACTGATCGCCATCTGCGGCCCCATGTTCAGCGGCAAGACCACCGAGCTGATCCGCCGGCTCTCGCTCGCGGCGAGCCAAGGGGTTCCCGTTGTCGTCATCAAGCCCGCCCTGGACAACCGCTACGCCGATGTCGAGGTGGTTTCGCATGCTGGCGATCGCCTCCCCGCGGTCCCGGTACCGTCCGTCGATCACATCGAACCGGTGATCGGCGCTTCGCGGCTCGTCGGCATCGATGAGGCCCACTTCTTCGGGGCCGGACTCACCCCCATCTGCGTGCGCCTCCTGGCCCGCGGGGTGGGGATCATCGTCGCCGGGCTGGAACGCGACCACTACGGGGAGCCCTTCGAGCCCTTCCCGACCCTGCTGTGCGAAGCCGACGAGGTCCTCAAGCTCGCCGGGCCTTGCGCGGTCTGCGGCGGGCCCGCGATCCACTCTCAGCGGATGATCGCCACACCAGGCCGGATCGTCGTCGGCGGCGCGGAGGCCTACCAGCCCCGCTGCCGGGCGTGCTTCCGGCCCGCCCCCAGACTCCGCTCCTGAAAAACCGCGTTTCGGATCGCGACATCCGGCCACCGCACCAAGCCCACACCCCGTCCCGCACATCCGCCGCCGCGGCAGTACCATGCGGGCATGACGACGCTCGCCGATACCTCGTTTGTTCCCGCGGACCTCGATGCCACGCGCTGGGAGAACATCCAGCCCCTGCACACAGCGCTGCTCTCGCGGCCGGTGAAGACGATTCCCGAGCTGGAGCGCTGGCTCCTGGACCGCAGCGAGCTGGACGCCGCGTGCAGCGAATCGCGGGCGAACCTGTACATCCGCATGACCTGCCACACCGAGGACCAGGCCGCCCAGCAAGCCTACAGCGCCTACGTCGAGGAGGTTGCTCCCAAGCTCGAACCCGCGGGCTTCGAGCTGGACAAGCGCCAGACCGAGCTGTCGCGCACCCTGGGCCTGGTCAAGGCCAACGCCGCCCGCTACGCCGTGCTCGAGCGCGACACCGCCGTGGAGGTCGACCTCTTCCGCGAAGAGAATGTCCCGCTCTCGACCGAGCTGACGCTGCTGGGCCAGAAGTACGACCAGATCGTGGGCGCCATGACCGTGGTCTTTGACGGCTCGGAGAAGACGCTCCCGCAGATGGGCAAGTACCAGGAATCCACCGACCGCGCGGTCCGCGAGGCCGCTTGGCGGGCCACCGCCCAGCGCCGGCTCAAGGATTCCGAGGCGATCGATGCCCTGTACGAGCAGATGGTCCCCCTGCGGCAGACGATCGCCCGCAACGCCGGGTTCGACAACTACACCGGCTACGCCTTCAAGAGCAAGCACCGCTTCGACTACGGCGTCAAGGAGTGCTTCGCCTTCCACGAGGCCTGCGAGAAGGTCGTGGTGCCCTTCATGCGCCGGCTCGATGACCAGCGCAAGGCCGCCCTCAAGCTCGAGGCCCTCCGGCCCTGGGACCTGAGCGTCGACCCCAAGGGTCGCCCGCCCCTCAAGCCGTTCAACGGGGGCAGGGAACTCATGGGCAAGACCGTCGAGACTTTCCGGCTCCTGGACCCGCGACTGTCGGGCATGATCGTCGACCTGGGCGACGGGTCGAACAGCAACGGGCCAGCGAATGGCGAGTGCCTCGACCTGGACTCGCGCAAGGGCAAGGCCCCGGGCGGGTACCAGTACATGCGCGACCGCTCGCGGGTGCCCTTCATCTTCATGAACGCCGCCGGCCTGCACCGCGACATGACCACCATGCTCCACGAGGCCGGACACGCCTTCCACTCCACGCTCTGCAAGGCCGAGCCCCTGGTCGCCTACCGCCACGCCCCGATGGAGTTCTGCGAGGTGGCGAGCATGAGCATGGAGCTGCTCACCATGCCGCACTGGAAGGTCTTCTACGAGGGCGATGCCGAGCTCGCCCGCGCCCGCCGCAAGCAGCTCGAAGAGAGCGTGACGCTCCTGCCCTGGATCGCCACCATCGATGCCTTCCAGCACTGGATCTACGCCAACCCCACGCACACGCGCGACCAGCGCACCGCCTTCTGGCTCTCGCTGGATGATCGCTTCGGCCACGCGGTGGATTGGAAGGGCCTGGAGAGTTTCCGCCAGAAGATCTGGCACCGCCAGGGGCACCTCTTCGACCACCCGTTCTACTACATCGAGTACGGGATCGCCCAGCTCGGGGCCCTGGGCCTGTGGGTGCACGCGATCGAGCAGGGCTCGGCCTCGGCGGTGGAGGCGTACATGCGGGCGATGAAGCTGGGGGGGAGCAGGCCGCTGCCGGAGCTGTTCACGGCGGCGGGCCTGAAGTTCGATTTCGGGCCGGAGGTGGTCAAGCGGATCGTGGAGCGGGTGGAGAGAGAATTGGAGAAGTTGCCGGTGTAAACGTGATGAAGCTGCGCCCAGCGGGCAATTGCACCGCCGCATCTGCGTTGTAGCTGGTGACACCGGTGAAGTTTCGACGAGCTATGCCGCCGATGAGCAACACGTCAGCGAACGCGGCTCCTCGTCATCCGCCTACCACGCCGGCGCCGCGTGACCCTCCGATGTGGCTGCAGGCGATCTGGTTTGTCATCGCGCTGGCGGTCGGATCGGCGATGCTGCCCGGCGCGTTCTCTCTTGAAGGCTGGCTTCTCCGCGATCGTATGGAGCAGGACCAAGCCGCCTGGAAAGAGGGCCAGGGCCCGGTGCCGCCGGAATTCTCGTACGTGATGTTCCCGGCCGGGCCGGATGTCGGTATCTGCCTGACGCCCGATGGAAGTCGGATCGCCACGCTCGACCGGGCGATGATCAACACGCAGGAGGAACTAGATTCGGGCGACTGGATCGCGCTACGCAACCGCGACATGGACTCGCACTGGGTAAAGCGGGCAGAACTTGCGTTCGATGCTCCGGAACCGCTCAGGAACCGATTCGTGGATGACCTGCTCAAGCAATACGACCATGGGCCGGGCGACTCTGTGGTGCGTCCCGAATGCGAATTCGATCCACAGAGCAATGGTGAAGTGAAGGTCACGCTCCGATTGGAGCGGCCGCAGCAGGAACCGCTCAAGTGCAAGTACATCGCCACGCGGCAGGGAGCCCGGCCCGTGCTGATGATCCGCTCCGATCATCGCAAGCAGGCCGTGACGGATCTCCCATACTTTCTGGGTAGCTGCGCTACCGCACTCCTATCGGCAATGGTTGCAACAGTCGGGATCTATTTCGCTCTGGGCAAGTGGTGGCGACGGCGGCACGCGGCGCGTGCCTGACGTCCATCCAAGCCGGCCCCGAACGCTGCATCGAGCAGGAGCTTTCACACCAGCCCGCTCGAATCCTTCACCCCCAGCGTCGCGTAGATCTCCCGCGTCGCCGTGCTCTTGTTGAGCGTGTAGAGATGGATGCCCGCGACCCGGTTGTCCAGGAGGTCCCGGCACTGCTCGGTGGCCCAGTGCACGCCCACGCGCTTGACTGCCGCATCATCCCCGCCCGTGCGGTTGACCGCGCGGATCAGGGGCGCTGGGAACCGCGCCCCCAGGGCCAACTCGGCCATCTTCTTCATCCCCGAGATGGATGTGATCGGCATGATCCCCGCGATGATCGGGATGCGGATCCCCGCCAATTCGCATCGATCCCGGAAGTCGTACAGGTCCCGGTTGGTGAAGAACAGCTGGGTGATGATGAAATCGGCGCCCTGGTCGACCTTGGCCTTGAGACGGTCGAGTTCCTGCAGGCGGTTGGGGGTGTCGGGGTGCCCCTCGGGGAAGCCGGCGACCCCGATTGCAAAGCCGCGGGCGTTGGGGTGCTGGCGTGAGTCGTTGAAGGCGCGGAGATGGCGGACCAGGTCGGCGGCGTGTGGGAAGTCCCGGTGCGGGTCCCCGTGCAGGTCGGCCGACCAGCCCTTGGGAAGGTCCCCGCGCAGGGCCAGGATCTTGTTGATGCCCGCGCTGGCGTAGCGGTGGAGGATCTGGTCGACGTCGGGTTTGGTATGGCCCACGCAGGTCAGGTGCGGCATCGGGTCGAGCGTGGTACGCTCCCCGATCCGGACGACCAGGTCGTGGGTGAGCTGGCGGGTCGACCCGCCGGCGCCGTAGGTCACCGAGACAAACGTCGGCCGGAGCTGCTCGAGCTCGGCGATGTGGTGGAAGAGATCCTCAGCGCCCGCGGCGCTCCTGGGCGGGAAGAACTCGAACGAGAAGGTCGTCCGGCGCTGGGCGAAGATGTCCCGGATGTCGATCAAGGTGGCCCGCCGGTGCTCCGGTGCGATCCCGCGCGGCGCCCGTGTCCGCGCACCATGGAAAGCACGGATGATAGGTGAGCGCCCCTTCCGTGCGGCGACGGGGCGGCCGCGCGAAGGGCATCCCGAGAAATGAAAAGGACCCGGCCGCCGGGCCGGGTCCTGTCTTGGTGTTCCGCATCGCCCGGCCCGAAGGGGCCGGTCTTGCTCAGCAGCCCTGCTCGAAGGCCCGCACGAACGCGTCGAAGTCCTCGGTGTCAACGAAGCCCGTGCAGTCGAAGTCGGCCGAGTTGTCGCCCAGCTCGAAGGCCTGCACGAAGCGGTCGTAGTCGTCGGTGTCGACGAAGCCCGAGCCGTCGAAGTCGCCGGGGCAGCGGATGTTGCCCAGGTACATCAGGGCGCTGTAGGCCTGGTCGCCGCTGAGGGGGTTGCCGGTGGACGAGGTCGGGTCCTCGTAGTCGCCGTCGCCGTCCACGTCGTAGACGATCTTGGCGTTGAACACCAGGCCGCCCAGGTTCAGCGGGCTGCGGGGGTCACGCGTCACGCACGTGGGCTGGTCGTTCCAGCCGTTGGCGACGATCATGTTGGACCAGGTCGTCTCGCTCGCGACGGAGTTGCTGTCGGCGACCGCCAAGAACTGGATCTGGTACTTCACGCCCGAGTTGTTGCCCTGGAAGGTGTCGCCCAGCTCGGCGATCAGCTCGAGGCGCCAGCAATCGTTGTTGGCGTCGTAGATGGCGCGGATCAGGGCGCTGTCGTAGTCGGTGAAGGGCGAGCCGAACTCGTCGACCTTGTTGAGGGCCACGGCCGAGGTGAACCAGATGTTGCCGGCCGAATCGATCATCGGGGGCGACATCGAGGGTCCGACGGGGGAGCCGCCGGTCACCTCGGTGAGGCTGGCCAGGCGGCCGATGGGCGCGTCATAGCCGGGAGACATGGGGTTGAGGTCGACGGTGCCGTCGAACTCGCCCGCGTCACCGGTGAACGGGATGCCGTCGTTGCCCGAGTCGCCGTGGATCGGCTTGCCGCTGAAGGTGGGGGTGTCCACCCACGCGGCCAGCTTCCACGCGCCGTTGACGTACGGCGCAGCGCCGTCGTCCTCGAAGACCGCGATCGCGTTGTAGGGGTTGGTCGCCGAGGCCGAGGAGGCGAGCATCGCCGCCGCGAGCCGGTTGCCGTTGACCGTCCGGCCCAACGCCACCTGCCCGTTGCCGCCGCGAGCGGCGACCTGGCTGCGGTAGTGCTCGAACGCGGAGGTCGCGGACGTGAAGGTGTAGCCGTAGCACGGATCGGAGATCGGGACCGGGCGGGTCTTGGTGATCGCCGGGCCGACCGAGCCGTCGGCCTTGATGCCCCAGATGCTGATTGAGTCGGTGGCGCCGGCGCCGGCGGTCGACTGGGTGAGCATCGCGCCCGTGGCGACATCAGCCGGGCCGCCCATGAGCGGGATCGGGTAGACGTGCACGCCGCCTCGGTGGTCGCCGGTGCCGGGGCGGTGGGCCGCCGTGTTGTTGGTGTTGTCGAGCGGCGCTTCCCAGAGGTAGTCCTTGTTGAAGTTCGAGCCCAGCACGCGGCCCAGTCCGCCCGCGCTCAGCTCGGCGGGGAGGATGTTGGGGGTGTTGTGGCTGACCGCGGAGCTGCGCACGGCGTCCAGCGGCGGGGCAAGGTCGATCCAATCGGTCGCGGCCGCATCGGTGCCGCCGGTGTTGCGGACCTGGTTGATCGCGGCGGGGTTGCGGGAAGCCATCTTGACGCGGAAGTAGTTGTTGCCCGTCAGGCCGTTGACCGTGTCGATGATGCCGAACCCGTCGGCACGCAGCGCGATGTTGCCGCTGGCGTCCACGCCGCCGATCCCGAACTGCGAGGTGTCGGCCGTGCCGAACGCCGGCTGGTTGACGGCGGCGACGTACCGGGTGACGTACAGGCGCAGCGGGTAGGTCGACTCGTACCCGAAGATGGCGCCCACGACGCCGTTGTAGTTGAACCCGGCGGGGTCGGTGCCGAAATCGGCGATCGTCGCGCCCAGCCGCGTGATAAACGCGGGCGCGGCGACGGGGCTGCCGGGGTTGTTCTTGGTGTTATCGGGGTTCACGCCCTGGCCGGGGTTGAACCACTCGGAGTACGCGGCCACGGGGGCCGGCACGTGCGGCATCGCCGTCGAGCTGATCCCGGCGGCCGAGGGGAGGTTGTTGAAGAAGGTCAGGCTGGACTTGGTGTTCTTCACCAGCGGCGCCAGGCCGAACTTGGTGTTCCAGGAGCCGAACAGCTCCGACATGTCGATGACATAGCTCAGGCGCTGCACCGTCGGGGCCGTCCCGTAGGCGCCCACCGCGTCACCGGGAAGTCCGGGCGTCTTGGCGACGCTGTCCTGGGCAAAGGCCGGCGCGGCAAATCCCGCGGCGGCAACGATCGCGACGATCACGTTGCGGTTTCTCATTCTCGTACTCCTTAGAACTGCATTCTCTCGAAGGCTCGACCCGTTCGACACGTACTCTCTCGCTCCAGCAGGACTGCCCAGGGCATCTGCCCGCCGAGATCCTCTCCAGACCGCGGCAAGGCCTAGCTCAACTACCGAATCGGAGTCCAACGATTGCCTGGATGTGGCTGACTCGCCTTCCTGGCTGCTGGGACCGGTGTCCCTGGGGTCCGAACTTTACGGACAGCCCCTATCCCCGGCCACCCAGAACTGTGTTTGGATACGCCTAAATTGGAGCCACGGGGGCTCCCGAAGCCCGCAAGTGCCTGTCAGTTGCGCCCGCAAACCCAAAAGTGAGTTGTGAAACCTCCCAGATTCACACGTTTGCGGCCGCTAGCTCCCTCGCGACCTCCGCCGCGAGCAATGCGTTGGACTTTACCAGCGCCAGGTTGGCTCGCAATGTCGCCCCTGAGGACAGCCGGTGCAAGCTCGCGAGGAGCCTGGGTGTGATGTCCCGCCCGCTTGCCCCTGCGAGTTCGCCTTGAGCTTGTGAAAGCCATCGATCCCAGGAGCCACGATCCAGTTCGCTTTCGATCGGGATGGGGTTTGCAATCACGATGCCGCGACCGGTCCGTGATAGCTCCGCGCCGACGAAGCGGGCAAGATCGTCCGGATCTTCGAACGTCGCATCCACCCCGGCACCGCTTTCGCGGAGGTAGAACGCCGGGAACCGGTCTGTCCGGAAACCGACCACCGGAACTCCCAGTGTCTCGAGCATCTCTCGCGTGGAAACGACATCGAGGATCGACTTGGTCCCGCTCGCGAACACGGCGACGGGGAATCGTGCGATCGCCGCCAAATCACCGCTGACATCCCAGGATTCCCCGAAGCCCTTGTGCGCGCCTCCGAGCCCGCCGGTGGCGAACACGCGGACGCCGGCGGCCGCGGCGAATTCCATGGTTGTGCTCACCGTGGTTGCCGCGTGGGACTTGCGGTGCATGAGCGCGCCGACGTTGGACGAGTTGGCTTTGGGCACTCGCTCGGCCGAGAGGAGCAGGTCGAGCTCGTCGTTGCTGACACCGACGGTGGGGATCCCGCCCACCACGGCGACCAGGGCGGGGTGAGCCCCGCGAGCACGCACGATCTGCGACAATTCTTCCGCGAGCGGGCGGGCCGACTCGGGCGGCACCCCGTGGAGCAGGAGCGTCGATTCGAGGGCGACCGATCCGGGCATCGCGCGGTTCACCAGGCCCGGGATGCTCGGTGTCGCGGCCTTCGGGGTGGCGGGGTTCATGATCGTGTATTCTGGCACGCTCGCGGCGGTTCCGGAGGTGGCCATGAGTTTGACGTTGCTGGCCCTGGGGGTGCTGGCTCTTCTGTCGGTTGGGTACCTGCTCTACGGGTCGTTCATCGCCCGTCAGTATCGGCTGGACGATAGCCGGACCACCCCGGCGACCCAGAACGAGGACGGGGTGGATTTCGTTCCCACCCGTCCGTTCTACCTGATGGCCCAGCATTTCTCGGCGATCGCCGCCGCCGGGCCCATCGTCGGCCCCATCATCGCCTGTCTCACCTTCGGATGGCTGCCGTGCCTTCTGTGGATCGGGCTGGGCGTGATCTTCATCGGCGCGGTGCACGATTTTTCCGCGCTGGTTGCTTCGGTCCGCCACCGGGCCCACTCGATCGCGGAGATCGCCAGGGAGAACCTGGGAACCCGCGCGTACCTGGCCCTGGTCGCTTTCATCTGGCTCGCCCTGGTCTACGTGATCGTCGCCTTCACGAGCGTGACCGCCGGGACGTTCCTGGGCAAGGGCGAGGAACTGGCCAACCTGCACACGACCTTCAACAAGGGTGGCGCGGTCGCGGCGGCGAGCACGATGTACCTGAGCCTGGCCCTGGTGATGGGCCTCGTGCAGCGGCTGCTCAAGCCGCCGATGTGGCTCGTGACGGTCATCTTCGTCCCCGCGACCTTGGGCGTCGTGTGGCTGGGCACGCGGATCGACGATGTGCTGAACTTCGGCTCGCACGCGTGGTACGTGGCGATCCTGATCTACTGCCTGGTCGCCTCGATGCTCCCGATGTGGCTGCTCCAGCAGCCGCGGGGGTACCTGGGCGGGTTCGTGCTATACCTGGCGATCGGCATCGGCGTGCTGGGGATCCTGTTCGGCGGCTTTGAGATCAGGCAGCCGGCGATCCAGCCCATGCCCGCGCCGGAGATGATGAACATCACCCAGAACATGTTCCCGTTCCTGTTCGTGACGATCGCCTGCGGGGCCTGCTCGGGCTTCCACGGACTGATCTGCGGAGGCACCACCAGCAAGCAGGTCGCCAAGGAGAGCCACTGCAAGCCGGTGGCCTTCGGCGCGATGCTCCTGGAGGGCTTTGTCGCCGTGATCGCGCTGGCGACCGTGATGATCGTCGCCAAGGACAAGATCGGCGGCCGCGCGCCGGCGCAGCTCTACGGCGACGGCCTGGCGACGTTCCTCACGGCTCTCTTTCCGGTATCGGCGCGGCCGGGGATCTTCACTTTCGCCGCGACCTTCGGCGCCATGGCGTTCTCCACGTTCGTCTTTGACACGCTTGATGTGTCGGTGCGCCTGGGCAGGTACCTCCTGCAGGAGCTCACGGGGCTGAAGGGTCGCGGGGCCGGCCTGGTCGCCGCGCTGCTGACCGTCGGCGCGCCGCTGGGAATCCTGGTGACCGCCAAGCCCGATTCGTACGTCCAGTACTGGACCCTGTTCGGCACCTCCAACCAGTTGCTCGCCGGCCTGACGCTGCTGGGCATCAGCGTCTGGCTGTACCGCCAGGGTAAGCGGTGCTGGTACACCGCGATCCCGATGGTCTTCATCATGACCATTACCCTGACGGCCCTGGCCATGCAGATAGTCGAGGCATTCCGGACTGGCCGCGCCGGCGGCGAAGGGGCGGGAATTGCGTACATGAACGGCGTGGTCGCCGTCGCCCTGATTGCGCTGGCGATCGTCTTTGTGGTCGAGGCCGCCCGCGCCCTGCGTCGCCCGTTGCCTGTCCCGGCGTAAGGCCCGGCACCCTGCCCGCGTCCGCACTCCCCGGGGTCAATACGATTGTCCTGGAAGGCAGTGCACGCACCATGTCCACCCCACACCGCGAACCGCCCACCATCCCCGACCTCCACCAGCGCGTCAGCGCGGACAGGCTCCGCGCCTGGCACGACATGCTCGCCGCCGAGCCCCATGTCGCCGGGACGCCCGGGGACGAGCGCGTGATCGCCAAGATCGAGCGGGCGTTCCAGGAGATGGGATTGGACGTGCATCGTCACGAGTGGTGGGCACTGCTTCCCCGGCCGGTGTCGGCGGTCCTGGAGATACTCTCGCCCGATCCCAGGCAGCTCATCCTCAAGGAGCAGTTGCTGGATCAGGACCTGTTCACGCAGCACCCGGCCCTGGACCCAGGCTGGAACGCTTTCAGCGGCGTCGGCGATGTCACCGGCGAGATTGTCTACGCCAACTACGGCCGCAAGGAGGATTTCACCAGGCTTGCCGAGCTGGGCGTCGAGGTGCGCGGCAAGATCGTGCTCGCGCGGTACGGCGGCAATTTTCGCGGCTACAAGGCGCGATTCGCCGAGAAGGCCGGCGCGCTGGGGCTGATCATCTACACCGATCCCGCCGATGCCGGCTTTGCCAAGGGACTGCTCTACCCCGAGGGCGGCTTTGCCAACGACACGTGCATCGAGCGCGGGTCGCTGCTCACGACTCCGTATTCCGGCGACCCGCTGACTCCCGGGATCGAGGCGACCAAGGATGCCAAGCGGCTCGATATCGCCGGGATCGACATCCCCCACATCCCCGTCCAGCCCGTCGGCTACGGGGCCGCGCTGGAGATCATGAAGCGGATGACGGGCGTGCCGGTGATGGGGTCCGGGGACCCGGACCAGCCCGCGATCAGTCCGACCACCGCTGGGAGTTCGGGCGCCCACTCGGCGGGCGCCGCCGGTGTTGCCGGCGCTGCCTGGCAGGGCTCCCTCCCCCTCCCGTACCGCCTCACCGGAGGCCCCGACCTGCACGTGCGACTCAAGGTCGACCAGGATCGCCAGATCCGCAAGTCCGCCAACGTCATCGGCATCCTCCGCGGCTCCGAAGAGCCCGACCGCATGGTCATCATCGGCTGCCACCACGATGCCTGGGGCTACGGCGCGGCAGATCCGCTCGCCGGCACCATCACGCTCATGGAATCCGCCAGGATCGCCTCAGAATCCGCCAAAGAAGGCCGCCGACCGAAACGCTCCATCGCCTTCTGCGCCTGGGGCGGTGAGGAATACGGCATTATCGGCTCCACCGAGTGGGTCGAGGGCAACCAGCACATGCTCGCCACCGAAGCCCTCGCCTACTTCAACCTCGACATGGCCTCCATGGGTGTCGATTTCGGCTCCTCGGCCGCGCCCTCGATCCGCCGTGCGATCGCCGCCGCCGCCGGCGAAGTTCCCCAGGCCCGCGACCACGCCAAGACCGTCCGCGAAGCCTGGCTCGCCCGCGGAAAAGACTCCCGGGATCCCACGCTCCCCGCGATGGGCGATCTTGGCGGCGGCTCGGACCACATCGCCTTCTGGTGCCACATCGGAGTCCCCTCGGCGGGCCTCTCGGCCGGCGGCTCACAGGGCAACAGCTACCACTCGATCTACGACGACCTCCAGTGGTACCGCAAGGTGGTGGGGGAGGACTACGAACCGGCGATCATGATCACACGGATGGTCGCGGGCTGCGCCCTGCAGTTCACCGAGAGCGATCTGCTGCCCATCGAGCCCCAGGAAGCGATCGCCGAGTTCCGCAGGCTCCTCCGCGACATCTCCGCACGCGGGGTCGCCCAGGGAATGTGGCCAGCGCCCGTCGCCGCGAGCGCGGCAGGTTCAACCGGCGGAGCCCCCGCAGCCGCGCCCCCCACGACCCCCGCAATTCCCGCACCCCCCGCGCTCGCCCCGCTCCCCGATTCTCTTGCCGCCCTCGATGCGCTGGCGTTGGACGCCGAGAAGACCGTTCGCGCTGCGATTACCCACTGGCGCGAGCGGCTCGCGAGCGGCTCCCTCACCCACGACCAGCTCAGCGACCGCAACAACCGCCTGCTCGCCAGCGACCGCGCCTGGATCCTCACCGATGGCTTCCCCGACCGCCCCTGGTACCGCAACACCTTCGCCGCCCCCGACCGCGACTCCGGCTACGCCGCCTGGAGCCTCCCCCTCCTCAAACGCGCGGTCGAGGACAAGGATTCGCCGGGCATTGTCGATGCGGTGAAGGCCTACGAGAGCGTGCTCAAAGCGCTCGTGCAACTGGTGGAAGTGCCGGAATAATCGGTTGTGCGCACTGGCAGCTCGCCGCCGGTGCGATCCGCCCCACGCGCCCACGCAACCCACAGTACCACCGTCCACATCAGCGCCCATCACCCAAATCACTTCCCTTCGTACCAATCCTTCCCGATATGCGCATCGGCCACCAGCGGCACCGAGATCTGCATCGCGCGCTGCATCCGGTCCACCACGATCTCCATCGTGCGTATCGCCCACTCGTGCGGCGACTCGAACACCAGCTCATCGTGGATCTGCAGGAGCATCTTTACCCCCCACGTGCGCGGATCGGCCGGGACGCCTTCGTGCGGTGGGGTTGCCGGCCGCTCACCCGCGCGCCCGAAGACCCGGTACAGGTCCACCATCGCCAGCTTGATCAGGTCCGCCGCCGAGCCCTGCACCACGCTGTTGATCGCCGTTCTTTCCGCCAGCGCCCGCCGCGATGGATTGTTCGAGTCGATGTCCGTGATGATCCGCCGCCGCTTGAGCATCGTCTCCACGTACCCGTACCGCCGCGCCTGGGCGATGCACTCTTCCAGGAACGTCGTGATCCCCGCGAACCGTCGCTTGTACCCCGCGATGATCTCCGCGGCCTTCTTGTCATCAATGCCCAGACGCCGCGCGAGCCCGTAGCTGGTGATCCCGTAGACGATCCCGAAGTTGACCATCTTCGCGCCCGATCGCTGCTCCTTGGTCACCTTCGCCGGCTCGATCCCGTGGATCTGTGCGGCCACCTCCGTATGGATGTCGGCGTTCGTGCTGAACGCCTCGATCAGCGCTGGATCCCTGGACAGATGAGCAAGCAGCCGCAGCTCGATCTGCGAGTAATCCGCCGTCACCAGCACGTGCCCGGGCGCGGCCACGAATGCCTTGCGGATGTCGCGGCCGATCTCGGTGCGGATCGGGATGTTCTGCAGGTTCGGATCGCTCGAGGCCAGCCGTCCGGTCGCCGCCACCGTCTGATTGAAACTCGAGTGCACCCGCCTGGTCCGCGGGTGGATCGCCTCCTTGAGCGCCACCAGGTACGTGCTGACCAGCTTGGAAAGCTGGCGATACTCGAGGATGAGCTTGGGGATCGGCGTCGGGATCGATTCATCCTCGGCGAGCTTGTCGAGGACCTCGGCATCGGTGGAGTACCCGGTCTTGGTCTTCTTGATCGGCTTGATTCCCAGGCCCGGCGCGGCATCCTCGCGCTTGTTGAACAGAGCGGCCGCGAGCTGCTTGGGCGAGTCCGGATCGAACGTCCGCCCGATCGTCTCCATCGCCAGCCCATCGAGCGTGTGGATGATCTCCTTGATGCGTGCACCGAGCCGCTCGCGCTGGCGGTCCAGCTCGTCGGGGTCGACGAGGATCCCGTTCCATTCCAGTTCCGCGAGCACCTCGACCAGCGGCATCTCCACGCCCGCGAACAGCGGCATCAATTCCATCGCCCGCAATTGCGGGATCATGCGCTGGGCGAGCTGGAACGTCAGATCCGCATCCGCCGCGGCGTAGGGGGTTGCATGTTCGAGCGCCACGCTCGCGAACGAGCGCTGGAGCTTGCCCGTGCCGATCAATTCGCCGATCGACTGCTTGCCGCGGTGCAGGTAAACCTGACCGAGGGCATCGAGGCTGTGGCTCGACCGCGAGGAATCGATGAGGTAGCTGGCGATCATCGAATCGCAGGATGGGCCCGTCCGCCCGGCGGCGCTTGGCTCGTCGGCCGCAACCCCCATCCCCGCCGTCGCCGCGTCGTACCCGGTCTGCAGGTAGATCCCCGCCCGCCGCAGCACCAGCATGTCGTACTTGAGGTTGTGCCCGAACTTGGCGCGGGCCGGGTCTTCCAGCAGCGGCTTGATCGCCGCGAGCACCACCGCTTCATCCAGGTGCATCGATGGATCCGGCGACCGCACCGGGATGTAGAACGCCTCCCCGGCCGCGCACGCCACCGAGATCCCGCAGATCTCCGCATCATGCGGCGCCAGCGAGGTTGTCTCCGTATCGATCGCAAACGCCGGCGCTGCCGAGAGCTTGGCGATCACGCCGCCGAGCTGTTCCCGCGTCGTGATGCACGCGTAGTTCCCTTCGATGGGTGTTGAGGTGCGCAACACCGGCGCCGGTTCGCCATCGCCCCGCAGCTCGAAGGGCGCTGCGGCCGGCGCATCGACCGGGCCATCAGTCTCCACCGCGTCGAAGAGCCCGCCAAAGCCGCCGGCGGGAGCCGGCTTGCTCGCCCTCGCCGTGCTCGAGCCGCTCGCGGCCCGCGCCGGCGCTGCGTCCCCATTCCCCGCCGACGCCCCCGCGCTCGCCGGCGCTGGGATCCCGCGCTGCGCCATCAGCCCGCGCAGGTCCTCCTGGTACCGGTTGAACCCCAGCTCCTTGAGGATCGGCAGCAGCCGCTCGATGTGGAACTTCCCAACACCAGCCGCTCCGATCTCGAACTCCACCGGCACATCGTGCCGCAGCGTGATCAGTTGCCTGGAGAGCGGCAGGTGCGCTGCCGCCGCCTTCACGTTCTCGGCCTGCTTTCCCTTGAGCTTGTCAACGCTGGCGAGCAGGTTGTCCAGGGAGCCGAACTCGACCATCAGTTTGGCGGCGATCTTCTCCCCGATCCCCGCGACGCCCGGCACGTTGTCGACGGTGTCCCCCATGAGCGTGAGCATGTCGATGACCTGGCTGGGCTTGAGGCCCGTCTCGGCCTTGAGTGCTGCCGCATCGACGAGCACGCCCGTGTGCACATCTACCAGCGCCACGCCCGGGCTGGCCTGCTGCGCCGGTCCTTCGGCATGCCCTTCGGCTGCGCCGGCCTCCACCGGATCTTCCAGCAGCTGCTTGAGGTCCTTGTCCTTGCTCACCATGCGGATCTTCAGGTCCGGGTGCTCCTTGCGCAATCGCGTCACCAGCGTCGCGATCACATCGTCGGCCTCGAACCCCTCGACCCCCACGATGGGCACCCCCATCTCGCGCAAGAGCGCCAGACACCGCTCCACCTGCGGCGACAGATCCTCCGGCGGCTTGCTGCGGGTCGCCTTGTAAGCCTCGTAGAGCTGGGAGCGGAACGTCCCGCGATCACCCGAGACATCCAGCGCCACCGCCAGGTAGTCGGGCCTGCCCCCCATCTTGGCCCACAGCACCTTGTCGGCATCGCCGCCCGCGCCCAGTAGCCTCAGCACCAGGCCGATGAAGCCGAACGTCATGTTCGTCGGCTCCTTGGTCACCGGGCTGGTCATCGGCGTCCGGATCGCATGGTAGTGCCGGAAGAACTGCGCGTAGCCGTCGATGAGGTACAGGGTGGGCATGGATGCGGCCTCAGCGGTTCTCCGTCGACGCGTGAAGCTGCTCCAGCCTCTCCAGATACGCCTCCCCCGCCACCACCTTCCGCCTCCCCATCACCATCCTCATCACCTCCACGAACTTGTCCAGCCGGTACCGCCGCGCCCCCGCATCGGTCCCCCACGTAAACGCCCCCACGCACCCCGAGATCGCCGCCGTCTGCGCGAACATGCACCCCGTGTGCAGGACCGAGCCCGTCATGATCCTGGAGCAGATCGCGAACTTCACGTGATCCCCGATGATCGCCCCCAAAAACTGCTCCCCCGTCCTCTCGTTCGGCCCATCCGGCGTCGCCCTCGCGATCACCTGGTCGTACGTGTTGAGCAGGTTCGAGTTGGTCGTCCCCGCCCCCAGGTTCGCCCACTGGCCCACCCACGAATCACCCAGGTGCCCATCGTGCGCTTTGTTCGCAAACCCTTGAAAGATCGTCCCCGCAACCTCACCCGCCACCTTGCACTGCGGCCCGATCGCCGTCCCCCCCTTGAGAAGAGCCCGCTCCAGCACCGTCGAGTGCACCCCGACATACGCCGGCCCCACGATGATCGCCCCCGGCCTCACCACCGCATCCTCATCGATCACGATCGGCCCCGCCTCGGCATCCAGCACCACCGTCGGCGACACCCGCGCCGAGCCGTGGATCGAGACCGGGAACGCCCCCAGCGCTGTGACCCCCGGGATCGTCCGCGGCCGCGCTTCACGCGTCAGCAGATCCAAGTCCACGCGGATCGCCCGATCACGGAACGTCTTGACATGCCAGGACCGTGACATCAGCGCCCGCCCCGCGACCTTTGCTACACCAAGGCTCTGAAGGTCCCCCCCCGACACCCCGATCGCCCGTTCCGGCGCCACGCGGGCCGCCACCACATCCCCCGACTCTGCCTCGACGACCGCGTTCCCCACCGCCAGCCCCGCCCACGCCGCCTCCGGCAACGGGCAACGCCCGTTGACAAGCAGCACCGGCTCAGGCCCTTGGACACGGTTGATCGCCGTCCCGGGATGCTGCTCCCCAACCACTGCCGCGAGCGACTCGGGCACGATCAGGCCCGCCCAGGTCCCGTCGAACACCGCGGCGAACCGTTCGAGCGTCGTCATCGCGCCCGTCCGCACATCGAACGATGCCCGAAGGTCCGTCAGCGGCGCCAGCTGCCCCTTGCCATCGTCGAACGCCATGAATCTCGGCATGGTTGCAGTGTACGAATCCCACCAGCGCCGCGGCGTTTCCCGGCCGCGAGAATCCGGTTCGCCCCCTGCCGGCGTCTCACCGATCGCCGTCCATCGTCCGCCGGCTACAGTTGCGCGCACCGACCGGAGAAAGTCCATGAAGCAGCCCACCGAACCACAGATCCGCCTCTACGACGGCGGCGCTGAAAGCCTCATGACCAGCGACCAGTTCCCCGACCGTGTCAGCCTCCTTCCCGGCGCCGGCGGCAAGATCGCACCCGGCGAGCGGCTCCGCATCATGTGGGGCCAGGACATGCTCAGGGACCTGCTCGACGGGCGCTACCGGGCCGTCATCTGCGGCGTCAATGTCGAGGACAACACCCACGGCATCATCTCCCAGCTCGTCGACCTGGTCTCCACCAGCCAGTGGACCGCCAAGACCGTCACCAGCTACGCCAAGATGTTCCAGGAGTCGGTCTCCGTCCACGCCGCCGCGGACAAAGAGCCCTACGTCCTGAAGTTCGACCTCGACTCGCTTCTCATCCTCGGCCTCCTCCGCCCCATGGGCCGCCCGCACTTCACGCTCAACGACCTGGCGCACGGCTTCAAGACCATCTCCAAGATGCTCCATGATCGCCGGGACCGCTGGCCGGTCGCCAGCGTCAGCTTCCTGCATGCCCGCGCCAACCGGCTCGTCGGTCCCGAGGGCGAGGAACCCACTTTCGAGTCCGTCCTCCGCACCATGTACAGCGCCGGCTTCCGCGGGGATGTCTTCCCCTCCCCCGCCAGCTGGAGGTTCGCGAACATCGGCGTCTTCCCCAGCTACCCCTTCCCGGCCGGGCTTGAGCGGATGCGCGCCGGCAGTTCGTGATAGATTGGCGGTGTGGCCGAGGGGCGGACCCGTCTAACATCGATCGCAAGCGGCGAGGCCCCCACCTGGGATGCAGCGCCGGGCGTGGTCTGTATCGAGCGACCGCGGATCGGACGGGCGTTCAACCCGCGCGACTACGTGCAGTGGATCGGGGCCGGGTGCGGAGCGATCGCCGCCGGCCTCCTGCTCCATATTCAAATGGTGTGGGCATCCGGAGCCGCGGTGGTCCTGGTCCTCCCGGTGGCGATGGCGATCTCGTGGATGTCTGCCCGAACCCAACGAGCCCTGGTACGCTCGATCCAGCAGCAGTCACCGCGCGACTCCTGGCGCGATATCGCGTTCCACGCGTGGCTGCTCGCCCGAACCCGCTCGAGCTGGACCCGGCGTCCAGATCCGCTCGGCGGACTCCACGAGGAAATCTGGTTCGGCTCCCAACCGCCCGGCGGTTCCGATCAACCCCGACCTCGCGTGATTCTCGCCGACGTCCGACCCCGCATCATCCCCGGCGGCGATGAACTGAGCGAAACCGTCGAGGTCGGCCCGTCGCGCCGCATGACGCCGCAGGAGCGACGCCGACGACTCAAGCAGCTCGCGTGGTTCACGCTCGCCGCGTGCATGCTCTCCGTCCCGTGGTTTCTCGGCGGCTCATCGACTCCCTACTTCTGGGTGATCTGGTTCTCGGGACAGGTGCTCATCGTCGTGTATCGCCTCGGATGGGGGCCGATCCTCATCAACTCCGCGCTCGCCTCGATGGGAAGCCTGGAAATCACCCGCTGGGGCGCTCGCGCCGAATTCACCGCGGAGAAAGCCGTCCTTCTGGTCGAGCCCGCCCCCGGCGCAAGCCCGGGCGATGCCACCAACGCCAAGGCGAACATCCGCGTCCACGCCATCCGCCGCGACGGTCGCAAGATGTACCCGACCTTCGACAACATCGCCGACCCCGGCCTGAGCGACCTGCTGGCACGCTGGCTCGGCGTCCCGATGCCGGTCGAATCTCCAGCGTCGGAAGCCGGCGACGCGTTTCCACGGAACTTATGATTCTCGCATGAACCCCGTCGCGATCATCGACCGCCTCGAACACTTCCCCGCCGCCCTCGCGCCCCTGCTCCAGAATCTCCCCGACCCCGATGCCCGCTGGAAGCCCGCCCCCGAGCACTGGTCCATCCTCGAGATCTGCTGCCACCTGCTCGATGAGGAAAAAGAAGACTTCCGCCCACGCCTCCGGAGCACCCTCGAGGACCCCACTCGCCCCTGGCCGCCCCTGGAACTGGAGAACATCGCCCAGCGCCGGCAGTACAACAACCGCCAGCTCCAGCCCACCCTCAGCCAGTGGCTCGCGGAGCGCGCCGACTCCCTCCGCTGGCTGCGATCACTCGCAAATCCCGACTTCTCCCGCGCCTATCACCACCCCAAGGTCGGCCCCATCACCGCCGGCGATCTGCTCGCCAGCTGGGCCGCCCACGATGCCCTCCACCTCCGCCAGCTCGCCAAGCGCCTCCACAACCTCGCCGCCCGCGACGGAGCCCCCCACAAGATCGCCTACGCGGGCGAATGGACGATCTAGATGCAGGGCACGAGCGCTCCATCACCCCGCAAGTGGACTCGCCCGCTCGCCATCGGCTGTTCGTTGGTTGCGCTGCTCACCGCCGCCGCTGTCTGGTTCGGCGTCGGCATGTTCCGCTCCTACCAGTTGATCATGCGCAGGGAACACACGCTTCGCATCGGCGTGGTTCTGGCGTCCGCAATCGAAGGAAGGATGGAGGCCGACCATGTGCCATGGCTTCCCTCATCATGGGATGAGATCTGGCGCCTCCCGGCGGTGGCCGATGTCCTGGCAGCCGATTCCACGTTCAAGGACCAAGCGGAGCGGGCGGTCGAATTCGATTTTGCCCTGGGCCGCGACCCCTGCGCATTCGCAAAGACGCCAGATCCGCGATTCTTCAAGCCGCGGGAGGACTCGTACGAATTCTTCGATACCTACGTGAACGTGCCTCTTGCGGATTGCGTCCGACATCATTGCGGGAACTGATAGCGTTCAGCAGGCGCCCGATTCCTGCTCGATCGCCCATGTCATCCGCTCTTGCGTGCAGTCGATATGCGCCGTGAAGAACCCCGGCCCCCCACCCGGCCCACTCTTCTCATGCCTGCGCACCAGCGGATTGATGATCAGCCGATCGCTGTCGGGCAGCGGTAGTGCATCGATTTCGTGCGGGTAGAACCACTCGAGCTTCCCTTCGGCCATGTCCCGCGGCTCCACCCACACCGGCCCCTTCACCAGGTAGTAGAAGAGCAGCCAGTGCCCCCGCCCCTCGAACGCCGCCTCGCTGATGAGCCCGAGCAGGTGCAGTCGCTCGACCGGCACATGGATCCCCGCCTCCTCCATGATCTCCCGGCTCGCACACTGCGCCGGCGATTCCCCGCTCACCACATCCAGCTTCCCCCCGATGGGCGAGCACAACCCCTGGTTGGGCGCCTTGAGCCGCCGCAGCATGAGGATCCGGCCTTTGTCATCGCGAAGATCACACAGACACGCCAGCCGATACGGCATATTGCTCGCCGAGCCATGGACAGAAGGTGATGCCATGGCCGAGAGTAGGAGATTCAATCGCGGCCGTGCACATTGGCGGTCGCGGACGTCCGCCTTCCCGTCGCTCTCTGTGCTCTCAGTGCCTTGTGGTGAGTCCTTACGATCGGCGTTTCGTGCGGACTCCTCATCATCGCAATCGCCCGTCCCCGCACTCAGGACACGGAGCATCGGCCGGCAGACCCACCCGCGAATAGCCGCACCATGGGCACGGGATCAAGCGAGCGGTTGCCGCTTGCATTTCCCTCACCGCGCGAGCAAGCCTCAGGTAGCACCAGACGATCGGGCCCGCCAGCACAAACCACAGCAGCGTCAGTGCCCACCTGATCGAGATCGCGAACGCATGGATCAGCGGCACGCGGACCCAGTCAACAACCCCTCGAGGGTTCCACCACTACAGGTGCAAGGGCGCTCGGGTGCTGCCCCAGCAGATGTACTCATCTTTGAAGCACAGAAACCCACCATTGACCGTGGGGCTCGCCGTTGATGTCCATGCAACAGCCAGTCTGATGCTCAGCCACACGACCCCCAGGCTCACCACCGTCACAATCCAGAACGCGATTCGGTTCTTTGCAACCCTCCGGCGCAACTCCTGCACCGAATCAACCGCCGCCGAAGTCCCACCCCGCCCCACTCAACCCCTCCCATCCAGCCGCGTCACCTTCAACCCCTCCGGCAGCGCCTGCAAAAACTCCCGCCCGTACCGCGCCGTCACGATCCGCCCATCCAGCACCACAACCCGCCCCGTATCCGTCTTCGACCGGATCAGCCGCCCGAACCCCTGTTTGAACTTCATCACCGCTCGCGGCAGCGCATCCTCCCGGAACGGATCCTGCCCCCGCGACTGCATCAATTCCGTTCTCGCCTCCGTCAGCGGCCGGTCCGGCGGATCGAACGGCAGCTTCGTGATGATCACGTTCCGCAAGCCCCGCCCGCGAACATCCACACCCTGCCAGAAGGATGCCGCCCCCAGCAGCACCGAACTCTCGTTCTCCCTGAACTTCTCCAGGATCGCCTGCCTTGAGCCGTCCAATCCCTGCGCGTACATCGGCAGCCCGAGTGCCTCCAGCCGCCCCCGCAACCGCCGCGCGGCCGCGTTCAGGATCGCAAAGCTCGTGAACAGCACGAACGCCCCGCCCTGTGTCTCCTCCACGTGGTGCAGGATCCGCTCAGCGAGCCGATCGGTGTAGCTACCCCCACCCCTACCCCCACCCCCGCGATCCCCACCTTCATCCGGGCTGCTCGCCCCCGGGCTCCCCACTCCCAGATCGATGATCAACTCCGCCTGCGTCGAGTGATCGAACGGGCTCCCCAGTTGCAGCGTCCGCGCGCCCTCGCACCCCAGCCGCGAGATCGTGTGCGCGAACGCCATCTCCGCCGACTCGGTCGATTCATCCTCCATGATCCGCCGCGTCGAGAGTGTGGCGCTGGTCAGGATCACGCTGTGCGGCTTGCTGAACAGCCGCTCCTTCAAGAGCGGCGCCACCTCCACCGGTGAGCACGCCAGCGTCACCCGCTGGAACGCCGAATCCTCGGACGGCGCACTCGACTCCACCCAGTACGCGCACCCCGGCACCGCCTGATCCACCAGCGCCCCCGCATCGTCGGCGATCTCCGATACCCGGATCGCATACGCGTTGAGCTCGTACTGGTCCTGGTCGCTCTTGCACCCCTCCCGCAGCGCCCGCAGCCGCACCGTCAGGTTGTTCATCGCCACCGAGAGCGTGTTCTCGACCGCACCGGCCTCGCGGATCCGCGCCGAGGCCGCCGCCTGCGCTCGCCACGCCTGCGGCGCATCCCGCCCGCGCCCCTCCTTGGCCCGCGCCGATCGTTCCGCCAGGTCCGCGAGCTGCTCGAAGAACAGCTTCGACGCATCCATCGCATCCATCGTCAGCCGCACCGCGCGGTCCACCGCCTCCGCATCCCCGATCACGGTCGCCAGCTGCGGCAGATACCCGCGACCCGTCCGCGGGTGGTACAGCGTCGAGAGCAGGTGCGTCACCCGCCCCTCCGAGAGCGAGATCCCGAAGTGGTCTGCCGCCGTGTCCTCCACCCCGTGCGCTTCATCCAAGATCACGTGGTCGTACTGCGGCAGGAACCCCACCTCCTGCGACCGCAGCGCCAGATCCGAGAAGAACAGCGCGTGATTGCACACCAGCAGATTCGCCCAGTCCATCGCCGCCCGCGCGTTCTGGTAGAAGCACGAGTGATAGTCCGGGCACTTGCGCCCCATGCAGTTGCCCGAATCCGACTGCACCTTGTCCCACACCCCCGGCCGCTCGAGCGTCGGCAGGCTCGACAGCGTCCCATCCTTCGTCCCGTACGCCCAGTCCTCGATCACGTGCAGTGATCGCCGCGACGCCGGGTCCGGGAAGAGCCGCTCCTGCCTCTGGCTCGCCATCTTCAGCCGCCGGATGCTTACGTAGTTCCCGCGACCCTTCACCAAGACCGGCCGCAGCTTGCGGTCCTTGGGCTCCCGCCCCCCACTCGAATCCGCTCCCTCCGGCTCCGGGTCCAGGATTCCCGCCAAGAGCGGGATGTCCTTGGTCACCAGCTGCTCCTGCAGCGCGATCGTGTTGGTGGCGATCACCACCGTCTCCTGATTCTCGATCGCCCTCTGGATCGCCGGCACCAGGTACGCAAACGACTTGCCCACCCCCGTCCCCGCCTCGACCAAGAGATGCGACTTCTTCGCCAGCGTCTGCGCCACAGCCCGCGCCATCTCGAGCTGCTCCGGACGCGATTCGAACGCGCCCCCAAGTGCCGCAGCCAGCGGGCCCGAAGAAGAGAGGATCTGTTCAGCCCCGGTCATGGTTGGAGTCTAGTAGGGATCGGCGCCGTGCAGCGCAGAATCCCCCTGCGGTACAGTCCCCGGTATGGGGCACACCTCAAGGTACGGCAAAGGGCGCACATGAAGGGCAGGTCCAGCCCGTCCGTCCGCGCCGTGCGGCTGGTGCTCTTGGCGATCATTGGCATCGTCGTGCTGTTCCCTTCCGCCGTCGGCCTGCTCCGCATCGTCCAAGGCCTTTCGGCCGATGCGCCCCACCTCCCCAGCCCCGACGGCGTCGATCTTCTCTCCTGGTCCAGCCTCGTCTCCGCCCGGGTGATCGTCCACACCATCGCCTGGGCGATCGGCATCGGCCTCTGCACCACGCTGCTCGCCTGGCCCGCCGCGTGGGCGATCCGGCGCCACGGCCGTGCCGCCCTCCCCTGGATCGCCATCCCCATGTGCATGCCCAGCTACCTCGCCTACGCCGGATACGGACTGGCCCGCGCCCCCGGAACATGGCTCGGAGACCGCCTCGAACACCTCGCCCACGAGGGCTGGCCCGACGCCCCCGTGCTCGTAGGAAAAGTGCTCGCCTTCCTCGGCCTGTGCCTGTACATGTGGCCCGTGGCCTCCCTGATCCTCGGGCTCTCCGCCACCCGCATCGACGACCACATCCTCGAATCACTCCGCGTTGACGGCGCTGCGCGTGCCCGCCGCCAGGCGACTCTTGCCCGCATCATGCTCGCCCCCCTGGTCGCGAGCATCGCCCTGATCGCCCTTCTCATGCTCGGCTCGGCGATCCCCACTCATCTGGCTCAAGTCGACACCTGGACCATCAAACTCTGGTTCGCCCTCGACAACACTCCCACCGCCGCCCGCTGGCGCATCTGGCTGCTCGCCTCCCCCGTCATCCTCCTGGGGGTGCTCGCCGCGTGGCGGCTCGCGGGCCGTGCCCGCCGGGGATGGGACCACGCCGGCATCGACACACCTTCAGTCCGCCCAGCACGCGCCAGTGTCGCACTTACCGTCGTGCTCTGGCTCGCCGGCACCATCGTTCCGATCACACTCTTTGCCCTCGCCATCCGAGCCCCGTCTGCCCTCATCGGTTTTTGGCGCGTCAACGACGACGCCGCGGGCTGGAGCGCCCTGGTTGCCGGCGTCACCGCCGGCATTGGCGTGTTCATCTGCGCTGCCTGCTGGCTCATCGGCTCGACCCACCGCGCCACGGGCCTGCGACCCGCCGTTGCCATGCTCGCCGCCGCCGGTCTGGCGCCCGGGGTCATCCTCGGATCGATCATCAACGATGCGTGGTCCTCCTGGGAACAAACCCGGCCGCTCGCCGATTCGTATTGGATCGTGGTGCTCGCCCACACGGCGAGGTTCGCCTGGATGCCAGCCCTCGTCGGGTGCTGGCTCAGCGCCATCGAACCCGCCCAGCGGCGGTCCCAGCGTCGTATCGACGGCGCCGAGTCCCTCTCCGGCTGGTGGCTCGCCTGTGCCCGCCCCTCCCTGCTTCCTGCCCTCCTCACAGGAGTCTTCGTGGGTCTCATGAGCCTCCATGAAATCGAGTCCACCGTTATGGTCGAGCCCCCCGGTGTAGACAACCTCGCCCGCCGCATCCTTCAATTCCTCCATTTCTCCCGCATGGACGACCTCTCGGCCGCCGGAGTCTGGCTCATCGGCGGAGGGCTCCTGATCGCCAGTTTCGCAGCCGCCGTGGACTGGTTCTACCTTCCGTTCCACGCTCGGCACCCCGCGGAAACAACCCGCAGCGGAAACCGAATGTGACCCCGGGGGGCCGGCCGGATCTCTTCCATTCGTGCATCTTCAGAGTGAGCCGCAAGTAAGTACCATGGACCCACGATGACCGACCGTCCGGACCAAGTCCTCCGCGGATCGCCCAAGGTCAGGCGATCGGCCGCCTTCCGGGTCCTTGCCCGCGCAATCCCCACCGCCTGCACGCTGTGCACCCTGGCCGCCTGCTGGCGATCCCCGCCCCTGGACCATACCAATCCCCTCGAAGTTACCCGGGTCCTCGGTGAAGTCGGGACCGCGCCGGGCCAGTTTGCCTATCCGCGAGCCATGGACTTCGATGGCCGATTCCTCTGGGTCGTCGATAAGTCCGCCCGCGTGCAGCGCATCGATCCGACCTCAGGCCGCTGCGCCGGCGGCTGGATCATGCCCGAGTACATCCTCGGAAAGCCCACAGGCATCACCGTCGCCCCCGGCGAAAATGCGGAGCAACTTGTCTACATTCCGGACACCCACTATCACCGGGTCGTCATCTACCGCCCCCCGGCGATCCCACCCGAAGGAACCCCAAGCCGCCAGCTGTTCCTTCCCGCCCAGCCCCCCGTTGTCACCCAATTCGGCGAGTACGGCGAAGGACCCGGCCAGTTCATCTATCCAACGGATGTCGCCGTCCTCTTGGACGATTCGGGAAAGAAAGTCCGCAGGCTCTATGTCACCGAATACGGCGGCAACGACCGTGTCAATCTCTACGAACCGGACGGTGCCGGCGGCTACCGGTTCGCCTCCTCGTTCGGTCACTTCGGCACGTCGAGTTCTCCCGACCAGATCGAGTTCAACCGGCCCCAGTCGATCGCGATCGACTCCCCCGGCGTCAGCGGCGCGCCGGAGTTGATCGTCACCGATGCGTGCAACCATCGCGTCGGACGCTTCACGCTCGATGGCAAACTGCTCGCATGGATTGGCTCTCCCGAGTCCGTCGGTGAAGGTCCCGGACAGTTCAAGTACCCGTACGGACTCTGCCTCCTTGGGGACCACACCGCCGTGATCGCGGAGTTCGGTAACAACCGCATCCAGCACATCGACCTGCGCACCGGCAAAGGCCTGGGCTCGTTCGGCGGCCCCGGCAGGCTACCGGGCCAGCTCATCAACCCTTGGGCCGTCACCGTCGTCGGCCGCGACGTCTTTGTGCTTGACTCCCAGAACAACCGCGTCGTCGTTGCCTCCGTCCCCGGCGTGCGGTCGCTCGCCCATGCTCTCGATGTCATCGAACCGTCCGGTCCCAGGCTCGCGGGGAGCACCCGATGACACCCCCCTTCGCCGCCGCGAGCCTCACGCTCGCTTCCATGGTCGCCGGTCCCTTCCAGTTCGACCGCCCAGTCTGGCTCCTCATCATCCCAACCGCCGGCGCCCTGATCTGGTGGATGGGACGCAAGAGCCTCGCGGGCCTGGGCCCCGTCACCAGATGGGTTGCGCTGGCCGCGCGGCTGGTGGTCATCTGCCTGCTCGCCGGAGCCATGGCCGAACCCCAGTGGCGCACCGAGGCCAGGGACGTCTCGGTCACCGTCATCATCGACGCCAGCGAATCGATCCCCGCCGACATCCAGAAGCAGGTCGACCGCTACGTCGAGGAAACCTCCGCCGCCGGCCGCGAGCGACCCACCGATCGCCTGGGTGTCATCACGATCGCCAAGGACTCCTTCGTCCAGTCCCTGCCCTCCGACAAGACCGACCACGTCGAGCGCCAGCACATCGGCGCCGTGGACGGCACCAACATCGACGCCGGCGCTCGCCTGGCCATGGCCGTCTTCCCGCCCGACGCCGCCAACCGCATGGTCATCATCAGCGACGGCAACGAGACCTCCGGCAGCGTCCTGCGCGCCGCCGAGGCCGCCAAGGCCGCCGGCGTCCCCATCGACGTCCTCCCGCTCACGTACGACTACGCCTCCGAGGTCCTCGTCGACCGCCTGATCGCCCCCTCCACCGCGCGCATGGGAGAGAACGTCTCGCTCCGGGTCGTTCTTCAATCCACCAAGCCCGCGCGCGGACGGCTCTCCATCCTCATGAACGGCGAGCAGGTCGACCTGGACCCCGACAGCCCCGCCCTGAGCACCCCTGTCGAGCTCAAGGCCGGTCCCACCGTCCTCACGGTCCCCATCCGGACGCGGCTGGCGGGCCCGCAGCAGTTCAAGGCGATCTTCGAGCCCGAGGTCGGCCCCGGCGGCCAGATCGTCGGCGACAGCGTCACCCAGAACAACGTCGCCGAGGCCGTCACCTTCGTCTCCGGCGAGGGCAAGGTCCTGGTCGTCCGCGAGGTCGATTCCGACGCCGCCGCCCTGGTCGATGCGCTCACCGACGCCCGCATCGGCACCGATGTCCGCACCGCCGAGCAGATGCCAGGCTCGCTCACCGAGCTGGCCGGCTATGACGCGATCGTGCTCGCCAACGAGCCCGTCGACTTGTTCAGCCTCAAGCAGCAGGAGGACCTCAAGCAGTACGTCCACGACGCCGGCGGCGGCCTGCTCATGCTCGGCGGGCCGCACGGCTTCGGCGCCGGCGGCTGGATCGGCTCCCCCCTCGAGGACGCCCTCCCCATCCGGCTCGACCCGCCCCAGAAGCGTCAGATGCCCAAGGGCGCGCTCGCCCTGGTCATTCACTCCTGCGAGATCCCCGAGGGCGTCTTCCTGGGCAAGAAGATCTGCGAGTCGGCGGTCAACGCCCTCTCGCGCCTCGACCTGATCGGCATCAACGAGTTCCGCATGGCCAGCGGCGTCGACTGGGTCTTCCCGCTCACGGAAGTCGGCGATGGCACCGCCGCCAAACGCGCCATCCAGAACCTCCAGTTCGGCGACATGCCCGACTTCGCACCTTCCTTCGAGCTCACGTACAAGTCCATGGTCGCCGTCGCCGCGGGACAGAAGCACGTCATCGTCATCAGCGACGGGGACCCTTCTCCGCCCTCGCAGGCCCTCCTCCAGAAGTACGTCCAGGCCAAGATCACCGTCTCCACCGTCTCCTGCGCCACCCACTCGTTCAGCGACGACGGCAAGATGAAGATGATCGCCGACTACACCGGCGGAAAGCACTACAACGTCGATCCCCGCAACGCTGGAACCGCGATCCCCCAGATCTTCATCAAGGAAGCGCAGACCGTGAAGCGCTCTCTTATTTGGGAGGGCACGCCCTTCATCCCCGCCGTCTCCTCCGCCGGCAGCGAGCCCATGCGCGGCATCGGCTCGGTTCCACCCGTCGCCGGTTACGTGGTCGCCGCCGATCGTGAAGGCCTCTCGCAGGTCACGATGCGCGGAAAGGAGAACGATCCCATCATGGCCCAGTGGCAGCACGGCCTGGGGCGCGTCATCACCTACACCAGCGACGCCGCCAGCCGCTGGAACCCCGGCTGGATCGGCTGGGCCTCCTACCGCCAGTTCTGGGAGCAGCACCTGCGATGGGCGATGCGGCCCAGCGGGTCGGCCAACGTCCACGTCACCACCGAAACCCGAGGCGACGAGACCACCGTCACCGTCGAGGCCCTCGACGCCCAGGGCGAGCGCCTCAACTTCGCGCATTTCAACGGCCGCGTCGCCTCACCCGACGGCACCGGGCAGGACATCGTGCTCCGCCAGGTGGGCCCCGGCCGCTACCAGGGCTCCGTCCGCACGCCCGCCGCGGGCTCCCACGTCATGAGCCTCCGCTACGCCGCGCCCACCACCGGCCCCGACGGCTCCGCGACCGTCATGGAAGGCACCGTCCAGGCGGCGATCTCCAAGCCCTTTGCCGACGAGTTCCGCACGCTCCAGGACAACTCCGCCCTCCTCAAGCAGGTCGCCGAACTTACCAAGGGTCGCGTCCTCACCGGCCGCGCCGATGTCGACAAGCTCTGGGTCCGCGATGGACTCACCATGCCCGTCGCCACCCGCCCCATCTGGATGGCCGCCGCCCTCACCGCCATCGGCCTGTTCGTCCTCGACGTCGGGGTCCGCCGCGTTCGCATCGATGTCCCGGCGATCCTGCGCAGGGCCCGCGCTGTCCTCCAGCCCGGCCGCATGAAGGCCGGCCAGCAGATGGCCGGGCTCCAGGCCGCCCGCGAGAAGGCCCGCAAGAAGATCGCCGACCGCGCGGCCGCCTCCGAGCGCGCCCAGGAAGCGGTCGCCACCTACGAGCAGGTCAAGGCCGCCGCCAGCGCCAAGTTCGAAGCGCCCAAGGATGCGCCGCGAGCCAGGTCCACCGATGCCGGTGTCATGGGCGGCGCCGATGCCCGCCCCGATATCACTAGCAAGCCAACAGGCCCGACAGGCCAGCCCGGGGGCAAACCCAGCGAACCCGCCGCCCCCGGCGAGGGCATGTCCCGCCTCCTCAAAGCCAAAAAGAAAGCCCGCGACGAAATGACGGATGAGTAACCCCGCTCGAAATCGCTACCCCATCTCGTGGCACAGGCGTCCCGCCCGTGTCTACTCCACCTGCTTCTTCGCCGCTCTGCCGAACCCGACCGACTGACCACGCCGCCCAGGAGTTCCAACCATGGCCAACCAACCCGCCCCGACCACCCCCGCCGAGGTCAAGGAAAAGTGCGAGCAGTTCCGCCAGACCTTCCAGGTCTTGAAGGCCGAGATCGGAAAGGTCATCGTCGGCCACTCCGACGTCGTTGATGGCGTCCTGATCGCCCTCTTTGCCGGCGGAAACGTCCTGCTCGAAGGCGTCCCCGGCCTGGGCAAGACCCTCCTCGTCCGCACGCTCGCCCAGACCTTGAGCCTCCCCTTCAGCCGCATCCAGTTCACCCCCGACCTCATGCCCGCCGACGTCGTCGGCACCAACATCGTCACCGAAGACCCCGCCACCGGCCGCCGCCAGTTCGAGTTCCAGCGCGGCCCCATCTTCGCCCAGGTGGTTCTCGCCGACGAGATCAACCGCGCCACCCCCAAGACCCAGTCCGCCCTTCTCGAAGCCATGCAGGAACGCAGCGTCACCAGCGGTGGGACCACCTACAAGCTGAATCAACCCTTCCTCGTGCTCGCCACCCAGAACCCCATCGAGCAGGAAGGCACCTACCCCCTCCCCGAAGCCCAGATGGACCGCTTCATCTTCAAGATCAACGTCGGCTACAGCCAGCTCGATGACCTCATGACCATCCTCGACCGCACCACCGGCGCACCCGTGCCCGATCCGCAGAAGGTCCTCGACGGACCCCAGATCATCGCCCTGCAAAACCTCGTCCGCGGCGTCATCGTCGCCCCCCACGTCAAGGAATACGTCGCCCGCCTCGTGCTCGCCACCCACCCCGACAGCGCCACCGCCGCCGGCGGCGACAGCGGCCCCACCAACCGCTACATCCGCTGCGGCGCCTCTCCCCGCGGCGCCCAGGCCCTCCTGCTCGGCGCCAAGGTCAAGGCCCTGGTCGATGGCCGCTTCCACGTCAGCTACGGCGATGTCAAGTCGATCGCCACCCAGTCCCTCCGCCACCGCCTCATCCTCAACTTCGAAGCCGAAGCCGACCGCGTCAACCCCGACGACCTGGTCGCCAAGATCCTCCAGCTCACGCCGACCGAGCCGGCAAGAGCCGGCGCGGCGGGAGTTTCCGCGGCGAGTGCGTGACGTCGCACGGTTCTTCTCAGGAGTGATACACATGGCCAGCCGCTGGACCAGGTACCACAGAACGGCCCTGCTCACCGTGATGGTGATCGCTGCCGGCGCCGCCAGCGCTTTAGGTCACGGAAGCATCCCCCACTGGGTGCCCATTACCGAGATCATCAAGAACGTGGAGTCGAGGATTTCGGAACATCCCGACGATCCAGAGGGCTACTACATCCTGGGTCGCGCAAGCGCATTGGTCTTTGAGACAAAGAACTCGAACGTATATATGCATCTCGGCGAGCCCGCCTCTGCGGGGTGGCAGAAAAACACGCAGACATTTGACAAGGACAAAGCGCCCGCGGTGCCGAGCGACAAGGAATGTCAAGATTATCTGACCAAAGCGATCAAGAACCTCAACAAGGCGATCGAAATTCGCCCTGACGTCGCCAAGTACAGGCTCGCGCTTGATTCTGCACTCGAATCCGGCGTTGAGTTCGCGGGCAAGATCGACGTGTACCCGCTCTGTCCCGTGGCCGGAGCGGAAAAGGCGATCGCCAACTATCGGGTCAAGGAGGTTGAGCAACTCGGCGTCGACGACAGGTACGAAGAATCTCTCCAACGCACGATGGAGGGATACAACTGGGAAGCCACACCCTCTTTCCGTGACGGCATCGTCACTTGTCTGAACGAGTCTCTGTCCGGAAAGGACGAGAAGAAGTCGCAAGCCGCTCGCCGGCTGCTTATCGTCGACTGGAAACTCCAGGTCGACGAGCAGTATTTCAAGGCCATGTGCCTGGCGGTCCCCACCGAAGGCAAGGCGAGCGAGAAGCCCCTCTGGGGCAGCATGGAAGACTGGGTCTCCTACGAGGCAGCCACACGCTACATCCAACGCGTCGAATCCCGTGGGGCCAAGGAGAACGAACGACTCCGGCTCCAGGTTGCTAAAGACATCAAGAAGGCTTTCGACGAACTTCCCCACCCCAGCGCCATCACCCCCATCATCTTCGGGCTCGATCATCGGAACACGCTCGCCACCCTCCTCAGCCCCAACACCCCTTCCCCCTTCGACCTCGACGGCACCAGCCGCCACCTCCGCTGGGAGTGGCTCAAGCCCACCACCGCCATCCTCGTCTGGGACCCCAACCACACCGGCCGTATCACCTCCGGTCGCCAGCTCTTCGGCTCGGTCTCCTGGTGGCTCTTCTTCCGCAACGGCTACGAAGCCCTCGATGCCCTCGACGACAACCGAGATGGCAAGCTCACCGGTCGCGAACTCGATGGGATCGCCGCCTGGTTCGACACCAACTCCAACGGCATCTCCGACCCCGGCGAAATCATCCCCCTCACCAACCTCCAGATCGCCTCCATTTCCTGCCGCGCCACCACCATCACAGACGGCTACCCCGCCAACCCCGCCGGCCTCACCATGACCGACGGCCGCACACTCCCCACCTACGACTGGATCGCCAGCACCGTCCCCGATCCTCCCTCCCAGGGCGCGCCCACCCACAACATTCTCGCGCTCGCAGGCCCGGCCGCCCTCATCCCCTTCATCCCCCTTGCCGCGGCTCGCCACAGAAACCCCGCACTCCGCGCTTCCGGCACACCCGGCACAACAACTCCCGTTCCCGCACCCACGGAGCCCCACCCATGAAACGGCTCGCCACCCTCTTCACCGCCCTCACCCTCACGCTCGCCGCCTGCACCGCCGTCCCCAGCGGCATCGACCCCGCCTACCAGGTCACAGACTCAGCACTGCTGGGCGACTGGGTCTCCAAGAACGGCACCAAGGTTGAGATCGAGCACGCCGGCGGCAAGGCCTTCGAGGTCGAAGTCAGCGATGCCAGGAGCAAGGCCACCTACCGCGGCCACCTGCTCGAGATCAGCGGCAAGCGCTTCGCCGAAGTCTCCGTCCACCAGCCCGATGGCAACACCAACGGCACGCCCAGCGGAAAGAACGACGCCCCCGTCTACTACTACGCGATGGTCGAAATCAGCGGCGACACCATGACCCACCACCCCCTCCGCGCCGAGTGGCTCGACCAGCAGAGCAAGAACCTCCCCGGCGCCATCTACAAATCCACCAGCCAGGAACAACCCGGCTCCGGCGGCCTCATCGTCCAGGACCGCACCGCCATGCTCGAACTGCTCAAGAAGGCCGCCAGCGACCCCACCGCCTTCAGCCCGGCGGAGACTCTCAACCGCACCAAGGGCAAGTAACACGGAAAGCGCACTTTCAACGCAGAGGTCGCGGAGAACGCAGAGGAGTGTTCGGGGAATGGCCATTCGCCAACCAGGTCCCGCCGGTGAAACGCTCAAGGCCATCGTGCCCGCGGCGTGGAATCGGCTCACCGAGCAGATCATCGGCTGCGCCATGCAGGTGCACACCGAACTCGGCCCCGGCCTGCTCGAAAAGGTTTACGAAGATGCTCTCTGCTACGAATTCTCCCAAGCCGGGATCACCTGCGAGCGCCAAGTCCCGTTCCGGATTCCCTACAAGGACACACTCCTCTCCGAGCAGATCTTCGACCTCGTCGTCGAAGGGCTAATTATCGTCGAACTCAAATCAACCGAGCGCCTCCACGAAGTGCACCTCGCGCAGCTGCTCAGCTACCTGCGCGCCACGAGCCTCCCTCTCGGCCTGCTCATCAACTTCAACGTCCACCGCCTGACCGACGGCATCCACCGCCGCATCAACGCAAAATCTCGAGCCTTCATCACGCCGCCCCCCATGCCCCGCATCACCACCCCCCACACCGATCTACCCCAACCCTCCCCACCCCCCAGCCTTTCCCCTCAGCGCCCTCCGCGACCTCTGCGTTAGAAAAATTCCGATGCTGAGAACTCCAAACATCACTCGCCCCCTCAAGATCGACGATCTGCTCGACTCCCAATTGATCTCCAAGCTCGATCCCCTCGACCTTGCCTCCCGCAGAGTCTTCGCCGGCAAGCTCAAGGGCGAGCGTCGCTCCAAGAAACGCGGACAGTCCGTCGAGTTCGCCGACCACCGCCCCTACGTCATCGGCGATGACCTCCGCCACATCGACTGGAACATCTTCGGCCGCCTCGATCGCCTCTTCCTCAAGCTCTTCCTCGAAGAAGAGGACCTCGCCCTCCACGTCGTCGTCGACGCCAGCGAGTCCGCCGCCTGCGGCGAGCCCGGCAAGTTCCTCTTCGCCCAGCGCGCCGCCATGGCCCTGGGCTACATCGGGCTGGTCAACCTCAACCGGGTCGCCTGCACCATCATGGGCGGCCAGCGCCTCGCGCCCCCACGACCCCCACGAGCCGCCGCGCTCTCCCCCGAGCAAGCCGAAGCACAGGCCGACGAAGACATCGAATCCATCGGCGCCGGTGAGGTCTCCGCCGTCCGTGACCTCCGTGGCCGCCGCCGAACCCACGACCTCGCCCGCTTCATCTGCTCCATCCAGCCCGCCGGCGCGCTGCTCTTCAAGGCCGCCGCCGAAAGGATCGCCCTCACCCGCCGCGGCAAGGGCGTCATGGTCGTCCTCTCCGACTTCATGTTCAAGGACGGCTACGAGGCCGGCCTCCGCCTGCTCGTCGGCCGCGGATTTGATGTCTTCGCGATCCAGGTGCTCAGCCCCCAGGAGATCGACCCGCCCCTCACCGGCGACCTGCGACTCCGCGACGTCGAGGACGGCGACCAGACCGAGGTCACCATCTCCGCACCCCTCCTCAAGAAATACAAGCAGAACCTCGCCGCCTACAACGACCAGCTCCGCGACTTCTGCGCTCGCCGCGAAATCACTTTCCTCTCCGTCCGCAGCGATACCCCCATCGACACCCTCATCCTCGACTACCTCCGCCGCCGAGGACTGGTGAAATGAACCGTTCCCACTCCCGCCTCACACCTGCCTTGAAGGCCCCTCCCCGAGGGAGGGGCTGGGGCGGGTTCTCCCCGTACGCAGCAACGACCCCCGCGATCCTCCTGCTCACCACCCTCGCCCCAGCCGGCTGCGCCTACAACCCATCCCCCATCAACTCCAGCCTCTCCCGTGATGAGTTCTGCGCCCGCCTGCGTGAATCGTTCCGTGTGGGTATGTCTCAAGACGAAGTGGATGCCGCGCTCACCGTTCTCCGGCTCGATCACGAATTCCACAAGAGCGAACACACCGCGTGTGAAGATGCCGACGTCCAAGGATTCAGCGCCACGGTTCACCCGGGAGGAACGTACCAGGTGTGGGGCTACGCATCCATGACATGGGGCGCTCTCAAGTTCGTGATCGATGAGAACCAGGCCCTTCGCTGCGTGAGCTACAAGTCCGGCTACTTCAAGTCCGGAATAGAAGAATGGTCCGGCGGAGTCATCATCCAATGACCTTCCTCACCCCCCTGATCGCCGCCATCGCCGCCGGGATCGCCATCCCCTCACTGGTCATCCTCTACTTCCTCAAGCTCCGCCGCCGCGAACTCGAAGTCTCCACCACGCTCCTCTGGAAGAAGGCCATCCAGGACCTCCAGGCCAACGCGCCCTTCCAGCGCCTCCGACGCAACATCCTCCTGCTCCTCCAGCTCCTCGTGCTCGCCGCCGCCCTGTTCGCCGTCGCCCAGCCCCAGCTCAGGGGCCGCGAATTCCAGAACTCCCGCCAGATCATCCTCATCGACCGCTCCGCGAGCATGTCCGCGATCGATGGCGATGGCCCCACGCCCGACTCTCCCGACGACGAGAAGGCCAAGACCCGCTTCGAGATCGCCAAGAAGCAAGCCAGAGACCTTATCGACAGCCTCCCCGAGGCCGGCGTCTTCGGCACCGGCTCTTCCGGCGAGGCCATGATCGTCGCCTTCGACACCACCGCCGAGGTCCGCCAGCAGTTCACCAGCGACAAGGCCGCCCTCAAGGCCGCGATCGATGCCATCCAGCCCACCGACGCCCCCACGCTCATGGGCGAGGCCATGCGGCTCGCCAAGGCCCACTCCCCCAAGCGCAACCTCGTCCGCGACCCCCGCAGCGGCGAGCAGATCAGCGTCGAGGGTCTCGATGTCGGCGCCCCCGTCACCATCCACATCTGGTCCGACGGCAAGGTCGGCGATCTCCCCGACGTCAAGCCCGGCCTCAACGACGAGGTTGTCTTCCACCGCGTCGGCCAGCCCGAGACCGGCAACCTCGGCATCGTCAGCCTCCGCTGGGAGCGCTCCTACGACGACCCCACCAGGCTCAGCGTCTTCTGCAGCGTCCAGTCCACCTTCGACCAGCCGCGCTCGGTCGATGTCGAACTCTCCATCGACGGCACGGTCGCCGGCATCAAGACCCTCGACCTCACCGCCGCGACCATCCAGACCGCGCCCGGCCCCACACCCACGGACGGCTCCAAGCCCGCGACCCTCCGCACCGTCACGCCCTCGTCCTCCGGCGTGGTCTTCCAGATCGAGCGCACCCAGGGCGCGATCGCCCAGGTCCGGCTCCGCGCTCCCAGTCTCGACAAGCCCCCGGTCGCCGACGCCCTCCCCACCGACAACCGCGCCACCCTCGTCATCCCCCCCGCGAAGAAGCTCGCGGTCGCCGCCGTCACGCGCGGCAATCTCTTCCTCGCCGCCGCCCTCGAGGGTCTCCCCCTCTCCAAGCTCGACACCCTGACCCCCGAGGAATACCAGCAGCGCGTCAAGAACGGAAAGACCGGCGACTACGACGTCGTCATCCTCGACAACTGGCTCCCGCAGGCCGCCACCCCCGCAGCGCCCGGCGCTCCCCCCGCCCCCCCTGCCGGCGGCGCCCGCGCACTCCCCCCCGGCCGCTACCTCATCCTCGGCACCATCCCCGCCGACATGGGAATCACCGACCACGGGTTCCCCGGCGCCGCCCCGGCGCCCGCTCCCGCGTCCGCCCCCGAAGCCGCCCAGCCCGCCGCCGCCGGCTCCGAGGCCGTCTTCATCGACTGGCTCCGCGACCACCCCGTCCTGCGCAACCTCACCCTCGACCCCGTCATCATCGCCGAGATCCGATCCGTCGAGATTCAGAAGGGCGCCGGCGCCCTGGCGATCGCGCAGACCAACCGCGGCCCGGGCCTCATCGACGCCGCATCCTCCGACGGCCAGTGGCGCACCATCGTCGTCCCCTTCGACATCGCCAGGAGCAACTGGCCCTTCGATGTCAGCTTCGTCGTCTTCATGGCCTCCGCCGTCGACTACCTCGGCGGCGCGGCCGACTCAAGCCCCGTCAACGCCGAGGGCGGCAAGCTCCCCCAGGGAATGGTCCAGCCCGGCTCGGTCCTCTCCGACAGGCTCCCCCTCGGGGCCCAGGGCGCCCGCGTACGCCTCCCGCCCGCAGCCGTCAGCGCCGGCGGCAGGCCCGAAGAAGCCCTCACCGTCGCCGCCGACGGCCGCGTCGTCTTCGGGCCCATCCGCCTCTCCGGCATCTACAGCGTCTCGTGGACCGGACCCACCGCCGCCGCCGACAAGGTCGCCGACGGACGCGCCGTCCGCTCCTTTGCCGCCAACCTCATGGACTCCGCGGAATCCGACGTCGCCAGTTCCGATGAACTGGCGCTGGCGACCCAGGTCGTCAACTCCTCCGCCGGGGGCAAGTCGCTCGCCGAGCGCAAGCTCTGGCCCTGGCTCCTGCTCGGGGCGCTCGCGATCGTCCTGCTCGAGTGGTACGTCTACAACCGCAAGGTCCACGTCTAGGAATAATCCCTCCAGGCGCGGCGATCAACCCACGGGAGCGCGCGCCCCGCCTCCCCGCGAAAGGCCGCCCGAGTGTCACACCGCTGGTCCAGCTCCCGCCCCGGCGCACATCCGGCTATCCTCCGCGCCGCCGCCGCCGCGATCATGCTCGCGCACTCCTGTCTCGCCTCCGCCGCGCCCTCACCCCCGCAGGATCGCCGCACCTCCAACCCGCGCCGCCCCGAGGCCGCCTACATCGACCACATCGACGCCGGCTGGAACGGCCGCACCGCCTCGGACCGCTGGAACCCCGTCACCGTGTGGCTCGGCGGCGGCGAGAAGGGTTTCACCGGACTGCTCTCGCTCGTCTACCAGCAGGATGCGACGCAGGAGGCTCGCCTGCTCATCCCCGCCGCCGCTACCCCAGGCGCCACCACCCCCGTCGATCTCTCCGCCGCCCTCCCTCACGGTCTCGGCCACATCGAGATCTCCCTCCTCGACCAATCCGGCCGCGCCATCGACGAAGTCACCGCCTCCATCGGCATCTCCGAGCCCGGCGATCTCCTGCTCGATCTCACCTGGCCCGAGCTCGGCTCTCCGGTCATCTCCGCCGGACCCTGCTCGATCGTCCGGGCGCTCCACACCCAACCCGCCGCGCCGATCCCCCCCGGACCCCGGCGCTACATCGCCGACCCCGATTCCGAACCCAGGCTCCCGCCCGCCACGGTGTGGAACCGCCTCGCGGCGCTGGCCGTCGACCCCGCCCGCATGCCGCGCGCCTGGAGCGCCTACGAGGCCATTCCCGCGCTGGTCATCGACGCCGCCTCCATGCCGCGCATCGAACCCCGCGCCCGCCAGGCCATCCAGCAGTGGCTCCTGGGCGGCGGCCGCGTCGTCATGATCGCCTCCACCGGCGGCGCCGAGTGGCGCTCGCTCCTCCCCCCCGGCCCCGAGTACGACCTGTTCAACCTCGCCGACCCACGCACCCTCGACACGCCCTCCGAACTCACCGAGGGCGTCGACCTCTGGCAGCAGGAACTCGCCGGGGAATCACTGGGCCCCGCGGCCACCCCCTCAGAAGGCCAACGCTCACAAGACCAGCCGGGACAAGACCCAGCCTCTCAGGACCAAAGCGACCAGGACCCGCCCGCCGGCGCCCAGGCCGATTCGGAATCGGATCAGACCGCCCAAGCACCGCCCGATCCCACAGCGCCCCCGACACCCGCCAGGACATCGCCCGCCACGAAACCCGACGAACCGCGCACCCACGCCTCCGCGAAGGTCAGCGGCCGCCCCATCACTCTCACCGCCCAGGGACTGGCCTGCGGATGGAAACTCCGCTGGAACTCGGCACCTGGATCCACCTCGCTGCTCGCCCAGGGGCCGGCCGGATTCGGCCGACTCACCGTCCTTGGCGTCGATCCCGAGAAGGTCCCCCAATCCCTCTCTCAAGCCGCGTCCTCGGCCGTCTGGTACGACGCCATGCGCGATGTTGCACAGGCCGTCGCATCCTCCCGGCCCAGCTTCGATTCCTGGAACGGCTCCGGCCAGACCTCCGCGCAGAGCGAGTCTTACCGCGCCGCCCTCAACGAACTGGTCGGCGATCGGACCATCGGCATCGCGGGACTCATACCCGTCTGGCTCAGCATGGGACTCTTGGCCCTCTGCCTCGGCCCCGTCGACGCCATCGTCCTCAAGCGACTCGGCGCTCGCCAACGTTCCTGGGCCACCGCCCTGGGCTGGATCGCTCTGGTCTCGGCCGCCGCCGCCTACGTCCCCGGCCTTATCCGCACCGCCCCTACCACGCTCGATCGCGTCCGCGTGCTGGACATCCGCCACCCCCTCGCCGGCCAGGGCGAGCCGCTCGCCTGGCAGTCGGGCGTCAGCGCGCTCTTCGGCGGCCGCGCCGAGGATGTTGCCCTCACGGGTTTCGCCCCCGGGACCTGGGTCCGCGGCATCTCCGCGATCGGCAGCGCACGCGAAGCGCGCCACGTGCTCACCCCCTTCACGACCGTCCAGGTCACCGCCGACGACGGCAAGCTTCCCGCCCTCACCAACGCGCCCTCGAGCATGTGGCTCGGGCAGTGGACCATGCGGGGCTTTGCCGACCAGGGTCAGCTCGCCTCGTTTATCGGTGGCCGCACCCGCCCGGCCACGGCGTCCGACAACTCCGCCAGTCCGCCCTGGACCATCGATCTCTGGGGCCTCCAGCCCGACGCGTTCGTCACCCGGGTCCTGCTCGAAACCGGGAGCCTCACGCGCGGATCGATCCTCGCGACCGCCGAGCTTGGCCGTGCGACCCCCGACGGCAAGTGGTCCATCACGCTCTCGGCCTCACAACGGGCCTCCAGCGAGAGCATCTTCCCCACCAAGTCTCCCGGCTACGGCTCGACCATCACCGCCGGACACCTGCCCGGCATCCTCGGGAGGCTCCCCGGCGCCGACACGCGCTCCAGGGCCATGGCAGAGCTGGTCGCCTCGGGCCGCTGGGCGCTGGTCACCCTTATGGTCCGCGACAACGCCGGATCCGCTTCCGTCCAGGGACACCCCGACCTGGGAAACCGCTGGAGCCTAGTCCGCCTGTGCCTGCCCCTCGATTCCAGCGGCGCCGGAGAAACACCATGATCCAAGCCACCGGGCTGAGCAAGAAATTCGGCGACCTCAAGGCCCTGGACAACCTCTCGCTCACCATCGGGCCCGGCGAGGTCTTCGGCTTCATCGGACCCAACGGCGCCGGCAAGTCCACCACCATGAAGATCCTGTCCTGCCTGCTCCGCCCCGACCAGGGCAAGGCCAGCGTCTGCGGCTTCGATGTCACCACCCACGGCGACGACGTCCGCAAAGTACTGGGTTACATGCCCGATTTCCTGGGCGTCTACGACGATCTCACCGTCGATGAATACCTCCAGTTCTTCGCCGCCGCCTTCCGCATCGATCGCCGCCGCCGTCGCGCCACCATCGACGGTGTCCTGGAACTCACCGACCTGGCCGAGAAGCGCCACTCCTCCGTCGAGGGCCTCTCGCGCGGCATGCAGCAGCGCCTGGGAGTCGCCCGCGTGCTCATCCACGACCCCAAGGTCCTCCTCCTGGACGAACCCTCCAGCGGCCTGGACCCCCGCGCCCGCATCGAGATGCGCGAGCTGCTCGTCGAGCTGGGGAAGATGGGCAAGTGCCTCATGATCAGTTCCCACATCCTCACCGAGCTGGCCGAGATGTGCACCAGCATCGGCATCATCGAGCGCGGCAAGCTCCTCTACAGCGGCTCCATCCAGGACGCCTACAGCAAGGTCCGCGGCGGCGAGCGGATCGCCGTCAAACTCGAGCCCGGCAGCGCGCCCGCCGAGCACGTCTGCCGCGCCATCAGCGCCGACACGCGCATCGCCAGGGCCGTCGTCGACCCCGCCACCCCCGCCACCC
>JBGAOZ010000049.1:0-16564 GCA_044221545.1 Phycisphaerales bacterium
TGGTGTGCCCGGAGTGCGGGCGGAGCGTGCGCAGCGCGGAGGAGCTGGAGCGGACGCGGCCGGCGCGGTGGGTGCGGCTGGCGGGGATCGCGCTGGCGGCGTGCTCGCTGGCGGCGGGGCTGGCGACGCCGGATCGCCTTTGGGGGTTGACGCCGCGGGCGGGGCTGGTGGTGCTGCTGCGGGTGGCGCCCGAGTCGTGGGAGGTGTGGAAGAAGATCGGGGACCGGAGCCGGGAGCGGGGCTTTGCGCCGGCGGCGTGGGAGCTGCGCTGGATCGCGGGGTCGGCGATCAACGATGCGCGGGAGCGTCAGCGCGTGCGTGACGAGGTTTCACCGCGGTGGAACGCGGGGCTGTTCTCGATGCTGCCGTTCGCGGAGCGGATGGAGATCTACGGGTGGTTCTGGAGCCAGCAGATCCACGACACGGAGGTGGAGGTGTGGATGGAGATGATGGACCACGCGATCGGGGCGGACCACGATGAGGCGGCGCGGCTGCTGCCGGAGTGGGCGCACAGCGAGAACCCGGCGCGGCGGTTCGTGGGGACGTCGTGGGTGCGGTTCGAGGAGCGGCGCGGGCGGGGGTAGCGTGGATGGGGCTGCTCCCCGGAGGGCGGGTCCGGGAGGGGGTCCGGGAGGGCGTGCGGGGGATCAGGACTTGACGGGGGCGAGCAGGAGCAGGTGCTCGCGCTTGGTGACCACGACGCCGCCGGGCGGCTCGGAGGTGATGGCGAACGCGCCGGCGTCGAGGACGGGGATGCGGGGGTCGATGGGGATGATGTAGTCGCCGGTGGCGGGGTCGCGGTGGGCGATGCCGACATCGAAGACGCCGCCGTCGATGGGGAACTGCTTGAGCAGGTCGTTGTTGTGGTCGGGCTCGATGCGGCCCTTGTCGAAGATCCAGAGCTGGTACTGGAACTTCTGGGGGTCGTTCTCGGCGAGCCCCTTGAGGCGGAGGAACCCGCGCTGGAGGCGCTGGTTCCAGAGGACCTCTCCGCCGGCGCCGGCGGCGCCGGGGTCCTGGGTGGCGGTCCAGGGGACGGTGACGGTATCGGAGTAGCCCTTGAGCTGGTCGCGGAGGGCAAAGACGCTGGGCGGCTCGAACGGGGTGATGGCGGGCGGGGCGGGGCGGTTGAAGTAGACGGTGGCGGCCAGCGCGATGGAGGCGGCGGCGACGATCCAGCCCGTGTAGATGGCGAAGCGCGAGGGGCCGGGGCGCTGCGCGGGCGCGTCGGCGGGATCGGCGTTTGCGGAGCGCGGGTTGGACGAGGTGCCCAGCTCGGCCATGCCGGCGGCGAGCAGCTTGTCGCGGAGTCCTGCGGGCAGGGGCGTGGCGCGGTCGCGCTGCACCATGAGGGCGAGGGCCTGGGCGGCGGCGTCGTGGAGGCGGAGGCGTTCGGAGGCGGCGATCGCGCGCTCGTCGGGGCTCAGGGCGGCGGTGAGGCGGTCGAGTTCCTGCTGCTGATCGGGGGCGAGGGGCGAGGTGGAGAGCTCGGCGAGCAGCTCGATGACGCGGGTGAGGTTGGTGGAGAAGGGGGCGCTCATGGTGCGGCCTCCTTCGGCTTTGGGGTGGAGGAGAGGAGCTCTCGGAGGCGCATGAGTCCCCTGCGGATGCGGGTCTTGACGGTGCCGACGGGGATCTGGATGGCGGCGGCGATCCGTTCGTGGGTGAAGCCCTGGTAGAGGGAGTACCAGAGGACCTGCTGCTCGTCGCGGTCGAGTGATTCGAAGGCGACGGCGGCGGCGGAGAGATCATCGCGGAGCAGGGCGCGGTCGGGGGCGCGGTGCTCGCGGTCCTGGGCGATCGCGGGGGCGTGGTCGAGGGGCGCAGCGCGGCGTGACTGGGCGCGGCGCTGGCGATCGGTGAGGCGGCGGTGGGCGATGGTGGCGATGAAGGCGGGCTCGGAGCCGAGGGCGGGGTCGAAGCGTGGGGCGGATCGCCAGATTTCCACGAAGACTTCCTGGACGGCGTCCTCGACATCATCGCCGAGGTAGCGCAGGTACCTGTTGGCCAGCGCGTAGATGGTGCCGCCGTACTCGTCGATGCAGCGGGCGACGGCGGTGGGATCGCCGCGGGCGATGTCTTGGAGTACGGGCGAGGCCATGCGGGACTGGCTGGTGTGCCTTCGGGCGGGGGGACGGCGCGGATTTGCAATGCCGACCGGGAGTGTACCGGGGGGCGCGGGGCGTTGCAGGGGGGACAGGCGTGCGGGCGGGAGGCCGGGGGCGTGGGCTACTTCGGGGGCCAGGGGTCGGGCATCCAGTCGGGGAGGTCGGCGATCTGATCGCGGGCGGTCTTGGAGGTGGGGACTCCCCAGGCCTGGAAGAAGGGGCCGAGGTTTTTGCCGCAGACCTTGCTGAAGCGGACCATCCACTGGTCGCGTTTCTGGTCGTCGTCGTGGGGTCGCTCGTTGGGGGGGAGGGCGCGGTACTGGGCGAACACCTTCTTGAAAGTGTCCCAGCCGAACGCCTGCTCGAGCTGGATGTACATGGCGAGGGCGAGGAAGGGCTCGCTTTTCCACTTGTCGAAGGGGGCGCCGCGGTCGATGTGTTTGGCGATCTGGGCGCTGTGCTCGGCGAGCCACTTCTTCGAGTCGGTCTGGCGGTGGTCGCAGACGGTGTCGTGGACGTAGAGGGTGAAGAGGTTGCAGGTGACCTCGCCGGTGCCGTCGAAGGTCCAGTCGCCCTGCTGGTGGTTGTGCCCCATCTCGTGGTAGAGGCCCCAGTTGCCCTTGCTGAGTTCGTCGAGGCTGGGGAGCCAGGCGCCGGCGTCGAGGTGGGCCATGATGGGGTAGCCCGAGTGCATGTAGCCGGCGCTGATCTGGACATCGACGACGTAGCGTTCGGGGCGGTGGCGCTGGTGAGGGATGGTGGCGAGGTCGGCATCGGCGTCGAGAACCTTGTTCCAGAATTCGAGGACGGGGGCGGGGTCGTCGAGGGAGCGGATGCGTTCGGAGGGCACGGTGACGATGACGCGGTCGGTGGCGAGCTCGGCCCAGGGGCCGGGGGCGGTGCGGAGTTTCTTCCAATCTTCGGCGGTGTTCTTGCCGAGGACGAAGAGGGGCGCGGCGACCGCGCCGTTGATGGTGACTTCGATGGATCCGAGCTTGCAGCGGTCGGGGACGTCGATGTAGATGAGTCCGCCGAAGGCGTTGGCGGCCTGGGTGGTCGCGGAGGTGATCGAAAACTCGCGGGAGATGCGGGGGACGCGTTTCCATTGGTCGTGGTCCCAGAGTTCATCGGTGTGGCAGCCGATGCGGACGGCGAGCTTTGCGGCGGCGGCCTCGGCGGGGACGGTGACGGTGATGTGGCCGCCGGGGGGCGCGTAGAGGCCGAGGCTGTGCCACTGGGGGATGGAGGTGTCGATGGTGAGGGTGCGCGAGATGCGGGCGGCCGAGGCGGGGACATCGCCGGGGAAGCGGATGGCGGCGGGGTGGGGCCGGGTGCGGTCGGCGGGGAGGGCATCGATCTGGTCGATCTGGTAGGCGAGCAGGAAGCGGTCGACGGCATCCTCGGCCTTGAGGGGCTTGGACTCGGTGGGCTTGAGGGTCTCGGCGTGCTGGCGGAGGAGTGCATCGAGGCGGGGGCGGTACTTGCGATCGGTGGCGGGGAGGACGCGGAGGGTGTCCATGGCGCTGGCGCCGGCCTGCTTCAGCTGGGCGGGGGTGAGGGCTGGCGTGAGGGGGGGCGTGAGGGGGGGCTGGTCGGCTTGCTTGGGCGTGGGTTTGTCTTTTTCCTTGGCGGGGGCGGGCTTGTCGAGGATCGCATCGAGCGAAGCGCCGCCGTGGGAGAAGCGGTCGGGGGCGATGGTGGCATCGAAGCCGTCGTCGCAGGTGTTGTCGGCGAACCCGTCGGTGAAGGCGACGCCGGAGGGGGCGATGGCGCGGTTGATGGAGAACTCGGGCATGGGCTTGTTGCCGGAGAGCTGGCGCCAGCCCCAGCCGCACTGGGCGGTGATGAAGCCGCCGCCGCCGGCGATGTAGTCCTTGACGGCGGCGACCTTGGGTTCGTCGAGTCCGCCGCCGAGCATGAGGACGTCGATGGAGTCGAGGCTGGAGGTCCAGTCGGCGCTGAGGATGGTGACGGAGCAGCCGGCGTCGGTGAGGGGCTGGGAGAGGGCGTCGGTGTGCACGAGCCCGACGCGGGGCTTGGTGTCGGGCTTGCTGTGGGCGGCCCAGAAGGCGGCGTTGGTGACGAGGCGGGAGGTGTCGGCGATCTTGAGGGAGGCGGGGTCGAAGTAGCCGGAGTGTGAGAGGAGGACGACGCGTCCTTTGCCGGATTCGGCGGCGATCACGACGGGGATCTGGCGGTGGTTCTGGCTGCCGGTGACGACGATGGTGGCGTGCGGGTCCCAGGCGGTGACAGCGCCGGGGGATCCGGGCGAGGCGATGGCGTGGACGCCCTGGGTGATGGCAGCGCGGGGGTCGGGCTGGCGGGCGAGCGTCCGGGGCGCGAGGAGGAGTGCAAGGAGGAGGGTCGGGAGAGCGGCGGGGAGGGATGCGCGGAGGGTCATGGGGAGAAGATAGAGCGCGTGGAGGCGGGGCGGGGGGGCGAATCTCAGCGGCGTTGCCGAAGCTAGGGGCCATCGGGTTCCGTACACTTTGACCATGAGGCAGCTTCAGACAACCAAGGCCGATGGCTCGCTGGTTCGAAGGGCGCGCGTGGTGGTCGCGGGGATTTTGGGGGCGATGGGGGCGAGGGGGGTGGCGGGGGTATTGCCGGGGTGCGCCGATGAGCCAACATCCAAGCAATGGTCGGCGGGGGCGCGCCCTTCGTACGAAGAGCGGGAGCTGCATCCGGCGACGCTGGACGAGGTGAAGGGCGGATCATCGCTGCGCGTGTGGGGCAGCGGCACGACGACGACGACGCGCTGAACATCTCCGGCCGTTGAGGATGAGAGATGAGGCGCACGAAAAAGGGCCCGCCGTGCGGCGAGCCCTGGTGGAGCGGTGTCGTGCGTCGGGATCAGCGGCGGCGGCGCAGGCCGGCGAGCGCGCCCAAGCCCAGGACCATGGCGGCCGAGGGGGCGGGGACAGTGAACTTGAGGTTGTCGAGACCGATGCCGGCGCCGTCGTCGTTGTAGATGGAGACGCCGGCGATGTCCTGGAGACCACCGTCGCGTGAGAAGCCGTAGAGGGCGCTGGAGAGGCCGGAGAGGACGATGGTCTGGAGGAGGGAGCCGTCGCGCTGGAAGAAGCTGACGGTCGCGGAGCCGCCATCGCCGCCGAGGAGCTGGAAGCCGAACTCGGCCTGGTCGTCCTTGAAGACGAAGGCGAGCGAGCCTTCACCGATGGCATCGAAGTTGGGGAAGCCGAGGTTGCCCAGGCCGGTGAGGATGTTGTGGTTGGTGGAGTCGTAGTCGAAGATGCAGAGGTTCTGGCCGGGGACGCCCAGGGCGATGGTGAGCGGGCCGGTGGCGGTGCTGGTCAGGGCATCGAAGGGGCCGTTGGCGGAGACGGTCTGTCCGACGAAGGCTTCACCGAAGGTGACGCTGGCGTTGGAGACGGGGCCGTCGTAGTTGGTGCCGGGGGCAGCGCCGCCGGCGAAGCCCTCGAAGGCCTCGAAGCCCGTGCCGGTGAGCGAGCCGTAGGACACCTGAGAGATCTGGGCGCTGGCGATGCCGGAGGCGGCGGCGAGCGCGAGGACAGCGAGGCCGTTGGTGATCTTCATTTTCTCTTCTCCCGCGAATACAGGTGCTGTGTCGGTATAGAGAGACAGTCTCCCCCGAGAGCACCTTGGCGCAGGGGCCTATTCGGCGGTGGCAGGGCGGGGGTTCCGGGGAAGTTGGATGAAAGAGGGTTCGCGGTGGGTAGTGGCGTTGGGGTGAGCCTGAGACGGTTCGGTGTGAGGGCTATATCCGGGCAAGGAGAATTGGCTTGATGGAGCGCACATCGCGGGCGCGGGGTCGCGATGGAAACGCAGCGCGGCAGGCGAAAGGGTGTTGTTCCGAGGGCCGGTGAGGATCGGCGGCCGGACGCCGAGAAGACCGAATTGGGAGAGCGGAAGGGCCGGCGGCGGATCGGCGAGCCGGGGGCGGGGCGCTGAACATTCCGGGGCCACGTGCGTAGTATTGGGTCGTCCGCGCCACCCCCGCGGGCGATCACACCACACGCAACGGCCAGGGGGGCTTGGCCGGTAGTAGAAGGCACTGGGCATCGGGCACTGGGCATCGGCGAAAGACACCCGAATCGCGGGTCTTCCGGATGCCTGATGCCCGATGCTTCGTGCCTGGAGCCCATCCATGAAATGGACCAAGCAGGAGCTGCTCGCCAACCCGATCCGTCACATCGACATCACGAAGTTCGATTCGCGGCCGGTGATCGATTCGTACCGGGTGATGGCGTACTCGAGCCGGACGCTGGCCAAGGCGGCGGACATCTTCTCGATGATGCTCGCCGACAAGGGGTGCGCGGTGATCGTGACTTTGGCGGGGTCGCTGATCTCGGCGGGCCTGAAGAAGGCGCTGGTGACGATGGTCGAGAACAACATGATCGATGCGATCGTGTCGACCGGGGCGAACATCGTGGACCAGGACTTCTTCGAGGGCCTGGGGTTCCAGCACTACATCGCGCCGGGCTCCCCCGAAGCGCCGCCGGTGGATGACATGACGCTGCGGAACATGATGATCGACCGGATCTACGACACGTACATCGATGAGGATGACCTGCGGGCGTGCGATGCGGCGACCAAGACGGTGTTCGATGCGTTTGCGCCCGGGGCGTACTCCTCGCGCGAGTTCATCGATGCGATGGGGGCGTACCTGGCCAGGAACCACCCCAAGAACGAATCGCTGGTCAAGACGTGCCACCAGAAGCGCGTGCCGATCTTCTGCCCGGCGTTTTCCGACTGCTCGGCGGGCTTTGGCATCGTGCTGCACCAGGTCGAGAAGCAGGAGGAGGGCAAGCCCTACGTTGCCTTCGATTCGGGGGCGGATTTCCGTGAGCTGACGGAGATCAAGTTCCAGTCGACGGACACGGGGCTGCTGATGCTGGGCGGGGGCGTGCCCAAGAACTTCGCGCAGGACATCGTGGTCGCGGCCGAGCTGCTGGTGGAGCGGCGCGGGGGCAAGGCGCGCGGGGATGTGACGATGCACAAGTACGCCGTGCAGATGACGGTCGCCGATTCGCGCGATGGAGCGCTCTCGGGCTCGACGCTCCGCGAGGCCTGCTCGTGGGGCAAGGTGGATGTGGTGCACGAGCAGATGGTCTTCGGGGAATTGACCGCGCTGTTCCCGTTGCTCGCGAGCGATGCGTACCACCGCAAGGCGTGGAAGGGCCGCAAGGGGTTCAAGTTCGCGGATATGTTCGAGAAGGGGGCGGGGGTGCCGAGCTTTAAGGATGCGAAGAAGAGGGAGAGGGCGCGGTAGGCGCAAAGCGGCAAAGCGAAAAGCAGCAGAGCGAAAAACAGAGGATCAGGAACCACGCCACGACATAGAAGACCCTCGGCCTTCGCCGGGGGTTTTTCATTGCAGTGAGACGATGCCGTCAATACAGGCGCAAGCGACCAAGAAGAGGCCCATCAAGAGGCCGACCGCCGCGATGATTCTGCCCCATCCAGGCGCGGTGCGCAAATCACTCAGGAAGATACCCACCGAACCCGCGATGAGCATGATGACCAGGATCATGACCACAACGCCTTCATCGGTTCGAAGGTCCGCGGCCGGAAGGAGCAGTCCGATTGCGATGAATGAACCGAATCCGAAGATCCTCTTCCAGACCCGTATTGCGCGTGGCGTGAGCGCGACCTCTGAGGGGGGCTGGCGGGCCGCATCCAATTCACCGCACTCCGGGCATCGGATACTCGGCTCGGCAGCGCCGACGTGGGCGGAGAGGTCGTAGCCGCACTTGATACAGGTCGGCGCGGGCAAGATGCAAGTGTAATGGATCGCACGGCATTCAGCACGACGGCGGAGTCAACCCGAGTTGCTCGATCTCGGCGATCGGGGCGGGCACGTGGCGGGTTGCCACGGCCCAGATCAGGCTGTCGTCAATCGTGTCGTATTCGTGGGCGAGCCGATGGCGTTGGATGATGATCTTGGTCCGGGGGATCGCCTGGTGTGTCGTCTTGAACTCATCGGAGACCCGCCGGGCCGCTTCGCCGATGATCTCGACCGATCGTTCGATCGCCCGGCGGAGCATCACATCCTGCTGGTAGTCATTCCAAGTGCGACTCCTGGCGAACGCCTCAACCTCGCGGGCCGCGGAAAGCATTTCCCACAGCCGGGATGGATCGCGGTCATGCGGCATAGACGATGCGCCGGTTGTTCAGGATCTCGTGGCGGATGAAAGGGTTGCGGAGATATCGCTTGTTCACGAGGTCGACATCGCGGCCGAAGATCGCCCGCAGGTCCGACTCCATGCAGTCGTAGTCGTCGGCATCGAGGATGACTCCCGGTTCAAGCTCGACCATGACATCCACATCGCTGGCGGCCGTGAAATCAGGCCGGAGGACAGACCCAAAGAGAGATAACTCCGCGATCCGGTGGCGGAGGCAGAACTCCCGGAGCTGCTCGATGGGAAGTGGATCGGGTGGGGACATGCTCTCAGATTATTCAATGAACAATCGAGAGAATCTCCAAGGGGCGGCCAAGGCAATAGAAGAGGTAGTGCCCAGGCGGGACGCCTGGGCCACGAGATGGGGTAGGACTCGGAGAGGCGATCATGCGCAGTCGAAGAGGATCGCGGTGGTGTTGGGACCGGCGCCCTGGAGCTGGACCTTGGATTCACCCTCGATCCCCGCCGCATCACCGGCGCTGAGCTTCTGGCCGTTGATGGTCGCCGAGCCGGTGGCGATGTGGACCCAGGCGCCGCGACCGGGACGGAGCGTGTGCGTGATCGCTGCGCCGGGGTCGAGGTCGGCGAGCAGGATGTCGACGTCCTGGTTGATCTTCATCGGCGAGGCGTCCCCCCCACCGCTGCCCCCACCGTCGGCGGCGGAAGACTGCGCATCGCGCGAGGCGATCTTGCAGAGCTGGTTCTTGCGGGCCGCGGCTGGGAAGGGCTTCTGGGCGTAGGCGGGGGTGAGTCCGCGGGCCTCGGGCATGATCCAGATCTGGAGGAGGTGGCAGGGCTCGGTCTGGGAGCCGTTGTGCTCGCTGTGGCGGATGCCGCGACCGGCGGTCATCACCTGGATCTCGCCGGGGCGCAGGAGGCCCTCGGAGCCGAGGCTGTCGCGGTGGCGCAGGCTGCCCGAGAGCATGACGGTGATGATCTCCATGTCGCGGTGCGGGTGGGTGTCGAAGCCGCCGCCGGGGCCGACGATGTCATCATTGATGACGCGGAGGTTCCGGAAGTTCATGTGGGCGGGGTCGTGGTAGTCGCCGAAGGAGAACGTGTGCCAGCTGTCGAGCCAGTCGATCTTCGTGCGGCCGCGATCGGTTGCCTTGCGGATGGTGAGCATGGTCGGGCTTTCTGCCGTGAGGCGTGGTTTCGGGAGTTTAGATGATGGGTGGCGCTGTCCGTTGCGGAGGAGGGGGATAGGCCTCGGCGACGATCGGGGTTCGTACGTCCGGGCGCTGCGGCGCGGCGATCCGCTGCGGCGCGGGGCTAGCTGGAGCGGGCGATCGCCGTGAGGTCGGCACAGTAGAGATAGAGCGTGGGGGCCGGGCAATAGCGGATCTTGCGGTGCTGTTTGAAGACGGGGTTGGATGGGTGCGGGCGCTGATTTTGCGTCCAAGGGCGGGGTTGCGTGGATCAGGAGGGCGTGGCGGGTGGAATCTCTTTCCATCGGTTCTCGGAACTTCGCTTCCTGGTGGGAGGGAACCTGTCCGCGATCGCGGCGGGTCCACCAAGGAGAACACAGACATGTCCAAGCAGATCGTCCCGTTCGTGTGGGCGGTGATGGGTTCGATGCTCGCGGCGGTGGTGGTGACGCACGCCGGTCCGCTCGATCCACCGGCGGGCCCGGTGGCGCCGACGTACAAGACGCTCAACGAGGTTGAGCCGGGGATCGCGGTGAACGCGGCGAACACGCCCGGTGATGCGGACGCCGTGTTCAAGATCACAAAGCCGGGGCGATATTTCCTGACCGGGGACGTGACGGGCGCGGCGGGCAAGAGCGGGATTGAGATCGAGGCGTCGTACGTGACGCTGGACATGAAGGGGTTCCAGCTCAAGGGGGTGCCGGGCTCGTTGACGGGGATCGACGGGAACGGGACGGGCCCGGGGAGCCCGACGTCGGCGAGCTACGTGACGCTCAAGAACGGGACGATCATGGGGTGGGGGTCCAACGGGACGACGGCGAACAACGCGGGGGCGTGGGTGATCGAGGAGGTGAAGTTCTCGAACAACACGGGGACGGGGATCACGGTCAACAGCGGGACGGTGTTCACGCGCTGTTACTTCTACGGGAACTCGACGGACGGGTGCGAGACGAGCAACCACGTGGAGTTCTACTACTGCTTCGGGAGCCTCAACGGGGGGCACGGGTTCGCGGCCGGGAGCGACTCGGCGTTCGTGAACTGCGAGGCGGGGAGCAACGGGGGTTCGGGGATCGTGGTGCCGCTGGGGGGGCGGGTGACGGGGTGCACGACGACGCTGAACAACTCGGTGGGGATCGTGCTGGGTGATGGGGGCTCGGTGGACAACTGCCACGTGGACAGCAACAAGGCGGGCGGGATCATCGTGGGCAAGGGGGGGAACGTGTCGCGGTGCGCGGTGAACGGGAACGGGACGACGACGGCCCAGCCGGGGATCTGGGCGCGGCTGTACTCGGCGACCACGACGACGACGGCGAACATCACCGACTGCATCTGTACGAGCAACACGGGCTGGGGGATCCTGACGGCGGGGGGAACGGTGCGCGGGTGCATGGTGGAGGCCAACGGCAACGGCGGGATCGACATGGTCGACCGGGGGGTGATCGCCGAGTGCGCGGCCAAGGGCAACACGGGGATCGGGATCGTGGGGAGCCAGTCGGTCTCGGTGCTGCACTGCACGTCGGGGGCGAACACCAACCACGGGATCCAGGTGTACAACGACTGCCTGGTGCGGGCCAACACATGCGACGGGAACGGGACCTCGGTGGCCAACGGGGCGGGGATCAACGTGCTCAACGCGCCGTTCCCGTTCTCGTACAACGACAACCGGATCGAGGAGAACAACTGCTCGGACAACGACTACGGGATCCAGGTGCTCGATTCGGCGAACCTGATCGTGCGCAACACGTGCACGACCAACTCGGCGGGGAACTTCAACATCGCGGCCGGGAACACCAAGGGGACGATCTTTAACGTCACGGGGATCGACATCACGACGAGCAACTCGTTCGCGAACTTCGAGTACTAGACGGAAGGTTGGGCCACGCGTTGTGTCCGCGGGTTGTGGCCGCAGGTTGTGGCCGCAGGTTGTGTCCGCGGGTTGAGGCCGCGGGGGTGAAGGACGCCCGCTCGTTGGCGGCGTGGGGTGCTGCCGGGTTCTGGGCCGCCGGAGCAGAGTGAAAAGATCGCGTTCCCACCCGGAGCATCCGCCCGGGATCTCCGCGAGGGGATCCCGGGCGGTATTCGTTGAAAAAGGGGTGGCGTTGTCCGGAGTCGGGCGGGTAGTCTGTGGCCGCCGGTGCGAGGCGGCGGAGGTCGGCGGACATCCGGCCTTGCAACCGCGGCGATGTTCGAGGGAGAGCGGCGATGAAAGGGACTGGTGTGTTCGAGGCGGCGCTGGCGAGCGCGACCGGCGCGCTGGGGATGGCGGCGCTGGTCGGTCGGAGGGGGGCCGCTGGACCCGCCGGCGGGGCCGGTGGCCCCGAGTTATAAGACGTTGTCGGAGGTCGAGCCGCGGATCGCGGTCAACGCCACGAACACGCCGGGGGATGCGGCGTCGAGCTTCAAGTTCACCAGCCATGGGTCGTATTACCTGACGGGCAACGTGACGGGGGAGGCGACCAAGAAAGGCGTCGAGGTACTGATCGGCGGCGGCGTGCAGGTGACGATCGACCTGAACGGGTTCACGATGGTGGGGACGGGGGCGGGCAGCACGCAGGCGGCGATCTACGTGGACGGATCTTCGTCGCACGTGGTGATCCGCAACGGCACGATCCGGAGCTGGCGGAACGGGGTGCTGCACCTGGTGGGCGGGAGCATCGCGGTGGAGGATGTGCGGGTGTTCGGCTCGACGCTGAACTAGTTCGAGCTCAAGAACGCCACGGTGGTGCGGTGCATCGCCGAGGGCGGGGGGACCAACGGGTTCTTCCTGGAGCGGGGGACGGCGATCGACTCGACCGCCAAGGGCAACGCCGCCACGGGGTTCGTGTTCAGTCTGGCGGGGTCGGCGCGGGCGTGCCTGGCGACGGGGAACGCCTCGAGCGATTTCAATCTCGGCGGGGGGACCGCCGAGGAATGCCGGGCCGAATCCAACGGCTCGAACGGGTTCACGTCGGTGCTGGTCGCGAGCGGGTGCGTCTCGGTGAGCAACACGGGGGACGGGGTGAGCACCTCCAACGGCGCGGTGGTGCGGGGGTGCAGCATCGCCGGGAACACCGGGGACGGGGTGCAGGTCGCGTCGGGATGCCGCGTGGAGGCAAACGATGTGAGCACCAACAACCAGCACGGGGTGAACGTGACCGGGAGTCGCAGCACGATCGTGAACAACTCGATCAACAGCAACGGCCGGGCGACGGGCGTGTTCGCGGGCGTCGCGGTCTCGGGCACGGACAACTCCGTGGACGGCAACCACATCACCAACATGCTGGTGGGCGGTGACGACTTCGGGATCCAGGTGCCCGGGACGAGCAACCTGATCGTGCGCAACCAGCTCTCGGGGGTGAGCACGTATCTGTCGATCGCGGGGAGCAACACCAGCGGGGGCGCCTCGACGACGCCGTCGACGGCCGGGCCGTGGGCGAACATCACGTACTGAGCGTCCCGCGCGGGCCGGTGTCAGGAGCCGTGGGCCTGCCGCGGCTGGAGGACGGAGCGGATCTTGCGGAGCATGGCGTCGACGGAGAAGGGCTTGGGGAGGAAGGCCATGGTCTCGGTCTCGACGCCGTGGTGGATGATGGTCTCTTCGGTGTAGCCGGACATGTAGAGGACCTTGAGGCGCGGGCGGACGAGGGCGAGGGCCTCGGCGACCTGCACGCCGTTCATCTCGGGCATGACGACGTCGGTGATGAGCAGGGCGATGGCCTCGGGGGTCGCGGCGGCGAGTTCGATGGCGGTGGGGCCGTTCTCGGCGGGGAGGACGCGGTAGCCGGCCTGCTGGAGGGCGTCGCAGACGAGGTCGCGGACCATGGCGTTGTCCTCGACCAGGAGGATGGTCTCCGAGCCGCCGGGGGCGGGCGCCTGGACGCGGGCCTGGCCGCCGGAGGCCTCGCCCTCGCGCTGGCGGGGGAGGAAGACCTTGACGCTGGTGCCGCGGCCGGGCTCGCTGTAGACGGCGATGTGGCCGGCGCTCTGGCGGATGACGCCGTGGCAGGTGGCCAGGCCCAGGCCGGTGCCCTTGCCGGGGCCCTTGGTGGTGAAGAAGGGTTCGAAGAGCCGTTCGAGGATCTCGGGGGTCATGCCCACGCCGGTGTCGGTGACGGCGAGCATGACGTGGTCCCCGGGCGTGGCGCCGACGCGCGTGCGGCAGTAGGCTTCGTCGAGGACGACGTTGGCGGTCTCGATGGTGAGGGTGCCGCCGTTGGGCATGGCGTCGCGGGCGTTGACGGTGAGGTTCATGACGACCTGCTCGAACTGGCCGACATCGGCGCGGACGTGCCCGGTGTCGGGCGCCAGGACGGTGCGGAGGACCAGGTCCTCGCCGATGAGCCGGCGGAGCATGGGCTCGAGGGTGGCGACGACCTCGCGGAGGCCGAAGGTGCGCGGCGTGTAGATGTGCTTGCGGGCGAAGGCCAGGAGCTGGCGGGTGAGGTTGGCGGCGCGTTCGGCGGCCTCGCGGGTGTGGGCGAGCGCATCCTGGGCGCGGTGGCCGGGCTCGAGGGTGGCGGCGGCGACCCCGAGGTAGCCGAAGATGACGGTGAGGAGGTTGTTGAAATCGTGGGCGACCCCGCCGGCGAGCCGTCCGATGCCCTCCATCTTCTGGGCCTGGATGAGCTGTTCTTCGAGGAGTCGTCGCTCGGAGATGTCGCGGAGGATGACGGTGTAAAAGCGGCTGCCGCCGGTGACGGCCTGGGAGATGGAGGCCTCGATGGGGAACTCGCGTCCGTCGCCGCGCAGGCCGTAGAGGGTTCCCAGGCGTCCCATGGCGCGGGTGGTGACGCCGGTGGTGCCGAAGGCGCGGACGTGCTCGCTGTGGCCGCGGCGGTAGCGTTCGGGGATGAAGCGCTCGAGGCTCGAGCCGATGGCCTCGCTGGCGGGGGCGCCGAAGATGCGTTCGGCGGCGTGGTTGAACATCACGATGCGCTGGGACTCATCGACGGTGATGATCGCGTCCATCGCCGAGTCGACGATGCTGGCCAGGTGCGATTCACTCTCGCGGAGGTTCCCGTCGATCCGGCGGCGATCGGTCAGGTCCCGGACGACGATCGAGAGCCCCTGGGCGGCGCCGGCGGCGTCGTGGAGGGCGGTCAGGGCGGAACTTCCCCAGAAGAGGGTGCCGTCCTTGCGGATGCGCCAGCCTTCGCGGTCGCCGCGGCCGGAGCGCAGGGCGTCGGCGATCTCCTGGGCCGGGCGGCCGTTGCGGCGATCCTCGGGGGTGTAGAGGACTTCGGCGGGCTGGCCGGAGATCTCATCGGCGCTGTGGCCGAAGATCCGCTGGGCGCCCTGGCTCCAGGTGATGATGCGGCCGTCGGCATCGACGGCGAGGATCGCGTGCTCCTGGATGGACTCGAGGACCCTGCGGATGTGGACCTCGCGCTCGCGGAGAATCTCGGTCTGGCGGTGGTGGTCGGTGATGTCGACGATGACGACCGAAGCGCCGGTGGGGAGACGGTGGGAGGCCAGCAGGCGGAACCAGCGCCCGCCGCCCGTGCCGCGGCTGGTGATGTCGAACGCGAACATGCGGGTGCGCCCGTCGATCACCTCGCGGACGCCCTCGGCGGTGCGGCGGCTCATCGCCATCGTGCCGATGGTCTCGGTGAAGTTGCTTCCGGGCTCGGCGAACATGGGCAGGTCGATGCCTTCCTGCCGCCACGAGGCGTTGGCGGATTCCACGAGCCCCTCGCCGTTGAGGAAGGCGCAGGGAACGCCGAGCTGGTCGAGATCGCCAGTGCCGCGCGCAACGGACTTGCCCGCGCGGGATGCGCCGCTGTCGTCTTTCTTTTCCAACCGAAAGCTCCCACCGACCGAGGCCCCGAGTCTGTCGACTCACTTACGTTCTCACTCTAGTGGGGTTGGGGGCGGATGCAAGGTGATGCACGGGAGCGTATAAAGCGGATGTTCTGATGAACATTTCACTCGCGCCGGATGGGAGTCTCCGCAAAGGCCTAGAAACGCGGGGCTTCTCGGGGGTCGGGGAAGTCCACGAGCGCCGGCGTTCCGTGAACCACCCAAGGGTAAGTACTTGTTGATAAAGAGAAGGCGAAGTACGCGATCGGTTCGCGTGCACGCGGCGTTGGCGTCGCGCGGCATGGCGGGGATCGCTCGCTCACCGGCGGTCCGGCGGTGGTTCCAGGAAGGTCTGCTCGCGCGCGAAGGCGCACGTGCGGTCGGTGCGTCGGCGCAGCTCGCTGGCGTAGGACCTTCCCAGGTGCTCGGCGTTGTCGCGGGCCCAGTCGGACAACCGGATCCGCCCGCTTGATGGCGCCGCGGAGGCCAGCAGGCCGGACATGAGGCCGGTGATCTCCTCGCGCGTGAGGATGACGTCGCGGACCAGCGGGGAGACGAGCCGGGCGATCGCGTGCCCGACGGTCGGGCTGACGCGGACGATGCGCCGGCGGATCCGCATCGCGCCGGCGAGCATCTCGACCAGGCCGAGGAAGGTGAACGTCTCGGGGCCGTTGGCATCGGCGCAGGGATCATCGCCGCGGAAGGCGAGCTCGACGGCCAGATCGGCGAAGTCGTCGACGTGCATGGGCTGGATGGGGTAGGAGCCATCCCCGAAGACGCCGAAGACCGGGAGGTGGCGGATGACCCAGGCGATGTTGTTGATGAGGATGTCACCGCGACCAAAGAGCACGCCGGGGCGGATGATCCCGTGGCGGATGCCCGAGTCGCGGAGGTCCTGCTCGAGGGCGTCCTTGGCGCGGTAGTAGCCCAGCGCGGGGGCGGCGTGCGGGTTCATGATGCTGGTGTGGACGATGCGTTGCACGCCCGCGGCGCGGGCGGCCTGGAAGAGCACGCGGGTGTTGCGGACGGCCTGGTCGAAGGTAAAGAGGCGGTGGTTGAAGCGGACCCAGTAGGTGTTGAAGAGGACCTCGACGCCATCGAGGCTGCGGGCGAGTTCGCCGGGGTGGTCGAAGTCCAGGGGGCGGAATTCGAGGCGATCCCCGAAGGGGTTGGGCCGGCCGGGCGAGTTGGTGAGGGTGCGGACGTTCACGCCGCGGGCCAGGAGGCGGTGGGTGATCGCCTGTCCGGAGTATCCCAGGGCGCCGGTGACGGCGTGGAGTGGCGGCATGAACAGATTGTACTTTCAGAATTGCTTGAAATCAATGACAATCCGCCGGCCGGCACCGAAACGGCGGTCCCCGGGCGGGGC
>JBGAOZ010000013.1:0-122792 GCA_044221545.1 Phycisphaerales bacterium
TCCCACTCGGTCAGGTGCCAGTTCTTCTTCCCGCGGCGGATCGCGATCAGCCGGCCGTGGAGGAGATCGGTGGTCTTGATGGATTCATCGGCGGCGGCCTTGCGTCCGTTGATCGCCACGCTCCCGCCGGTGAGGAACTCGCGGGCCTCGCGCTTGGATGATGCGAGCTTGGTGTCGATGAGCAGGTCGGCCAGCGGGATGCCAGCGCCCTCGAGCCGGGCCTTTTGGTGCCGGCTCGCGGGGACGTTGGCGAGCACCTGGCGCAAGGTTGATTCGGGCAGGTGGGAGATGTCCCCGCTGAAGAGTGCCTTGGCGGCGTTCTCGGCGTTGTCGGCTTCGGATGGGCCGTGCAGGAGCGTGGTGGCCTCGCGGGCGAGCGTGCGCTGCGCCCCGCGGGCCGCGGGGTCCTTCAGCATGGAGGCTTCGAGTTCATCGATGCGATCTTTGGGGAGGAGCGTGAAGAACTTGAGGAACTTGATCGCATCGGCATCGGGCGTGTTGAGCCAGAACTGGTAGTACTCGTAGGGGGAGGTGCGATCGGCGGTGAGCCAGATGGCGCCGGATTCGGTCTTGCCGAACTTCGAGCCGTCGGATTTGGTGACCAGGGGCCAGGTGAGGGCGAAGGCTTCAACGGGCCTATCACCTGTCAAGAATTCCATATCACTCGTTGCTTCGAAGCCGTACCTTCGAATCAAGTCCGCACCGCTGACAATGTTGCCCCACTGATCACTTCCTCCCATCTGAAGTGTGACAGGATTCTCAGACCAAGGGTTGTGAGCGCCTCCGACGGCCGCAGCTAGATACGCGTAGTCGTACGCCTGGAGGATCATGTAGCTGAACTCGGTGTAGCTGATCCCCTGATCGCGGTTGTGCAGGCGATCCCTGACCGAATCGCGCTGGATCATCGCGTTGACGGAGAAGAACTTGCCGATGTCCCGGAGGGCATCGAGGTACGAGAGTCTGGCGAGCCAGTCGATGTTGTTGGCGAGCAGGCCGTGGTTGGACCTCGTGGGGGTGAAGTCCAGCAGTGCCTCGAAGATGCGGCGCTGGGACTGGACGTTCTTCTCGACCGTGTCCTTGGTCATGAGCATGCGCTCGGCGGACTTGCCCGAGGGGTCCCCGATGAGGCCGGTGCCCCCGCCCATGACGACCACGGGTTGGTGGCCGGCCTCCTGGAAACGGCGGAGGGTCATGATGCCCATGAGGTTGCCGATGGTCAGCGAGTCGGCGGTGGGGTCGAATCCCACGTACGCGCGGCGGCGACCGGAAGCCAAATGGTTCGTGAGCTCGGTTTCATGGGTGGACTGGTGGATGAGTCCACGCCACTTCATCTCGTTGAGGAAGTCTTCGGGCATAGGCCCAGACGATAAGGGGGCGACCCGGGCCGGTCCGGTGGGAAATCGGGGTCGGGGCTTGACGGATAAGGGTGTGGGTGGCTTAATCATGGTTATTGAGACTGAGTCTCAACGAGGAAGAGCATGGAATCGAGCACCAAGCATCAACGGAACGGGGCCGGCCAGGGGTTTGAGGCGGAACGGTCGTGCCCGGTGTGCCCGCGGGAGGGCGGGGCCTCCAAGTGCTGGGTCAAGAGCCCGCTGGCGCGGCGGCTGGGGGCGGCGGGGGTGCTGTTCTTCCTGATCAAGGGGCTGGCGTGGCTGGTGGTTCCGGCGGTGCTCGCGTGGACGGCGAGCCGGTGAGCCGGAAGGCCGGTGATCGTCGATGTGCGTGGGTGGGGGGGAGAAAGAGCGAGAGAGATGAGCACTGAAACCGAGACGCTGTCGCTTCGCCTGCGCCGCTGCACCGCCGAGCTTCACACGCTCGCGGAGCGGTCGGAACTGCAGCGGCTGCTGGTGACCGGGCGGGTTTCGCGGGGGCAGTACACCCAGCACCTGTCCCAGATGTTGCTGGTTCACCGGGCCCTGGACGGCGCGCTGCGGCGGGCGAGCCGGACGTGCGGGGCGGTGGCGGCGGTGGTGCGCGAGGAGCAGTACCAGGAGCCGTACCTGCTCGAGGACCTGGCATTCATGGGGTTCGATCCGGCCTCGGCGCGGCCGCGGCCGGGGACAGCGCGGATCGTGGAGGAGATCGCGGCGACCGAGGGGTCCGAGCCGGCGGCGCTGCTGGGGTACCACTACGTGCTGGAGGGGGCGAACAACGGGAACCGTTTCATTTCGAAGCCGATCGCGGGGATGCTGGGGGTCCGGAGCGGCGAGCCGGGGACGCGGTACCTGGACCCGTACGGTGACCGTCAGCGCGAGCTGTGGGCGCAGTTCAAGGTGGACCTGAACGGGGCGGGGCTGAGCGCCGAGCAGCAGGCCCGGGCGGTGGAGTGTGCGCAGCGGATGTTCGAGGCGGTGGCGAGCATCGGGGACCAGGTGCTGGAGGCGGAGCAAGCGCCGGTGACGGTGTGCGGTCCGGCGGTGGGCGCGAAGAGTTCTTGAAATGCCCGGGGCCCGGGCGATCCTGGGGGAGCGACGGCAGTACGATCTGGCGCGTCGAGTGATCGCGTGTCGTGGTGGACCTGGGCACGGCCGATGAAGCAACGCCGATTCTCCGTGGTCGATATCGGCACCAACAGCGCCAGGTTCCTGGCGGTCGAGCTTGCATCGGATGGGACGTGGAAGGCGGTCGCGGATCGCCGGGAGCCTTGCCGGCTTGGCGAGGGGCTGTCGGCGGGCGGTGTGCTCGGGGAGGGTCCGCAGGCGCGGGCGATCGCGGCGGTGGCGTCTTTCTGCGCGGCGGCGGAGGAGGCCAAGGCTCCGATCGTGCGTGCGGTGGCGACCCACGCGGTGCGCAAGGCGAGCAATCGGGATGAGTTCATCGAGCGTCTGCGTCAGGCGACGGGGATCGACCTGGACGCGATCCCACCGAGGACGGAGGGCCGGCTGTCGTACCGCGCGGTGGCGGAGGAGGCGCGGGCGGGCCGTGATGCCAAGCCGGCGCGGCTGGGGGTGATCGACACGGGCGGGGGGAGCGTGCAGCTGACGGTGGGGGTGGGTGAGGTGCCGGTGGCGTCGGTGTCGGTGCCGCTGGGGGCGGTGGGTCTGACGGAGATGTTCGGGGGTCCGGAGAAGAGCGCGGGCGAGCGGTTCGAGGAGATGCGCGAGCACATCGGTTCGACGGTGGCGGAGGCGATCGGGCGGCTTCCGTTCATGCCGGTGACGCTGTACGGCGTGGGCGGCGGGTGCACATCGGCGGGGATCCTGTCGCGGCTGCGGGGGGCGGGTCTGCTGCTTCCGGGCGGGCCGGGGATACCTCGGGACGCAGGTGCATCGATCCAGACGCTGGTTTCGGACGTGCGCGACCTGCTGCGGATGATCCGGCAGATGACGCCGGCCGAGCGGGCGGCGCTGCCGGGGCTTTCGGTGGAGCGGTCGCAGATCATCGTGCCGGGCCTGGCGGTGATCGAAGCGCTGTTGTCGCGGCTCAAGCCGCACGGGATGACCACGATGCACGTGGGGCTGCGGGACGGGCTGGTGATCGAGGCGGTAGAGACGGTGCGGGTGCGTGCCTCGGCGCGGCGGCAGGATCGGCGGTCGATCCTGCCGGTGGCGGCGGCGCGGCTGGCCGACCGGTGCCGGGCGGAGGTGCCGCACAGCGGGCACGTGGCGATGCTGGCGGTGGGGCTGCACCGGGAATTGCTCAAGCTGGCGGAGGCGGGGGAGCTGCGCAAGGGGCGGTGGTGCCGGCGGAGATCGGCGGCGATCCTGCACGCGGCGGCGCTGGTGCATGATGCGGGGATCGCGGTGTCGTACAAGGGTCACCACAAGCACTCGGAAGCGATCGTGCTGTTCAACGGTCTGGCGGGTGTCAAGGCGCGGGACGTGGGGCTGGTGGCGGCGATCGCCCGGTACCACCGCCGCGCGCGTCCGAGCCGCAAGCACGACCTTTTCGGGAGCCTGGATCGCAAGGACCGGAGGCTGGTGCGGATGCTGGCGGGGATCCTGCGGGTCGCCGACGGCATGGACCGCTCGCACGGGCAGGTGGTGTCGCACATCCACGCGGTGATCGCCGACGGGGAGCTGAAGCTGCTGGCGGACGCGGAGCAGGAGCCGGCGCGGGAGATCGCGGCGGCGCTGGAGAAGAGCGACCTGCTGCAGAAGGTGGTGCGGCGGAAGCTCAGCGTGGCGTGGAAGAACCGGCCGGCGGCTTCGGAGGCTGCGCCGCGGGCGCACCCGTCGGGGTCGTGACCTTCGGCGCGGGCGGGTGCTTCTTTTTGCGATCGTCGATCATCTTGGAGTAGGCGACGTAGCCCATGGCGGCGGGCATGAAGGCCTTCTCGCCGGCCTTGCGGGAGAGGTCGTCGATGGTGGTGATCTTCTTGTCGCGGACGTCCTTGGCGAGGTCGACGATGACGTTGTTGATGATGGCGATCAGGGCGCCGAAGACCTTGTATTCCTGCGGGCTCTGGGGGAGGAGGTTGGCAAGGCCTGGGATGTTGAGCGGGAGGACGACGTACCAGAGCCCGTCGGCGATGTCCTTGCGCATGACCAGGCCCAGCGGCGGGAGGACGGGCTGGCCGTCCCACATGACGGCGGCCATGTCGTCGGAGATGGGTGTGGTGGTGAGCTTCCCGGCCTTGTCGTTGAGGAAGCCGTAGGGGTCGGCCATGAGCATGTTGAGCGAGTCGCCGAGCTGCTGCTCGCGCTGGGCCTGCTCCTTGCGCCATTTCTCGGGGTCCTTGGCGGCGCGGCGGGGTGTTCCCGAGCCGCCGCCGGCCTGGGCGGCGATCTGGGAGAGGAGCGAGGTGGCCTTGCCGGACTTGGCGGCGGCCTCGGCGCTGGACTTGAGGCGTTCGACATCGCGCGGGAAGTTCTCGGAGACTGCGCCGGCGAGGCGTTGGAGGTTTCCCAGCAGGACGCCGAAGTTGGAGAGGACTTTTTTCATGTCCTCGTTCTCGGCGTAGAAGAGCTTGGAGAGCTTGCGGGCCTCGCCGCGTTCGACCATGAGCTTGGCGGTTTTGAGGACGGCGTCGGGGGTCTTCTGGCTGTAGCCGCGATCTCCGCAGCCCGGGAGGAGTGCGGCGAGCAGCGCGAGCGCTGCGGCGAGCCACATCGGGGTGGAGCGGTTGGTTGGCATGGTGGACTGAATCCTCCCGGCCCCGCGACCGGGCGCTGGGGATGGGTGATTGTTGCAGGCGTGGGGGTCGGGGCCAGCGGCGCGGGTGGGGGGCTGGAAATGAGGATGGAGGGGGAGTGGGCGGAGCGCCGGGGGGGCCGTGGGGGGGGATGGCGGGGGCTCTGGGAGGGTGGGGCGCGGGCGGTATGATGATCGGCGATGGAACTTGTCGTGAACGGGCAGCGGTCGGCGTGGCCGTCGGGGACGACGATCGAGAAGGTCGCCCAGCGGGCGGGGGTGACCGCGTCGGCGTACGCGGTCGAGGTGAACAAGAAGCTGATCCCGCGGCGGGAGCACGCCGAGCATGTGCTGCACGAGGGGGATGTGGTCGAGGTCGTGGTGCTGGTGGGGGGCGGCTGAGCCGGAGGGGGCAGCGTGATCGACACGGCGAAGGTGACCGACTACCGCGAGCTGCGGTTCGAGTCGATCGGGGACATCCGGCGCGAGCTGGAGGGGATCGAGCGGGCGCACCGGGCGGGGACGCTGCGCGCGACGGGGAACTGGACTCCGGGGCAGAACTTCGCGCACCTGGCGGCGTTCGTGAACTACGCGTACGACGGGTACCCGCCGGAGCTGGCCAACCCGCCGTGGATCATCAGGACGATCCTGAAGCTGATGAAGAAGAAGTTCCTGTACAAGCGGATGCCGCGGGGCGTGAAGATCCCGAAGATCCCCTCGGGGACGACGGGGGCCGATGATGTGAGCTTCGAGGTCGGGATCGCCCGGCTTCGCGCGGGGCTGGACCGGCTGGAGAAGGCGCCGCCGACGGCTCCCAACGTGATCTTCGGGCCGATGACGCACGAGGAGTGGAGGTCGATGCACCAGCGGCACTGCGAGTCGCACCTGGGGTTCCTGCACCCGAAGTAGGCGGCGGGGTTGGATGCGGGGTTGGGTTCGGCGGGGATGGCGGGCCGGCGGCGGCGTGTCCTGGGGGCGGTCGAGCTCGTACGCTTGGGCATGGCAGTTCCTTCCCAACCCGACACGCGTGCGCCGGCGGTGGAGCCGGGGTCTTCTCCGTTCGAGATCGCCGGCCGGCGGTTTTCCAGCCGGCTGTTCGTGGGCACGGGCAAGTACCAGACGTACGAGCTGATGCGCGACGCGCTGGAGGCCAGCGGGTGCGACGTGGTCACGGTGGCGGTGCGGCGCGAGCGGCTGTTCAACGCGCAGGGCAAGAGTCTGCTCGAGTTCATCGACCTGTCGCGGTACACGATCCTTCCGAATACGGCGGGGTGCTTCTCGGCGGAGGATGCGGTGCGGGTGTCGCGGCTGGGGCGGGAGATTCTCGAGCAGCTGGGCAACCCCGGGGCGTCGTGGGTGAAGCTCGAGGTGCTGGGGGACAAGAAGACGCTGCTGCCCGATCCGATGGGGACGGTGGAGGCGACCCGTGAGCTGGTCAAGGACGGGTTCAAGGTGCTGGCGTATTCGAGCGACGATCCGATCGCGGCGGCGCGGATCAAGGAGGCGGGGGCGGCGAGCGTGATGCCGGCGGGGAGCCCGATCGGCAGCGGGCAGGGTGTGCTCAACCGCAGCAACATCGTGCTGTGCCTGGAATTGCTCAAGCAGGGGGATTCGTCGTACCCGGTGATCGTGGATGCGGGCGTGGGTTCGGCGTCGGATGTCTCGATCGCGATGGAACTGGGGGCCGACGGCGTGCTGCTCAACACGGCGATCGCGCACGCGAAGGACCCCGTGATGATGGCGCACGCGATGCGACACGCGTGCGCGGCGGGTCGACAGAGCTACCTGGCGGGGCGGATCCCGCGGAAGCTGTACGCCTCGGCGAGCAGCCCGTTCGAGGGGGCGATTTCGTATATTCCGGGGGAGTGAGGGGCTGGCTCAGGCCAGTCGCAGGGTCAAGAGGAACTGTCCGCCGGCGCCTTCGGTCTGCCGAGGGATCGAGAGATCCCCGCCCATGCCCTGGGCGACGCCCTTGGCGAGCGCCAGGCCCAGACCGAGGCCGGGCACGCCAAGGTCGGTGGTGCGCGGGCCTCTGAAGTACGGCTCGAAGACGCGGCGGGCCTCGTCCACGGTGAGACCCGGCCCGTGATCCTTGATCGTGATGATCGCGTGGCGCCGTGTCGTTGACACCGAGAGATCGATGACCTCGGGCGCGTGGCCGCGGGCGTACTTGCAGGCGTTGTCGATGAGGTTGGTGAGGATGCGTTCCACGCCCGTGGGATCGGCGCGGACGATGAGCCCGGCGGCGGGGCCGAGGTCGGACTGCAGGTCGAAGCCGTGGGTTGCGGCGTTTTCGCGGAGTTTCTCGACCAGCGGGGCGAGCAGGGTGTGCAGGTCAAGCCGCTGGACGTTGCGGCCCGGGGCGTGGCGTCCGAGGCGGGCGTACTCCAGGACGCTCTCGACGATGCCGGCGAGCCTGCCGGATTCGGACCGCATCGTGCCGAGGTACTCGCCCTTGCGTTCTTCGGGGACCATGCCGTCGGCGAGCATCTGGGAGTAGAGGCAGAAGGTGGTGAGGGGAGTGCGGAGCTCGTGGGTGACGGCGGCGGCGAACCTCCCGCGGCGCTCGGCCAGGTCCTGGAGCGCCATGAGGACCCACCAGGTGACGGTCAGCGCGGCGAGCACGGTGAGCCAGGAGATTCCCAGGACGGATCGCATGGGCGTCCAGACGGCGGCGGCGATCTGGGGCTGTTCCCGGATGACCAGTTCGGCGGGGATGGAGGCGAGCGTGCGGCCGAGGGCTTCGGGGGGGCGTGCGCGAACGTTCTCGAGCACGGGCTGGAGGTCGGCCCAGGGGAAGAGGTCCCCGATGTAGGAGAGGAGCCAGCTGCGGGTGAGCTGCCAGTCGAGCCAGAAGCCCTGCTCGAAGGACTCGCCGCCGACGGTGACGGTGCGTGTGAAGACCAGCTGCGGGGATTTGTCCGTTCCGGTCCATGACGGCGTGAGGTCGGTCGTGGCCACGGGCGCTGCCTGGGGATCGATCCCCTGGGCGATCTTCCCCGCGATTGGGGCGTCAGCCTGGCCTGTAATTGCGTTCCCCAGTTCCTTGATCGCGGGGTCAGCCGCGCCGTCGAAGGACTCGGACTTCAGCGCCTGCTTGTCTTTCTGGTCGGCGGCTTGTTCTCGGGAGGGAGCTTTCGGAGAGATGGACAGCGCTTCGGAGGCCGGTGCGGGCTGGCGGGAGTCGTCGGTCTGCGGCGTGGTGGATGCGGCGGGCGGCGGCGCGGTCCTTCTGTAGGCCTCGCCGGAGCGACGGTCGGCCGGGGCGTTCTTTTCCTGGTCTGTGTTGCTGGCGATCAGCTTCTTGGCTGGCTCGAGTGACTCGTCGGCGCCCGGCCGTTCGGCGGCGACTCTGGCCCGGATCGATGTTGACTTGCGGGCGTTCTCGAGTTCCAGCGCGCGGTTGGCGACCAGGTTTTCGGGGGACTGCACGGCGGCGCGGGCGAGGGCCTGGTGTTCCTGGCGCTGGGAGAATTCGCGGTTGAGTTCGGTGTCGGGCTGGACGGCCGGGAGCGGGCCGGCCGCGACCGCGGAGGGCGCGGGGGGGTAGATGGCCGAGTCGGCGGCAGGGGTCTGGGCATCGCGTGGGTCGCCCGGTGAACCTGGTGAGGGGGAGGACACGGCGAGCCGCTGAAGGCCCGACGAGCGGGAGGCCTGCTTGTAGGCGCCGAGCAGGGAGGCGAACTGCGCGAGGTGGTCTTCGGCGGCGACCATGTTGGTGGGGGCGACGTACTTCTCCTGGGCCATCTGGCGCAGCTCGTGCTGCGGGATCTGGGGGGAGGAGATGCCGCCGGCGTGGTCGACCTGGAAGTAGAGCCGGATCAGTCCGATGGGGGCGTTGAGCAGGGGCGAGGGCACGAGCACATCGCCGGGCTTGATCTCCTCGTGCATGCGGGTGAAGGCCCGCTCGGTGGGGTAGAAGCTCTGGTAGTGGAAGTAGGGGCGGGAGGCTTCGCGGGCGATGACGGGCGTGAGGGCCGAGTCCATGCGCCAGAGTGCCAGGCGGGTGGCTTCCTGCCGGGCGGTGGTGGCCTGGGCGCGGGCCTCGCGATCTTCGAGCCTGAGGGAGTAGACGGTGATCCAGACCAGCGCGCCGACGACGGCGATGGCGCAGAGCCAGAAGATCCTGAGGCTGGGGCCGCGGGAGTTCATGCGGGGCCGTCCTCCCGGGCGCCGGGGTCTTCGGCGGCGAGCATGTAGCCCTTGGCGCGGACGGTGACGATCACGGAGGGGGAGGCGGGGTCGTCGCCGAGGAGTTCGCGCAGCCTGGCGATCGCCATGTCGACGGTGCGAGTCTGGAGGCCGCGGGCATCGACCTTCCAGACGCGTGAGAGGAGTTCCTCGCGCGAGACGGCGCGGCCCGGGTTGCAGGCGAGGTACTCGAGCAGCCTGGCCTCGAGGTCGGGGAGGACGCGGCGGGTCTGGTCGGGGAGGACGACCTCGCGTCGGGCCAGGTCGATGGTGCAGCCGCCGATGGTGAGCCTGCTGACGGTCTTGGGCCGTTCGGCGGACCGGCGGAGGACGGCCTCGACGCGGGCGAGCATCTCCTTGGGGCCGAAGGGTTTGACGATGTAGTCGTCGGCGCCGGCCTTGAGTCCGCGGACGCGGTCCTCCTCCATGCCGCGGGCGGTGAGGAAGATGACGGGCAGGCCGGGCGCTTCGCGGCGGATGACCTCGAGGACATCGAGCCCATTCATGCGGGGCATGAGGATGTCGAGCAGGACCAGGTCGACGCCGCCGGCGGTCGCCAGGTTCAGGCCCGCCCTTCCGTCGGAGGCTTCGACGACGCGGTAGCCCGTGAACGTGAGCGCATCGACCACGCCCCGGCGGACGGCCGCATCATCTTCAACGACCAGCACGGTTGCCAACGCCATTCAGAGCTCCGGTGGCCCCCGCGATCCGTGCGGGGGCCGTGGGATGGTTGATTGTTCGCCGGGCGGGGCCCGGAGGCCGTCCGGGGTGTCCGGCGGTGGCCGTGCATGGCTCGATCGGCATCCGGGGCATCGTGGCTCCCGAATCTCCGATCCCGGGCGCGGGCGGATTACTCCGCGGGCGGGGCCTTGACCAGCACGCGCTTGCCGCCCATGAAGAGGTAGGCATCCCCGCCCATGGCGAGCAGGCCCTGGCGGCCCTGCTGGGCGAGCTGGTCGACGATCTTCATGTACTCGTCGGTGCCGAATTCGACGGTGATGTCGGGGTCCTTGTCTTCCTGTCCTCCGAGGGCCGAATCGACCCAGCGGCCGGAGCGGCGGAAGAGGGCGCGGTCGTTGATCTGCTGGATGCCGCCGACGGCGACCTTCTTCATGTCGGCGCCGAGCATGACGTTTCCGCCGCCGCCGGAGGCGTCGATGTTGAGCCGGTACTGGCGGGATGACTCGTTGGCGGTCTGGGCCGCGCCGCTGGTGCCCGAGCGCTCGCGGGTCCGCTCGTAGACCTGCTTGCCGGCCAGGGCACGGGTAGCCGCCGGGGCGGGCGCCTCCGACGGCCTGATGAACTCGAGCCCGTCCTTGGTGAAGCCGTTCTCGAAGCCCGCGAGCGGGGCGGTCTCATCGGTCGCGAGGAACGATGTGTACTCGGTCATGACGCCCCAGCGGGTCGAGAGCCGGACGATCTCATCGGTCAGTTCCTTGGTGCGTGCGTCGTTGGAGGCCGAGCCGTCGGCGGCGGCCATGCGGATTTCCTCGGTGAGCGCGGCGATCCTCCGGGTCGCCCAGATGCGCGGGACAAAGCCGTTGCGGGCGCTGGCATTTCCGGTCTGGAAGGTGAGCTCGAAGGCGCGGTCGGTGCTGTAGTGATGGCCCTGGAGGCGGAACCGGAGGGCCTGGTCGCTGGTGTACTGGCCGAGGACGACGATCTCGTCGTTCTCGAAGACATCGGGGAGGACGGCGGGGAGGACTTCCCGCACGACGCGGGTGGAGACGGTGGAATCTGCGTCGAGTGCGAGCAGCCTGGGTTCCATCAGGACGGGGCCGCGCAGGCGGGCGAACACCTGCGAGACCTTGACCTCGACATCCTCCTCGGGCATGACGAGGGTGATCGCGGCGCGGGAGGTCTTGGCGATCGTGCTCAGCAGGGGTGCGTTGACGTCGTACCCGACGCCGAAGCTGAAGATCCTGCGGTTGTGCCTGTTGCCGAGTTTGACGGCGTCGCGGATGCCGACCTCGGAGCGCTCGCCGACGGTGGGGAGGCCGTCGGTGAGGAAGAGGATCATGGGGACCGCGCCGGCCGGGGGGACCGGGCGGAGGGCCTCGAGCAGGGCGTCGTGGATGTTGGTGCCGCCGTTGGCCTGGAGGGCCTCGATGTACGAACGGGCCTGGGCCGCGGATGCGCTGGTCTTTTCGACGGGGGCCGGCGCGAACGAGGCGACCGAGTCGGAGTAGTCGATCACGTTGAACCACTCGCCGATCTCCAGCCCCGCGAGCACCTGGAGCGCGGCCTTGCGGGCCTGCTCGATCTTCTCGCCGCGCATGGAGCCGGAGCGGTCCATGACGAGCACGACCTCGCGCTTGGCGGGCTTCTCGCTCGCGGAGGGCTTGGGGAGGGTCGCCAGGAGCATGAAGTACCCGCCCTGGCCGTTGTTGACCGCGGGGTCGGGGTAGGCGAACAGGGTGGCGCTCAGTTCGCCCGACCCGGCCGGCCGGCGCAGGCAGGAGAGCCGGAAGGCGCCGGGTGACATCGGGCGGGTGGCGGTGGAGCGGGCGGTCGCCTTGGAATCGCCCTGCTTCTCGACGGTGAGATCGTGGCTGGGGGAGTAGGTGCTGGCGATCCCGCGGGAGCAGGCGATGCTGGCCTTGATCGACCAGTTCACGTTCGCCTCGGCGAGCGACTCGCTGCGGGGGAGCACGTAGTCGATGCGGTCCCCGTCGGCGGCGAGGACCTGCTCGAAGGTGACGGTGAGCTTCTGGGAGGCTCCGGCGGGGATGGGGAAGGCGCTGGTGCGGATCAGGTTGTAGCCGACGAACTCGACCAGCGCGGGGTCGAGGGCCTTGCGCACGATGGCGTCGTACTCGCGGCGGGCCTCTTCACGGGGGAGGAGCCTGGCGGTGGGCTCGGGGCCGGTGCCGTCGTACTGCACGGAGCGGATGGTGACGCCGTCGGGGACGGGCAGGACGAGTTCGGCCTGCTGGGGCCTGGGGGCGGGGTTGCTGAGCGTGAGCTGCATGGAGGTCGTCGCGACCTGCTCTTCGATGCCGACGGTGACCTCGACGGCCGAGAGCTGCACGGCCTGGGTGTGGCGGGCGTGCACGGTGCGGCGGGCCTGGGGCACGATGATGTTGTGGACCTCCGTGGGTGCGGCGGGCCGGGTCGTCTGGGCGGGGGCCGGGCCCGCCAGGCCGGTGAGGACCGCAAGCAGCGTGGAGCATGCAATCGCGCGAGCAAGCCGCATGGGAGGACTCCTGTTGGTTCGACGGCGGGTCCGCGAGGGTCCCGCCCGGAGCAGCACACCCGGACTGCCGGGTGATGTCCTAGTTTGTACCGGCGAACCGGCCCGCGGTGCGTCACGGGTCTGTAACGGGCTTGCGGGGCGGCTGCGGGAGGAGGGGGCCGTTATCTGCCGGGAACCGGGCCTTGCTTCGGCTCGGCGCCCTTGGGAGGGAGTTCGGCGTGGTTATGCGACCGACTGGGCATCGTCGGGCACGATCGCCGGCGGTGGGGCGGGTTCCAGGCCGCTGGCCCGTGCACGGCGGTAGGACGTGATGCTCAGGGGGAGCGTCAGGAGGTACAGGAACGCGAGCCCCGCGAGGGTCGCCCAGAAGTCCTTGATCGCGGCGACCACGACGAGCCCGACGAAGGCCATGAGGGGCACGATCAGGCGGCGGTTGATCCGCATTTTCTTGAACGAGTACAGGGGCTGGCGGCTGATCTGGAGCATCGCGATGAAGAAGGTGTGGGCGAGCACGAGGTAGACCGGCAGTTCGGTCTGGAGGAGCTTGGACTCGAGGATCATGAGCGGGATGAGCACGATCATGGCGGCGGCGGGCGTGGGGAGGCCCACGAAGAAGCGCGAGGGTGTGGCGCCCGGCTTGGAGGGCTTGGCCGCGGCGGTGAACCGGGCCAGTCGCAGCGCGCTGCAGAGCACGAACATCATCACGGCGCCCAGGCCGAGGATGTCGAGCTTGCCCATCCTGGCCGGATCGCCCAGGAGCCAGCGGTGCAGGATCATGCCCGGGGCGACGCCGAAGGCCAGGAAGTCGGCGAGCGAGTCCAGGACCGTGCCGAACTTGCTGGTGGCCCGCAGCAGGCGGGCGGCGCGGCCGTCGAGCCCGTCGAGGACGGCGGCGATCACCACGGCCATGAGCGCGCGGTCCCAGTCGGGCTTGAGGGCAAAGTGGATCGCCGAGAGGCCCGCGCAGAGCGACAGGGTGGTGATCAGGTTGGGCACGATGTGCCGGACGGGGACTTCACGCACACGAGATTTCGAAGGGTACCCGAGGAACACGGCTACTCCATTCCCGCGCCGGGCCGCTGGCGCGGATCGATCGAGGGCCCCCGGTCGACGCCCGAATCCCACGCCCGGCGCTGGCCATGGTCGGGGCCGGGCGCGTCTTGCGGCGTTGCGTACGCCGAGCGTGCTGCGGGCGCCGGCGCCCCGGCGAGCACACCGTCTCCCTGCCGGAGGCGTGCGACCACGGTCTGGCCCGCGACCGAGCGATCGCCGACCTTCACGAGCGGTTCGTACCACGCGGGGAGGTAGACATCGACCCGGGAACCGAAGCGGATCAGGCCGTAGCGGTCTCCCCTGCGGACGGTGGTCCCGCCGCGGACCTGGCAGACGATACGGCGGGCGATCAGGCCGGCGATCTGCACGCAGACGATCTGGGTGCCGTCGGCCATGCGGAGGATCATCCCCAGGCGTTCGTTGTGCTCGCTGGCCTTGTCGAAGCTGGCGTTGAAGAACTTGCCGGGGCTGTAGGCAAGCTTCTCGACGACCCCATCGGCCGGGGAGCGGTTGACGTGCACGTTGAAGACGTTCATGAACACGCTGATGCGTGTCAGGGCGGCGTCCTGGAAGCCCAGTTCCGGCGGCGGCGATGCTTCCACGATCTGGCACACGACGCCGTCGGCGGGGCTGATGAGAATCCCGGCGTCCTGGGGAGTGGTCCTTGGCGGATCCCGGAAGAACCAGATGCACCAGAGGGTGAGCAGGCCGCTGAGGGCGCCGACGCTCCAGCCCCAGGGCCCCATCCAGGTGAGCGCGGCCGAGGTTGACAGCGCCGAGATCACCAGGAAGAGCCCGATGATCGGCCATCCCGGCACCGTGATCCCCAGGACCGGCCGGGGGGGGAACTGTGTGGTGGGCGCGAAGACCCGGTGAGTGGGAGCGGCTGTCACTGGGTGAGTTTAGGTTCGCCGGTCGCTGCCCGTGCGAGCCCGGCGGGGTGATGCGAAACGAGCGCTCCGCCTAGGCTCTGGCGTGCCCGACCCTTTCCGGTCCATCCTGGCGCGGCTCGACCGTTGCATGATCGCCGATGCCCACCGCATCCGGCGCGCCGTGCGGCAGCTCGAGAGCGAGGCGCGGCGTTCGCGCTCCATCGACGCCCAGCTCGCGCGGCTCGCGGCGCTGGCCGACGACTCGATCGCGCGGCGCGAGCTGCGCGCCCGCCAGATCCCCAGGCCCGGGTACCCCGAGGAGCTGCCGGTCTCGGCGATGCGCGAGGAGATCAGGGCCGCGATCGCCGCCCACCAGGTGGTCGTGCTGTGCGGCGAGACCGGCTCGGGGAAGACCACGCAGCTCCCCAAGATCTGCCTGGAACTGGGCCGCGGGGTCGCGGGGCTCATCGGGCACACGCAGCCGCGCAGGATCGCCGCGAGGTCGGTCTCCACGCGGATCGCGCAGGAACTGGACACGCCCCTGGGGCACGCGGTCGGTTACAAGGTCCGCTTCGGGGACCGCACCAGCGAGCAGACGTACATCAAGCTGATGACCGACGGCATCCTGCTGGCCGAGACGCAGGCCGACCGGGCTCTCTCGGCGTACGACACCATCATCATCGACGAGGCCCATGAACGCAGCCTCAACATCGATTTCCTGCTGGGGTACCTGCGCCAGCTGCTCCCGCGCCGGCCCGACCTGAAGGTCATCGTCACGTCCGCGACCATCGATCCGCAGCGCTTCAGCAACCACTTCGCGACCCGCGTGGCCGGCCGGCCGGCGGTTCCCGCGCCGATCGTGATGGTCCCGGGCCGGACGTACCCGGTCGATGTCGTGTACATGCCCCCGCTGGCGGGCGACGAGGACCACGAGGCGGCGCCCGACCTGGAGACGGCGATCCTCCGCGCGGTTGATGCGGCGGCCGGGCACGGCCCGGGCGACTGCCTGGTGTTCCTCCCCGGGGAGCGTGAGATCCGCGAGTCGGCCGAGGCGCTGCGCAAGCACCACCCGCCGGGGGTCGAGATCCTGCCCCTGTACGCGCGGCTGTCGCCGGACGAGCAGATGCGGCTGTTCGAGAAGCACGGCCAGCGGCGCATCGTGCTCTCGACGAACGTCGCGGAGACTTCCCTGACGGTGCCGGGCATCCGCTCCGTGGTCGACACGGGGCTGGCGCGCATCAAGCGGTTCAACCCGCGCACGCGGGTCACGCGGCTGCCCATCGAGGCGATCTCCCGCGCCTCGGCCGACCAGCGCAAGGGCCGCGCCGGTCGCCTGGGACCGGGCGTGTGCTTCCGGCTGTACAGCGAGGAAGACTACCGCACGCGCGAGGAGTTCACGGAGCCGGAGATCCTCCGCTCGAACCTCGCGCAGGTAATCCTCCAGATGAAGGCCCTCAAGCTTGGGCCGATCGAGCAGTTCCCGTTCGTCGAACCGCCCGAGGGCCGCGCGGTCCGCTCCGGGTACGACACGCTCTCGGAGCTGGGCGCCATCGACGAGCACCTGGACCTGACGCCGCAGGGCCAGGAGATGGCCCGGCTGCCCATCGACCCGCGGCTGTCGCGCATGCTGCTGGCGGCCGCCCGGGGCGGGTGCCTGGGCGAGATGCTGATCATCTCGTCGGCGCTGGCCGTGCAGGACCCGCGCGACCGTCCCTTCGAGCACGCCGACGCCGCCGACCAGGCCCACCGCAAGTTCATCGATCCCGAGTCGGACTTCATCACCCTGCTGAACATCTGGAGCTGGTACGCGGAGCACAAGCGTCACCTGTCGCACAGCAAGCTCCGCAAGCTCTGCCGCGCCGGTTACATTTCCTATCTTCGGATGCGCGAGTGGGAGGAGGTGCAGCGGCAGCTCCACGAGCTGATGTCGGAGATGGGGTACCGCTCCGCCGGGTTCAAGGGACCTTGGGCGGGGAAGTTCCGTCACGACCGCGACGAGATCGAGCCGCCGGCGCCGCTCACCAAAAAGGACTCGCTCCAGGCCGCGGCCGAGCACGCGCACATCCACCGGGCCGTGCTCGCCGGGATGCTCAGCGGGGTCGCCAAGAAGGGCGAGGAGACCACGTACACCGGCGCCCGCGGCGGCGCGGGGTCGGGCGCGCCGGCCGCGACGGGCGGGACCGGCGCCGGCGGTGGAGGCGCCGGCGGTGGGGGGCGGGGCCGGGGGCGGGCAGTTCTCGATCTGGCCCGGCAGCACGCTGTTCAAGCGAGGACCGCGGTGGATCGTCGCGGCCGAGCTGGTCCAGACTTCACGGCTGTTTGCCCGCACGGTGGCGCGGATCCAGCCCGAGTGGATCGAGGAGGTCGGGGCCCACCTGATCAAGCGGTCCCACTCCGAGCCGCACTGGGAGCGGGAGCACGGCACGGTGTTCGCGTACGAGCGCGTCACGCTGTGGGGGCTGGAGGTGATCCCGCGCCGGCGCGTGCACTACGGCCCGATCGATCCGCGGCACTCGCGCGAGGTGTTCATCTTCCACGCGCTGGTCGAGGGCGATGCCGAGCACCACGGCGAGTTCTTCGAGCACAACCGCCGCCTGCTGGAGCAGGCCGCCGGCGTCGAGGCCAAGGCACGCAAGCACGGTCTGATCGCCGATGCCCAGGCGCGGTTTGCCTTCTACGACCGCCGCGTCCCGGCGGGGGTCTTCAGCATGGCGGCGTTCGAGAAGTGGCGGCGCCAGGCCGAACGCGACAACCCGCGCCTCCTGTTCATGGAACGGGCGGATGTCCTGGTCGAGAACGACCCGCGCATCACTTCCGAGACCTACCCCGACGCGATCCCGCTGCCCTCGGGCTCGGGCTCGTCCCTCAACCTCGCGCTGCCCCTGGAGTACAAGTACGACCCGGGCGGCGCCGACGACGGGGTCACGCTCACCGTGCCGCTGCACGCGATCGGCGGCCTGGACCCCGCCCGCTGCGAGTGGCTCGTCCCGGGCATGCTCCAGGAGAAGATCGTTGCGCTGGTCCGCCTGCTGCCCAAGAGCCTGCGCCACTACATCGATTCCGCGCCGGCGTTCGCCGAGGAGTGCGTCGGGCGTCTGGCCTTTGCCGATCGCCCGCTCGCGGAGGTTCTTTCCGCGGAGCTGGCCCGCAGGATCGGCGCCGAGGTCCCCGTCGATGCGTGGAAGTTCGATGAACTGCCGACGCACCTGCGGATGAACGTCCGCGTGTTCGACGAGCAGCGCCGGCTGATCGCCGCGGGGCGGGACCCGGAGGATCTCAAGCTCCAGCTCACGCCGCTTGCAGCGCAGCGGTTCGCGGAGTTTGCGAGGGATCGCTTCGACCGGGACAACCTCACCGACTGGACGTTCGACCGCCTTCCCGACCACGTGGAGATCGAGCGGTTCGGCGTCAAACTGACGGGGTACCCGGCGATCCTCGATCGGCAGGGTTCGGTCTCGCTGCGGCTGCTCCAGTCGCGGGCGGAGGCGATCCACCGCACGCGGGCGGGGCTGCGCCGGCTGTTCTGGCTTCGCGGGCGGGATGATCTCCCGTCCGTGCTCAAGGCGATCCCGACGGTTGATTCGATGGCGATCCACTACGCGCCCGTCGGGCCGCCCGAGGAGTTCAGGCGTGAGCTGGAGCTGCTCATCGCCGAGCGGGCGTTCTTCCCTGATGAGGCGGGGCCTGTGCTCTCGCGGGAGGAATTCGAGCTGCGGCTGGCGCGACGCTCCGGGGGCCTGTACCGCGTCGGTACGGTGGTCGCCGACGAGGTGCGCGAAGTGCTGGTCCAGCGGCACGCGGCGTCGCTGGCCCTGTCGCGCCCGCTCCCTGACCAGTGGGCCGAGCCGGTCGCCGATGCACGGCTGCACCTGGCGTTGCTCTCGGACAAAGGGTTTCTCACGGCAACCCCGCGGCGCTGGTGGCCGCACCTGGCGCGGTTCTTCCGCGGCGTGCAGATCCGCCTGCAGAAACTCTCCCACGGCGGCCTGGAGCGCGACGGGCGTGCGATGGCCGAGATGCGGCCGCTGTGGCTGGGGTATCTCACGCGGGCCAAGCACCATCACGACCACCACCTGTACGACCCGGCGCTCGAGGAGCACCGGTGGCTGCTGGAGGAGCTGCGCATCTCGCTGTTTGCCCAGGAGCTCCGGACGTCGCAGACGGTCTCGTGCAAGCGCCTGTACGAGCACTGGGAGCGCAGCGTCAACGCGGGGCTGGCGGCCGCGCGGGCGTGACGGGCGTGACGGGCGGTGTGGGGGTGTGGGGGTGTGGGGGTGCGGGACTACCCCGTGCGCTCGTGGTGGCGGATGAGCGGCCGGCCCTTGCGCTCGGGCCATTCGACGGCGACCACGTCGATGCGCACCGGGCGGCCTTCCCAGCCGTTGGCCCGCGCCAGGTGCCGGGCGATCGAGGCGAGCTTCGACCGCTTGTGCGCGGTGATGTTGACCTCGGGCGGGATCGGGTCGGTGGTCCCGTCGCGGACGAGCCTGGTCTTGACCTCGACGATCACGACCGTGGCGCGGTCGGGCGCCAGGCAGACCAGGTCGGCCTCGCCCATCGGGACGCGGGCGTTCTGCGCGAGGATGCGGTAGCCGCGCCCGCGCAGGTACTTTGCCGCCGCGCGCTCGCCGCGGCGGCCCAGCGACCTCCGGCGTGTCAGCCAGTCTCGGATGGATGCCCGCAGTCCCACGACCGTCTCCCCGGATACCCGTCTGAATCCCCCGCCAACCACTCGCGTGGGGCCTGGGCTCAGCCGCCCTCGGCCGGGTGCAGCGGCGCCCAGTACCGCTCGAAGGCGGTGGCCAGGAGCATGAGCCGCATCTTGTCGATATCGTCGACGCTGGCGCGCTTGAGCAGGTCGCCGATGTACTTGTTCATGCGCTCGTCGATCTTGACGGAGCGCAGCTTCATCTCGATCGCCACCTGGGCATCGTACAGAGACGTGCTGGGCTGGCTGAGCTCCTCGTAGGCGACGAACGCCACCGTCGAGCCGGTCTCGATCGGACCGGCCCACGTCCCGGGCTTGAGGGCCTTGGCCGCGCTGTTGAGCGCCGGGTTGGCGAAGTAGGCCTGTTCCTTGGGGGGGGACTTGTCCCCCGGCTTGCTCGGCGCGGGGGGTTCGGGGATGAACAGGCCGCCGTCCTTGGCCCGGAAGAGGTTGATCGGGCGGGTGGCGATCTCGGCGAAGGCGGCGCCGCCATCGAGTTCCTTCTTGATGCCCTCGATGTCGGCCTTGCTCTCCTTGTCGATCGTGATCACCCGGAACTGGCGCTTGGGCGGGGGATTGAACTCCTCGTACTTGCGGTCGTAGTACTGCTCGACCTCGCGGAAGGGCACGTAGACGTTCTTGACGATCTGCTGGCGCACCTGGTAGAGCACCAGTTCGCGCTGCTCCCGGTCCTTGGTCCACTTCTCCAGCGAACCGCCCTGGCCTTCGGCGAGCGTCTGCTCGGCGAGCGACTGGCTGTGGTAGTGCTGGCTCACGTAGTCGGACTGGAGCGACTGGATCCAGTAGAGGAAGCCCCGGCGCTCGTCGGGCGTGAGGCTGGCCCGCGCTTCGGCCTGCAGCAGTTCGTCGTAGATGATGCTCCGGAGCTTGACGCGGATCTCCTCCGAGGCGATGTCGCCGAAGTCGTTGAGCGTCTTTGCCTTGCGGGCCTCGGTCCGCAGGCGGGCGTCCATGCTCTGGAAGAAATCGGAGATGAACACCGGGCGGCCGTTGATGTCACCGACCTTGGCATCGATCAGGACCGGCTTCTCGACCGCGGCGGCGTCCTGCACCGGCACGGGCTCGCCGGTGGTCGCCACCACGTCGAATACGCCCGTGCGGGCCGCGACCGGGCCCGTCACCGTGACGGCGTACCCCTGGGCCTGCCGCTCGGCGATCCGGTCGGTTGCCGTCGGTCCTTGCGTTGAGCCGGGGGCGTTTTCGCCCGCGGGGGTCTGGGCCGGCCCGTTGAAATCCGCAGCGCTCAGTGTGGTGGTGGGCTGGGCGGGCGAGGATCCCCCCCCGCACCCGGGCAGGGCCAGGAACGTCAGGATCCCTGCCGCCGCGATCCGCGTTCCATAGACCGGCCTGGATTGATGTCGATTCATTGCACATCCTCCGGATCGCCCCCCGAACGGGCGGTCCCTCCCGCCGGCATCGTGCCCCGCGGACGAACGATTCGTCAGTTCGCCTAGAATCTCCGGCCCGATCCGACCTCCGACTCCGAAAGGCCCATCATGCCCGAAGGCGATGCTCCGAAGCTTATCATCGACACGGACTGGAAATCGCAGGCACAAGCCGAGAAGGAACGCCTTTCGGAGGCCTCCAAGCCCAAGGCGGCGGCGGCGGGGGCCGCGCCCGCGTCCGGCGGCATGCCCGGCGATCCCGGGGCCGCGCCGGGCCCGGACCAGGAAATCGGCTTCCAGGACCTGATCCGCCTGCTGGTCACGCAGGCCCTCACGTACATGGGTGCGTTCCCGGATCCCAAGACCGGCAAGGCGGTCATCGGGATCGACATGGCCCGCGTGTTCATCGATCTGCTGGGCGTGCTGGAGCAGAAGACCAAGGGGAATCTCACACCCGAGGAGAGCAACCTGCTCTCCCGCACTCTGAACGAGCTTCGGCTGGAGTGGGTCGATATCTCCAAGGCGATTGCCAAGGCGATCGATGAGGGCCGACTGCAGCCGGGTGCCGGAGGCTTGGGCTCGCCGGCATCGCCCACGGGCGTGGTGACCCCCGCGCCGGCGGGTGATCCGAGTCTCAAGCTCAAGTTCTGAGCCGGGTCTCGGTTCCCCAGTGTGTGGTATGTGGCGCTTCGGTCACCCACGCGGGGCACAGCGCGCACGCATGGCGCAAACGCGCGCCTCGCAGCTCTGCAAATCGCCACCCACCGGCGAGCGCCGATGAGCAACGATGACCCCGCGAGACCCGTGCGCACGTGGCGCCCGATCTCCGGTCCCGGTTCCGGACCGCCGCCCCCCGCGTGACCCGGCCTCTCACTCCCATCGGACCTACAAACCCTTCCGAGAGATGGCCGAATCCCCACGGGCCGGATCCCTCGGAAGGAACACACTCCTCTCCCTCGCCCAACAGCCGTAAACGTGGTCTTTGTCTGCGGCAATTTCCTCGATTTTGCGTGGATTCGGTTCCGAAGGTAACCTTTGGAAGTCATGGCAGGCGATACCGGGGATTTCACAGGCTCCATCACCATGCTCCTCCGTCGGGCCCGGGAGGGCGATCGGGCCGCCGAGGACTCGCTCCTGAGCCGTGTCTATCCGGAATTGCGGCGGATCGCGCAGTCGATGATCTGCGACCTGAACCGGATGCCCGCGCCGACCGACGGTACCGGGCTGGTCAACGATGCGTGCTGCCGCCTGCTCGAACGCGAGAAGCTCGCCGCCGAGGATCGGCAGCATTTCTTCTTTCTGCTGGGTCGGGCGATGCACGACGAACTGACCGAGCAGGCGAGGGCGGAACTGGCCCAGAAGCGCGGAGGCGGCCGGCGGAGGCTCGCCATCGACATGGCCGGCGTGACAGACCAGCGGTCGGAACGGCGAACGATGGAAATTCGGGATGCGATTGAGCGATTTCGCCTGGTCGATCCGGAGGGAGCGAGGGTTGCCGAACTGCGGTTCTTGAACGGCCTGAGCCTCGAAGCGACGGCGCGGGCTCTAGATACCACGGTGGCGGTTGTTCGGCGTCAGTGGGCGTACGCCAAGGCGTGGCTCGGGGATTACCTTGGTGGGGGAGGGGACCGGGCTACCGATTCGAAATCCTGAAATCGAGGAACAAAGAGGACAATCTCCGGTTTACTTTGCGGCTGTCGGCTGCGCACTTGAAGCACGGAGAATTCTCGGTTGAGCGACTGGGATGAAAAAGCGGTGTTCCTGGCGGCCCTCAAGCTGGCCGAGGGGGATCGGGAGGCGTTCCTGACGGGCGCCTGCCCGGACGGTGCGGCACTCGCGCGGATCCTGGCGTTGCTCAAGGCGCACGATTCTGGGCAGGCGACCACGCCGACCAATCCGACGACTCAGCTGCCCGGGGCGGCGCCGGATCCGGAGCGGATCGACGAGTTCAGGATCATCCGTCGCATCGGTCAGGGCGGCATGGGGGTGGTGTACCTGGCCGAGGACACGCTGCTGCAGCGGCAGGTGGCGATCAAGGTGCTCGCGGGCCATCTGACGCACAGCGAGCAGGCGCTGGGCCGGTTCCGTGACGAGGCCAAGACGGCCGCGGCGCTGAAGAACCCTGGCATTGTTCCGGTGTACAAGTTCGGGTTCGACGGGCTGCGGCACTACATCGTGTCGGAGTACGTGCCGGGCTCGACGCTCAAGGCGATGATCGCGGCCGAGGCGGGGCGGCGGGCCCGGACCGAGACGACGGGCACGGAGAAGAAGATCTGGCGGCGGCGGATGGCGCAGCTGGCGGCGATTATCGCCGAGGCGCTCGAGCACTCGCACCGGGCGGACGTGGTGCACCGCGACGTCAAGCCCTCGAACATCCTGGTGGACCCGTCGGGCAATCCGCGGCTGACGGACTTCGGGATCGCCAAGCACATCGTGCCCGAGGCGTCGATGGAGTTCACCGAGGGGCTGGGAAGCTGCCATTACATGAGCCCGGAGCAGGCGGCGATCTCGGGCTCGATGGTGGACCGGCGCAGCGACATTTTCTCGCTGGGGGTGGTGCTGTACGAGGCCCTGGCGCTGCGGCGGCCGTTCGACGGCGCGACGCCGGAGGCGGTGCTGCACGCGGTGCGGACGGCCGAGCCGGTGCACCTTCGGTACGTCGATCCGGGGCTTCCGAAGGACCTGGAGACGATCTGCCACAAGGCGCTGGAGAAGGACCCGGCGCGGCGGTACCAGAGCGCGCTGCACATGTCGGCGGACCTGCGGTGCTTCCTGGAGGGCCGGCCGATCATGGCCCGGCCGGCGGGCGTGGGGCGCCGGGCGCTGCGGTGGGCGCTTCGTCACCGCGTGGAGATGACGGCGGGCCTGGTGATCATGCTCGCGGCCGCGCTGGGGATCACCGGGTTCCAGAGCATCAAGTCGCGGGATGCCGGGCTCGCGTGGCTGAGCGTCGAGGGCTCGCGGGCGGGGCTGCCGGTGTTCGTGCAGGCGGTGGACTCGGGCACCCTGGAGCTCAAGGCCGAGCCGGTGCTCAGCGGGGTGACTCCCGTGCGGTCCGAGGCGCTTGCGACCGGTCAGTACCGGGTGACGGTGGCCTCGGCGGACCTGACGAGCTTCTGTGAATTCAATGCCCTTCTCCTCACCCCGGGCCCTGAAAACCACGTCATTCTGATCATCCAGGATGCAGCCACGGCGCCCGAGAAGGGTCTGGACGCCGCGGCGACCGGTGGACGGGCCCGGGTTTTTCATGCTCCACTCGTGCCGACCTCCCGGGCACTGGCCGACGACATGGTCGAGATCCCCGGGGGCGACTACGCGTTCGGATCCTTTGATGTCGCCGACCGCGTGGCGGGCAAGCGGCGGGTGCACGTGGCGCCGTTCTACATCGACCGGGGGCTGGTCACCAACGCGCAGTACAAGGACTTCGTCGATCGGACGGGCCACCCGCCGCCACAGTTCTGGATCGACAACGGGTACTCGGCGGACCTGGCCGAGCTGCCGGCGGTCGGGGTGACGCTCGAGGACGCGGAGGCGTACGCGCGGTGGCGGGGCAAGCGGCTGCCGACGGTGTTCGAGTGGGAGGCGGCGGCGCGCGGGCCCGACGGCCTGCTCTACCCGTGGGGGGATGCGCCGGATCCGGAGCTGTGCGCCGAGCCCTCGGCCGACGCCCAGACGGCGCACCAGTCGTGGGACCCGTGCGAGCTGTTCGAGCTGTACAAGCGGAACGCGGCGCCGCCGCTGGTGCGGTCCTGGACGGACTACGCGCTGGGGCTGCGGGACCTGTTCGGCCCGGTGCGGCAGTACACGGCGACGGTGGAGCTGCCGGAGTTCTCGGTCATGCTGGTCGGGCGGGCGTGGACGGATTCGCCGTCGCGCACGAACCTGTCCCGGACGCTCTCGGGCCCGGCCGGGCGGTACTCGAGCAACACCGGGTTCAGGTGCGCCAAGAGCGCCGCGGTTCCCGGCGGCCGGGCCAAAGGAGGGGGAAGCACATGAGCAAGTACACGATCGTGTCGGCGCGGATCGAGGTGTCGGCGACGGACGCGGGGCCGGTGTCCCCGGTGCCGCCGCAGCGTGTGACGCACGCGGAGCTGACCGACCGCGTGGTCAAGCTCCTGAGCGACCGGCTCGATGCGCTGGGGATCTGCGACGCGGTGCTGCACTCCGGCGAGGTCGAGGCGCCGAACATCGAGAGCGCGGCGGTGCAGGCGTTCGACCGGCTGCAGCAGGCGTTCATCGCGCAGTGGAATCCGGTCGAGCAGGAGACGGTGGGGATGCTGCCGGCGCCGCCGGTGTACCGGTACATCCCGCCCAACCAGCACGAGGTCATCGGCTGGGTGACGGTGAGCACCAGCTCCGGCGGTTCGCGTCCGCTGGAGTACAGGGTCCGTGAGGGGAACGATGAGTACCGCTGCCTGGTGTGCGCGGCGGTCGGGGTTCTGGAATCACAGTTCGTCGCCGCGCGGCAAGCGTCGCGCAGGTGACGACATCCGGGGATATCCAACGGGAGGGAAACCGTCATGCGATTGCCCGACGTGCTGTACAACGCCCTGCGCGAGCAGATGGGAAACCACGGGAACTGGCACCTGGCCCGGCAGCGCCGCGGCTGGCTGCCGGTCGCGGTGCGCCGGTCGTGGGAGCAGGCCCGCCAGGAGAATACCACGCTCAAGTTCCTCGACGAGGCGGGCTCGGGCGAGGAGTTCCTGACGTTTCACCGGCACATGGTGCGGCACTTCAAATGGCTGTGCGATCCGGCGAACCTGCCGGGCCACTCGTACCGGTTCGAGCCCTGGACGGAGCTGCCGGCGTGGCTGGCGGCGATGTACCCGCCGGGCTGGCTGGGGGATGCGTACGGGGGGATTCTGCGGCTCATCCGGTACGGGACGGCCGACGAGCTGGGGTCGTTCATCGAGCGCACCGAGCGCGACTACACGGCCGGGAGCGGGGTGCACAACCGCGCCCACGGCTACATCGCGCGGTTCGAGGCGGTGAAGTACCCCAACGACCCGCGGATGGAGAACGCGGCGATGACCGACCTCTCCACGGCTCACTTCAACGAGCACTTCTGGGGCCTGCACGGGTGGATCGACGAGATCTATGCGATGTGGCAGCGGGCGCACGGGCAGGAGGTCGATCAGTCGCCGATGATGCCCCACGAGCCCACGGGCCCGACCATCCACGTGACGCCCGGCGTGGCGGCGCACATGAACCACTCGGGGGCGGGAGCACCGGCCGCCGCGCCCGGGAGCGCTCCGGCGGCCGCCCCGGCGCCGGCCAAGCCCGGCAAACCCGCCTCGACGCACCACCACTGATCGGCCGGCGACCGCTTCGCGGTGCGCAATAGCACGGGCGGGAGCCTCGTGGTCTCCCGCCCGTTCCCAGAGCACCTCGGCGATCGCGGGCAACGCCCGACGGTCCGCCTACTGGTGCTGGTGCTCGTACTGCTCGTGCCACTCGCGGACGCGGTCGTGGGCGCGGCGGATGTGCAGGTACTGTCCGCTGAGCACATCGCGCACGGGCGGTGTGAGCACGTCGCTGTCGAGCGCATCCTCGTAGGCCTTGACCACCGAGTCCTCGGTGCGTTCGCAGGCGCTCACGATCGCGGCGTCGCCGCCGCCCAGCGCGGTGGTCAGCGCCATCCAGGCGCGCTGCAGGGATCCCATGACGCCGCCGGATTCCGCGGGGGTCTGGCCGGCCTGGGAGACCAGCGGGCGCAGCTCGGCGACGAATTGCTCACGCTGGGCGACGAGCTGGCGCAGCATGGTGCGGTAGGAGGTGTTGTCGACCTTCTCGGCGGCGCTGCGGTAGGCGGCGATGCTCGAGTTGAGTTCGCGCAGGACGTGGTTGGTCTGCTCGGCGGAGCGTCCGCGGTTCTCGCCGGCCTGCTTGAGGCCCGAGGCGATGCGATCCCAGGCGTCCCGGCTGGCCTGGCGGACCTCGTCCCAGGAGAGGGGGGAGCCTTCGCGGCGCAGGGGCCACTGGTCGCGCATGGTCGCCTCGGCCTGTTCGTAGGACCAGCCGGGGTTGGTACGGTACATGTCGATCGTCCACCAGTACGCGGGGCTGAAGTCATCGAAGCGCCGGCCGGCTGAATAGGGCCGCGCGGGGAACTCGGCGCGCCAGTAGTCCATCTCGCGACGGGGGTTGATGCTCTCGGCGGCGCTCTTGCCGGCCAGCCCACCCAGGACGCCGCCGATCGCCGCGCCGGCGATCGTGCCGACGGGACCGGCCGGGGACCCCACAACGGCTCCGAGTGTCCCGCCGATCCCGGCGCCGACGCCGGTACCGACCGGGTGCGCACCGGGCTCCTTGGTGATGGGGTCGAGGTGTGCGTCAGGGTTGCTGGTGGTCTCGCGCTTGATCGATTCGTCCCGTTCCATGGGTTGCACCTTTCTCAAAGGGGGGGCGTGGAGGATCGCGTCCGGGCGCGGGGGCCGGTGCGGGTACGTGGGTCAGGTCTGTGCGAGCGTGCGCAGCCGTCCGAGCGCCCGGTCGAGCGCGAACCGCACCTGCGCGGGCGCCATGCCCGTGGCGCGGGAGAGGTCCCGGATCGTCGCGGGGGCCTTCTCGTCGAGGCCGAAACGGCGGATGACGAGGTCTCTCTCGGCCGCGGGCATGGCGTCGAGAAGTGTGTGGATCCATGCCGCGGTCTGTTCCTGGTCGGCGAGGCTGTCCTGGCGTTGTTCAGCGCCGGCCAGCGGCGGGGCGAATTCTCTTCCGGCGGGGGGCTGGTCGATGGAAACGACCGAGGCGCCGCGCCGTTCCAGCGCGGCGTGAACCTCGGTCGCGGTCAGTCCCGACAGCCGGGCGATCTCGGCGGCCGAAGCGCGTCGGCCGGTGGCGCCCTCGATTCGTCGCGCGGCGGCCCACACGCGGTTGAGGCGGGCCTGGACGCGGCCCGAGACGCGGATCGTCTGGCGTGTGTCGCGCGCGGCGTGGCGCATGGCGTGGCGGATCCAGGTCGCCGCGTAGGCCTGGAAGGGGGTTCCGGAGGCGGGGTTGTAGCTGCGAGCGGCGTGCAGGAGGGCGATCGCGCCGTCGGAGAGGAACTCCTCGGCGGCCTGCGCGCGGGTGGCGCAGCCGCGTGCGATCCGCTGGATGAGGGGCAGGCAGTGTTCGATCAGGCGTCGGCGAGCCTCGACGCTTCCCTGCTGGACCTGGCCGACCAGGCGCAGGCAGGCCTGCTGCTGAGCGGTGCTCCAGTTTCCTCCGGCCCACGGTGCGTGCGAGGATGTGGTGGAGCGCGGGGCGATAGAGTTGAGCACAGGTTGCCTCCGGTGGGTGTGAGAGGGAGATGAAGGAGTCGGACCGGGATTGGCGATCACGAGACCAGCGGCGAGTTGGCCCGGGGTCCGAGCAGGAAGTACAAGATCATTCCGATCAGGGGCAGGGCCAGGATCAGCACGATCCACAGGAGCTTGGCCAGGAGCGACGCCCTGCTGCCCAGCACGCTGACGATCGCGATGATGTCCAGGATGAGCACGAGGACGCCGAGCACCGAGTACAGCATGGAGGGTTCCTTTCCGTGTGCGGATCGCGCGGGGGCCGGTGTCCTGCCGCGAATCCCTCCGTCCACATGACGATCTTCGTCCTGAGGCCTGCGCCGCTGCTGAAGTCGTGATGAATTCGGACTCACGGCAGGGAGTTGGGGGGGAATCACCCTGCGGGAGTGCGGCGGCGAACGGAGATCAAACGGCAGGATGCCGTACGATGGAGCACCCGAGGGGAGGTTCCGCGGATGCTGGTGACCATCCTGGCCCTGGTGTGGATCGGTGGGATCGCCGGCGCGGTGGATGTGATCATGCACGGTCGCACGGCGCAGGGGACGACGGCCTGGTCGCTGGCGCTGCTGCTGCTGCCGCCGATCTCGCTGCCGTTCTACATGGTGTTCGGGGAGCGGCGGTTCCTGGGCTACGCGCGGGCCCGGCGCAAGGGTCTGCGGGCGCTGGACCAGAGCCTGCGCGAGTTCCTCGAGCGGCTGGGCCCGCACGCCGCGGTCGAGTGCCGTCCGGAGTTCCGGTCGCTGGCGAGGCTGGGGAAGATCCCGCCGACGCAGGGCAACCGCGTCGGGCTGCTGATCGACGGCAACGCGATGTACGAGGAGCTGTTCGCGCGGATCGACCGCGCGGAGCGGTACGTTCTGCTGCAGTTCTACATCTACCGGGACGACCTGACGGGCCGGCAGCTCCAGGAGCGGCTCCTGGCCGCGCGGGGGCGGGGCGTGGAAGTGTTCCTGATGTACGACGAGATCGGGTGCGTGAATACACCCGGCGCCTACTTCGATCGCCTGGCGCAGGCGGGGTGCCACTGCAGCGGCTTCCGCACGCTCTCGCGCAAGCGGCGCAGGTTCCTGCGGCTGAATTTCCGCAACCATCGCAAGATCGCCATCGTGGACGGGCTCTTCGGGCTCGTGGGCGGGATCAACATCGGGGACGAGTACCGCGGGCGGGACCTGGAGGTCGGGCCGTGGCGCGACTCGTCGGTGTCGCTGGCCGGTCCGAGCGTGCAGTGCCTCCAGATGGTCTGGCTCGAGGACTGGTACTGGGCCCAGCGCCGGGTGCCCGAGGCCCTGGAATGGAAGCCCCGCGCTTCGGACAGCGGATCCCACGTGCTGGTGTACCCCTCCGGGCCGGCCGATGAACTCGAGACCGGGTCCCTGCTGTTCGGGCAGCTGATCGGCGGCGCGCGGGAGCGGCTGTGGATCGCCACGCCGTACTTCGCGCCCGACGAGTTCGTGCTCCACTCCATGCAGCTGGCGGCGCTGCGGGGCGTCGATGTCCGGGTGCTGATCCCGGCGCGCTGCGACAGCCTGCTCACCGGGCTTGCGAGCCGGTCGTACTTCCGCGAGATGACCGAGTCAGGGATCCGGATCTTCCTGTACGAGCCCGGGTTCCTCCACCAAAAGGTGATCCTGTCGGACCAGATCGCCGCGATCGGGACGGCCAACCTGGACAACCGCTCGATGCGGATCAACTTCGAGGTGACCGCGATCGTTTCCGACGACCCGATCGTGGGTGAGGTGGAGCGGATGCTCGCGCGCGACCTGGGCCGTTCGACCCAGGTGACCAGGGAGCAGACCCAGCGGATCTCGCGCTGGCGGAGGTTCGCCGGCCGTCTGGCGCGGACGGCCAGCCCGATCCTGTGAATCGAGGGTGGTTCAGTGCTGCTCGGCGCGGGCCTGCTCGATGATCGCGGGCAGCTCCTGGGCCGAGTAGACCAGTTCGTGCAGGCACCGCGTGCCGGTTCCCTCGGACATGTGGCGTTGCCACCGGGCTTCCTGCTCCCGGGTGATGTTGACGTTGTACCCGCGCGGGCAGTTCAGACGCTCGACGTGGCCGAAGAGCCTGCAGACCGCCGGGCGGCCCTCGTAGATCGAGCACTTGCCCTCGATGTACAACGGGCAGCGGGTGCCCTGGCGCCGCGGCTCGAGCCCCCGCACCCGCACGAGACCCTCGATGCGCCGGAATTCCTGCGAGCGCACGACGATGACCCCGCAGCAGAGCCCGCAGCCGTCGTCGCAACGCATGGAGGGGAGCTGTGGGAGCGGGATGTTCGCCAACGGGTCTCCTGTGCGTCCCGGCGATCGGGGCGGGGTGGAAGTGTACTTCCGCGCGGGGGCGGCCGGCGCGGGCGCGAACGGAATCCCGCGGGAGCGTGATGGGAACCGGCCGGGGATGACGCGTAAGTGGCACGCCGGCCCGGACAGGCGCCGGAGTCGTTTGTGCGCTTGGCTGGCGGGTCCGCCAGCGTCGCCGGCGGGAGTCCACTGGCAATCGGGGCCGAAGGCGGCAAGAATCCGCCCCCGATCCGTGACGGGGGAGCCTCGGCCCCGCATCAAGGCTCTGGGTCGGGATGCCGTCGCGGCGAGCTGTGCGTCAAGTGGTTGGGGGATAGCGAGTTACGTTTGTGGTCGGCCCTGAGGATCGTCTTCCAGAGCCCGCCGAACTGGTGGCGGGCGAGGTGTGATGAATGATCGAGATCCGCAACCTGGTCAAGCGGTTTGGTCCGTTCACGGCGGTGGCCGGCGTGTCGTTCAAGGTTGAGCGCGGGGAGGTCCTGGGGTTCCTGGGGCCCAACGGCGCGGGCAAGTCGACAACCATGAAGATGATCACGGGCTTCCTCACGCCGACGGAGGGGACGGCGATCGTCTGCGGCCACGATGTCACGCAGGAGCCGCTGGCGGTCAAGGAGAAGATCGGCTACCTGCCCGAGGGCGCTCCGGCGTACCCGGACATGACCCCCGAGGGGTTCCTGAACTTCATCTGCCAGGTGCGCGGGCTGAGCGGTTCGAACCGCCGGGCGCGCATCGACGAGGTGATCGCAAAGGTCCACCTCGAGGGCGTGATGCGCCAGAGCATCGAGACGCTCTCCAAGGGCTTCAAGCGGCGCGTCGGGCTGGCGCAGGCGATCCTGCACGATCCCGAGGTGCTCATCATGGACGAGCCGACCGACGGCCTGGACCCCAACCAGAAGCACGAGGTGCGGACGCTGATCCAGGGGATGGCCGCCAGGAAAGCGATCGTGCTGTCCACGCACATCCTCGAGGAGGTCGACGCGGTCTGCACCCGGGCGATCGTCATCAACCGGGGCTCCATCGTCGCCGACGGGACGCCCGACCAGCTGCGGGCCCGCTCGCGGTACTACAACGCGGTGGGCCTCAAGGTGCGGGTGCCCGCCGGCCAGGGCGCGGGGGTCAAGGACGAGCTGGGCCGGCTCGCCGGGGTGGACGAGGTCGAGGAGGCCGGTTCGGTCGACGGAGAATTGAGCCTGATGGTCATCCCCAAGCGCGGCAGGAGCATCGTGGAGGAGGTCGGGCGGCACGCCCGCTCCAAGGGCTGGACGGTCGACGAGCTGCGCGTGGATTCCGGGCGCCTCGACGAGGTCTTCCGGACGATCACCGCGGGCGCGGGAGGTGGCCGGTGAGCCGAACCCTGGCGATCTTCAAGCGCGAGCTGGCGGGGTACTTCGTGACCCCGGTCGCGTACGTCTTCATCGTGATCTTCCTGTTCGTCACGGGCGTGTTCACGTTCCAGCTGGGGAGCCTGTTCGAGCGCGGGCAGGCGGATCTGCGGCCGTTCTTCGAGTTCCACCCGTGGCTCTACCTGTTCCTGATCCCGGCCGTGTCGATGCGGCTGTGGGCCGAGGAACGCAAGCAGGGGACTCTCGAACTGCTGATGACCTTGCCGGTCCCGATGTCCGCGGCGGTCCTGGGCAAGTTCCTGGCCGCGTGGGCGTTCGCGGGCGTGGCGCTGGCCCTGACCTTCCCGGTCTGGATCACGGTCAACATCCTGGGCAACCCCGACAACGGCGTGATCCTCGGGGGGTACGTCGGCAGCCTGCTGATGGCCGGCGGGTTCCTGGCGGTGGGCAGCTTCGTGTCGGCGCTCACCAAGAACCAGGTGATCGCGTTCGTCGTCAGCGTCGTGCTGTGCTTCGGGTTCCTGATCAGCGGCTTCTCGCCGGTGATGGGGATCTTCAACGGCTGGGCGCCCCAGCCGGTGCTGGACGCGATCGCGAGCTTCAGCTTCCTGACCCACTTTGATGGCATCTCCCGGGGCGTGATCGACCTGCGGGACCTGGTGTTCTTCGCGTCGCTGATCGGGGTGTTCCTGTTCGCCAACGCGGTGGTGATCGAGCAGAAGAAGGCGTGAAGGCGGTCCTCGGCGCGGCGATCACACAGACCGCGGGGCACACAGGAAAAGACAACCGGACGATGCGAGCGCTCTCCGACACCTCTCCCTTGTTTTCCGCTCCGCGACCGCTGCTTTGAACAAACCCGGACCTGGTCAAGACCATGAATAAAGCACTGACATCACTGGCGGGGCTCGTCGCGATCGCGGTGGCGTTCATCGCGCTCAACATCGTCTCCTCCCAGACGCTCCGGGGGGCGCGGCTGGACCTGACGAGCAACAAGCTCTACACCCTCTCGCAGGGCTCCCGGAACATCGCCGCCAAGCTCGATGAGCCGGTCAAGCTCACGCTCTACTTCTCCGAGAAGCAGGCCAACGAGCTGCCGCAGTACAAGAACTACGGCCAGCGCGTCAAGGAGCTGCTGCGCGAGTACGCCGGGCTCTCGGGCGGGAAGATCCGCCTGGAGATCGTCGACCCCGAGCCCTTCAGCGTCGCCGAGGATTCGGCCTCGCAGGCCGGGCTGGTCGGGGTGCCCACCGGGCGCGGCAACGATCGCCTGTACTTCGGCATGGTGGGCACGGGCACCACCGACCAGCAGCAGGTGATCCCGTTCTTCGATCCCTCCAAGGAGGAGTTCCTCGAGTACGACGTCACCCGCCTGGTGTACCTGCTCTCCAATCCGAAGAAGAAGACCGTCGGGCTCATGAGCTACCTCCCCCTGGACGGCGGCCAGCCCAACCCGATGATGCGCCAGATGCCCCAGCCCTGGCAGATCTACAACCAGATGAAGGAGCTGTTCGAGGTCAAGAACGTGGCGGTCGACGCGGCCGAGATCCCGGCGGACATCGCCGTGCTCATGGTCGTCCATCCCAAGAAGCTCCCGGAGCAGACGCAGTACGCGATCGACCAGTACGTGCTCAAGGGCGGGCGGGTGCTGATGTTCGTCGATCCGCTCTGCGATGCCGACGTGCCGCCGGGCGTGAACCCGATGCAGGCGATGGGCATCCCCAAGAACTCCGATGTCCCCAGGCTGCTCAACGCCTGGGGCCTGGAGCTGACCCCCGAGATGATCGCCGGCGACAACCGCACGTCCGTCCGCGTCAACGCCGGCAGCCAGAACCAGCCCCGCGCGGTCAACTACCTGATCTGGATGAACGTGGGCAAGACCACGCAGAACCTCGACGCCTCGGACCCGGTCACGGGCTCGCTCCAGTCGATGATCATGGCCTCGGCGGGCGTCCTCAAGCGCCGGGAGGCGGCCGGCCTCACGGTCCAGCCGCTCATCCAGACCACCACCGAGTCGATGCTCATCCCGGTCGCCAACGTCTCGTTCATGCCCGACCCGGAGAAGCTCATCCGCGAGTTTCATTCCGACGACCTCAAGAAGATGCTGGCCGCCCGCGTGAGCGGCAAGGCCAGGACCGCGTTCCCCGACGGCAAACCACCGCCGGCGCCGGCGGACCCCGCCAACCCCGGGGCGCCCAAGCCCGCGCCCGTCGCCGACCCCAAGGCCGGGCACGTCGCCGAGTCGGCCCAGGACATCAACGTCATCGTGGTCACGGACTGCGACATGCTCGCGGACCGCTTCTGGATCCAGGAGGACCGCCTGTTCGGGCAGATCTCGATGGGCTACCGCAAGGTGTCGGACAACGGGGACTTCGTGATTGGGGCGCTCGACCAGCTCAGCGGCTCGTCGGACCTGATCGGCCTGCGGGCCCGCGGTTCGGCGTCGCGGCCCTTCGAGCTGGTCGAGAAGATCCGGCGCGAGGCCGAGCAGCGGTTCAGCCAGAAGGCCGACGAGCTCCAGCAGCAGCTGCGCCAGGCAGAGACCAAGATCTCCGAGCTCCAGAAGCAGCGCGGCGGGGACGATGCCAACTCCCTGATCCTCTCGCCCGAGCAGCAGGCCGAGCTCGAGAAGTTCAACAAGGAACGCGTGCAGATCCGCGCGGACCTCCGCGAGGTGCAGCACCAGCTCTCCAAGGACATCGAGGGCCTGGGCACCCGGCTGAAGATCATCAACATCGGAGTCATGCCCGCCGCGGTGGCGCTGTTTGCCGTCGGGCTGGGCGTCTACCGCCGCAACAGGCGCACCGCCGACCGCAGGAGCGAGGGCGCTCGCGGCTAGGCGGCCATCGGGCGATGGGCCGCGGGTGTTCGGGAACGGCAATCGGCAACGAGCAAGACCGGAGAATTCGGGCGATGAACGCAAAGACGCTCGGTATCGTGGCGGGGGGCGCGGTGGTGCTGGCGGGTCTGGCGGCGCTGGTGGTCACGCGCGGACGCGAGGCCACGGCGGTGCAGGAGTACAACGCCAAGATCTGCCCCGGGCTGGCCGAGAAGGCCAAGGACGTCCAGACCATCATCGTCAACAACGCCGGGACCGTCTCCACGGTGAAGAAGAAGGGCGACGCCTGGGTGCTCGCCGAGAAGGGCGGGTACCCGGTCAAGATCGACAAGGTCAAAGAAGTCGTCCTGGGGCTCGCGGCCCTCACGCAGAAGGAGCCCAAGACCAGCAAGCCCGACCGCTACGCCGAGATCGGCGTCGAGGACCCGCCCGCGCAGCCCACGCCCGCGCCGGCGCCCGACCCCGCCAAGCCCGACCAGCCCCCGCCCGAGAAGAGCCAGGCCGCCCTGATCACCCTCCAGGACGGTTCGGGCGCCACGGTCGCGTCGGCGATCGTCGGCAAGCAGCGGTTCGGGAATCCGCCCACGCTCTTCGTGCGCAAGGCCGGTGAATCCCAGTCCTGGCTCGCCGAGGGCCAGGTCGATGTGCCCCGCGAAGCGAACCTCTGGTTCGACACCCAGATCATCAACCTGCCGCGCGAGCGGGTGAAGTCTGCGAGCATCACGCCCGGCAGGGCCGACGGCTCGGCGCTGGTGATCGAGAGACTCCGCAAGGAAGACACGGCGTTCACGGTCCAGGGCGTGCCCGAGGGACGGACGCTTAAGTCGCCCGCGGCCGGGGATGCGCCCGCGACCGCGCTCTCGTACCTGAACTTCGACGACGTCGCGCAGGCGTCGACGGTCACGCCGCCCGAAGGGACGACGCCCGTGGTCTACGAGGTGCGCACGTTCGACGGGATGGTGGTCACGTCCAGGGTGTTCGGCAAGGAAGGCAGATTCTGGGCGACCTTCGAGGCCTCGGTGGATGAGACCTCGCTCCCGCAGCCCCCGGCCGAGGCGCCAAAGACCGACGCGGGCGCTGCCGATCCCGCCAAGCCCACGGAAGGCAAGCCCGCCGAAGCGCAGTCAACCGACGCCAAGTCTGACCCCAACAAGCCCGACCCCGCCAAGGCCGCCGCCGAGGAAGCCGCCAAGAAGGCCCAGGCCGTCCGCAAGGAGGTTGCGGACTTCAACGCCCGACACGGCGGCTGGATCTACGCGATCCCCGAGTACAAGGCCAAGACGTTGATCACCAAGATCGACGAACTGCTCGCCGACCAGACGCCGCCGGCGCCGCAGGGCCCCGCCGGCCCACCGGCGGGCCCCGGCCCCGGCCCCGAGCCCGCGCCCGCCGAGCCTCAGGCTCCGCCCGCGTCGGCACCCGAGCCCGCGCCCAGCCCGGTCCCGCAGCCCGAAACTCCCCCGGCCGAGCCGGCGCCGGAGCCGAAATAACTCGAGTCGCGGCCGCCGACCGATCCTCCGTAACCGGGCCGTTCCGCGCTTTTCGGACCGTGCGTTCCGGTCGTGCCGCCCCATGGGGGAGTTCTCCCCACGTGCGCACCCCGACATTGAACCCGTCCCGGGCCTCGCCCGATGGACCTCCTCGCGGGCGTTCTGCTGCCGCGGTGGAGCCGTTTGATTGAAGGTCGATGCGCGCAAGCTGCTATCGGTCGTGCTGCTGGCAACCGTGCTGATCGGTGTGCCCGTGGTCTGCGGTCGATACATGCTCGACCGCCTCGAGAGCCTCCGCGCCCTGTCCCTGCGGGACGTCATCGGCAGCGCGCACGAGCGTGTCCGGGCGGCCCTGGACTCGCAGCGGGAGGAGCTGTCGCGCACGCTCGAGGACTGGACGGCGTGGGACGCGATGTACACGTTCGCGCAGAACCCCACCGACCAGCACTGGCGCGACGAGAATTTCTCACCCGACTCGATGGCCTCGCTGGCCCTGTGCCGCTCCGTGCTGTTCGACGCCCACGGCATGCCGGTCCTGCACGCCGACTACGACCTGACCGCCGGTGCCGCGGCCGACTACCCGATCGACGGATCGCTCGAGGGGCTGGTCTCCGGCATCGGGCCCGGCACGAGCCTGACATTCCTGCGCGGCGGGCTGTGCGTCGGTCCCGACGGCCACCCGGCCCTGGCCCTGGTGCGGCCCATCCGCAGGAGCGACAAGTCCGGCCCCGTCGCCGGCTTCCTGCTCATGCAACGCCCACTGACCGACGAGCTCATCGCCCGCATCGGGCGGACCACCGGCACCACGGTCGCGCTGGCCGGGAAGTCCGACGCGGCGACGCTCGACCAGGACATGGACGAGGCGGGCAACCGCACCACCCTCCTGGCGATCGACTCGTGGGACGGCAAGAGCCTCGGCTCGCTGGTCGTGCGCATCCCCGTGGCGGTCGCCAACGCCCGCAGCGACAGCCTGCGGGCGACCCTGGTCCGTATCGGCATCTTCGCGTACTTCCTGCTCGCATGCGCGGGCCTCACCGCCGTCTGGTCGGCCTGGTCCGGTCGGGCCGACGGCGCCGCGGGGGCGGGCCGCGGCACCGGAAGGCTGCCGGTCGTGGTCGCCGGGGCGATCGGCCTGGCGATGACCGGCGTCGCCGCGTGGGCGGTCCGCAGCTGGCAGGAGGATGTCCACCGCCGCGAATTCTCGCGCCGCAGCGGCAACTACCGCGAGCAGATCGACCGGTCGATCTCCAAGCGGCGCGAGGCCCTCGAGTTCGTCCGGTCTCACTACCACAGCTCCGAGCAGGTCGACCCCGGGGAGTTCGAACGCCTGATGATGAACGCGGGGCTGATGCTCCCCGGCTCGCGGCAGTGGAGCTGGATCCCGCTGGAAGCGATCGGTACCTTGGAGAGCCCCGCCGACGCCCAGCCCCCCGGCGTTCCCGAGGCCCGCGGGAGCGCCGAACCGGCGCGGCTCTGCAGCGTGCCCGCCTCGGGCGCGGTCGCGATGGAGGCGTTCCTGCCCCGCTGGCCCGGTCTCGCCCGGACGGTCGCCGCCGCGCGGGACTCGGGCTCCGTCATCGCCGTCACCCTCCCGATGGACGAGGCCATCAGCCCCTCGCCCCGGACGATCGCCTATCTCGCGCCCGTCTACCACACCTCGGTCGATCCCCTGGTCGAGCGTCGCCGCAAGGACTTCCGCGGCGTCGTCGTAACGGTGGTGGAACTCGACGCGGTGCTCGACGATGCGATCCGGCAGGTCGACTACGGCGGCCTCGCCGCCAGGATCACCGGGGTCTGCGCCAGGCCCGTGCTGCCCCTGCCGGTGCTCGAGGACTCCGGCGGGTTGCTCCAGCGGCGGTGCTCGGTGGAGATCAGCGACGGCCTGAGCATGGACGTGGCGATCGCGGCGACCGAGCAGTTCCGGGTCGGGCTGGAGACCGCCGTCATGCTGGGCGTGGGCGCCGCGGGCGTGGTGCTCACCGGGCTATTGTGCGCGTTCATCGAGCTCAACCTGCAGCGCACGCGCGGCATCGAGCAGCTGGTGGCCCGCCGCACAGGCGAGCTCGAGGAACGGACCCGCCAGCTCACCGACGCCAACGTGGAGATCCAGGCGGCGCACCGGGCCAAGAGCGCGTTCCTGGCGAACATGAGCCACGAGCTGCGCACGCCCATGACCGCGATCCTGGGGTACTCCGACCTGCTGTTCGAGTCCCAGCACGGCGTCGAGGCGCGCCAGGACTTCATCCGCACCATCCGCCGCAGCGGGGAGCACCTGCTCTCGCTGATCAACGACGTGCTGGACCTCTCGAAGATCGAGGCCGGCCGGCTCACGATCGAGCGGCTCGAGTGCCGCACCGGGGACCTGCTGGTCGACGTCGTCAACCTGCTGCGCGACAAGGCCCAGCAGAAGCGGATCCAGCTGGCCTTCGAGGCCGTCGGCAGCATCCCCGTCACCGTCCGCACCGACCCCACGCGCTTCCGCCAGATCCTGGTCAACCTGGTCGGCAACGCCGTCAAGTTCACCGAATCCGGTGGGGTTCGCCTGGTCGTCCGGCTCGTGGACGACCCGTCCGACCCAGACCCGCTGATGAGCATCGAGGTGATCGACACCGGGCCGGGGATCGACGCCGGCATCATGTCCCGCCTGTTCACGCCCTTTGAGCAGGGGGACGGATCGACCACCAGGCGGTTCGGCGGCACCGGCCTGGGCCTGAGCATCTCGCGCCAGCTCTCCGAGATGCTCGGGGGCACCATCACCGCCAGCAGCATCCCCGGCGAGGGAAGCACGTTTACCTTCAGCTTCCGGACCGGGCCCCTGGCAGGAGTCCAGCTCCGGCCCATGGCGGCCTTCAACGCGGGGGATCGTGCCCCGGACGAGAGCGCCCATGTTCCCGCCCCGGACCGCGACGGCGTGCCGGAGCCGCAGATACCCGGCGCCCGCATCCTGCTCGCCGAGGACACCATCGACAACCAGCGGCTGCTGTGCCTGCACCTCAAGCGCCTGGGCTGCGACGTCGTGGTGGCCGGCGACGGGCAGGAGGCCACGGACGCGGTGCACCAGGCCGACGCCTCGGGCAGGCCTTTCGACCTGGTCCTGATGGACATGCAGATGCCGATCATGGACGGCTACGAGGCGACCCGGGCGCTGCGCGGGGACGGCTTCCGGCTCCCGATCGTCGCCCTGACGGCCCTGGCCTCTTCGGTCGACCGGCAGCGGTGCATGGAGGCCGGCTGCGATGCGTTCATCTCCAAACCCATCGCTCGCGCCGAACTCCTGAACACCTGCAGGGAGTTCATCTCCCGCGCCCCCCAGCGGCGCGCCGCGGCATAGCGTCCATCGCAACGTGCAGGTGGCCGCGCCGACTCAGGGGCGCGGGTACGCCAGCGCCAGGGCGATGTGGTTGGCGTTGATCCCCGTCGGGCCGGTCCGCAGCAGGCAACCCGCGCCGTCGAGGAACGTATGAGAATCGTGCGCTGCCAGGTGCTCCCGCGCCCGGACCGTCGACCACGCGTCCCCGAGCATGAGGTCGTCCGGGATGATCGCGCCCGCGGCGTCGGTGGGGCCGTCGATCCCATCGGTCGAGAGCGAGGCGACCACCATGCGGTGGCCCGGCATCGAACCGGTGGCCTCGTGCCAGGCCGCCCCGCGGAGCTCGAGCGCCGCTGCCAGCGCCAGCTCCTGGCTCGGACCGCCCACACCCGCCCGACCCCGGGCATCACGCGTGTCCACCGTCGGTTCCCCTCCCACAAGTCGTGCGATCGCCGCTGCGGGGTGAGCGTCCGCGTCTGCGATCGCCCCACGCACCAGCCGGCGGGCCTCCAACGCCGCCGACGGCTGGGCCATCGGCCCGCACCCGGTGACCAGGAATCCCTGTCCGGCGGCGGCCCCGGCGGCCGCGGCCAGAGCGGTCTGGTTGTTGCAGATCACCGTCTGGTGGATGAACCGCAGCACCGGGTCGCCGGGCCGGATCATCTCGGGCGCCTGGCCCAGGGCCCCCTTGCGCAGGTGGGACACCACCGCCGGCGCCCGGTCGATCAGCCGGAACCGGTCGGCGATCGCGAGCGCTTCGGCGTACGTCGACGAGTCGGCCGCGAACGGCCCCGAGGCGATCACATCGAGCGGATCCCCGATGACATCCGACGCCACGAAGACCTGCACCCGCGCCGGGTGTGTGAGGGCTCCGAGCCTGCCGCCCTTGAGAACCTCGGTGTGCCGGCGGATGCAGTTGATCTGAAAGATCGTTGCGCCCCCCGACTGGAGGGACTTGCCCGCCTCGGCGAGATCCTCGACCGTGAGGTTCCCCGCGGGAAGCGTCAGGTGCGATGAGCCCCCACCGGAGACCAGACCGATCAGCAGGCCCTTTTCTCCGTGATCCCGCGCGAACGCGCCGACCGCCTCCTGGATCGCCAGCGCTGCCGCGAACGAGCGGTTCCCCGGGATCGGGTGGTCCGCCTCCATCACCCGGCAGTTTCCCGCCCGCTCGATCGGCAAGGCCGCGGACCTGGCCCGCTCCGGAACGGCCGCGACGATGGTCGCGGTCGCCGGACGGCCCAGAAGATCCAGGCACGCGGCCGCCATCTCCACAGAGCACTTGCCGATTGCCAGCACCAGCGTGGGCTGCCCCTTGGCCGGGTCGATCCCGCGCTGCCGCCACGCCTCCGCCCACGACCCACGCAGCGCTGCCGCGGGGTCGGCGGCCTTCAGGGCGGCGTCGAAGATGCTCCGGCAGTCCTGCCGGCAGTCCTGGTACGCAAGCGGCATGACCCGGACACTATGCCCCCGGCTCGGTCCTGATCGCGTGCCGACAACCCCGCCCGGAGCCGGTTTGGCCCCAGGACCTTCGGGTCCGTTTGATTCCAATCCGGCGCTGCTCGAACGGATTCCGTTGTGATGGCGTAGGCTTGTTGAGAGACGGTTCTCAATAAGCCGATACCCTCTGGCACACCCCGGAGCGCCCGATGACCACCCCCGATTCTCCACAAGCACTTGGCAGCGCCACTCGTTCCCGGCGGAACCTGATCGCCGGGATCTGTGCCCTCGCGGTGGTGGTGGGGGGCGTGGGCGCGATGCTCCTGATGCGGGGCCACTCGCCCGCGGGGAGTGGAGATCAGGCCCGGGAGCAGGAGCGAGATCAGGGAGATGAGCCGGCCCGGCGCGCCGGCGGACCGATGGGCATCGTGGTCACGATCCCGCCGTTGGAGGAGCTTGCTCGCCGACTGGCGCCGGCGGGTTCGAGCGTGCGATCGCTGATGACGCCCGGGCGGTCGGAGCACGGGTACGAGTTCACGCCCGGGGATCTTGCCGCGCTGGCGGGGGCCGATGTGGTCGTCTACGTCGGGCTGGGGCTCGAGCCCCAGGTCGAGCAGTTCGTCACCCAGAACAGGAGCCGCTCCCGGCGTGATGTGTGCTTCGCGATCGCGGCGGGCGTCGCGCCCCAGGCCGGCGCCGACTTCAAGGCCGCCGAGCACGACGAGGACCACGATGACGATGGCGATCACCACCACGGCGTGGACCCGCACCTGTGGCTGGACCCGGTGCAGGTTAGGAAGCTCGTTCCCGTGCTCTCGGGCGCGATCGGCGCTTCGCTCCGCGCCCGTGGCCAGGACACCGCCGCATCGGCCGCCGCGCTGGCCGACGCCGAGGAGACGCTCCTGCGCGATGTGGACGGGATCGACGCCGAGTACCACAGGCTCCTGGACCCGCACAAGGGGGGCGTGATCGTCACGCACCACTCGGCGTGGGGAAGGCTCGCCGGCCGCTACGGGCTCAAGGTCGCCGCGGTCATCCGGCCGGTGGAATCCTCCGAGCCGACGCCCGGGCAGATCGCGGCCGCTGTGGAGGCGATCCGAAAGCAGGGCGCCAAGACCATCTTCATCGAGCCGCAGTTCGATGCGCAGGCAGCGCGGCGGATCGCCGAGGCGGCGGGTGTGAAGGTGTCAACCCTCGACCCGCTGGGCACCGGAGACTGGTTCGCCCTGATGCGGGCAAACCTCAAGGCGCTGGCCGAAGGCCTGTAGCCGTGGAGGTCAAAACTTCGTCTTGCAGAACTTGCAGCTGCTGGGCGCCTGGCCGTGCCCAACGAAATCCTGGAACTTGCCGCACGAGGGGCACTTGAACATCTCGGAGGCCGGCGCTTTGCACTGCGGGCAGATCATGATGCCGGCGTTGTCCGAGGAGATCTGCCTCGCCTCGGCGCTGGTCACCGTGAATTCGTGGCCAGCGCTGCATGTGAAGTAGCGCTCCATCTTGTTGAGGACGAAGTCGTTGGGGTCGGTGGTGGTGGAGTTGCGCCACGCGATCACCGCCGCGGCCGCAAGAGCCGCCACCGCCACGCCGACCATTACACCCTTGGGTATCGCCATCCTGACAGTCCTTGCTCAATAACCGTTCGCGGCATCGAACGCCTTGCCCTGACGGTTCCACTGCTCGATCCGCTTGCGTTTTTCCTCGATGGTGATGTTCTTGGCGCTGATGACCAGATCGTGCGGGTCGCGGAGCCGGATCGAGAAGTCGGCGTTCATCTGGTTGCAACGTCCAAGGTGCCGGGCTCCCAGGAAGTGCGCCGGCAGGCCGGTGGCGCCGGGCGTATCGCGCGGGAAGAACGAAGTGTCCCAGCTTCCCAGGCCCATGCTGTCCCCGATCGCCACCATCCGGTTGGGGATGGCAATGTCGGAGGTCTTGCACTCACGCATGAACTTGGAATTCTCGTCCAGGGGCTTGAACTTGCTCTCGGTGTGCTCGCCCAGACCCAGCCCCGGGGGCATGGTCCATTCGGCCCCGCCGCCGTTGTAGCCGTACGAGAAATAGAGCCGTGGGCCGTTGGCGACCGAGTAGTTCAGCCCCTGCTCCCACGTGTCGGTGTAGCCCAACTCCGTGCACGACGGCGGCATCTCGTTCTTGGCCTTCGTGATCACCCACTTGAATTCCTTGGGCGTCGAAGGGCAGTAGAACACGCCGGTCACCGTCTGGTCATTACCCAGGTACGCACGCAGACGCGGAGCCCAGGCGATCCACGATCCGCCCTTGCCCTCGAAGTGATCTCCGGGCCAGTAGTCCTTGTTTTCCGAGTTGTACCCGAACATCGCCAAGCCCTGCTGCTTGAGGTTTGCCTGGCTTACCGCCATGCGGGCCGTCTCCCGAGCCTGCCGCAGGTTCGGCAGCAGGATCGAGATGAGCAGCGCGATGATCGCGATCACAACCAGCAACTCGATGAGCGTGAACGCCCGAGATCGGAGCTTCATGTGGATCCTCGGAAATGGCAAAGGCCCGAGAGCTCGAGCCCAGAACTGCACCAGTGTCCCATATCAGGCCCCGGACCGCAATAGGCAACCCCCTCAATCGCGTTTGCATAAACGGATATGACTATCCCATATCGCCGCGTCGGGCATGCGGTTCGCCTGAAATTCAAGGGGTTTCTACAGCGTCTTGCTCAGTATCAGGCTGGTGTAGTTCGTGTAGTGCCACTTCCAAGTCTCAATGAAGCGGTAGCCGCGGCGCTCGTAGAACAAGCGGAGATTGGTGTCTGGTTCTGCCATGGAGAGGGCCAGTTCGGTCGCCCCGCACTCGCGGGCACGCCGTTCGGCGGTATCGAGCAGCAGGCGGCCGATGCCAAGGCCCTGCAGGTCGGGGTCGACGGCGAACTGAGAGAAGCTGTCGACGAACTTGTTCTGGAACCACGGGGGCCCCTGGTCGGGCTCAACCTCGTGGAAGAGGATCGTTCCGACGATGCGTTCGGGGGCGCTGGCGACCGGGCCGGGGAGCAGCGCCAGGTAGCACTGTCCGCTGGTGCAGCGGCGCCGGGTGGTTGCGTCGTCCTGGCGTCCGGCGAGCGGACGCAGTCCCATCGCGACCTGGGCGGCGTAGGCGCGGTGGAGCAGGGCGGTGATCTGCGGGATCGGATCGCTCTCCTGGATCAGGCGGATCTTGACATCGGTCATCGTGGGCTTGGGGACTGCCATGGGGGGAGCGGATAGTAGTTCGTGGCCGGGGCCTTTCAACGCGGGCGCCGGCCGGTCGCCGACGGGGCGGATCACCACGATATGATCGGCCCACGCGCCTCGGTGGGAGGTTGGAGGCACTTTGGCCTGGAAGGGGACGATCATGCTCGGGAGCCCGAACCGGCGGACGTGTGCGCCCGCCGCCTGTGTGTTGCTGATGGCCGCCGCGTCCGTGTTCACCGGGAGCCCGGCGCTGGCGCAGACCCCGGCGTCCCCGGCCGCCGGGGCCGACGCGCCGCCCGCGGGCGAATCGTTCCTCCATCAATGGTCGGTGACGCGCGGCTTTGGGCTGGGCCGGCCCCGGAACATCGCGGTGACACCCAAGGGTGATGCGGTGCTGTTCCTGCGATCCGAGCCGCGCAGCGTCGTGCACAACCTGTACAGCTTCGACACGGCGAGCGGCCAGGAGAAAGTGCTCCTGACCGCCGAGCGTCTGCTGGGGGGCAAGGACGAGCAGCTCTCGGCCGAGGAGCGGGCGCGGCGGGAGCGGATGCGCCAGAGCAACCGCGGGATCGTCTCGTACTCGCTCTCGGACGACGGCACGAAGATCCTGGTGCCGCTGGGGGGCAAGGTGTTCGTCTACGACCGCGCGGCCGATAAGGTGACCACGCTTGCGATGAGCCCGGGCGCGGTGATCGACCCGCGGCTGAGCCTCAGCGGGGAGCTGGTGGGCTGGGTGCGGGATTCGGAGCTCTGGATGATGCCTTTGGCCGAGCCGCAGGAGCGCCGCATCACCCGCAGCGCCGATGAGTTCCACTCCAGCGGCACCTCCGAGTTCGTCGCCCAGGAGGAGATGGCCCGCTTCGAGGGGTACTGGTTCAGCCCCGACGACAAGTACATCGTCTTCCAGGGCACTGACCAGACCGGGGTCGAGCGGCTCACGATCGCCGACCCCATGCGGCCGGAGAACTCGGCCGAGATTCCCTTCTACCCGCGTGTCGGGAAGACCAACGCGACCGTCTCGCTGTTCTCGTACAACCTCCAGGGCACGCAGCAGGAGGCGATCCGCTGGGATCGCGAGAAGTTCCCCTACCTGGCAACCGTCAAGTGGGCCAGGAACGCCCCGCTGACGATCCTGGTGCAGAACCGTGAGCAGACGCACGAGCAGTTGCTGGCCGTCGACCACATCAAGGGCACGACGACGCTGCTGCTCGAGGAACAGGACCCGGCGTGGCTGAACATCGAGCAGCAGGCGCCGCACTGGCTCGAGGACGGTTCGGGGTTCCTGTGGATCTCCGAGTCCTCGGGGGAGGCCCAGCTCCAGCTGCGGTCGGCGAGCGGGTCGCTGGTGCGGGCGGTCACGCCCAAGAACTTCGGGTTCCGCGGCCTGATCTCGGTCGACGACAAGGCCCGGGTTGCGTACGTCAGCGCCAGCGCCGAGCCGACCGAGAGCCACGTCTGGCGGGTCCGGCTGGACGAGGGCGGCAAGCCCGAGGCGCTCTCGCAGGGACGCGGCCTGTTCGGCGCCACGTTCGCCAAGGACCACTCCGTGTACGTGCTCACCAGCACGATGCTCTCGGGGGAGCAGGGCCTGACCGTCAAGCGGGCCGACGGGACGAGGATCGGTGAGCTCAAGGCGATCGCCGAGAAAGCTCCGTTTACTCCGAACTACGAGATGGTGACGCTGGGCGGTCCCAACCGGTTCCGGGCCTCGATCGTCCGCCCGCGAGACTTTGACAAGACCAAGAAGTACCCGGTGCTGCTGAATGTCTACGGGGGGCCGACGGCCCAGACGGTGACCGCCAACCTCCAGGGCCAGCTCCTCAAGCAGTGGTACGCCGACCACGGGTTCATCGTGGTGTCATCAGACAACCGGGGCACGCCGGGCCGGGATCGCGCGTGGGAGCGGATCACCAAGAACAACTTCATCGACATCCCGCTGGAGGACCAGGTGACGGCGATCCGGCAGCTGGGGGAGAAGTACCCCGAGCTGGACACCTCGCGCGTGGGTGTCTGGGGCTGGTCGTTCGGCGGGTACTTCTCGGCGATGGCGACCATGCGGCGGCCGGATGTCTTCAAGTGCGGGGTCGCGGGGGCTCCGGTCTGCGATTTCCGGGACTACGACACCCACTACACCGAGCGGTACCTGGGCCTGCCGGACAAGAACGCCGCCGGGTACGACGCCTGCAGCGTGCTGACCTACTGCAAGGACCTGAAGGTCCCGCTGATGATCGTGCACGGCACGGCCGACGACAACGTGTATTTCATGCACTCGCTCAAGATGGCCGATTCGCTGTTCAAGGCGGGCAAGCAGTTCGAGTTCCTCCCGCTGCCGGGGTTCACGCACATGGTGCCGGACCCGGTGGTCAAGGAGCGGCTGGAGTCGCGGATCGCCGAGTTCTTCAAGCGGAACCTGGGGGAGCCCCGGTAACGGGCGCACGCCGCGGCGTTCCACCGACAGCGCAACGACCACCCACCATTCCCTCGCGGACACACACCACGCCATGACAACCGTCAATCTGACATCGAGGGCCGCTCCCGGCGGGCGGCGCTCATTCCTTCGCGGCGCCCTGTTGGTGCTCGCCGCCGGCGCGGCCGTGCTGGCGCCGGCGAGCACGGCCCTGGCCTGGGATGCCCACGGGCACCGGCTCATCACGCTGCTGGCGCTGGACCATCTCTCCGCGGGTTCGCCCTCGTTCCTGCGCGAGGCCGACACGCGCGGGCAGATCGCGGAGAACTCCACCGAGCCCGACCGCTGGCGGGCCGTGCGCTTCGGGCAGCTGGTGAACGTCAACAGCCCGGATCACTACCTGGACGTCGAGGATCTCGAGGCCTACGGCATGACGCTGCGGGAGATCCCGAACCTGCGCAACGAGTTCATCGCGCAGCTGGCGATCATCCGGGAGAAGGCCGGACCCGACTTCAAGGGTCGCCCGGTGAACGCGGCCCGCGACACCGCCAAGACCGAGCAGTGGCCCGGCTTCATCCCCTTCTCGGTCGCGGAGAACTACGGGAAGCTCGTGGCCTCGTTCAAGACGCTGCGCATGATCGAAGCGTTGGCCGACCCGGCCCGCCAGAACCAGGTCGCCGCCGAGCGGGGGAACATCATCGCGATCATGGGCGTGATGAGCCACTACGTCGGCGATATCGCCCAGCCCCTGCACACGACGCGCCACCACCACGGCTGGGTGGGGGACAACCCCGAGGGCTTCACGACGGCGGGGAGCATCCACGCGTACATCGACGGGGGCGTCCTGGCGCTCCACCACCTGGCGTACGAGACGCTCAAGGGCGCCCCGCTGCAGCCCCCGCAGATCGATCCGCGCGATCCGTGGCCCGAGATCCTGGGGGAGATCGAGCGATCCCACGCGCAGGTGGTGCCGCTCTACCAGATGCACAAGTCGGGGGAGCTGGACAAGGACGCGGGAAAGCAGATGATCACCGACCGCCTGCTGGACGGGGCCTCGATGCTCGCGGCGCTGTACAACGCGGCGTGGGAAGCCTCGGAGCCCTCGCAGCAGGACATCGACAACTTCAAGAAGTACGACGGGACGCCCGAATCGCCGGTCGGGAAGTAGCGGTGGGTGCACTCCGCGATGCTCGGAGCCCACGACGTTGGTCGTGGGTCTGAACGCGGGAGCGGATCCAGCCGCCCGTCGTTTGCCGAACTCCCCGGCTGAAGCCGGGGGCTCCGAACGCACGCGACGCTACTTGATCTTCGCGTACTTCGCGATCGCAAGGTCCGCCAGGCCCGGCATGGCGGTCGCGACCGCCAGCGCCAGCCGCATGCCAAGGCTCGTCCAGACCTCCCCGCGCGGCCGTCGCAGGCACCGCACCGTGGCATCCGCGACCCGCTCGGCGGTCTGCTGGAACAGCTCGTTGCCCTTGGCGTATCTCCGCGAGCCCCCGCTGCGGCGGGCGACCTCATCAAACAACTCGGTGGTCGTCCGCACCGGGTGCACGGTCGAGACGAAGATCCCCTGGGATCGCAGCTCGTGCCGCATGCCGCGCCCGAAGTGGTCCTGCGCGGCCTTGGTCGCCGAGTACGCGCTCATGAACGGCACGCCGATCTTCGAGAGGCAGCTCGAGCACATCAGGATGTGCCCCTGCTTCCTGGGGAGCATGTACGCCAGCGCCGGACGGACCAGGTTCAGGCTCCCCCAGAAGTTGGTCTCGAAGATCTCCCGGATCTGCTGGTCGGTGCTCTCGTGGAAGGCCCGCTCGTACCCGTAGCCGGCGTTGGCGTAGACCGAGTAGAGCGAGCCGAACTCCCCGATCGCGGTCTCGACCAGTCGCGAGCAGTCCTCGGGCCGGGTGACGTCCACCGCGACGGCGATCGCTCGCCCGCCCCGGTCCTTGATCTGCCTGACCAGCGATTCAAGGCGATCGGCCCGCCGCGCTCCGACCGCCACGGGCATGCCGGCCCGCGCGCACGCCAGGGCGGTGGCGAGGCCGATGCCGGAGCTTGCGCCGGTGATCGCGATCGGTTTTCCCTGGAGGTCCATCGCTGGCATGGCGGAGGATAGAGGGCGGGGGCTGGCGGCGCAGGCCGGATCAGCCGATGGGCAGATCGGCGGGTGCCGGTGCGGCGGGCCGATGCACGAGCCAGCGCAGCTCGGGGGTGCCCAGCAGCAGCGAGGCCAGCCCGTACGTGATCACGCCGGTCGCCGATCCGGCCGCGGCGCGGAGGACGTGATCGAGCCACCGCGTCGGCGCGGGGAGCGCGTGGAGCAACCCCCACACGGCCGCGCCCATGAGCAGCGCGGCCAACGCGACCCGGCCGATGCCCAGCAGGACTCCCCGGTCGATCGAGCCGGCGTGCAGGCGCGTGTGGCACAGCCGCCCCAGGATGCACGCCTGGATGATCGCGCAGATGCTCGTCGACCACGCCAGGCCCGCCTCGCGCAGGAACCAGATCAGCGTGACGTTGAGGGCCAGGTTCAGGGCGACCATCGCGATCGCGATCTTCATCGGGGTCCGGGTGTCCCCCTTGGCGTAGAAGGCGCGGGTGAAGACGTGGTTGACCGAGTACGCCCAGATCGCCGGCGCGAACCCGGCGAGCACGGCGGCCGAGCGAGCCAATCCCGCGGGAGAGAAGCCGCCCCTGGGCCTGGCGGCGCCGGCCGCATCGAGCGATCCGCGCCCCTGGGCGTACAGCGAGGCGACCAGGTCGTGGTTGACCAGCACCAGCCCGAGGCTGGCCGGCAAGCCGATGTACATCGACATCCGCACGCCCCGGCGGAGGGTGTCGGTGAATCGCTCGTCGTGGTCGGCGTGGCGCGAGAGCAGCGGGAAGACCGCGGTGGCGACGGCGATCCCGAAGACTCCCAGCGGGAACTGGTAGAGCCGCTGGGCGGCGGCGATGATGACGTTGGAAGAGTCGTCCAGCGGGTAGGCGTGCCCGAGCAACGTCGGCCCGATCCAGATGGGCCACATGGCGATCACCTGGTCCATGAACGTGTTGAGCTGGAGGGTGCCCAGGCCGATCAGGACGGGGATGAGCTTGCGCCACATGCGTCCGGCGCGCGGCCGGGCCGGATCCCAGTCGGGGCGCCACGCGGCGTGCCGGCGCAGGATCCACGCGAACGTCGCGGCCTGCGTGATGCCCGAGACGGCCGTGGCGATCCCCAGCGCGTAGGCGACGGTGGGAGACCCGATCTGGCCGCGCAGCACGTGCCACAGCCCGACGGCGATGATGAAGCCGTTGAGCACGAGCGGGCCCGAGGCCGCGGGGCCGAACCTGCCGTGCACCTGGAGCATCCCGCCCATGATCGCCGTCACGCAGATGAAGGGCATGAACGGCAGCATCACCATGATCAGCCGCAGCGAGAGCTGCCGGTCCGGATCGGGCGGGAGCAGCGTCAGCAGCCCGAAGAGCCCGAGCTCGGCGATCACCGTGATCAGGCCGGTGGCGATCCCCAGCCGGGCGAGCGTGAGGGAGGCGAAGCGGTCGGCCTCGGCGCGGTCGGATTTCTCGGCCTGGGCGTACTCGGGGATGAACGCCGCGGAGAGCGCGCCCTCACCGAAGAGCCTGCGGAAGAGGTTGGGAATGGTGAACCCGGCCGCGAACGCCGACCCCAGGGCGGTATCCCCGAAGATGCGGCCGACCAGGACATCCCGCGCCAGGCCGCCCAGGCGCGAGAGCAGCGTCATGCCGGAGACCGCGCGGACCGCGGAGGCCAGCGAGGCGGCGTGGTGCTTCCCGCCCGCGCCCGGAGACGGAGCCGGGGACGGGTTGGGGCGCGGAGGATCGGGGCGATCCGAGGGGGGAATGTGGACCGAGCGCGGGGCGTCCATGCCGCGGCTAGGTTAGCGGCTCGTCGGACCACGTGCCCGGGGACATCCGGTGCGCGGCCGGGGCTGGTGCGCGGCGCTTACCGGCGTCGGCGTGACGCGAAGATCGCCGAGACTCCCACGAGCGCCACAGAGGTGGGCGCGGGGATCAGCGTGAAAGACCGGTCGGTGCCCGTGACGTCCACCCAGTTGTTCATGGTCCCGTTCTGGCTCTCGAACGTCCCGGCCATCTGCTGCGAGGTGCTGTCGGCCCAGTAGAGGTTGTCGCGCGAGGCAAAGTCCGAGGAGAAGTGCAGGCCGAACCAGTAGCGGCCGCCGGCCGAGACGTCCACGGCATGGTCGAAGTCAAACGATGTGCTGTAGCGGTCGAAATTGGTGGAGCCATCGAAAGTGCTCAGCACGTTGAGCGCGCTGCCCGAGGCCAGCAGCGAGCCCGGAGCGTTCGAGGCGTCGGCGAAGATGTACCACCGGATCGTGTGATCCCAGGATGCGAGCCGGCCGCTCGTGAACCACTCCAGCGAAGCGCCCGTTACGGAGGTGTCGGTGCTGAACACGAAGTCGTCGGCCTGGATGTACGCGGACATCTCGCGGCCACCGCCGTGGACGATGTCGGCGACGCCGTTGGAGAATGTCGTGCCCGCGACGGCCGGGGAAGCGGCCAGGCAGGCCAAGAGGGCAGTGATGCAAAAGGCGGTCCGTGCCATGTATGTGTACCTCATGCCGCGGCGATCCTTGCCGGGACACCCCGAGTGTGCGGTACATGCCACGCTGGGCCAGTTCTGTCATGGGTTACCGTCAAGAGTCGGTGAGTTTGTCACACGTATGAGGGCTGTAAGCGGTTGCATCGCCGTGGGTTGAGCGATCGCGCAAGTGGTGGACCATGAGAAGACCACGAAGATATCCTGATTTAATGGGAACGCGGAATCTCCTTTCTTCACAAATCTGTCGAAATGTGCGTGAGTAGGGACCAAACCCTCCGTATAGGACTTAGAGGCCGTGCCCCGGGACTTTCTGTCCCTGGCAGTGGCTCGGGGTTCGTGTTGATGGGTAGGGAAGTCCTGTTCAGAGAGTGAGAGTTCCCAAGCAAGGGGGCTTGGGGCGGAGAGCACAGGAATCGCTCAACATATTGCGTGCAGGGCGGGTGCCCGGTCTTGGTTGCCGGTCCGAGGCGACGGTGAGATCGGCCGCAGGCGACCGCATGAGGCGGTAGAACGCCGCGGACTTCTCACGGGGTATGGACCCGGCGTCGAGTGAAGGTCGAGAGACTGTGCGCTGAAGCGCGCAGAATTGCGATGGGGTTTTCTCGTCAGGAGAGACACATGAAGAACGTTCTGTCCATTCTTGCCCTGGCCGGCGCGGCGACCGCCGCTTCGGCGTCGGTGCCGACCATCAGCGTCGGGCACTTCGACCTGCGTGGCGACTTTGTCGCCGCCAGCGGTTCGTCGCGCTCGTCGGCCGGGGTGCCCGATCCGTTCGTGATCGGCATGCCCGCCCTTCCGGGCTTCGAAGTGAAGTCCTACGCGTGCTGGAACTACCAGACCGGCGTGCCCGGCGGCGTCGATGAGGGGCATATCAACCTCAACGGCTTCGATGTCTTCGCAGCCGGCGTCAACTTCGCTACCCCCGACCTGTGCTGGGGCATGCCCGGCGTCGCGACGTACATCGCCGATGTCACCGGATTGGTCATCCACGGCGGCGCCAACGTGATCAAGAGCGCGGTCGATGATCCCTTCACCGGCGGCTTGGGCGAGGGCGTCAGCCTCCTCACCGTCTACACGAACTCCACCGATCCCGTCCGGCACATCGATGTGTTCTGGGACGGCGTCCCCGGCGTGATCGCCAACAACCTGGCCGACGGCATGAACCACTGGGTCTTCTCCGGTGGCCACGCCTATCTGGGCGGCCCGGCCCACGGCTTCACCAACGCCCTGGACGGCCAGCCCGCCCCCGATGACTTCAAGATCAACGCCGACATCGTCAGCGGCGCCTACGGCACCGCAGGCCCCGGCGATGCCTGGGTCGGCAACGTCGGACCGTACTACGACCACGCCGAGGGCGACTTCTCCCCGCACATGGCCTTCGGTGACCTCTCCATGGATATCGGCACCCCGGCGCTGACCGGCGATTGCATCGGTCACACCTTCGGCGCGATCGCGTTCCCCATCCCCGCCCCGGGCTCCCTGGCCCTGGTGGGCATGGGCGCGCTCGCCGCGGCCCGTCGTCGCCGGTAATCGGTAGCAGTTCCGCGAACCTCCCTTTGCACCTCGTGGGTGCTCAAACGGGGCTCGCTCGCGGGAGTCTGTTCGTACCTGAACCCTCGGGTGTCCCGGCCGCAAGGCCGGGACATCTGCTTTTTGAAGGCACCCGGCCCTTCCGGCTGGGAGTCAGCCGATCTTCGACTGCCCGCCCATGTACGGCCGCAGCGCCTCGGGGATCGTGACCGTCCCGTCCGCATTCTGGTGCATCTCGAGCAAGGGGATCAGGAACCGCGGGCTGGCCAATACCGTGTTGTTGAGCGAGTGGCAGAAGGTCGTCTCGCCCTTGGCCCCCTCGCCGCCGGTCCGGTACCGCATGTTCAGCCGCCGGCACTGGAAGTCGTACAGCCGCGAGGCCGAGTGCGTCTCGCCGTACGCGCCCCGCGGCAGTTTGTCGGGACCGATCTCGCCCCTGCCCGGCATCCAGGATTCCACGTCGATCATGCTCGCGTTCTTGGGGCCCAGGTCGCCCGTGCAGCACTGCAGCAGCCGGTAGGGGATCCCCAGCCTCTGGAGCAGCGTCTCGACGTACCCCAGCATGGTCGCGTGCCAGCGGCGCGACTCGGCGACATCGGCCCTGCAGATCACCACCTGCTCGACCTTGTCGAACTGGTGGATCCGGTACAGCCCCGCCGTGTCCTTGCCCGCCGCCCCGGCCTCGCGCCGGAAGCACGTGCTCACGGTCACGTACTTGAGCGGCAGGCTCGCCTCGTCCAGGATCTCACCCTGGTGCACGCCCATCAGGCCGACTTCACCCGTTCCCGTCAGGAACATGTCGTACCCGCCGCCGCGCTTGGACTCCTCGATGTGGTATGCCTGCTCCCGTCCCGCCGGGAAGAACCCCGTCCCCACCATCGCCTCTTCGCGGACCAGCACCGGCACCGACATCGCCCGGAACCCGTTCTCCTGCGTCATGAAGTCGACCGCGAACCGCAGCACCGCCTGGTGCAGCCGCATCCCGTCCCCGGTCAGGATGTACGAGCGCGCCCCGGCGAGCTTGACGCCGCGCTCGAAATCCGCGAGCCCCAGGTGCTTGAGCAGTTCCAGGTGGGTCCGGGGCTTGAAGCCGCGGTTCTCCTCGAAGCTCCTGGAGGCATCAAACCCGGGCGGGTTCCAGCGCTTGAGCTCGACGTTGTCATCGGCCGACGTGCCGACGGGGACATCGTCGTCGGGCGGCAGCGGCACCTGGAGGAGCAGGTCGTTGAGCTCGGGCTCGAGGGCGGTGATCTTCTGGCCGAGTTCCTGCACCTGGGCCTTGAGGGCCGCGGGCTTGTCGCGCAGCTCGGCGACCTCGCGCTCGAGCCGCGCCCTCTCGTCGCCTTCGGCCTTCTTGAGCTGCCCGGAGAGCTTGCCCAGCTGCGGGCCGACTTCCTTCTCGAGGCGTCCCTGCTCGGCGCGCAGGCGCTCCATGTCGGTCTGGAAGCGGCGGCGCTGCTCGTCGAGGGCGATCACTCGGTCGATGTCGACGGCGATCCCCTTGCGCTGGGCGCCGGCCTTGAATCGGGCGGTATTCTCACGGAGCTGGCGGAGGTCGATCATGGGTCGGCACCGGGTCTGGGTTGGAAAGCGGGACTGGAGCGGGAGGCTCGCCGGGGAACACCCCCTGCGCTCACCGGCCACGGGGCGGAGATAATACGGAGCCGGGAGGGCCTCTCGGAGGCGTTTGGTAGTATTCGGTCCCCGGGCGTCCGGCCCGACCGCAAACGGTCCGACCGTCGGCGGCTCAAGAGGCGGGTTCCTGCGCCCTGCTCTACTTCCGGCTCCCCGGGAGCGGGATTCGTGCTGCACGGCTCGGCGGGGCCCGGCGGTCGGCGAGCAGGGCGGTCGGGCTGGTCCGTGTGCGGAGTTTCACTCGTTGGTCGGTTCGCGGCCCGGCCGCGGGCCGGTCGGCCGGAGTTCAGATGTCCAAGCTCATCCTGAAGACCATCCGCGGTGACACTCCCGGCGTCACGCTGTCGCACAAGCCGGTCTCCATCGGTCGCGGGCACGACAACGCGATCCGCCTGCGCGATGAGAAGGCCAGCCGCAACCACTGCATCATCGAGCCCGACGGCAAGGGAGGTTTCACGGTCCGGGACCTGCAGTCCCGCAACGGGACCAAGGTCAACGACCTGAAGGTCTCGCACTCCCCGCTGCGGGCGGGGGACGTCCTGAGGATCGGGGCGCACGAGTTCCTGGTCGAGGATGAGGACGGCCTGCCGATCTCCGAGGACCAGGAACTCGACGCCAGCGACCCCACCCCGGTCCCCCCGCTCCCATCGCTCGAGTGGGAGGATGCCGTGGCCGGGGAGCCGGCGGCCGGTCCGGAGCACGAGGCCTCGGCGCCGGTCCGGGGTCCGCGCGAAGAGATCGATTGGGTGCTCAAGCTCGAGGAGCTGATCGACTCGCTCCCCCCCAAGGACTCGGCGCACGAATCGGTGACCATGATCGACGCGGGTGGCAAGGGCTCGCAGGCGCTGGCCGGGGACAGCGTGGGCCCCAAGGCGATGAAGCTGTTCCTGCGGGCGGCGTCCAAGGCCCGCGCCACCGACATCCACATCGAGCCCAAGGGCGATCACAGCCAGGTCCGCATGCGGGTCGACGGCCAGATGATCACGGTCGTCGACCTCCCCGCCCGCGTCAGCGAGCTGATGTACGGCCTCATCAAGACCGCCTCGCAGATCAAGCTCGCGGCCCGGGACGCCGTGCAGGAGGGCCACTTCTCCTCGCGGTTCCCCGACCGCCGCGTCGACTACCGCGTGAGCTTCACACCCTCGGTGTACGGGCAGAAGCTCGTGCTGCGCGTGCTCGACACGCGCGGGCTGCCCACGTCGATCGGGGAGCTGGGCCTGGTGCCCTACATGGTCGACCGGGTGCGCCGCGTCTGCGAGCAGGACCACGGGCTGCTCCTGGTCTGCGGGCCCACCGGCTCGGGCAAAACCACGACGCTTTACACCTGCATCCGGGAGATCGACCGCCACTCGCGCAACGTCGTGACCATCGAGGACCCGGTCGAGTACCAGCTCGACATGGTCACCCAGATCCCCACCGACGACTCCAAGGGCAACAGCTTCGGCAACCTGCTGCGGTCCGTGCTCCGGCAGGACCCCGACGTCATCCTCGTGGGCGAGATCCGCGACGAGGAGACCGCCAAGACCGCCATGCAGGCCGCCATGACCGGCCACGTGGTGTTCTCGAGCATCCACGCCAAGGACACGATCGCCGCCATCTTCCGGCTGCTGGAGCTCAAGGTCGAGTCCTACCTGGTCGCCAACTCGCTGGACCTGGTGCTCGCCCAGCGGCTCGTGCGCGTGCTGTGCGAGACCTGCAAGCGTGACGTGCCCGTCGCGCCCGGGCAGTCCACCCGCCTGGGCAAGTACCTGGGCAACCGGACCCGCATGTTCGCCGCCACCGGCTGCCCGCGCTGCCTGCGCACCGGCTACCGCGGCCGCCGCGCCATCTTCGAACTGCTGGACTTCAACGACGACCTCCGGGACGTCGTCCTCCGGGAGCCCACCATCCAGGCCATGAAGCGCGTCATCGAGCAGGGCCATTTCACGACCCTGATGCAGTTCGGCTGGCGCCTGGTCGCCGAGGGGGTCACCACCCTTGATGAGGTCGATCACGTCGCGGGGGTGCAGTAGCTGGTCCCTGAGGCCGATGCCCTCCCCGCCGGGGTCCAGGGCGGTTATCCGTGCCGCCGGCGCCTGCGCGACATCCGGTCGACGCCGCACAACTGGCAGAACCGGCGGAATCACTCAGCCGCCGGGGATCAAGACACGATAACTGAGCCGTGATCAGGCCCGAACGTGCCACGACCGATAACGCCGGCGAGGTCGCCGCCGCGCCCCCGCGTCCGAGCCGACGCGCCCGGTGGGATGCGCTGGGCGCCGCGATCGCCGTTGCGCTGATCGTGGTCGCCGCCGACTGGAGCCTCTGGCGGGCCGCCGAGAGTTCCAGCCTCTCCCAGATGCGCGACGAGATGGAGCGCCTGGCGTGCTCGATCTCGGCGACCATCGACCCCGCCCTGCACGCCCGGATCCGGGACCCCGCGCAGATCGACGGCGAGCAGTACACCGCGGCGATCGCCGACCTCCGCCGCGCCCGCCAGGCCACGCCGGGCGTGAAGTACATGTACACCGTCGTGCGCGACGGCGATGATGTGCGGTTCGTGCTCGACGCCGCCGAGCCCGGTGACCACGACGCCGACGGCCGCGAGGACCGCTCGCAGGTCTGGGAGAAGTACGACGACCCGGACCCCGCGATGCTCGCGGCTCTGGGGGAGCCCGGCAAGCCCGGCGTCCCCTCCGCCAGTGATCAGCCCTACAGCGACCAGTGGGGGAGCTTCGTGTCCGGGTACGCCCCGATCATGGGCCCCAACGGCGCCCAGGAGGGGATCGTCGGTGTGGATGTCAGCGCCGAGAAGTTCCTCGCCGAGCAGGCGGCCCGGCGCCGCGCAGCGCTGCTGGGGCTGGCCCCGGGTGGTGCGCTCTCGGCCGCCGTGGGCGTCAGCATCTTCGTCCTGCGGCGCAAGCAGCTGAGGATGCTCGGCGAGGCGCTCCAGGCCCGCGCCGAGGCCGTCCGGAATGCCCTGCGGCTGGCCGAGAGCGAGCAGCGGGCCAGGATGGTCATCGATACCGCCCTGGACGCCGTGATCGCCATCGATTCGGCGGGCCGGGTCATCGACTGGAACGCCCAGGCCCAGCGCATCTTCGGCTGGACACGCCAGGAGGCGATCGACCGGTCGATGCACGAGTTGATCGTCCCCCCCGAGGCCCGCGCAGCGCACTGCGCCGGGATGGAGCGGTTCCTGCAGTCGGGCAAGACGGCCGTCATGGGCCGCCGCGTCGAGGTGTACGCCCTGCGTAAGGACGGCAGCCGGATTACCGTCGAGATCTCGATCAACCCCGTCAACGGCCCCCGGGGAGTCACGTTCAGCGCGTTCCTCCGGGACATTTCCGATCGGAAGGCGGCCGAAGCGGCCCAGGCCGCCGCCCTGCGGCTGGCCTCAGACCTGGCCGCGGCCTCGACCGTCTCGCAAGCCGGCCGCGCCGCCAACGACGCCCTCGAAAGCCTCGCGGGCGCCACCCGTTCGGCCGTGCTCCTGTTCGACCACGAGGGCGTCTGCCGGTTCGTCGGATGGCGCGGCATCAGCGAGCAGTACCGCGCCGCGGTCGAGGGACACTGCCCGTGGAGACGGGGAGATTCGCTCGCCAAGCCGTTCGTGGTCGACGACGTCCAGAACGACCCCGCGTACGCGCGGTTCAAGGACCTGTTCGTCGATCAGAACATCGCCACCCTTGCCTTCATCCCGATCATCGACGAGCACGGCGTCGTCGGCAAGCTGATGCTCTACGACAACCGCGCTGGTGCCATCACCCCCGATCGCGTCAGCGCCGCCGCCGGGGCCGCCTCCTACCTTGGCCTGGCCGTCGGTCGCCTCCGTGCCCAGCAGGCCCTCGAGATCGCCGAAGCCCGCACCCGCACCATCATCGAGAGCGCCGACGCGATCGTCTGGGAATTTGACCCCGCCACCGAGCAGTTCCTGTATGTCTCGCCCAGGGCCGCGGAGCTGGGGTACGCGATCGCCGACTGGCTCCTCCCGGACTTCTGGGCCGACCACATCCACGGCGAAGACCGGCAGACAGTCCTGCATTTCCGAAGGTCACAGACCGCCGCCGATCTCGATCATCGCATCGAGTACCGCATGATCACCGCCGACGGCCGGGTGATCTGGATGGAGGACATCGCCTCGGTCCGCAAGGGCTCCGACGGCACCACCCGCCTCTACGGCGTGCTCGTGGATGTCACCGAGCGCCACTGCGTCATGGAGACCCTCCAGCGCCGCACCGACGAACTGGCCCAGGCCGTCAGCCACAACTGCCAGCTCGCCGTCGCCGCCGAGGCCGCCAGCAAGGCCAAGAGCGAGTTCCTCGCCAACATGAGCCACGAGATCCGCACCCCGCTCACCGCCATCCTCGGCTACGCGGACCTGCTCGCCGACGCCGGCGACATCACGCCCCAGCGCCGCGGGGAGACGATCGCCGTCATCCGACGCGCCGGGGAGCACCTGCTCACCGTCGTCAACGACATCCTCGACCTCTCCAAGATCGAGGCCGGGCGGCTCGAGGTCGAGCAGATCGAGTCCGACATCCCCAGGATTCTCGAAGCCGTCTCCTCGCTCATGTCACCCCGCGCCCAGGCCAAGGGCATCACGCTGGGCGTCGGCCTGGACACCCCCATGCCCGCGCGGGCCACGCTCGACCCCACGCGCTTCCGCCAGATCCTCATCAACCTCGTCGGGAACGCCGTCAAGTTCACCGACGTCGGCACCGTGACGCTCCGGGTCTCGGCCCAGCAGCCGGGAGCCGACGGCCAGCGCGGCCCGGACGCCGCGAGCGGCGGCCGGTGCTGCTTGTGCATCGATGTGGAAGATTCGGGACAGGGGATGTCTCCCGAGCAGGCCGATCGTCTGTTCTCCCATTTCACCCAGGCGGACGCCAGCGTCACGCGCCGCCACGGGGGGACCGGCCTGGGTCTGGCGATCTCGCGACGGCTCGCTCGGCTCATGGGCGGCGATGTCACGCTCGTGCGGACCGCCCCGGGCCGCGGCTCGACCTTCCGCCTCGTCCTGCCCATCGCGGTCTGCCCGGATGCCCCCTGGGTCGACCGCTTCGCGCACGCGGAGGTCCAGCCCAGCGCTCAGCCTCAGTCCGAAACTGCATTCCGCGGCCGCATCCTGCTCGCCGAGGACGGTCCGGACAACCGCAAGCTCATCAGCTTTCACCTTTCCCGCGCCGGGGCGCAGGTCGACATCGCCGAGAACGGGAAGATCGCCCTGGAGATGATCGCCGCCGCCGCCCAGCGGGGGCAGCCCTACGACCTACTCGTCTCGGACATGCAGATGCCCGAGATGGATGGCTACTCGCTCGCGCGGGCGCTGCGCGGTCAGGGCAACCCCATCCCCATCATCGCCCTCACCGCCCACGCCATGGCCGAGGATCGCCAGCGCTGCGTCGAGGCCGGATGCGACGACTACGCCTCCAAGCCCATCGACCGGGCGCGACTGCTCGCCAGTTGCGCCTTGTGGCTCGACCGGGGAAGGAAGTCCAAACAGCGATCGCAAGCGGCCTGATCCGGCTCCGGCCAGGAATCCAGACTCACGAGTCGTGAATCGAGGCCGGGGACTTCGCTGAGCACCGGCGGCCTGTCGAATCCCCGAATCCGCGATTGCCTGCCTCCGAGAGGTTCGAAGCGCGTCGTCACGGCGAAGGTCAAAGCCGTCGATCGCCTCGATACGAGGCGGGGCCGGCACGCCCGTTTGATATACTCCTGTCGGTTCGCTCGAACCTGCCGCTTCCGGCAAGGAGACTCTCATGTTGCGCATGTTGCCGCGTGTGTGTGCGATAGTCATGGCCCTGGCGATCCCGGCCCTGACCGCCCGGGCCCAACCGTTACCCTCCGACCCGTCCCTGACGACCGGCCAGCTCGACAACGGGCTGCGCTACATCGTGCGGAAGAACTCGATCCCGCCGGGGCACGCCACCATCTGGATCCACATGCACTCGGGCTCGCTCAACGAGTCCGACCAGCAGCGCGGGCTGGCGCACTATCTCGAGCACATGGCCTTCAACGGCTCGACCAACTTCGCCCCCGGGTCGCTCGTCCCGTTCTTCCAGTCGCTGGGCATGACCTTCGGGCGCGACCAGAACGCCTTCACCAACTTCGACCAGACGACCTACCAGCTCACGCTTCCCGACACCAAGCCCGAGACCCTCGGCAAGGGTATGACCTTCTTCGCCGACGTCGTCGGCCGGCTCTCGCTGCTGCCCAAGGAGATCGACGACGAGCGGCAGATCATCCAGGAGGAGCGCCGCCGCGGGCTCTCCGGCCGCCAGCGCACCAGCTTCTACATCCTCGAGCACATGGCCCCCGGCTCGCTCTACGGTGAACGCATCACCATCGGCAAGGAAGAGACCATCAACGCCGTCAACGAGCAGAACTTCAAGGACTACTACAACAAGTGGTACTGCGCTTCCAACGCCACCCTCATGGTGGTCGCCGACACCGACCCCGCCGACGTCGTGAAGGTCATCAAGGACAAGTTCTCCGACCTGCCCAAGAAGCCGAGGCCCACGCCCCAGGACATCAGGGTCAAGGCCTACGACAAAAGCTTCGCGATCGTCGCCAGCGACCCCGAGGTCCGCTCCGAGGAGGTCCAGATCGTCCGCCTCGAGCCGGCCCACGCCCCGACCACCACGATCCCGATGTACCGCGCCGACCTGGTCGCCCGCCTGGGCACCAGCGCCCTCAACCGCCGGCTCAACGAAAAGGTCTCCGCCGGCGGCACCAGCTACCTCAGCGCCCGGGTCTCGGTCAGCAACGATCCCAACTCGATCTACACCGCCGAACTCTCCGGCCGCGCCAACCCCGGCAAGTGGAAGGAGACGCTCAACGAGATGGCCTTGGAACTCCAGCGGGCCCGCGTCTTTGGCTTCACGGCCCGCGAGATCGACGACGTCAAGAAGGAGATGCTCTCGGGCGCCGAGCGCGCGGTGGAAACCGAATCCACCAACACGTCCCAGGGCCTGATCTCCCGTCTCAACGGCAACGTGACCGACGGCGAGCCCACGATGTCCCCGCAGCAGCATCTGGATGTTCTCAAGCAGCTGCTCCCGACCATCAAGCCCGAGGAGATTGCCAAGCGCTTCGCGACCGAGTTCGATCCCGAGGCGGTCGCCTTCATCGCCACCCTCCCCTCCGGGCCGGCCGTTCCCTCCGAAGCCGAACTGCTCGCCCTGGGCATCAAGGCCCTCCAGGTCACGCCCACGCAGGAGACCGAGGCCGTCCACGCGACCACGCTCATGGCCCAGGCCCCCAAGGGCGGGACGATCGCCGAAGGGTCCGAACACGCCGCGACCAAGGTCTGGTCCGGCTGGCTCTCCAACAACGTCCGCGTCCACTACCGCTTCATGGACGAGCGCAAGAACCAGGCCTCCATCAGCGTCGACCTCATCGGCGGTGAGATGCTCGAGACCGCCGCCAACCGCGGCATCACCTCGGCCGCGACGCTCGCCTGGTCGCGCCCGGCCACCAAGTCCCTCACCTCCAGCGACATCCGCGAGCTGATGACCGGCAAGAAGGTCAACGTCCGTGGCGGGGGCTTCGGCGGCGGCGGTGGTCGCGGCGGCGGCGGCCGCGGCGGCGGTGGTGGGGGCGGTGGCGCCGACTCGATCTCGCTGAACATCTCCGGCAGCCCCGAGGAGCTCGAGACCGGCTTCCAGCTTGCCTACCTGCTCCTGACCGAGCCCAGGATCGAGCAGACCACGTTCGACCAGTACAAAACCACGGCCCAGCAGATGCTCCAGGAGGCCATGAAGAACCCCGGTTTCTTCGGGCAGCGCGCCGCAGCGGCGGCGATCTACCCGGCGACCGAAGCCCGCGTCCAGCCGGTCACGATGGAGCAGATCGACAAGCTCACCCTGCCGGCGGCCCAGGCCTGGCTCGAGAAGCTCATCAAGGAATCACCGATCGAAGTCGTCGTCGTCGGCGATGTCACCAAGGACGCCGCGATGGATCTGGTCGCCAAGTACCTCGGCGCGCTCCCGAACCGCGAACGGGTGTCCGACAAGTCCTACGCCTCCCTGCGCAGGATCCAGCGCGCCGCGGGCCCCCAGACGGTGGCCCAGACCGTCGAGACGCCCACCGACCAGGCCTTCGTGATGAACGGCTTCTACGGGGCGGACCAGTCCAACCTGGCCGACTCACGGGCGCTCTCCATAGCCGCCCGCATCATCTCGACGCGCATGGTCAAGGAAGTCCGCGAGGAGGCCCAGCTGGTGTACAGCATCGGGGCTTCCTCCCGCGCCGCGACCACCTACCCCGGATTCGGCGTCTTCGGCGCTTCGGCAACCTGCCAGCCGGCCAAGGCCAAGCCCCTGGCCGACAAGCTCGCGTCCATGTACGCCGCCTTCGCCAAGGACGGCCCGACGGCCGACGAGATGGAAGTCGCCAAGAAGCAGATGGCCAACACCTACGACGAGCAGCTCCGCGATCCGAGCTACTGGTCCCGTCGGGTGCAGCAGAGCACCTTCCGCGGCCAGAGCATGGACGAGATCCTGAGCGAGCCCGCCGCGTTCCAGGAGATGACTCCCGAGCAGGTGAAGGCGGCGTTCGCCAAGTACGCCAAGCCCGACGGCGCCATCAGCGTCGTCGTGATGCCCATCCCGCCCAAGGACGCACTGGCGACCGGCGCCAAGCCCACCGAGCCGGCGGCCAAACCGAAGTGACCGACCCGGACCGACCGGCCCAACCCCATCAACGCCCCCGCCCAGGGGGCGTTTTTCATTGATCCACGTACCGGCGATGCTCGCCGGCCCGCTTGCCGTCATGAACAACAACAACCGCCCGCGCTACCGGATCGCCAGCCGCACCAGCGCCTCGGCGACGAGGGCCAGCAGCAGCACCGGCAATTGGATGATGGAGGCGAAGAAGAGCTTGCGTGCCGCGCCGCGCGTCCGCTCCCGGATCAGCCGCCACGCCAGCGCCAGCATCGCCGCCGCCCCGACCGACGCGATCACGATGTACGGAACGCCCACCGTCGGGCCCATCGCCCACGCCGGGAGCAGGGTCGCCGGCAGCAGCAGCACGCTCCACATCGCGATCGAACGGGCCGTGCGGTTCTCCCCGTCCGGCAGCACCGGGAGCACCCGGTACCCGCCGCGGGCGTAATCGTCGCGGAACATCCACGCGATCGCCAGGAAGTGCGGCATCTGCCACACCGTCATCAGCACGAACAGCGACCACCCGCCCGGCTCGCGCAGCGACGCGAGCCCGCCCGCGGCCGAGGCCGCCGTCCATCCGATCAACGGCGGAAGCGCCCCGGGGATGGTCCCCACGTGGGTCGCCCACGGCGTCAGCGGCTTCATGGGCGTGTACGCGAGCACGTACACCACGATGCACGCCAGCGAGAGCAGCGCCGGCACTGGGCCGCAACCTGCGGCCAGCAGCCCCACCCCCGCAACGCTCAGGAGCAGCCCGGCCAGCAGCACGCTCGGCGGCGAGACGCGCCGCGTCGGCAGCGGCCGCCCGCAGGTACGCATCATCAGGGCGTCCCGGTCGCGCTCCACCCACTGGTTCAGCGCGTTGGCACCCGCGGCGGACAACGCCGTCCCGATCATGCACGCGCCGCCGCGCACCAGCAGTTCATCGATCTGCCATGACCGCGCGACGCCCGCCATCGCGAACCCGACGCCCGACGTGATGGTCACCAGCCGCGTGATCCGCGGCTTGGTCGCCTCGATCAGCGCACCGACGAGCCCCGACGACCCGATCCGGCCCGCCCCACGACGAGGCGCCACCAGCGCCGGTGAATGAACTGTGGGATCGATACCGATGCTCGGCTCCAAGGCGCTCCCCGGTAGGGTCATACCGAACAGGAATTCAGTTCATCCCGTCGGACAGGCAGGATTGCGGTCGGACAGGAACGCCAAGTATACCCGCCCGCGCTCGCTCCGGCCCGGTCTGGGCCCAGGGCTTGGAGGCCGTTGCGTCAGTCGGGCTTCCTGAGGACGTAGATTCCATACCCAAGAGTCGGGATATCGATCTCCCGGCCCTTCTCATCGATCACCGCGACCAGGCGGAAGGGGCTGCATTCGATCGCGGCGATCCACTGCTCCTGGCTGTAGCACCTCAGGGTGTAAGTGCTGATGTACTCACGGGATCCGGAGGGACGGGTGACGGTGATGTGGGAGTAGGCCCGCTCGGTGCGGGCGGCGGTCCCGCGGCTGGCGGTCGGCGGCTCGTACTGGATCACCTGGGTCACCTGGCAGCGGCCGCGGGAGCCCTTCCAGAGATCTTCGCTAGGGCTTTCCGCGCCGTACAGAACCATGGACAGCCCGACGATATAGACGCCTCCGGGCTTGAGTGCCGCGGCGGTGGATCTGAGGTGCCGATCGAGGTCACGGTCGCGGTCGAGGTGCCTGATCGAGTTGATCAGGTTGATCGCCGCATCAAAGCGGCCCTTGCCGGCGATCCGATCGATGTCCACGATGTCGCCGACCTCAAAGCGTGCACGGCCGCTGCGAGCGGTGCGTCCGGTGATCTCGCGGGCGAAGGCGATCATCGGCTCGGAGAGATCCACGCCCAGCGCTTCGCAGCCCCGGCTTGCCAGGGCGCGCACGTACCGACCGGTGCCGCACGCGGGCTCGAGCCACACCTTGGCGGCCCGTGCCTTGGCGCCGGCGTAGGTCTCGGCAGCGCGCAGGCACACCGTGACCTCACGCATGGTCCCGGGGGCGTGGAGGATGTCGTAGACATCCGGGATGGTGTATATGTCGGCGATCACGGGGAGCGGATCCCCGAGCGAAGTCGATGTTCTTCTGGCTCGCGGCATGGCCGGGCAGAGTATGCGCGAGGGGATCGGATGGTGCGGAATAAGACCTCGTGCGCGCACTAGGTCTGGTCGGCCGAGCTACTTGCCGATGAGCCCCGCGGAGGTCAGGTGTTCGACCATCTCGGCGGGGATGTTGCGCATCTCCGGCCTCCCGAAGATCGTGCCATGGTCGACGCCGGGGAGGATCCGGATGTAGCCGGGGCCGGGCTGGGTCTTTCGATCCGTGTTGAACTTCTGGACATCCGCCTGGAGGAGCTTGACGGCCTCGTCGAGGGAGAAGTTGTCCTGGTCCCCGACCATGATGCGGGCGTTCTTGTTGAGGATGGGCAGGTACCGGTCCGGATCGTGGCGCAGGAGGTCGGCGATGTCGTACTTGCGGTACTGCTCGGCGATCGCGTGGTCGATCTCGCCGGTCTGGGGGTTGAAGAGCGCCATCGGGCGGCCCTGATCGTTGCGCGGGCCGAACGTGGCGAACCAGGAATCCCACTGCTGCGCGGAGGTATTGTCGGGGCCGACGATTTCCTCCATCAGGTTCTCCTGGCGGATGGTCATCGTCTGCTTGCCGTTGGCGCGGTAACTGTTGAGATCGGCGCCGGCGGCGTCCTTGTAGAAGTTGGGCTGGCCGTAGATATCGACGACCTGGAACTCGCGGAAGTCGACGGGATCGGGGGAGGTGGACCAGGTGGCGCCGAAGGTCTCGGGGTAGTTGACGGCGAGCCAGAGCGTCGACCACCCGCCGGAGGAGTGGCCGCGCAGAAGGCGGGCCTCTGGCTTGGAGGTGAGCCTGTAGCGGGTCTCGAGGGCGGGGATCAGTTCCTTGATGAGAGCCTGGGCCCACGGGCCGTTGTTGGCCGAGTCGGCAAAGAGCGTGTGGCCGTTGGGGGACTCGGGGTCGAGGTAGATCGCGAACGTGGCGCGGTTGAGCGCTTCCTCGGGGGACTTGGGCGCGACCCGGGAACGATCTCCCCGGTACGCATCGCTGTAGTCATCGCCGTAGCCGGGGATGTGGTAGATCGCCGAGTACGCGGCCCCGGGGTTATACGAGAGGGGGAACGCCACGCCCGCGCGGAGCGACACTTCGCGGCCGTAGAACGTCGAGAGCAGCGAGGACTTGACCGTGAAGAGCTCGACGCCGGGGCGGGGCCGGGGCTTGGCGGGCGTGGTGGACTTGTCGAGCAGCAGCGTGACGGCCTGATCGGACCCGTCCACCTTGAATTTCACGGGCGTGGAGTACAGGTTCCCGGCATCGCGCTTCCAGTTGCTGTTGGAGCGGGAGACATCCAGCCGGGCCTGGGCGCGGTACTCGCCGGCGGGCAGCTGGCTGAGCTTGATGGGGAAGCTGCTCGCCGAGTCGTCCACGCTGACCGCCACGCCCGGGGCGACATCCTTGATGTCCATCCCGTACATCGGCTGGGGGTCCTCCCAGAAGGGGCCTTCGAGGGGCTCCTTGCCGGCGGGGACCGTCGAGCCCGCGCGGACGAGCATCACGATGAGCCGGCCTGACGCGGCGTCCTTGCGCGCCTTGGGATCGACCTTCACGGAGAAGGTGATGCCGGCGCGGGCGAAGGCGGTGAGCAAGGCGAGCAGGACGATCGGGAGCAGGCGGAGGCGCATGAGGAAGGATATGAGGGAGGCCGGATTCGGGCTGGAAGTACGGTCCGGGTTGCCGGAGGGGTCCGGGTCTGGTCAAGTGGCGAAGGGTTGAAGGCCGACTCACCGATGGGAGCACGTGTTGGAGGCGGTTGCCGCGAGCAAGCACATCTCTCCGCACTCGAGGCTGGTGGTGAGGCTGGCGGCGGTGGTGGTTCTGAGCGCGTCGTTGCATGCGACTCCTGGCGTCGTCGCGGCCTGGCGGCGAATGAGCGAGTGGTACACGTACTACCCGCCGAACTCATCAACACCAAGGCCCCTTGACGCTTTCCCGGTCTCCATGCATGAAATGAACTTCTGGAACACAGCCCTTGTGCTGGCGCTCGCCTGGCCCTGTTTTGCAATTGCGATGCTCGTATTCGAGAAGTCGATCGGTCGCCATCTGTCTTGGAAAGGAATGCCGATGAACTCGTTTGCCTGGTTCGTGCTGTTGCTGAGGGCGATCGGGATTGTGTTCATCACGTTGGGAGCACCGGCCGCGATCGAACTGACCGGACGGAGCGTGCGGGATTGGGCCGATCTGCTCACGCGAAGCTGGGAGGCCTGGGACTTGGTCGCGGTGCCCATGCACCTGATTCAGTGCTTCGGGATGCTCGCCGCCGGCCTCTACCTGCTCTTCTGGGGCAAGTGGCTGATCCGCCGTTGCCTCAACGGGCTCGCGGGGCAGTGCATGATGTGCGGGTACTCGCTCTCGGGGTCGGCGGACCGGTGCCCGGAGTGCGGGGCGGCGCGGGTGGATGTGCGGCCGGCGGGGGAGGTCAAGTAGCCCCTGTGTGTCACTGCAAGACGGCTCGGTTGGGTTGGCGGTGAGGTCTTCTGTTGCGCCTGCAAGTGCGGCGCGGGCATCGCTTCCCCCTTTTCACGGGGGAAGGGAATGCGAAGGGCCCGCAACCAGCGGCTGCGCCGCCGGCAACCATCGAGGGTCCCTGTCAGGGGCCCGGAACCGAGGCGACCTGAGTGTCGGCGTCGCATCGGAGCGCGCGGTCGGGTATTCTGCACATGAGAGGAGATCGCCCGCATGCGACCGGCTCATTCATCGTCGTCCAGGATATCGCTTTCGCTCGGCCTTCTGCCGGGTCTTCCGCTGGTGCTGGCGGTGGCCGGTTGCTCGTGGCCCGGATTGCAGGACAAGCAGGGGAGCAACGCGGGCGGCTCATCCGCGGCCGCAGCGCCGATGACCGGCCCGTCCATGGGCAAGCCGATCGCCGGCGGGGATGTGCCGCTGCCGGGCGATCGCATGATCATCGAGTACAACGTGCGGGTGCCGATGCGCGATGGTGTGAAGCTCTCGGCGAACGTGTACAGACCTGTCGCGGCGGGCAAGTACCCGGTGATCGTGAGCCGTACTCCCTACACCAAGGCGGGGATGAGCAAGCCGGGGCTGGACCGCAAGCGCAAGTTCACGGACATGGGGTACGTGTGGGTCGATGTCGATGTCCGTGGTCGCGGGGATTCCGAGGGGGTCTTCCGCCCGTTCCTCCAGGAGGGCGATGACGGGTACGACACCATCGAGTGGTGCGGGCACCAGCCCTGGTCGAGCGGGAAGGTGGGGATGACGGGCGGCTCGTACGGCGGGTACGTGCAGCTGGCCGCGGCGGTGCGGCGTCCGCCGTCGCTGGCGTGCATCGTGCCGCAGGTGGCGTGCCCGGACCCGTTCGTGGACGGGCTGCTCATGGGCCCGACGGGTCTGCCGGGGCCGATCTGCGTGAGCTGGTACCAGTACACGGCCGGGCACCTGAACCAGAGCTCGCCGGGGACCCGGTGGGCGGAGGTCTTCAAGCACCGCCCGTTGATCACGCTGGACGATGCGGCGGGGATCGAGGTCCCCTTCTGGGACCAGATGATCGAGCACGCGCAGCTCTCGGAGTGGTGGGAGGATGGGCGGTACCAGAACAAGCTGGACCGCATGAACGTGCCCTGCCTGCACATCTCCGGGTGGTACGACGACGAGCAGGTCAGCACGATGACCAACTTCGCGCTGGCCTCGACGAAGATCACCGACCAGCAGGCGAGGTGGCATCAGAAGCTCATCATGGGCGCCTGGCCGCACTCGGTGAACAGCTCCACGAAGATCGGCACGCTGGACTTCGGCAAGGACAGCCAGATCGACATGGACGGGCTGCTGATCCGCTGGTTCAACCGCTGGCTCAAGGGAGAGCAGAACGGGATCGAGAACGAGAAGCCCGTGCGCATCTTCGTGATGGGCGCCAACACCTGGCGGGAAGAAGACTCGTGGCCGGTCGCCGGGACGCGGTTTGCCAGGTACTACATGTACTCGGGAGGGCGGGCCAACACCTCGGGCGGCGACGGCGTGCTCAGCCCCGAGCTGCCGGGCTCCCCGGGCGCGCTCTCGCACGGGTCGGCGAGCACCGATTCGTACACCTACAACCCCGAGGACCCCGTGCCGTTCATCACCGACCCGAGTTTCTCGCAGGTGGGCGGGCCGGACGACTACCGGCAGATCGAGCGGCGCGAGGATGTGCTGTGCTTCAGCACGCCGGTGCTGACCGAGAGCATCGACATCTGCGGCCCGATCGAGGCCCGGATCTGGGGGAGCACCAGCGCGGTGGACACGGATTTCACGGCGCGGCTGTGCATCGTGCGAGCCGACGGCACGAGCCAGCGCCTGTGCGACGGCATCGTGCGGGCCCGCTTCCGCGATGGGATGGACCGGCCGGGGTTGATCGAGCCCGGGGCGCCGCTGGAGTACTCCATCAACATGTGGAACACCTGCCAGACGTTCATGCCCGGGGAGCGGATCCGCGTGGAGATCTCCAGCAGCTCGTTCCCGCAGTGGGATGCCAATCCCAACACCGGCGAGCGGCTGGGCTTCGAGACACGGACGCAGCCGGCCCGCCAGGTGATCCTGCACGATGCGCAGCACCCGTCGATGGTCGTGCTGCCCGTCCTTCCGGCCCGGGGACACTGAAAGCGCGGGGAGGGCAGCGTGATGGGAGCGGACTACGTGCCCTCGGGAAGGGTGAGCCTCGCGGCGATCCCGCTGACGATGCTGGGCGTGCCGGCGTTCGCGATTGCCGGCGCGGTGTACCAGTGGGTGCTGCTGGTCAACCCCTACGGGATCGCCAACCCGGTGATCACGCTGGTGTTCGCGGTCATGGGGGTGGGGTTCTTCACGGTCTGGACGCTGCGGCTGGGGAAGGTCCGCAACCGGGGCTTGGCGCTTGTGATCGCGATGTGCCTGCTGCTGCCCATGCTGTTTGCTTCGGGCGTCGTGATGCGGCACATGCAGGCTCCCAAGGGGCCGATCACCGATGCCCTCGAAATCCGCCGCACGCAGGGGGCGCCGCTCCTTGGAGGGCCCCTCGCGGCCTCGGGCCTGTGGATGTGGGCGGCGTGGGTGCTCGAGGGGCTGTGCCTGTTCCTGGCGTCGCTGTTCGCGAGCATCGTCGAGGCGGGAAGGCCGTTCTGCGAGTCGTGCCGGAGCTGGGCCCGGCGCGGGCGGTGGCGGTGCACGGTCGGCAGCCCGCCTCGCGAGGCGCTGAGGCAAATGCAGGAAGCTCGCACGGTGCAGGCGGCGCTGGAGATCGTGCCCGAGCCGGGCCCGAGCCACGGTCGCCTGGAGTACGTGATCGCCGCGTGCCGGTGCGGGGCGGTGGCGACCCTGGGGGTGAAGCTGATCCCGGCCGGCAAGAACGGGGACGGCGCCTCGGAGGGCGTGATGGACGACATCGTGCTGACGCCCGCGTCGCTCGAGCGCGTGCTGGAATGGGGGGAGCGCATCAACCCGCGGCTGGTGGGCCGGCGGCCGGGGATCGCCGTCGCGCGCCGGGCGCGGCCGCTGGAGTTCGGGTCAGCGCCGGCGGACCGGGAGTACACGTCGTTCTTCCGCTGGACCGGCGGGCCGATCGGGGCCAGCGAGTACTGGGCGGACAACCAGTACACCAAGGCGCTGCGCGAGCGGCTGGCCCGCGGCGATTTCGAGCTCGCCGAGCAGGCCCTCTCCGAGCCGCGATCGGCCGACGACCGGCACTTCATCGCCGAGGCGTGCGCGGACTGGCGGGAGCGTCCGGGCTGGCTGGAGGACTGGGCCCACGAAGCGCCGCGGAGTTCGCGGATGCACCTTGTCCGCGGGATCTGGGGGTGCAAGTTCGCCTGGTCGGCCCGCGGCGTTGATTGGAAGCCCAAGGACCACGGGCTGTTCGTGCATCGGATGATCGAGGCCGAGCGGGACCTGGTCGCCGCGGCCGAACTGGACCCGGCCGATCCTTCGCCGTGGTCCTGGCGGATCACCGCGTCGTTTGCGCTGCAGCGGCCGGTGGACGAGGTGCGAGGGCTGCTCGAACAGGTGCGATCCAGGGCCCCGACGCTCAGGGTGGCGCACGTGAGCATGCTGCGGTACCTGGCGTCCAAGTGGTTCGGCTCGTCCGAGCAGATGTTCGAGTTTGCCCGCGGGGCGGCGGGCGGGGCGCCCCCGGGCTCGCTGCTGGGCTCTCTCATCATCGAGGCGCACCTCGAGCGCCTGGGAGAGCTGATGCGCGAGAAATCCCCGCAGGCCGAGGGGTACTGGAAGTCCCCCGCAGTCGTGCGCGAGCTGCTCGCGGCCAACGAGAAGTGCTTCAGGCCGGGCGCGTACAGGCCCTCGATGGACTCCCCCGTGGTCCGGGCGAACATGGCCTATGTGCTCTGGAAGGCGGGGCAGCCGGGCTCTGCGGCGGTCCACATGCGGATCATCGGCCCCTCGACGCCCTGGGGCCCGTTCCGCCCGAACATCCCGTTCATGAAGGACACGCTGCGCCGGGCCCGGCGCGAGTGCGGGGTGCGGTGAGCGGGCGTGGGGGCGTGGGGGAGTGGGGGAGTGGCCAAAGGCTACCGCGCGCCGCGGGCAGTGAATCCGGATGGAGGCTATGGAGGCTGCCCAAGGGGGCTTGAACACGCTCAACCCTTCTTGCGCTTGGCGATGATCTCGACCGACCTGAACCAGCCGTCGGCATCGGCGCCCGGGGCGTTGCCCACGTGGATCCAGACCTGTGAGGTCTGCTGGTCGGCGGTGTCGAAATGGATGACCTGCTTGATGCGCTGGCGGACCAGCCCGGCGTCCTGCGCTTCGCCCAACAGCGTGAGCGTCTTGGAGTCCGAGTCGTAGTCGCCCTCGCACAGCAGGCCGTAGGTGTCGGTCGAGTCGATCGCCCAGCAGAAGAACTGCCGGGATCGCTTGTCGTACCCGAAGATCTGCATCGACTCGAGCGGGAGTTCCTCTCCCTGCTGCGGATGACCGGTCAGCTCGATGAAGCGGTTGTCCAGGATCCACCTGGCGGAGCTCTCGCACCGGGCGACGATGGGGGGGGTGCCGGGCGCGGGCGTCAGCCGGACCTCGCAGTCGAACGTCCCGATCATCGGTTCGAGCAGCTTGTGCTCGACGACCGGACCCCCGGCGTGGCGGATCATGTCGATCAGCGCTTTCTTGTCCAGCCTCCCCGCCGGCTGGGGGGACTCGGCCGCGCTCGGGCTGGCGAGCGTGCGACCCAGGCCCACGAGCAGCGCACCCACGACGACGGCGGCGGCGATCCCACGTGTGTTCATGATGCCCGCATTACACGGCACCGGGCCCGAAAGGTCAAGCCCTCGCGCCGCCGCCGGGGTTCCCGGGGGCCGCTCGCTCAGGCCTGGGCCGCCTGGCCGCACTCCGGGCACGAGGCGTCGATCGCCAGGCCCGTGCGGTCGTAGCCGCACTGGACGCAGTTGGGCGGCTGGAATTTCGGCAGCGGCTTGAGCATGCCGCCGTAGCGTTTGATCGCCCAGAACGCCAGGCCCCAGCCGACCATGCACAGGATCGCCCCGGAGAAGAACGGAGCGCCCGGGAGCTGGAACGGCGCGCGGTCGGAGATGAAGTACGCGAAGATGTTGGCGCCGATCAAGGGGCCGATGATGTTGGCGACGTTCATGAGCGCCGAGAGCGCCCCCTGCGTGCGGCCTTGCTCGTCGGCCCGCACCGTGCGGCTGATCATCGACTGCGCCGCCGGCTGGCCGATGCCCCCCAGCGACCCCACCGCGATGATCACGTACATCATCCATCCCTGCGTCGCCAGGCCGTACCCGATGAAGGCCAGGATGCCCAGGCCAAACCCAAAGAGCATGGAATTCCGCTCCCCGAACCTGGGTATCAGCTTGCGCGCCAGCCCGGCCTGCACGATCGCGGCGCCCAGGCCCACCAGGAACAGCGATAGGCCGACATCCACCGGTCCCCACCCGAAGCGGTGCTGGGTGTAGAACACCCAGGTCGCGTGCAGCCCGAACTGCGCCACGTTGAAGAAGAAGAACGACGCCGCCAGCGACGCGACCAGCGGGTACCGGCCCAGCCCCGCGAACGCGGCGACCGGGTTGGCCCGCCTGAACGTGAACGGCGCGTGGTTCTCCGGCGCCAGCGATTCGGGCAGCACGAAAAAGCCGTAGAGCCAGTTGATCAGCGTGATCGTCCCCGCGGCGTAGAACGGGTAGTGGATGTCCAGCCTCCCCAGCGCCCCGCCCACCAGCGGCCCGAGCATGAAGCCGATGCCGAACGCCGCGCCCACCATCCCGTACGCCCCCGCGCGCTTCTCCGGAGGCGTCACGTCGGCGATGTACGCGTTGGCGACGCTGAAACTCGCGCCCGACATCCCGTTGATCGCCCGCGTCAGGAACAGGATCCACAGAGTCGGCGACAGCGCCATCGCGAAATAGTCAAGCCCCGAGCCGAACATCGAGATCAGCAGCACCGGGCGGCGGCCGAAATGATCCGAGAGCGATCCCAGCACGGGGGCAAAAAGGAACTGCATCGCCGCGTAGCACGCCGCCAGCAGGCCCACGTACGGGGCGGCCTGCTGCTCGTTCCACCCTTTGAGGTGCTCGATGAGCATCGGGGACACGGGGATCAACAGCCCGAACCCCAGCGTGTCCAGCAGCAGCGTCACGATGATGAACCCGATGGCCGGTTTGCTCGATCGCACGTGCCCGCTCTCTCCTGTCGTTCCCCGCCCCGTCCGAATCGTCAGGATAGTGCATCCGTACGCCCCTCGCACCGGCGTTCCCGATCCGGCGCCCGGTCTGGCCCGTGCTCACCCCGGGGTAGACTGCCCCCATGATGTTCATGGTCATCGAATCGTTCAGGAACCGGGACCCGCGCCCCGTCGGGGAGCGGTTCAGGGCCCGCGGCCGCATGATGCCCCCGGACGTCGGCTACGTCGCCAGCTGGCTCGACCCGGCGAACATGCGATGCTTCCAGGTCATGGAAGCGCCGACCGCCGGCGCCCTTGAGCCGTGGCTCGCCGCTTGGAGCGACCTGGTCGACTTCGAGGTGATCCCGGTCCAGACGTCGGCAGAATTCTGGGCGAGCCGCGCCAGCGCCTGAGAACACGGGCCAGCGGGCTACACACCCGTCCGCGCCATCACCAGCGTCGGCTCGGGCAGCAGCACGCGGTCGGTCGCCGCCGCCACCAGCCCCAGGATCCGCCGCTTGGGCGCTGCCTTGCAGTTCACCTGCGCAAACCGCGAGCACAGCGCGTGCCGCCGCACGCTGTCCTCCATGACCCGCATGATCTCGGGGTGCAGGTCGGGAAGCTCCCCGATCGCCACGATCTCCCGCAGGCCCAGCAGGTTCACAGCGCCGGCGATGATCATCCCCGTCGCCTCGATCGTCTCGCGCAGCCACGGCTCAGCGCCGCGGGCCCGCACGTGCGCCACCAACTCGCCCCACCCCGCCCGCGGCTTGTGCACGTGCTCCCGGAAGCTCTCGATTAGCCCGGGGCGTCCCGCGAGCGTCTCGAGGCACCCTTCACCGCCGCACCCGCACTTGCGCTGCACAGTGGGAACCCGGATGTGCCCGATCTCCCCGCTGAGCGGGAACGGGCTCTCCAGCAGCCGCCCGTTGGTGACCACCGCCCCGCCCACGCCGTCGGTGAACTCGATCAGCAAGAACGACTCGGGCGCCTGGCCGGCCGCCTGGTGCCCCAGCGCCAGCGACTGGACCTCCTGCACCGCCACCACCGGCGCACTCCAGATCGCTCCAAGCCCCGGCAGCAGCTCGGCGCCCTCCGTCCAGTGCAGGTTGGGGCTGAACAGCACGCGGTTCTCGCGATCATCCAGCACGCCCGGCACGCTCACCAGCACCGCCATCGGCTGCTCGGCGCAGATCCTGGCCTTGAGCGCCCGCACCGCGTCCAGGAACGTCTCGGCCTTCTTGGGGCTCGGCACGGTCTGGCCGGTCGCCGTGTCCGGAACGCCCGAGAGCGAAACGGTCGTCAGCGTGCACTCCCGGGCTCCCAGCTCGATCGCCACGAACCTCCCGCGCCGTGACAGGCACACGACCCGGGGAGGCCGGCCCATCAGAGGCGGAGCCTGGGGCACCACGCGGGCGGGCAGGCCGTTGGAGGTCGCGACCCCGTTGGACCCGGAGCCGTGATGGAGCGCTGGCGATGAAGAGTGGAGGTTGGTGGGGGCCGATGCCGTCGCCTCGGTCTCGACTTCCTCGAGCAAACCCGTGGCGATCAACTGGTCGACGACCTTGCCGGTCGTGACCGCCGAAAGGCCCGTCCGCCGCGCCAGGTCGGCACGGGAACTGCGGCCGGCGGCCAGCAGCGCCCGGTAGACCCGGCGCGTATTGGCGAGCCGGAGATCAGAGGGGTGGACATACATAACGAAGTTCATGTAGATTATGGGCCCGACGGAACCGTGGCAAGCCAATCGGAATCTCACCCATGCGAACTCCCACGACTTTCCTGCTCATCCTGCTCGCCCTGTGGTTCTCGGCCAGCCGGGCCCAAGCCCAGCCAAACGCACCCACCGCCCCGGCTCTCCAGACCCGCTGGGCCGCCCAGGTGAATCCCGAGGCCCCGCTCCCGGAATACCCCCGGCCGCAGCTGGTCCGGGAAAGCTGGCTGAACCTCAACGGCCGCTGGCAGTGGTCCCCGGCTGCCCCCAAGGACCCCGTCCCGGTCGGCAAGCCGCTGGACCGCTCCATCGTCGTCCCCTTCCCCATCGAATCCTCGCTCTCGGGCGTCGCCGAGCACCACGACCGGCTCTGGTACCGCCGCACGTTCCACATCCCGGCGGACTGGCAGGGCCAGCGCACCATGCTCAACTTCGGCGCTGTCGACTGGGAGGCGAGCGTCTACATCAACGGCAAGAAGGTCGGGGAGCACCGCGGCGGCTACGACCCATTCTCCTTCGACATCACCGATGCCCTGAACGCCGACGGCGAGCAGGAGATCATCGTCGGCATCTTCGATCCCACCGACGCGGGCCAGCAGCCTCGCGGCAAGCAGGTCCGCAAGCCCGAGGGGATCTGGTACACACCCTGCACGGGCATCTGGCAGACCGTCTGGCTCGAGCCGGTTCCGCAGTCCCACATCACCTCGATCGAGATCGTCCCCGACCTTGCCTACTCGCTCTTCCGCGTCAAGGTGAACACCGACGGCAAGCCCGGCGGTTCGGCGGTCGTCTCGCTGATCCAGAGCGGCAACGTCGTGAACAGGCACGCGGCCGCGACCGGCGCGTGGGCGGTCGTCAAGTGCGGCAAGCCGCGGCTGTGGTCTCCCGAGGACCCGTTCCTCTACGACATCCAGGTCGAATACTCGCTCGCGGGCCAGCCCGTCGAGACCGTCCGCTCCTACGCCGGGCTGCGATCGATCGCGCTGGGCAAGGACGCCAAGGGCCGGACCACGCTGATGCTCAACGGCGAGCCGTACTTCCAGGTCGGCCCGCTCGACCAGGGCTTCTGGCCCGACGGCATCTACACCGCGCCCACCGATCAGGCCCTGCGGTACGACATCGAGGTCACCAAGAGCCTCGGCTTCAACATGGCCCGCAAGCACGTCAAGGTCGAGCCGGACCGCTGGTACTACTGGGCCGACACCCTCGGCCTGCTCGTCTGGCAGGATATGCCCAGCAGCGAGCCCTACATCGGACCCAACGACCCCGACGCCCACCGCTCCAAGGAATCCACCGCGCAGTACGAGGCCGAACTCACCAGCATGATCGCCGCCCACCGCAACCACCCCTGCATCGTCATATGGGTGCCCTTCAACGAGGGGTGGGGCCAGTTCGATACCGGCCGGATCGTCGACCTGGTCAGGAAGCTCGACCCCTCGCGGCTGGTCAACAGCGCCAGCGGCTGGACCGACCGCAAGGTCGGTGATGTCATCGACTGGCACCGCTACCCCGCGCCCGGCTCCCCCGCGCCCGAGCCCAAGCGCGCCGCCGTGCTCGGGGAGTTCGGCGGCCTGGGCCTTGCCATCCCCGGCCACCTCTGGAAGGCCGACCACTGGGGCTACAAGGGCATGCGCGACCCCGAGGACCTCACCCGCACCTACGAGAAGTTCCTCAAGGATGCCTACGGCCTGCGCGAGTCCGCCGGCCTCAGCGCGATCGTCTACACCCAGATCACCGACGTCGAGGTCGAGTGCAACGGCCTGCTCACCTACGACCGTGCCGTCATCAAGCCCGATGTCGACCGAATCGCCGCCGCCAACCGCGGTGACTTCTCGAAGATGCCCCCGCCTCCGGTCGTCAAGGTGATCGTCCCCACGTCGCAGGCGGGCCCGCAGGTCTGGCGATACACCACCGACGCCCCGCCCGCGGACTGGTTCACGCCCGGCTTCGGCGACGCCGCCTGGAAGCAGGCGCCCGGCGGCTTCGGCACCCGCGAAACTCCCGGCGCGGTCGTCGGCACGCAGTGGAAGACCGGCGCCATCTGGATCCGCCGCGGCTTTGAACTCCCTTCCGCGCCCGATGCCCGGCTCCACCTGCGCATCCACCACGACGAGGACTGCGAGGTCTACCTCAACGGTGTGCTCGCCCTGAAACTCGGCGGCTGGACCGGCGAGTACGAGGACCAGCCGATCTCCCTCGCAGCGCTCGCCGCCCTCAAGCCCGGCCCCAACACGATCGCGATCACCTGCAAGCAGACCTCCGGCGGCCAGTTCATCGACGCGGGCCTGATCGAGATCACGCCCCAGCCCCCTCCGGCCGCCAGGAACGCCGCCCCCGGAGCGCCCGCCGACAACCTCATCCCCAACAGCGGCTTCGAGAAACCCGCCGCCGATCGGAACGCTCCCGAGGGCTGGCGCATCTCGCGCTGGAACGGCAAGGGAGACCTCGACTACTCGCCGAGCGAGGGTCGCGGCTCATCGGCGGGCCTGATGATCAAGTCCGATGCCGGCGGGGACCTCTCGTGGGCGACCAACGTGCCGGTGGAGATGCTCTCGCGGTACAAGCTCTCGGGGTGGATCAGGACCACGGGAGTCAAGGCGATCAACGGTGCCCGCGGCGCCCTGTTCAACGTCCACGGCATCGACGGTGCCGCAACCCGGGCGCTCGTGGGAGACAACGACTGGACGCTCGTCGAGACGGAGTTCGATACCGGCCTCAACGATTCGGTGACGGTCAACTGCCTCTTCGGCGGCTGGGGCCTGGCGACCGGCACGGCCTGCTTCGACGATGTGCAGCTCACGCTGGTCAAGAAGGGCCAGCTCCCCGAGCCCAGGATCTCGGTCGACGCCTCGAAAGTCGGGGAGCCGATCAGCCCCTACATCTACGGCCAGTTCATCGAGCACCTGGGCCGCTGCATCTACGGCGGCATCTGGGCCGAGATGCTCGAGGACCGCAAGTTCTTCTACGCGATCGATGCCAAGGAGTCTCCGTGGAAGACCCTCGGCTCGGCGAGCGTCTCGATGGACGACAAGGGCGCGTTTGCCGGTGAGCACTCACCCCGCATCACGCTCAAGGGCGATGGGACTGCCGGCGGCATCCGCCAGGGAGCCCTCGCGATCCGGCCGGGCAAGCGTTACAACGTGTACTTCTGGCTCGCCGGGGACTCCAGCGCGGCCCCGGTGGAAGTCTCCGTCAGGTCCAAGGCCTGGCACGGCGAGGGCTTCCCCGTGCAGGTCCAATCCCTCTCGGCCGACTTTGTTCGCGGCGAATTCAGCTTCGATGTCGACCCCGTCGCCCCGGGCACCGACGACGCCTGGCTGGAGATCTCATCCTCGGGCAAGGGCTCCGTGCGCGTCGGCGCCGTCTCGCTTATGCCCGCCGACAACATCCACGGCTTCCGCGCCGACACGCTCGCCCTGCTCAAGGAGCTCAACTCCCCCGTCTACCGCTGGCCCGGCGGCAATTTCGTCTCCGGGTACAACTGGCGTGACGGCATCGGAGACCGTGATCGCCGGCCCCCACGAAAGAACCCCGCCTGGGGCGGCATCGAGCACAACGACGTCGGGGTCCACGAATTCCTCGACCTCTGCGACCTCCTGGGCACCGAGCCCTACATCGCGATCAACACCGGGACCGGCTCGGTCGAGAGCGCCGCCGCCGAACTCGAATACCTCAACGGCCCCGCCAAGTCTGCCATGGGGCAACTGCGGGAACGCAACGGCCGCGCGCAGCCCTGGGGCGTCAAGTACATCGGCATCGGCAATGAGATGTACGGCGACTGGCAGCTCGGCCACGTGCCCCTCGAACAGTACCTCAAGCGCCACGCCGGTTTCGTCGAGGCGCTCCGCAAGGTCGATCCGGCGATCAAGGTCGTTGGCGTGGGAGCGGTGGGGGACTGGAGCAAGGCCATGCTCCGCGAGAACGCCGGCACCATGGACTACATCTCCGAGCACGTCTACTGGCAGGGACGCGACGGCCTGGCCTCCCACGTCAAGCAGGCCCCCGACTCGCTCCGCAGGATCGCCGAGGCCCACCGCCAGTACCGCAGGGAGCTCGACTCGCTCAAGGGCCGCAACATCCGCATCGTGCAGGACGAATGGAACTACTGGTACGGCCCGGACATCTTCGGCGAGCTCGGCACCCGGTACTTCATGAAAGACGCCCTCGGCTGCGCCGCCGCTCTCCAGGAATTCGCCCGCAACAGCGACATCTTCTACATGGCCAACTACGCGCAGACCGTCAACGTGATCGGCGCGATCAAGACCACCAGGACCAGCGCCGCCCTCGAGACCACCGGCCTGGTCCTCAAGCTCTACCGCCAACGTTTCGGCACCCTCCCCGTAGCCGCCCAGGCCGGCCCGCTGCTGGACGTCGCCGCCGCCTGGACCCAGGACCATTCGGCCATCACCATCGGCATCGTCAACCCCACCACCCAATGGATCGTTGCCCCCCTCTCGCTCGACGGCGCCCAGCTCCTGGGCGGCGGCCGCCGCTACCAGATCGCCTCGCCCGACCCCATGGCTTTCAACGACCCCGACAAGCCCGCCGCGGTGAAGATCGAAGAGTCCAAGATCGAAGGAGCCCCCAACTCCTTCAAGCTGCCCCCGTGCAGCGTTACCATCGTCGAGCTGAAGGCCAGATAGCCCCGGTCAACGCATGAGCAAGTACGGATGCCGTACAACGCCTCCCGGGATCGGCTCGCGTTAGGCGGTTGGTGCCCCCGGTCAACACCAAGGACCGGGAAGTTCGTGGTGTTTTCTCAACATCGCCTTCAGTCACCTTTTCAGGTGATCGATGTCGTTGATGATGGAAGGCAACTCCGTTCCCAACCCGCAGCGCCGGGCCGCCTCATCACGCCTGGACCCGCCGGACCCGTCGGCGACCCCCGAGGCTCTTGAGCGCTTCACCGTTCTCGTCCACGAGATGTCCAATCTCCTCGACGGTTCCCTGCGCTGGCTCGGGCTGGCGCACCGGACCATCGACCAGGCCCGCAACCCGATCTCGGGCAACGACCTGCCCGCCGAGGATGCGCTCGACCAGGCCAGCTGGCAGATCGAGACCGCCCGCGGCGCCCTGGAGCGCATGGCCGACCTGGTCCACGCCGCGATGCAGAGCGCCGGCCTTCCCCTGGGCTCCAAGCTCCTGAGCAACGCCGAGCCCGTGGGCCTGCTCGATGCCCTGTCGCACGCCGCGCGCGTCGTCGCGCCCGAGGCCGCGGACAAGGGCATCACCGTCCACGTCGAGGTCACCCCGGAATTCAGGGGAACCCCCGCCGGCTCGCTGTACGCGGTCGTCCTCAACGCCCTGCGCAACTCGCTCGAGTCGATCGTCATGGCCCAGACCTCGACGCCCGGGGGCCGCATCGAGGTGTTCGCCGGACCCGGGCCCGCGCCCGGCACCTTCTGCATCGAGATCCGGGACGACGGCGTCGGTCCGCCCCTGACCGACCAGCCCGATCGCGTCTTCGATCCGGGCTTCACGACCAAGCTCCACGGCTCGGGGATCGGGCTCTCCATGGCCAGCAGCCTCGTCAAGGACGCCGGCGGCACCATCAGGCTCCTGCGCAGGACCGAGGCCGTCCCCGGCCAGCTGCTCGACCCGCGCAGGCCAGGAGCCGTCCTGCGCATCGTGATGCCCGAACAGACCAGAACGCTCGACACCGTGCTCGGGCGCGAGAGAGATCGCCTCGACCAGAGCGATTCCGACGCGGCCTAGGCACGGACCGTCCGAGGGCAGAGAGAGGCGGAGGGATGAAACAGAAGGGACCGGCGATGACGACCAACTCGCCAGCCAGGATCCTGATCGTCGACGACGACCCCATCGTCGCCGAATCGCTCGCGGAGTTCCTCGCCTCCGAGGGACACCGCCCCACCACGGCCCTCAACGCCGTCGAGGCCCTCAACGCGCTGGCCAAGGCCGAGCTCGACGCCGCCTCGGGCGCCGCCGACTTCAACGTCGTCATCTCCGATGTCTCCATGCCCGGCATGGACGGGCTGGCCCTCCTCAGGGAGATCACCAACAAGCACCGCGGCGTCGTCGTCATCATGCTCACCGGCTACGGCACCATCGAGTCGGCCGTGGTCGCCCTCCGCCAGGGCGCTTCGGACTTCCTCACCAAGCCCGTCGTCGATGATGAGCTGCGCATCGCCCTCGAGCGCGCCCTCCGCCAGCAGGCCCTGCTCGCCGAGAACCACATCCTCCGCCGCCGGCTCGACGGACGCTTCAGCCTCGACAACATCATCGGCTCGGACCACCGCATGCAGCGGATCTTCGAGCTCGTCGAGGCCGTCGCCCCCAGCCGCACCACCGTCCTCATGACCGGCGAGAGCGGCACCGGCAAGAGCCTGATCGCCCACGCCATCCACCACCGCTCCCCCCGGGCCGGCAAGCCGTACGTCGAACTCTCCTGCGGCTCGATCCCCGAGACCCTCCTGGAGAGCGAGCTCTTCGGCCACGTCAAGGGCGCCTTCACCGGCGCGCACACCGACAAGATTGGCCGCTTCCTCGCCGCCGACAAGGGCACCATCTTCCTCGACGAGATCAACTCCGCCTCTCCCGGCATGCAGCTCAAGCTCCTCCGCGTCCTCCAGGAACGCAAGTTCGAGCCCGTCGGCTCCACCCAGACCGTCGAGGTCGATGTCCGCGTCATCCTCGCCAGCAACCAGCCCCTCGAGCAGCTGGTCGCCGCCGGCCAGTTCCGCCAGGACCTCTACTACCGCATCAACGTCGTCAAGATCGAGCTCCCCCCCCTCCGGGACCGTGTGGGAGACATCCCCGTGCTCGCCGAGACCTTCCTCCAGAAGTACGCCGCCGAGCTGGGCAAGCAGATCGTGGGCTTCACGCCCGAGGCGATCGACGCCCTGCGCCGCTACACCTACCCGGGCAACGTCCGCGAGCTGCAGAACATCGTCGAGCGCGCCGCCGTGCTCAGCCGGCGCCAGACCATCACCGTCGAGGACCTGCCCCCGCAGCTCAGCGGCGCCGACGGAGCCCCCGACCCGCTCACGGCCCGCCTCTCGATCGGCCCGTCACCCGGCGGCACGCGCCACGCCGACGCGGAAACCGGATGGGTCCCCATGTCGCTCGAAGAGGCCCTGCGCGGCCCCGAGAAGCTCGTCCTGCTCCGCGCCCTGCGCGCCAACGACTGGAACCGCCAGAAGACCGCCGACCAGCTCAACATCAACCGCACCACGCTCTACAAGAAGATGAAGCAGCACGGCATCGACTCGCGCTTCGACGCCATGCCCGGCCCCGGCAGCGCCGCCCATCATCCCCCCAGGCTCGCCGGGTGAGCCAGCGCCGCCAGGCAGATCCCCCACATCACCGCCAGCACCATCATCGCGACGCACGCGATCGCCGAGCCCACCTGCGCAATCCGCAGCCGGCGGTACCGGAACATGATCCCGGCCGGGATGAGCGTGAAAGAAGCCTTGAACACACCGATCGCCGGCCACCCGCCCACCCCGGCGATCCAGACCGCCAGCGGGTTGGCCTCGGTGTTGTGCCCCGCGCTGAACTGGATGACCGATGCCGCCAGGTCCATGCCCGAGAGCAGCAGCACCAGCGCCAGCATCCCCGGGACCAGCCGGTCCATCACGCCCTCCGGCGGTCCGCGCACGGCCAGGGCTTCCGGCCGCGCGACACACCCCGCACGCGGGCGGGCCAGACCCCACCGGCCGCGGTGGCGCCGGCGATGAGCCGCAATCCCGATCACTCCACACGCCGCGGACCGGCCATGGCCCGTCGTGAAAGAGCGGCGATCGTCTTCCTGACGCATGAACGTATCCTCCGGTGCTCCCGCCGCGGGCGCGGCGCGGAGCCCAACCAGGAAGACTAACCGCGCCGAAATGCGAAGGTTGCGGCAAGATCGCGTGAGCGCAGTTTTCGGGGAAACATCCGCTGCGATCAGAATGCAAACGGGCCTACGAATACAGGCCCGAGGGATCGTCCGCCGGCGCCCGTAACACCAAGCCCAGGTGATCGCACGCGGCCCTCGTCAACGCCCGCCCGCGCCGCGTCCGCGCCAGGAACCCGATCTGCAGAAGGTACGGCTCGACCACATCTTCGAGCGTCCCCGCATCCTCGTTCATGGTCGCCGCCACCGTCTCCAGCCCCACCGGGCCGCACGCGTACACGTTCCCGATGATCCGCAGGTACGTCCGGTCCAGCTCATCGAGCCCCAGTGCATCGACACCCTCGAGCGACAGCGCATCGTCCACCACGCCCGTCGATACCTTCCCCGCCGCCCTCACGTGCGAGAAGTCGCGCACCCGCCGCAGCAGCCGGTTGGCGATCCGCGGCGTCCCGCGCGACCGCTCGGCGATCCGGTTGAGCGAAGTCTCCGGCGGCTCGGCCATGCTCAGCAGCGTGCAGCTCCGCCGCAGAATCGTTGCCAGTTCCGCCACCGTGTAGTACTGAAGGTGAAACGTCTGCCCGAAGCGCGACCGCAGGGGCGAGCTGAGCAGCCCGGCGCGCGTGGTCGCCCCGATCAGCGTGAACGGCTTGCACTTGATCTGGATCGTCCGCGCATTGAGCCCGGTGTCCACCGTGACATCGATGCGGAAATCCTCCATCGCCGGGTAGATGAACTCCTCGACCGCGACTGGCAGCCGGTGGATCTCATCAATGAATAGCACGTCCCCCTGCCCCAGCCGCTGCAGCGCTGCCACCAGGTCGGTCCCCCGCGCCAGCGCCGGCCCGCTGGTCACCGTGATCCGCGAGCCCATCTCCTTGGAGATGACGTGCGCGAGCGTGGTCTTGCCCAGCCCCGGCGGCCCGTGCAGCAGCACGTGCTCCATCGGCTCCGTGCGCGCCTTGGCGGCCTGCACGGAAATCCCCAGGCGCTCGACCAGTTCGCGCTGGCCGATGTACTCATCGATCCGCGATGGGCGCAGGGCGTAGTTGGCCTGTTCTTCTTCGGGCGTGCGGGTCTGCGGGGAGATCAGGCGTTCGGTGGCCATGACAAGTGACAAGAGACAAAAGGCTAAGGAACAAAAAGGCGAGAAACAAACGGCAAAGGGCAAACGGCAAATCAACCAGAGAGCAGAGTGCGAGCCGGGCGCCGCCAGTCTAGCAGCGGTCTTCCCGAAGGCCCGACCGCGCAACGGCGTGGAACTGGTTCGTCACCAGTGCCCGACGCCCAGTGCCTTCCTCTCATCCAAACGCCTTCCTGTAATCCGCCGTGAACTTCTCCACCCCGATATCGGTCAGCGGATGCTTCATGCAGTCCATGATCACCTTGAACGGCACGGTCGCCACATCCGACCCCGCGAGCGCACACCGCAGCATGTGCTCGTTGTGCCGGATCGACGCCGCGAGGATCTTGGTCTTGAACCCGTAGTTGTCGTAGATCGTGCGGATCTGATGGATCAGGTCCATGCCCTCCTGGCCGATGTCATCCAGCCGCCCGATGAACGGGCTGACCAGGTAGGCGCCGGCCTTGGCGACCATCATCGCCTGCAGCGCCTGGAAGCACAGCGTCATGTTCGTCTTGATCCCCTCATCGCTCAGCGCCTTGCACGCCTTGAGCCCATCCATCGTGCTCGGCAGCTTCACCACGATGTTGGAGGCGATCCTGGCCCGCTCCTTGCCCTCCTTGACCATCCCCGCAAAGTCCAGGGCGATCACCTCGGCCGAGACGGGCCCTTTGACCACCTCGCAGATCTCCGCGAGCCGCTTGCCGTAGTCGATCTTCTCCTTGGCGATCAGGGAGGGGTTGGTCGTCACCCCGTCGAGCACGCCCAGGGCGGCGGCCTGCTTGATCTCATCGAGGTTCGCGGTGTCGATGTACAGTTCCATGCGTGCTCCTTGCGTCGGGGGGTATGCCGCGGCGCCGGGAGGGGCCGGCGGATTCAGCGCCGGTGCCCGCGGGCCGTTTCCTTGGGGTCGATCTTCTTCCCGCGCCGATCGGACATCCTTGCATCGGCTCGACAGAGTGTAGAAACCGCGAGTTATCGGCGGCGAGGGCCAATTGCATGAAACCGTGGCATGAAGACGACCGTTTCTGGGATGCCTTCCGGGCCTCGCTCTTCGACCAGGCCCGCCTGAGCTCGGCCGCCGCCGAGGTCGATTTCCTCATCCGGGCCATGGAACTCAAGCCCGGGAACCGCATCCTGGACCTCCCATGCGGCGTGGGTCGCCACAGCGTCGAGCTCGCCCGCCGGGGCCTGGCGGTCACCGCCTCGGACCGCACCCGCGCCTACCTGGACACCACCGAGCAGGCCGCCCGAAAGGCCGGCGCCCCGCTCGCCGCCCTCCGCGAGGCCGACATGCGGGCCTTCGGCGCGGCCACCGTGGGCTCGCAGTTCGACGCCGCCATCAACATCTACACCTCCCTGGGCTTCTTCGAGTCCCAGGCGCAGGACGTCGCCGTGCTGCGCAACTACTTCCAGGTTCTCCGGCCCGGCGGCCGGCTCGCCATCGACATCATGGGCAAGGAGGTCCTTGCCCGCACGCTCGTGGAACGCGGCTGGGTCGAGCAGTCCGACGGGAGCCTCTTCCTCCGTCACACCACCGTGACCAAGGACTGGAGCGGCGTCACCAACCGCTGGATCCGCGTGGACGCCCAGGGGAGGTAGGAGTGGACCGTGGACCTGCGGATCTACTCGGCCGTGGAGCTTCACGCGATGCTCCGCGACGCCGGCTTCGAAATCCTCGCGACGTACGGCTCGTTCACCAGCGCCCCCTACGACCACAAGGCCGATCGCCTCATCGTGCTCGCCGGGCGCCCGAGCTGAACCGACGCCTTCCCCGCGGCGATCGGGTCTTCCACCGACTCGCGGAGCCTCACGCCAGCTTCTTGAGCTCCCGCCGCAGCACCTTGCCGGTCGCGTTGCGCGGTAGCGCCCCGAGCACGCGGATCTCGTCGGGCACTTTGTACCCCGCGAGCCGGCCGCGGCACCACGCCAGCAGCGCCTTCTCGTCGAAGCTCTCGCCCTCCTTGAGCTCGACGAACGCCACCGGAACCTCCCCGCGCAGGTGGTCCTGCCGTCCCACCACCCCCGAGTCCTTCACGCTCTCGTGCGCGTTCAGGACCTCCTCGATCTCGCGCGGGAAGACGTTCTCCCCGCCGATGATCAGCATCTCCTTGATCCGCCCCGTGATGTACAGGTGCCCGTCGGCATCGAACCGGCCCATGTCCCCCGTGCGCAGGAACCCGTCGGGCGTGAGCGCCCGCGCGGTCTCCTCCGGCAGCCGGTAATAGCCCTTCATCACGTTCGGCCCGCCGATCCAGACCTCCCCGTCATGCCCCGGCGGCAGCTCCACGCCCGAGTTCACATCGATGATCTTCTCGACCACGTCCTTCAGCGCCCTGCCCACCGAGTGCGCCCGCCACTCGTGCGGCCGGCACCAGTTGGTTACCGGCGCTGTCTCCGTCAGACCGTACCCCTCGTTGATCGTCACGCCGAAACGCTCCCTGAAACGCTCGAACACCGCCCGCGGCAGCGGCTCCCCGCCCGACACCACGTACCGCAGGCTCCGGAAATCCTCCTCCGCCGCGTCCTTGGCGTGCAGCAGCGCCGCGTACATCGAAGGGATCGCCACCAGCACCGTCGGCCGGTGCTCACGGATCAACCGCACGATCCGCTGGGGCACAAACCGCGGCGCGAATACCACCTTCACGCCCCCCGTCAGCGGCAAGAGCGTCAGCACCGTCATCCCGAAACTGTGAAACTGCGGCAGCACGCCCAGCATCGTGTCCGTCGGACCGAAGTGCACCCAGTCCTCGATCTGATGCAGGTTCGCCGCGATGTTCCCGTGCGTCAGCATCACGCCCTTGGGCCGCCCGCTCGTCCCCGACGTGTACAGCAGCACGCCCAGCTCATCGTCCTCGGCGATCGCCGGCCAGCGCGCCTCCGGCACCCCCGCGAACGAGATCTCATCCATCCGCAGGAGCGTCCGCACCCGCGGCGTAAACCCGATGTGATCCGCGAGCACCGACGCCGTCACCACCGTGTCCGTCCCGCAGTCCTCGATGACGTACTGCAGTTCCTCCTGCTTCAGCAGGTAGTTCAGCGGCACCACCACCTTGCCCAGCATCCACCCCGCCAGAGCCGCGATCGGGAACGCCCCGCTCGTCGGCACCATCACGCCCAGTGTCCGCGAGTCGCACACCCTCGCGATCGCCGACGCCGCGTGCAGCGCCCCGATCACCACCTCGATCCCGCGGTACGACCGCCGCTCATCGATCACCGCCGTCCGCAACGGATTCCGCAGCAGCTGCCGGATGATGGGCCAGTGGATGCTCAACGCCGCTCCGTCCTTGTCCCCGCCGTGTACATGCGAACTTTCAGCAAACACACCCCCGAGGGTCGATATGCTACGGGATCCGCCCGTCCCAGGCTCGGTCCCCCGACCCGCCGGCCGAATCAGGTTCCGGAGCTGCCCATGGATGCCCGTCGCATGACACCCGACACCAACCCGCCCCGACGACTCCGGACGCGGTTCATCCGCGCGGTCGTGCTCGCCGCCATCTCCGCGGCACTCCTCCCCGCCTGCGCTTCCTCCTCCAAGCCCGCCTCCACCTCCGCCGACGACCGGCCCAACTACATCGAGGACTACACCGCCGGAAACTACGCCGCCGCTTACGCCGGCGCCTCCGCCGCCGCCCGGAACACTTCGCTCCCCGAACCCACCCGCCAGCGCGCCACCCTGATCGCCGGCGAGGCCGCCTACGCCATGGACCGCTCCGCCGACGCCCAGACCTGGCTCTTCAAGGTCTCCGGAAGCCAGGACCCCCTCGTCAAGGGCAAGGCCCAGGCCACCCTCGGCCTGATCGCCATGGACGATGGCAACATGGCCCGCGCCGCCGAACTGCTCGACGATGCCGCCGGCTCGCTCATGGGCGACGAGGCCGCGCGCTCCGCGATGTACGCCGGCGATGCCTACCGCGCCCAGAACCGCGAGCCCGATGCCACCCGCTGCTACCGCCACGCCTCCGAACTCGCCCGCGCCGATTCGGAACTCAAGTCCGACATCGCCGACCGGCTCGCCGGACGCGGACCCTCACCCAACGCCACCGGCAAGCCCGCCGGCGCCACGCCCGGCAAGGGCGGCTACACCCTCCAGCTCGCCGCCTTCAGCTCCCCGCAGAAAGCCCAGCAGCACGCCGCCAAGGTCCGCCCGCAGGCCAGCCGGCTCAAGCTCGGCGCCCCCCAGGTCGTCCCGGTCTTCCGCACCGGCAAGCTCCTGTACACCGTCCGCCTCGGCGCGTTCGCTTCCAAGCTCGACGCCCAGCGCAACGTCGCCTCGTTCCCCGGCGCGATCGTCGCCACCGGCACCTAGTCGACGCTACGAAATCGGCGACACGTGATCGGCGGCGCACTCGGCCGGTCTTCGGCGATGCACGCCCGCACCACCTCGTGGCACACGCTTCCGGCCCGTGCCTGCCCGGTCCCCGGGCGCGTTACGCCCGCTTCGCCAACGGGTGCTGGATCACCGCCATCGTCGGGATCGGCGGGTACTTCAGCCGGAACCGGTACCCGCGGAAATCACCGATCTTGAAGCCCATCTGACCCACCGCAAACTCCGCCATCTCGCGGTACTGCCGGTACTCGGGCATCGATGTGTTCGGCGGCCCCTCGCCAAGGTCGATCACATCCTCCGGAAGCGGCAGCCGGCCTGCATCCTTCCCCTCCGTCGGGTATTTCGGACCTCCCGGAAGGTCGCTGTACACACGCACCACGGGCCGGTTCACGAACGTCAGCGACCGGTGCACGAACAGGTCCGAGATCGCCAGCTCCGTCGGCGTCCACAGGTGCGTCCCGTGCTCGCCGATCTCCCCCGGGAACGTCTCGTACATCGACAGTTCCTTGGGCCACTTCCAGCCCACGAACACGCTCGTCGAGGCGTTGCTCCCCACCGGCCCATCGGTCAGTTCGAACCGGCTGCTCCCCCCGCTCGCCGACACGCGCCGCAGCACCGGCCGCGGCGTCGAGCAGAACCGCGGGATCATCGGCACCCCGTCCACCAGCCCCTCCGGATCGAGCGCCAGCGGCGAGCCGTGCTGCGAATCGTCCAGCTTCCCCTCCCGGTCCCACGCGATCGCCAGCGACACCGCCCACGGCACGTTGGTCCGCAGCCGGAACATGTCCACGAACCCGCTCATCATCCCCGCCTGCAGCATCCCCTCCTCACGCCCCGGCGTCAGGATGCTCATCGCAAGGTGCAGCCGCGCCCGGATCCCCCACACCGCCGCGTTGGCCTGGAACCCGCTCCGGCGGAACGCCTCCATCCGCCGCTCCGCCGTCTGCCGCTTCATGGTGCCGCTCGCCATCGCCTCGAGCGTCTCGCGGTCCCCCGAGAACCCCGAAACGAAACGGTCGAACTCCTCCATCCCTCTCTCGAGCTCCTCCAGCCGCTGCGCGGGCGCCCCGTGCTTGGCCATCGTCTTGGCGAAGATCTTGATGCTCGGCCGCCGCGGGATGTGCGTGATCGCCTCCCACGCATCCTCCTCCCGCAGCATCCTCGCGATCCGCCACGTCAGCGTCTTGTCCAGCCCGAATCGCCGCGCAAGCTCCTGAGGCTGCTCCACATCCCCGCCCACGCTCGCCAGAATGTCCGACAGCGCCTGCCGCACCGCCAGGATCGCCGAGTTCCCCTCGGCCGGAAACGCTGTTTGTGTCTCGGTGGTCATTGCTTTCCCCAACGCATACCGAATCGCCGGCCTCGCAACCAGTCCTGTAGCCATCATCCTATCCGGTGTCGCCTCCAATCGGAAGTCTATGTAGGTATCTACATAGAAAATGACAAAGAAATCGTTGACATGCCCCTGTCCGTCGGTACGCTCCAGCAACAGGACACAGTGGAACCGTGCGAACGGCCGCCTCTCCTCCGCGAGGGGAGGCGCCGGCCCCCGGCCACGATCGGCACACGGATGTTCCGTCGCCGTCGAGCCGCGCCCGCTCCCACAATCGGAGAGAGCACATGAAGAGGTCGATCGCCGCGCTTGCCATCCTCACCGCCGTCTCGGGCTCGGCGCTGGCCGGGTCGTTCTACATCGTCGATCAGAACGCCGACGGCGGAGCTGCGACCTTCGGCCTCTCGGCCGACGGCTCGGTCGCCACCGGTATCTCCAACGGCCGCGTCTTCCGCTGGTCGGCCGCCGACGGCACCACCTACATCAGCCCCTCGAGCTACTACCACACCTTCACCTCGGCGATCTCCGCCGACGGTAACACGATCGTTTCCGAGGTCGCCGACAACACCGGCCTCTTCACCGCCGCCAAGTGGACCCAGTCCACCGGCTGGACCAACCTCGGCGGCCTGCCCGGCCAGACCGCCCCCGACGGCGAAGAACTCAGCACCGGCTGGGGCGTCAACGCCGACGGTTCGACGGTCGTCGGCCTGGGCTGGCACTCCAACTACCGTGCCGAGGCCATCAAGTGGACGCAGGGCACGGGTGTGGTCGGCCTCGGCCAGCCCGACGGCGCTTCGAGCCGCGCCTCGGGGATCTCCGCCGATGGATCCACCATCGTCGGGTTCTACGAGAACCCCGACACCGGCGAGCGTCGCGCGGCCCGCTGGGTCAACGGCGGCGCCACCGACCTGTTCCTCGGCGAGACGGCCGTCGGCGATGCCAACGCCGTGAGTTCCAACGGCGGCCTGATCGTCGGTTCCGGCCCCATCGAAACCTACAACCAGCACGCCTTCCTCTACACCGACGGCGTCGGCGTGCAGGACCTGGGCGCGATCGGCCAGGACGATTTCGGCTTCCTCCAGAGCGGCGCTGCCGATGTCTCGGACAACGGCATCGTCGTCGGCTGGTCCGGCGATCCCTTCTTCGGCTTCGTCCAGGGCATGGTCTGGTCGCAGCCCACCGGCATGGTGTTCGCCCCCGACTACCTGGCGCTCGCCGGCATCACCGTCCCCTCCAACCTGGTCATCAACTCCGTCACCAGCATCTCCGCCGATGGGCTCACCCTCGGCGGGCAGGCGATCGACATCAACACCTTCAGCTACGTCGCCTGGGTCGCCACCGTCCCCACCCCGGGCACGGGCGCCTTGGCGTGCATTGGCATGCTCGCCGCCCTGCGTCGCCGGCGCTGATTCTGCCCGCGCTGCTCCCGGCGCGAACAACCCGAACCTACCCCCGATGCGGGGTGCGCTCTCTCTCGCGCACCCCGCACATCATTTTTCGGAAGTGTGTACCTGTTGAAAACGGAGGCGTTATGACTACGATAGGGGTTTCCCTTGAAAGGACGCCCCATGCCCGAAGCAGATGGAAGATTGACGCCGGAGGAGCGGCAGAAGATCGCAAATCACTTGCAGAAGCAGGGGGGCGGCAGGCCGTTCCCGTGTGCGTTTTGCGGCAAGCAGGAGTGGATTATCGGGAACCACTTCGTGCAAGACTTTGTGCAGGCAACAGAGGACGGGTTCCACTCCGTACCCTGCTACGCCCTGTTCTGCGCCACCTGTGGGTTCTGCGTGAGATTCAATGCAACGCTTGTGGATGCGATCATTTCGGGTCAAGTATCCAAGGACCTAGCCAACGCCACTCCGGCCAACGCACCGTCTACGTCGGAGGTGCGCTCCAATGTCTGAGGCATCCAATAGCGCCGTCAAAACTGGCCCAGAGTTCAAGATGGAGTCATCGGATAAGCCAGTTGCTACTGGGTCGGCACGAGCGCATAGGCCCCCAAGGGCCAAGCACTACCACGCGCTTGAACAGGAGCGCAGTGTGAAGCACTACATGATCTCATCTACCGAGATATTCGGCCTCTCGGTGGTTAGCCCTGCGGCGTCCGCGCTCATTGGGTGGGGTGTAAATCTGGCGTGCTCATGGGCCGAAATGCCAGACGGCGGAGCAAAGACAAAAATCGGAATCACGGCCGTTGGCTGCCTAATTCTTGGAGCGGCGTTGCTCGCCTTTACATGGGGTTTCTACATCGTTGTTCGCTTGCAGTCGCGCTCATCTTGAACGCGCGAGCGCTAGGCGCTTCTTCTTTGCCTTCGGCTTCCCCGCCTTCATCACCTTCTCAACCGCAGCCTCAAACCCACCCTCAATCTTGAGCGTTTTAGGGGCTGGACCGCGTTTTTTCGTGATTTTCTTGGGAGCCATGCACAGAACTCTAGCCCACCAACTTCCCCGGCTCCCTGTACCGCAACCGCTTCCCGTCGGCGCTGCGGACCAGGGCAAGTACGCGATCCCCGTCGTTCATCTTGCGGGTGTTGTGGGCGAACTCGAACTGGTCCATGTACCTGAACAGGTGTTCGCGGGAAACGTTGTGGTAGACGCCCTTCATGCCCCGCTTGACGCGGGCGAAGAACCCTTCGACGGCGTTGGTCGTCACGTCCCCCCGGACGTACTCACCAACCCCGTGGTTGACGGCATGATGCCCACCCCTGAACTCGGCCCCGATGCCCCGGTACGAACTCTCGGAGTCCGTGCAAATACGGGCGGACTTGGCGACGTTCTCGCGGATCATGGCCTTGACGTTCTCAGCATTCACGACGGGTATCACGCGGGTCCGCACGATGCCCCCACGCTGGAGGACAGCGACAACCGGAACCTTCTTGGTGCCGCGCCCGCGCTTGTTGTTGCCCCGGTAACGGGGCTTGCCGCCGATGTACGTCTCGTCACACTCAATCGTGCCCCGGAGCTTCGGCGGGCTGGTGAAATCGTCGCTCATGGCGTGGCGCAGACGGTGCATGACGAACAACGCCGACTTGTACGAAATCTGGACCTTGCGGGAAATCTCCAGCGCCGAAACGCCGTTCTTGCACACCGACGCTTCCCAAATCGCCCGCGCCCACTTGTGCAGCGGGAGCAGCGATTCCTCGAAGATCATGCCCGTCCGCACCGAGTACAACGAACCACACCCGCGACAGCGCCAACGAAAATCCTTATTCCGCTCGCCCGTCTTGCGGTCCTTCATGGTGTACACGTCGGTATCGCCGCAGTGAGGGCAGCACGGCGAATCACCCCACCGCTTCGCCTCAAAGAACTCAACCGCCGCCTTCTCCGAAGAACAGGCGAGGGGCATCTCTTCGATGACTTCGGACTGGGCAAGTTCGGGCCGCTTGGTGTTCTCGTGGATCGCCATGAGAACATTTTACCTGTTGAAAAAGACAGGACAAGGTCATTTAGCGTTGATTTTCAACAAGTACATACTTCCGTCATTTTTTGACGCCCGGCGCATGGATTCGCCCGCCGGCGCCCGCCCCGCCGGACTGAGAATCCTGGAATCCGCGTGAGTGACCCCTGCCCGCCGACGTTCGCGGTGGGGGACCGCGCGGCGCGGCGGTGGGGGGAGGGGGTTGGAACGGAAGGCCCGCGGGCCTCCCGATCGCTCGCGCGGCCGTTCACCAAGGAGATCACCCATGCCTCGACCGCTGTTGCTCTGCGCGCTGGCCCTGCTCGCCGGCGCTGCCTCCCCGTCCCACGCCAACACCGTCCGGTACCAGATCTGCGGCGGCCCCGTGGTTGTCGTGCCCGACGGCGGCGTGCAGGACCTCTCCGGCGCGGCCGACATCATCAAGGTCCACATCTCCACCGTTGTCCCCTGGGGCATCGGCAAGGTCTCGGTGGACGGCTGGATTACGGCGATTGACTCCCCGCCCGTCACCGGCAAGCCCAGCCTCTCGGTTTCCAACCTCAGGATCACCAACGCCGCCGGCAACATCATCGCCGCGCCCATCTGGATCGAGCACCAGTTCGCCGTCACCACCAGCCTCGTGTTCAACGACCAGTTCGCCGGCCGCTTCGACAGCGTCACCACGCCCGGCACCCTCGGCGGCGGCAGCCTCACCTACCTGTCGCGCGTCCGCAGCGTGGCCCTCGGCTGGAAGACGATCGCCAGCGGCGCCGCCGGTCCGTTCGTCGGCGCCGGGCCCTTCCCCTTCTCGTTCGCCGGCGGCCCGGCGACCTGGTCCAAGGTCAGCCTCGAGCGCCAGGACCTCACCTTCTACCTCGATTCGCCGGGCGATTCGATCCTGGTCTTCCCCACCGACCACTGCAAGCTCTCCGCGGCGTGGCTGCTCCCCCTGGCCGGCTGGCGCGTCGGAGCGCGTTCCCGGCGCCCCTGACCAGGCGCCGCTGACCCGGCCCCGCGAGCATCGCTCCAGACGCAAGAACCGGTGTCACCCTCGAGGGTGACACCGGTCTCATCGATGTGAGCCGCCGCCCGCGTCTACCGCATGTCCACCGTGATGCTCGCGGGCGCGGACACGTTGCCCGCCGAGTCCACCGCGTACGGCGTGATCGTGTTCAGCATCCCCACCGGCACGTAGATGATGTCCCGGTCACGCCCCGCGGCGCTGTCCATCAGCTCCCCGTTCACGTACAGGTCGTAGCGGATGTACGGCTGCGCATCGACGTTGTCGGTCTACTGCGTCCAAAGCAGCCACGTCTCCCGGTCGGGGAACTCCATCCCGTACGTCGACAGGTTGCACGGCGCCGTGGGCGGAGTCGTGTCGCTGCCGTTGCTCGCCGTCGTCGTTACCGTCACCGGCGAGCTCATCGCCGAGTAGTTGATCCCGTTGTCAGGCGCCTGCACCGTGAACGTGCACGTTGTGCTGGGCTCAAGGCCGCTGACCGTCCCCGAGGTCGCCGACCCGCCCAGGCTCACCGGCTGGCCGTCCTTGTACACGCCGTAGAAGATGTACGGCCCGTTGTCCGTCGAGAGCCCCGCCAGCGAGACGTGCTTCGGGCCCACCTCCGTCACCGTCACCACCGGCGCCGTCGGCGGCGTCGTGTCCGCGGGAGTGGTCGCCGACACCGTGTTGCTCCTGGGCGATTTGTTCCCCGCCGCGTCGATCGCGTACATGTAGAACAAGTACGCGAACCGCGATTCGATCCCGTTTGTGAACACCGCCGTCGTGCTGGTCTGCGGCACCGTCACCGTCCGCCCGTTGCTCGCCACGATCACGTACGAATAAAGCCCCGAGTTGTCCGACGAAGGCCTCCACGCCAGCGACACGCTGTACGGCGCCACCGCCGTCACGCGCAGGTTCGTCGGCCTGCTCGGCGGCGACCTGTCCGCCGCCGCCGCACGGGCCCGCGGTGAAGCCGGCAGGAGCAACGCGATCATGGCCAACGCGACCACCAGGACGCGCGACCTCAGCCCGTTCGGAGAGGTTCTGCACCACGCGTGTGTATCTCCCTTGAATCCCCACGGTCCCGGCAATCCCCCTGCGCGACGATCGACGTACGCCTACCCCTGCCTGCTGCATTCTGGGGCGCCGGTCCGGGCTTGCAGAAGTGCCAGGCTCTGTTACGCCCCGGCGGTGGATGCCCCGCGCGCCGCTCAGCCCGAAGCACAACACGAACCTGCAGCGCGAGGGGCGGAAGGACTCCAACCGTCACTCGTGCCGAACATCGAGCCGGCGGCGGCCCATCCGCTGCGGGGCCACGGGATCGCCTTGCTCATACCGAGACCGGTGTCCTGAATGTCGCGGCCTCGCTCGGAACTCGCTCCCGGCCACGCGACGAAGTTCAGCGACGCCGGCGCGCGGAGCACATCGCGGCCAGGGCCAATACCGCCGGGACGCCGGGCGACGGGATGGGTCTGGTCCAGAGCACGGCCGACCAGCCGTGCTCGACCGTGTGGATGGACCCTACGACGCTGATGCCGCCCGCCTCGATCCAGATGGCCATCGCAAGCGAGGCGTCGTAGCCGGCGGGCAGTGAAGCGTGGAGGTCTTCGTAGGAATCGGCGCTGCCGTGCCACAGCAGCGCGTGGAAGTTCCCTCCCGCCGCGGCCGTGTCGGCGAACCCGACCTGCAGCCCGTTGCTGACGCCGGTGGCCTCGGAGTACGTCGACCCGGTGGGGTTGAGGCTCACCCAGGATGCAGCCGTGCCGCTCCAGAGGGCGGCGTGGTTGTTGAACGAGGGCGCCGAGTACGTCGAGCCGACCTGTTGCGTGCCGCTCATGGCGTACACGTACGAATTCTCCCACCCGTCGGGATGGAGATCGACCCAGGATGCGGCGGTACCGCTCCACACGCCGGCGTGCGCGGCGCTCGCGAGGGCGGAGTATCCCCCCTGCAGGCCGCCGCTCATGGCGTAGGCCGCCGATTGCGCGTACCCCGCGGGCGTGAGGTCGGTCCACGATGCGGCCGAGCCGCTCCACACGCTGGCATGTTCCGCGCCATCAATGATGATCCCGCCCGCCTGCTTGCCTCCCTCGGCCGCCCAGGCGAGCGATTCCGTTGCCCCGCCGGGATGGAGGTCGACCCAGGAATCGGCGGTCCCGTTCCACACGGAGGCGTGAGCATGACTTCCGACGGTTGCGAACCCCACCTGCTGACCGCCGCCGGCGCCCAGCGCTGCGGAGTAGCTCGCGCCGGCGGGGTGAAGATCGACCCACGAGGCGGCCGAGCCGTTCCAGAGGCTCGCGTGCGGCACATTCCCCAGGGAGGCGTGCCCGACCTGCTGCCCCCCAGCGACGCCGGCCCCGTTCGACTCGGTCGCCGCCGCCGGATGCAGGATGGTGGCCGTCCACCCGCCGTGCGCAGCGCCCGCCGACAGCACGACCGGCACAATCGCCGGCAGGACCCGCACGCGCAGCGCACGAAACATCACGAAACGAACGAAGTTGGTCACTGGTCCCCCCTTGGTGCCGAATTCAGGAAAAAGAACCGCGGCCCGCCACGATGGTCCCGCTCCGCGGTACTGCAACATACGCGAGTTCATCGCCGCCCGGTGCCTGATTCTCGGAGTGCCGTGACAATCACGGCCGTATCGGTGCGCGTTCGGTCGATGAACGGCAGGCGGCATCGGAGTCTTCACAGGCCGTGCAACCGAAGTCGGCCTTGCGACTTCGGTGCGTCTTGCCGCTTGTCCAGGGTGCCGATCACGCGGTGGGCGAAGATGTCGGCCGCGAGGAGAGTCATCGCGCGGCGGACCCGGCCGCGTGCGCCGGTCCCTGGCGTGCTCGCCGACGGCCACGGGGGGGCTCGGTTCCAGCAGAGAGGTGGCGCCGTTGACCGCGCTGCGCGGAGCGATGCCGAACGCTGCCGCGAGATCAGGGAGATTCGCCAGAACCCGTTTGGATGAGCGTCCAGAGGGATGGCGTGGGCCGAGCGTTCGGTGGTGGATGGGTGCACGTGCGGGCGAGCTCGAGCGCGACCCGCCGCCCGGAAGGCCGGAGTCATGGGTTGGGCGGAAGGGGTACGCGCGAGGGAGCGGGTCAAAGGCACAAGGACTCGCCAAAGTCGCACAGCCGGCTTCGGTGGCACGGTGCGGGGCTCGATGCATGCCAGGGCATCGAGACTTCGGTGCCACCTCTATGAAGACCTGCGAGTTGTCAAGCGGGTTTGTGGTTGTCTTTTCTATATAATTCTTCCTGCCCAGTCCGAGGCGGAGCGGAGGCTTTGCGGAGCGGAGCTTCGGACTGGGCAGCGCCAGTTCCCCCGGCCGGTGATCGTGCGGGAGTCCAGGGGCCGCGGTGGATGTCGTCGCCCACACATCTATCCGAGCGCCGGCTTTGGGCCGTGCCCATGTGGGTGCTTCGAAGCGGAGGCGCCTGCCCCATCATGCCGACGGGCCGCGGCCGCCCAGGTGGCATCCGAGCTCGACGCCTCGCGCACGGACGCGACGTTCACCCGACCGATTGACTCGCGCGAGGGTTCTTGCGGTGGTGACTTCTCGGCGCTCAGGCCGCCTGGGTGGTGGCCTCCTTCATCGTCAGCGTCTTCATCTCGTGGTGCAGGCCACGCACGAACCGGTTGGCCACCGCCGCGGCGATCACCGATCCGGGCTTGCCCCTGGCCCGCAGCTTGGCCGCCAGGTCGCGCCAGCGCGGCACGTGCCGGATCAGCCGGTGCGCCGCCTCCACCAGCACCGCCTTGAGCGACCCGTTGCCCGCGCGGATCAGCCCCGCGTCGGCCCGACGCTCCCCGCTGGAGGCGTTGCACGGCGACAGCCCGCAGTAGCGGGCCAGCTGCTTGCCGTTCTTGAACCGGTCGAACCACCCGATCTCCGCCCTCATCGTCCAGGCCTTCACCGGACCGATCCCCTTGAGCGTCAGCAGCTTCTGCACCACCGGGTCGCTCGCGGTCAGTTGCTCCAGGCGGGCGTCGATGACGGCAACCTCGGCGATTGCAGCGTGCATCCAGCGCAGGTGCCGGTCCAGGATCCAGCGCGGCTCCTCCCCGAACTGTGGAGCACCAAGCCCCGACAACCACGCCATGAACCCCTTGCCCCAGCGTCCCAGCTCCTTGGGGAGCGCGACCCGGTGCTCCCGCAGCACCGCCAGCATCCGCACCTTGGCCGCGCGCCGCATCTGCACCATCTGCTGCCGGTACCGCACCAAGGACCGCATCTCACGCAGCGCCCGCGGCGCCAGCCACACCCGCGGCACGAACCCCGTCCGGCACAGCTCGGCCAGCACCCGCGCATCGCGCAGGTCGGTCTTGTCGGGGTTGTGCTTCATCCGCGAGGCGTACCCCGGGTGTGCCAGCACGACCGGCCATCCGGCCTCCCTCTGCAGCCTCTCCGCAAGATCAACCGAACCGCAGCAGGCCTCCACGGTGGCCCCCGCCACCGTCCCGCACTCGGCCGCCACCTCGGTGACCTCCAGCAAGCTGTTGCCCACCGCGCGGTTCCGAACCACCCGGCCCGCCGCGTTCACCACGCACACCTGGATGCTCTGCTGGTGATAGTCCAGACCCACGTACACGGGTACATTCTCCATGACCTGTTGCTCCTTGATGGGGTTTGCAGTCCCACCGGGGAGTGTTTCCTCGGTTGGAGCAGCAGGTCTTCATACCCATCATGCCGTGGACGGGACTACATCACGACTTTGGACAGCAGCAGCCCAACGAGCACCGCCGAGACGGTGGCGACAAGTCCCGGCCGCATGAAGCTGTGAACGAGCACGAACTTGCCGATCCGGGTCGTGCCGGACTGGTCGAAGGCGATCGCGGCCACGATGGTGCCGTACGTCGGGAGGAAGAAGTACCCGTTGACCGCGGGGAACATGGCGATCAGCGTCGCCGCTGGCAACCCCAGAGCGATCCCCACCGGCATCAGTGCCGCGACGGTTGACGCCTGGCTGAAGAGCACGACCGAGAGCCCGAACAGGCCGATCGCAAATACCCACGGCTGGGCGCGGATGATATCGGAGAGCGCCCCGATGATCTGGGCCTTGTTGCCGTCGAAGAAACAGTTGCCCATCCAGCCGAGGCCGGCGATCGATACCACGGCGACCACGCCCGCGATCGCCACCGGCGTCTTCACCGCGTTGCCGGGGCGAGCGCCGAAGAAGAGCATCATGATCCCCGCGGCGGCGAGCATGACCACCTCGATGATGGTCGCCATCTCGACCCGCACGGCGCGCGGGGCCGACTGTTCCTCCCGGACCTGCTCGAGCTTGTCCTTGAGTTGCCCGCGTGTGACCGTTTCGTCGGCTCGCTCCGGGTCGCCGAGGTCGGAGATCGCACCGGACAGCACCGGCGCGGGGATGCCGATGTCCTTCGAGGGCGCCACGGTGTACGACGGGCGCATCGCCGAGAAGAGTCCGAAGGCGACGATGAGGCCCGCCGCGCCGAGGAAGGTCGCCACCGAGCCGATGGCGCGGCGCCTCTCGGCGCCCTCCAGTTTCCTGGGCTCTTTGGGCGCGTCGACGAGACCCTTGGCCAGCCGGTCCTGGTAGTCCACGTCGTCCTTGAGCTCGCAGCCCCTCCGGTAGACCGAGAGCGCGCCGAGCATGCAGCCGATGAACGTGGACGGGATGCAGATCATCAGGATCTGGCTCAGGCCCACCTTCGCGTCCTTGTCGAGCAGCGCGAGGAGCGCCGCCGTCGCCGCGGCGAGCGGGCTGGCGGTGATGGCCTGCTGCGACGCGATCACGCTGATCGACATCGGGCGTTCGGGCCTGATCCCCGCCTTCCGTGCGACCTCGGCGATGACGGGGAGGATGGCGTAGGCGACGTGCCCGGTGCCCGAGCAGAATGTGAAGGCGTATGCGACGGCGGGGGCCACGAAGGTGATGTACCTGGGGTTGGCCCGCAGGGCGCGCTCGGCCAGCACCACCAGGAGGTCGAGCCCGCCGGCGGCCTGCATCGTCGCGGCGGCGGTCACGACGCACAGGACGATCGCCAGCACCGTCGTTGGTGGCGACGACGGCGGGAGGCCAAAGCCGAAGACCAGGATCGCGAGCCCGATCGCCGCGATGGTGCCGAGCCCGGCGCCGCCTATCCGCGCGCCGACGACAATTGCCGCGATGACAACGGCGAACTCTATCCAAATCATGAGACCTCCCATGCAGTGCGGGGCTCGAGCGGCTCAGCGGGCCCTGCCGGTCATGCGCCCGGGATCGAGCACGCTGCGGATCTGCGCATCGGTGAGGAGGCGCTGCTCTCGCACCAGCTCCACGACGCCCCTGCCCGAACGCAGCGCCTCGGTGGCGAGCCGGGTGGCGGTTTCGTACCCGAGCAGGGGGTTGAGCGCCGTGACGATCCCGATGCTGTTCTCCACGAGCGAGCGGCAGGCGTCGGCGTTGGCGGTAATGCCGTCCACGCAGTTGACGCGGAGCGAAGACGCGGCGTTCACGAAGAGCATCTGTGACTCGAAGATGCACGAGGCTATCACCGGCTCCATCACGTTGAGCTGGAGTTGCCCGGCCTCGGCGGCCATGCAGATCGTGAGGTCGCTGCCGATGACGCGGAAGCACACCTGGTTCACCACCTCCGGGATCACGGGGTTGACCTTGCCGGGCATGATCGACGAGCCCGGCTGCATCGCGGGGAGGTTGATCTCATGGAGGCCCGCGCGCGGGCCGGACGAGAGCAGCCGGAGGTCGTTGCAGATCTTGGAGAGCTTGATCGCCATGCTCTTGAGCACGGACGAGTACAGCACGTACGACTGCGTGTCCTGGGTCGCCTCGACCAGGTCTTGGGCGAGGCGGATCGGCCTGCCGGTGATGCGGGCCAGGTGCCGGGCGCACTTGCCGGCGTAGCCCGCCGGAGCGTTGAGCCCCGTGCCGATCGCCGTGCCGCCCATGTTCACTTCGCACAGCACGCTCTCAACGCTCCTGAGAGCGCGGACCTCGTCGGAGATGCTCCGGGCCCAGGCGGCGAACTCCTGCCCCAGCGTCATGGGGACGGCGTCCTGCAGCTGCGTGCGGCCCATCTTGACGACGCGGGAGAACTGCCTTGCCTTTTTCGTGAACGCGCCGACCAGGAGGTTCATCTCGGCGACGAGACGGTCGTTCCCGAGCATCATGGCCACGTGGAGCGCGCTGGGGTACGCGTCGTTGGTGGACTGGGCCAGGTTGACGTGATCGTGCGGATCGCAGAACTCGTACTGGCCCTTGCGCTTGCCCATGTGCTCGAGCGCGCGGTTGGCGATCACCTCGTTCGCCGCCATGTTGGTCGACGTTCCCGCGCCGCCCTGGAAGACATCGATCTCGAATTGATCGTGGAAGCGGCCGTCGATGAGGTCCTGGCAAGCCGAGGCGATCGCTTTCATCACCCGCCGCGGCATCGCCCTGCGGTCACAGTCGTGGTTGGCTCGCGCCGCGGCCATCTTCACCATCGCCAGGCCGCGGATGATGTCGGGGTAGACGTGGAGCTTCACGCCCGAGATGGCGAAGTTCTCCATGGCCCGGGCCGACTGCACCCCGTAGTACGCGCCCGCGGGGATCCGCTTCTTCCCGAGCAGATCGTGCTCGATTCTCGTTTCGGCCCGCCGCCGTACGCCGCGCTTCTTGCTGGCCATTGCGTCATCCCTTGTGTGGAGCGGCGGTTGCCGCGGGTGTGTTCAGAAGCTGAACCGCAGACGTGCGGAGAATACGCCGAGCAGATCGTCGCCGGGGGCGTTGCTCGGATCGAAGATCGTCTCGACGCCGATGGTGAACTGGATCGTCTCGGTGCACTGGAATCGCTGGAAGATCTCGACGACCTTCTCGTCGCGCTTGCCGCTGTCGGCCGGCCGGGACCATGCCGCGGCGAAGCCGAGCATGTTGTCCTTGCCCAGCACGTCCTTGATGCCCACGCCGCCCTGCACGGAATTGGAGATGGATGTGACATCGCCGTCCGCATGTCCGTAGCGGGCGAACGCGATGAAAGTGCTGCCGAGGTCCTGGTCGAATGAAACCGTGAACCCGCGGTCGGACGGCCGGTTGGCGTTCTCGCGCTCATCGATGTGCCAGACCGCGAGGCGGTACCGCCCGGAGCCCACCCCCTCGATCTTGGGTGTCACGCCTGCTTCGGCAAAGGTCAGGAATTCGGTGTCCTGGAAAAAGGTGGTGAAGCCCGCGGTGGTGGCCGAGCCGTTGGCGTCGGTGAGTCCCACGGTGAGGTACGACCAGTCCACGGGCTTTATCTGCATAGCGCCCGCCATGCCGGGGCCGGGAAAAGCAACCGTGGGGTTGCTGGAAAACGCCTTGTTGAGAAAGAACGTATTGGCGCTCTGGAGCCGGTGCCCGCCGAAGAGGTTCTCAGGATCGATCCGCCCCACCGCGTACCGGAACCGATCGTCGAACAGCCGCTGGTCCCAGTAGAACTCCTTCACGACAAACGGCCGCTCGCCGAATCCGTTGGTCGTGGGGAGCAATGTCCCGATCTGCCCACCCAGCGCCGAGGGCGTCAGGTCACCCATCTGGTAGCGATACTCCACCGACCCGACCAGAATCCCCGTGTCCTTTGCACCGGCCCCGATCGCGGTCCACTTGCCGAGAATGTCCAGATCCCCGCCCGCGGCCGTGCGAGCGCCCGGACCGCCGCTGGCCTGCTGAAACAGCATGGTGTGCGCGAGGCCGAACCGGAGGTTGGTCTCGGCGGCAAGCTTGTCGAAGGCCCGCTTGAGCGCCACGCCCGGCCGGATCTCGTCGAGCTCCTCGTTCGCTCCGGTAGGCGGGAAAGGATCGTTGGGGACCTGCCCCGGAAGAGGATCCTGGGCCGTCGCGGCGGGCTCAACGGGTGGCGCGGCCGCGGGCGCGCTTTCTGGCGCGGCCTGCGATGGAGGTTGAGGCGGCCCAGCGGGGGCCGGCTCGGAGGCGGGCTGCGCGTGCGCCGCGGCCGCGGCCATGCAGCCGCACAGGACACTCATCCGAGCAGTCAGGCACGCGCTCGGACTGCGCTTTGCCGACCCGGGTACCTCCCACACCATGGCGGTGCCTTTCGTGTGCGACGCGAGGCCGCGTCTGAGTGGTGTTGGACCTCCTGTGGCAATTCCGTATGTAGACATCTTAGAGGCTGTCCCAACACCGCGCAACCGGCTGCTTTAGGGGCGCGTATAGCATCGCATGACGATGCGGCTGACGGAAGAACAACTCGACTGGCTCGCCGAACGGGTGCCCGACGCGCCGGTGTCGCCCAAGGGCGGTCGGCCGGCGATGGATAAGCGGCAGGCGCTGCGCGGCATCTTCTTCTGGGTGCTGGACAACGGCGCCAAGTGGAAGGACCTGCCGCGTCGGTTCGGGTCCAAGAGTTCCGTGCATCCTGGTCGAGCAGCGCGGGGGCTATCGCCTCTACGAGTGCTTCATCGACGCGACCTTCAGCAAGGCCCGCGGGGGCGGGGACGGCGTGGGGAAGACGAAGGCCGGAAAAGGCGTGAAAATCATGGTGCTGGTGGATGCCCGGGGCCTGCCGGTGGCGGTAACGACCGGCTCGGCCTCGCCGCACGAGAGCACGCTGGTGCAGGGGATGTTCGAGTTCATGCTCACCCTCGACACGCCCGAGCGGATCATCGGCGATAAGGCGTACGACTCCGACGCGCTGGACGAGGATCTCGACGACGAGGGCATCGAACTGATCGCCCCGCATCGCAAGAATCGCAAACCGGAGAACGTGACGCAGGACGGCCGCAAGCTCAGGAGATACAAGCGTCGCTGGACCGTTGAGCGCACGATCTCGTGGTTCCAGAACTTCCGCAGGCTGTGCATCCGCTACGAGAAGTCCACCACGCTCTTCCAGGGCTTCCTCCACCTGGGATGCTCCATCATCGTGCTCAGACAGGTTCTGGGATAGCCTCTAGTTTACCTGCACGGATTTCCCCACGCAAGCTGCTACCGGCGCGGTTGCCGCGGGTGCGATCGACGAAGTGCAAGATGTCCACCGGGCAGGTGAACGGAGTCTCCCACCGATGACGCCGGGTGCACGAAACAAGCCTCCGGCGCGTGTGGCATGCTCAACCTGCTCTGAGGGAATGCCATTCAGATCAGAGACACTGCGTCTGCTCTTCAGGCTGAAAGCCTGGACTTTCGCAGCCGGGGGTTGTGGCCGGCTTGGCGGACGCACCCCCGGGAGCATCGGCGCCGCGGCCAGCACGCCGAACGGGGTGCTCGTGCCGGCCCGCAAGATCGGCGGCAGGTCAGATCAACACGCGCCGGTTCGTGCAGCCTTTCAGGCTGCGAAATCCACGCATCCGGATCCCGGCGGTGTCGCTTCGCGACGGCCACCGGCTACCGGCGATCAGGCCTTCGGCCTGCGATGCAAGGCGCATGCGCCTTATCTGAATGGAATTCGCTCCAAGCCGCCTGAGCATGCCACACGGTCCACTTTACACCCGCGGCCCCGCGCTGCGCACGTTCTCAGGCATGTCAAACGTCTTGTCGTTGTTGCGAAACGCGGCGGCGAGCTTCTTGGCCTGGGCGTCGTAGGCGGCGCCGTCCTTCCAGGTGTTGCGCGGATGCAGCACCTCGGCGGGGACGTTGGGGACGCTGGTGGGGATCGGCAGGCCGAAGATCGCATCGGGCTCGCAGGGGATGTTGCGCAGCGAGCCTTCGAGGATCGCCGTCACCATCGCCCGCGTGTACCTGAGCTTGAACCGTTCGCCCACACCGTACGGCCCGCCCGTCCAGCCGGTGTTGAGCAGCCAGACCTGGGCATCGTGCTGCGTGAGCCGCTCGACGAGCTGCCTGGCGTAGCTCACCGGCGGGCGGGGCAGGAAGGGGCCGCCGAAGCACGGAGAGAAGTTGGGCTGCGGCTCGGTGACGCCGGCCTCGGTGCCGGCGAGCTTGCTGGTGTAGCCGTTGATGAAGTAGTACATCGCCTGCTCGCGCGTCAGCTTGCTCACCGGCGGGAGCACGCCGTAGGCATCGGCGGTCAGGAAGACCACGTTCCTGGGGTGCCCGCCCACGCCGGGGATGATCGCCCCGTCGATGAAGTCCACCGGGTACGTCACGCGGGTGTTCTCCGTCCACTTGGGCGTGAAGTAGTCGGGCGTGCGCGTCAGTTCGTGGATGGGTGTGTTCTCGAGCACCGAGCCGAAGCGGATCGCGCTGAAGATCTGCGGCTCGCCCTCTTTCGTGAGCTTGATGCACTTGGCGTAGCACCCGCCCTCGAAGTTGAAGACGCCCGCGGGGCCCCAGCCGTGCTCATCATCGCCGATCAGCGCGCGGTTGGGATCGGCCGAGAGCGTCGTCTTGCCGGTGCCCGAAAGGCCGAAGAACAGGGCGACGTTTCTGGGATCGCTCTTGGCGACGTTGGCCGAGCAGTGCATCGGGAACACGCCCTGGTCGGGCATGTCGTAGTTCATCGCGTAGAAGATGCTCTTTTTCATCTCGCCGGCGTACTCGGTGCCGAGGATGACGACCAGCTTGCGCGTGAGGGACTGGGCGATCATCACGGGGTTGTTCACGCCCAGGGCCTGTTGCTCTTCGGGGGTGAGCCGGCGCTTGCCGGCGTTGATGATGGTCCAGTCGGCGTTGAAGCGGGCCGTTGAAGGCCCGCCGGCGGCGGCGCTGCCCTGGGGGATGAAGAGCGTGCGGGCGAACAGGGCGTGCCAGGCCTGCTCGGCGACCACGCGGACTCCCAGGCGGTGGCCGGCATCGGCGCCCGCGAAGCCTTCGAAGACGTGCAGGCGCGGGCGCGAGTTCATGTGGTCGACGGCGATGGTGAGGGCCTTGTCGAAGACATCGGGGGTGATGGGCTTGTTGACCTTGCCCCACCAGATGTTGGCGTGGACGGCGGGGGTGTCTTCGAGGTACTTGTCGTTGGGGGAGCGGCCGGTTCGATCGCCGGTGGTGCACATGAGCGCGCCGTTGTCGGCGAGCATCCCCTCGCCGGCGGCGATCGCCTGCTCGATGAGGATGGGGGCCGAGGCGTTGAAGCTGGTGCGTTTGGTGGACAGGTCCAGGCGATCAAGCGGGCTGGGCATGTGGGGGAACTCCTCCGAAGTGGTGGAATGCGGGCCCTGGATTGCAGTGGGACTGGAAGCCTAGCGCACACCCGATACTGAAGGCCAGTTTGAGCGGGTGCGGTGGGTGGGAGGGAGCGTGTTCGTGTTCCGCTCGGTTTGAGGTTTGAGGTCGGCGGACGTATTGTCCATCTCCTCGTGCGGATGTCGAAACGTCCGTGTCGGGTGATGGTGCCTGTAGCTCAGTTGGTTAGAGCACGAGGTTGTGATCCTCGGGGTCGCGGGTTCGAGTCCCGTCAGGCACCCTTTTCCCAGATCCAAAGGGCCGACCGCGGGCTTTTCGAGCCCGGCGTCGCGTCCTCCAAGAAGACGACGCGGGAGAGTGACCGAGCGGGGCTACTTCGGCCCGTCGTCGTTGGATGGAGGGGTATCCGGCTCGGCCGGGCCGCCGTGACCGATCTCGATCCCATTGATCCTGGTGCTGTATTTCTGCGTGCCGAACGGTGGAGTGTCGTTGAGCGTCACGGAGTGCTCGACATCGTCCGCGGTGCCGAGTTTGTTGTCCTCGCCGGGCAAGATCAGGGTGTAGCTCGTGAGGGAGGTGGCGCGGTAGTCCATGTCCTTGATGAGCACGGGCGTGATGCGGTTGGGGTACTGCGTCTCGAGGTTGGAGAGCGCGATGGGCAGGTAGCCGACATCGCGCTTGTAGTCCTGGATCGCCCGGTCGACATCCTCGAACCGTTCGACAATCCTGATCTGGGAGAGTACAGCGAACGAAGCCAGCCCGAGACCGCCGACAACGAGGGTGCCCAGGACGAGGGCGATCACGAGCCAGAGCGAGCCGAGGATGCCCAGCACGAGTCCGGCGATCGCGAAGCCCTTGGGCCTGCGCCGCATAGCTACGCCCGAGAGTACCAGGCCGACGGGGCTGAGCAGCGCGCCGCCGAAGCACCCGCCCAGGAAGCCGACGAGGGAGACGACAAAGCCGGCGATCCCCAGGCCGTTGGATGTGGTTTCGCGGGCCAGTTCCTGGGTCGGCGTTGCTTGCGACATGGTCGGGCTCCGCGGGCGTGGGCCCGAGCGTACCCGCCGGCGGGCCGTGCCGCAATCCGGAGGCCGGTCTGGGGGACTGCTCTGGGTCAGGTCGCGGGGGTCTTGACGGCAAGGATCGAACCGCGGGTGTCGCGCAGGACGCGTTCGGCGGTGGTTCCCAGGAGCGCATCGCGGACGTTGCCGTGTCCGCGGGTGCCGACCACGACCAGATCGGCGCCGAGTTTGTGGGCGGTCTGGGCGATCGTCCTGCCGTGCAGGTTGGACTCTACGGCGTGCAGGCGGGCGGCACGGAGCACGGGTTCCTCGGGACCGCCTTCGCTTGCGATCTGGTCGCAGAAGTCCCGCAGGCGGGCCTGGCAGCGGGCCTCGAGGTCGGCCAGGGCTTCGGCCCACTCGGTGAGGATCGAGGTGAGGAACGGGAAGAGGCTCGCCGGCCCGGAGTAGACGTGCAGGATGTGCAGTTCGGCGTGCTCCGTGGCGGCGAGCTGCGCCGCGCGGCGGACCGCGAGCGCGGAGGCCGGGGAGAAATCCACGCCGACCATGATGCGGCGGAACGGGCCGGCCTGCGGATCGCGGACGATCAGCACATCGCAGGGCGCGCCCCGGACGCAGCCGATGGCGACCGTTCCCACGCCGGTGTCCCGCTCCCCATCTCCCGCGCCGAGCACGAGCAGTTCCGCCGAGGCGTTTGAGGCGGCGCGGATGAGCCCCTGGGCGCGGCCGGCGATCTCGACGTGCAGCGGCTGGGCGGTCGGGGCGGCGGCTCCCTGCCCGCCCCTGCTCCAGGCGGCCTGGGCTTCATGCATGAGCCTTTGGCGCACGCCGGCGCGGGCCGGTCCGAAGTGGTGCTCCAGCGCGGCGACCCTTGAGTCATCGAGCACGTGGACGGCCTGGAGCTGGGCGCCCCTTGCCGCGGCGATCCGGGCCGCCTGGGCGACGGCTACGGCCGAGCCGGTGGAGAGGTCGGTTCCGACGCAGATCGTTGGTGTCGTGGGCAAGGGGTCATCCTTCTCGCGCGGGAGGCCGACGCGCATCGGTCGACATTCGGGGAGGTCTACCCGCGGCTGAACCACGAGGCGATCGCGTGGATGGTCGCCTGCCTCCCGATCACGCCGATCGATTCGGTGAGCGGGATCTGCTTGGGGCAGACCTTGACGCAGTTCTGGGCGTTGCCGCAGTCGTTGATGCCGCCCTGGCCTTCGAGGGCTTCGAGGCGCTCGTTCTTGAGCTCGCTGCCGGTCTCGTGCATGTTGAAGAGGCGTGCCTGGCTGATCGCGTGGGCGCCGATGAAGCTGTGCGGCCACTGCTTTTCGTCGGGCTCGAGGTTGAACTGCGGGCAGGCCTCCATGCAGCAGCCGCAGGACATGCACGTGGAGAGGACGTAGCGGGTCGCCTGGCGCTCGGGCTTCTCGCGCGGGCCCGAGCCGAGGTAGTAGGTCCCGTCGACGGGGACCCAGGCCTTCACGCGCTTGAGCGAATCGAAGATGCGGGCGCGGTCGACCCACAGGTCGCGGACGACGGGGAACTTGCTCATGGGCTCGAGGGTGATCTGGTCGCCCTCGCTGGGGGCGTAGTCGTCGATGAGGCAGGAGCAGGACTGGCGGACCGCGCCGTTGATGACCATGGTGCAGGCGCCGCAGACTTCCTCGAGGCAGCCGGCGTCCCAGACGACGGGGGTGGTCTTCTGACCCTCGATGGTGACGGGATTGGCGGCGATCTGCTGGAGGCAGGAGATGACGTTGGCGCCGCGCTCGACCTTGACGGAGAAGTTCTCCCAGCGGGAGGGCTTGCCGGGCCCGTCGCAGCGGAGGATGCGGAAGCGGACGGTGCGTCCGGGCTTGGCGAGCCTGCGGCGGGCGGCGGCGTCGGAGGCGTGGGATTGGGCGTCGGCGTGGGTGGTCATGCGTACTTCTTCCGGAATCGGATCGCGGGCGGGCCGCGTGGCGGCGCATCAGGATGGCGAGGCGGTCAGCTGCTTGGAGGTCTCGGGCTTCTTGGGGGCGGGCTCGTTGTCCTTCTTGCCGTAGGTGCGGGCCCGCGGCTGGACGAGGGATGCATCGATGGGGATGAGTTCCAGGCTCGTCGAGCGGCCCGCGGCGTCGAACCTGGCGAGCGTGGTCTTCATGAAGTTGGCATCGTCGCGGTTGGGATAGTCGGTGCGGTAGTGGGCGCCGCGGCTCTCCTTGCGGGCCAGGGCGCCCTTGGCGATCGCCTCGGAGAGCACGAGCATGTCGCCGACGGCGCGGGTGTAGGCGAGCGTCTGGTTGGTCCAGGCGGCGCTGTCGCCCAGGCGGACGCGGGCGAAGCGGTCGCCGAGCTCGGCGATCTTGGCCAGGCACTGGTTGAGGCGCGATTCTTCGCGGACGACGGTGCAGGCGGCGGTCAGCTCGTTGCCCAGCTCCTTGTGGATGATGTAGGGGTTGGTCTTCTCGTCGGCGGGCCTGGAGGTGGTGTCGAGGTAGGCCTTCTGGCGCGCGGTCTCCTGCTCGACGGCGCGGTTGAACACGCCGGGGGCGAACTGGTCGGCGGGGGCCTTGCTGGGCTGGTCGTCCCTGATGTAGTTGACGACGCCGACGCCGCAGAACAGGCCGTCGAAGATGCACGAGAGCAGGGCGTTGGCGCCCAGGCGGTTGGCGCCGTGGTAGGCGAAGTTGACCTCGCCGAAGGCGTAGAGGCCGTCGATGTTGGTGCGGGCGTTGTTGATCGCCCCGGGCTGCATGCCCTGGCCGATCTCCGCGCCGATGGGGGCGCGCGAGCCGGACTTGTGCCCGGGCAGCGGCGTGGAGGGGGCGTAGGTGCCGGGGGTGAAGCCGGTCCACAGCCCTCCCATCGAGTAGTGCACGGCGGGGAAGATCTTCATGGGGGTGTAGCGCGGGTCGTCGCCGACGAACTTCTCGTAGATCTCCAGGATGCCCCCGAGCTTGCGGGTCAGGTAGTCGGGGTCCTGGTGCGTGAGGTCGAGGTAGACGCAGTTCTCCCCGCCGATGCCCAGGCCCTGGTTGACGCAGATGTCGAAGATCTCGCGGGTGGCGATGTCGCGCGGCACGATATTGCCGTACTTGGGGTACTTCTCCTCGAGGAAGTAGAGCCGCTCGGGCTCGGGGATGTCGCGCGGGGGGCGGTTGTCGCCCGCCTTGCGCGGGACCCAGACGCGCCCTCCCTCCCCGCGGGCCGACTCGCTCATGAGGCGCAGCTTGTCGGCCCCGGGGATCGCGGTGGGGTGCACCTGGATCATCTCGGGGTTGGCGTACCAGGCCCCGGCCTGGTAGCAGCGGGCGGCGGCGGCGCCGGTGCACATGACCGAGTTGGTGCTCTTGCCGAAGACCAGGCCGCAGCCGCCGGTCGCCATGATCACGGCATCGGCGCGGAAGGCGCGGATCTGCATGGTGCGCAGGTCCTGGGCGACGATGCCGACGCAGCGCGGCTGGGGGCCCTCGCGGTCGATGACCGGCCAGAGGAACTCCCAGTACTCGTACTTGGTGACCTTGCCCTCGACCTCGGCGCGGCGGACCTGCTCGTCCAGGGCGTAGATGAGCTGCTGGCCCGTGGTGGCGCCGGCGAAATGGGTGCGCTTGAAGAGCGAGCCGCCGAAGAGCCGCAGGTCCCGGAAGCCCTCGCTGGTGCGGTTGAAGGGCACGCCCATGCGGTCGAGCAGGTCGATGATCCGCGGGGCCCAGTTGGCCATCTCGAGGACCGGGTGATGGTCGGCGAGGAAATCGCCGCCGTAGATGGTCTCATCAAAGTGCTCGTACTCGCTGTAGCCCTGCTGGCGGGCGACGTCGTTGCAGGCGTTAATGCCGCCCTGGGCGCACACGGAGTGGGAGCGCTTGACGGGGACGAGGCTGAACAGGTCGACCTCGAGCCCCGACTCGGCGATCCGCGCGGCGGCCGCCAGTCCTGCCAGTCCCCCTCCGACGACGATCACACGCTGCGCCATGATGTAAGCCTTGCTCTTGGGACGGTTGGTGTGCTGGTGCTTGTGGTTCGATGTTCTGCGGGCCGCGACTTCTTGGCGATCACCGAGCGCCTCCGTGGTGCTCGAGCGGGAACCCCTGCTGGAGCGGGCCTTCGCGGGGTTCTTTCCTGACGACATCCTCGGTGCCGGGCCAGGGGTAACCGGGCTCGGCGAGGGGACCGGGTTGCTCCGATGCGCGGTCCTGCGAGCACGCGCCGGCGGACGCGATGAGCAGCCCGCCGATGCCTGCAAGAACCGGCCTGAGGTCGGGCGCATTGGTGCCGCGGCAGTTGGCGATCACCTGCCACCTCCGGGCGTGTGGATCGGGAAGCCCTGCTCGAGGGGTCCTTCGCGGGCTTCCTTCCTGACGACATCCTCGGTGCCGGGCCAGGGGTAACCGGGCTCGGCGAGCGGGTGGATGGGATCGGTGAGCGTGGTCTGCGAGAGGCTGCGCGGCCCTTCCATGGATTGCTCGACCGATTGCGTTCGGCCGGGGTCGAGCATCGCGTAGCCGATCACCGAGCCCCAGCCCATGGCCAGCAGGGCGGCGCCCAGGCAGGTGCAGATGTACCCCCAGCGGCGCTGCGCGGGGACCGAGACCGTCAGGCCCCAGGTGATCGCCGCCGTCCACAGCCCGTTGGCGAAGTGGAAGACCAGCAGGCCGACGGCGAGCATGTAGAACAGGGAGACACAGGCGCCGGCGATCGTGAGGTGGTCCCACCCGCCGCGCAGGCACGCGGCGAGGGTGGAGGAGGCGAACTGCGCGGTCCACTCGGTGCCGCCGGGGACCAGGAAGGTCCATCCCCAGCGCAGGGTGGCGACGTGGTAGAAGATGAAGAAGATGCCGAAGTAGCCGCTGAGGCGCTGGAGCTGGTATCGGCGGTTGCCCTGGTACGCGTAGCGGGAGGTGTTGGCCTTGCCGGAGCGGGCGTAGTAGACGCCCAGCGCCGCGTGGAAGAAGATGGAGGCCCAGAGGGTGATCTCGATCAGGAGCAGGTGGGGGATCTGCTCATTGAGCCACTTGACCTCGCGCCAGAAGTAGGCGATCCCGCCGTCGGTCCAGTTCCCATCCACGTGCTCCTTGAGCGCTGCCCGTCCCCACAGGATCGAGGAGTTGGTGAGCAGGTGGTTGATGAGGAACACGCCGATGGGCACGATGCCGGTCAGCGAGTGGAGTCGGCGCAGGAGGAAGTAGTGGCGATCGAAGAAGTTCGGGGCCGCGGTCGTGACGGGGGTGGAATTCCCGTGGCTCGTGGTGGTGCCCAACGGTGCATCTCCATTCGGGACAGGTTCGCCCGCATGATAGGAACGGGAGGGGGCCTGTCGACCGGACGTGATGCGCGGAGTCTCAGAAGCGAGAAACGGCGGGCCGGGCCGCCGCTGGGGCGGGGCTTGGCACGCGGCCGGCGGTTACGCGGGTGCGGGCGAGGATGTTCGCGGGGTTCCGGGGGCTGGACGGACGATCACGGGCGTGGTGCCGGCCGCGCCGGGGCCGGCGCGAACTGCCTGGCGATCCTGCCGGGGAGCCTGCGGCCCTGCGGGGCCGCGGTCCGCGTTGCGTTGACCAGGAGCCGCACGAGCGACGCCCTACAGCGAGCCTTTGCGCTGTAGGCCTCTTGCTGCCACTGCTCGTCGATCGGTCCCTTCCCGCCTGTGTGCTGCCGAATGATCAACATGTTCCTTCAACCTCTGGATGCCCCTGAATTTCCAGTTGTTGAGCGTGGAGACACGGACGTCGAGGGAACGGGCGGCGTTCTCGTAGCTGAGTCCTTCGCATACGACCAGGCGGACCGCGTCCTGTTCGCCCTCGGTGAGGGCTTCCCAGGCCGGGCCGCTGAACACTCCCGCCGTCGATTCGATTTCCGCTCCATGCTCACCGGACCTGGCGGACGACGCATCGCTCCGGGCTTCATCGCCCGCCAGGATCGCGTCGAACCTCCTCATCCGGCGGTGGCGCCGCTTGATGAGGTTGTCGGCGATCTTGATGAGATAACTCACGTTGATGCTGCGGCTTTCCAGATTCTGAATGTTCATGAGCCGGACGAAGACTTCCTGCGAGATGTCCTCGGCGGTCGCCTGGTCGAGGGACCGGCGCGCGAAGCAGTACACGCGCTCGTAGTACTGTTCGAAGAGAATGATGATCGACCTGCTGCACGGAATCGCGGGCATGAGCACTGCCTCCCTAACCGGTTCCACCGGCCCCTGGCAACGCACACAGGGCCACCACTCCGGACGCCCAGGCCATCCCTCCAGGCGGCCTTGCCGAAAGCGTCCCTCAACGCCACTCGAACTGTCGATGTGATCCACCCAACTCCAACGAACGGGCGAGTGCCGGAATCAGAATCCACCCAAAGCCGATCCACCCTTCCACCACTCTGGGCCGCACACTCAAGCCCGGACCAATCGTCGAGACAATCCTTGTGAAAAAGCTGTCATTCGTGTAGAGGAATTGACCCTTGAACGGGCGAAAACCCTTTCCGCTTCATGACTTGTCGCGTTGCGCAGGGGCGGACGCCCCCTTGTGGATAACTTTCCCGTCGCGGTGCGCGGGCGGCCAGTGCGCTGCGCCGCGCGGCGCGGGCGAATCGTAACCATGGGTCGATTTTGAACTTATGAACTCCGCGGGGAGCGCCCCGTCCCGCGCGGCCCGCCCGTAGAGCGTCCGCTCCGGTGCGCGTGGACGGTGGAGTACGGCCGTGCGCGGGGGCGCTTGGGGGCCGATTCCTCAACTTCCATTTGGCCGTGCGCGGGGCGCGAAATTCGCGCGCCGGCCCGAATTGAAATCGCGAAAGCGATTTCAAACCGCTCGCGCGGCAGGATTACCGTGGGGCCGGCGCGTCCTTGGCGGGCCCGGGGGGCATCGCCGGCGCTTCGGGCGCGGCGTCCTTGGAGGTCTGCCCCGATTCGCGGGCGAGCTTCTCTCCCAGGAAGGGCAGGTAGTCTTCCCGATACCACTTCCACCAGCGCGGGCCGCTGAAGCCCAGCCCGTCGGTAGGCTTGCCCCAGGCCTCGGACGACATGTTCACCAGCACGGTCTGGATGATCGTGCGGTACGTGGTCACCACGGCGTCCTGCACCCGCAGGATCGTGCCCGTGGTGAGGGTGCTGAGCGTCGGGTCGAAGGCCACCGCGCTGTCGCCCACCACCGGCGTCAGGTCGCTGACGAACGCCGTCTGCGTGCCCACGACGATCCAGGCAAGGTCCCCGCGCGGCTCGGGAGTGCCGCCGCCGCCGGAGTTAGGGCCGCCGAACTGGGCGGTGATGAGCCACGGGATCGCGTCGAAGAACTTGAGCGACTCGGCGAGCTGGGCGGCGCCGTTGATCTTCTCGTCCGAGCCCGACCGCAGCGCCTGGTAGATCATGTACTTGATGCGCTGGGGAAGTTCCTTCTGCACGGCCATGCGCTCCCGGACCCGGTAGAGCGCTTCCTGGCGGATCATCTCGTCCTTGTCAAACGCGGCGATCCACGCCAGGGTGACATCCCCCTCCTGGGATTTCTGCTCCACCAGGTGGTCGAGGATCGCCATCCGCACATCGTGCTGCTCGCGTTCGAAGATGGTGACCAGCGCGGGGAAGATCAGGGGATCGGTGTACGTGCGCAGCCTGGAGATGCCTTCCTGGCGGATCTCGATCTTGCGCATCGAGCCGAAGTACTTCACGCGGAGCTTGCGCAGCTCGCGCTCCATCTCGGCCTTGTGCTGGCGGGCCTGCTTGTCGGTGATGAACGAGTCGTCGTCCTCGCCGGCGGGCGGCGCCTCGGGCGCGGCGAGGGTGGTGACGGGGGTGCTGGCGGGGGGCGCGGGCGGGCGCGTCGCCGGGCCCGAGGGCGCGGCGTGCGATTGCGCCAGCGCCGAGCCCGTGGGCAGGGTCGCGGCGACCATGAGGATGCCGGTGGCGCGGATCGCGAGCCTGTGGAGCGACATGTCGGCCAGCCTTTCAGGACCGCAGCGCCACGGCGGGGTTGGGGATGCCATGGCCGGTCGCCAGCTCTCGGCCGGCAGCGGTCCTTACCCGAATGGTACTCGTTCGGTGGGGGCGGGTTCCCCGGATTCCGGTCCGCGCCCGATCGAAAGCCGCGGCGACGCCGGGCTTCCCGGGGCGTGGCGGATCCGAGCGCCGACCGAACGGCGGAGGGATTGGCGCGGCCGGCCGGCGCCGGGGCGTGTCGAGGCTTAACGCTCGATCCGAACCACCCGGTTGATCAGGACGCCTGGGCACGCGGGTGGGCCCGGTTGTAGGCCTCCTGCATGCGCTGGGTGGTCAGGTGCGTGTAGACCTGCGTGGTGCTGAGGGACTGGTGGCCCAGGAGTTCCTGGACGCTGCGCAGGTCGGCGCCGTTGTCCAGGAGGTGGGTCGCGAAGCTGTGCCGCAGGGTGTGGGGGCTGATGGTCGGGTCCAGGCCCACGGCCTTGAGGTACTTGTCGAGCTTGCGGCGGACCGAGCGGGAGCTGAGCCTCCCGCCGTGCTTGTTGAGGAACAGCGGCTTGGTGCGGGCCGACTCGCTCCAGTACGCGCTGTACTTGGCGTCGGCGACCACCATGTCCATGTAGCGCCGGATCGCCTCGATCGCGTGGGATCCCAGCGGGACGACGCGTTCCTTCTTGCCCTTGCCGCGGACGCGCAGGCACTCGTTGGCGATGTCCAGCTCGTCGTAGTTTAGTCCGATCAGCTCGCTGACCCGGATGCCGGTGGAGTAGAGGGTCTCGAGCATGGCGCGGTCCCGGCGGCCGAGCACGTCGGTCTCCGAGGGCGCGGCGAGCAGCTGCTCGACCTGCTCGATGGTGATGGCCTTGGGGAGGCGCTTGCCCTGCCGGGGCGTGCGGATGAGGGTCATCGGGTTGCTGTTGGCGATCCCGCGGCGGTCGGCCCACTTGAAGAACGAGCGGAGCGTGGCGATCTTGCGCGCCATGGTCGCGGCGGAATAGTGCTGCTCGTTGAGGTGGGCCAGGAAGCCGCGGACGACGTCGGCGCCGGCGGAGCAGATGATGCCGGTGATGGTCGCGGACTTGTCGGGGGTGATTGTCGCGACGACGTCGGAGGTCTCGGCGACGGGCCCGGTGGTGCCCGGGGCGTGGGCGGGGTGCTCGGTGCGCTGGTTGAGGCACTCGCCCTCGCGCTTCTCATCGATGGCGATGTTGAAGCCCTGGGCGAGGTACTCGACGAACTGGCGCAGGTCGGCGCCGTAGCATCGCGCGGTGTACGGGCTGAAGTGGCGCTCGTCGGCGAGGTACTTCTGGAACGCGGTGGTGATCGGGAGAATGGACATCGTGCGTACCTCCTACGCGGCCTGACGCATCGGGACGGGGTTGGACTCCAGCGCCCTGGCGACATGCTCGGAGATGGAGCGGAACTTGGATTCGGACGTATCGAGAATCTGCGCGGCGAGCATGGTCGCCTCGAACCAGTCGAGGCCGAAAGGCCCGCCGGCCTGGGAGTAGTCGAGAACGGCCAGGGCGGCGGCAAACTCGCGCCCCTCCTCGAACTCGACGCGCCAGGTGTACTTGCCCCTGGTCATCCACGCGACCCGGACCCTGCCCTGGGTCTTGCCCCGGGGCGAGTCCTGCTCGGGCGTCTCCGATGGACGCGGGCCGGCGGGGAACGCGGAGATATGGATGGTCTTGTGTGGACGCGGCATGGTCGGTCGGTCCCGGGGTTCTTCGTGCCGGGAATCGGCCGGCTGGCCGATCCCGTCTACTTCCTGACCTCTGTCGCGGGCGGTGGCCCGAGGCGGGCCGCCTCCTCGTGGAGCAGCTGCCCCAGCGCGTGGTGCGCTGCGAACTCGGTGTACAAGTCCATGCTCGCGACATACCTCCGCCATCCCAGCGACGACGTCGGATCGCTCCTGCCGTAGGCGTACGACTGCACGTCCAGCAGCACCTGGTGGTTCTTGCCGTCGAGGTGCTCGGACACGACCGAGAGCGGCGCCTGGGCGAAGTTGCCCGGGCCCGTGGGGACCGGCTCGCTGGGCTTGGAGGCCAGCGCCCGGGCATCCAGCGGCTCGGCCGAACTGCCGTGCATCGCGCCCGGACGGCCGAAAAGGGCCAGCGAGATGCCGAACATGGGCTGGTAGGGCTCGTAGGCCGTGATCGATCCCACGAGGATCCCGTCCACACCCAGGGCCTTGGCGAGCCCCTGGGCGTCGGCGGGCGAACGCACCGCCGGCATGTCTAAAGCACGCATTGTCTCGATGGTGCGGTTGAGCGGGAGGCAGCGCAGGCCCTTGGTCTCGGCGACCGCCGCGACCACCTTGTCGCTTATCGCCAGGTGATCGGCGAGCGTCGTGCCCGACTCGTTGCGCAGAGGAGCGACCGCCCAGAGCACCTCGTGGCCCTCGGATCCGTAGGGAGCCGTGAGGGTCGCGGGGGGCGTGAGCGGTGGGGGACCGGGCATCTTGCAGGACGGGAGCACGGGCAGCGCCAGGAGGCTCAGCGCGCCGATGACCGTCCGACGGACGACAGGTCCCCGGAACATGGACTGTGTACTTGTCATGGCGTCCTGCCTCCACAGCGCTCGCGTTCCACGCGGCGCCCCTTTGCCTGTGCCGATCCGGGATCGCTCCCGGCGTCGGCGTTGTGAAACGTGCACCGGCCGCTTCGGGCCGGCGCACGGAAAAGTCACTCAGGGCCGCTGGTTCTCATCGCCGGCGTCGGCGGTTGAACTCGACGGCTGCTGGTCCTGGCCCGCGGGGGCCTGTTCGGGTGCTTCCTTGGCCGGCTTGGAGCCGGTGGCGGTCTTGGTCGGGGCCTTGCCCGGCCGGTCGGCCGAGGCGGTCCTGGTCTGGGGGGCGCGGTTGGCGAGCCCGGTAGGGGAAGCCTTGGAGCCCGCGGAGGCCGTGGTGGAGCCTTCGGGGCCGGAGACCGTCCCGCCGATCGAGGCCAGGCTCTGGGCCAGGTCGATCGACCAGATGTTCTCCGACGAGTTGCGGTTGGACACGAAGTAGAGGCGGTTGGCCGATCCCCATGCCGGGCGGATCGCCCGCAGATCGGGCGTGGTCAGCTGAACTTCGGAATCGGCGGTGACGGAGGCGAGCCACAGCTCGGCCGCCGGTGGACCGCCCGAGCCGGCGCTGGGCCAGGCCTCGGCGCTGGGCACGGACGAGTAGACGATGAACCGCCCGTCGGGGCTCCAGGTCGGGTTGATGAGCGCGGCCGAGGGGCTGCTGGCGATCTGCGTGGGGTTGGACGCCTGGGCGTCCTTGAAGTCGATCGTCCAGATGGCAAACGAGCGCTGCCCGCGTTCGCGGCCGAGCTGGAAGACGATGCGATCCGAGCCGTCGGCGCCGGTGCCGGGCGTCGGGCACCAGCGCGGGAACAGGCCGTAGCCGATGAACGTCGCGTTGGCGGCCTTGGCCGCGTCGGTCACCCACATCTCCCAGCGGCCGCTGGTCGGCCCCATGCGCGAGAAGACCAGCTGCGTGCCGTCGGGGGACCAGGAGGGATGAAGCTCGTCGCTTTCGTCCGAGGTGACCTGGATCGCCTTGCCGCCGGTGATCGGGATGATGTAGATGTCCCAGTTGCCGTTGCGATTGCTCGCGAACGCGACCCTGGCGCCGTCGGGGCTGATGTCGGGCGTGCCGTCCTCGGCCGGGTCGTTGGTGAGCTGCGTGATCGTGCGGCCGGTGATGGTCTTGACGTACAGGTCGGCCGTCGGGCGGTGCTGCGTGCTGGCGAACACGACCTTGGAGCCATCGCGCGAGATCGCCGGATCGAAGTCGGCGCCCTCCTGCGCGAAGGTGATCTGCTGGAGATTGAAGGTCGCCGTGACGTTGTCCTGCCCGGACTCCTGGCGGGCCTGCGGGTTGATCCAGGCGTCCGTACCCGCGGAGGCGGGGACCGCGGTGGCATCGGGCGCGGCGGCGACCTTCGTGGAGGTCGCCTCATCGGCCGAGTTTGCGCTGGCGGTCGCCGGGCCCGGCTCGTGGGGCGCCGGGGCCGTCGAATGGAACATCCCGCAGCCGGGAATCGCCGCGGCGGCGAGCCCCGCGAGCAGGAGCGTGGCCGTGGTGGTCCGGCCTGAGCCGGCGATGCCGAGTTGTGCGCGATCGTTGGCCACGTTTCGACCCTTATCGGACCATCGACGGGGTGACCTTGAACAGGGTCAACCTGCCCGTCGAAGTGGAGATCGGACGTTCCGGGGGGCCGGTTGAGTCCGCTAAGCAAGAGTCCGGCAAGTTGCGGGTGCGGCAGGATTTGCGTGTGGCGCCGTGAACGGGCGGCGGGGAATCACCGGGCAAAAAAGAGACCGGCGGGGGTTCCACCACAAACCCCCGCCGGATCAATTCATCATCGGATGTCGAGCACCGTTCAATCCATCGGCTCGCGCACGAGGATTCCCGGGGAATCCGCGGGTCTGATCCAACGCGAGGTGCGTCCGCGCGGCTGATGAGCGATCTGGAGATGCTGGAGATAGTTGAGCAGTTGCCGGCGATCAAAGGCCTCGGCGATCAACCACGAGGCCGTCGGGTTCATGGAGAGAATATGGTCGAGGATCTGAGAACGCGAGAGCTCGCCCTCGGATCCCGGGTCTGCCAGCAGGGTTTCGAAGAGGTTTGGGGAGTCCAGATCACTCATTGTCGCGGGGTCTCACGCACAGGACGTGAGGCGAGGTATCGGACGCTGGAACCCCGCCGCATTGAAAATGCACGGCGCTGCGGAGGGGTGTCCGGCGGGGGCTGAGGGTCGATGCGTACTGTGCTGCCATGCGGTTGTGGCAACTGCGCGGGCGCACCCCTACGGGTGGTGTCGAGCATGAAATCGGCGCCGATGCGATCATTTGTGCGGATCCCGCGATCGGTGAGGTGTGGGGGATCTGGACGAGGGCGAGCATTCTGGATGCGCGGTGGGAGCGGTGGCTGGAAGCGCCGGAGTTGCGCAGCGCGCGGATCGTGGTCTCGACGCGCCAGGGGGAGCGGGAGGGAGCGGACCGGTGGAGGATGTGGGGCCGGGAGGGTCGCCGGTTGCTCGATGAGGCGTGCGAGCGGTTGCGGGGGTCGGCGAGCCGGGCGGGGGCTGAATTCGTGCTCGTGCCGACGGCCGATGGGGTGCTGTCGGATGTTCCGTCGGCGGGTTCGTTTGTTCGCGGGCACGAGGGCGGAGAGTTCGGGGTGCTTCTCGAGCCGGCGGCGATGCTCACCGGGCAGATGCTCAGCGCTTCGGAGGATCATGTGCGGCGGATGGTGAGGTTCGCGGCCGAGACGGCGGCGGTGCGGGGCGTGGTGATCTCGAGCGTGCGGGGAGCGGCGGGCGGGGGAGTCGAGTGCTGCGGCGTGGAGGAGGGCGAGATCGATGCGGGGGTGCTGGGGAGCATCCTGGCCGAATCGGCGGGGGAGCTGGAGGACAGGATGTGCGTGGTGCGCGGAGATGCGGGCCGGATCCGCGCGCGGCTGGAGAGGCCGGATACGGGCGGGCGCTGACGCTACACTGACGCCCCGCCATCGTGCCCGGGCTCGAAGCGCCGGTGATTGGTGGCCCAATCGAGAGATCCGCGATGCCCGATGCCAATGCAGCCGCCGCCGCTTCGCACGCCCCGAGCCTGGATCACCCGGTGTTCCAGATCGTCAAGGCGGCGTTCCCGGGGAAGAAGTTCCGCGGGACGGAGTTCCGGGAACAGTCGACGCTGATCGTCGAGCCTGCGGACCTGCACGAGGTTCTGGCGCTGCTGAAGTCCGATGCGAGGACGAGCTTTGTCTTCCTGTCGGATATCGCGGGGATCGACTACCTGAACTACCCGACCAGGCAGATCGGGCGGTTCGCGGTGGTGTACAACCTGATCAGTTTCGACCGGGACGACCGGTTCTTCGTGAAGACCTACCTTGATCCGACGCTGCCGACCGATGGGATCGCCAAGGACCCTGCGCTGGAACTGGACAGCGTGACGGACCTTTGGGCGGGTGCTGAGTGGCTGGAGCGGGAAGTCTACGACATGCTGGGGATCCGCTTCCGCAACCACCCGGACCTTCGGCGGATCCTGCTCTGGGAGGACTACCCGGCGCACCCGTTGCGGAAGGACTACCCGCTGCGGGGCCGCGGGGAGCGCGAGATGTACAAGGTTATCGACCGTACGTCTGCATAACGGATTCGATTATCCGCAATTGACCGCCTTTGCGGGTGGCCAGGAGCAGACCGAGAGCGCGCTTTTCGGTCTTATTCTTTGCGCCGGGCTCAAAAAAACCCACCGATTGGTCCCTAGGCGATTGACACAAAGGTCGCAATTGGTCATATTTTGGGAGTATTGGAGGGATCGGTTTCCGTCGTCATTCCGGGCTTGGTGAGCGTTCATCGGGCACACCAGTTTCCGCTGGTGCGAGTGACGAGATGTGCGTTTCCACTGGGGAGTGTCTCCCCAGGCACGTGTGTTGGTAGGGATTCCTATAGGAGGAAAGACATGAAGACTCTGTTGGGCGCGGCCCTTGTGGCTGCCATGGCGGGCGTTGCGTCCGCCGAGATTTCGACCGAGGCGGCGACGTTCGGCGGTTACGTGAACGTCGACTTCGCCACCGGCGAGACGACGTACAGTGACACGCACAACTCGACGCGCGCGTTCACGATGTACTCGAACACGGCCAGCCCCGCGAACTTCGGCGTGTCCTCGACCGACCTCACCTCGACGTGGGGCGATGAGTGCATCGGCGTGGCGTACGGCGGTCCCCTGACGGGCATGCAGTACACGGTGTTCAACAGCGGCTCGAGCCTCGGCTCCCTGATGACGGCGACCGTGCAGGTGAACTACTACCGCGCATCGGACGGCTCCCCCATCGGCGCGTGGCTCGGCAACATCAACTTCGGCACGGGCCTGGCCAAGGGCTTCTATTCGGTCGTGACGTTCTCGGGTCTCGATGGCCTGGGCATCAACTTCAACACCAACGACCTGATCGTGACCCAGAAGGTCACGGCCAAGACCGGCCTGGCCAGCCGCCTGGGCATCGTCTCCATGAACCCGGTCAACATCGGTTCGAGCTTCGATGACATGTACATCGCCTCCTCGACGATTGGCACCGGCTGGTTCACGTTCTCGAACGGCCCCGCGCAGACCGGCTACCAGATCGACATCCCGGCCCCCGGCGCCGCGTCGCTCCTGGGCCTGGCCGGCCTGATCGCCGGCCGTCGCCGCCGCTGAGCGCGGTTGCGAAGCCTGTAGTTTCCTGACTCGCTCCAGGTGAACGAGCGCAGCCTGACCCCATCGAGCCCCGCCCCACGGCGGGGCTCGATCGTTTTTGGCTCATGCGTGATGCCTGGGGTCGCGTGCGCCGGCGGGCCGGGCGGGGGGCCATGCGGAGCCCGGCAGGGGGCTACTTGAGCGGGTGGAGCCTGCTTTCCTGGCGCTGGCGGTTCCACCAGGCCATGGCGGCGGGGCACTCACCGACGAAGCGGACGAGCTGGCTGGAGGAGACATCCAGGCGGAGGGCGGCTTTGCGGGCGTCGAAACGGCAGGCCGAGATCATGTCCAGGGCTTCGGCGAGCATGGAGGGAAAGTCGGCGTGCTCGGGGCTGCAGGAGATGCGGCCGCCGGTGGTCCGCGAGCGCCACAACTCGGAGCGGACATCGCCGATGCGGACGGGGTTGCGGAGCTGGATCGCCAGGGCGAGCCGGAGGCGGAAGAAGGCGACGCTCTTGTTCTGCTCGGCGCTGCGGCGTTCCCCGGCGTGTGCCGAGAGGCCGGTGGGCTCATGGGTAACGGTGACGAGGGTCTCGACCTTGTTGCGGTGCTGGCCGCCGGGACCGCCGGAGCGCGACTTGCCCACGTGGCACTGGAGCCAGAGCGCTTCGGCGGGGAGCGCGGCGGGGTGTGGTGGGGGAGGAGTGCTCAACGGGGAGCTGCCGGGGCCGTCGCGGGCGGGCGGATCGGGGGCGTGGGGGTAAG
>JBGAOZ010000014.1:0-120793 GCA_044221545.1 Phycisphaerales bacterium
CGATCAGGAGCGTGCAGGCGATGTGCTCAAAGTCGGAGCTGGGGGCAAAGCATGGCCTTGCGGGGCCGGATGTGTACATCGTGAACGCCGTGGGGGAGTCGGGGCGGATCGGGCGGGCGATGGGGCATTATGGGTGCCATGAACTGCCCACCGCGCGCAACTGCATCGAGCTGATGCTGTACGGGACGAAGAGTTCGAGCCTGGCGCAGTACCACGACATGCGGTACATCTACGCAGCGCCGGATGGGACGGAGGTGACCGAGGACCATCTGTACGCGGGGAGGCAGTACTACTTCAACAGCGAGGTGCACGGGATGCACTACGGAGAGTTTGCCAACTACGCGGACTATTTTGCGGCGGCGATCCTGGAGGGAAGATCCAACAGCCCGAACCTGGAGGAGGGTGTGCGGACGCTGTGCGTGATGGAGGCGGTGAGGAGGTCGGCGCTGGAGGGGAGGGCGGTTGAGGTGATGGATATCACGAAGTAGAAGGCATCAACGCATCGAGGCAGTTACGCCCGCGGGTGGTGTTTCTTGTGGACGCTGCGGAGTCTTGTCTGGTCGACGTGGGTGTAGATCTGCGTGGTGGCGATGTCGGCGTGGCCGAGCATTTCCTGGACAACGCGGAGGTCCGCGCCGCCGGTGAGCAGGTGCGTGGCGAAGGAGTGGCGGAGGGTGTGGGGGTGGACATCCTTGAGGCCGGCGAGCTTGGCGTGCTTCTTGACGATCTGCCAGATGGCGACGCGTTCGAGCGGCTTGCCGGAGCGCGAGAGGAAGATGCGGCCCTTGTCGAAGGAGCGGGTGACGGCCTTGCCGCGGCCGCGGGCGAGCATGGGGCGCGCGGTCTTGAGGTAGTCTTCGAGGGCCCGGCGTGCGGGGACGCCCATAGGCACGATGCGGTGCTTGCTGCCCTTGCCGAAGACGCGCAGGGCCGAGACGGATTCGAGGATGTCGGTGAGGGTGATGGTCGCCGCCTCGCTGGCGCGCAGGCCGCTGGCGTACAAGAGTTCGAGCAGCGCCTTGTCGCGCATCGCAAGCCACCTGGGCGATTGGTCCTTGGATTTCGATGAGGAGTGGGCATCGGCGGCGGGCTGGACCGGGGGTGGGTCCGGCGGCCGTGCATCGAGCAGCAGCTTCATCTGCCGGGGCGTGAGGACATCGGGGAGGCGCCGCCAGCGGTGGGGGCGTTCGAGGACATCGGTGGGGACGCGTTCGATCAGGCGGGTTGCCAGGGCCCAGCGGAAGAACATGCGGATGGTGGCCAGGTGCCGGGTGACGGAGCTGGGCTCCATATTGCGATCGGCGCGGAGCGAGGCCAGGTGGGAGGAGAGGTGGCGCGGGGTGACCGCGCGGATGTCGGTGATGGCCTGGGCGACCATGTCGTCGAGGAGATCGAGCAGATCGCGGCGGTAGGCGGCGAGCGTGTTGTGGGAGAGGCCGCCCTCGACGCGGAGGTAGACAAGGAAGTCCCCGAGCGTGTGCTCCCAGGCCCGGGTGAGGGGCGGGCGCGGGCGGGCCTTACGTCCGCGGCGCGATGGGGTGGCGGGTTTACGGTTCGTCGTGGGCATGTGGAGCACTGGTGTATCGGCCGGAGCCGCCGTGCGGCCCGAGTTGCGGCGGTTGGCGGACGTTCGGCGTGCGTGATGGCGGGGAGGACTGGTGGCACGCCGGTTGCGATTGCCGGGGCATGGGTGTGCGCGCTGCATTGAGCTGGATTACCGTGTGCCTGCTGGCCGCCGCGAGCCTGGCGCGGGGCGCCACGGTGAAGGAACTGGTGAGATTGAAGGGCCAGGGCGAGTCCGTGCTGCGCGGCACGGGTCTGGTGGTGGGGCTGCCGGGCACGGGTGATTCGGGCAAGGAGCCGGCGCTGGCGCGGGCGTTGTCGGAGTACCTGAAGAACAGCGGGAACGCGATCGGGAAGCTCGAGGACCTGGCGGCGACCAAGTCGGTGGCGCTGGTGACGCTCAGCTGCGTGATCCCGGAGGGCGGGCTGCGGGCCGACGACACGCTGGATGTGTACGTGTCGACGGTGGGGACGTGCAAGAACCTCAAGGGCGGGCGGCTGCTGCTGGCGGCGATGGAGGGTCCCTACAAGGGGGACCCGGTGTTCGCGATGTCGGAGGGCGCGATCACGGTGGACGATGATGCGACCCCGACCTCCGCGCGGGTGAGGCAGGGCGCGCGGATGATCAAGGACGTGACGATGCCGGTGCTCGCCGACACGTTCGACCTGATCCTGCGGCCGCACTTTGCGGGCTGGAGCTCCTCGACGCAGGTGGCGGCGTCGATCGATTCGCTGTACCGGGCCGATCCGCTGGCGTCCGGGCCCGTGATCGCCAGGGCGATCGACGAGCGGACGGTCCGCGTGACGGTGCCGCAATCCGAGCGAGCCGACCGGGCGGCGTTCGTGGCCGATGTGCTCTCGGCGGACGTGAACACGACGCTGCTGCGCCTGCCGGCGATGGTGGTGGTGAACGCGCGGGACGGGAGCATCGTGATGACGGCGGACGTGGAGATCGGGCCGGTGGCGATCACGCACAAGGACCTGACGATCTCGACGACGATCCCGACCCCGCAGCCCACGGCGTTCGATCCGCTGGTGGAGCGGTCGCACTGGACGACGGTGCAGGCGCCCCAGCCGGCCAACGGCAACGCCAAGCTCTCGGACCTGCTCGCGGCGTTCAAGCAGCTGGATATCCCGGTCGCCGAGCAGGTGGATGTGCTGCAGATGATCCAGAAGGCCGGCAAGCTGCACGCGAGGCTCGTGGTGGATTGAGCGGCGGCTCCGGGGGTCGGGAGGGCGGCTGATGAATTTCGACAGTGACATCGCGTCGGGTGGAACTGGGGGCCTGACGCGGGGCCCGTCGGCGGTGGCCCTGCGCGGGCCGGGCGGACCGGCGCGGGCCGGGGAACAGCGGGACTTTGCGAGCGTCCTGGGCCGGCAGGGCGTCGGCGTGGTCGCGAGCCGGACGGGCGCGGCGGCGGGTCCCGAGGCGCAGGCCCGGGAGGCGGCCGAGCAGTTCGTGGCGATCGCGATGGTGCAGCCGATCCTCAAGGAGGCGCGGGAGGGCACGATGGCGGCGGGTCCGTTCGCGCCGTCGAGCGCGGAGCGTCAATTCCGCGCGTTGCAGGATGCAAGCGTTGCGCAGCGGATCACCAAGGCTGCGCATTTCCCCCTGGTGGAGCGGCTGGCGGGCGATCTGCTCCGTCGCACCGCGGCCCGTGCGAACCGGGCGTAGCGGGGATCGGCGCGGGACAGGAGGTCGGGCATGGCGATCGCGGCAAGGACAACCAAGGAACCGGGCCGAGGCGGGGCGAGCCTGTCGCAGGCTGCGCCGCGGACGGGACCCGACGCGCTGGAATCGCTCCTCACGGACCTGCTGGGAGCGCACGAGCGGCTGCTGGCCGCGTCGATCGAGCAGCGCCAGGCCGTCCGCGGGGCCGATCCGGCGCTGGTGCAGAGGGCGACCCAGTTGCAGACCGAGTCGCTGCACGAGATCGCCGCGCTGGAGGATTGCCGCCGTGAGCTGGTCGCGGACCTGACCGCCTCGATGCCGCGGCGGGCGCCCGGGTCCGGCCCGGTCACGCTCAGCGAGCTGGCCAGGATGATGCCCGAGCCGCAGCGGACCCGGCTGGTCGAGCTGGCGAGCCGCGTGCGGATCTGCGTGGAGCGGGCCGCCGACGAGCAGCGCACGCTCCGCGCGGCGACCGGTTCGCTGGTGGCCCACATGGAAGGCCTGATGCGGCAGGTGGCGCGGCGGCTGAGCCACGCGGGGACGTACGGGCGGCGTGGGATGGTCGAATCGGTCCCGGCGGTCGTGTCGGGGCTCGACCTGGTGTCGTAAGCCACGGTCCGCCGGAGGGTTGGCACGCCGATCGCGTGGGGTCCGGCTCTGACCGCCCGGGGCCATTCCCGGGGGCGATGTCCGGACCGGATGCAAGGGGATTCTTGCGCATGAGCCTCTCCGCGGCACTCAACATCGGCCGTTCTGCCCTGAGCGCCAGCCAGATCGGCATCCAGGTCGCCGGCAACAACATCGCCAACGTGGGGACGTCGGGGTACTCCCGGCAGATCGTCCAGCTCTCGCCGCTGGGCAGCGCCGATCCGTATAGCCGGCTCGCGGCGGGCCGGGGTGTGGGGGTCACGGATGTCCGCCGCCAGATCGACGGCGCCCTGCAGGGCCGGCTCTGGCTGAGCAACTCCGACAAGGCGGCCGCGCAGCAGGACCTGGACATGATGACCCGGGTCGAGACGGTGCTGGGGGAGCTCTCCGACAACGACCTTTCCAGCGAACTCTCGGCGTTCTTCAACACCTGGAGCGAGCGGGCGAACAACACCGATTCGGCCTCGAGCGTGATCCAGCAGGGCGACAAGCTCGCGGGGATGTTCAAGCGGATCCGGTCCAGCCTCACCTCCGTGCGTTCGCAGGCCGACCGGGAGCTCGGCGCGGCGGTGAGCGCCGCCGACGGACTGCTGGACCAGGTCGCCCAGCTCAACGCGGCGGTCTCGGCGGCGGAGGTCTCGGGGGGCTCGGCCAATGCCCTGCGGGACCAGCGTGAAGAGGTGATCTCCAAGCTCAGCGAGCTCATGGATGTTTCGGTGGTCGACCGGGACAACGGGGCGGTGGACGTGCTGGTGGGCTCGACGCCCGTGGTGCTCGGCGGCAAGTCACGCGGCCTGCAGCTCAAGTACACCAGCAACGGCTCGGGCGTGGATGTCTCGGTCGGCGTGCGCGACGACGGGGAGACGCTCGCGGCGACCTCCGGCAAGATCTCAGCGCTGCTCTCCTCGCGCTCGGAGGCGGTGGACGGCACGATCGAGCGGCTCGACAAGGTCGCTTCGCAGCTGATCTTCCAGGTCAACCGCCTGCACTCCACGGGCGCCAACGCGAGCAACCTGACGACCACCACCGGCTCGCTGCGCATCGGCTCGGCCGACCGCACCCTGGCGCTCAACGACCCGGCGAACCAGACGCTCTCGGGGCTGCCGTTCGGGGCCCGGCACGGGGGCTTTTCCGTGCGTGTGAAGAACACCGCCGACGGTTCCACGCAGACCGTGCGGATCAACGTGGACCTCGACGGCATCGATTCGAGCGGCCAGCCGGGGACGGGCAACGACACGACCGCCGAGGACATCCGCGCGGGGATCGACGGCATCGCGGGGCTCGCCGCGAGCTTCACGCCCGAGGGGCAGCTGAAGATCTCGGCCGGCTCGGGGTTCGAGTTCTCGTTCGAGGATGACAGCTCCGGGGCGCTGGCGGTGCTGGGCGTGAACTCGTACTTCACGGGCTCGTCTTCCGGGGACATCGCCGTCCGGGAGGATCTCATGGGGGATCCCTCGAAGCTGATGTCCGGCCGCATGGGCGCCACCGGGCTGGTGGAGAACGGAACGGCCCTGGAGATGGTCAAGCTCCAGGACGCGACCAACGCGGCGCTGGGCGGGAGGACGATCCGCCAGGGGTGGACCGACGCGGTGCAGGTGGTGGGGATCCGCACCGCGGCGGCCGACAGCCAGAACCAGGCCCTGGGCGTGGTGCAGGAGAGCCTCCAGTCGCAGCGCGCCGCGATCAGCGGGGTGAGCGTGGACGAGGAGGCGATCGACCTGATGAACTTCCAGAGGCAGTACCAGGGCGCCGCGCGGGTGATCAGCGTGGCGGACCAGCTGATGCAGACGCTCATTTCGCTCGTGTAGCGGCAGGAACGGACCAGCATGACACGCATCTTCGCCGGACTCTCCCGTGCCCCCGACCTGATGTTCTCCCGGCTTGCGCTGGGGCGGATCTCGCGCACGAGCGTCGACCTGCTCAAGGTCCAGAACGAGCTTGCCACCGGCCGCTCGATCAACAACCCCAGCGACGATCCGGTGAAGATGGCGACCGTGCTGGAGCTCGACGACCGGCTGGAGCGCTCCACGCAGCTGCAGCGCAACATCACCCACGCCCAGGCCGCCCTGGGGGGCATCGACAACGCCCTCAACGATGCGCACGACATCGGGCTGTCGGCCAAGCAGATCGCCCTCAGCCAGATCGGCTTCGGCACCTCGGGGACCGAGCGGCAGGGCCAGGCGGTCGTCGTGCAGTCGCTGCTGGACACGCTCCTGAATGTCTCCAACCGGTCCGGCGTCGCCGGGCACATGTTCGGCGCTTCGGAGCCTCAATCCCCACCGTTCGCGCAGGTCGGCGACGGGTTTGAGTACTCGGCCTCGGGGGATGGCCTGTTCAACGAGCTGTTCCAGGGGAGCCACATCCCGATCACCACGTCGCCGGACGGGATCGGGGGGGTCTCGGCACGCGTTCGCGGCGGGGTGGACCTGGACCCGGCGCTCACGGCGGGCACCAAGCTGTCGGACCTGGCCGGCGGGCGGGGGCTCGGGGTGTCGCTGGGCGTGGTCTCGTTCTCGGGCGACGGCGGGCCCTCGGCCACACTGGATTTCACGGGGTCTCAGACGATCGGGGACGTCACCACGCGGCTGACCAACGCGATCCACCAGTACGAGACGGACAACGGCGTGACGATCCTGGGTCCCGGCGGCGTGACGACCAGCGGCGGGAAGCTGGCGATCGACGTGGCCGCGGGCTCCCAGCTGGACTTCACCGAAGTCGGGACGGGAGTGACGGCGCGGGACCTTGGCCTTTCGGCCGACACGCCGTTCTCGTTCACACAGGGGACGCCCGAGGGCGTGGAGCTGTCCCCGCGGCTGACCTGGTCGACGCCGGTGTACGCGCTCTCGGGCGTGTCGGGCGCGCTGGGATCGCTCCGGATCTCGAACAACTCGGCCTCGGCGCTGGTGGACCTGTCGAGCGCGACGACGCTGGAGGAGATCAAGAACAAGATCGAGGGCGCGGGGATCGGGGTGCGCGTCCAGCTGAACGAGGCGGGGACCGGGATCGACGTGCTCAGCAGCGTCTCGGCGGGCTCGCGGGGGGCGCTGTCGGTCCAAGAGGTCGCGGGGTCGAACTACACGGCGACCCGGCTGGGGATCCGCTCGTTTGCCGAGAGCACCCGTATCGCGGACTTCAACTTCGGCAAGGGGGTCTCGATCGTGGACGGGTACCACGACCCGACGACCGGGGCCCCGGATCCCATCAAGGACGTGGATTTCGCGATCACGCTGGGGGACGCGGTGGGGACGACCATCACGGTCGACCTGCGTCCGCAGGACATGACCGACGTAGGGGCGGTGCTCGGGCGGATCAACAGCCAGATCGCCGCCGGCCTGACGGCCGCGGGGCTGCCGGCCACCTCCCTGGTCGCCGGCCTGGGCGACGACGGCAACGGCATCCGCCTGGTGCAGGATTCGACCTTCCCCAACGCGCTGCACGTTTCGGGGAGCAACAACTCGCTGGCGGCCGAGCAGCTGGGATTGCTCGGCGCAACCTACGACGCGGCCAATTCGACGCTGATGGGCAAGGACACGGCCCGGTGCCGGGTGGACGGGCTGTTCAGCGACCTGGTGGACCTGCGGGATGCCCTGAACGCCAACGACACGAATGGCATCGGTCTTGCGGGAGAGAAGCTCGAAGCGACGCTCGCGCAGCTCGCGGAGCGTCGCGGTTCGATCGGTGGACTTGCCAAGCGGGTGGACGGCGCCCTGTCCGACGAGCAGGACCGCCAGACGCTCGACGAGCAGGTGCGCAGCGGGGTGCGGGATGTGGACTTCTCGGAGGCGGCCTCGAGGTTCACGCTCCTGCAGACGCAGCTGCAGGCGGGGCTGCAGACGGCGGCGACCGTCGGCAGCCGGACGTTGCTGGACTTCCTGAGCTAGCGCTCCGGATGGGCCGTTGGATCAAGCGAGTTCTGCGCCGCCCCGGCCGCGGCGCAGGACGACCTGACAGGACGTCGCCGGGCAATTGGAAGCCCGGAGGTCGATCCGTGCACGCAGTAACCGGCCGAGGGATCGGAGCGCACCATGGAAGTGCGGACGACGCGTTTCGGGGTGATTGACATCGCGGAGGACCGCGTGATCATGTTCCCCAAGGGACTGCTTGGATTCTCTGAGTTCAAGCGGTTCTGCCTTCTCGAACCCGGCGAGGATGCGTGCTTCTTCTGGCTGCAGTCGCTGGAAGACCCCGCGCTGGCGTTCGTGGTGACCGATCCGGCGCTGTTCGTGACGGACTTCTCCGTCCCGATTCGCCAGGACCAGATGGGGGACCTGGGGCTGTCGAAGCTCGAGGACGCCCAGGTCTTCGTGATCGTCAACAAGGTCGACCAGCAGCTGACGGGCAACCTCCAGGGCCCCCTGGTGGTCAATACGCTGACCCGGGTGGGCGAGCAGATGGTGCTGGCCGAGAAGCGCTGGACGACCCGTCACCCGCTGGTGAAGGTGTCGGCTCCGGCCCGGGCGATCGCCTGAGCGGCGTGCCCGACCGGCGGGTCGGACGGGAGCGTCCGGCAGGGGCGCAGGAACGATGCGCGGGCGGGTGAGTTGTTTCCTCCCGCGCGTACGGCTGGATCTATGACGGCTTGGATCGCGCCGCGATCGGAGCGCTGCGTGCAGGGATGCACCGGCCGGCGGCGCGAAAGAGGAGTTCATTCATGCTCGTCCTTTCACGCCTTCGCGACGAGACGATCATGATCGGGGATGACATTGAGGTCACCGTCGTGGACATCCGCGGGGACAAGGTGCGGCTGGGGATCAACGCCCCGACCCGCATCGCCGTCCACCGCAAGGAGGTCTACGAGGCGATCAAGAGGGAAAACCAGCAGGCGGCGCGGGTGGATCAGCTCGCCGCGAGCGTCCTGCAGGATGTCGCCCGATCGAACGCTCCATCGCGGAGCAAAGCGGCCGGTGCCAGCCGATTGGCGGCGGGGCCGGCGAACATCGGAAGTTCAGGCGCGCCCGGAGCGTTACCGCGGCGCGAGTTGGATCCCATCACACCCGTCCGGTGACCGGCGGGGGTGAGGGGTGAGTCGGAGACCACCGGTAGCCGTCCCGCGAGTGGCACACGCCTTGCGGAACTGCCGGAGTACCTTGGAAGGGCACTTAGCCTCAATCAGGGAGGATTGCCGTGGCTAGGATCAATTCGAATATCCCGAGCCTGATCGCGCATACCCAGCTTGCGCGGAACCAGCAGGAATTGCAGGTCCGCCTGGAGAGGCTGTCGACCGGCCTGAAGATCAACCGCGGGGCCGACGATCCGGCGGGGGTCATCATCTCCGAGCGCATCCGGGCCGACATCCAGGGCGTGGACTCGGGCATCAAGAACAGCGACCGGGCCTCGTCGGTGATCTCCACCACGGAGGCATCCCTGAGCGAGGTGGGCGACCTGCTCAACTCGATCCGCAGCCTGCTGGTCGAGTCGGCCAACACCGGAGCCAACTCCAAGGCCGAGCGCGACGCCAACCAGCTGCAGATCGACTCGGCAATCGACTCGATCACGCGCATCTCCAACACGGCGAGCTTCGGCGGCCTCAAGCTGCTCAACGGCACGCAGGACTACCAGCTCTCGGGCGTCCGCACCAGCGCGGTGGCCCAGGCCAAGATCAACAACGCGACCTTCGTGGGCACCTCCAACCTCCAGGTCGACGTGGACGTGGTCGCCAGCGCCCAGACGGGCAGCCTCTACTACAACGGCGGGACCACCCCCAGCGGCGTCACCCTCTCGGCGACCACGCTGGAGATCACCGGCCCCAAGGGCGTGCAGGTGATCACCATCCCCTCGGGCCAGTCGCTGACGCAGGTCGTCGACGCCGTGAACCGGCTCACCAGCCTGACCGGCGTGGAGGCCGCGCTGATCAACGGCGATGTCAACTCCGGCATGGTCTTCTCCTCCGACAGCTACGGGTCGTCCTCGTTCGTCTCCGTGAAGCGCCTGGGCGGCCCCAGCGACCCCAACGACGACTCGTTCCAGACGTACAAGATCGCCGACGGCCAGCCGGTCCCCACCGGCACGCCGTTCCAGTGGGCGACCTGGACCACCTCGGGCCTTCTCACCAACGCCAAGCGCGACTCGGGCCAGGATGTGCAGGCCCTGGTCAACGGCAACCTCGCCACCGGCGACGGGCTGCGGCTGCAGGTCAACTCCAGCGCCCTGGGCATGGACCTGCTGCTGAGCGAGGACTACGCGACCCAGCCTGGGCTGACCCCGACCTCCTTTTATATCACCGGCGGCGGGGCGATGTTCCAGCTGGGCCAGGACGTCAACGCCCTCCAGCAGGCCAACATCGGTATCCCCTCGACCTCGGCCTCCAACCTCGGCGGCACGATGATCAACGGGACGCTCAACTTCCTCTCGTCGATCAAGTCCGGGCAGACCTACAGCATCTCCAACAGCGTGGCCAACGGGGACTTCACGGCCTCCAACGACATCCTGCAGACGGCGATCGACGAGGTGGCGGTGCTCCGCGGGCGCCTGGGCGCTTTCGAACGCAACGTCCTGGAGACCAACACGCGGTCGCTGCAGTCGGCGTACGAGAACCTCTCGTCGAGCGTCTCGGTGATCCGCGACGCGGACTTTGCGGCCGAGACCAGCCAGCTGACGCGGTCGCAGATCCTGACCAGCGCGGGCACATCGGTGCTCCAGCTGGCCAACCAGCAGTCGCAGCAAGTGCTCCAGCTGCTGGGATGATCGTCCGATAACGGACGTTCCTAGGCCCCGCCACAGGGGTGATGACCTTAGTTTTCCGCACAGACCCCGTGCAACCACGGGGTTTGTTGCATTTCGGTGGTCCGAGGCGCATGCCAGACTCAACCGGCAACTAGTCGCGGCCGATCAATGCCATGCCGTCGGGTGCAATCCGAGGGCAGCGTCGGCGCTGGGAAGGGATTCCCGGCGCCGGGGGCCGCGTGCGTGTAACCGGCCCGCTCCGTGCGTCGTGCGCACGGGGTGCCGGGTCGCATCGTCTGATGCGGCCCTCGGGAATGGTTCACGGAGGATTCTCAGCCATGAGTCGCATCAACACAAACGTTCAGTCATTGGTCGGCCAGCGCGTCCTGGGGATGAACAACGCCAGCCTGGGCACGTCGCTCCAGCGCCTGAGCACGGGCCTGAGGATCAACCGGGGCAAGGACGACCCGGCGGGTCTGATCGCCTCGGAGAACCTGGGCTCGGAGATCAAGTCGATCAACGCGGCGATCACCAACGCCGACCGCGCCGACCAGGTCGTCAACATCGCCGAGGGTGGTCTGTCGGAAGTTTCGGGGCTGCTTTCCGAGCTCCAGGGCCTGCTGACGACGACCGCCAGTTCGGCCGGCCTCTCGAAGGAAGAGAAGGCCGCCAACCAGCTGCAGGTGGACTCGATCCTCCAGACCATCGACCGCATCTCGAGCTCGACCTCCTTCCAGGGCATCAAGCTCCTGAACGGCTCGTTCGACTTCAAGACCTCCGCGGTCGCGGGCGGCGTGTCGGACTTCCACGTGAACGCCGCCAAGTTCAACGGCGCGAGCATGAAGGTCGACGTGCTGGTGACCGCCTCGGCCCAGCAGGCCGGCCTGTTCGCGGACTTCAACGGCACGGCGATCGACCTGACCTCCGGCTCCTCGTTCGTCATGGAGGTTGCCGGCGCGCTGGGTTCCCGCCAGCTGAGCTTCAGCTCGGGCACGGCGCTGTCGGACGTCGCGGCCGCGATCAACACGTTTACGGACGTGACGGGCGTGACGGCGACCGTCTCGGGCAACGGCCTGCGCATGGTCAGCAACGACTACGGTTCGGACCAGTTCGTGTCGGTCAAGGTTGTCAGCGGAGACGCGTCGGGCAGCGGCGTCGCCCAGTTCGCGGCCAACGACGACGTCGCCGGCGCCACCTACACCGCCTTCTCGTCGGCCAACAACGGCGTGCGTGACGTGGGCCAGGACCTGGGCGCGACGATCAACGGCGTCTCGGCGACCAGCCAGGGCCGCACCGCCCGCATCAACACGGACTTCCTCGACGTGGACGTCACGCTGGACACCAGCACGGCCGCGACGCTGGGAGCGGTGGGATCGACCGGCGCGTTCAGCATCACCGGCGGAGGCGCCGACTTCCAGCTGGCCGGCAAGGTCGACATCGCCGGCCGCGTCTCGCTGGGCATCGGTGACGTCGCCACCCGCAAGCTGGGGACCTCCGACCTGGGCTACCTGAACGAGCTGGCCAGCGGCAAGGGCAAGAACCTGGTCGACGGCGACCTGGCCACGGCCCAGGAGATCGTCAGCGAGGCGATCAAGCAGACGTCCAGCCTCCGCGGCCGCCTGGGCGCGTTCCAGAAGAACACCATCGGCGCCACGATCCGGAGCCTGGGAGTTGCCAGCGAGAACACCTCGGCGGCCCAGTCGGTCATCCGCGACGCGGACTTCGCGACCGAGACGGCGGCCCTGACCCGCTCGCAGATCCTGGTCTCGGCCTCGACGAACATCCTGGCCATGGCCAACTCCCAGCCGCAGGCGGTCCTCCAGCTGCTGGGCTGATCCGGCCGGATAGTCTCTGAGTGAATCCTCCGAAGCCCGGGCTTGCACGCCCGGGCTTCTTTTTTTTGTCCCGTGGAACGGGCCGCGTGCTGTAAGATGCGACCGCCGGGTCCCAAAAACCGGCGGGGGCCGTGATCGCGATCGCCGATCGCGGAAGGGATGAACTGCATGCGTGCGAACCGCGGTGGGTCGGCGGTCGGTGCTTCCCCGGGGATCGGGGTGTGGTGGCTGGCCGTGCTCGCGGCGGTGTTATCGGCCGGGATCGCCCGCGCGCAGGTGATCAAAGAGGTCCAGATGTGGCCGATGCGCGACGGCGTACGGCTGAGCACATCGATCTACCGCCCGGCGGGAGGGGGCACGTACTCGACGGTGCTGATGCGCACCCCGTACCAGAAGGACTCGCCCAACGACGACGCCTGGGCCCAGGCGTGGGTCGGCCTTGGGTACACCATGGTTATCCAGAACACGCGCGGGCGGTTCGGGTCGGAGGGGGATGACAGCATCTTCCGGGACGATGGCTGGGGCGAGCACCAGGACGGGTACGACACGGTGGAGTACATCGCGACGCGTCCCTGGAGCGACGGGAACGTCGGGACGTTCGGCGCTTCGGCCGTGGGGATCACACAGGAGATGATGGCGCCCTCGGCCCCGCCCCACCTGCGCTGCCAGGTGATCATGGTCGCCAGCAACGACTGCTACGAGCAGCTGTTCTTCCAGGGCGGCACTCTGCGCAGCGAGATGGTCGAGAACTGGCTCAAGGGCCAGGGTCAGTTCGACGACGAGATGCCACGGTTTGCCGCGCACCCGACCGATGACGCGTTCTGGGAGCAGTACGATGCGCTCGCCCGGACTTCGCAGGTGAAAGCCCCGGCGTTCTTCCTGGGGGGCTGGTACGACATCCTCTCTCAGGGCACGCTCGACGGGTTCTTCAGCCGGCAATACTCGGGCGGCCCGGGTGTGCAGGGCGAGAACTTCCTGTGGATCGGCCCGTGGACGCACGGCGGCGTCTTTCAGCAGGCCCAAGGCGAGCTGGTCTACCCGGCCAACGCGGCCGACGGCGGGCTGCCGTACACGCTGATCCTGCAGTTCCTGGACCACCACCTGCACGGCGCGCCCAGGCCGCAATGGCCCCCGGTCACCTACTACCGGATGGGACCCACGGACGCGGCCGGTTCGTGGTGGAACACCTACGGGTGGTCCAACTGGTGGCCGCTGACGTGGGCGGAGCGGCCCATGTACCTGCACGCCGACGGGTCGATGACGCTCTCACCCAAGTATGAGTTTGGGTTCCGGGACGTGATCGCCGACCCGGCCAACCCGGTCCCGACGGTGGGCGGGAACAACCTGACCATCCCGGCGGGCCCGTTCGACCAGCGCGGCGTGGAAGCCAGGCCCGACGTGGTGAGCTTCCAGACCGCCCCCCTCGCGACGGCGATGGAAGTCACCGGGCACGTGAAGGCCAGGCTCTGGGCGCAGTCCGATGCGCCGGACTACGACCTGGCCGTCCGGCTGTCGGATGTGTACCCCGACGGGAGATCGATGCTGGTGCTCGATGGCATCCGCCGTGCCAGGTTCGGCAACGGCTTCAAGACCGAACAGGTCCTGGCCCCCGGGGAGCTGGCGCTGATCGAGGTCGACCTGTGGTCGACGTCGATCGTGTTTGCCCCGGGCCACCGGATCCGGCTGAGCATCAGCGGCTCCAACTCGCCGCGGTTTGATGTCAATCCCAACACGGGGGAGCCGTTCAGGCAGAACACCTCGACGCGGGCAGCCAGCACGCGGCTGTGGGTCTCGACGTGGACCCCCTCGGCCCTCATCCTGCCGGCCAATCCCCAGCTGCTGAACCGGCGGTAGGCCCTGCGGAATTTACCCGGACCTTGGCTTTGTGCTGCAGGGACCCCCGGGACAGGTCCGATCTTCTGAGTTATCCGGCCGTTTCTCGCACCTGCCGGCCCGCACCGCGAAGGACGAAGAGACCCCGATGATCGCTCCCCCTCCCGATGAGTCCCTTGGGATACCCCCGGCGGCGGCCGTCGCCTCGAACGCCTCGCTCTTTCTCCCCGAGCAGTACCGCCAGCAGGCCCGGAACCTGACGCTGGACACCAACCGCGACGACGGGACCTACTGGAGTCCCTGGCGGCTGGCGCAGAACCGCAGGTGGCAGCACCATGTGTACGCGTGGGCGGCGGAACTCATTCGCCGGCATGGACTTGCGAGCGTGCTCGACGTGGGGTGCGGGCCGTGCGTCAAGCTGATCGACCACATCGCGCCGCTCGTCAGAGACATCGTCGGCATCGACCAGCCGTCGGCGCTGGCCGCCGCGCGCGCGTGCGGCGCGGCGTTCGAATTGCAGCGGGTTGACCTGGAATACCCCAGGCTCGCGGGGGGCCGGACATTCGACCTTATCATCTGCGCGGATGTCATCGAGCACCTGGCGGATCCCGATCCGGCCATCGACCTCATCCGGGGCTTGACCGACAGCCGGACGCTGGTGCTCATCTCGACTCCCGAAAGGCCGCGCGAGCGGGGACGCGACTGCATGGCTTCGAACAAGCCCGAGCACGTGCGCGAGTGGTCGCGCGAAGAGTTCGCGGCGTTCCTTTCATCGCGCGGGCTGCGGCCGGTGGCGCACAGGCTGCTTCCCAAGGACGATGCGCCGCGGGAACCCCTGCGGCCGGAGGAACGCCGGTGGCGGATGAGGGAGCGACCGACAAGCCCGCTGTGCTGCCAGGCCTGGGTGTGCAGGGCTGCACCACCGGTCCGGGGCGCTGCGTGAACCCGGGCGGCCGGCTGCACGTCGCGTGCGTGGCCGAGCTTGCGCTCGGGCGCGAGATGGCCCACGCGATCAACGCGTTCAAGACCGCCGGCGGGTTCGTCCGACTCGGCCACCGCGTGACCGTCTTCTGCCTGCCCCCGGTCGGCCGGGACATCGCGTCCGCTCTCGAGATGTACGGAGAGCGGGGGCTCACGGTGCACCCGATCGAGGCGAGTTCGGGCCGGACGGAGGACGAGGCCTCGCGAGAATTTGCGCGGCGCGCCGTGGAACTTGCCGCGAGCCTGAGCTGTGACTGCATCTACGGACGCAACTTCCACGTCGGTCTCTACGGCCCGGAACGCGGCATGGCGACCGTGGTGGAGACGCACGCCCACGTGGGGGACGACCGGCCGCTGCTGGACAGGGTGTTCGCGGCGACCCGCCGCCGCGATCGTCCGCTCGAGGCGATCGTGACGATCGCGCCGGCGTTGCGCGAGCACTACATCTCGCGGGGCGCCGACCCGGCCCGTGTGCATCTTGTTCCCGATGCCGCCGATCCGGAGCTGTTCGCGCCGGCGAGCGGCTGGACTCGGGCAGCGCCGGCGGGCCGGCCGTGCGCCGTGTACAGCGGGCATCTCTACGAGTACAAGGGGATTCCGACGATCCTGGCGGCGGCCCGGCGGGCCGCGGACATCGACTGGGTGCTCCTGGGGGGGACGCTCGCGGATGTGAATCGCACGCGTGAGCAGGCCTCCGGGCTTGCGAACGTGAGCGTCCCCGGCCGGGTGCCGCATGCGAAGGTGCCCGGTCACCTGTGGCGAGCCGATGTGCTGCTGCTCCCGCCCAGCGCAGCGCACCTGTCGGCGAGCTGGACGAGCCCCCTCAAGCTCGCGGAATACCTGTGGACTGGCCGCCCGATCGCCGCGTCAAGGATCGCCGGGCTTGAGAACTGGGTCGAGGAGCCGGCCGTGAAGTGGTTCACGCCCGATTCTCCGGAGGACCTCGAGAGGTGCGTGCGGGCGCTCATGGACGAATCGGAGGAGCACCGTCGCGAGCGCGGCGCGGCCCAGCGGGCGGCCGCCGAGCGGTTCACGTATGCGAACCGCGCCCGCGAGATCCTGGCGACGCTCGCCAACGCGAAGAGCGCTGCCGCCGACGGGTAAGCCGGGCGTGATGGCCCGGGCTGTGCGCAGGGCCGGGCGTCGACGGGTGCGAGTGTCGACGCCCAGCCGGGTGCTCCCGGGGATGGCTCATCGGAGCGGCCCGCGGGTGCGGGCGGCCATTACCGCAAGCCCTCGCGGGAGGCCTGGTGCGGGCCGGGCAAGGCGGTCGGCTCAGCGCTTGGCCTCGGCCGCATCTTCTTCCTTGTCCCGGGCCTGGCGCTCGGAGCGCTTGCGCAGGGACTCGTCGAGGATCTTCTTGCGCAGGCGGATGTTCTTGGGGGTGACCTCGACCAGCTCGTCGTCCTCGATGTACTCCAGGGCGTACTCGAGGGTGATGCGGCGCGGGGCCTTGAGGACGACGGTGGCGTCCTTGCCGGCGGCGCGCATGTTGGTGAGGTGCTTGAGGCGGGTGATGTTGATCGTCAGGTCGTTGTCGCGGTTGTGCTCCCCGACGACCTGGCCCATGTAGACCGGGTCCTGGGGGCTGACGAACATCACGCCCCGGTCCGAGAGCTGCTCGAGGGCGTAGGTGGTGACCGGGGCGGTCTCCAGCGAGATCAGCACCCCCTGGGCGCGGTGGGGGATGGCTCCCGAGACGGGGGAGAAGCGCAGGAACGAGTGGTGCATGATCGCCTCGCCCTGGGTCGCGGTCAGGATCCGCGAGCGCATCCCGATGAGGGAGCGCGAGGGGATCTCGAACTGCAGGTGGGTGACGGTCTCGCCGCGCGGCTCCATGTGCTTGAGCTCGCCCTTGCGCATGCCGATCAGCTCCATGACGGGGCCGAGCTGGTTGTTGGGGCAGTCGATGACGAGCTCCTCGATGGGCTCGTGGGGGGCGGGCTTGCCGTCGGCGCCGGCGATGTGCTTGATGATGACCTCGGGCTTGCCCACGGAGAGCTCGAATCCTTCGCGGCGCATCGTCTCGATGAGGATGCCCAGCGAGAGCACGCCGCGGCCGGAGACCATGAACTCGTCGGCGGTCTTGCCCTGGCCGACGCGGAGGGCGACGTTGCGCTCCAGCTCGTTCTCGAGCCGCTCGCGGATCTGGCGGCTGGTGACCAGCGAGCCCTCCTGGCCGGCGAAGGGGGAGTCGTTGATGCGGAAGAGCATCGTCATGGTCGGTTCGTCGACCTTGACGGTGGGGAGGGCGATCGCGTTCTCGGGGTCGGCGACGGTGTCGCCGATGTCGATGCGGTCCAGTCCGACGATGGCGCACAGGTCGCCGGCGTCGACGCGGTCGACCTGCTGGCGCTTGAGGCCCATGAACTGCAGGAGCTGCCCGACGCGGCTGGGGGTGGTGGTGGCGCCGTCGCGGCGGACGATGGTGACCTGCTGCCCGGAGCGGATGCTGCCGTTGAAGACGCGGCCGATGCCGATGCGGCCGACGTACTCGTTGTAGTCGATCGCGGTGATGAGGACCTGCAGGGGCTTGGTGATGTCGCCGTGTGAGGGCGGGACCTCGCGGATGATCGCGTCGAAGACGTCGCGCATGTCGGGCTTGCGCACGCCCAGGTCGCGCGAGCCCCAGCCGTCGCGGCCGGAGCAGTAGATGACGGGGAAATTCAGGGCGTGCTCCTCGGCGCCCATGTCGACGAGCAGCTCGAAGACCTCGTCGACGACCTCGTGCGGGCGGGCGTCGGGGCGGTCGCACTTGTTGACGATGACGACGGGCTTGAGCCCGGCCTCCAGGGCCTTGCCCAGGACGAACTTGGTCTGGGGCATGGGGCCGTCGTAGGCATCGACCAGGAGCAGGCAGCCGTCGGCCATGCGCAGCACGCGCTCGACCTCGCCGCCGAAATCGGCGTGGCCGGGGGTGTCGATGATGTTGATGCGGTAGGTGTGGCCGTCGGCGGCCGGGTAGCTGACCGCGCAGTTCTTCGAGAGGATCGTGATGCCGCGCTCGCGCTCGAGCGGGTTGGAGTCCATGATCAGGTCGTGCTGCCCGCCGGCGAGCTTCTCCAGCTCGCCCACACGGAACATCCCTGACTGCTTGAGGAGCTGGTCGACCAGCGTGGTCTTGCCGTGGTCGACGTGCGCGATGATCGCGACGTTGCGGATGTCCCCCGCGCCGGGGGCCTGGCCGGTCAGGGGCGGCACGATCGCCGGGCCGGGCAAAGCCGATCCGGCGGGCGTGGCGGGGATGGATGTGGGGGCGGTGGTGGAGGTGGGGGTGGTCATGTGGGTGGCCGAGGAAGGGTCGACGGTCATGCGGGGATAACTTCAGACCCTTGGTTGCGCCATGGGCCTGGTCGGGGGCTGCTGGGGTGTTTCTTCTCGGACGCGCTGGATGAAAGCCCTTTCGGGGGCCGGGTACGGGCATCCAGACAAACGTGCTCCGGCCGAGCAAGGGTAGGCGCGGCGGTGGTCGGACCTGTTTTGAGGGCCTGAAACCCGGGTGCGCAGGCGATCCGGGCCGTACAGAGCGTTCGCCGGCGGGCCGGCGGGGGTCGGGCCGGTCGGAATGCGCTTGCCCGCGGAGATCCTGTGGCACAGTGGGTTCGACGCCGACCGCTGCAGCCTTGCTCGAGAGATGGATCTCCCGGGAAGCGCCCCCTGGGCCGGGCGCGGCGCGGCCGGACTCGACGTTCTACAACTCGCGACGCAACAAGGACTTACATATCTGCGTAGAGACGAGAGGAGGTCACCATGGCGCGCTCAAGGACGAGCGGTGTCATGCGGACGACGGGCATTTCGCGGATGGCTGTGGCAGGACTGCTGAGCATCTCCGCGACTCTCGCACACGCCGACCGCATACTGGTTTTTTCGGACGACTTTGAGGCCGGGAGCGTGCGTCCGCAGTGGCGCGGCGCGCGGCTGGACCGGTCGGCGGAACTGACGGGCTTCGCGGGCCGGCTGGGTGATGAGAGCGTGGGGCTGGCGGTGCATCCGCCGGCGCAGAACCAGGAGCACGGCGGTCGCGTGACGTACTACCTGCGGTTCGACCTGTTCACGCTAGATGGATGGACGGGCAGGACCGAGGACGGGAGCGATACACGGTTCGAGGTGGATGTGGGCGAGAGGGTGATCTTCTCGCACTCGTTCTCGACGCTGCTGACGGGCGGGGGGACGTACTCCAGGCCGGACATCGGCCCGGGGCCGGTGGCGTTCGGGACCGCGCCCGACTGCGTGTACCGCGGCGTGATCGTCGCGTTCGAGCTCGACGCCTCGGAGGACCTGGAGGTCGCGTTCCGGGCCTGGGGGCTCGAGAAATCCCGCTCGTTCGCGAACGTCGGCGCGGTGCTGAGCGCGCAGGAGACGGGCAAGCAGGGGCCCGAGCGGGCGGCCTGGGGCATCGACAACGTGGAGATCTGGTGCGACTACGAACACAACGGGGCCGGCTCGACCGGGAGGGAGGTCGAGCCGCCCTTTCTTGACGATTCGATGAGCGCGGTTGCAGGCGGAGGGCTGAGTCCCTTCGAGACCGGCGGTTCGCCGGCGCTGCGTCCACCGATTTCGATGTACCGGCCGCCGAGTGCCCCGGACCTCATGAACGGGGGAGGCGGGGGTGGGGGTGGTGGCGGCGCAACTCCGGTGGTGGTGCCGCAGAGCACTCCGGCCGATCCGACGCCCGAAACGCGCCCCGACCCGACGGATGATCCTGATCCGACGGAGGATCCGGGGGCTGGTGAGGATCCACCGCCTGTGCCGGCGCCGGGAGCGGTTTCGGGGATGGTGATTGGATTGACCGGGGTGCTCCGGCGGTCTCGGAGGTGACCGGCACGGGCGATCGGAAGGTCTGAGAAGATCTCGCACAGGCGCACTCGCGCCACGCCGGCCCAGCGCAGCCCCACTCGCGCAGGCCGGAGAGGGCCGGGGCCACGCCCCACGACGCCCACCCAACCCCACAAGGCGGGTCCGGTCCTCCGCAAACCCCTCTGAAAAGAGGGGTTTTTGCGTGTTGCGTCGGCGCGGTTCGCGCAGCCGGCCCGGACGGCACGGCCGGCGTGATCCGGGAAGTCGGCGCGGACGGAGCGGTGGACGGGCAATCCGGCGTGATTCGGCTCGCCCGGGTGTCGCGGGACCGAACTCGTGGCACCTTGACTCCAACGCGGAGGGGAGCCACGGCTCCTCGGGGGAACGCGGACGGCGCACGGATGTGCCGGGATGGAAAAGTCAAAGAGAGGAGAGAGAGATGGACCTTTGCAAAGGTGCGCGGGCGTGGCTGCTTCTAACTCCGGTCGCCGTGGCGTCGGTGTCGGCGTGGGCCCAGCCCCAGACGCTCTTCTCGGACAACTTCGAATCCAGCACGATCAAGCCGCAGTGGTCGTGGGTGCACCTAAACAAGCTGACCCCGTTCACGCAGTTCTCGGGGCGATATTCGAACAACACGATCAAGCTGGTGGTCGACGCCCCGCAGGGCCCGCGGGGCAGCGATGACGGCGGAGCCGGGGGAGGCGACGGCGGCGGGAGCGGTGGTGATGGTGGGGGCAGTGGGGGTGGGGGTGGGGGTGGTCAGATCGATTCGATCCTGTACACGCTGAGCTTTGATTTCTACGCGATTGATACCTGGGATGGGAACGACACGCACAACGGTCCTGACCGTTTCGAGATCAACAACGGCAAGTCCAAGATCTTCTCGGAGACGTTCGGCAACGTCTGGCTGGACCAGACGTTCCGGGCGCCGGATGTCGGTCGGTGGAACATGGGGTACGGCGCTGCGCCCGACTCGATCTACCGGCAGATCAGCGTGCAGTGGGTGCAGCCCCTGGGCGAGCAGGTGAAGCTATGGATTTACGACAAGGGTCTGCAGGGCCTGAGCGATGAGTCGTGGGGTATCGACAACGTGAACCTGAAGTACGAATTCGTGCCGACGCCCGGGGTGCTAGGTGTGGCGGGGGTGGGTGGGGTGGTGGCGATCCGTCGGAAGCGGCGGTAGGTGGGGGAGGTGGGGGTAGGTGGGGGTGTGGGCCGGCGGCCCGGACCTGGGACACTCGATTCACACATGATCGCCCGCGAGAGATAGACTCGCGGGCGATTGTGTTTTCCGACAAGGCGGGAGCGTCGCCGCGGGCGGGGATGTGCGGACCGGGCATCGAGATTGGGCGCGCCGTCGCATCGCGCGAAAGCCGCGTGCGGAGGGTCCGAACAAGCGGTGGATCGCGGCGCGTTTTCCTGCCGGCGCTGCCCGGCAGGAACCTGGTGTTGAACTGTGTTCTTCGATCCGCTCGGAGCGCCGGGACGGCCTTGAGCGAGCAGCCGAATCGTGCCGGCCTTGAGCGAGGATCGATGTTCATGTTCAAAGTTCTCGCCGGGGTGTTCGTGCTTGGTCTTGCGAATCGCGCAGCGGTTGCGCAGCAGGTCCCGCCGGTCCTCCACGCGACTTCCCCGGTCGTGGATATCCAGGATGGCGATGCGCTCCTGAAGGGCATTTGGGTTGCCGACCCCGCGCTCGGGCTCGATGTCTACGACGCGATCAGGACCGCGAAGGGCAAGAAAGTAACGTTCATCTCGGACATCGATTCGGTGTCCTTTGATGTGGCGCCCGGCCGAACGTACGACTTCGTGATTGAGATCGCCGGCAAGGACAGGTGCCGCACGCGCCTCTCCACGATGGCTCAGGCGTGCGAGCGGGCCGGGCGGGGTTTTTCGGCCGGACCATCGGTCGTTCCGATCACGATCAGCCACGGCAAGCTGCACCTGCAGGGGAAGTTCAACGACTCGGAGACTCTCGATCTGATCTTCGATACCGGCGCGGACATCTGCGTCCTCTACCCCTCCGCGATGGAGAAGGGGGCCCGGCTCACGTTCGATGGAACGATCAGCAACACGGGGACGGGCGGTACGACGGTGCGACAGGTCGGCCGGGACAACCGGATCGAGGTTGCGGACTGTCGATGGTCGCACGAACCGGTGATGTACGTGGAGAAGCAGGCAGATATCGCCGACGGGATCGTCGGGTACCGTGTCTTTGAGGACAAGGTTGTCGAGTTCGACTACGACCGGATGCTCATGCTCGTTCACGAGTCGCTCCCCGCGCACGCCTCGCGGTATGTCAAGACTTCGATGCCGCGATCAGGCACCCTGTGGGCGGTGGAGGCGGTTCTTGTCGACGGGGAGAGAGAATCGAGCGGGCTATTCCTGCTGGATACGGGCGGTACGGGGACCATGATCGTCAACCAGGCCTTCGCGGCAGCGCACGGCCTGCGCAGCGCGATGCGGAAGCTCGGCACGAGCCGATCCCGAGGCGTGGGGAGCGGGGTCATCCGGCACGACCTGCTCCTGCTTCCGCGCTTGTCGCTGGCTGGCTTTGCGATCCAGGGTGTGCCGATCAACGTGGAAGTGCCATCGGATGGCGGCAGTGCTCCGCCCGGGGGTGCGTTGTGCATCGATGTTCTGCGGCGATTCAACACCATCCTCGACTTCGCACGGAGCGAGGCCTTCTTCGAGCCCAACACGCACTATGCCGAGCCGTTCGACGTGGGGGTGTGGGCGCGGACCAGCTTGCTGATTGTCGGACTTGCCGGCGGCGTGCTTGTGCTGTCGGCGGCGGCGGTCTGGCGGCGGTCGCGGTCGCGGGCGATGGCGACCCGGCGAGCGGTGGCTGTCGATTGACCCCAGCGGCAGCGTACTTCCTGCACGTCGAAATGGGTGGCGGTGGTTGTACGCTGCTCCCGGACGCCGTACGGATCCCCTTGTGGCCCAGCGGTGGGTGCGTTCGGGCCCGCCGTGCACATTTCCTGCAACGCGGTGGGCCCGGGCTCCGAAGAATGGGGCTGGAGCATGTTCTACCTGGCCGCCACCATCGTCGTCGTCGTGAGTCTCGTGGGCGTTGTGCTCACGCTGGTGACCCTTCCCGGGGCGTGGCTGATGCTCGCCACGGCGGTGGTGTGCAACCTGTGGCAACCGAGCATGTTCAGCTGGTGGACGCTGGGGATCGGGGCCGGTCTGGCGCTGCTTGCGGAGCTCGGCGAGCTTCTCGCCTCGGCGATCGGGGCGAAGAAGACCGGCGGGGGAAAGTCCGGCGCGGTGGGGTCGGTGGTGGGGGCGCTGATCGGGGCGATCGTGGGGACGCCTTTCCTGCCGCCGATCGGGACGGTCGCCGGGGCGGTCCTGGGCGCCGCGGGCGGGGCCCTGCTGGCCGAGCGCGGGATCGCGAGCAAGAGCTGGAAGGCCTCGGCGAAGGTGGCGGGAGGGGCGGCGGCGGGCAGGCTGGTGGCGACCGTGCTCAAGACGGGCGTCGCGATCACCGTGGCGGGGATGCTGATCGTGGGAGCGTTCAAGTCATAGAGGGGCCCCATCGGATGGCGGAACAGGCCGCCGGAGCATGGTTGTACACAACGCCGGATCGTGCGTACTGTGTCCCATGGATAGACCCATTCAGCGCATTTGTGTGTTCTGTGCGGCGGCCGACGGGGCGCGACCGGAGTATGGAGCGGCTGCGAACCAGATGGGGCGGCTGCTGGTCGAACGGGGGATCCAGCTGGTGTACGGAGGGGGCGGCCGCGGGCTGATGGGCACGATCGCCGAGTCGGTGCTGGCCCACGGCGGCGAGGCGGTAGGGGTGATCACGCGGTTCCTGGTGGACAAGGAACTGGCGCACAAGAACCTCACGGCGCTGCACATCGTGCAGACCATGCACGAGCGCAAGATGATGATGGCGACCCTCGCCGATGCGTTCATCGCGATGCCGGGGGGCCTGGGGACGCTCGACGAGCTGTTCGAGATCCTGACGCTGGCGCAGCTGGGGATCCACGACAAGCCGGTGGGCCTGCTCAACGTCGCGGGATACTACGACCCGATCATGTCGTACCTGGACCACGCGGCGGGCGAGGGGTTCCTGCGGCTCAACCACCGCCGGCAGGTGCTGATGAAGGCCGGTCCGGCGGACCTGCTCGATGCGCTGGCGGTCCGGCCGGGCGGGATCGCGGTGGTCGCGGGCGCTGGGACCGCCGGCTCAGTTCGGTGAGTCCGGCGAGCGAGCGACAGCGGCGCGGAGTCGTGCTACCAGCTCGGAGGCCCGGCGGGCCTGTTCGGCCGTGAGTGGTGAGCGGGCGAAGCGGACGTGGTAGTAGATGTTCGAGATGCTCTCGAGGAGCTCGCCGGCGGCCGGGTGGGCCGGGCGGACGGCGTTGGCGTGCGCCAGCGGCGGGACCGATCCGGGCTTGGACAGACCGGCGCCGGAGAGGACATGGAGCGCTTCGGCGTAAAAACCGGCGTTCTGGAGCAGGGCGAGCATCTGGGGATCGACGCGGGCCGCCGATCCCGTCCCGTGCCCGGCCTTGCGGCGGGCGATGTACTTGGCCAGCGCGGAGAGGGCTCGGGCCGCGCTCATGCAGGCGACGGCGAGCCCCAGGAGCATCGCGCCGGTGACCAGGATGTACTTGATGACGGCCTTGCCGCGCGATTCGAGGTATTCGTCGGCGGCATCCCGGGAGAGGGATTCGATCCAGTTGAGGCGCAGGCGCGGGAGTTCGTAGATGCTCTTTTGCTGCTGGGCGTCGAAGAGCACGACGCTGTTGGTCCACGTGTCGTTGAGGGCGTCCATGAGCCGCGCCAGGCGGACGCTCCAGGTCTGCTGGGGCTCGTGGATCGCCATGAACGCGACGGGGGGCGTGGCGTCGAAGGTGGTCCAGACGCCGCGGGCGACCTCGACCTCGGTCCAGGCGTGGGCGTTGCTCTCGCGGACGGTGTAGACGCCCCGCTCGGTGTCGTACTCGGTGGCGACGTAGCCGGCGATCACGCGCGAGTTGATCCCGACCGAGCGGCACAGGGCGGCCAGGGCGGAGGCGAAGTACTCGCAGTGCCCGCGGCGTTCGGAGGTGAGGAACCACTCGATGGGATCCTGGCCGGCGGCGGGCCGGTTGATTTCGGTCGTGTACTCGAACTTCCCGCGGAGGTAGCCGGTGAGGATCCGCGCGACGGAGTTGTCGTCGGCGGCGGGGCGGGTGGCGGGGTCGGGGTCAACGCCCGCCGAGCGCAGGATCCGCGCGGCGAACTCCCGGACGACGGAGGATTCGAAGGGAGGTGCGGTCGCCCGTTCGGTAACTATCTCGGGGACCTGCTGCTCGGCGGAGATCGCGCGGTACTCCAGGTGTCCGGCGTGGCTGGAATCGATGTACCAGACCCGCCCGGGCTCGGGCCGGCCGAGGTTCTGGCTCTCGCGCCCGGTGGGCGCGAGCTGGGGGCGCCAGACGACGAAGTACGGGATGCGTCGATTCGAGAACGACTCGCGGAGCCGGACTTCCTGCACGATGATGCGATCACGGGTCGGATCCCGCGCGGCGTCCTCTTCCGCGCGGCCGCGTCCGGGGGCGGACCATCGGCCGTCGGCGTACTCTGTCAGCACCGCGCCCCGAAGATAGAAGATCTGACCTTCGCCTCCCAGCGGCCGGTTGTCGCCGTCGGTAAAGGTGACCTCGAGCACCGTCCGCTGGGACTCGGAGATGAGCCCGGCCCGGCCCAGCTCGACGTCGGCCGTGAAGCCCGTGCGCATCGCCTGGGAGATCTGGCCGACCGATCCGAACTTTCCCGCGGCCAGCCCGCGGGGCATCATGAGGAAGATCGCCAGGGCAACCACGAACGAGAGCGCCGTCGCGAGGGCGATCACGGGCACGAGCCTGCGGGCGGCACCCTGGCCGATGGGCAGCGCCGCGGGCGGAGCCGAGGGACGCTGTGCCAGGGCGCGGAGCCTGGTCGCGGTGTCACGGGCCCAGGACTGCGCCTGGCCGGCCCGCTCCCCGCCGGCGCCCAGCTGCAGGGCCATGGCCGCCCACGCGCTCAGGGGCATGCTCAGCAGGACCACCAGCCCAACGGCCATGTTGTTGTTGTCGAGGATCGCGCCGATGAGCAGGAAGATCGACATCGAGATCAGCTGGGCGATGTCCTTGGTGCGCTTGCGGTCCCAGAGCTTGACGAGCAGGATAAGGGTGAGGAATTCGCAGAACATGGTGACGTCCATGCGCTGCGTGTTGATGCGGTAGGCGGTCCAGGCGATCACCAGCAGCACCATCGCGAGGATGCACCAGCGGGGCAGCGGCCTGCCCCCGGTGCGTTCGGTGAACCACCAGCCCGCCGCGCCGACGGACCAGGCGGCGAGCATCGTCGGGAGCCGGTCGTTGGCCAGGCAGTACCCGGCGATCGCCAGGAGCACCAGCGCGACCGAGGGGATCCTCCAGTTGGTGATCGGGCTCCTCACGGCCGGCCCTCCGGGGCGGGCGATCTGGATCGGCCCGGGAGCATCGATCGGAGTACGGCGCCGGCGCGAGGGAGCCAGGAGCGCGGCGTCACCCACGGTTCCGGGGGCGTACGGCTCGGCAGGACATCGGCGCAGATCTCGTCGGGCCGGAGGACGCTGGCGGTCGGGATGGGCGATGCAGCGCCGAGCGGGTCGATGATCACGATCCTGGTGGAACCGCCGACGAGCCCGGGAGCGGACGCGGCCGCTTCGCGCGACGGGTCGATCAGCGCCAGTGCATCGAGCACCTCGGCGACCGGTCTGGCGCCGTGGCGCGGTGGGATCGCCGGCCGGGCGACCGATCCGAGCAGGCCGACGGCGTGCCCGGCGGCGGCGGCGGCGACGGCCAGGCCCGCCGCGGCGGCGAGCGCATCCTCGGCGATCGGCGGCGCCAGCGAAGTGAGATCGCCCAGGCCGATCCAGATGCGGCGGTTGGGCGGCTGGGCGTGCTGGCGGACGAGCAGGCGGCCGGCGCTGGCGGATCGCTTCCACGCCACCACGCGGGGCGGATCGCCCTCGGTGTGCTCGCGGAGGCTGTGGAATTCCTCCCCGGCGCCCGCGCGGGACGCGGCCCCGGAGCTGCGCGGGTCCTTGCCGCGAGAGAGCAGGGCGATCTGTTCGGGGCGGATGCGGACCGGGCGGGGGCGGACGATCGCGGCCTGCTCCCGGGCGTGGAGAACGGTCTTGCGCGAGAGGCCGAACGGGAAGGTCGTCCAGACCTCTACGGCGTCGAACAGGGCGATCCCACGGCCGGTGGCCGCGACCTGGGCGCTGATGCCGATGCTCCCGCCGCTGGGGATGTACTCGGCGAACGCAAAGCCGCGGGTGAACTTGCGGTGCCAGGTGGGGCTGGTCCGCTTGCGGCGGAGAGCAAACGGTGGGCGCTCGAGTTCAAGGATTCCCACCGCGAAAACGGGTATCCAGCGGCTGGTGTTGATGAGTCGGTAGCGGATGCGAGAGAGATCACCGACGTGGCAGGGCTCGACGGGCTCGCGCTCGACGGCGATGCTGGCGATCGTCCATGCGCCGATGATCCCGGAGCCGAGCAGGGCGGCCACGGCCAGGCCGAACATCCAGAAGAGCAGGTTGTTGGGCCCGTTGATTGCCCCGATGGGCAGCAGCAGCGTGGTGAGCGTGAAGACCACCGCGGGGAAGTGCGGTGTCAGCTTGGGGCGCAGCCGGAGCAGGCGCCGGGGCGACTCGCCCGGCGCTGCGGCAGGAAGCGGAATTAAGACCGTTTTGGGCGGCATCGGCGGGCCCCCGAGAAATCCCTCCAGAGGGTATCAAGCCCGACCGATCGCACGCGGGCGGGCTTTGAGGTAGCATCGACCGGGGCCGGCGGGTACCCGCCGGGGCCCGGAGGATCTATCCATGCGGACGAGATTCACGGCGATTCGGGGAGTCGTCTGGGCGGGGGTGATGGGAGCCGGGCTTGCGGCCGGGGCCGCCGAGCCGCCGTACGAGGCCCGGGCGTCTGAGGCCGTGGCGCGCGTGGATCGGGTCAACGCCCGGGGGTCCTGGCGGCCGAGCATGGACGAACTGGCGCGTCACGAAGAAGCGCCGGAGTGGTTTCTGGACGCCAAGTTCGGGATCTACTTCCACTGGGGCGTCTACAGCGTCCCGGAGTTCGACAACGAGTGGTACCCGCGCAACATGCACATCCCCGGGAGCCAAGCGAGCGCGCACCACACTCGGGTGTACGGGGAGCCCTCGAAGTTCGGGTACCACGACTTTGTTCCGAAGTTCACGGCCGAGCACTTCGACGCGGGAGCCTGGGCCGAGCTGTTCCAGCGGGCCGGCGCGAGGTTCGCCGGCCCGGTGTTCGAGCACCACGACGGATTTGCGATGTGGAAGAGCGAGCTGACGCCGTGGACCGCCGCCGCCGTCGGCCCCCGGCGGGATATCGCCGGCGAGATGGAGCGGGCGATCCGCGCCCGGGGGATGAAATTCATCGCCACGTTCCACCACGGATTCAACGGGCAGTTCACGGAGAAGGAGGGGGAGGACACCGGCTACTACCCGAGGCACGAAGGATGGCCCACGGCGTCGGAGGATCCCGGCCTGCGGCTGCTGTACGGGAACCTGCCGCAGAAGTGGTCGCGGGACCTGTGGCTCGGGAAGCTCGCCGAGGCGATCGACGGGTACAGGCCGGACCTGATCTGGTTTGACTTCTGTCTCGCGCGGCTCCCGAAGGAGTACCAGGAGAAGTTCCTGGCGTACTACTTCAACCGCGCGGAGGAGTGGGGGGCATCGGTCGTGGTCACCTGCAAGAACCACAACGTCCCGCCGGAGATCGCCGTGGAGGACTTCGAGAAGGGCCGGGCCGACCGCCTGACGCCCGCCGCGTGGCTCACCGACGACACCATCAGCCTCGGGAGCTGGTGCTATACCCAGGACCTGAAGATCAAGCCGGCGAGGGATGTGATCCACGTGCTCGCCGACATCGTGAGCAAGAACGGCAACTTGCTGCTGAACATCTCTCCAAGGGCCGACGGAACGATCCCCGCGGACCAGCAGGAGGTCCTCGGGCAGATCGGCGGGTGGCTGGCGATCAACGGCGAGGCGATCTACGGGACACGTCCCTGGCTGACGGCCGGCGAGGGTCCGACGAGGCTGGGCAAGGGCGGACACTTCGTGCAGGATGTGAAGTACACCCCGGCGGACGTGCGCTACACACGCTCGAAGGATGGCGCCTGGGTCTACGTGATCGTGCTGGGATGGCCCGAGCCCGCCGCGGTCACTCTCCGGAGCGTCAAGGCCTCGCGCGGCTCGCACGGGGAGGCCCGGCTCCTGGGCTCGGAAGAGCCGGTGGAGTGGTCCACCGACGAGGACTCGCACGTGGTGCTGCGGTGGCCGGCCGACGCGCGCCGGCAGGGGGCATTGGACGGCGCGTACGCCGTGAAATTGCCGGCCGAGGCGCTCCTGCTTCACGAGGAGGCGCTCGCCGAGCTCCACCCGGAACTGACGCTCGAGGCGAGCCGCGCCATCATCGACGGTGAGCAGGCCCGGCTCGAGGACATCGACGGCCAGCAGAGCATCGGGTACTGGGACCGCGCGAGCGAGGCGGTGCACTGGCTTGTCCGGATCTCCGAGCCGGGCAAGTACCGCGTCCGCGCCCGGGTCGCCGCGCAGGCGCCGTCGCGCGTGGCCTTCGTCATGGAGGGAGGCCAGGTCGAGGCCGAGATCGCCTCCACCGGGTCGTGGCGGGCATGGCGGACCGTGGAACTCGGCGAGGTGACGTTTCGGTCCGGGGGTGTGCATCACGTCTGGCTCCAGCCCCTGGGAGGCTCTTCCTGGCGGGCGATCAACGTCAGACGGGTGATGCTGGTCCCGGAGTGACGACCCGCGCGGGGTGGCGCCTCGGGCGGCCGTCGGTCCACCGGCGCCCGCGCATCCGACCGGTGGACCGGTCCTTCCCGGCCTCCTTCGAAGCGTTCGATCCGCGACCCGCCGGAGTTCCGCGCGCGGGGCGCGGATCCCGCTACACTGCGGGCACGCTCGAACGGAATCGGAGGAATGGTCCATGCCGCCAGCCAAGTCGGTCAAAGGCCCGATCGTCGGGGTCGATCTGGGTGGGACGAACATGCAGATCGGGGTGATCAACCCCGACCATGAGCTCGTGGGCGAATCCAAGCGCAAGACCAAGGCCGACGAGGGCCTGGACGCGATCGTCACGCGCATGATCTCGGGGATCGAAGAGGCCTGCGCGGCCGCGAAGCTGTCGATGCGAGACCTGGAGGCTGTGGGCGTGGGCGCTCCGGGCGCGGTCGACCCGGCCGAGGGCGTGGTGCTCGAGGCCGTCAACCTGCGCTGGAGCGACGTGCCGCTGGCGTCGATCCTGTCCAAGCGCCTGGGCGTGCCGGTCTACCTCGACAACGACGTCAACGTCGCGGTGTACGGTGAATACCGGGTCGGCGCCGGTCAGGGCGCCCGGCACCTGCTGGGGGTGTGGGTCGGCACCGGCATCGGCGGCGGCCTGATCCTCAACGACGCGCTGTACTACGGCCACTTCATGACCGCCGGCGAGATCGGTCACACGCTGCTCCTGCCCGGCAACCCGCCCGGCAGCCGCTCGCTCGAGCACAACTGCTCCCGCACCGCGGTCGTCGATCGGCTCGTGCGGTTGATGAAATCCAACCGCAAGAGCATCCTCGCCAAGCTCAGCGAGGGCGACTACGACGCCATCAAGTCCAGGACGGTCGCCGACGCCTACCGCCGCAAGGACGAGCTCACCGTCGAGGTCGTCGAGGACACCGCCGCGATGCTGGGGGTCGCGATCGCCAACGTCGTCACGCTCCTTTCCCTGGAGCGCGTCGTGGTGGGCGGCGGGCTCACCGAGGCCCTCGGGGACCAGTGGGTCGACCTGATCAAGAAGCACGTGCGCCGGATCGCGTTCCCGGACCGTTGCAAGAAGGTCGATGTGGTCGAGAGCCAGCTCATGGACCACGCCGGCGTGTACGGCGCAGCGCTGCTCGCCATGGATCGGCTGATCGCAAAGCAGTAATGCCCGCCGGCTGACCCCGCGCCGGGATCTCCGTTTATTTCGGTCCGAACGCAACAAGCCCGGGCCCCGGGTCGTATACTCCCACGTGGGAGCAACTCCCCGGCGCGGACCGTTCTGATCCCGGCCGGCCATTTGATTCGGTGCGCCCCCCGATCCACGAGATCCGCGACAACCAAGCCCGTGATCGCCCGCGATGCCGGCATCGACGGCTCGGAGTTCGTCCCGACCGACACACTCGATATCTGCGCACTCCCTCTGAATCAGGGCACAGATGACCCGCGGGCTCGTCGCACCCCGCAAAGGAGACTCTCCTTGAAACCGCTCCTGCGTGCCTTCGCGATGCTGTGCCCGGGCGCTTGGCCTGCGCTCGCGTGTGCCCAGCCCACCATCGCCGGCGAACCCATCCATGTCGTGATCGGCGATCACATGACGATCTCCGCCGGAGGCTTGACGGGGCGCCCGCGTTCTTCCGGGCTCGCCGTGGTCTACGACAGCACCCGGATCCTCGACGGGAACACCGGGGTGCCGGCGAACTGGTTCTTCGTGGGCGGCGGCACCGCCAACTCCGGGGATGCGCTGACGCTGGAACTGCCGCGCTCCGGGCATGGACTCAGGCCCGGCTCGTCTTTCCTCCTGGACGAACTGACCTTCAGCGTCTTCGCGGAGCCGGACGAGTACCCGCTGGTCGATGTGTACCACCTGTTCTACGACGACGCCGCCGTGTGGGCAGCCCCCGGCGCCGAACTGATGCGGCGGCCCCTGGCCGGCATGGTCGTCAGAGTGGCGCCCTGCGACTCGGACCACTGCGACTGGACCTGGGATTTCACCGTGACCAACATCTCGTCCGAGGTGTCGATCCCGTTCACCGACAACTTCGTGGGCTACCAGATGGTGATCACGGACCTCTCCGGCAACATCGCCGCCGGCGCCGTGGCGACGTTCAATGGTGATCACACCCCCAGCGGGCTGGATGGGAAGTTCGTCGCAGGCCGGTCCGAGGACCTCTTCTATGTCGATTTCAACGGCAACTCGTTCTTCGACGGCGAAGAGGGCTTGTACTCATTCGGGGGCAGCCCGTTCACCGCGAACCTCTACCTCCGACTGTCCGTGCTCGCCTGCGATGCCGACCTCGACGGCTCGGGCTTCGTGGATACCGACGACTTTGATGCGTTCATTCTCGCCTTTGAATCCGGGTGCTGATGCACGCGCGCCCCGATCGAACCTCCGCACAGGAGCTGCGTGATGAAACTCAGCACAACCCTGGCGGCATGCACGGGCCTGGGCTGCTGGGCGGCGGTCGTGGGCGCACAGCCTATCGTCGCCGGCACGCCGGTCCCCTCGTACATCGGCGAACGGGCGACGATCCCGCTGGGCGTTCAGTCCGATTAGCCCCGCGGCGTCCGGCTCGCGGTGGTCTATGACAGCACGCACGTCTTCGACGGGGACACCGGTCAGCCGGCGGACCTCGTGTTCGTGGGCGGGAACGGACTCGATCGCGCCGGCGATGCGTTGACCCTGGACCTCCCGCGGGGCGGCCAGGGTGCGCCGGGAAGGCCCGGGTTCCTCCCGGTCGAACTGACGTTTGGCTGGGCCTGGTCGGGTGACAAGCCCGCGATCTGGCTCGACGTGCACCATCTTTTCTATGACGACGCCGCGATCTGGTCCCCCGATGGCGCCAACCTGATGCGCAGGCCTCTCCAGGGCTTTGTCGTGCGGGTGTATCCGTGCGATGTCAACTGCCAAGGGACCATCAACGAGGACGCCGTCACCGTCATCTCATCGCAGGTGTCGATCGCGCTGAGCGACACGTTCGTCGGATACGAGATGGTGACCGTCGACCAGAGCGGCCTCCCCGCGCCGAACTTCATGCCGGCGTTTGCCGGGGACGGCACCGCGAGCGGATTGGATGGCAAGCCCGCCGAGGGCCGCTCCGAGGATTTCGTCTACGTGGACGCCGACCAGAACGGCACTCTCGACGGCAACAAGGGCTTCTACTCGTTCGGTGGCGCGCCGTACATCGCCAACCTGTACCTCCGACTGTCCCTGCTCGCCTGCGACGCCGACATCGACTCTTCGGGATTTGTCGACACCGAAGACTTCGACGCGTTCATCGTCGCGTTCGAGGCCGGTTGCTGAGTCTCTCTCTTCACTCTCCGATTGTCGGGAGAAGGCCTCCCGGGCGGCTTACCCCTCCCGGGCGGCTTGCATCCAACCAAGAGGCCGGCGCGGGCCCGCCCGCACTACGCTTGGTCATGCCAAGGCTCCCCCAAGAAGTCCGTGATCGCGGCGTCCGCCACCGGCCGCGGTTCCCCGCCCTTTCGTTCGGTGCGATCGCCTCGGTGCTCGCGCTCGCCGCGGGGAGCGCTGTGGCCGGGCCGGCCGACGAGGTCTCGGCCGATCGCGTGATGGAAGCGCTCCGCGCACTTCCGACCAAGCGGGCCGCCCTGGGCGATGATGAGCACCGCCAGGGGCTCAGGGACACCGAGCGGATTCTGCTCGATCGCCTCAAGGCCCTGGGATATGAGCCGGTCGTCCAGAAGATCGAGTGGGTCTCCCCTGCGCAGCGCCTCGGCCGGCCCGAGCAGCCCCCGCCGGCCGATCCCCCGGCCACGGCGCCGGGTTCCAGGGACCCCGCCAAGGACGACCCGTCCAGGTCGCCCGCCGCCCCCCGGCCCGCCGCGGAGCCCGACTTCTGGAACAACATCTACGTCGATGTTCCGGGCAAGGAACTGCCCAAGGAGATCATCCTCATCGGCGCGCACTTCGACGCGGTCGCCAGGGCCCCGGGCGCGGATGATGATGGCTCGGGCACGGCGGCGCTCCTCGAATTGGCGCGGGTCCTCAAGGACCAACCGATGAAGCGCACGGTGCGGCTGGTCTTCTTCAACCTCGAGGAAATCGGCCTGGTGGGTTCGCGGCAGTACGTGGCCTCCCACGGCGCCGACAAGGCCAGCCAGGAGCGCATCGTCGGCATGGTCAGCCTCGAGATGATCGGTTACTTCTGCATGGAAGAGGGCTGCCAGAAGTCCCCGGTGCAGGCGATCAAGGGCGTGTTCGAGCCACCGACCAGGGGCGACACGCTGGCCTCCGTCACCGTCGCCGCCCACCAGGAATTCAGCAGACAGTTCGCCGCGGCCTTCGAGGCCGGATCCGACGGCCTGAAGATCACGCGCTTCGATTTCATGCCCGTGCCCATCCCCGACATCCTCCGCTCCGACCACGCGCCCTTCCTGGCCCTGGGAATCCCGGCGATCATGCTCACCGACACCTCCAACTTCCGAAACCCCAACTACCACAAGCCCTCCGACACCATCGAGACGCTCGACCAGGACCGCTTTATCCGTGCCGTCCGCGGGATCGCCGCCGCGGCCCAGGCCCTTGCCGAGCCCTCCACCGCCGAGGCGACACCCTCGCCGACCAAGGCCGAAAACTGACGTGATCGCAACCGGTCAGAATCCCAGCGAGCCGAGCGTCGAGTCCACCTGGGCCGCGTACCCGCTCCCGAAGAGCGTGGTGTGCACCAGCAGCGGGTACAGGTTGTACAGCGGCGCGCGGGTCTGGAAGAACCCCGGCGGGATCGGCCGCAGCTGCGCGTACCGCCGGAAGAAGGGAGCCCCGAACGTCGAGAACAGCGTGATGAACGCAAGCTCGACCTCCGGGTGCCCGCAGTAGATGGCCGGGTCGAGAAACGCGGTGATCCTCCCCCGGCTCGCGAGCACGTTGGTGGTCCAGATGTCCCCGTGCACCAGAGACGGGTGCGCGGGCTCATCGATGAGTTCCCCCAGCCGCGCCGCGAGCATGTCGATGCGCCGCCGAACCGGGAGGGGTAATCGCCCCGCGCCCTCGGCCCGGTCGGCCATGAACACCAGCCGGCGCTCCCGGAAGAACTCGATCCAGGATGACCCGCCGGTATTGGGCTGGTGCAGCGAGCCGATGAGCGTGTCGCGTTCGAGGCCGAACTCGGGCTGCCGGATGCCGTGCAGCTGCGCGAGCAACTCGGCGGCGTGCTCCTGCGCCGGCGCATCGAACCGGCTCTCCCCCTCGATGAACTCCATCACGAGCAGGTCCGCGCTGCCGTGCAGCACCGTCGGAACCGGGAGCCCCGTCCGCGATCGCAGCGCCCCGAGCATGTAACCCTCGATATCGAGGGTCCCGGCGCCGGATGCGACCTTGGCGACCACGCTCGCCCCGTCCGCCAGGCGCACTCGGTAGACCTCTGCGATGCATCCTCCCGAGAGCGGCTCGAGCCGGTCCGGGGCCTGTCCCAGCACGCCCCGCAGTCGATCCAAGATGTCTCGTGGTCCCGCGCGCATCTCAGGTTCGCCCCCGCCCCTCCGGCACACCGGCCCGGCGCCGGTTACGGTCCTTCACCCGCCAACCCGTCGGGTCGGGCCGCGAGCACAGCCCGCCGGTACACCCCCTCGAGCTCGGCGACCATCCGTTCAGCGCTGAATTTGTCCGCGCACTCATCCCGACCCAGGACCGCCATCCGGGCCCGCTCCTTGGGATGCTCCGCGAGCAGCCGGATCGCCTCGCGCAGCCCCGCCCGGTCCCCGATCTCCACCAGCTTGCCCGTGACGCCGTCCCGGCAGATCTCCCCGGTGCCGTCGGCGTCGTACGCGACCGGCACGACGCCGCACAACAGCGCCTGAGGAACCGTGCGGGGCAGGCCCTCGCGATAACTGGGATGGGCGAGGATGTCCATCGCCCTGATCATGCAGGGCACCCGCTCGGGCGCCACCAGCCCCGTGAGGATGAGCTGGCAACCGGCCGAGGAGCAGAGCGATTCCCCCGGCCGGTCCAGTTCGCGCACGCCCAGCCCGATCCTGCGTGCTTTGGCGAGCAGCCGCTGGCGCCACCACCCGTCGCCAACCCAGAGCAGCCGCCACCGCGGGTTCGCCACGAGATCCCCGGCGAGCGCATCGAGCAGGTCGTCGTGCCCCTTGTGCTCGGCGAGCCGGGAGACCGTGCCGATCACCAGGTCATCGTCGGTCAGCCCCAGCGCTGCGCGGCTCGCCCTGCGATCCTCACCGGGTTCCGGTTGCAGGAACGTCTCGGTCTCCATCCCCGAATAGACAGTGATGTACTGTCCGGCGCTGCCGATGCTCTTGGACAGGAACAACTCCGTCATCGCATCGGCGACCGAGACGATGGTGTGGCACCGGCTCGCCGCGAGCCGTTCGGCGAGCGTGTACACACCGTTGCGCGCCGTGGTCATCGCGATTCGGATCGCCGAGCCCTCGGCGGGCATGAACGGCGGCCCGTGAATCGTGTGGACCACGCCCGGCGGGGCGGGCTTCAGCGGGGTCTGCCGCGACGGCCCAGGACCCTGGAAGCTCCAGGCCGCGCACCGGCCGAGGATCCCGGCTTTGCTTGAGTGCGTGTGCACGATGTCCGGCCCGATCCGCCCGATCAGTTCCTTGAGTTCCCCCAGGCACCTGCAGTCCGCGCCCGGGCTGATCTCCCGCACCAGGTGCGGCACCTCGTGCAGCCCGATCGGGATCACGCTCTCACCCTCGGCCCGCGCCGGCACGTGCCGACCCACCGCCCGCACCCGCTCGAGTCCCGCCTCGCACCGCCGGTTGAATTCCTGAACCCGTCCCAGCAGCGAGCCCTCGGGCCCGTAGATCGGCCCGTACGCCAGGTGCACCTTGTGCCCCAGCCGCGCCTGGCCCTCGCAGGAGAGCACGGTGTTCTCCTGCGAGCCGCCCAAGATCAGCCGGGTTGAGATGTGGAGGATTCGCACGCGGTGGGAGTGTTCGATCCGGGCGGTCAAATCTCAAATCTCAAATCTCAAATCTCAAATCTCAAATCTCAACTGTTCGCCACCGCTGCGCCGCACTCCGGACAAACCACCCCAGCGATCCCCGCCAGGCTGTACGCGCATCGCCGGCATGTCCCTATCGGCCGACTGTGGATGAGCGAAACGCCGATCCCCAAGCACGCGATCGCGCCAGGAAGCCAAAAGGGAATGCTGATAATGTGCGCTTCCATGCGAGGCCGCCAGGCTCTCGGGTAGTCCGCGGGAAACGTGCGGAGTTGATCGATCAGCGATGGTGGCCATGGCGAAACAAACTGCCAATCGAACTGCGATTCGCTTGGCAGAAGAAACCAACTCGGGCGGCAGACAATCGACATTCCTTGCCGGTGAAAATCAATGAGTTGAGCTGCGGCCGGAGCATGCCGCTGTATCATCCACCTGGCCTCCACGAATTCGCTCGCGATCATGGACCCTGCCGAGCCGACCATCACGGTGATGCTGATCCCGAGGGACCATTTCCGCCAGTGTCCGAGCATCACCACAGTCTATCAATACCTCACCCACTCCAGGCACAGCCCGCTCGCCGGAAACGTCGGCCCCGCCTTGCGCCTGTCCCCCGTCCGCAGCGCTTCTCGGATCGAATCAGCCTCCAGCCGCCCCCGCCCCGCATCCGCGATCGTCCCCGCGATGATCCGCACCATGTTCCATAGGAACCCGCTCCCCGCGATGTCGATGCGGAATCGGCGAGCCTCCATCAGCCCCTCTCCGCCGGAGGTGGTGGGGTGTGCTGTCCCCGGACCCAGGGTCGCCTGAGCACCTCCCAGGCTCGCGACACCCATCCGCTCTCCAGCCCCCGCATCCACCCTCACGCCATCCCCCGCCTCAACCTCCCTCACCTCGCACGAAAACACTCGCCGCACCGTCGAAACCCGCCCGTGCCCCGCCGCCGCGAACGCCGCGAAGTCATGCTCACCGACCAGCAGCGCTGCCGCCTCCCGCATCCGCGCCAGATCCAGCGGCTCCCACACCTGGTGCACGTACTTGCGATCCCACAACGGCCGAGTCCGCGAAGCCAGGATCGCATACGAATACGCCTTGCCCGTGCAGTCCGTCACCGGGTTGAATGAACCGGCCACCGCCTCCGCGCCCACCACCAGCACATCCTCCGGCAGCCTCCCGTTGATCGCCCGCACAAGCCCCACCGTCCCGCGCTCCAGCGGCCACCCCGACCCCTTGGCGATGCTCGCCGGATCGTCCGTCGCCGGGAACGTCGCCACCTGCCCGCGCGCGTGCACCCCCGAATCCGTCCGGCTCGCGCCCATCAGTTCCACCTTCTCCCGGACCACCTCCCGCACCGCCCGCTCCAGCACCCCCTGCACGGTCCGCAGGGCCACCCGCCCGGGCTCCCCGGCGTCGAGCCCCTCCTCCACATGCTTCATCGATCCCGTCCCCTCCGCCTGCGCGAGCGGCGGCTCCTGCTTCTGCCATCCGCAGAAGTCCGTCCCGTCGTAGGCGATCGTGAGCTTGTACCGGGGCATCTCCAACGGTACGGGCGGTGAACCCGCCCGGCTCCCGGCCGCCGGGCAACACGCACTCGGGACTGGTAGCATGCGCTCCCATGACCGACGCGCCCGAGTCGCCCAGGGAACCGATCGCGGAAAAACTCGGGATGGTCGCCATCGAGCTTGCGATCCTCGGCGCTGCGTGGTGGTACCTCGGCCTCCACACCTACCTCGTCGGCTCGATCGCCGGCGTGATCATCACCGCCGGCCTGGTCCCGCGTCGGTTCGCCTCCCTGTTGTCGGGCGTGGGCCTGCTCGGAGTCGCCGCGCTGGTGTACTTCTACTTCGGCGCACCCCAGCTCGCCGGCCTCATGGCCGTCGCCGCCGTTGTCATCGCGATCCTCGGGCTGCTGCGGCTGAAATCCGCCCGATCCGGCCCCGAATAAACACGCGGGGCCGGGCGAAACTCGCCGCTCCAGGGGATCGGACCATGCCAACCTCCACGTACCCAACCCGCGTCATCGTGGTCGACCGCAAGAGCATCGGGCTTGCCTTCCTGCTCGCCCTCTTCTTCGGCCCGCTGGGCATGCTCTACACGACCGTCGGCGGCGCGATCTTCATGCTCATCGTCAGCGGCATCGTCGGCACGCTGACCGCCGGCGTGGGATTGGCCATCACCTGGCCCCTGTGCATCCTCTGGTCGTGCATCTCCGCGGCCAAGCACAACGACCGCGCAGGCCTCTGACCCGACCACAAGCCGCCGCCCGCATGGCTCAGCCACCGCAGGTACGCCTCTTCCCGGCGCCCGGTGCCCTGTGCCTCCCCTGCCCTTAACACCCCGTCTCAAACGCCATCACGAAGCTCGTGAAATCCTCGATATCGACGAACCCCGTACCGTCGAAATCCGCCTCCGGCGCTCCCGCCTCGAAGGCGGTCACGAACGCCCCGTAGTCCTCGATATCCACGAACCCCGAGGCATCGAAGTCCGCCGCGCAGCACCCCTGCGCCGTCAGCGAGCACAGGTCCACCACGACGAACTCCATGGCATCAAGGCTCCCGTTCCCATCCCCCGACGCCGGAACCTGGTACGCCGGGATCAACCCGCCCCCATCCGCGGTCGGATACACACCCACCGCCAGCGCGATCCGCGGCGGGATCGCCCCCAGCTCCCCCGCCAGGTCGATCGTTCCTTCCAGCACCCCGCCGTTGGCCCCGGTCGCCGCGGCGGTCGACCCGGCCGCATCGAACCACCCCTCGTAGTCGTTGTTGTTCTCGTCGGCCAGGAAGGCATCCCACCCGGCAACCTGCCCGGCCTTGGCCCACGGCGCCGCCCGCAACGCCCCCGGTGTTCCCGCGACGAAGATGAAGTGGTCGTTCCCCTCCCCCGCATCGTTGGTCGCCACGTACAGCGCACTTCCCTTGAGCCCCGCCCACAGGTTCATGCCGTTGTTCGAGGCGATCAGCACCGAATCGGTGTCCCGGACCCCGTCCATCGTCCAATCGTCCGAGTGCCCGCCCTGCACATCAAAGTGCCAGTCCTGCCCCCCGTTGTTGTCCCACGTCCCCGCGCCGTTGTTGAAGACCATGTCCAGCTTCGTGATGCTCGCGGGCAGCGCCAGCGCGATCGTCCACGTCCCGGCCGCGAGCGTCATCGCCGGGTCCGGCGAGATCACCTGCTGCCAGTTGTTGTAGCCGTAGTGGATCCTGACCTGCGGTGCTCCCGCCAGCGACCGGCCCGCGGGGTCGTACGTGACGTGCACCGTCTGCCCCGCCACCGGCGGGTTCGGCCAGACCGTCACGACCTGCCCGTTCCCGCCTCCGCCCGACCCGCTGCCATCCCCGACCCACACGTGCTGGATCGGGCTCCGCCGCACGTTTCCCTTCGAATCGACGGCCTCCACGTAGTAGTCCACCAGCTTGGAGCGGATCCCCGCCAGCGGCGTCGAGTACTCGTCGGCGATGTACTGGGGCATCTCGAAGAAATCGATCGACGGGTTGTTGTACACGTTGCCCGCCGGGAACGCCCGGCGCGTCATCGCGACCGACTGCCACGCGCCCACCTCCGCACCCCCGGCGTACGTCTCGTTCTGCGCCGAGGCCGTCGAGTTGGCGCCGTCGGCGTCCAATCGGTACCTGAGCGTCACGCCCCCCGCGGGGATGCCCGAGACGTCGTACGCGAACGTGTAGACCCAGAAATCCCCGTTGTTCACGACCTGCTGGTACCCGTGCAGCGGGCCGAAGTTGGTCGAGCCCGGGTTCCACGGGTACCGCTGCGGCAGCCACACCGTCGGCCCGGTCGCGTCCCCCGCGCCGCTCCCGATCACCAGGTCGGCGTGCTGCACCGCCTCGTTGCACGCGATCGTCGGCTTGACCTCGAAGTCCTCGGCCGTCCCGTAGTACATGTACCCGCTGTTGAGCGAGCCCAGGAAGTAATGCCACGCCCGTTCCGCGTGCGTCGTGCTCCCGTCGGGATAGAGAACCTTGCGGATGTTGACGCCCCCGGCGATCTGCTCGGCCGTCGACACCCGGTTCTGCGCCGCCGTGATGACCGCCCAGTTGCGGATGTCCTCGGCCCAGCCCCCGGCGATGTCCACCTGCCCCGACGCGTTCACCGGCGGCCAGTTCCAGTTGAGCATCTGCGGCGAGCCGAAGTCCCCGTCGGCGTTCACCCACGCCCCGTCCTCGACGTGCACCACGTCCCCCGCGGGCACCGGGTAGTCCGCCAGGTACTGCTCCACCGTGGTCGCCGTGTACCCCGCCCCCTGCGCGCTGGAGACCAGGTTCGGCGTCGCCTCCATGTAGTACGAGTACCCCCCGCCCCAGGCGTTGTCACCGTCGTGCGCCAGCACCACCAGCTGCGGGCGCGCCGCGCTGTTGTGGGTCTGGAGCGTGTCGAACCCCCCCAGCCCGATCGGTGAGTATCCGTCCTTCCAGCCCAGGATCTGCGAGCACGGCACCACGATCACGCCCGACGCCGCCCCCGTCGACGCGTCGATGTACTGCGCCCGCCGCGGCATCATCGCCAAGGGGTACGCCTCCGCCGGACCGCACCCGCGCGAGATCGACTCCCGGTACCAGTTCACCCCGCTCGCGTTGAGCTGGTCCGCCCGGTTGGGTGGATCGCAGTTCACCCCGCCCGAGCCGTACTGCACCGGGTAGTCCGGGCAGCACCGGCTGACCTTCTCGCTGCTGACCATCACCCACGCGATCCCCTCGCCCGCCAGGATCGGGATCAACCTCTCGCTGAACGCCATCTCCGACGGGAACAGCCCGCGCGACAGCCCCGGCGAAGGGCCCCACGCATCGGGGTAGATGCTCTTGTAGAGCTGGATCTCCTTGCGCACCGCATCGTCATCCAGCAGCGGCAGCAGCCCGTGGTGGAACGGGAAGATCACCACGTCCAGCCGCGGCTTGCCCCCCGAGGTCGTCCACCCGCGGGCCGACCGATTCGAGGAGTACCAGTTCGAAGCGTACCCCAGCTGCCCCGCGTTCCCCAGGCTCGTGATGTTCTCGATCAGGCCGCCGGAATACGTGACCTGCGCCCCGGCCTTGCCCGCCCACAGGATCCCCGACACCGAGTCCTTGACCCGGTACTGGTACGCCGCCCTGCGATCATCGAGCCCGAAGATGTCCCGCAGGTTGTTCGACGGGTGCGCTGCCCCCCCGTCGCGCCGCACGATCGACTCCCACGCCCGCTCGTACCGATCCTCCCCCGACACCTGCCGGTCCGGCCAGTAGACCGGCTGCTCCAGGTGCCACAGGTACGTGAACTGGACCTTCTGCGCAAGCGCCGGGTCGGCGATCATGCCAGAACTGATCATGCCAGAACCGATCAGGGCCAGAGTGCGGCGGTGCATGGGCTGTTTATAGCGACAAACGGCCGAAAGCAAAAGGACTTCCTGCATCGGAGCGCCGATCGCCTCCCCGGCGCACGGAAAGGGGCATCCACGCGGATGCCTCCGAGAGTCCCCGGACCGGCGATGGGGTTCAGCGTCGCCGCCAGACAAAGAGCAACAGCCCGCAGATCCCCACCAGGAACGCTCCCGGTGCGGGCATGATGTCGACCGTCACGCCGATCAGGAACGCACGCTGCAGCCCCTCGGCGCCGAAATCGTCGATCCGCATCGAGACCAGCTCCCCGTTGGTGATCTCCGGCGGCATCCTGAACACCTGCCGGTCGATCTGCTGGCCCCACGGGTTGTTCCATACCTCGACGGTCGTGACCCCGTTGATGTGGTTCGTGTAGCCCGGGTCGAAGTTGTAGTTCCGGATGCCGTTGTTGCCGTCGAGCTCGAACGTCGCCGTCGCCCCGTCCGCCCCCGTGAACGTCACCGACAGCAACGCCCCGTCGAGCGTCTCTCCCCAGTACGTGTTCATCAGCGCGTAGACGTCCAGCACCCCGAACTCATGGATCGGGATCGTCACCGATCGCGGGTTGTCCCCCGCCGCCGCCTGCGCGTGCCAGCCGTACATCTCGTCCGCCGTGCTCTCGCCGGCCAGCCTGAACGCCACGCCCTTGAACGTCTGCTCCCCGGAGGGGTACGACCAGCCGTTGATCAGCTCGAAGTTCGTCCGGCCGAAATTGAACTCAGAAGAGAAATCGATCGGCACATTCCCCGCCGACGCGGTGCCGCACACCACCGCCGCGGTGATCGCCATCGCGATGGATCTCATGGGATTCTCCTCAAAACGGTGTCAGGCCCGCCGATCGCGGGCCAAATGCTCTCCAAAGTCCGATTCGCACGGGAGCAGTTCCGAGTTCGGACAAATAGATCAGCAATTAGAAATCGAGCACGCTTCCCCACGCGCCGGTCAGCATTCCGTTCGCGTGTGCCCGCTCGGCCGCGCAACCTCTATGAGAGTTCCGAAGCCCCGCCGCCCAGCGACGATCGTCACGCCGGCGGCTGCGGCGGGGGAGGGGGAGCCGCGGACGGCCAGAACGCCGAGACCAGGATCGCCGCGCCCACCGCCAGCCCGACCATGATGCCCCAGATCGGCCGGTGGCCGTGCGCCTTGAGATAGACGATCAGCCCCGCCGTGCCGCCCCACTTGGCCAGACCGGCCAAGCCGATGTGCACCAGCCGTCCCTTCACTCTTGCCCACAGCGTCTGAAGCACGTTACACCAGGAGGGTTGCCGGTTTCTCCAGCAGCGACTTGACGGTCGACAGGTACTGCGCCGCCATCGCGCCGTCGACCACGCGGTGGTCCGACGACATCGTCATCGACATCACGTGGCCCACCGCGAGCTGACCATCGCGCACCACCGGCTTCTGGATCGCCGCGCCCACCGCCAGGATCGCCACGTTCGGCGGGTTGATGATCGCCGTGAAATGGTCCACCCCGAACATCCCCAGGTTCGAGATCGTGAACGTCGAGTCCGACATCTCCTCGATCGTCAGACCCTTGGTCCGCGCCTTCTCCGACAGCGCCTTGCTCTGCGAGGAGATCTGACGCAGCCCGATCGCATCGGCGCTGCGGATGGTTGCCACCACCAGCCCGCCGCCCCGCGACTCGTCCAGCGCGATCGCGATCCCGATGTTCACGTCCGGCAGGAGCTCGATCGACTCGCTGTTGGGCGTCGGCACCCAGCGCGAGTTCACGTACGGGTGCTGGTGCATCGCCAGGGCGCACGCCCGGACCAGGAAGTCGTTGACCGACAGCTTGACACCCTGCGAGGCCAGCTGCTCGTTGAGCTGCCCGCGCAGCGACACCAGCGCATCCATCTCGACCTCGACGGTCACCTGGTAGTGGGGGACCGTCGTCTTGCTCTCGACCAGCCGCCGGGCGATCGTGCGCCGCATGTTCGACAGAGCCACCACCCGGCCCGAGAGCCTGCTCTCCAGCGGGGGAAGCGTCACGGCGGTCCGAGGGGCCGTCGTCCGAGCGCCGGCCGCTCCCGTGCTCGGGCTCGCCGACGCCCGGTCCCCGGCGATCACGGCCTCGACATCCTTGCGGACGATGCGACCGCTGGGCCCCGTCCCCTGGATCTCGCCCAGGTCGACGCCCGATTCGGCGGCGATCTTGCGCGCCAGCGGCGAGGCAAACACGCGATCGGCCCCGTTGGCCCCCGCCTGCGTGCCCGCGGACCCGCGGTCGATGGTCGCCGTGGTTCCCGCCGTGGCCCCCGGCGCCGCCGGAGCAGCGCCGGCCGCCTTGCCCGCCGTCGCCGGCGCCGTTGCCCCGCCCGACGAGCCCGCCCCGATCGTCGCGGCGTCCTCACCCGCCCCCGCCATCACCGCGATCACGCTTCCCACCGGGACCGTCTGCCCCTCGGCGACCGAAATCCGGGCGATCACGCCGTCCTCGTAGGTCGGCAGCTCCATGGTCGCCTTGTCGGTCTCGATGTCGGCGATCACATCCCCGCTCTTGACCTTCTGGCCTTCCTTGACGTTCCACTTGACGATGGTGCCCTGCTGCATGGTGTCGGAGAGGCGGGGCATGGTGATGTCGATGGGCATGGAGATAACCTCAGAACTCAAAGCAGGGACGGGGCAGGGCGTGTGAAGTCATGGTACTCGCGATCGGTCCGGGCGTGTCAGCCGCGCTGGCGGGTCGGGTGTCCCTTGTGCTCTCCCTTGCGGCTCGTGCCCGCTGGAATGACCTCCGGAAGCAGCGACGCATTCGTAAGCCGGGCACATCGATCGCCCGCGGGATGAACGAAGCCCCGTCGCCCGCGTGATCAGTGACGGATCGCTCGAGACACCGGGTGCCCGCGGCCGGGCCGTCCCGGGCGATTTACCCCAGCGTCTTCTTCACCGCCGCGATGATCTTCTCCTTGTTCGGCAGGTACGCGTACTCCAGCGCCTTGGCGTACGGCGTCGGCACATCCTCGGTGTTCACGCGCACCGGCGGATGGTCGAGCCAGTCGAACCCCCGCTCGCAGACCTGCGTCACGACCTCCGAGGCCACCGATGCGAACGGCCAGCACTGGTCCACCACCACGACGCGGTTGGTCTTCCGCAGGCTCGCCAGCACCGAATCGATGTCCAGCGGCCGGATCGTCCGCATGTCCAGCACATCCACGGCGATCCCTTCCTTGAGCAGTTCATCCGCCGCCTCGAGGCAGAAATTCACCGGCCTCCCGAACGACACCACCGTGCACGCGTCCCCCTCGCGCAGCCGTGCCGCCTGCCCGAACGGGATGTAGTACTCCTCCTCGGGCACGTGCGCCTTGTCCCCCAGCATCCGCTCGGACTCGAGGAAGAACACCGGGTCATCATCCCGGATCGCCGTCTTGAGCAGCCCTTTGGCGTCGTACGGATTGCTCGGGATCACGATCTTCACGCCCGGCACGTTGCTGTACAGCCCCTCGACACACCACGAATGCGTCGAGCCAAGCTGTCCGCCGGCCCCATCGTTGCCGCGGAAGACCACTGGGCATCCCCACTGACCACCGGACATATACAGCATTTTCGGCACGTTATTCAGGATCTGGTCCGCCGCAACCAGCGAGAACGACCAGCTCATGAACTCGATGATGGGCCGCAGCCCGTACATCGCCGCGCCAACGGCGAGTCCGGCGAAGCCGTTCTCAGAGATAGGGGAGTCGATAATCCGCTTTGGCCCGAACTCATCGAGCATTCCCTGCGAGATTTTGTACGCGCCGTTGTACTCGGCAACCTCTTCTCCCATCAGGAAGATCCGCTTGTCGCGGCGCATCTCCTCGCTCATCGCCTCGCGCAGGGCTTCACGGAACTGCATCAGCCGCGTGCCCTCTCGAGCGGGGAGAGGTCGGGAAAAATCAGGTAGCGTGCTGGCAAGCGTCGTCATCGTGTGGATATCCGATTCGAGTCGTTATATGGGTAATGTTCGGGTAGTCGATGGCCGAACAGCAAGCGTAGGCGAGGGCTCGCGAACGGTCCTTGGGCGGCGGGTCTCCGCGGAGCCCGGTTCTTGCCTCAGAACGACCGCGGCGTGACCAGACTCGGGCTATGGGTTCATCGGCTTGCCGAGTCTGGTCCGTTTCTCGCGGGCGAATTTCAGATGGTGTTCGACGTGGTGCACGTACATCTCGAGCATCTCCCGCAGGCTCACCTTGCCCCGCTGGTTGTGGACCCCGCAGCGTTCGAAGGTCGCGTCGGGGAGATGACGGAGGATCTCGCCCATGTGGACCCGGTTGAGCCGGAACAGGTCGCAGACGGTGACGGTGTCGAGTTCCTGGTAGTTCAGCCGCAGGGCGAAGGCCGTCTCGTCGTAGCTGATGAGCAGGGGAAGTTCCTCCGCGATGATGCGCTTCATGCGGTGCACGGCGATCAGATCGCTGTCGAGGACGTGCGCGACCAGTTGCTGGAGGGACCACGTCCCCGGGACGGGGAACGAAACGAGCTGTTCCCTGGTGAGGCCCCGGACGATGGCGTGCAGGGTGTCGGCATCGGCGACGAACTTGGCGACCAGTTGCTGCGACATGGCGTGCTCCGTGAACGGACGCGCCCACGGTAGCCAGCCGGGGCGAGAGGGAACGAGCGCTATCCAGCGGATAGCTTCATCTTCTGGCCTGCGTTAGCCGGGGCCGGCGGTTAGACTGGCATCGATGAGGGCGGGCGAACCGACGGAATCCGGTGCGGTGCGACTGAGCCGGCGCAGGGCGATGGCGGTGATCGCGGCAACCGGCGGGGGCTTTGCGTTCCTGACGCGGCGTCCTCGGCGTGCGCCCAACGAAGTGCGCGAAGTGTGGCCGTGGTCGGACGTGGCGAGGTGGACGGTGCGGTTCCCGCGCGGCGTCGACCTTCGCCCGGCCGACTGGCACGATCAGTCCGCCGAGGACGACGAGCAGATCCTGGGCCGGCTTCCGGCGCGGGAGCAGATGACATGGACCGGCGCGGGCGTTCACACAGCGCTGCCGCCCCGGGAGATCATCATGGCGTTCCGCCACCTGATCACGGAGGACCTCTCCGCGGGGCGGGTGCGGCTGGCCCGCGGCTGGGTGGTCGCCGAAACCGAGTGGATTCTCCTGCAACTGGCGGACGGGCTGGGGCGTTCGACTCCTCATGCTACTTGATCTTGAGAACCCCGACATCCCTCGGCAGCTCGACGCGGACCTGTGCATCATCGGCTCGGGCGCCGCGGGGATCGCCATGGCCCGGCGGCTGATGGGCACGGGTGTGGATGTGCTGGTGCTCGAGGCCGGAGGCCTCGCGTACGACACGGACTCGCAGCAGATCTACAACGGCATGGTCAAGGGGGTCGGGTACCCGGTCGCCAGTTCACGGCTGCGGTTCTTCGGCGGCACTACCAATCACTGGGAGGGCTGGTGCGGGATGCTCCGGCCCGTGGACTTCACGGCGCGGTCCTGGGTGCCCGGCAGCGGGTGGCCGATCACCTTCGACACCCTCGAGCCCTACTACCGCTCGGCGTGCCAGTTCCTCGAGCTGGGACCCTTCGATTTCGACACGCGGGTCGGCAAGCCGCCGGCGAAGTCGACCACTCCCCGGGGCGCGCCGTACTTCGACAGCTTCAACATCCGGCCAAGCCCCGTCCCGCGCCTGGCGATCACGCACAAGGAGCCGCTGACCAAAGCGCCGAACATCCGGATCCTCCTGCACGCCAACGTCCTCCCGATCGCCGCCGAGGCCGGGGCCGTCCGCCAGATCACGGTCTCGACGCTCGACCACCGGACCGCGACCGTGAGGGCCAAGGCCTTCGTGCTCGCCTGCGGCGGCCTTGAGAATGCCCGGCTCCTGCTCGCCAGTGGCAACCTCGCCAACAGCTCGGACCGCCTGGGCCGGTGCTTCATGGACCACATGTTCTCGACGTTCGCGGGCGTCGTGGTTCCGCCGCCGGACCTGGAAGAGCCTGTCGCGTACGCGGGTCGCCTGGGCCTGCCACCGTTCGTCGGTCTGCGGACGTCCCCGGCCGCGCAGGAGGAGCTGGGCCTGCTGGCCTGCTCGGTGGGTGTCAACCCGGCCCCCATCCCCGACTCGCTCAAGCCCCCGGGTCCCCGGGGCATCCGCACCGCGTTCCCGATCCTGATCCACGGCGAGTGCACCGCGCGGGCCGAGAGCCGCATCACCCTGACGCCGGAATTCAAGGACCGCTTCGGCGTGCCCCGCCTGGCCCTGAACTGGGTCGTCGATGACCTGACCCAGCGATCGGTGCGCGAGACGGTGCTGCGCTACGCCGCGATGCTCACGCGGGCGGGCCTGGGCCGCACATACGTTCCGCCGGAAAAGAGCGAGCTGGACTGGCCCTTTGCCCTCTACCCGCCCTGCCACCCCGCGGGGACGACGCGGATGTCCGCCGACCCCGGGCAGGGCGTCGTGGATGCCAACTGCCGCACGCACGATATCTCCAACCTCTATGTCGTCGGCGGGAGCGTCTTCCCCACCATCGGCCACATGAACCCCACGATGACGATCATCGCGATGGCGTTCCGCCTGGCCGACCACCTCCAGAGCGTGCTGGCGACACGCTGAAGGTCGCCTATTCCACGGTCCCCCGTTGGACCTGGCCGCCGTCCAGGAGCACGTACGCCTCGGCGATCCCGACCGGCGGGGCCTCGCCCTCGTGCGCGGCGCGCGAATGGAAGCGTCCATCGCGCGCGTGGAATTCCATGATCCGGTAGGCGCCGTGCTCGAACGCGAGCGAACGGCCGTCGTCGTGGTAGACACTCCCGGCCGCCGTGCCGTCCGCCGCCGGCGCGGCAAGGAGGGTCAGCGAGGACATGTCGATCGCCCCCGAATGCTGGGCGATCGGCGCCAGCGGGATGATTGCCCCCGGCCGCAGGAACAACCGGGGCAGCTGCTCGTGGGCGCGGCGGGTCGCGGGCGCGGTGTTCTCGTGCTGCGCATCCACGATCTCGAACTCGCGCCAGCCCGGGAGCGGCGACGCCGGCGGTTGGCTGTTGCCCGGGTCGGTGGAGGCAACCACCAGCACCTCCGGCCCGAGCAGGAAGGCGTGGTCGATCGCCCGCAGGGACGGGTCGGCCGGATCGGCGAACATCACGGGCCGCACGATGGGAAGTCCGGCGTGCGCTGCTTCCCGGAAGAGTGTGTACAGGTACGGCAGCAGCCGGTACCGCCGCCCGAGGGCCAGCCGGCACGCCGACTCGCAGTCGGGACCGAAGCTCCAGGGCTCGTGGTCCCTGGAGTCCTTGATCGAGTGCCCGCGGGCAAACGGCAGCAGCGAGCCGATGCCCATGAAGCGCGCGAACAACTCCGGGGTCGCCTCGCCCACGAAACCGCCGATGTCGGGCCCCACAAAGGGCTGGCCGGAGAGCGAGAGGTTCAGCGCCATCGGGATCGCCCAGCGCAGGTGGTCCCAGTTCGAGCGGTTGTCGCCCGTCCAGGTCGCGGCGTACCGCTGTCCGCCGAGGAAGTTCGATCGCGTGAGCACGAAAAGCCGCTCGCTGGGCCGCGCTGCCTGCATCCCCTGGCGGGTCGCACGGACCATCTGCATGCCGTAGATGTTGTGGTACCGGGCGTGCGGGCCCGGCCCGCCCAGCGCCGCGTCGGCCTGGTGCCGGCACGTGACCGGCATCGACTTGCCCGGCCCGTCGAAGATCGCCGGCTCGTTCATGTCGTTCCAGACGCCGTCCACGCCGCGGGCCATGAACTCGTGGTACAGCCCGGCCCACCATGAGCGGACCTTCTCGCTGGTGAAGTCGGGGAACACGCAGGGGCCGGGCCAGACCGAGCCGTGGTGCTCCGTGCCGCTTGCCGCGTGGACGAAATGCGAAGAGGACTCACCACAAGCGCACGGAGAACGCAGAGAAGAGGAATGTGTTCTTCGGGCTTCGCCGGACGGACTCTCAATCCCATGTCCTTCGTCTTGTCTCTGTGTCCTCGGTGCCTCGGTGGTGAGTCCCGTCTTTGATCCCTGCGTGTAGACGAAGTACCCATGATCCACCTTGATCCCCGGATCGATCATCCAGACGGTGTGGAAGCCCATCCCGTGCAGGTCGCCCGTCAGCCGCGCAGGATCCGGGAACTTGTTCCCATCGAACGTGAAGCACCGGAACCCGTTCATGTAGTCGATGTCCATCCAGATGACATCGCAGGGGATCCGCCGCTCACGGAACCCGTGGGCGATCTCGCGCACGCGGGATTCGGGCTCGTAGGACCAGCGGCACTGCTGGTACCCCAGCGCCCAGCGCGGGGGCATCGGCATGTGCCCGGTCAGTTCGGCCAGCGCCTGCACGACTTCCCGCGGTGAATCGCGGCGGATGATCGTGATCGCCGGGGAGTAACCCCTGCACGAGAAGAGGATCCCCCCGCGCAGGTCGATGCGGCACCAGTGCGTCGTTTCGCAGATTGCGCCAAGGGCCGAGCCCTCGCGGGAGACCGCGAGCACGAAGGGGTGGGACTGGTAGAGCGAGCGGGTCTTGTCGGTGTAGTCGAAGCAGTCGGTGTTCCAGCAGACGCTGACCCGGCCGTTGCGCAGCAGCGGGCCGGCGATCTCGCCGGTGGCGTACAGCGAGGTGCCCGGGGCGACGGGGATCCGGGCGTGGCGCAGGCCGCCGTGGTCGGCGAACCGGGGCCGCGCCGGAAAGCCCGCGGGCGCCGGGCCGGACTCCTGGGGGTGCGAGATGTACGCGGGGAACGGCGGCAGCGGCTCGGCGGCGTGCGCGGGGTCCCGGAACCTGACGGTGCGGTCCCCGATCAGGATCGGCTCGCGGTCGTGACGCCAGTGGGCGCTTCGTGTGGCCATTGCCGGAGCGTAGGGGCAGGCGCGGGCGGCCGCCCCCGGTCAGCGCGAGGGCTCCCGGAGTTCCTCGTCGGGCACGTCGAGGTTCGTGTACACCTTCTGCACGTCGTCGATCTCCTCGATGGCCTCGATCAGCTCCATGTTGTCCTTGGCGATCTGCCCGCGCCCGGTGGTCCGCGTCTGGGGCACCATCGCGAAGTGGGCCTCCTCGATCACGAACCCGGCGGCCTCGAGCTTCTCCTTGACGGACTGGAACCCGGGGATGTCGGTGTACACGGTGAACGTGGCGCCGTCCTCGGCGGGATCGGCCGGCGACTCGATGTCCTGCGCGCCGGCGTCCAGGGCCGCTTCCATCAGGCGGTCCTCGGTCAGTCCCCGGGCCGTCACGACGATCTGCCCGCGGTGATCGAAGAGGTACGCGACGCACCCGGAGTTGCCCAGGTTGCCCCCGTACTTGGTCAGCACGTCACGCAGGAACGTGACCGTGCGGGTGCGGTTGTCGGTGAGCGCATCGACGATGATCGCCACGCCCCCCGGCCCGTACCCCTCGTAGCGGATCACCTCGTAGTTGTCCCCTTCCTTCTCGCCCGCGCCCTTCTTGATGTTGCGCTCGACGGTGTCCCGCGGCATGTTCGCGTACTTGGCCTCGTCGATCGCGTAGCGGAGCGTGAGGTTGCTCGCCGGGTCGGGGCCGCCGTGGCGCGCGGCGACGATGATCGCCTTGGCGATCTTGGTCCACACCTTCCCGCGCTTGCGGTCGACGGCGGCCTTGCGGTGCTTGATGTTCTTCCAGGTGCTGTGTCCGGCCACTCGATCGGTCTCCGGCGGCGGGCCCGGCCGCGCCGCGGTCATGGAACGGCTTACTTCGGCGAGCCCTCGCTCCACCGCATGGGGGCGGTCTGCGGCTGGTTGCCGCTGGTGCCCGCGGTGATCTTGGCGCGGATCTTCTCCAGCCGCGCTCTTTCCTTCTCGATCAGCGCCCGCTGCGAGGCGTTGAGGTCGGCGGGGTCGGGGACCTGGGAAAGGTCCTTGCTCAGCAGCGATTCGGCCCGCCGCCACGCGTCGAGGGCATCGGGGCGCTGGTCGGCGCGCCAGAGCGCATCGCCCAGGTGATCCTGGATCGTCGGGTTGTCGATCCCGCCCTTGTTCCCCGCGGCGATCCGCATCAGCGAGGCCGCCCCGGGGACCACCTCCCCCGTGGCGGGATCGTGCTCGTCGGCGATCCTGCCCTGCTGGTACCGCAGCCACCCGAAGGAATCGGCGACGCTCCCGCTCTCGGGCAGCGCCTTGAAGGCCCGCTCGAGCATGCGGGCGGCGGCCTCGGGCTCCCGGTTGTCGTCCAGGTACTTGTAACCCAGGTCGTTGTTCGCCAGGCCGTGCCCGGGGTCGAGCTCCAGAGCGCGCTTGAGGAGCTTCTCGGAGAGGTCGTCCCGTCCCGCCAGCGAGCACAGCCCCGAAACGCGGTAGAAGAACTCGGCCCGCAGCAGGTCGTCCGACGCCGGGATCGGCTCGTCGTCCTTCTTCAGCCGCCGGACGACCTTCTTCTCCTGGGCCACGCCGCCCACGGCCGACTCGATGTCCGCGAGGTCCTCTTCCGAACCGTACTGCGCGATCAGGCCCACGTACCTGGTCAGGAGCTCGTCCGAGGGCTCCTTGCTGGTCTTGACCGCCAGCCGCACGAACGGGATCGCCTGCGGCCGCAGCGATTCCTGGGTGTACAGCTCCTGGGCGGCCAAGAGATAGCTCGCCGGGGCCAGGTCGGGAAAGTCCTTGGCGGCCTGCTCGGCGGCCCGCATCAGCGCGGCGAGGTCCGGCGGCGTCGTTCCGGCCAGGATCGTGATCCGGGCCTGGTGCATCTGCGGGGCCAGCCGGGACCCGCGGCCCGCGAGGGCCTCGAACAGCGCGATGATCGCCGCGGCGTTCTGCTTCTTCTTGAGCGTCGGGCCGGCGCCCGGCCTGTCCCCGGCATCGAGCTGCGCGGCGATCAGCCCGGCGAGCCGGTTCTGCTGGTCGGGGGTGAAGCGGATGCGCGGAGGCAGTCCCGCGGCCAGGATCTTCGCCGCCTCGTCGAGCTTCCCGTCGCGGCCGATCAGCACGGCGTAGGCGACGGTCGCGTCGATCGTCCGTGGGGTCGCCGAGAGCCGCGCGAGCGTGAGCTCCCGGGCCGCGTCGGGCTTCTTGAGAGAATCGGAGGTGAACTGCTCCCGGAACGCGGCGAGATCGGCCCAGGGACGGCGCTGCAGCTGCGCGGCCAGCTCCCGGTCGGCCTGCTCCCCGTGCCCGGCGCTGGCCATGACGCGGGCCAGCCCCGCCCACAGCGCGGAGGTTTCCGGCTGGTGCGTGATCAGGTCCCGGAAGAGACCCTCGGCCCTCTGCCCCGCGCCGGGCTCAACGGCGATCCGGCGCTCGAGCGTCGCCGCGAGCAGCCCGACGATCGAATCGTTGATGACCCCCTCGCGGACCAGGCCCGTGAGCGTGGCCTCGGCCTGGGCATCCATCTTGCGCAGGCCCAGCTCCTGCGCGGTCACCCAGCGCAGCACGCGGCTGGACGGGAATGCCTGGCGCAGCGCGCGGATGGTCTGCGCGAGCTTGTTCTCGTCGGCGATCGGGGATGAGGGTGCGTACAGGGCGGCGAGCACCTCATAGGCGCGGTCATCGAACGGGTCGCCGCGCAGCAGGCGGAGGATGTGGGCCTCGGCGATCTCCGGCCTGCCGGCCCGCACGGCGATCCCGGCGGCCAGGCGCTCCTGGTGCGCCGACAGGAGCTCGGCGTCGACGGCGGTGGGGGCCGGTAGAGCTTCCAGCGCCTCCTCGAACCTCTGGAACTCCGTGAGCGCCTGGGCCAGCAGGAAGCGGTCGCTGCCCGGGACGCCGCGCCGGACGATCTCCAGCGCCGGCTCGGCCTCGGCGTAGCGGCCCGCGCCCGCGAGCGCCTCGATGCGGGCCGCGGCCGCGTACGCGCGCAGCGCCCCCCCCGGGGCGGGCTCGCTCGCCGCGACGGCATCCGTCACCCGTCCCATCCGCAGCAGCCACAGGACTTTCAGAGGGCCGGCGGCGCCGGAGCTGTCCGTCTGGAGCACCGCCAGCTCGCCGTCGGCGTCGGCCGTGCTCGACATCAGGTGGTCCACGAGCCACAGGCACCGCGGCGCCCGCTCGATCAGCCCCGTCATCTCCCTCACGCGCGCCGAGGCATCCCCGCGCGCGTAGGTTGCCATCAGGTCGTCGAACAGCTCCTCGGACTCGGGGTTGAGCACCAGCTCGGCCCGCAGCTGCGCGCGTGCCTGATCGACCGGCGCCGCGGCCGCCGCCGCGCGCACCCACTGGCGGCGTGCCGTCGGCCCGGGCACCGCGCTCTGGCTTGAAACCTGCTCGATCGCCGGTCTCAGCAGCGGCGCCACCCGCGCATCGGAGGCGAGCCCCCGCAGCAGCGAGATCTGCACATCCCCGACCGGCGCCGCCTGCCCGGCCATCTCGTCGATCACCAGCGACGCGGTGCCGGCGATCCGCCCCGCGCTGCGCAGCGCGTGCACCCGCCGCAGCAGCAGTTCCGCCGAGAGCGACTGGTCGTCCTCGACGGCCTGCTCGTAGAACTCCAGCGCCGCGGACGTGTCCCCCAGCCGTACACAGGCATCCCCCGCGTCCCGGCGCAGCTCGGCACGGCGACGCAGGAGGTCGATCACCTCGGTCCGCAGCCGCGTGTTCCACGGCAGCGGCGTCGGCAGGCTCAGGCCCTCGGCCAGGCTCGCGACACCCGCCCGCACGTACCCCGACTGGAGAAGCCCCTCGCCCAGGTCCGCCGCCAGCAGGTACTCGAGCGCCGGGTCCGAGGCGTCCGCGACCAGCGATCGGGCCCGCACCAGCAGCGCGATCCCCTGGTCGGTCTTGCGGCTCCGCAGCGCATCACGGCCGATGATCCACCAGACCCGGGCGTCCCCGATCCCGCGCTGGGCCGCCTGCTGGTACGACGAGAGCGCCGCCAGACGACGACCCGCCGCGACCTGCGCATCTCCCAGCTCGCGCCACCCCTGCACCGAGCCGGGGTCGAGCCTCGTGGACTGCTCCAGGTCCGTGATCGCCGACGCCGTGTCGCCCCCGGCGAGCTTCTCGCGGGCCTGCGCGTACAGCCGCAGGGCCTGCGCCGCGATCCCCGGGGCCGGAGGGTTCTCGGGGACCTTGGCTTCCAGGCCCGGCGCGTCCTTCATCGATGCCGCGACGTCGTCGAGCGTCCGCCGGGCCTTCGGGCCCTCGGGCGATCCCCCGTCGATCGGCTTGACCGCCGCGGGGTCCACGCCCGGGGGTGGTTCGACGGCCGTCGCGCTGCCCGGGCTCTGCAGTTCCTTGCGGGCCGCCTCGCGCAGCGCCTCCAGGGCATCCGCGGGCGCGGCCTGGGCCCGCGGCGCCGGCGTGCGGCTCCCCGCCGCCGGCGCGGAGGCCGATCCCAGCGCCACGCCCGCGCACAGGGCCAGCGCCCCGGCGCCCATCGCCAGTCTCCCGCGCGCGGCCACGGGACCGTCACTCCATCGAAGCCTTCGCGACGATTCCACCGGATTCACCGTTCCTTCGTGCGGCGTCGGGCGCTGCGGCGCCCCACGCGGGCCGGATCACTCTTCACCCTTGGCGATCTTCTTGCGTGCCGGGGCGCGACGCTTGCCGGGCTTGTCGTCCGCGCGGCCCTCGGGCCTGGCGTCGGCGCGGGGCTTGGGCTTGCGGGCCTCGTCCCCGGCGGCGGCCGCCTTGGGCTTGCGCGCTTCCGGCGAGTCCTCGTCGAGCCACGCCCGCAGCAGGCGGTAGGTCGGCAGCGCGTCCTCGGCCTTGATCTGGCGGGAGAGCCACGAGGCCGCCTCCTCGCACGGGGTGCCCTCGTCGATCACGCCCTCGTCGGCGAGCATGTCGCGCAGGCGCTCATCGGTCGGGACCGCGTGCCCGCCGAAGGACATCAGCATCAGCCGGTCGACGGCAAAGGCCGGCAGCCCGTCGAGCGACTCGAGGTACGCCCGCACGTCACGCTTGGCGCCCGAGGCCAGCGGCGCCAGCGTCACGGCAAACTCACGCTTGTACAGGTCGAACAGCGCAGCGCGCAGCCTCCCGGACCGCTCCTCGCCGCGCGGGTAGCGCTCCCCCAGCACCGCCGCGGTCTCCCCCGGCAGGCTGACCCGCAGTTCGTTGTAGTCGATGTACGACTCCTTGAGCCTCTTGAAGGCGTTGCGGGCCTGCCCGCTGGTCGCCTCCCACAGCAGCATCGTGTACACCAGTTCGTCCACCAGCGCCTCGTGCCACGCCAGCGCCGCCGGAGCCTCCTTCTCGGGCTCCTGACCGAAACGGCCCCGGAGCCGCTTGAGGAGAGAGGCCAGCTTCTTGCTCGAATCCGCTCCGCTCACGCGTGTGGTCCCTTCTGAGTCCCCGGCTCGGGGGGCGGCGGCTGCGCGCCGGAATCCGATTGTTGGCCCCGAGTTGACTCCCCGCCGGACCATCCCGGGTGCTGCCCGCCGTGCTCCTGCCGCTCCTGCGCGACTTTGTTCAGCGCATCAAGTATCGAGGCCTCGGTCTTGAGCCGCCGGTCGGCGCGGAAGATCAGCTGAGGCATCCGGCGCAGGTCCACCAGCTCCCCGACCTCCCTCCGCAGGTGGGTCGCCGCCGCCTGCAGCCCGTGCAGCGTCAGGTCCTGCGAGCTCTCGGGCAGCACCGAGACCAGCACCCGCGCCTCGGCAAGGTCGGGGCTCACCGTGACGTCGGTCACCGTGATCAGCCCGCGCACGCGCGGGTCCGAGAGCCCCCGGGCGACCACTTGCTGGATCGACCTCAGCAGCAGCGCCGAGATCTTCTCGTTCCGTCGTGTCATGCCTGATGTTCCGTTCTTCCCGGACGCCGGTCCGATTTCTGACGCTCGGACTCAACCTCGGCGGCCCGGCGGAGCATCTCCTGGTCCAGGTCGTGCTCGCGGCCGGCCAGCCCCGCCCGCGGGCTGCCCGCGGCCTCGCCCGGCAGCGTCAGTTCTCCCTCCATCGGGTCCATCCCCTGCAGGATCTGCCGGGAGGTGTCCCCCAGCTCCGCGCCGGGCACCCGCCGCAGCCGGGCGGTGATCCTGTCCAGGACCTCCCCGATGTGCTTGCCCTCCCGCCCCACGCACGCCAGCCCCAGGACCGCGACCGAGGCGTTGTCCGGGTTGCCGACCTCCGCGATCGACACCATGTGCTCCCGGTGGAACCGGTCCTTGACCGAGTTGACCACGCGCCGCTTGTCCTTGAGGGACTCGGCGCCGTGGATGAGCAGTTCGAACTGGAGTATGCCGATCACCATGTGAAAAGGCGCCGCGCACCGGGCATCAGGCGCTGGGAAGAAGACACGGCAGGCCGCGCATCGGCCCGGGCCGGAGGGTTCCCCCACCAGTGCCCGGTGCCTTGGTCTCACAACGTCCTCTTCACCTCAACCTGCTTGTAACACTCCAGCACGTCGCCTTCCTTGATGTCGTCGTACCCGACGATCTTCATGCCGCACTCCATGCCCGCACGGACGTCCTTGGCGTCGTCCTTGAACCGCTTGAGCTGCTCCAGCCGGCGGTCGTTCTCGATGACCACGCCGTTGCGCGTGACGCGGATGAGCGCATCGCGCTGGACGGTCCCGTCGGTGATGTAGCAGCCGGCGATCGAGCCGACCTTGCTGACCTTGAAGACCTGGCGGACCTCCGCGTGGCCGAGGATCTCCTGCCGCAGCTCGGGCGTGAGCATGCCCTCGGCGGCCTTCTTGAGGTCGTCGGTGATGTCGTAGATCACCTGGTAGGTGCGGATCTCCACGCCCTTCTGCTCGGCGATCGTCCGGGCCTTGCCCGACGGGATGACGTTGAAGCCGATGATGATCGCCTTGGAGGCCTCGGCGAGCACCACGTCCGACTCGGTGATCCCGCCAACGGCCGCGTGCAGCACGCGGGTCTTGACCTCGTCGGTCTTGATCTTCTCCACCTCGCTCTTGAGCACGTCGACCGTGCCCTGCTCGGCGGCCTTGAGCACCACCAGGATCTCCTTCGAGTCCTTCTCGGCGATCTGCGAGAAGAAACTGTCGAGCGTGACCTTGGGCGCCGCCAGCTGCTGCTCGCGTTCCCGGCGTCGGCGCTGCTCGGCGGCGTCCTGGGCCTTCTTGAGCGAGTCGACCACGTAGAAGCGGTCCCCGGCGTCGGGCACCTCGTCCAGGCCCGAGACCACCACCGGCATCGGCGGCGTCGCCTCCTTCACGCGGGACCCCCGGTCGTCCATCATGTCGCGCACGCGCCCGAACGAGCGGCCCGCGACGATGAAGTCGCCGACCTTGATGTGGCCCTGCTGCACCAGCAGACTCGCCACCGCGCCGCGACCCTCCTCCGTCCGCGCCTCGATGACCGTCCCCGCGGCCATGCCCCCGAAGTCGGCCTTGAGCTCCCTCAGCTGCGACTGGTAGTCCAGCACCTCCAGCAGCTCGGGGATCCCCGCGCCCGTGACCGCCGACACCTTGACCACCTCGGTGTCCCCGCCCCACAGCACGGGGTTGAGCCCGTGCTCGGCGAGCTGCCCGAGCGTCTTCTGGATCGCGTTCTCGGTTGCGTCGGGCCGGTCGATCTTGTTCAGGGCCACCACGATCGGCACCTTGGCCGCCTTGGCGTGGTTGATCGACTCGACCGTCTGGGGCATGACGCCCTCGGGGGCCGAGACGACCAGCACGACCACGTCGGTCATATTGGCCCCGCGGGCGCGCATGCTCGTGAACGCCTCGTGGCCCGGCGTGTCCAGGAAGACGACCTCCTTCTTCTCCCCGCCGACGGTGATCTGCGCCCGGAACGCGCTGGTCCGCTGCGTGATGCCGCCGGCCTCCCCCGCCGCGACGTTGGCGTTGCGGATCCGGTCCAGCAGCGACGTCTTGCCGTGGTCGACGTGGCCCAGGATCGTCACCACCGGCCCGCGCGGCCGCTCGTCGACCAGCTTGCGCTGCTCGAACGCCGTCAGCACCGTCTGCTCGGCGCTCTTGGCCTCCTGGACGTCGAGCTCGATGTCGAAGTCCATCATGATCTCTTGGGCCTTGGCCACATCGATGCCCGCGTTGATCGTCGTGATGATCCCCTGGTTGAACAGGCGCTTGACGATCTCCGAGCCCTTGACGCCCGTCGCCGCCGACAGGTCCTTGATCGTGAACGGCGCCGTGATCTTCACCACGCCGCCCGTCTCGGCCGCCGTCTCGGCCCGCTGCGAAGGGCCCCTGGTCAGGTCCTGCCGGTGCTTCTTGATCGTCCCGCCCGCGCGGGCCAGGCGCGCCTCGCGCTCGATCAGGTCCTGCTCGCTGTAGATGCCCGGGGTCGCCCAGTCCGCGCTGGCGCGGCGGTTCGGGGCGATCCCCGTCGTGCGCTTGGCGCCCGGTCCCGGGGCCGGCCCGGGCGTCGCGCCCTTGGCCCGGCGCGGGCTGCGGCCGCGATCATCCTCGTCCGATGCCTGCGTGCCGGTCCTGGGCGCCCCGCCGGCGCCCGCCGTGCCGGCCCCGGGCGCCCGGCGCGGACGCGGCGCCTCGACCTGCTCGGGCGCTTCGACGCGGACGACCTTGGGACCGCTGAGCTTGACCTTCTGGACCTCCAGCTTGTGCCCCGCCGGAGACACCACCGTCGGCCGGGTGGGGACATTCATCGGAGCGGGTTTGACCGGCGAGCTCGTGCTCCCGGGCCGGCCCGGGGCCGCCGGAGGGCTCGCCACGCCGCCCTCGCCCTCGGGGCGCGAGCTCGGCGGGGCCGTCGGCGCCGCCACCCGCGCCTGGGGAGACGGCGGAGGGGGCGACACAGCCCGGTGCGCCGGGGGTGCGGACACCGTCGTGCCCCGCGCCGTTGCGGGAGCGACCGAATTGGCCGTCGGCGCGGGCGCCGGACCGGCCACCATGGGCGCGGGGGCAGCCTTCCCCGCACCCGGCGCAGCAACCGCCGGCTCGCCGCCGCCGGCCTTGATCTGGACCGCCGCGGAGGCCGTGTGCACCTCCGGCGGAGCGGCTTCTTCAGTGATCGTGTCCACCGAGCCGCCCGAGTCCTCGGGCGCTCCCACGGGCCTGGCCCGGCGCAGCGCCGCCCGCTTGGCCGCCGCCGCGTCGATCGCCGGGGCCGCCTGCTCGATCTTGGGCGCCGTCTCCACCGCCGTGGCGGTGCCGCCCCCGCTGTCACCGAACCACTCCTTGATGGTCGCGGCAAGGCCGATCGACACCGCGGACATGTGGTTCTTCACAAGGTCCTTGGAGATCCCCTCATCCCAGCATTTCTGGATGATGAGCTTGGAATCAACATGGAGCTCGCGGGCGATCTCGAAAATACGCTTCTGGGCCAAACGCTTTCTCCGTACGGGCGTTCGACTCGAACGCCCCCGACGCTGCGATCCCGACGCCAAGCCGCCCCCGACGCCGACGCGCCGCGGGCGGTGAATTCCAGACCCTTACGACTGCCCGAGGATGTCCGCCGCCCGGGCCTCGCCCGACGGCGTGCCCTGCTCGGCCGGCGCCGCCGGGGGCGCCACGGTCCCGCCGCCCCCCAGGATCGCATCGGCCGCCGCCTCCCCGGCGCTGGCGACCGTCGCTTCCCCGCCGGCCAGGAGCGCCAGCCGGTCCGCCTCGGCCTGGGCCCGGGCGTTGCGTTCCTTCTGCTCCTTGTCGCGCTGCTGCTGCTCGGCGACCTCCTTGGCACGCACCGACGCCCGCTCGACCATCGCCCGGGCCATCTCCTCGCCGATCGACAGCTCGGTCATCAGCACCTCGGCCCCGACCTCCTCGATGTCGAAGACCGAGACCATGCCCAGCGCCGCCAGCTTGTCGGTCATCTGCTCGGTCGCGCCCTCGACCTGCAGCAGCGTCTGGGCCATCGTCTCCAGGCCCTTGGTGAACTCCTCGGGCGTCAGGATGTCGATGTCCCACCCCGTCAGCCGCGCCGCCAGGCGCACGTTCTGCCCGCGCTTGCCGATCGCCAGCGAGAGCTGGTCGTCCCCGACCACCACCGTCGCCCGCCCCAACTCGAAGCACAGCGAGATCTCCTTGACCTCCGCCGGCTTGAGCGCGTTCTGGATCAGGATCTGGCTCGACTCGTTCCAGCGCACGATGTCGATCTTCTCCCCGTTGAGCTCGTCGACGATGTTCTTGATGCGGCTGCCCCGCACCCCCACGCACGCGCCCACCGCGTCCACCTTCGAGTCCACGCTCGACACCGCGATCTTCGTGCGGTACCCCGCCTCGCGCGCCATCGCCTTGATCTCGATCACGCGCTCGGCCACCTCCGGCACCTCCACCTCGAACAGCCGCTTGATGAAGTCCGGGTGCGACCGCGAGAGCACGATCTTGACCTGCGAGCCCGCGTCGCGCACGTCCAGGATCAGGCAACGCACCCGGTCGTTGGGCTGGAACTGCTCACCGGGGATCTGCTCGCTGGGCGGCATGAACGCCTCGGCCCGGTCGATCGTCACGATCAGCGACCGCGCCTCGTACCGCTGGGCCGTCCCCGTCGCGATGTCGCCCACACGCTTGGTGAACTCGTCCAGGATGCTCGTACGCTCGTCGTCGCGGAACTTCTGGATCATCACCTGCTTGAACGTCTGCGCCGCGATCCGGCCGAACGCCTCGGGCGACATCTCCAGCGGCTCCCCGTGCCGCCGGATGTCGATCTTCCCGTTGATCTGGTCCACCACGCACGTGAACTCCTCGGGGTCCAGCGTGTTGAAGTGCTTCCGCGCCGCCGACACCATCGCCAGCTCCAGGTCCCGGATGAGCAGCGCGCGGTCGATGTTCCGGTCGCGCGCGATCGAATCCAGGATCCTCATCATCTCTTGGGCGTTCATCGCCATGGCCAACGTCTCCTTGATTTCCTGCTGAATTGTCGGGATGTCGAATTATCCGAACTCCGGCCCTTTACCCGTCCCGGCCCGCGATCGGGCGCCCGCCACCGCCAACCTGCCGCCCCAAAACGCACGAGGGCCGCCGGCGATCCAGTATCGCCCGCGGCCCGGCAGCGTCCGGCGACTCCCTTGCGCACCCGCGCGGGGGACTCGCCTTCGTCACGGAATCGAACCTCAGGCCCTCGGGCAACCTCCTTCCGGAGATGCGCCCGCGCCCTCGGTCGACGCCGCGGCGTCACACCGATCGCTCACGCGATCATGGATCGGTGTGGACCGCTTACCGGGCATGGTTGTAAGCCGCGAGCATAAAAGCACCTCGAAGCCGCTGACCACGACGGACCCCGGGAACGCTCCCGGGCCGCACATTTTATAGGTGTTCGGGTCCCCCGGTCAATGCACCAGCGCGGTCAGCACCCCCGAGCACCTGTATTTGCTCGGCAAATCTGCGCACAGGATGTGCCAAAGCCCCCGCCTCAGCCCCGCTCCGACCCGCCCGCAACCCGAACAATCTTCAGGGCGCGGCTGGACTTGTGCTTGCCCAGGAGCGCAAAGAACTTGCGCTCCCCCTCCACGCACACCGTCACCGGTTCGGACGCGGGCTTCTCCGTCATGATCACATCGCCCGGCTGCATCTGCAGCACATCCGCCAGCGTGATCGTCGTCTCGGCCAGCACCCCCGTCACCGTCAGCCCCGCCTCGGTCAGCGACCGGCCGATCACCTCCTCGGTGCTCTTGGAACGCTGGTTCCGCGCCGCCGCGAACCAGCTCTGGCTGCTCAGCTGCTCGATCACCGGCTCGATCACGTTGTACGGGATGCACAGGTTCATCGTCCCCGCGCGGTTGGTCATCTTCAGCTCGAATCCCACCACCACCACCACCTCGTTGGGCGGGACGATCTGCACCAGCTGCGGGTTGCTCTCGGTCGCCGAGACCTTGAACTCCAGCTGCTTGACGCTTGCCCACGCCTCCGACAGCGCCGCCAGCCCCCGGCTGGTGATGTTCCCGATCAGCCGCGCCTCGATCAGCGTCATCGGACGCTGCGGGATGAACAGGTCCTGCGACGTGCCCCCCAGCAGCCGGTCGATGATCGGGTAGATGATCAGCGGGCTCACCTCGAGGCACATCTGCCCCTCGAGGCCGTCGGCGCCCAGCAGGTTGAAGCTCGTCGGATTCGGCAGCGCGGCGATGAACTCCGAGTACGTCATCTGCTCGCACGTCGCGACCCGCACCTCCACGATCGTGCGGAGGAACCCCGAGAGCGAGGCGCCGAAGTTCCGCGCAAAGCCCTCGTGCAGCGTCTGCAGCGCCCGCATCTGGTCCTTGCTGACCCGCTCGGGACGCTTGAAGTCGTAGTTGCGGATCTCCGTGCTCGCCGGGTCCCGGTTCTGGCGCGAGAAGATCTGCAGCGGCGCCTGGGCCTGCTCTTCTTCGATCACCGCCCCCGCCGAGGCGAGCAATGCGTCGATGTCGCCCTGATTCAGAATGTCAGACATTCCGAACGTACTCCAACCGGCGCGCTTGCGGCCGCGTGTAACCCCGTCATCGGACCATCACCCGCCCCGCCTTGAGCCGGGGAACCACTTCCGCCCCCGCCCCCGACCCGACCCCGCAATCCCCTGGCACCGCAACCGCCGTTCCGCCCCCGCATCACACCCTCGATATCCTTCCCAGGTTCGATGCCCCGGCGTCCGGCGCCCGGACCCTCAAGGAAACGACCTCACATGGTCATCGACGCTCCCCGGTGGTTCTGGAGGCTCTGGCTCCCCGCCCTCTGCTCGGCGCTCGCCCTGACAACTCCCCTGGCCCGTGCGCAGTTCGGCACCGCCCCGGTTGAGGTGTCCTCCGTCACCTCGCGCTCGGAATTGCGCCCCGGCGACCAGGCCGTGATCGCCGTCATTTTCGACCACGCCGACCGCTGGCACATCCACACCAACGATCCCAAGCCCCCCAAGGAGTGGGGCCTTTCTGCCTTTGCCACGGTGGTAGACCCCCAGCCAGCGCCGGGTTTGCGCTTCGGACCCATCCAATGGCCCAAGTCCACCCAGGTCCGCATCGACCTGGGCGGCACCGGTGTCCCTCTGCCCTACGACGTCTTCGAGGGCAAGGCGATCGCCTACATCCCTGTCATCGTGGACAACTCGGCCCCCGCCGGTGACCTGGCCGTCCGGATCAAGCTCATCTACCAGGCCTGCAACGACAGGACGTGCGCCCTGCCCCAGGATGTCGAGCAGACCGTCGCGTTCAAGATCGTCCCCGCCGCCTCCGCCCAGCCCTCGGCCGCCCCCGACCCCGAGACCTTCGCCGCCTTTGACTCCAAGATCTTCGACCAGATGCTCGCCGGCACCGCGCCCTCCGACACGTCCGCCCTCGCCAAAGCCGACACCGTCTTCAACGTCTTCGGCTACACCCTCACTCTCCGCGCGGACAACGCCTTCTTCCTCCTCCTGCTCCTGCTCGCCGCCGCCCTCGGCGGCCTGATCCTCAACCTCACGCCCTGCGTCATCCCCGTCATACCCGTCAAGGTCATGGGGCTCAGCGCCGCGGCCGGAAAGAGCCGCGCCCGCTGCCTCTACCTCGGCATCGTCACCGCACTGGGCATCATCGGCTTCTGGATCTGCATCGGCGGCGCGGTTGCGTTCACCACCAGCTTCAAGCAGGTCAGCCAGCTCTTCCAGTTCTGGTGGTTCACCGTGGGCGTCGGCATCTTCGTGGCCCTCATGGCCATGGGCATGATGGGCCTGTTCACCATCAACCTGCCCGCCTGGGTCTACAAGTTCATGCCCCAGCGCAGGCCCGCCAGCGCCGATGGCTCGCGCGGTGGCGCTACCTGGACGACCTTCCTCTCCGGCATCTTCACCGCCGTCCTCTCCACCCCCTGCACCGCCCCCTTCATGGGCGCCGCGACCGCCTGGGGCGCCACCCAGCGCCCCGCGATCACGCTCGCCACCTTCGGCGCCATCGGCGTCGGCATGGCCGTCCCCTACGTGCTCCTCTCCGCCTTCCCAAGGTGGATCTCCAAGGTCCCGCGCTCCGGACCGGCCAGCCACCTCGTCAAGCAGGTCATGGGCCTCCTCCTGTTCGCGGTCGCCGTCTTCTTCCTCGGCACCGGCATCGGCACGCTCATCAGCCTCCCCGTCGACCCACCCTTCCGCGCCTTCTGGTGGCTGGTCGCCGCTCTCGTGCTCGCCGCCATGATCCTGCTGGTCGCCAAGACGTTCGCGATCACGCGCAGCACCCCCAAGCGGCTCTTCTGGACCCTCGCAGGGCTGGTCATCTCCGCCGGCGCGTTCATGCTCGCCAGAGATTTCACCGATCGCGGACCCATCCCCTGGATCGCTTACACCCCCGAGCGGTTCGAGCAGGCGATTAAAGACCGCAAGGTCATCGTCATCGATTTCACCGCCGAGTACTGCCTCAACTGCAAGGCCCTCGAGATCGCCGTCCTCCACCGCCCCGAAGTGGTCGCCGCCCTCGCCTCGGCCGACGTCGTCCCCTTCCGGGCCGACATCGGCATCAACACCGCCGCCAGCGACAAGCTCAAGAGCCTCCAGTGGGTGGGCATCCCCCTGCTCACCGTTTCCGGCCCCGCCCTTGCCGAGCCCGTGAAGTACGACACCTACACCCCCGACACCGTGCTCCAGGCGATCTCCAAGGCCCGCGGCCAGGCCGCCGCCGCGCCCTCGGCCCGGGGGCGTTCGGCCCGCCCCCCGATTTCGCTGTCCTCGTCCCAGTCCGCCGATCCCGGGCCCGTTACAGGCCGCATGCCCCCTCCGGCCCACCGGCCAACCTCGGCCGCGGGCTCCAGTCATTGACTCTGAAGTCCGATCGGTCTAACTTCATGCCTGCGCTCGGACGCCCCAAGGGGCCCGGGCAACGCCCCGCGGGCGTAACTCAGTGGTAGAGTGCCACCTTGCCAAGGTGGATGTCGAGGGTTCGAGTCCCTTCGCCCGCTTTCAGGTCCGATCACCGCCCGTCCCAGCGACGGGCGGTTGTGTTTTTGCACCCCGCCGCCCACGGCAAGCCGCCGGCCGATGGGCCCGCGGCCCGACGGGCCGGTGGTTTCAGCGGATATCCGGCTTGCCGGAGGATGCCGGTACCGTGGGGGTCGCGGGGGAAGGGGTGGTCGCGGGGGCAGGGGGAGTGGGCGGCTTGATGCCCTTTTGCATCTGCGTGATCGCATCCAGCGCTTCGCTCACGGCGATCAGCGCCATCCCCGTGTCCGCGGGATCCAGTTGCTGGTCCCAGATGGATCGGCGGATCCCCCACATCGCCTTCTCGGGGTCCTCGGCCCCGTACCCCGAGTAGTCATCCACCGAGAGCTGGCGCAGGAACCTCAGCCCCGCCAGCAGGCGCGAGAGCTCCTTGGGACGCTCGGCCGCATCGGTCAATCCCGGGTCGCGCAGCATCGTCCCCAGGAACGCGATCGCACGCGCCGTGTCGGCCGTCGGTCGCCCGTACGGGCCTTCCGCCAGACCGCCGGCCAGGTCCGCATCGTCCGAACCGGGCGCCTGCGCGGGGACCATCCGCGCGCACGCCGCCTCGCGCCAGTCACGCAGCATCGCCGCCGACGGGGGCACCTTCTTCGACATCGCCACGCCCAGCTCCGCCCACCCGATCCACGGCATCCCCGCCGACAGCTCGGCGATCCCCAGCGTCCGCAGCAGCGCCCGCGTGTGCGGCTCGGCCTGCTCGTCGGCGCTCACGGCCAACCCCAGCGCCAGCATCGCCCGCGTCTGCACCGTGAGCTTCTCGATCGGCGCGCCCGCATCCAGCGACCGCAGGTGCCTGACCTTGATCGCCGGGTCCCACTTGGAGATGTCCAACCCCGTCACGTTGCGGTGCCAGGGCGCGAACTTCTGCTCCGTGATCAGGTCCGGAAGGATGTCCTGGAACGCCAGGTACCTCACGACCTCCTCGGTGTCGGTCTCCACCGTCGGCGCGGTCACCGGAACGTGCTGGAGCACATCCCGCAGCAGGCGGACCGCCGTGTTCCGGCACCGCCGCCCCACCTCGGCCGGCGCACCGGCGCACCGCCCGTACCGCCGCAGCGCCATCGCCGCCACCAGCTGCTGCTCGGGCATCGCCACCGGCGTGTCCATGTGACCGTTGAGCGGCCACATCGTTCCCCCCATCCGCAGGCAGATCCGTCCCTTGGCGTCAGGGTGCGGCGGGTCGGTGATATCCGCCTCCTCCGTCGTGGTCCGGCCGACCAGGTGCTCGGCAAGGTGCTGCGCCCACTCCCGCAGCGACGCCACCGCGATCTCCCGTGATTCGATGATCCGCCCGCCCCGGTGCAGGAACCGCCCCGCCCCGCCCACCCCCGCCTGCGCCACGTGCAACGGCCGGAAACGGTAGAACACCGCCTGGTGCGTCTTGGTGATCGCCGGAGGCTGCGTCAGCGGGTTGGTCCGGATTCCCAGCTCGGGGTTGTCCGCCGCCTGCCCGATGCACGACGCCATCGCATCCCCCGTCGAGATGCCCCGGATCAGCATCGCCTCCGGAAACATCGGCACCACCCGCGCGCCGATCCGCACCGCCACCCCGTCCAGGCCCGGTGCCAGCGTCCGGTCCACCTCATCGAACGCCAGCGGCGTGATCACCGTCGGCTCCCCGCACACCTCCACGCTCACCGCCACCTGCCCCGCCATGCCGTGCAGACGCTCCTCCCGGAACGCATCCTTGTCACCGGGCATCCGGTCGGTCGCCTCTTTCCACGCCTCCCGCGCCGCGATCGCCAGCGGGTTCTCCCCCTGCCCCGCCCCCCCCAGCGTGATCGCCGAGCCCCGCCCCACGATCTTCCCCGCGTGCCGCAGGATCACCGAAGCGCCCCGCACCTTCGCTCCCAACAGCGGCGGGACATCCGCCGACGCCGGCTCGGTCCATCCGCGCACCCAGGTCTCCGCCAGCGCAAAGCACGCCATCGCATCCTCGGGCCCCAGCGGATCCAGCGACCCCGGCAGGTCCGCCGGCCGATTCTCGGACCCCGCCGGCGGCGTCGGCGACGCCGGGTTCTCGGGCTGAGCCCACGTACGCCCCGCGCCCCAGCAGCCCGCCAGCACCGCGACCGTTGCCGTCAGTCGACGCCGGATGTCGCCGCCGCACAACGCGCCCGCACGCCCTCGCACGCCACCCCGCCCCCCGATGCGCCAAGGCCCCCGCGAACTCCCCCCGCCAATCTGGCACGGCCGTTGATCCATGTTGGTCGACCTCGCAATCCACAAGATCGGGAGCTGGACAAATGAAGACCCTGCTAACCATTACCCCTGGTCATCGCCGCATCGCCCTGCTCGCCCTGCTGACCTTCCTGGCGATGTGCTAAGACCCGCCGGTGCTCGCCAGGCCCCACGATTCCCCCCCCTGGCCCGACGCCGGACGATCGACAGTAGTCCCGGCGCGCACGCATTCCCACGCCCGGCAGACCCCGACCGCACGGCCGGACCCCCCGACACGGAGGTCCTGTCAGACCCCGGCCGCACGGCAGGGTCCTGCCGCTTTTTGGATGGCTCTCCGGCCGCGGCGCGCCTTGGAGCGCCACCCCGCCCAGCCCGGCCCGGAGAATCGCCGCGCCAGTCACTCAAGACCGACGCGGCAGAGCAGGGGCGTACCAAGGGTCCCATCAAGCGAATCAGAGGAGGTGAGGGTGTGGGACGTCCCCGCCAGAGAGAGAGACCTTCTTTTCCAGCCCCGCCCGGACCACCGAGGGAACGACATCCAGAGAGCGGCAACGACCGAGCGACACCAGTCCTCACGACCGATCCGCGTCACCACCTATCCATCCATCCATTCGACCAGCCCCGTCTTCGTCCGTGATCTCATCGCAACACGAGAGCACACTTCCAACCCGCGCGCAGCGTAACTCCGAACGACTCCTCGCCGCCCGATCCGACACTGCACGGAAGTACTCAACCCCGCCGTCCAACCCCGCCACACAGTCGAACCACGAGCCCCGGTCAGATCACACAACGTTCCATGTGTCAAACCGCGATATAATTGCCCATTCCGAACCGTCCCGGGTCCGGCCTTACAACCGGCCCTGCGCCCGGACTTCCGCACGACCGATCCAACAACCCAGCGACTACGCCCCGCGATCGCTGGCTGAAATGCTTGGACTTGGATCAACATCAACCAAGGCCAACACACCGACGCGTTTCCGGTCATGCCCGACGGGAAACACTGCGATGGCCCGTGGGCCGTATGTAGGTTCGACTTCAAAATCCTACCAACCCGCGCCGGCTCACACAACGCGCGACGGCCCGAATACCACGAATTATGATCCGTTGACAAAGATACTTGCTGCGAGCTTCTCGGTTCGTGTTGCAAACCACATATAAACACCGGCACCGACGCCGTGTATTCGTACGCGGTTCGTTGCCCCGGCGGGTCGCGGCCCCGCGTTCGCTCTCACGGATGATCGAGCATCTCGCGCACCTTCTGGCCCAGCGAGCGCGGCGTGTAGGGCTTCTGGATGAACCCGGCGCCCGGCTCCTGCGATGCCTGGCGGATCACCGAATCCTCCGAGTACCCGCTGGTGTACAGCACCCGCAGTCCCGGGATCCGCGAGCGCATCCGCGCTGCCAGCTCCCGGCCGCTCATCCCCGGCATCGAGATGTCGGTCACCAGCAGGTCGATCCGCCGGCCGTCCCCGTCGGCGAGCTTGAGCGCTTCGGCCCCGCTGGGGGCCGAGAGCACCGAGCCGACGCGATCGGCCAGCGCGCAGGTCGCCACCTGCCGGACCGCATCCTGATCCTCCACCACCAGGACCGTCTCCGGACTGCGGACGCCGTTCAACGATCCCCCATGATCCCGCGTGCTCGGCCGCGCATCGGCCGGTCCAGTATCGACGGCCGCATCCACCGCGGGGAAACAGATCGAGAACATCGTCCCCCGCCCCAATTCCGAGTGAACCTCCATGTACCCGCCGCTCTGGTTCACGATGGCGAACGCCATCGCCAGGCCCAGCCCCGTTCCCTTGCCCGGCTCCTTGGTCGTGAAGAACGGCTCGAAGACCCGCGCCTGGACCTCCGGGCTCATCCCCGTGCCCGTGTCCGAGACCGAGACCCGCACCCAGCGGCCCGGCCGCGCGTGCGGGAGCAGGATCAGGTCCGATGTCTCGAACGTCACCGCCTCGGTGCGGATCGCCAGCGTGCCCCCCGAGGCCATCGCGTCCCGCGCGTTGACCGCCAGGTTCATCAGCACCTGCCCGATCTGCCCCGGATCGACCATCACCCGGCCGATGCCGGCATCGAGCACGAGCTTGAGTTCAATCCGCTCCCCGATCACCCGCCGCAGGAGCTGCTCGGTCTCCCGCACCGTCGTGTTGAGGTCCACCGCCCGGGGAGACACCGCCGCACGCCGGCTGAACGTCAGCAGCTGGCGCGTCAGCGCCGCCGCACGCTCCCCGCCCTCCCGGATCTCGTCCAGCAAGTGGCGCGACGGATCCTGCTCCCCCATCCGCAGCATCGCCATCTCGCACGACCCCAGGATCACCGTCAGCAGGTTGTTGAAATCGTGGGCGACCCCGCCCGCCAGCCGCCCGATCGCCTCCATCTTCTGGGCTTGCCGCAGCTTGTCCTCCAGCCGCAGGCGCTCCGAGACATCCCGCACCACGCCCAGCACCCGCGCATCCGGCAGCCGCTTGGCGTGCACCTCCCCCCGGAACGTCGAACCGTCCTTGCGCCGCAGCAGCCACGTGCTCTCGATCGGCGTACCCCCGATCAGCCGCTCGATCTCACCCTCCACGCGCCCCGCTTCCTCTTCCGCCACCACTTCCCGCAGGTGCTTGCCCACGAACTCCTCGGGACGGTAACCGAACATCTGGCTCGCCGCCGGGTTGGCGTCCAGGCAGCACCCCCGGGAGTCGGTCATGAAGATCCCGTCGGACGCCTGCTCTGCCAGCGTCCGGAACCGCTCCTGGGTCTCCCTCAGCGCCCGCACCGCCTCGGTGCGCTTCTGGAACTCACCCTCCCAGCGCCGGAACTGCGCCCGCAGCGAATAGAACAGCAGCACGCTCGTCACCGCGATGAAGAACCAGCCCTTGTAATGCTGCAGCCGCGTGATCGCGTCCGGGTCCCGCACGAACAGCCCGACCACCGTGTCGGAGCACTGGATCCACAGCGCGCCGGTGATCCCGTAGATCACCGTCGTGCTGACCGCGACGCGCCAGAACATGCGACGGACCAGGTTCTCGAGCGGATAGCCCACGCAGCACTCCGGTTCTCGACCGCCATGCGTGGCGCCCGCAACAGCGCCCGCAGCCCCCGGTTTCGCATGCGGGGCGCAAACATCATACTGATGTCCGCTCATCGGCACCCCGGGGGCTGCGGCCAAGCCCGACCGGGAAATAACAACAGGTTGAGACGCATGACCGGCGAACCAATGCGGCATGATCGGGAGAATCCCCGGCGAGGTGTTAGCCCTGGGTCCCCAGCCACGGGCGCGGCGGAAAAGCGAGTCCCCATTATCGACAACGAAAAAGGCCCCGGACGCGGGTCCGGGGCCTTTGGAGCAGATCTGAGGAATCTTCCGACGTCCAGCCTACTGGAACCGGATCTTGTCCGTGCCCATCGCGTCGTGGGCGCCCATGCCGCCCTTGGTCGGCGTGTCCCGGCGACGCTCCTTGGCCTCCTCGGCCCCGGAGGTGTCACCCCACTGCGCACGCTTGAGCGAGAGGCCGATCTTGCGGTCGGCGCGGTCGACGCGGAGGATCTTGACGTCGATCTCGTCCCCGGCCTTGACCACGTCCTGCGGGTTCTCCACCTTGTGGTCCGCCAGCTCGGAGATGTGCAGCAGGCCCTCGAGGTCCGACTCGAGCTCCACGAACACCCCGAAGTTCGTGATCTTGGTCACCTGCCCGCGCACCACCATGCCCGGCTTGTAGTGCTCCGGGATCGCCGCGATCCACGGATCCTCCGTCAGCTGCTTGACGCCCAGGCTCACGCGCTGCTTCTCGCGGTCCACGTCCAGCACGACGCACTTGACGCTGTCGCCCTTCTTGAGAATCTCGTTGGGGTGCGTGACCTTCTTGGTCCACGACATGTCCGAGATGTGCAGCAGCCCGTCGATCCCCGGCTCGATCTCCACGAACGCGCCGTAGTTGGCCAGGTTCCGCACCTTGCCCTCGATGACCGTGCCCGGGGGGTACTTCTCGCTGACCAGCTCCCAGGGATTGACCTCGGTCTGCTTCATGCCGAGGCTGATCTCCTGCTTGTCCTTGTTGATCTCAAGAACAACGACATCAACCTCCTGCCCGGGCTGCACCAGCTCCGACGGGTGGTTGACCCGCCGCGTCCAGGACATCTCGGAGATGTGCACGAGGCCCTCGATGCCGTCCTCGAGCTTGACGAACGCCCCGTACGACATGAGGTTCACCACCGCGCCACGGATCCGCGAGCCCACGGGGTACTTCTTCTCGATCTCTTCCCACGGCGAAGCCTCGCGCTGCTTGAGGCCCAGCGCGATCTTCTCCTTCTCCCGGTCGATGTTCAGGACCTTGACCTCGACCTTCTGGTCGATCTTGAGCAGCTCGCTGGGGTGGTTGATCCGGCCCCACGACATGTCGGTGATGTGCAGGAGGCCGTCGATCCCGCCCAGGTCCACGAACGCGCCGAAGTCGGCGATGTTCTTCACCGTGCCGGTGACGACCTCGCCCTCCTTGAGGTTGTCCAGCAGGCGCTTCTTGGCCGCGTCGCGCTCCTCCTCGATGAGCTTGCGCCGGCTGATCACGATGTTGCGCCGCTCCAGGTCGATCTTCAGGATCGACGCCCGGATGCGCTTGCCGATGTAGTCCCCGATCTCGCCCGGCCGGCGGACATCCACCTGCGAGGCCGGCAGGAAGACCGGCACGCCGATGTCGACCAGCAAGCCGCCCTTGATCTTCTTGGTGACCATGCCCTCGACGACATCACCCTCCTTGGTGGTGTCCATGATCCGCTGCCAGGACAGCATGCGGTCGGCCTTGCGCTTGGAGAGCTGCACCAGCCCGCCGTCGCCCTCGACATCCTCGAGCAGGACGTCGACCAGGTCCCCGACCTTGATGTCGTACCCCTCGAATTCTTCCTTGGGGATCAGCCCCTCGGACTTCAGGCCCACCTCGACGACGATGTCGTCCCCGGCGTACCCGATGATCTTGCCCTTGATCAGCTTGCCCGGGATCAGCTCGTCGATCTGCTGGCCCAGCAGCGAATCCATGTACTCGGTCTCGGGCCCGGCCAGCTGCTTGCCGTAGGCCTCGTTGAGCATGGCCTGCGCTTCGGCATCGTTGACACCAAGAGATGCGATCAGAGATTCATCGATCATGTGCGAGTTCTTCCACTCCCGCTTCGGTCGCTCGCCTCCGGCCGGCCCGTCGGGTCTCCCGATCGGTCTTTCCCGGCTCTGGTGGATCGCCAATCGCTGGCGAGCGTGAAGGCGGTCAAGGCCCCGGCATTCGAAAGCCGACGGCCTGCCCCACTGGGGCGGTACAGGTTGTTCGGTCAATCCGGCCCCGCGAACACGGGGCAAAACGGAACGGTCGACCCACCATCACAAGTCTAGGCGCCCCCCCGGAGAGGTCGTTGTTCGGGTAGGGCCACCGCCCGGGGGCGCCCCGGCGGCCAAGCCGGGGCCGGCTCCCCCACGCGCCAACCGGCGCGCTACACCATCGCAGGCTCCTCGCGCTCGATGACCCGTCTACGCCACCAATATGAGGACCGCACCCATGACCCGCTTCGACCCCATCGCCGCGTTCGCCAACCTCCGCCACGAGTTCGGCGAGCACGGCGGCGTGAACATGTCCGTCGAGACCAGCACCACCTTCACCGTGATCGAAGCCGCCACCATGCCCGAGATCTTCCAGGGCCAGCGCGGACCGGAGACCGGCGGCTGCTACCTCTACGGGCGGCACTTCAACCCCACCGTCTACGTGCTCGGACGGCAGATCGCCGCCTACGAAGGCGCCCGCGCGGGCTACTGCACCGCCAGCGGACTGGCCGCGATCGCCGCCACCATCATGCAGATCTGCGACACCGGCGATCACGTGGTCGCCAACCGCGCCGTCTACGGCGGCACCTTCGCCTTCCTGAGCGAGTACCTCCCGGCCAAGGCCGGCGTGCGCACCTCCTTCGTCGATGTTTCAGATCTCGACGCCGTCGAACGGGCCTTCACCCCGCGGACCAGGGTCCTCTACTGCGAGACGATCTCCAACCCCACGCTGCGGGTCGCCGACCTCCCCCGGCTCGCGGAGATCGCCCACCGCCACGGCGCCATGCTCGTGGTCGACAACACGTTCACCCCTCTGATCGTCGCGCCCCTCCAGCACGGCGCCGATGTGGTGGTCCACAGCCTGACCAAGTTCATGAACGGCGCCAGCGATCACATCGCCGGCGCTGTCTGCGGGAGCACCGAGTTCATCATGAAGCTCATGGACCTGCACACCGGGTCCCTGATGCTGCTGGGCCCGACCATGGACCCGCAGGTCGCGTTCGACATCAGCCTGCGCCTGCCGCATCTGGGCCTGCGGATGGTCGAGCACAGCCGCCGCGCCATGGCCTTCGCCCAGCGCCTGAGCGGGCTCAACCTGGCCGTGACCTACCCCGGCCTGCCCGCCCACCCCGACCACGCCCTGCTCACGAGCCTGGCCTGCCAGGATTTCGGCCACGGCGGCGTCCTCACGCTCGACCTGGGCACGCGCGAGCGGGCCTTCGAGCTCATGGGGCTCCTCCAGAACGAGCACCGCTTCGGGCTGATGGCCGTGAGCCTGGGCTACAGCGAGACACTGATGTCCTGCTCGGCCGCATCCACCAGCAGCGAGATCCCCGAGGAAGAACTCAAGAAAGCCGGCATCGCCCCCGGCCTGGTCCGGCTCTCGATCGGCTACACCGGCACGCTCGAGCAGCGCTGGTCGCAGATGCGCTCCGTGCTGGAAAAGATGGGCCTCGCCCCGCACACCGTCCCCGCGGCTCCGGTTTCAGCCGCCGCTCTCATGTGAATCCGCATCGGACAGGCCATCAACCGCCCGATCCGCAACCATTCTCGGATATGACTCCCAGCGCCGAATCGCTACATTTAGGAACCGCCGCCGCCGGACTAAGGAACCTCTTGGTGCACCGCTCGGCGATGGGCGTGGCCGCCGGGAGGTTATCAATGTCACACACGCCGGGCGAACGTATCCACCCGAGCCTCACGCGCCATCCCGCGCCGGCCCGCCGTGGCCTCGCGTGGCTCGTGATACCGCTGGTGCACCTCCTGCTCGTGCTCTGCGTGATCGCCCCCCGGGCCGCGGGCCAGGTAACCTGCGATCCGCAGTGGATGTCCGATGGCCGCAGCGCCGGGGTCGATGGATCCGTGCACGCGATCACGGTCTGGGATCCCGACGGCGCCGGGCCACAGACCCCCAAGCAGGTGTTCGCCGGGTACTTCTCTGGCAACGGGTACATCTCGGCCAAGAACATCATCGCCTTCGACCCCCAGACGCACGAGTGGTCCGCCCTGGGAACCGGCCTCAACGACTACGTCTTTGCCCTCGCGGCCCTGCCCAACGGCGACCTGATCGCCGCCGGCAGGTTCACGCAGGCCGGTTCCAAGCCGATCAGCCACATCGCCCGCTGGGACGGCGTGAACTGGTCGGAGGTCGGCGGCGGCGTCAGCGGCGAGGTGCGGACCATGGTCGCCCGCGCCTGCGGCGATCTCATCGTCAGCGGCAAGTTCCTCTCGGCCGGATCAATCAGCGTCAACTACATCGCGCGCTGGAGTGGCACATCGTGGTTCGACATGGACCACGGGCTGGGCGATCAGGCCTACGGCCTGGCGGTGGGCCCGGGCGATGAAGTCGTCGCGAGCGGCTACTTCGCCACCGCCGGTGGAGTTCCCGCCCGCCACGTCGCCCGCTGGGATGGCACTTCCTGGTCCGCGCTGGGAGAGGGAACCGACGACCCGATGTGGTCGATCGCCGTCCTGCCCAACGGCGATGTGCTCGCCGGCGGCTTCAACTCCCAGGACAAGTACAGCGTCCAGATGCACCGCTGGGACGGCCAGTCCTGGTCGCAGATGGGCCAGGATCTCTGGGGCGAATATGCGCGGATCCAGGCGATCACCGTGACGGCCGACGGCGAGATCTTCATGGGAGGCAGCTTCGCCAACAGCTGGGAGTACTCCGTCAACCTGTTCCGCTGGAAAGGCGATCACTGGGAAGGACTCGTGGAGCAGATGGGCGGGGTGGCAGCGCTCTGCGGCGTGCCGGCAGGCCAGGTGCTCGTGGGAGGCGGATTCGATGTACCCGGCCGCGGCGTCTATGTCTTCCGCAACGAGCGCATCGAGGCGGTCGATGGCGGTCTCAACGGGTCGGTGACCGGGATCGCCGCGGCCGCCGACGGGGATGTGTTCGTCGGCGGCGCGTTCACCAGGATCGGCGACCAGCCGCTCCAGGGGATCGGACGCTGGGACGGCGTGCGCTGGAACAGCCTGGCAGACGGGCTGACCGGTCTCGCGTACGCGTTCCTCGACCTGGGCAACGGCCATCTGCTGGTCGGCGGAAGCGTGATCCCGGTCTCGGATCCGAGCACCCCCTTCCTCGCACAGTGGAACGGACAGGCCTGGTCGGCCCCGGCGCCGCCCGTCGACAACGCCGTGTACTGCCTGGCCCGGTTCCCCAACGGCGACATCATCGCCGGCGGAGACTTCGTCCACGCCGGCGATCTCGTGGTCAACCGCATCGCCCGCTGGGATGGATCCGCCTGGCACGCGCTGGGAACGGGCATGGACGGGCGCGTCCGCGCGCTGGCCGTCCTCCCGGGCGGCGACCTGATCGCCGCCGGGGAGTTCTCATCCGCCGATGGCCTCCCCGTCGGCCGCATCGCGCGATGGAACGGGGCCGCCTGGTCGGCGCTGGGCCCCGGCGTCAACGGCCCGATCCTGGCCGCGCTCGCGATGCCCGGCGGCGACCTTGTCATCGGAGGCTCTTTCTACAAGATCGGGACCCAGAGTATCCGCGGCGTTGCCCGCTGGAACGGGACCGACTGGTCCGCCGTCCAGGGCGGGATCTCTCTCGACGGGGTCACAAGCCTGCTGCGCATGCCCAACGGCGACATGATCGCCGGCGGCTCCTTCGCCTACCCCTACCCGCTCCCGGGCCGCGGCATCGCACGCTGGAACGGGACCGAGTGGTCCCCCATCGGCAGCGGGTTCGATACCTCGGTCCTGGCCCTGGCCCTCCATCCCAGCGGCGAGATCCTCGCCGGCGGCAGGTTCAACTTCGCCGGCCCCGCCTACTCGGCCCACTTCGCCCGTTGGACCGACACCAACCTCCCGTGGATCGCCGACCAGTCGTACAACGTGCCCGTCCGCATCGGACAGGCCGCGCAGATCGCCGTGCTGCCGGCCTCGGGATACCAGGACATCGCCGTTCACTGGCAGCACGACGGCGTCGATGTGGTCGACGGTCCGGGCGGCGCCTCACCCGGCGGCGGCACCGTCACCGGCGCGAGCACGGTCCTGCACTCGCCCACCGACGGGACGCCCGCGATCCTGACGATCACCGGTGTGCAGGCCTCGGACCTGGGAGAGTTCACCGCCGTCCTGACCAACTCCTGCGCCCAGGCCGTGCCCAGCGCCCCGGCAAGCCTCGCGGAACTCTGCGCTGCGGACTTCGATGCGTCGGGGTTCGTCGATACCGAGGATTTCGGCGCCTTCACGCTCGCGTTCGAGGCCGATGATGCCTCGGCCGATCTCGACGGCTCGGGCTTTGTCGACGCCGACGACTACGAAGCCTTCCTGCTCGCCTTCGAATCCGGATGCTGATCGGCCGCTGGCACCGCGGTCCGTGATCAAAACCACGGGCCTCCGCGCTGTGCCACCGGGGTCGGCTCTGCGACGCCGGTGTCTTGGTTCTTTCTCGGGCCCCATCACATGAGGCAGGTGGGCAGGCGGCACCGGGGTCCGTGATCAAGACCCCGGGCCTCCGCGCCGTGCCACCGGGGTCGGCTCTGTGACCCCGGTGGCTTGGTTCTTTCTCGAGCCCCACCACATGAGCCCCTTCCAGTCCACCCACGACCCAGGCCTTCCCGGCGGCGGATCGCACTCGATTTCCCCCTCGCGCAGGCCCATCCACCACCGCACGCTCGAACAGCGCCACTCCTCCGGCTCGCTCACGAGCCCGCGCTCTACCGGGTTGCGGTGAATGTAACGGACCTCGCGGCATCGCGCGGATGAACTCGCCCGCGATCCTGGGATTGGAGAAAAGGGGAAGCCGGCGCTGGCAGGAGAACGTGATGAACCGCAGGCCCCCTTCGATCTCGCGCCGCTTCAGGCGCTTGCGGATGGGTGCATCTTCCATCGCGGGGAGAGCCTACCGAACGGGGCGGTTGCATACCAAGACACCGGGGTCGCAAGGCCGGCCCCGGTGGTACGCCACCCCGGTGCTTCGGTTCCGGTCCGCGACGATTCGTACTCTTGCAAGAGATGAACGACCAACCCACCCCCACCCCCACCCCCACCCCATCCCCCGCCTCGCGCTGGCCCAGCGCGCTGCCAGGCTCTTTGCCGACGGCAACGCCGAAGAAGCCCGCACGCTCTTTGCCCAGGCCCTCACGCCCGACACCACCGACATCCAGATCCTGTTCCTTGTGTATCAGTTCCACTTTCGCAGCGGGGAACTCGAAGAGGCCGAGCAACTCGTCCGCCGCCGGCTCGCCGTCACCGGGCCCGACACCGACTCAGCCGATACCGCCCGCGCCTACACCAACCTCGGCCTGGTCCGGCTCTACCGCAAGGACATCGACGGCGCCCAGCGAGAGTTCACCCGCGCGGTCGACATCAGCAAGCGCATCGGTGACCAGTACGGGCTCGCCCGCGCCGTGGGCAACCTCGGCCTGGCCCCCGAGGCCCGCGGCGAGCTCGACCGCGCCGAGGAACTGTTCCGGGAATCCCTGGCGATCGCCCGGCGCATCGGCGCCGATGACATCGCCTCCACCAAGCTCGCCAACCTCGGCGACATCGCCGTCCTGCGCGGCCGGCCCGACCAGGCCCGCGAGCTGTGGACGCAGGCGATCGAGCTCTTTGCTCGCCTCGGGAACCGCAAGCACCACGCCGAGTTCTCACAGAAGCTCGCCGAGCTCGACAAGCCCAGCGCCGCCTGACCCGATCCGGCCCGAGCCAAGACGTTCCGCGGCACGCCGCGCACGCGGCTCCACCACCTAACCACCAGCGTCCCGCGGGTCGCCGCCGTGTTGAGGGAAGTTTCCCGCATGGCCCGGGCGCGCGGAGAAACGGAGAATCCACCGGCGATTCAAAGGAGGAACCCGGAAGATCCGCAACAGGCAAGCAACCGGAACTCGCGGGCGTCATCCACGGACCGGAGGACAGGCCATGGACGCCAGATACTCGGTGCGAGCGGGGATAGGCAATTGGGTGGTCTGGGATGCGATGGAGCGCCAGGCGCTGGCGGTCTTCGATAGTGTCGCCGACGCCGAAACGTGCCGCGCGGCCTGCGAACTGGCCCACCGCGATGCCCACGTCGAGGATGCGGCTTCGGACCAGCCGCCCGACGAATGGGATGATCCACCCGACGAGTGACCGGCCCGGAAAATCACGAGGCTGACGGTCCAGTCGCATCCCTTAGCGCCGGAACTCCACCGGCGGCGACTCGGGCGGAGAAGCGTCCCGATATCGCGCGCATGACCTGATTTGTTGCGCACAAAAAGCGATTCGCACCACGATGCCCCAGGATCGATTCCGAGGGCATGGGTGGACCCGCAGGACCTCCCGGGTTGCCGCCCCGCAGCGGGGCGTTCAACGCGTTTCCTGCCATATCGCTTCTTGTGCGCACAGGCCCGGTCGTCCCCGCCGCGCATCGACTGCGCGGTGGTGCGGGCCGGTCTGCGATCACGGCGCGCCGGGCACGCAGAGGCAGCTGGACCCGATCTGGATGTCCGCCCGGGCCCAGGCTTTCTTGAAGCGGTCGGCGGTCGCGGCGGATTCGGGGGAGTTCTGGGCCTTCAGGGCCTGCCAGAGCCCGTAGAGGGACCAGCCGTTCTCGGGCCAGCGCTGGAGGTCTTCGCGGTAGACCTTCTCGGCCTCGGCGGGCCGGCCCGCGGCGAGCAGGACGGCGCCGAGGGTGTGGCGGGCGGGCTGCATCCAGTCGGGCGGCTCGTCGTAGCGGAGGGTGTCCTCGGCGGCGACCGCGGCGCGCAGGTGTGTGATCGCCTCGTCGTTACCGCCGCGCTTGTAGGCGATCTCGCCGTCGACGAGGTGGCCGGCGATCGTGAGGACGGTGCTCGCGGGGCTGTTGCCGACGGTGCGGCCGGGCGGAACGGCGGCGGCGGCCTTGATGAAGGCCTCGCGCTGGGCGTCGGCCTCGCCGGGCCGCTGCGTGTTGGCGAAGGCGATCGCGCGGCAGGCGTGCCAGATCGCCGTGGAGATCGGCAGGTTCTCCGCGGGCGCGGGCTGGGCGAGGATCTCCTCCCACCTGCCGAAGCGCATGCGGACTTCCAGGGCGATCGGGGCCAGGCCGTCGATCATGGCGGCGCTGCTTTCGAAGAAGTCGGGGGGGATCTGGTCGAAGGTCTCTTGCGCGGCGCGGATCGCCTCTGCGGACCGTCCCTGCATCATGCACCCGAAGGCCAGGAACTGGCGGTTGTGGGCCATGTAGATGTGGTAGAAGCCCTGGCGCGGGGAGAGCCGGCGGTAGGCATCGTCGGCGGCGATCGCGTCGCGGTTGGCCTGATTGGCCTGGTCCCAGCGGCCGACGCGTGCATCGATGTGCGCGGGCATGTGGACGAGGTGTCCGGCGGCGGGGACGAGGGTTCGGAGGCGATCGGCGGCGGGGACCGCCTTCTCGGGGTGGGGCGAGGCCTCGATCGCGTGGATGTAGAGGTGGTTGGCGCCGGGGTGCTTGGGATCGGAGGCCAGCACGTTCTCGAGGACGGCGACGATCTCGGGAGTCTCGGGCCTGGGCTGGCCGTCGGCGCTCCAGAGGTCCCAGGGGCGCAGGTCCATCATGGACTCGGCGTAGAGGGTGGCGATGTCGTTGTCGTGGGCGAACTGGAGGTGGGCGGTGTTCATCGCGTCCGCGTAGGCGCGGTCGAAGGGGGCGCGCTGGTCGGGCGTGAGCGGGAGCGTTCCCTTGTCGGGATCGGCGTAGCGTGCGGCCAGGGCGTTGATGAGGGCCCGCTCGGGCGGTGAGGCGCGGACCATGAGGGCCTGGGCCTTGCGGAGCGCCTCCCAGGCGGCGCGGGAGTGTTCGGGGTCCATGGCGGGGTTGTTGATGTGCGGTCCGTTGCACAGAGACACGCCCCACCAGGCCATGGCGCTGCCGGGGTCGAGCTCCGCGGCCCTGGAGAACGAGCGGATCGCCTCGTCGTGGTTGAAGGCGAAGGCGAACGTGAGGCCCTGGTCGAAGTACTTCTGGGCGTCCCACGAGGCGGTGGTGATGGCGCGGTGATGGGAGCCCAGGCCGGCGAAGAGCTGGGCCTGCGGGGAGGGCGCGGGGGCCGGTGTCGAGCGGCAGCCGGCCAGCGCGAGGCACAGGGCGGCGAGCCTTGAGAACCTGTTCATGGGCGGGACTCCTGCGGAATCCCGGGATTGTCCTGTAGCGCCGGAGGTGTGTCAACGAGGGGGAGTCGGGCGGACGCAGGTGGGCCCGCGCGGGCGTACTGTTGTGGCTTCCGGAGAACTTCGAATGGCGAGCGAACCGTCTTCATCCACGGGCGATGGTGCTTCGAGCGAGAGTTTCTGGGGCGCGGCGACGGCCAAGCCCGGGCCGGCCCGCACGCCCGACCCGGGCGCGCCCAAGAAGTGGTCGCTGCGGAAGAAGATCCTGGTCGGCGCGGGGATCGGCGTGGCGCTGGTGATCGTGCTGGGGGTCACGATGGGGCTGCCGATCGCGGGCCTGATGGCGCCGGGGATGATCGAGTCGGGGATCGGCAAGTCGATCAGCGGCTCGGTGAAGGTGAAGCAGACGAGTTTCTCGTGGGGCGGGCCGCAGTCGATCGGCCCGATCGAGATCGCGGGTTCGGACGGGAAGATGATCGCCCGCATCAGCATCGAGAGCACGGCGGGCGTGTGGGGGCTGGCGACCGGGTACCTGGGCGGCTCGATCGATGCCGGGCGGATCGGGATCACGGGCAAGGCGGCGATCGTCCGCAGCGCCGACGGTCAGACGAACCTGGAGCGGGCGCTGGCGCCCTCGGGCAAGGCTCCGGCGGCGGCGCCCCCGGGCAAGCCGGGCGATGCGGGGGTGATCCGGATCGGTGACCTTCCGCCGATCCGCGCGGGCGTGTCGATCAAGGAACTGGACATCACGTACACGGACTCGTCGCAGGCGGGGGACCAGACGTACACGCTCAAGGGGTTCACGGCCGACAGCACGATCGACATCGGGAGCACGTCGGGGATCAAGGCGTCGCTGAAGATGGCGACCAAGATGGGGCTGGCGTCGGGCCCGACGGGGGACCTCAAGGCGGCGGCGAAGTTCGAACTCCCGGCGGCGGCGGGGGTGGCGCGGCTCGCGGACGCGAGCCTGAGCGCTCAGGTGAGCCTGACATCGGCGCCGGTGAAGGTGATCGATGCGCTGGCGCTGCAGAAGGGCAGGCTGATCGCGGCGTTCGGGGAGACGGCCGACCTGGAGCTCAACGCCGCGGGCAGCCTCAAGGACGGGGACGCGACGCTGGTCGCCAGGTCCGCCAACGCCAGCGCCGACACGGCGTTCAAGATCAACAACGGGACGGTGACGGCGTCGAAGACGGGGACGATCTCGGCCAGGGGCCAGACGCTGCGGGCGCTGGTGCCGGCGATCGACCGGTCGCTGGCGGAGCAGAAGCTGGTGACGGTGGCGCAGCTGCCTGACGTGTCGGTCGAGATCAAGTCGCTGAGCCTGCTGATCCCGCGTGACCCGTCGAAGATCGACCTGCGGGGGACGGCGCTGGACCTTGGCGTGAAGACGACGGGGATTACCGGGACGGTGGCGATCGACCGGGCGCAGGGCGCTGCGCCCAGCGCGTTCTCGATCGCGCCGATCGACCTGCACGTCTCGACGAGCGATCTCGCGGGGACGGCGGCGATCGCGATGGGGACGTCGGCGACCATCGACAACAAACCGGGCGGGAACGTGCGCGTGGACCTGACGGCGGGCCACCTGCTGGACGCGGTGGGGGCGCCCAGCCCGGCGCAGGCGACGGTGCAGGGCACGGTGGACCTGGCGAAGCTCTCGACGGCGATCGCCCAGCCGTTCGTGCAGGCGCTGAAGCTGGATCTTCCGCGCGATGTCGGCCCGGAGCTGGACGTGCACCTGACGGCCAGCGCGACGCCGGCGGCCGGCGGGGCGCTGCCGGCGACCAACCTGGACGCGGACATCCAGGGCCAGAACGTGCGGATCAAGGGGGCGTTCGCGGTGGCGGACGGTGTGCTCAAGACGCGCGGGGAGGGGATGACGGCGGCGATCGCGTCGGCCGGGAGCATCGCGTCGCGGTTCGTGGAGCCGGGGACGGGCTTTGCGCTGGCGCCGGCGGGACAGGTGCAGGTGACGGTGCGGTCGCTGTCGCTGCCGCTGCCGACGGGCAGCGCGCCGTTTGACCTGGGCAAGCTCTCGGCGGACTTTGACTCGACGGTGGGGGGGATGTCGCTGATGCCGGTGGGGGTGGGGGCGGGCGTGGGGGCGATCGAGCTGCGGACGCTCAAGACTTCCGCGCAGCTGCTCCCGGGCGCGACGCCGAAGGTCTCGGTGAGCGGCGAGTTCCAGCACGATCGCCAGCCGTTCACGCTGACGGGCGCGATGGAGCTCAAGGGCCTGCTGGCGAGCAACGCGGGCAAGACGGAGATCTCGCCCAGGACGCTCAAGCCCCAGGGAACGATCGAGCTCAAGAACGTCCCGACGTCGCTGGCGAGCGTGTTCGGGCGCGGCCCGGCGGCGAGTAGCGCGGCGGTGGCCAACGCGCTGCCGGCGGGGGCGGAGGGCTTGGCGCCGCCGGCGGGGAGTCCCAAGCCGCCGCCGACGCCGCTGCCGGATCGGCCGGCGGGGACACCGCCGGGATCGCCCGCGCCGGGCGGGCCGGGCACGCGGCCGGCGGAGAAGGGGTTCGACCTGGCGGCGCTGCTGCGGGGCGCGGTCGGGCCGACGGTGGATGTGAAGATCGATTCGACGCCGCGCGATCAGGCGCTGGACGTGGTCGCGTCGGTGAAGGCGCAGAACATGGTCGCCGACCTGGCGGCGGGGGTTGAGGACCGGGCGCTGGACCTCAAGAAGGCGTCGGTGGTCTCGACGATCGCGCCCGACACGGTGCAGGCGATCATGGACCTCGTGATGCCCGACCTGGCGCAGCGGCCGCGGCTGCTGCGGACGACCAGTGCGACCGTGCAGGTGTCGCCGGTGCGGATCCCGCTGTCGGAACCGATCTTCTCGGGCTTCAAGCCCGACATCGCCAACTCGCCGGACGCGACGCTGACGATCTCGCTGCCGGAGCGGACGCTGGTGCAGGGGTTGTCGGTGAAGAACGCGGACGGGACGCTGCGGGACCTGGGCTCGGTGGGGGTCGAGGGTTTCCAGGTGACGGCGACCTTCCCGCCCGCGGCGCTGGCGGGGTCGACGGCGCGGTGGACCAAGCAGGCCCGCGCGGCGATCAACGGGCGGGTGCTCTCGGGGACCGAGGGCACGCTGATGACGCTGACGGGGGACGCGTCGGCGGACCTCTCGGCGGCGGGGGTGGCGGGCAAGTCGCCGCTGGACCGGCTGAGCGCATCGATCAAGGCGCAGAAGATCGAGCTGGCGTCGGTGGAGCGGCTGGCGGCGCAGGACCCTGGGTTCATCACGGGCGCGGTGGGTGACACGGCGAACCTGACGGTGAACCTGTCGCTGGCGGCGCCAGCGGGCGGCGGCTCGCTGGGGGATTCGGACGTGGGGATCGAGGCGGCGGTGGACACGCCGCGGCTGAAGATCCCCGAGCCGGTGAAGCTGAAGATGCAGCCGGACCGGGTGGGGATCGCCAGCCCGATCAAGGTGCAGTGGGAGATCGAGCCGGCGTGGGCGAACCGCTTCCTGGAGGCCGGCCCCTCGGCGCCGGGCCGGGCGGCGGCGGCGGCGCCCGCGCGGTTCACCAAGCCCGTGAAGCTCAGCGCGTCGGTGTCGAGCCTCTCGATCTCGCGCGGGGAGGGCACGGGCCCGCTCAAGCCGGGGATCTTCGCGCTCAAGGCGTCGGCCGAGGCGCCGGTGCTGGAAATGGTCGGCAGCGACGGCAGCACGATCACGCTGGGCTCGACGACGTTCAACGTGCAATCGCGGGCCGCGAACGCCGCGAACGCCGCGGAAGCTGGGAGCATCGACGTCGACCTGGCGGTCGCCAACGCGACGGTGGCGAGGCCGTCGGCGGCGCCGGTGCAGGCCAAGGACATGGAGTTCTCGCTGGAGATCTCGAGGCTGGCCGACGAGAAGGGCGTCGTCCAGACGCAGACGGCGACGGTGGATGCGCACGGGAACCTGCCGGTGATCCCGGTGCCGCTGCTGGACCTGTTTGCCAAGCAGGACGGGCTCTTGACCGATGCGCTGGGGCCGGTCGCGGAGGCGACCATCCGGGCCGACAAGCTCTCGCGCGGCGGGGGGAGCCTGGAGGTGCACGCCAAGTCGGCGCGGGCCAACGCGTCGATCGTGGGGACGATCAGCGGGGAGGTGTTCGCGACCACGCAGCCCTTGAACGTGACGGTGACGGAGGTCTCGCAGGAGCTGACGCAGCGGCTGCTCAAGGGGGTGCCGTTCATCGGGTCGGTGGAGAAGACGCCGCAGGACCAGCCGGCGACCGTGGTGGGGACGAACCTCAAGGTGCCGCTGGACAACGACCTGCGGAAGCTGAGCGGGACGGTGGTGGTGGACCCGGGCGAGGCGAGGTTCACGGCCGGCGGTGACTTCGGCAAGATCCTCAGCGCGCTCAAGCAGAAGGCCGGCGGGGTTGCGGGCAAGCGTCTGGAGCCGCTCAACGTGGAGCTGGCGTCGGGGGTGGCGACCTACCAGCGGTGGAGCCTGCCGCTGGGGGAGTTCCAGGTGCAGACCGAGGGGAAGGTGGACCTGGTGAACAAGACGATCGACGTGATCACGTGGCTGCCGGTGGGGGCGCTGACCGACGAGGCGGCGGGGCTGTTCAAGTCGAGCACGGACTTCACGAAGCTGCTGGGCGGCAAGGGGGAGGACAAGGACCTCTCGGCGGCGACCATGGTGCCGTGGCGGACGCGGGGGACGTTCGAGCGGAACAAGACCGAGCCGGACCTGGAGCTGTTCGCCAAGGAAGTGATCAAGAAGCTCAAGCCCGAGGACCTGATCAAGAAGGGTGTGGAGGACCTGCTGAAGAAGAAGGTGGGGGGGAACAAGTAGCCGGGCGTGAGGTCGGGGGCGGGCGCGGTCAGTAGGTGAAGTTCGCGTTGGGGTGGGTGGATCCGGTGGAATCGGGGGCGGAATTGCCTGAGATGGCGGCGCTGCCGGGGGCGGTGCGGTCGAGGATGGGGCCGCAGACGTTGTTGGCGACGATGACCCAGTTGATGGTGTTGCCCGAGCAGCTGTTGCGGATGATGAGGTTCCCGGCGGCGTCGACATCGATGCCGCGATCGGCGCCGATGCAGATGTTGCCCTCGATGCGGTTGTCGGTGCTGGTGGCGTGGATGCCGGCGCCGTCGGCCTCGCCGTTGTTGGCGCAGGTGTTGGAGCGGACGAGGCACTGGTTGACGACGCGGATGCCGTCGGTCTGGTTGCTGTGGGAGCTGCAGTCGGTGACGGTGCTGCCGCGAGCGGTGCCGATGCCGAAGGTGCCGTTGCGGTAGGCGGTGCAGGCGGTGATGGTGTTTCCCTCGAACCCGTCGAAGCCGGCGGCGATGTTGTCGTAGAACGTGCAGCCGGTGAGCGTGCAGCCCTGGCCGGTGGAGCCGGTGGCGTTGTGGTGCGCGGCCGAGTCGGACATCGTGGAGCTCAGGGCGAGCGCGAAGCCGACGCCGGTGTTGCTGGCGGCGATGCACTCGACGATGGTGCAGCTGTAGTTGACGGCGAAGCCATCGCCGCCGTTGCCGCTGGCGATGCAGCGGGTGAAGGCGCAGCGGGGCGCGGCGAGGACCCCGTCGCCACGGTTGTCGGTGAGCTTGCAGTCGGTCATCATGCTGTCCCACTCCAGGGCGACGCCCAGGCGGACGCTGTCGCTGATGTGCAGGTTCTGGAGGATCGCGTGGGTGGGGGGATGGCCCGCGTTGGAGTTGAACTCGATGCCGCAGTCGCCCCAGTTGCGGATGGAGCCGTTGCGGATGGTGATGTTCTTCCCGTCGCTGGAGGTCACGGTGATGCCGTCGAAGGCGCCCATGTTGCTGACGCCCAGCATCTCGAAGCCGTCGAGGTCGAGGGTGACGCCGCTGGCGGCGATCTCGATGCCGCACTTGCCGGCCACGCCGGTGATGTTGCCGGTGAGGTAGTAGCTGCCGGGCTTGGCGATGCGATACAGGCTGTCGGCATCACCGGGGGTGTTGGCAGAGCTGACGGCGGTCCGCGGTTCAACTTCCGTCAAGGTCTTGTACGAAGGGGCGACCGGCCCGGCGGGCGGATCGAGCGGGCCGGCGTGCGAGAGGATCGCGGCGGCGGCGATGATGCCCAGGGACAATGACAGGCACGCGAACATCGTGGTGCGGGGCATAGCGCATGACTCCGTACGAAAATGGATGGGCGGAGTCGTCCGCCCCCGGTGGGATCCCGGCGCAGTGTAAATCCCGGAGCGGCGGGATCCAAGCAAAAAAAGGCGGTCGACGGAGCCCGGGTGTGCCCGTCAGATCGGGCGATCGAAGCACCACGCGGGGAGCTGTGCCTTGAGGCCCGCGAGCCTGCAGTGGACGATCCTCCTGACCTTGGCGTCGGGGAGCAGTTCGACCATGGTCCAGGGGACGCTCGAGGGTCTGGCGCCGACCCAGCGGAGGAAGAGCACGGGGACCAGGTGCAGGCCGCTCTCATCGGCGCCGATGTGCACGCCCTTGCCGAAGTTCACCGCGCCGAATTTCATGTCCTGGAATTCGCGGTAATCCGCCGAGGGGCTCATGGGGATCGCGGGGCATTTGCGGGCGAGCACGCCGAGAGTCCCCGACACCATGGCGCCGAGGATGAGCCGGACGATGAGCATGTCGAAGCAGACGATGGCGGCGATCAGCAGGCCGACGTGGAGCCCCGTCATCCTGGCGATCACGAGGTGCCCCGGCCAGGTGCTCATGGGGACGATGATACCGCGGATCCCGGCGGGCGAGGTGGGTCGGCGGGCGCAGAAAAGACCCCCGCGTGGCGCGGGGGTCGGGGGTGCGATCAGGAGGCCGTCGGTCCGCTTACGGGAAGATGCCGCGGGCGGCGTAGCACTTGTGCAGGCGCTCGAGGGCGGCGATGTAGGCGGCGGTGCGCAGGTCGCAGTCGTAGCGCTGGCGGGCGGCGCGGGTGCGGTTGGCGGCATCGACCATGTGCATGTTAAGCTCGCGGTCGACGCGCTCGAGGTCCCAGGCGTGGAAGGTGAGGTTCTGGATCCACTCGAAGTACGAGACGGTGACGCCGCCGGCGTTGCAGAGGATCGCCGGGAGGACTTCGATGCCGCGCTCGAGCAGGACGCGCTCTCCCGCGGGCGTCGTGGGGGCGTTGGCGCCCTCGGCGACGATGGTGCAGTTGAGCATCCTGGCCTCGGTCTCCTGGACCATCTGCTCGAGGGCGGCGGGGACGAAGACATCGACCTTGGCGGTGTAGAAATCTTCCTTGGTGCACGAGGAGGCGCCCTGGAACCCGCGGACGCCGCCGGTCTTGGCGACGTGCTCGGCCAGGGCGACGGTGTCGATGCCCTTGTCGTTCTTGAGGTAGCCGGTGTGGTCGGCGACGGCGAGCATCTTGGCGCCCTTGTCGGCGAGGATGCGGCCGGCCCAGGAGCCGACGTTGCCGTACCCCAGGACGCTGAAGGTGACGCGGGAGACATCGAGGCCCAGCTCGGGGAGCATGATCTCGAGGGTGTCGACGACGCCTTGGCCGGTGGCCTTCTCGCGTCCGAGCGAGCCGCCCGACTCGATGGGCTTGCCGGTGATGACGGCGTTGGGGTTCTTGCCGGCGGCCTCGGAGATGAAGGAGTAGGTGTCGGCGATCCATGCCATGTGCTGGGCGTTGGAGCCGACGTCGGGGGCGGGGATGTCGTAGTCGGGGCCGATGTTGTGGGCGATCGCGGCGGTGAAGCGGCGGACGATGCGTTCCATCTCACCCTGGGAGTGCTTGCGCGGGTCGACCTTGATGCCGCCCTTGCCACCGCCGTAGGGCAGCCCGGCGAGGGAGCACTTCATGGTCATGAGGAACGAGAGGCTCTTGACATCGTCGAGGTGGACGTCGGGGTGGAAGCGCAGGCCGCCCTTGAAGGGTCCCAGGGCGTTGTTGTGCTGGACGCGGTAGCCCTTGAAGAGGCGGTAGCTCCCGTCGTCCATGCGGACGGGGAAGTGGACCATGATCTCGTTCTTGGGCTGGGCGAGGATGAGCTGGAAGGCGTGGGGCAGGTTCATGACCTGCGCCGCGTACAGCATGGACCCTACCGTCTGCCTGTATAAGTTGTTGGGATCCGAGGGGAGGCCGCACTCCTCGAACACGGTGCTGTTGAAGTTGCTCGGGGGGGAGTTCTTGGGCTTGTGTTGCTTGGCGGACGGGGGTTTGGCAACGGTGGTCATGATGTTTTTTCCAATCTGCGACCCTTCGGACGGTGCTCGGCGGGCCAGCCTCGGGCACGGGCTACGGATTGTCCGTGCTCAGGAGGGATCAACCGGGGCACTCCCCGCGCGGATCCCAGGAGGCGGGTCGCGAGGCGCCGGGCTTGCACTGTATGAGCCGCCCGAGCCTTCGTAAACCCGCGGGAACGGAATACCGTGCAGGTACCGCATGTTCGCGATTCTCAACTTTGATTCCGTAGTTTCCGAAAGTGCTCCATGATTCTCTATTTTGCGACAGACCTATTGTGGGCTTCCAAGATCAAGGGGGCCGGGGACGCTCTGGGGCTGGCGTGCCGGCCGGTGCGGAACGTCGAGATGCTCGCGGCCCGGCTGGCCGACAGTGCGCCGACCGCGATCCTCATCGACCTTACAACTCCCGATACCGCGCTGGCGCTCATCGGCTGGCTCCGTGGCCCGCGGGCCGGAGCGGCCGAACGGGCGGTCAGGATCCTGGCGTTCGGCCCGCACGTGGAGAAGGACCTCTTCCAGCAGGCCCGGGATGCGGGGGCGGACGATGTGGTCCCGCGAGGGGCGCTGGACCCCAACCTCGAAGACGTGCTGGTGAACCTCGCGGGCCGGGCGTAGCGCAAGAACGTGGAATTCCGGAGGGTGGGGCCGTGAGTCCGGGCGCGGCGGGCCGTTCCATGCGCGGGGTCCGGCTCGGGGAGGCGATGGATCACCCAGATCGAACCCCTGGAGCAAAGTTTCAGTTGAGTAGTCCTCGTGTTCGGGATGCTCCGCTCTGCCATCGTGGCGTTGCTGGCTCATCCGAGCACTCCTCCGCGGCCGGAACACCTGCCGGTTTCCGGCCGCTTTTGCGGTGAGCGTGGGGGAGTGTGGGGGGAGCGTGGTCCGTTGCGGCGTGTGCCCTACCGTGGTCGGCAGTGGCCAGGAGCAGGATCATCATCGTCGGCGCGGGGATCGTCGGCGCTGCGTGCGCGCGGCGGCTGGCGGGCGATGGGCACGAGGTGCTGATCATCGACGCCGCGACCCCCGGATCGGGGGCGACCGCCGCGGGGATGGGCCACATCGTGGTGATGGATGACTCCGAAGCGCAGATGGCGCTGACGAGGTACTCGCAGCGGCTGTGGGATGCGCTGGCGCCGCGGTTGCCGCCGGGGGTCGAGCGGGTCGCCTGCGGCACGATCTGGGTTGCCGCCGATGATGAGGAATTCGCGGCGGTGGGGCCGCGGGCGGGGTACTACCGCGCGCGTGGAGTTGAGGCGCGGGTGCTCGATGGGGCGCAGCTGGCCGTTCTCGAACCGAATCTGCGCAAGGGGATGGCGGGGGGGCTCTTGGTTCCGGGGGACAGCGTGGTGTACCCGCCGGTGGCGGCGAGCTGGCTGGTGGAGCGGGCGATCGAGGCCGGCGCGAAGAAGATGCTGGGCGTGCGGGTGGTCGAGATGGGTGGGCGGTCGGTGGAGCTCGCCGACGGCACGCGACTGGAGGCGGACCTGGTGGTCAACGCGTGCGGGGCGTGGAGTGGGTCGCTGACGGGGGGGCTGACGGCGGGCCTTCCGATCCGGCCGCGCAAGGGGCACCTGGTCATCACGGACCGGTACCCGGGGTTCTGCAACCACCAGCTGATCGAGCTGGGGTACCTCAAGAACGCGCACGCCTCGGATGCGGATTCGGTTTCGTTCAATCTCCAGCCGCGAGCCACGGGGCAGATGCTGCTGGGGTCGTCGCGGCAGTTTATTCCGGCCGGCGTGGGGGCGGGGCCAGCCGTGGGCGGGGGAGCGGGCGATCGGGTCGGGAACGGGCCGGGGAGCACGCCGGAGACGGGGATCGACGCCGAGATCCTGGCGCGGATGATCCGCCGCGCGTGCGAATACATGCCGGGATTGGCGGGGCTGCGGGCGATCCGCGCGTGGACGGGGTTCCGCGCGGCGACCCCGGACTCGCTGCCGCTGATCGGGCCGCACCCACGGATCGAGGGGTTGTGGTTGGCGACGGGGCACGAGGGACTGGGGATCACGACGTCGCTGGGGACCGCGGAGCTGATCGGGGACATGATCGCGGGGGTCGAGCCCGGGATTCCGGCCCGTCCGTACTCGCCCGGCCGCGGATTGCACGCCCACTGATGCGGCGGCACGCGGGGCGGGATTTGAGTAGGATCGATCGCTCGGAGACTGCACGGCGTGGTCGGCGCGGCGGGCCCGGAGATCGGGCCGGCGCGGGGATGATCCTCAAAGCGAACTTCGGCAGGAGCATGCGATGAACTTCATGATGACTCTGGGAGCGATCGCGGCGATCGGGTGCTCGGCCCCGGCGCTGGCGCAGGTGCCCGAGGACCTTGCGAACCGCAAGGAATACCGGGCGATGAAGGTCTCGAGCGCCGACCCGACGGGCAAGAACGCCGATGCGCGCGGGGTGGCGCCCGGGGAGACGCTGACGCTGGCGGACATCAAGGGGCGGGGGGAGTTCACGCACCTGTGGATCACGATCTCGAGCCCTTCGCCGGATCACCTGCGTGAGCTGGTGCTGCGGATGACGTGGGACGATGCGGCGAGCCCGGCGGTGGAGTGCCCGGTGGGGGATTTCTTTGCGCAGGGGCCGGGGCAGTACGTGGAGTACCACAGCGCGCCGGTGTCGGTGGGGGGGCAGAAGGCGCTGAACTGCTACTGGCCGATGCCGTTCAGGAAGCACGCGGTGCTGACAGTGACCAACGAGGGCGCGCAGCCGGTGGGGGCGTTCTACTACAACTTCGACTACCGTCTCGACGCGGAGGCCAAGGCCGGCGCGAAGGATGAGCCGCTGTACTTCCACACGCAGTACCGGAACTTCTTCCCGGCGCCCAAGGGGACGCCGCTGACGATCTGCGAGGCCAGGGGCGCGGGGCACTTCGTGGGGACGGTGGTGAGCGTGCTGGCCAACAGCGACGGGTGGTGGGGCGAGGGGGATGACAACTTCTACGTCGACGGCGCGAAGGACCCGGTCATCAGCGGCACGGGGAGCGAGGATTACTTCTGCGGCGCGTGGGACTTCGGCCACACGTTCCAGACGCCGTACTTCGGCGTGACGTTCTACGACAACCCGGACAAGGGCGGCGAGAAGCGGGGGATCCAGAACACGGTCTACCGCTGGCACCTGCTCGATCCCGTGCCGTTCACATCGGCGCTGCGGTTCACGCTCGAGCACGGGCGGGGCGGGTGGGATGAGGACCGGACGCCGCTACGGAACCACTACACCACGGTGGGCCTGTACTACGTGGATCACCCGGAGGGGGATGGGCCGAAGATCCAGCCGTACGCCGCGCGGATCCCGGCGCTGCTGCCGCTGCCGGAGGCCGGGAAGTAACGCAAGGGTCACATCGCCAACGGCAACGTGCGCGGGGCCGCATGGTGATGCATGCGGCCCCGCGGCGTTTTGGCGGTCCGGTCGGTCAGCGCCTGCGGCGCAGGGCGGTGAGCAGGCCGGCGGCGGCGAGCGATGCAGCGCCGGGCGCGGGGGTGAAGGTCATGCGCCAGGCCATGTTGGTGCCGATGTAGAAGCCGGCGTTGGCATCGAACTCGTTCTGGAATGAAGCACTGAAGCGGTAGTCGCCGGCGGGGAGCGAGGCCGCGGGGAACGTGGTGGCCGTCAGGTCCAGGAGGATGTTGCCGTCGGGGGTGAACGTTCCTCCGGAGTAGGTGCCGCTGACGATCGTGCAGTAGCTGAACTGGCCGAGTTGCTGCCCGAGGACCGGGTCCCACTGGCGGCCGAGGATGCCCGGCGCGAACGTGCGGAAGACCGCGTCGGAGGTGTCGGAAATCCAGAAGTGGCGGGTGCTGGTGTCGGGCGGGCCTCCGGCGTAGGAATCGCCGTTGTAGGAGTAGGTGGTGTTGTAGTCGATGCCGCTGCTGTTGGTCCAGGGGAACGACCAGAGGTAGAGGGCCTGGCTCGCGACCATGCGGCCGGTCAGCGAGACGGCCACGCCGTTGGTCTCACCGTCGTGGAACTCGCTGTGCCCGGAGTAGGAGGTGTACCCGCCGATCGGGTCTCCACCGGACCAGCCCGCATCGATGCTCGAATTGCTCTCGAGGTATGCGAGCGGGTTGGAGGCCAGGGCGGGGGCCGCGGCGGCGAGCAGTGCGAGGGTGGCGGGGCGGGCGCGGTGGTGGATCTGACTGTTCATGGCGGAAACTCCCGGAGCACGCGCTGCCCGGCGGCTCCGGGTTGAATGCGGGCGCGGCGCTGGGGTCTTGCACTCTGTTTTCGCCCGGTTTCGGGCGCGGCCGGAAGGCAGATCGCCCCGGGACGGCCCGGGGCGAGTGCGAGTGATCGGGTTGCAGGGAGGATCGCGGAAGGAGCGCTACGCGATCGCCTGGGCGCCGCAGCTGAAGTTGGCTTGCATCTGGGCGAACGTGAGGGTGGCGTAGCCGTCGGCGTTCTCGAGGGCATCGCCGGCGCAGCCCCAGGGGTTGCGGACGGTGTAGCGCGAGACGCCGCCGGCGTCGATCGAGACGCTGATGAGCGTGTAGGCGTGCCCGCGGACGAGGTTGGGGGCGGTGCCGCTGGTGCCGAAGGTGACCACGAAACCGCCCGAGAGGCTGGCGAGCATGGACTGGTAGAAGACGGTCTCGGCCGCCTTGAGGCCGATGATCTGCGACTTGACGCCGAAGGCCTTGTAGACGTCGCCCATCCAGCCGGCGTTGAGGGAGGCGAAGGTGTTGGCGCCGGTGCGGAAGTAGGCGTAGGCCTTCTCCATGATCGGCGCCCAGATGCCGCCGCCGCCGGCCTGGGCGTAGCGGAAGCCGGAGTAGCCGCCGACGGAGAGGTCGCCCGAGACGCGGACATAGACGGGCCCGGTCGGCTTGGCGAACTGGACGACGTAGGTGCCGTCGCCCATGTCGACCGCCGAGTTCTGGATGACGGCGGGGTTGGTGCCTGCGAAGGCGGCGAGCGAGGAGAGGAAGTAGCAGTCGCCCACGCCGCCCTGGTTGACGTCGTCGGCCGAGGGGGCCGAGCCGAAGAGCGAGCGGTTGATGCGGACGGTCGAGCCGGCGTCCTTGGGGTTGGCGAGCGCGGCCCCGACGGCCTTGGAGACGCCGCCGGCGAACGCGCCGACGAGGTGCGCGACGCCCGAGCCGGCGAAGTGGTCGGTCGAGTCGAGCCAGGCGTTGAGGTTGGAGATCCCGCTGGTGATGGTGGTGACGCCGTCGCCGATCGCGGCGACCGTGGTGCGGGCGAGCACGGAGGAGTCGATGCTGATGGTGTCCGCGCCGGCGCGACCGTAGATGAAGAGGCCGGCCGAGAGGGCGCTCTGCACGAAGGTCTGCCCGTTGATGACGATTGAGAGCGAGGCGCCGCTCTGGGAGACGGAGATGACATCGGCGGCGCCGTAGGCGGTCACGACGAGCTCGCTGCCGTAGCGGGACGTGATCGTCACGGTGGAGGTGCCGTCGGGCGTGGTGATCTGAGCGGCGCCGGAGGCGTCGGAGACCATAGAGCCGCTGAAGGCCTGGACCTCGTAGGTGTAGCTCTGGCTCGGGTTCACGGCCGGGTCGACGTACTTGGCCGCCGAACCGGACTTGAGCTGGGCGAGCGGCGTGAAGTTCACGCCGTCGGAGGAGCGGAGCACGATGTACCCCATCCCCTTGCGGTTGGTGTCCTTCCAGGCGAGGCTGACCTTGGTGCCGGTCATGCTCGCCGAGACGGCGGTGGGGGGAAGGATGAGCGTGGTGACCGGGAGGGCCGCGGTGGTGCCGCTGGGCGACGTGCCGTTGGCCGCCTGGATCTTGTAGTAGTAGCCCGTGCCGGTGGCGACCGCCTTGTCGACGTAGCTGCTCGAGCCGGCGGGGAGCGTGGAGAGGTTCGAGTAGGTCTTGCCGTCGGCCGACCGCATCACGATGTAGCTCTTGGCGTGAGGGTCGATCCCGCCCCAGGTGAGGCTGACCGAGGCCGCCGCGGCGGTGGCGTGCAACTCCGTGGGCGTCGAGACCGGGGTGGCGGCCTTGACGGCGGCGGTGATCGCCGAGGTGTTCTGCCCGCCGATGGCGCGGATCTCGTAGTAGTACACCGAGCCCGAGGCGAGCCCGCTGTCGATGTACGAGGCGGCCGCACCGTCACCGATCGTGGTCAAGAGCGAGAAGCTCTTGCCGTCGGTGCCGCGGAGCACGGCGTAGCCGGTCGCCGAGGCGTCGTTGTCCTTCCACGCGAGCTTGATCGCCGAGGCGCCCTGGAGCGACGCGGCAAGCCCCGAGGGCGTCGCGAGCGGGGTCAACGCGGAGACCGCGGAGGAAGCATCGGAGACCTTGGCGCCGCTGTAGGCCGAGATCTCGTAGGAGTACGTGTGGTTGGGCTGGACCGTGGCGTCGGTGAAGCTGAGGGTCTTGGCCGAGGTGATCTTGGCGATCTGCGTGAAGGTCGAGCCGTTCTCGGACCGGAGGATCGAGAAGCCGGCGGCGAGCTTTTCAGGGTTGGCCCACCCGATCTTCACGGACTTGGGGGCCGCGGCGATCACGGCGACCTGCGTCGGCGCGAGCAAGGGCGCATCCCCCGTGCCGGTGCCGGACATCATCGTGCGCGATTCGAGCTGGTCCCACTGGTCCCACCGCGAGGCTCCCCGGGCCGGCCCGCGGCCGGCGCGGGCGCGGTGGTTGAGCGACGTGCGGGTGCCGGCAAGGTCCGAAAGTTCAGATGCGATGTCCATGCGTTGCACACTCCCGCGGATAGGAACCGATTCGTTCCGGGGATTGGCAACCGCGAGGACCGCGCAATCCCGCGGGCGGTTCGGTCTGCGCGGGGGGGATGGAGTGGCCGCGCGGGGCGGATCCGGTTCGATCCGCCGCGGGGGGGCCGGGGGAGCGAACGGGTTGAGCGGCGGGCCGAGAATCGCTCAGGAGCCGGCGTTCTGCGGCGCGGGATCCGGAGCTTCGGCGGGCGCGGGGGCGGGCTCGGAGTCCGGGAACGCCGTGCGCTCCATGGCGAGCACCCACTCTTCCAGGGGCGTGAACCGCAGGAGGTCGAGCGGGACCTCGCGGCCCCCGAGCTGGGGGTGCGAGGGCTTGATCTTCAGGAAGATCAGGAACTTGTCCCACTTGCGCTTGTCGAAGACCTCGATGTCGGCGGGCACGAGCGTGGCGCCGCTGGGAAGGTGGAGACGCTGGGCGTCGGCCTCCCAGCCGTAGCGGGTGCCGCGGATGACCATGATCAGGCCCATCATGTAGATCCCGACCCCGACGCCCAGGGCGACGATGAGCCACTGCGCGGGGATGTCGTACCAGCTCAGGTCGTGGGCGCCGGCGTTCTGCCCGCCCGCGGCGTTCCAGCGGGTCTTGAGCTCGTCGAGCTTCTTGCGCGGGTCGTCGACGCGGGTGTACTCGGGCTTGAGCCGGCCGATCATCTTGAGCTGCTCGAGCCAGGCGAGCTTGGGCCGGTCGTCGGGCGATTCGACGCCCGAATCCTGGCGCTGCTTGATCTGCGTGTACTCGTCGGCGGGGCTGGTGACGCTGGCCTTGGTCAGCAGGCTGCCGTCGGCCTTGCCGTCGAGCACCGTCAGGTACTGCCACTGCCAGAACGAGGCGGCGCGCTCCCCGCGGGCGGGGTAGGCGATCGTCGCGTCGTACAGGCCCCAGAGCCCGAACCCGAACATCAGCATCGCGATGATCACCATCTTGGTGAGCCACCCGCGGTTGATCGTCGTCGTCAGAACGGTCGGTGAATCGCTCATTCGTTCCATCCCTCGCCTCTGGGCGCTGGTCCCGGACCCCGCCGGCAGGTCCGACCGCGCCGCAGTCCCACGAGGCGAGCCGAACGCCGGCCCGCCTTGCTTCCCCACCCCCCACCCCCAACCCCCACTCCCCACCCCCAACCTCCACATCTCCATCCAAACCTCGACGACCCGGGGCTTGTTCTGATCCTGACGAACGGGACGGACGCCCGGACCTTTACAGATACCCTCCGGACCGCCGCGGGGTTGCTCGAGCCGCTGGAATCTACCGGTACCTATCGGGCGGTGAACCTCCCCCGTTGCAGCATCGCGTCGGAGATCATCGCCGGTGCGAAGAGCCGGCGCGAGAATCCTCGACTTGCTCCAGGGCGAGCGTCCACCACGCCTCGGCAACCTGGCGGCCGTACTGGGTCTGCATCAGGACGGCAAATCCCCCTTCATCGACCCGGCGGACCGGGATCCGCGGGTAGGCCCTTCCGCTCGCCAGTGCATGGGTGAGCCACGCCGAGTGCGCCCGCCGCGCTGCCTCTCCACGTTCGAGTACATCCGCCCGGCCCAGGAGCTTCCAGAACATCCCCGGCAGTGTATCACGGGGTCCCCGCGCCGGGGAGCTCATCGGGCTGGTGTCTCAATCGCCAGGTTGGTCCGCTTGGCGCTGGGCGGCGAACTCAGAGGTACGGGAGGATTGCCGTGGTTTCGGGGCTCCAGGCGTCGCTGGCGATGTTGAGCCGGAAGAGCACGAGGGTGTTGCCGTCGTCGGCGGTTTCGCGGGCGGCGACCTGGAGGAGGTTGCCGGTGGCCGAGCCGGCGACCGGGAAGCGGACGGCGGGGCCCGAGGCCGCGGCGCTGATGTTGGTGGCGGTCCAGACCTGGTGCGAGGGCGTCCAGCGGAGGATGACGACGTCCCCGTCGGCCTCGACCCCGAACATATTGAGTCCGCCGTCGTCGGAGAAGGTGGTCTCGACGGCGCTGGCGACCGGTCCCTGCCCGGCGGTCGCCGAGAGGTCGACGGTCAGCCAGTTGCCCGCGCCCAGGGCCGGGGCCCACCAGTAGGCGTAGATCGCCCCGGCGGCGGTCTGGCCGACGATGTTCATGGCGCCCCAGGAGGTGACGAACGCGCCCAGCTGGCCGGTCAGCACCGAGCCGTTGAACGTGGTGGTCATGTCGAAGGAGGCCCAGCTGTACCCGGGGGCCCAGTAGTAGACGATGATGTGCCCGGCGTCGTTGAGGCCGGCGATGTTGAGCGCATCGTCGAGCCGCTGGTCCGCGGGAAGGCCGGCGGTGATCGCCGTCCAGGGCGTGACGAAGCCGGCGAGCCCGCGGGTAAAGGGCTGGCCGCCGATGGCGTCGGTGAGGTCGGCAAAGGCCCAGGCGGTCGAGGCGCCGGGCTGGTAGTAGTAGTTGACCGAGTGGCCGCGGGCGTCGATGCCGGAGATGTGCAGTGTGCCCCAGCTGGGGGTGTAGTAGGTCAGGTCGCCGGTGATGCCGGGCACGCCCAGCTGGGCGGTCAGGTCCCGGACCGCCCACGAGCCGTTGGCCAGGTTGCCGACGAACAGCCACAGGTGGCCGTGGTCGTCGGTCACGGCCAGGTCGGTGAACTCGGTGGCGAGCGTGGGGTCGGTGTACGTGAAGGCGACCATGTCGTTGACGCGGCCGGTGAACAGGGCGATCGCGGAGATGTCCTGCGTGGCGGTGGTGTTGCTGGTGGGGTTGTAGATGCGGGCCAGTGGCTGCATGCCGGCGTCGAGGTAAAAGGTGACGAGCTTGCCGCCGGAGTCGACCGAGGCGATCCGCTGGGTCTGGCCGATGGCGGCGCGTCCCTTGAACTTGATGGCGACGTCCTGGGCGAAGTCGGGCAGGGCGATCTGGAGGGTGCCGTCGCCGACGAACAGGCCGGAGAGGACGGTGAGTGGGGAGGTGGCGCCGGCGGCGGTGGACCAGATCTCGACATCGACGACCTGGTCGGGGCGCAGGCCGTCGATCGAGAGCGTGGCGCCGCTGACGGTGCCGGTGGTGGAGTTGCCGTCCTGGAGGACGTAGACGATGCCCTGCTGGCCGTCGCTGACGCCCCAGTGCTTGAGGGTCTTGACGGTCTTGCCCTGGGCGAAGGCGACGGACATGTCGCCGTTGAGCAGGCGGTAGTTGAAGTCCGCGAAGTCGATGTTGAGCGAGGTGGAGGTGACGAAACTGGAGAAGGTCTTCTGGCTGTCGCGCATCGCGTCGGTGAGGAGGTAGCCCTGGGTGGCGCCGCCGCCGAGGCTGTAGTTGAGCTCCTCGGTGGCGATCCGCAGGGCGGTGCCCACCTGGCCGGAGGCGAGCCCCGACCAGATCATGGTGCGGTACATCGCCTCGTCCTGCTGCTGGGTGAAGCCGGGGCCGTACTGGGGCAGGTGTCCGACGGAGGCGAGCCAGTCGGCGCGGGTCATGCCCCACTCGCCGTTGATCAGGGGCCGGTGCGCCGAGTCGTTGGACATCCAGTAGGCGGTGAGGTTGGCCTGCTCGATCGCGGGGCGGACGCTCTTGTCGGTGTCGGGGTTGTTGATGGGCTCGTCGTTGGCGTTGGTGTAGTAGTGGGGGTCGAGGAAGTCGTAGGTGCGGTCGTTGAACAGCAGGCGGGCCTCGGGCCCGCGCGGGTCCATGGCGATCGTGCTCATGAGGACGAGCCGGTCGGGGTCGTGGGCCTTGATGTACGCGCCCAGCTGCTGCATCCACACGGAGCGGCGGCGGAACTCGTCCTCGCGTCCCCAGTTCTGGTTGGTGGCGTTGGGGTCGTCGGGGCGCGGGTCCCCCTCGGCGTTGAGGGTCCACTCGTAGCTGTCCCACTCGCTCATGGGCTCCCAGCCGATCATGCGCCGGGCGTAGGGGGCGAACTCGGCCGAGTTGATCCAGGAGATCAGCTGGTCGTGGCGGGCCTCGGCCAGCTGCAGGACGCCGGAGGTCTGGAAGAAGTTGTCGATGTTCCCGATGGGGCCGCCCTTGACGCTGGCCCAGGGGAACTCGGTGAGGAAGGCCTCGTCGGCGCTGAAGGTGTCCTGCGTGGAGAAGATGATGTACATGCCCCGCTCGTCGGCCTCGCGCAGGACGTTGAGCATGAACTGGCGCATGTCGGTGTTGTACTGGGTGTTTTGGCCGATCTCGCGCCACTCCAGCCACAGGTTGCCGTCGGGGTCGAAGCCGTAGTGCGGGGGCTTGGAGGTGTTGGCGTAGAGGTTCATCGCCTCGATGTACACGCGCATCGTGTTGATGCCCTTGGACTGGAGCAGGTCGAAGTAGGTGTCGGCCGAGCCCTCGTAGGCGACCCCGGGCTGGCTGAAGTCGATGAACGTGTTGTTGCCGTAGTTCCACACGTCCCCGGTGTAGAGGGTGCGGGTGTACTTCCAGGTCAGGCCCAGGTGGTCTCCGACCATGACGAACTCCTGGCCGTTCTCCTTGACCAGGGTGTGGCCCATCGGGGAGGGTACGACGCGCTGGCCGCCCGAGACATCCTGCGCCGTGGACTGCGTGGTGAAGCTCACCACGTTGGACATCGGCCCCAGGTTGCCCGCGGCGTCCACCGCGCGCACGGCCGCCTTGTACGCCGTGCCCGGCGCCAGGCCGATCAGCCGCAGCGTCTCGGTCAGCCCGTGCAGGCGCGGCACGAAGGCGTTCTGGTACTCGGTCGCCCCCATCCAGTCGGACTCGGTGGCCAGGGCGCCGGTGGTGTACCGGATCTGGTACCCCGAGACGTCGCCCTTGCCCGTCGTGCCCGAGACCGCGAACGGGGACGTGAAGCCCAGGTCCGTCGAGTACCCGGTCACGCGGGGCGCGGTCAGGTTGGTGATCCCCGCGGGCGCCGATCCGGCCGCCGGGTCCATGAACATGACCTCGGCGTAGTTCACCGGCCCGCGCAGGCCCCCGAGGGTCGCCGTGTAGCTCGAGTTGACGCCCACGATGTAGTCGTCGACGAACACGGGCTTGTCCCACTTGTGGTCGGGGTCGTCGCGGTAGTCCGTCAGGTTGCGGGCCCCGCCGTCGTTGTCGAAGATGATGTCGAAGTTCATCCCGATCGTCGTGCCGTTGGCGGGCGCCGTCATGCCCATGTCCGACCAGGAGAAGAAGAACTCGCTCGTCCAGCCCGTGTCCACGTCGCTGTTGTCGTTGAGCGTGCCGGTGAACTTGTTGAACCACTGCAGGTCCGAGGGGATCGCCCCGCCCCCGGTCACATCCGAGCCCGAGCCCGCCCCGTCCCCCTTGATGTACTTGACCAGCTTGAGCATGTGGTCGGGGATCTTGACCACCGTGTAGGTGTCGGTCGGGTTGGCCAGGTTCACGCCGAAGGCCCGGTCGGTGCTCTGGAAGTACTGGTCACGCGAGTTGTTCGGGTCGAAGTAGAACGTCATCGAGTCGTCCTTCTCGACGTCGTACCTCTGCGCGACCCCCTGCGTGCCGCCCCCGTCGTTCCACAGCTTGTCGTCGGTCACCGTCAGCCCGATGTACAGGCCGGTGGAGCCGTAGAGCATCTTCACGACCAGCGACGAGTCATACCGGAACGCCTCGGACCGGCGGATCTCCGCCGCCGACGACCAGACCGCCTCGGACAGCACGCCGTCGAGCGTGATCGCCTGGTCGGTCTTGAGCACGGTCCACAGCGGGTTGTCGCTGGTGATCGGGTCGCTGGCCATCATCAGCCGCGGCTCGAGCCGGTCGAACCCGCCGTCGACCCGCAGGCCGGCGCGGGGGTTCACGGGAGGGCTGTGGGGGATGTGGGGGATGTGGGGGTTGTGGGGGTTGATGAGGCGGGCCAGCAGCGATGCGGGCGCGGAATTCGTTCCACTCGGACGATGCCGGGTCGTCATGACGCTCTCCAGGTTGACTGGCCGCCCACGTGAGTTCTCAGGATTGTCGGGCCTCCGTGGCAATCCGTCAACGCGGCCGGCCGGGCCGGCCCGGCATTTACCCCGGCCGTGGCCCCGGACACGTTGATTTGCTCAGGTGTATCGCCTGGTAATACGGCTTGGATTGCAAAAAGGTCCGTCGGACCGAACAGACGGCTTCCAATCCGGGTTCCGCGAGCGCGATTACTTGGTGGGCCACTCGTCGGTGACCACCCCGAACAGGGGGGTGGAGAAGCTGCCATCGAACGGGCCGATGTGCAGGTCGCACTCGGCTTCGGCGCGGAGATTGACCTCCGCGAACGCCGGATCTGCATCGGGCGAGCCGTCGATGACCAGGTGGATGGTGCGGGGCAGGCCTTCCAGATGCTTGGTTGTGGCGGCTCCCTGGCCCTGCAGCGCCGCCAGGGTCTCCGAGTACGTTCTGAGCGAGTCGGTGGCATCGAACCCGGCGTTGGCGCTCCAGTACCCCTGCTGCAGCAGGGTGTCGAACGCTCCGGTGACCTCGACCCAGGTTCGGATCTCGCAGGTCAATTCCCAGCGGCTCTTGCCCTGGGTCTTGTCGGTCATGAGGAACTGGAAGATCAGGGTGCCGATGCCGTACGTCTCCCCGTCGGTCGCACCGCTGATGAACGGGTTGAACGTGATGTACGCCCCCGAACCGGGGAGCGGGGCCTTGCCATCGGGGAACCCACCGATGTACCCGAGATCGACGTTCGAGTCGCTCATCCCATCCTCGGAGTCCGTTCCGTTGTACCCCCAACCTCCGACGTTGGTCACGAACTTCAGCCCGGCGCGGCCCGCCGGAGGCCCCTGGTGGGGAATCTCTGTGACCGCAACGAAGATCAGTTCAGAGTGCGCGGAAACCGAAAGAGTGGCCGCGGCACGGCAATCCGTGGAGCACATCCACACACATGCCGTACCGATAGCCATCAAAGCGTTCGAGAATCTGAGTCGCATGTCCCTAGTCCTCCGCCCGTCGATCGAGATCGACAAGACGCACTGGCCAAGCCTGCCGCAATTACGCCACCGAAGGACGCCCGGTCCGGAAACGGCGCCTCGGACGCGCAATGTACCTGATTCCCGGGGCCGGGAAAAGCCATAGTCCTCAAGAATCGCAGGACATAGCCGGTTCTTCTCAGAGGCGCAAAAACAGCGCGAAAAGCGTTTCCAATCGGCGGGGTTTCTTCCGGGGAGCTTTGTTTCCGGTCGATAACGATTCCCGTACCGGGAACCGCGTTCAGGAGCCTTCCATCAGCACTTCATCCACGTCGCCGCCGATCCAGCAGGCCACCCCGTTGCCGGCGGCGGGCAGCCCGAACGGAACCCGGAGTCTCACCCGGGATGACATCATTGGGCTGGGGAACCGGGGGGAGCCGTGGGGCTTCTTGCCCGTGGCTGCCAAGGCCCTGGGGATCGCGCCGGGGGATGCGGGGTTGGTGTACCTGACGGCGGGGAATCTGGCGAGCGCGGGGCTGCGGACGCTGGCGGCCGAGGTGCTGGGGACGCTGCCGGCGTCGGTGGCTGACCGGCCGGATGCGGCGAGGCTGCGATCGATCATTGAGCGGCTCCCGGCGGACCGGCTGACGCCGGCCGAGCGGATCGGCGCGGCGAGCGCCAATCTTGAGGTGCTGAGGGGCTCGAACCCCCGCGCGGGGAGTCGCGCCTCGGACGAGTTTGCCATTTGGCAGGCGGGCGTGGATGGGAGCGAGTGGTTCCGGGCGATCGATGGCAACGTGGTGCGGCGGCCCGCGGGATCGCGGGGGCTGGGATCGTGCCTGAGCCTGTCGGACCAGCGGGCCGGGGCGCGGGAGTTTGCAGGCAAGGCGGCGCCGAGCACGGAACTGATGGGCCGGCCGATCGTGGTCGAGGGCCTGAGCCCGCCGTGGGTGTTCGACGAGTTGATGAAGGCCAGCGCGGGGAGCTTCAACGGGTATCGGCGGCGCGTGGTGCTCGTGCAGCGCGAGGCGTCGGAGTTCCTCGACGGCCTGAGCTTCACGGACCTGCGGGGCCAGTTGAGCCAGGACCGGCTTGATGTGTACATCGGCGAGGACGCGGCCCGTGAGCTCGCCGAGGACTTTGCGCGGCGGTTCGACACGGTGCTGGTGGGGCAGTACGCGCCGGTGCTGGCGACCCGCGCGCGGGTCGAGCCGTCGATCGAGAACGTGCTGTGGTCACTCGAGGCCGCGCAGAAGCAGGAGCACGAGAGGCTCGCGGCCGAGCTGGACCGGGCGTACGCGGGGCGGGACGGGGCGTGGTGGCGCCGGCGTCTGGGCTCGGGCGGGCCGCTCAAGGTGCTGATCCCCACGTGCAGGTTCTCGACGTTCATCCGCCATTCGAGCGAGGACCTGGCGCGGGCGTTCACGCAGGCGGGGCACCGGGCGCAGGTGCTCATGGAGCCGGACGATCGCTCGAGCCTGTCGGGCGTGGGCTACCTGAGGGCGGTCGCCGAGTTCGAGCCGGACCTGATCGTGCTGATCAACTACCCGCGGGCGACGATGGGGGCGAACTTCCCGAGGAACATCCCGTTCGTGTGCTGGGTGCAGGACGCGATGCCGCACCTGTTCGACCCGCGGCTTGGCGCTGCGCAGGGGGAGCTTGACTTCATGGTGGGGGTGCGGATGCCCGAGCTGGTGGGCCGGTTCGGGTTCACGGGCCGGCGGTGCCTGCCGATGCCGATCGTGGTGAGCCGGTCGAAGTTCGCGGCCGAGCCGGCGATCGTTCCGAGCGTCGGTTCGCGCCGCCCGCGCGACGCGGTGCGGATGACGTTCGCGACCCACCACGGCGAGACGCCCGAGGCGATGCACGAGCGGCTGATGCGTGAGGGGTCGAAGGACCCGGTGCTGAGCCGGGCGATGGAGCTGCTGCGTCCGCTGGCGATCGGGCTGGGCGCGGACATCCTGGCGACGGGTCAGAAGCACCTGATCCGGGGCGGGGTGGTGGATGCGGTGCGCGCGGCCGGGGGCGTGGAGGCTCCCCAGCGGCTGGTCTCGGTGCTGACGCACGCGTACGTGATCCCCGTGGCCGACCGGGTGCTGAGGCACACCGTTGCGCAGTGGGCCGCCCGGATCGCCCGGCGCCGGGGGTGGGAGCTTCGCCTCGCGGGGAAGAACTGGGATCGCCACCCGACGCTGTCGGAGTTTGCCGGACCGGCGATCGAGCACGGGGACGAGCTGAGGCGGTCGTACCGGGAATCGACGGTGCACCTGCACGCGTCGTACCACGGCCCGTTCCACCAGCGGGTGTTCGAGTGTTCCCTGGCGGGGGGGCTGGTCCTGCATCGGCTGACGTGGCCGGCGATCTCCCCGCTGTTCGCGCACGCCAAGCGCGCCGTGCGGGCCCGTCTGGGCTCGCGGCTGGGCGAGGCCGCGGCGCGGGTGCATGGTCCGGATGCGATGCTGAGGGTGGCGGATCACGAGGAACTGTCGGCCGTGGCGGGGCTTCTGGCATCGCTGGAACTGCCGGGGTTCGGGCAATGGGGGATGGACGACCTGTGCCCGGTCCCGCTGGCCGAGCCGCCGGTGGGTGACGTGGACCCGGAGACGTGGTCGCTGGTCGAGCCGCTGCTGGCGTGCGCGTTCCGGGACGAGGGGAGCCTGGAGGCGATGGTCGATCGCGCGGTGACGGATCCGGCGTGGCGGGCGGAGCGATCTGGGGCGATCGCCTCCCACGTGCGGGCGGGGCTGACGTACGAATCGCTCGCGGGCCGGATGGTGGAGTTCGTGCGGGACCGGCTGGCGCCGGGGGGATGAAGTCCCGGCGCGGGGGGCCCTGGAATGGTCGGTGTGGGTGCGCGGCGTCCTACACTCAGGCGGTCATGAAGTGCGATCGATGTGAGAACGAGGCGACGGTTCAGGAGCTGACGATCCGCAACAACGTGCGGATCGAGCGGCACCTGTGCGAGCAGTGCGCCCGGCAGCTGGGGCTGTCGAGCCAGACGACGATGCCGCTGTCGGAGCTTCTCACCAAGTACGTGCTGGCGACGGGGCAGGGGGTGTCGTCGCACGCGCCCAAGCAGGCGCCGCCGACCGAGTGCCCGTCGTGCCGGATGAGCTGGAGCGAGTTCCGGCAGGTGGACCGGCTGGGGTGCGCGGACTGCTACAGCGTCTTTGAGGCCCAGCTGGGCCCGTTGCTGGAGCGTTGGCACGAGGGCGGGGTGCGGCACACGGGCAAGTCGCCGGCGCGGGCGGCCTCGCGCAGCGCGGCGGCGCAGGACCAGGCCTCGTGCGCTGCGGAGCGCACCCAGCGGATCCTGATGCTGCGCAAGCAGCTGGACCAGGCGGTGCTCGCCGAGCAGTACGAGCGGGCGGCGGCGCTGCGGGACGAGATCCGGCGGCTGGGGGAATCGGACGCGGGCGCGCAGGTCGGCTGAACCAAGGACTGGGAACACGCACGATGGCATCGATCCCTCCCAGCCTCTCGTTTGAATCCCGCACGGAATGGCTGCGGGGCGAGGGCAAGGCGGCGGATGTGGTGATGTCGTCGCGGGTCCGGCTGGCGCGGAACCTCTCGGGGTGCCCGTTCCCGCACCGGGGGACGCGGGTGCATCGGCAGGCGAGCCTGCAGCTGTGCAAGCGGGCGATCATCGGGGCGAACCTCTCGCCGCGGCTGCTGTGGCTGGAGCTGCACGACGCCAGCGCGCTGGAGCGGACGCTGCTGGTCGAGCGGCACCTGATCTCCAAGCACCACTCCAAGTCGCGTCCGAGCGGGGGCCCGCCGGGCCCGGGTCCGGACGACCCGCGCGGGGTGGCGATCTCGCTGCCCGACGAGCGGGTCTCGATCATGGTCAACGAGGAGGACCACCTGCGGATCCAGGTGATCCGCACTGGGCTGGCGCTGGCCGAGTGCTGGAAGGAGATCGATGAGGTCGACAACCGGCTGGAGGCGGCGCTGCCGTACGCGTACTCCCCGCGCTTCGGGTACCTGACCTCGTGCCCGACGAACGTGGGGACGGGGATGCGGATGTCGGTGATGCTGCACCTGCCGGGGCTGCGGCTGACGGGGGACATCGAGCGGGTCAAGCGCGCGGCGGGGGACATGAACCTGGCGGTGCGGGGCTTCTACGGCGAGGGCTCGGAGGCGGCGGGGGATTTCTACCAGATCTCCAACCAGACCACGCTGGGGAGGTCCGAGCGGCAGGTGCTCGAGGAGCTCGAGGGGCAGATCATCCCGAAGGTGGTGGAGTACGAGCGGGTCGCCCGGCGAACGATCGCGACCAAGCGCCCCGCGGCGGTGGAGGACCAGGTCTTCCGGGCGCTGGGGATCCTGACGCAGGCGCGGTTGATCTCGGCCGAGGAGGCGATGCAGCTCTTGAGCCACCTGCGGCTGGGCGTGGTGCTGGGGATCATCAAGCACGTGGACCAGGCGCTGGTGAACCACCTGATGCTGCTGGTGCAGCCGGCCCACCTGCAGCGCGTGCTGGGGCGTGAGCTGGACCAGGAGCAGCGGCGGATCGCGCGGGGAGAGATGCTGCGGGCGCGGCTGGGGCGGTAGGGGAGGCTCTGGCAGCGCGGCGCTCTCTCGTGTTCGCTTGCATGCAACCTTGCACGAGCTTGCCGGTTGGATCTGAGCCGTGAAAGCGCCGCGATCCAGGTTCAAAGGGCTCTTCAACCGCGTGATGCTGTTCGGCGTGATCGGACTTGTGACCGAGCTGGTGATCGCGTGGCCGGGGGTTTATTTCTTTGAGATTCTGGGGAGGTTCGGCCTGTGGAGTGGGTGGCGCAGGGTTGATTGGTGCATCCGCGCGCCCTTGGCATCGGGATCGCCGGCGCAGGCCTTGACGGTCTCCAGGGCGTCGGCGTTTGCGCGGGTGAGCGTTGCGGTCCTGGCCAGTGTGGAGGTTCCGACCTACGGCCAACCGCCCAAACGGATTATCGGGGACGGCTACGCGGCGTGGCCGGTGACCGGGATGTGGGATGGGGGAGGAACGGATCTGCCCCTGGGCGCGATGGCGGGCCCGTGGTCGCTGCGATTCGTGGCGCCGGCGACGGTAGATCCGAAGGAGTGGCCCGAGCGCCCGGGGCCGATCACTCCCGTGTGTTCGAACACGCTCTTTCAGGGGCAGGCCAACGGCTGGCCGCTGGTGTGCTTTGGATGGACCGCCCGGTACGACCCGGACGTTCCGGGGGGTCGCGGATTCCACGTGTCGGGACGGCTGGAGATCCCGGCGATCCATCCTCCGGGGAGGTTGGACTTCCCGGTCGAACTCCCGTACCTGCCGATGTGGTGGCGGCTCGCCGCCGATGCGGCACTGCTCGGCGGGGCGTGGTGCCTTCTATCCCATGTGCCCGGGGCAATCCGGTGCGCGCGAAGCTGGTGCAGGGGGAGCGCGTGCTTGAAGTGCGGGTACGAACTGTCCGGGATCGCGGCGGAATTCTGCCCCGAGTGCGGCGGGCCGGTCCCGGCCGGGCTGAAGCGTCGAGACGGGATGATCGCCGGCGGGCCGAAGGCGGGCGTGAGCCCGCACCGCTCCGGGTCGCTGCGGCTCTGGTTGGCGCTGTCGGTGGGCGTGGGAGCACTCTGGTGGGCGAGCGCGAGGTCCTACGCGAACGTGTGGCTCACGCCGTTGGTTGCCGTCGGTATCCAGGGCGGGAACGTGCAGGTTCTGTGCCATGCCGAGCACCCGTTCGGCGCCCGGTGGTGGGATGCGGGGGTCAGCCCGGACTACGTGGGTCTGGACTGGCTTGGCGGCGCCGAGAGCGAGCCGGGGCTGTTCTCGTTCTCGGTCCCGCTCTGGATGCCGCTGGTACTCACGCTGGTGCTGTCGGGCATGCGCCTGCGGCGCGTGCGCCGGCGGTTGTAGGGCGCCGAGCCGGGCCCGCCGACCTGGGCCGCGCGCAGAGCATCCATGCCCTGCGACCGGCCTGCGATCAGGCAACGACGGGTCCTGGCGGCTTGCCCGTGGCCGGAGCACCGCCGGGCGCCGATCAGCGGGTGAGGCGCGCGCGGCGCTGGTGGACGGTTCCGAGTATCCACACGCCGGTGGTGAGGATCACCAGCGATCCCGGTCCGGGCACCTCAACTCCCCAGGCCTCGGCCCCGCCGGACTGCCCGACGGTGAACGAACTGAGCGAGGCGGCGGGCTTGAACCCCACCGTGAAGAGGTCCGTCAGATCGCCGGTCAGCCTGCCATCGACAAACGCCGATCCGATCTGCGATTCCAGCGCCGCGACCTGGGCGGGGTCCAGCGGGTCGAAGGGCAGCCCGTCGTGATCGCGGAACTCGAGCGTGAACAGATCGGTGCCGACGCCGAACTCCAGGTCGACATCCACGCCCGCCGGGGAGACCGCGCTGATGTGGAACTGGTAGAGGTCGATGGCGCCGGCGGACTCGTCCCAGAAGACGTCCGGGTCGTAGGTCACGCCCGGGCCCACGCGAACGCCGAACCACGCCGAGGCGCTGCCCGGGTGGTCCGGGTCGTCCGACAGTTCGAGTTCCGTACCGGAGAACAGGCTGAAGGAACTGTCCATCCCCCCGGGGCAGGGCTCGAACAGCGCTCCATCGCTCAGCGGTCCGATGGGCCAGGGGTCCTTACCGATCACCTTCACTCCCACGAGCAGATTGGGGCCCTTGCCGGGCTTGATCGCCGCCGTCCACGAGTCGTGCAGCGAGAACCACGCCGGGATGAGCGTCGTGACGTGCGAGCCGGAGACGTCGTGGGAGACGTTCGCGACCGTGTTGTGCACATCGGTGATCTTGTCTTTCCAGGAGTCGATCGGGAGGTACACATTGTCACCGAAATCTCCCGGCTGCTTCATGAACGTGTGTGTTGCGTTCTTTGCCGGATGCACCTTGAACTCGGCCTTGACCACGCCGTTGGCCCTGAAGTTCTCGCCGTTCATTCCGGCGCTCCAGGTAGCCGTTCCTTTCAGCTTGTTGGCCGCCTGCAGGGCGGCCTGCTGCGCCGAGGCGCCCGAATTGGTTCCGGCAAGGACGGCGAGCGCTGCGCACCATGGAAGTGTTCTCATGTTCAGCTCCTTGGACTGTGTCAATCACGTGGTCGCACCGGTCACGCCCGCCGGCGGCCGCCGGTTGATAACAGCCAGCGCCCTTGGCCCCTCGAGTACGAGCGCCGCCGGTCGGACATGCACCGCGCGACGCTAGCGACCGCGTGATCCCGGACCAACAGGAAGATTTCCCCGTTCCGCCCGCGCCGGCGGGCTCTTGCCCTCCCATGCCGGCCGAGCCGTCGGCCGCCGGGCCGGGGCGGTCCGCGGACGCGGGCCCCGGGCGGGGAGCTCGCCCGCCCGGTCCTCGTGCGGCGCGCAGCTCGGCCCAAGACCGGCGCGGATCCGGACGCAGGTCTGATAGCTCCGAACGGTCGCCGGTGTGGATCGTTATCGGCCCCGCCCGCCGTGCTCGCGCGCCGGCGGGTGGACGGGGCGGAGCATCAGATCTTCGCGCGAGGGTTCGGTTTGCATCGCCTCCGCAAGTGGCCCCGACCGCGGACCGATGTTGATCTCTCGGAGGGCCGATGAAGCGGCCCGGGTCCATTCGTCAGTCGGGAGACCGCATGTCCACCGCCACCGAGCAACGCCAGCAAGTCGTCGCAGCGGCGATCCGCGAGATCAGCCACATCGCCACGCTGCCCGAGATCACCCTGAAGATCGTGGAGCTGGTGGAGGACCCCAAGTCCACCGCGCAGGACCTCCACAAGGTGATCTCCAACGACCCGGCGCTGTGCAGCCGCATCCTCAAGGTCGTCAACTCATCGTTCTACGGCCTGCCCGGCCAGATCGCGTCGATCAATCGCGCGATCGTGATGCTTGGGCTCAACGCCGTCAAGAACATCGCGATCGCCGCGAGCCTCGCCAAGCTGTTCCGGGGCGGTGAGCTCACCGCGCGGTTCAGCGCCAAGGACCTGTGGACGCACTCGACGCTGACGGCCGCGGCGGCCAAGATCACGGCCGATGCGCTCAAGCTGGGCATCTCCGACGAGGCGTTCCTGGCGGGGCTGATGCACGACATCGGGCTGATGGTCGAGATGCAGTTCGACCGCTCCAAGCTGATCGATGTGATGGAGAAGGTGACCGTGGATTCCGCGGGCTCGCCGCTCTCGGACCTGATGGAGGCCGAGGTCGAGTTCTTCGGCGCCAGCCACCAGGACTTCGGCGCCGGGCTGTGCGAGAAGTGGAAGTTCCCCAAGAGCTTCGCCCTGGTCACCGGGTTCCACCACCGGCCCCTGGAACTGCCCCCCGACCAGCGCAAGCTGACCTGCATCGTCCACATCGCCGACCGCCTGGCGGCGGGGATCGGCCAGGGCTTCCGCCTTGACCTGCCGAACCTCGAGATCGACCCGGCGGTCCGCGATGACCTGAAACTCTCGGTCGAGAAGCTCGAGGACATCAAGAAGAACTTTGTCGAGAACTGCAAGACGGTGACGGACCTGTTGTCGTAGTTCACGGCGCAAGTCCCGCGCGACGGAACTGTGGTGCGCACGAGGGGTAAACGCTGCGGTTGACAAAGATGGGCGCGTCCATCATGCTCGGTGTTCGAGGTTGACATTCCCCGGCGAGCATCGCCGGACGTTCGAACTCTCTCTTTCTCCCTCCGGGCGGCTGCGTTTGACGACGCGGCCGCCTTTTTCGTTGGGGATCCCCGGCGCGGCGTGCACCCTGGTCTGTCGCGCGCAACGTCCGCGACCGGCCGGCGACGCGAGTTGGCCGGGTATGCAGCGCCCCGCGTGGTCGGGAGGCCCGCCGAGCAGCGCACCTCGACCTTGCGAGCGGGGACCGTCGGGTTCACGGTTAAGAGAGCCGGCCGCCAACTCGCTCGGCCATTGGTACACCTGCGCGAACCGAACCGCTGGCCGGGTCGCCGGGTTCTTCGGGCGGTTCGGTGGGTGTACGTATTGAAATACAGGGCACTTCTGCAATATTGAAAGCCTGTGTCGGGTTCAGACTACGCGGGCACGTGCGAAGTGATCGGCGCGCGCCCAGAACGGGGTCTTGACCGGCGGGCGGATCGCCGGGCGTTTCGGGAACCCGCGCGGCACGGGGGGATCGTGATCGGGGGAATCGGGATCGGGGAGCGGATGGGCGGGCGGCTCGGGGAGCCGGCCGCTGCAGATGGCGCCGCCGAGAGAGTTCAAACGTTGACGGGCGCGAGAGTTACAGCCGACGTGGCGAACTCGCACGCAACCGTCACGCAAGTGGTTCGATACTCGTGTGGAGGTTCTCATGAGGGCATTTCATATCGCGGGCGGTGACAACCTGGTGTCGAAGATGCGGCAGCGCCGCGGGCGGAGTTCGCGGGAGGGTGGCTTTGGGTTGCAGGCGCTCGAGGCGCGCATCGTGCTGTCCGACACGGTCCTGGGATCGGCCGACCCGGTCGGCCTGCTGACGCTCAGCCGCACGACTCCGCAGGGCCAGGTCGAGATCGTGCAGCAGGCGGCATCGGGCGCCGCGACCCGGCTGGTCGGGCTGGATTTGAGCCTCGGGGCGCCGGCGTTGACGAGCCAGCCGGTGATGTGGGCGGACCCGCGCAACGGGTTCACCTACGGGGCAGCGCCGTCGGCGCAGGGGCTGATCGTGTTCCGGCAGTTGCCGGGCGGTTCGTGGTCGTGGCGGAATCTCTCTTCGGACCTTGGTGCACCGGTGATGAGCAACCTCACGGTGCTCAGCGGGCAGGATGCCAGCGTGAGCATCGTCGGCGTGCAGGCCGGCGGTGACCTCGCGATGATCCGCAAGGATGCGGGGGACTGGTCTTACCAGAACCTCTCGGACGACCTGCGCTCGCAGGGCTTCGCGACCCCGGTGTTCACGACCGCGCTGGCGTCGTACGTGACACCGTGGGATGCGCGCAACATCGTGGGGCTCGATGCGCAGGGCCAGATCCAGGCGGTCTGGTGGGCGCCGGGGATGACCAGGTGGAGGTCGGACAACCTCAGCCAGGCGACGGGGGCGCCGGCGATGCAGGGTGACATTACGGCGTACACGCTGCCGTGGGGTCACATGGCGATCGTCGGTCTCAACGGCGGGCGGGCGCTGGCGACCTGGTGGACGCCGGAGCTGGGGGCGGGCAACTGGCAGACGGTGGACCTGTCGGCACAGACGGGCGCGCCCGAGCTGCGGCCCGGGAGCATCTCGAGCTTCACCACCGCGTGGAACGCGCAGAACATCGTGGGGCTGGACTCCTCGGGCCAGCTGTCGGTGCTGTGGTGGGCGCCCGGGATGACCGACTGGTACGTCTCTTCGAATCTGGTCGCCGGGGCGCCCGAGGCGGGCGGGCCGGTGCGCGGCGTGGCGTCCCCGACCGGGACGATCAACCTGGTGGGCCTGTCTCCCTCGGGGGATGTGACGCGGTACTACTGGAACCCGGGCGGTGACGGGGCGTGGCGGTTTGAGAACATCAGCCAGGCGGCGGTGACGGTGCAGCCGAGCCTCGATTCGGTCCCGCTGGATTTCCTGGACATCACCGGCATCGGTAAGCCCGGCGGGGGCACGTGGACCTACCACGCGGTCTCGACCGATCCATCCAACGGCCCCAGCGGGACGGTCATCGGTATCTCGACCCCCGGCCCGGGCGGCACGTTCAACTGGACGCTGGATGCCTCCAGCCTCGCCCTGCCGAACACCGTGGTGGGAGTGCCGCACACGACATTCCAGCGGCGAGCCGACGGCGTGTACCTCACGTCCATCTCAGCAGTCGACGGCGCCGACGGGGAAGATGTCTCCCTGAACTTCCCCGACCTGAAGCTCTCGCCGAGGGAGCTGACGGGGACCTTCACGGACTCGGCGCCCCTGAACTTCCCGATCCCCGACGGGATGACCGGCGAGGTCGCGGGCACCGTGACGCTCAGGATCACGCGCGAGGGCACCGAAATGGTGAGCACCTCGTGGGGCACCGTGGCGACCGTGCGCATCACGATGACGATCGGCATGACCATCAGCGGGTGGACCGATGCGGGCGAAGGGGACGGGCGCGAGTACGGCACGATCACGGCGACCAGCAACATCACCATGAACTCGGTCCCGGGCGTGGGGATCGTGCAGGTGGTCGAAACTGCCACCGCGACCATCTCCGATTCCGAGGGAGACGACACCGAAACACTGGGGATGCGGGGCTGGCTCGACCACCTTCCCTGACCGGAGGCCGGTCGGGACAGGCCTGATCGCGGATGCTCACAGCGCGGCGGGCGGCGGTGGCCGCGGCGTGAGCGAACCAGGACGCCGCCGGCTCGTGGAGCGGAACATGCTGAATCTCCCGGTGGTGCAGGGCCGCGGGACCCTGGTGGTGTGGCTCGCGATGGTCGCGGCGTTGGCGCTGGCCGGCTGCGGATCGACCTCGAACCTGACGGGACCCGACGGCAAGCCGGCGGTGTTCCGGCCCTACCAGCGCGTGGTCGTGATGACCGTGACGCCCACGCCCGAGGACCCGGTGAAGAAGGCCGCCGTCGCCGAGGGTTGCACGTACTTTACCACCTCGCTGGTCGAGGCGCTGCGGGCCCGGCAGATCGCCGCCGAGGTTTCGCAGGATTCCGGCAACGTCGCCGGCGCCCTGGTTGTCAGCGGCGCGATGACCCGCTTCGAGAAGGGCGATGCGGGCGCCCGGCTGCTCTGGGGGTTCGGCGCCGGCTCGAGTTACCTCGACGCGGCCCTGGTCTTCAAGGACGGGGACAGCGGGCAGGAGGTCGGGCACCTGTCGGTTAACCGCAACAGCTGGGCGCTGGGGGGCATCATCGCCTCGAGCCAGACCGCCGAGTCGTTCGCCGAGGATGCCGCACGGAAGATCGCCGGCGAGGTCGCGCGGGCCATGAAGCCGCAGTAGATCCGCCCGTGCGCACAAGGTCATGGCGGCAGGCCGGGCGCTCGACGCGGGCTCCGGCCTGCTGCCGTTACGTTCCTGAACGGCTACCCTTCCCGGGATTCGGGGGTGCGAGCCCGCGGCGGCCGCATCGCGCCCCGCCGATCCCCTGTGCGCCGAACCGCCGGATCCCGTGCAGGATCACGGCGGAGGCCAGCGTGCGCAAGAGCGGACCCGGCGACAGCCGCGCCCGCTCGAGACAACTCGACGTTTGCCCGGGTAGCTCAGCTGGATAGAGCAGCGCTTTCCTAAAGCGGACCGGCCACGTTCGGTCTGCCCCCGGATTTCGCGGGAAACCCCGACTTTCCTCGGAGAGTTCCCGCTCGACGCCCCCGGGTGTCAGGCTTCCGGAAACTCCCCCCGAGCCCCCTTCGTTGGTGTCACGGGGCGGGTGTCAGAAGCCCCCGCCAACCCCCTCAGCGCCCCCCAAACGCCGCCCCCGGTGCCCCATTGGGCCCCGCCCAGACCAAGGGGTTCCCCTCGGTTGGCGCGGTTGTTCCGGGCGCTTCCCTGTCGGGCCGACCCATCCCCAAAAATTCGGCCCGGTCCCCCCACGTTGGCCCGACGTCCCCGCCCCGGCGCGGGTTGGCCCGGCACCCCACCGCGCGGGCGGACCGCCCCGGGGCCAACGTCGCCGAGCCCGCCCCCATCAAGGCACTCCCCTTGGTCGGGGAGTTTCGGGCGCTCGCGGCGAAGGGAGGGGGGCGCGGGTGGTGGGGTGGCGGTGGTGGGCAGATTCCTGGCGGCGTGGCCTTCCAATCCGCGCTCATGCCGGCCTTCATGTGTCCGACCCGCCGCGGCGTGCGGCGGGAACGCAAACGCACGAAGGAGCATGTCATGTCGAAGAAGACCAAGACCGCGAAGGCCACCGCCCGCACCCACCGGGCTGCAAACACCAGCGCGCCCGCCAAGGCCCGGCGAGCCAGCGCCAAGGCCACGCCGGCGAAGGCGGGATCCGGGGGATCCGGAGCCCCGGCCAAGCGCCGCAGCGCTCTGGACGCCGCCGCGATCGTCCTGGCCAAGGTCAAGAAGCCGATGAACGTCAAGGACATCGTCGAGGCGATGGCGGTCACGGGCCTGTGGAAGAGCCCGGGGGGCAAGACGCCTTCGGCGACCCTGTACGCCGCCATGCATCGGGAGATCAAGACCAAGGGGAAGGCGGCGCGGTTCCGCAAGGTCGAGCGGGGCATGTTCGAGGCCACGAGCCGCTGACCGCGATCGCCATCCCGCGCACCCACGAACCCCGGCGATGCTGGGGTTTATCTTCGGCGTCAGCGCCGCGAGGACCAGAGCGGCGTGGTTGGGTCAATACCCGCATGCAGAACCCCTTCCGGGGCTAGGACGGCGGCGGGCGGCAAACGATCCAGGTCAGGGAAGGCCGCCAAGGCCGCGTAGGTCCTGGCGAAGACCAATGGCCACGGTGTACCGCTCGCAAGATCGGGATGACGGGGCTCGTCGTTGACCCGCCCGTGTTCGTCGCGCAACGTGTCGATCTCCTCCAGACACCGTATTGCCAGCAGAGATGTGGTCGCTTCCACTGTCATCGCCAAGAGCTGCCGTCGGAAGTCGGCCAATCCGACACTGAAATGCTCCACAGCATTGGTCCACCGCGTGGAAGGTCTTTTCCCCACGGATAGGTTTCGAATTCCTTTGGACAGCCGGAAATCCCACCCTTGGCCGCGTGCCGAACGCCGACGTACCACGAAAAGCACAGCTTCTGGTGCCTGAAGCTCGAGTAACACCAATTCCAACACCGATCGAACGTCTGCATTCATCACATCCGCATGACGAGTGTAAAGTTCGGCTCGGAATGCCGGATCTGCTCGTGCAATGTCGCACAACAGCCTCGACACTCCGCGTCCCGTATTCCGGCTGCGATTCAGCAGTTCGCCGTGGCAGAGGTAGTCAAGCAGGATTCGCGCTGCGTCGGCCGTCCTTCGCCGGATCATCGCCTCCAACCACTCATATTGGCCAAGTGCGTTTGGATCTCGATCAGCGAGCGCTTTCAGCGTCGCCACGGCGTCAGGATGCGGACTCCAGCCGAGAGCATGAAATAGCGGACCAAGCTGGTGCGGCAGCCGCAGGTGCGTCGGCAGGAGATCAAGGCTCTCCATCACCGCGAGCGGCCGATCGGAAAAGGCAATCAGCTCGATCCAGGTGATCCACTCGTAATGATTGCTGTCGAGCAGCCAGGTCTGGGTCGTTGCAGCACCCGCCAACTCGCGAATGGCCTCCCTGAGGGCGGCGGAGGGAAGAATGACACCGGCCACGAACAGATCTTGCTTCGACCGGTACGGCAGCGGCATACTGAACAGATCCTCAAGCTCCGGATGGTTCGCCCCAAACGGCATTTGCAGCGCTGCGTGCGCCAACTTCAGCGCTTGACGCTGCTGCTTGCTCGTGCTGTCGGCGCCGATGAAATGCCGGATAACCGAAAAGACGGCCTCCGCCGACTCGCTTCGCTTGTGGGGGTTGTGGGAGTTGTGGGGGCGGGGGGATCGCGATCGAGCTGACGGGCGGGCGGCGGGTCATCGTCGGCCGCGGGTTCGACCGGCAACTGCTGCTGGAAGTCATCGAGGCGCTGGAGCCGGCTGGAGGCGGGACATGATCGGCCTGCCCTCGCTCTCGCAGCTGGACCGATCATCGGGATCTACGCGGATCTGGCTGGCGGCGGCGCCCGCGGCTATGCGGTGCGGGTTTGACCTGCCGATTCTCGCATTCGGGCTTGATCCCGACGCCAATGCGCGATAAAGCTGAGGACATTGGCCTCGCTGGAATGGAGATACACGTGCCCCGAACTCCGACGCGCCGCGACCGGGCGAACGCCATGACGGTGCTTGCGTTCCGCAACGGCCATATCGAGACCCTTCACGCCGGGCGCAGCTCGGAGCTTGACCGCGACCAGAATCTGGCCAAGTTTAAGCGTGTCGATCTGCAAACGATCCTGCGGGAATCATCGGAACGGATGGCCGGGCTTTTCCGCCTCCGCGATGAGGACCCGCAGGAATTCCGCCGGCTTATCGAGTCCCACTGCGCAACCTATGCCCGAGGCTGGATCCGAAGCAGCGGCGTCCGGATGCCGGCCCCCCACTTGCCCGCCGTTGCGGGCGGCGAGTCCGCGCCGACTTTGCGGGAGCAGCAAGCCCGTGCCATCGCCTGTTATTCGTTCATCGATGGCTTCCTCGCCCAATGGCACCGCGGCGAGTATTCAGCCTTGCTTAAGGACCCCGCAATCAGCCGGATCAACGATGCAGGTATGGCCTCGCTGATGATCGATGCCAGCGAACGGGTGGCCGGGTGCATGGCCCTGCAATGGTGGAGCCCGCGTGCATACCACAGCTGGGTGCACACATACCAGGCACACGTGGACTCCTGGCTGGCTGACGGACCCATTGTTGCGGTGCCGAAGCGATTCGCGGGTGTAGCCTCTCTTTCCAGGCAAGCCGCGACCGCCCGGCAGGGCTGAGGCTTGCGGGCTCCCGGCCATCACCTGGGCCAGCGTAAACTCCGGCCAGAGGCGTCGCCACGATGCCACGGAGCCCGGGTGCGGCGCCGCGGGCTTTGAACTCCTGCGGTCGCGGCAGGGACCCGGATCGCGCCGGGCCCCCCGCGCGGATCCGTACGTGCGGCACTACCGCTTACGGCTCTTACTTCGTGTGCTTGGCGTCGAAGCGATCATTCGGGTACTGCCGATTCCACGCCTCGCCCGCCCGGCTCGCTGCCCTGATGCCGCCCGGCCGGCTTACCCGGGGTCGCTGCATGCAAGTCGCAGACCAACGAGCCGCTGCGACCGAATCAGACGCGTGCGGTGCTTGAGAATCGCCGTCCTTGGAGGCATATCTCAGAGTCTCACGTTTGGGCGTTCTGCGGGCGGTCGGCGCGGCCGCCGGCACCAGGCGATACCGGCGATGCCGAACCCCTTCCGCCGCTCATTTGATGCCCTTAGAATCACGACCTCAACGGAGATTCCTATGGCCCGCCGCCCGAGCATCACCAACATGTCCGTCGCCGACCTACACGCCGAGATCCGCCGCCGGGAGCGGGCCACCAAGGGCCTGCTGCGCCGGCGCAGGAGCCTGCTGGCGAAGCTGGCCAGGCTCGAGGCCCAGATTGCCGAGGCGGGCGGGCAGGCCGGAGGACGGGGATCCCGACCCAAGAACGAGATGAGTCTGGTCGAGTCGCTGCGTGCGGTGCTCAAGGGCAAGACGATGGGCCCGTCCGAAGCCGCCGAGGCCGTGAAGAAGGCCGGGTACCGGACCAGCTCGGCGAACTTCCGCACGATGGTGAACATCGCGCTGAGCAAGAAGGGCAACAAGTTCAAGCGCGTGGAGCGGGGTCTCTACACGGCAGGATGAACGCCGGTCCCCATTCCGGTCAGCTCGGGGTGCCGAACGTCATCGGGCGATGGACGGGGACGGTGCATCGTGCTTGGCCAGCTGCATCCGCGCCCAGTCCCGCCACTTCTCATCGTCGCTGCGGAAGGCCACCTGCTGGAGGAGGTCCTTCGTCCGGTCGTCCATCTTGCCCACCCGCACCCGCAGCCGCGCCAGGGCCTGCATGCTGGGCAGGTGCTGGGGATAGACCTCCAGGGCGGTCTCGTAGGTGGCCAGGGCCTCATCGGTGCGGCCGGCGGTCTCCAGCGTGAGGGCCAGGTTCATCCGCGGGTCGGGGTGGCCCGGGAGCAGCTTGCGGGCCCACTCGAACTCGGATGCCGCCTCGTAGAGCTTGCCCTGCTTGAGGTACAGCGTGCCAAGGTTGTTGTGCGCCGGCCCGTTGTACAGGTCCGCCGTCAGAGCATCGCGGAGCAGCGCCTCGGCATGTGCGGGATCGCGGTCGATGACCTGAGCGGCCTGACCATTCAGCTCGTCGGCCCGGCGCGGGTCGCGATCATCAGGAGTCTGCGTCGCATACGGACTGGAGGTGCGCGGGGCGGCGCAGCCGGGGAGGAGCAGGGCCGAGCCCAACGCCAGGCACACGGTGATGACGATGGTTCGGTTCATGATTTGGGTGACCCCGTGCCAGGTTGTGAGTGTGGGGCTTGAGCCGTTGGAGTTTCCGCGGCGACGACGGCCTCGATGGTGAGCAGGACCCGCAAGGGCAACTCACGGTTGGCCGGGTGTACTGCATTCACCCGTGAACCGGCCCCGCTGCCGGAGGTGGGCGTGGGGGTGGAGGACAGATCGATCGAGGAGACGACCCAGCCCGGCTCGGCGGCACGCCAGGCTTCGAGAAATCTGCCCAGCTGCGGGAGGGTGACGGCGTCGAGGGTCAGGCGTGCCGAGCGGCGGAGGTACAGGGGCTTGTTGTCCTGGGTGCGGGCCGAGCTGGCGGGCTGATCAGCCTCGGGGGTAAGGCTGCTCAATGTTGCTGTTGGCAGGCCGGCGGAGTTGATCGCTCGGGTCACGCGCCGGGTCAGATCCTCCCCGGGCACGTCGGCGGCGCTGAACACCGGGCTGCGGTTGCGCAGGGACTTGAGTTCGGCGAGCTGGCCAGCGGTGTTCTCGTACTCCTGGCGAGCGGAGCGTGCCTCGGCTAGCCTTTGTAGCGCGGCATTGCCCGTCCACCCGAGCGCCGTGACGCACGCCAGTCCCCCGATGGTCCACAGCAGGATCCTCATGAACCACCCCCGGAGGTATGAGCGGGGATCGTGGGCGTGGTGGGGGTGTGGGGGGTGAGCTGGAGGCCGAGCATGGTGACGCCACGGATGTTGCTGACGCGGGGTTCCTCCAGGGTCCACCCTCGTGGGGGATGGAAGGCATCCAGGAATGGCTTGGCCTCGCCCCTGACCTCGACGGTCATGGTGATCCCCTCGGGGCGGACGGCGATGCTCCTGGGCTCGGCGTCGATACTCGGCGGCCAGGCGTGCAGCAGGGCGCTGAGTGACCTGCCCCCCAAGAACTGGTCCAGTCGCCGTGTTAGTCTGCGGCGAAGCGGAGGCAAGGAAGGGGCAGGCAGATGGGCGATACGAGCAAGCGTTACACGGCCGAGCAGATCGTGGCCAAGCTCCGTGAGGCGGAGGT
>JBGAOZ010000015.1:0-118724 GCA_044221545.1 Phycisphaerales bacterium
GCCTCGGATTCGAGAGCGCCCGGCAAATCGCGGACTTTCAGGAAGTGCCACGATTCCCGAGAGATACGCGCGGTGGGCGAAAGGCCCAGACCGTTAACGAGAAAAGGCCTCTTTACGAGGCCTTTCTCAGAACTCCCCGACTAGGACTCGAACCTAGAACCTACCGGTTAACAGCCGGTCGCTCTACCATTGAGCTATCGGGGATTCGGGGGAAAGCCTAGCCCACCGTACACGCCCGTCAAGGACCCGGCAACCTCGATGGTCGCCGTTTGTTCCGCCCGGGCCTATACTCACCGCCCCAGTCCGCGCCGTCCGCACGCGCCCACGCCCGTGGGTCGGGCTTTGGGGGTTATCCATACCCGGCCGATTGGTCGGTAACCGCAGGGCAGAGCCATGAAGAAAGACACCCATCCCCGCTACTACTCCAAGTGCAAGGTTTTCCACAACGGCCAGGTCGTGATGGAAGTCGGAGCCACCGTGCCCGAGCTCCACGTGGAAGTGTGGTCAGGGTCACATCCCTTCTTCACGGGCAAGCAGACCTTCATCGACGCCGCGGGCCGCGTTGAGAAGTTCCAGCGCAAGTTCCAGGGCAACTACTTCAAGAAGGACGAAAAGAAGGGCTGATGCATCGAGCGCCTGGGGGGGGGAACTCCTGCGCTCCGAACAGCCTCTCGACATGTTCAACTGGTCTTTGCGGCGGCGAGCTTCGAGTGCTCGCCGCCATTTTGTTGCCGTGCGGCATGTCGGTCAGCATCTCCGCGCGGATCGCCGGCGTGCGGTGTCCCCGGGGCGTGCCCGTTAACGTGTTCGTCGGCCGCCCGGACGCGCACGTTGCCGGGAGCGCCGATCCGCGCGGATGCTCAGAACGGTACCGAGCTCAGCGAGCGCTCCGGAACGCATTCGATCAGCGAGATCGCGCGCGCGACCGCGAGCTCAAAGTCCGGGCAGCAGTTCGTCGGGTCCAGAAAATCGCGCGGACCGAGCCGTCGGATCTGGTGAAACTGATTCCCACCGAGCCCCGAGATCACCAGACGTCGCCCCTGTGATTCGATGCGAGCCAGCGCCGCATGAAGTTCGAGCACCGAATTCCCGTCGAACGATGTCTTTTCGCCCAGGTCCAGCACGACCACGCGCGTGCCCGCAGGCAAGTGGTCCGCCCAGGTCAGAAGGTCCGGCATCCGGTGCACCTCGCCGCGCCGACCCTTGTCTTTGCGAACGTGGAACACGGCGATCGCGGAGGGAAGCTGCAGTTCGGCTCCGAGCTCGGAGGCCTCGATCTCGGCGATCGGAATCGTGATATCACGGTAGATGATCCAGATGAGGAAGACGACCGGAGGGAACATCGCCCACCGCTCGATGAACTCATGCGCCAGCGTGCCCAGCCCGGCCCCCAACGCGAAGGACCCGACGATCGATGCGAGCAGGGCCAGCCGCCGCGCCGTCGGGTGGCAGTTCACGCTGCGGATCAGCGCTCGCTGGTCGAGAGGGGGCGAATCTCGATGTCGATCGAAGCACCAGAACAGGAATTGCGCGGTCTCGAGGCCCAGGTCGGTGAGCACCCCCGTCACGTGAGTCGTTCGCACCACTCCGGAAGAGATGCGCGTAATGGTCGCATTCTGCAGTCCCATCGCCGTGGAGGCGACGCCGGTCAACCAGTACAGCGGGAACCCGGCCTGGCGGGCGCCGTGGTCGTGCAATTCGAGTCCGACGGCAAAGAGCGCCAACAGCAGAGCCTGCACGGCAACCGGCATGACGTAGATCGATTCCCACCTGTGCCGGCGTCCGATCTCGGTGCACGCGCCCGACGCGGTGGCGCCCAGCGTGAACATCGCCAGAAGGAACAGCGCAAAGCCCGCGAGCGGCCAGGTGCCTTCCACAACATGTCGTCCGAGGTTCGACGCCGTGCCCGAGACGTGCGAGGTGACGGTGCCGCACGTGATGACGGTCAGGATGTTCGTGTAACCGGCAACCCACGCCAAGGTGATCGCGAGCCGGGCCTGCTGCGTAAACGAATGGGCTTGAGCGACAAACATGGTCCGGTCCGTGGCTGTCCTGATGCCCTGGAGCATCCGTGCGCGAACTCATGCCGGCCAAGTGTGAACTCACAACCCCAGGCGCAGGAGTCATCGCCGAGTCTCCGGGCTCGCGGCAGTGCTCCCCGGGCGGCACGAGGGCCATGCTAGCCCCCGGAACGCGGCAAGCGGCGACGCTCCGGTCTGCTCGGCCGGGCGAACTTGTCAGAGCCCCTGTCTGCCGAATTCCCCGCTGCGGTCAATTCCCCATCGCCGGAGTCGGTGCCAGGCATAGCCAGTCGCCAAACGGAGCCCGGATTCCCGCAGAAGCCGGCGCGCCCGGCCTGGTTCTCCCCTTCGAACTGTGGTCCCACCGCGTACAGTCAGCCTCGTCAGGGACGAATTCTTAAAGGTCCGGACGCTGCCGCGGTTCCAACGCGTCGCAGCGCAGGGACGGCTGCCCGTGGCAGCCGGAGCGCGGGCAAGTTCAAGCAGTTCCGACCCCTGTCCTGAGGCCGGGACCCGTTTGGCGATCGAGGCGAACATGAGACTCGGAGTCCGGGACGTCGCGTCCCAGTTTGGAGTATCGGAAAAGGTCGTGCTGCGCTGGGTCGACGAGGACGGCCTGCCCGTCTCAAAGGTCGATGGACAATACCGGTTCAGTCCGGCGGCCCTGTTCGAGTGGGCCACGGCTCGCGGAATGAAGATCCCGCCGGCGCTCTTCCAGGAGCCGGAAAACGGCGACCGCGAAGTCCTCCCCAACCTCGTCGAGGCTCTCAAGGCCGGCGGCGTCGTAGATCATGTCCCTGGTACCGACAAGCAATCGGTGCTCGCGGCCCTGGTGGGACACCTCAAGCTGCCCAGGGGAGTGGATCGCGAGGGCCTGCTCCAAATACTGATCGCCCGTGAGCAACTGGGCTCGACCGGCATCGGTGAAGGGATCGCCATCCCACATGTGCGCAACCCCATAGTTATGCGGGTGCCGACGCCCATGCTCCTCCTCGGCCTTCTCGACCAGCCCATCGACTTCGGCTCCGTGGACCGGCGACCCGTGCACTCGATCTTCCTGGTGATCACGCCCACCACCAGGTCACACCTGCACATCCTCTCGCGGTTGGGTTATGTGCTCCAGGACCGTTCGATCAGGGAACTTCTCGCCGCCCGCGCCCCCGCGGACCGTATCCTGTCGTCCATGGCGGAACTCGAAGCGAGAATTCCCAGCGCAGGCAGGACTGGCTAAACCATGACGGAGGACCATCCCGCCGCAAGCGTGGCCTGGTTCATGGCCACCTGGCTGCCCCTTTTCGGGACGGCGGTGGTCGGTGCGAGCGGGATCGCCGGGTATCTGTTTGCTCGGAGGTCTTCAGCGGGTGAGCGGGTCTCGGCCGCGCTGCACGTGCTGGGATCAACCGCCGCGCTGCTCGGCGCATTCGCCGCGCTGCGCCTGCCCTCCGGAGCAATGCTCGGCCTGGCGTGGGGATTGCCGATCGGGTCGTTCAGGACCGAGGTCGACGGTCTGAGCGCTGCGTTCCTCGTTCCGCTTGTGATCGTCCCCGCGGTCGGTTCGGTGTACGGTCTGCAGTACTGGCGTCACCGCGAGCATCCCGCAACCGGCCGCAAAATGCGGTTGTTTTACGGCGTGCTCGCCGCTTCGCTCATCCTGATCACGATCGCGAGGGACGGAGTCCTTTTCCTCCTGGCGTGGGAAGGGATGGCACTCTCGGCCTTCTTCCTCGTGACGACCGAGGACCGCGATCCCCAGGCCCGCGCCGCCGGATGGGTCTATTTCGTCTCGACGCACGTGGGCACGCTCGCCCTGTTCGGCCTTTTCGTCGCTGTGCACGCGGCGACCGGTTCCTTCCGGCTCGACCATCTCTCGCAGACGGCATCTACCTCCCCCGCCGGGCTGCTGATCTTCCCGCTGGGATTGCTCGCGTTCGGTCTGAAGGCCGGCCTCATGCCCCTGCACGTGTGGCTGCCCGGTGCGCACGCCGCCGCCCCCAGCCACGTCTCGGCGGTGCTCTCCGGGGTGGTGCTCAAGACAGGCATCTACGGGCTGCTCAGGATAACGGCCATGCTTCCCCATCCGCCGCTGTTCTGGGGGGCGGTGCTCCTGGTGCTGGGAGTCATCAGCGGCGTTGCGGGCGTCGTGTTCGCCGTCGCACAGCACGACCTCAAGCGGCTCCTGGCTTACCACAGCATCGAGAACATCGGCATCATCGTGATAGGGCTGGGATTGGCGACGCTCGGGCGATCCTTGCACAGACCCGACCTGATCGCGTTGGGCTTGGGCGGCGCGATCCTCCATGTGTGGAATCACTCGTACTTCAAGTCCTTGCTGTTCCTCTCGGCCGGCTCGGTGGTACGCGGGAGCGGAACCCGCGAGATCGATCAGATGGGCGGGCTCGCTCGTCGCATGCCCATGACCGCGATCATGTTCCTGTGCGGGGCCGTTGCGATCTGCGGCCTCCCCCCCCTCAACGGCTTTGCCAGCGAGCTTATGATCTACCTCGGACTTCTGCGCACGCTCCATCCGATGGGCGGGCCCTCTGCCGCAGGAGCGGCGTTCGCGATCCCCGCCCTCGCGCTGATCGGTGCGCTCGCGGTCGCCTGCTTCGTCAAAGTCTTCGGCGCCGTGTTCCTAGGCTCCCCGCGTGATGCCCGCTCGGAAAAGACCTCCGAATCTCCGCGGGCCATGCTCATCCCGATGTCCGGGCTTGCCGTCCTGTGCATCGCCATCGGCCTGGCGCCCGCCGCCGCAATCCCGTTCCTCGACGCGGCGTGCTCGGCCTGGACGGGCGAGCCCACCGGACCGTCGAACGCGGTGTCTGCAAACTTCCCGAGCCGATCGATCTCCCTGCTCTCGGCCGCGATCTGGGCGGCCGGGATCACCGGCCTCTTCCTGCTGCGAACCCTCGTGCGGCCGCCGGCCGTGACTCGCGTGGGCACCTGGGACTGCGGCTACGCTTCGCCCTCGGCGAGGATGCAGTACACCTCTTCCTCATTTGCCCAGACCCTGGTGGGTATCTTCGCGTGGATGGTGCACCCGCGGCGACAATCGGCCCCGGTGCGCCGCCTTCATCCCCGCCGGGCCGGTTTTCAGAGCCACGTCCACGATGTTGTGCTCGAGGAGTGGTTCCTGCCGGCGATCCGATGGGCCTCGACCCAGGTCATGCGGCTGAGGGTGTTGCAGACCGGGCGCATCCAGATCTACATTCTTTACGTTCTGATTGCAGTGCTGGCGCTCGTCCTGTCGATCGTGCCCGTCGTCGACCTGCTCCGGAGCGCCGTGGCGCGATGACAAGCATCATTCTCATCCTGCTCGCCGCCGGCCTGCTCGCGGGCAGCGGCGTCCCCGGCCTGCTTGCTCCCCGCCGGGGACGCTGGGGCGAACTGGTTGCGGTTGTGTTCACCTCGTCCGCGGCAGTGCTGGGGTTGACGGGGGTATTCTGGCTCGGCGCCGGACCGGAATCGCTTCGACTCCCGCTGGGTCTGCCGGGCGGCGATCGGCTGGCGGTTCTTGACCCGCTGAGCAGGGCGTTTCTCGTTCCCGTCTTCCTCGTCCCGGCCCTGGGCGCGATCTACGGACTGGGATACTGGAAGCAGGCGGACCATCCCGGCAACGGACGCAAGCTGCGCCTGTTCTACGGACTGATGCCGGCGGGCATGACGCTTGTTCTGATCGCTCAGGACGGCGTGCTGTTCCTGCTCGCCTGGGAAATCATGGCGCTCTCGGCTTTCTTCCTCGTGAGCACCGAGGACGACCAGGACGAGGTCCGCAGCGCCGGTTGGGTGTATTTCGTCGCCACGCACGTCGGCACGCTGAGCCTGTTCGCCATGTTCGCGTTCCTCCGAGCCGCGACCGGCTCATTCGCCCTCCACCCCATCGACCCGTCGCTGGTCGGCCCATCGGTGCGCAACGCGATCTTCATCCTCGCGGGGATCGGCTTCGGGCTGAAGGCTGGCCTCATGCCGCTGCACGTTTGGCTGCCCGGCGCGCACGCCAACGCGCCCAGCCACGTCTCGGCGGTCCTCTCGGGTGTCATGCTCAAGATCGGCATCTACGGCCTGGTCCGAACGACCGGCCTTCTGCCGGACCCGCCCGCGTGGTGGGGGGGGAGCATCCTGGCCGTCGGCGCAGTCTCCGCGGTGCTCGGGCTGGCCCTTGCGATCGGACAGCACGATCTGAAACGACTGCTCGCCTACAGCAGCATCGAGAACGTCGGTATCATCGCGGTCGGGCTGGGGCTCGCGATGCTCGGCCGCTCCACGGGGCAGGCCGCGTGGGCGGTCCTTGGGCTCGGCGGCGCCATCCTGCACTCCTGGAACCACTGCCTCTTCAAGCCGCTCCTGTTCTTCGGCGCCGGATCCGTGCTGCACGGCGCCGGAAGCCGCCGGATCGATCAACTCGGCGGGCTGTCCAAGCCGATGCCGCGGACCGCCTGGCTGTTCCTCGCCGGAGCGGTGGCGATCTGCGCGCTTCCCCCGCTCAACGGATTCGTCAGCGAGCTGCTCATCTACCTCGGACTCTTCCGAACGCTGGGAATTTCCGGCGGCGTCCATTGGCCCTCCGCGGCGGCTGTGATCCCGGTGCTCGCGCTCGCGGGCGGCCTGACAGCCGTCGCGTTCACCAAGCTCTTCGGCGCCGTGTTCCTCGGCCAGCCACGCTCGGAAGCGGCTCGCCGCGCCCACGAATGCTCACCCGCCATGCTCTGGCCGATGCACGCGCTGGCGTGCCTGTGCTTCGTGCTGGGAGCAGTCCCGGCGCTCGCAGCCCCCGTGATCGATCGGGCGGTCGCGGCGTGGTGGCCCAGCGCCGCGGAACGCCCGCCCTCGGTGCTCGACATCACCCCGCTGAGTTGGATGCCGCTGATCAGTTCGGCGCTCCTGGGGTGCTCTGTCCTCGGCTACACACTCTTGCGGCGGGCGATCTCTCCGGCGAACTGCCCACGCCCAGGCACCTGGGACTGCGGATACGCCGCGCCCGGCCCTCGGATGCAGTACACCGGTTCGTCTTACTCGCAGTTCCTTGTCACCCTGTTCTCCTGGGCCTTGCTGCCGCGGCTGAACAAGCACGGCCCCCGAGGGCTGTTCCCCGCCCCGGCGCGATTCCAGTCGGACGTACCCGACGCGGTGCTGGATCGCATCGTGCTGCCGACCGTTCGCGGGGTCACGAGTTTCGTCCGTTGGATCCGGCTCCTCCAGCAGGGTCAGATCCAGGTGTACGTCCTGTACATCATCCTGACCGTGCTGGTGATGTTCGTCGTTACATACGTTCTTTGAGGTCGCACCCGATGACCACCCGGCAGACATCCAGCCTCGGCGACTCCGGACAGGGAGCCCCGGTGTTCAATCCGGTTCCGCGGAGCGCTCCACCGGGGCTCGCCCGCGCGGCGGAGGAGGTCCGGCGGACATGATCGACACCATCGTTCAGGTCATTCTGCTCCTGCTGATGCCCCCGCTCCTCCTGGGCGTGATCATCAAGATCAAGGCCGGGTTCGCGGGCCGGGTCGGGGCACCCCTCCTCCAGCCGTACCACGACATCATTAAGCTCTTCCAAAAGGGCTCCGTGCTCAGCCGGAACACCACCTGGGTCTTCCTGGCCGGACCGGCGATCACCGCCGTCGCCGTCCTGATCGCCGGGTTGCTGGTCCCGATGGGAGGTCAGCCCGCCCCCATCCACTTCTCCGGAGACCTGATCCTCTTTGCCTACCTGCTCGCCCTGGGCCGGTTCTTCACCGCGATCGCCGCGCTCGACACTGGCTCGGCCTTCGAGGGCATGGGTGCTGCTCGCGAGGTGACCTTCGCCTGCCTCGCGGAGCCCGCTCTCTTCTTCGGCATGCTCGCGCTCGCCCGGCTCTCCGGCGGGCTGAGTCTCTCGAGCTTTTTCGGCGGTCACATCCCAGCCGCTTGGGTCAGCGCGGCGCCCACCATGGTCCTGGTGCTCGCCGGCCTGTTCATCGTCGTCCTTGTCGAGAACTCCCGCATCCCGTTCGATGATCCCAATACCCACCTCGAGCTGACCATGATCCACGAGGTCATGGTCCTCGACCACGGCGGCCCGGCCCTCGGCGCGGTTCTCTATGGCGCGGCGATCAAGCTCTATGTCCTCTCGTCGCTGGTCGTCCGCATGGCAATCCCCCTGTCGACCGATCAGCCGGTCCTGCGCTGGCCCGTGTTCATCCTCTCGATGCTCGCCGTCGCGGCCCTCATCGGCGTTATTGAGTCGATCATGGCCCGCCTCCGCCTGCTGCACATCCCCAACCTGCTCGTCGGCGCGTGCCTGCTGACGGGGTTCGGCTTCGTCCTCCTGCTGGGGTCACCGCGATGAGTTCCACCGCCGACGCTCTCCTGGTCCTGGTCCTCCTCCTGAACTTCTTCGTGCTCGGTTCGAGCAGGATCCGCTCGGTCATCTATACCGTCGCCGCCCAGGGAGTGCTGCTGGGAGTGCTCCCGTTGCTCGTGCACTCGGGCGTGGGCGTGCGCGAGCTCCTCGTCAGCGTCGGGGCCATCGGGCTCAAGGCCGTGGTCATCCCCCGGATGCTGATGCGGGCGATGACCGACCTGCCAATCCGACGCGAAATAGAACCGCTCGTGGGGTACCGCACCGCCCTCCTGCTCGGTGCCGCCGCGACCGGAGCCTCGCTCGCCCTCGCCGGCCGACTCCCCACCGCCGGAAACTCCGTGGCCCACCTGCTCGTCCCGGCCTCGTTCGCAACTATCCTGACCGGCTTCATCGTCCTTACAACACGCATGAAGGCCATCACGCAGGTCCTGGGCTACCTGATCCTCGAGAACGGCGTCTTCATCTTTGGGCTCCTGCTCCTGGAAGCGATGCCCTTCCTGGTCGAAGTCGGGGTTCTCCTCGACCTGTTCGTGGCGATCTTCGTCATGGGAATCATCATCAACCACATCAGCCGGGAATTCGCCTCCATCAGCACCGAGCGGCTCTCGACCCTCAAGGAATGACCATGGGCCTGGCAACGATCATCATTCCGCTGCTCGGGGCCGTGATCGCCTTTCTCGTCCGGTCCGATGCCCGCCGCCCCCTCCTCCTCCCCGTCTTCGCCCTCGCGCACCTGGCCATCACCATCATCTCCCTCACGGGCGATCGCTCCCACGGACCGGTCGCCTGGCTCGCGCTGGACCCGCCCGGCAAGATCGTCCTGCTCCTGGTCAGCATCCTCTTTGCTGTTTGTTCGTTCTACGCCGTCGGCTACCTGCGCCTCCGCGCCGACCGTCCCAACCGCGTCTTCTGCGGCTGCCTGCTCGCCTTCCTGGGCATGATGAGCTTCATCGCCTGGTCCCACCACCTCGGACTCATGTGGGTTGCCATCGAGACCTCGACCCTCTCCAGCGCCCCGCTCCTCTACTTCAACCGGACCGGACGATCGCTGGAAGCAACCTGGAAGTACCTGCTCGTGGGGTCGGTCGGCATCGCGCTGGCGCTGCTGGGCTCGTTCTTCCTCGGGTATTCCTCGCTCGCCGGCGGCCATGAATCGTCTCTCCTCTTCGAGGACCTGGTCTCCCACGCCGCGGACTTTTCCAAGCCCTGGCTCCACGCCGCCTTCATCCTCCTGCTCGTCGGCTACGGCACCAAGATGGGAATCGCTCCCATGCACACCTGGAAGCCCGACGCCTACGGAGAAGCCCCCGGCCTCGTCGGCGCCCTGCTCGCAGGGGGAATGACCAGCTGCGCCTTCCTCGCGATCTTCCGCGTCTACCACGTCCTGCTCGCCGCCGGAGAGGGCCCGTTCGCCGACCGCATCCTCGTCGCCATGGGAATCCTCTCCATGGCCGTCGCCGGCGCGTTCATGGTCCGCCAGCGCGACTTCAAGCGCATGCTCGCCTACTCCAGCGTCGAGCACATGGGGATCCTCATCCTCGCCCTCGGGCTCGGACGCGCCGGCGCCTTCGGCGCGATGCTCCACCTGGTCAACAACGCCCTGGTCAAGGGCGTCATGTTCCTCTCCGCCGGGAACATCCACCGCGCCTACCGCAGCAAGTCGACCGACGAGGTCGCCGGCGCCCTCCGAAGGCTCCCCTGGTCGGGCGCGCTGTTCCTCGCCGGGTTCATCGCCGTCACCGGCTCTCCCCCGTTCGCCCCCTTCGTCAGCGAATTCGCGGTCCTCAACGCCGCGATCACGCAGCAGCGCTACCTCGTCGGCGGACTGATGCTCCTGCTCCTGCTGGTGATCTTCATGGGCATGGGCGCCACCGTGCTCGCGGTGGTGCAGGGACGGCCCTCCGTCCAGGCCAAGGGCACCCCGTTCCACGACAGCCCCTACACCATACTCCCGCCCATGGCCCTCATGACCTGCGTTGTTGTGCTCGGCCTGTACGTTCCCGGCCCGCTGCTCGCCATGATCGAGGCGTCCGTACGGTACCTCGGATACCCGGAGGCCCTGCCGTGACCGACCCGAGCAACTTCATCACGTTCGGGAACGCCGAGCCCATCGAGCTCCGCACGCTCCCCCAGGTCACCCTCGACGCGTTCGGCGATGCGATCACCAGGGCGGTCGACAGCGGTCTCCGGCTCGGCGCCCTGTTCGCGGATCATCCACGCGATAAGTTGCCCCGCATCTACGCTGTCCTTCTGGAAGATTTCACGGGTTCGCTCTACGCCACCAGCGCCGCCGTTGAATCGGCTGCGTTCCCGTCGATCTCGCCCGCCTGCCCGCAGGCTCACCTCTTCGAGCGAGAGATCGCCGAGCAGTTCGGCCTCGAGCCCGCCGGCCACCCCTGGCTCAAGCCCGTCCGCTTTCACCAGCCCTACAACCAGCGGCCCCAGCCCTGGGCGACCGAGGGCGGCTCCCCTCCCCTCATCGGCGTCACCAATTACTTCCGCGTGGAGGGTGACGAGATCCACGAGGTTGCCGTCGGCCCGGTGCACGCGGGCATCATCGAGCCCGGCCATTTCCGGTTCCAGTGTCACGGCGAGGATGTCCTGCACCTGGAAATCTCCCTCGGATACCAGCACCGTGGCATCGAACGCCGCCTCGCCGGCGGACCCGACAAGCGCACCGTCCACTACATGGAAACGCTCGCGGGCGACACGACCGTCGGGCACACCACCGCGTACTGCCACGCCCTCGAAGCGCTCGCGGGCGTCCACCCACCCCCCCGCGCGCAGGCGCTCCGCGGGGTCGCGCTCGAACTCGAGCGGCTCGCCAACCACGTCGGAGATCTCGGCGCCCTGGCCGGGGACGTCGGCTTCCTCCCGACCTCCGCGTATTGCGGCCGCATCCGCGGGGACTACCTCAACATGACCGCGGCCATCTGCGGCAGCCGCTTCGGCAGGGACTTCCTGCGGCCCGGTGGAGTCCTGTTCGATCTCAACGCAACCCAGGTCAGCGAACTGCTCCGCCGTCTCGACGAGGCCCAGCGCGACACCGCATCGGCCGTCAACCTGCTCTGGGGCTCCTCCTCGGTCATGGGTAGGTTCGAAGACACCGGCCCCCTGTCTCGCGAAACCGCGATCCAGATCGGACTGGTCGGTCCGGCGGCGCGGGCCTGCGGCATCAGCCGCGACATCCGCCACGACTTCCCCTCCGGGATCTTCCAGTTCTCGCACGTCCCGACCTCCACCTGGAACACCGGAGACGTATTCGCCCGCGCCTACGTCCGTTGGCTCGAAGTGCAGCAGTCGATCCGGTTCATCCGCGAGCAACTCCAGTCCCTGCCCGACGGCCCCTCGATGATTCAAACGCGCGAGCTCGCCCCGGATCACATGGTCGTCTCACTCGTCGAGGGCTGGCGTGGAGAGATCTGCCACGTCGCCCTCACCGACCCGTCCGGCCGGCTCGGCCGCTACAAGGTCGTCGATCCATCCTTCCACAACTGGTTCGGGCTCGCGATCGCCCTCCGCGACCAGCAGATCTCCGATTTCCCGCTCTGCAACAAGAGTTTCAACCTCTCGTATTCCGGCCACGACCTCTAGCCGTTTCCAGCCGTACTCCTGGACCCTCAAGTGCCCCCCAAGCCCAGCGCCCAAGCCCGTTACCCCCGCGCCGCTCCCTCCGCTCCGGAGTCCCAGCCGTGATCGACATCCTCCTCGCGCGATTCCGACAGGGCCACCGCACGATGAAGTTCCCGGCCGGCCCGCCGCCCGAGCTGCCCGCCCACTTCCGCGGCCGGCCCGCCATCGACCGCGCCAAGTGCCAGTCCGGATGCTCCGCCTGCGCCCAGGCCTGCCCCACCCAGGCGATCACCATCAACGGGTCCCCGCGCATCGACCTGGGAAAGTGCCTCTTCTGCACCGACTGCACCCGCGCCTGCCCCACCGGAGCGATCGAGCACACCCAGGACTACCGGCTCGCCACCGACACCCGCGACGACCTGCTCCTCGAAGACGACACCTTCAGGCTCGCCCGCGGGCTCAAAGGCAAGGCCCTTCGCCTCTTCGGCCGCTCCCTCAAGCTCAGGCAGGTCTCCGCCGGCGGCTGCAACGGCTGCGAGATGGATGTCAACGTGCTCAACACCGTCGGCTGGGACCTGGGCCGGTTCGGCATCCAGTTCGTCGCCTCGCCCCGGCACGCCGACGGCCTGCTCGTCACCGGATGCGTCCCCGAGAACATGCGCCTCGCGCTGCAGAAGACCTACGACGCCCTCACCCCTCCCAAAATCGTGATCGCGGTCGGCGCGTGCGCCATCTCCGGCGGTCCGTTCATCGACCACCCCGAAGTCCACAACGGTGTCTGCACATTCCTCCCCGTGGATCTCTTCATCCCGGGCTGTCCTCCCCACCCGCTCACGATCCTCGACGGTCTGCTGAGGTTCCTGGGCCGGATCGAAGACCAAGCCACCGTCGATGCGTCCGCCACCGCCGGCTGATCCTCGAATCGTAATCCTCGCCGCCGTGGCCATCTGACCCCGGTAGGTGTCCATCCGGATCCGCCGAAATACGAGGCCTCTTTCAGGCCGCGAGCCTCCAGATTCAGCGCCGGCGCTCCGATCGACCACGTCTGTGCGCACATTTGAGTACCATCGCCCCTATTCCGGGGCCGAGCCGGCCGCATTCGGTCGTATTACCCGCCGTTTTTTCGTATCATCGGCGCCTCGCAGACCGCTCACCCCTCCAGGAGAACGGAATGGCTTTCAAGATTCAGGGTCCGATGGCCGCCAATCGCTTCCTCCCGACCGCGCTGGCCCTGGCCGCACTGGCCGGCTGCGCTTCAGAGCCAACCGGCGGCTCCGCCCCATCGGAAAAGTCGGCGCCCGCCGAGGCCGCCGCCACCGCCCCCTCGGAGAAGCCCGGTTCCTATGCCGTCATTGAAGGCAAGAACGCCCCGGTGCCGGTGCTCGCCATGGGCGACCCCAAGACGGTCGCCCGCATCATCGACGAAGGCAAACACCGAAACCAGGTGATGGACCACATCACCTACATCTCCAACAGCATCGGCCCGCGACTGACCGGCTCCACCAACGCCGAGAACGCCAACAAGTGGACCCGGGACCAGTTCGAGAAGTGGGGACTCTCCATCCCCGCCTTCGGCGGCGCCGAGGGACAGAACTCCACCGATCCCAACCTCCGCGGGCTCTGGCAGTGGGGGCAGATCGCCACCCGCTTTGATCGTGGCCCCTCGACCGCCAAGGTCCTGGGCGTCCGCAACCCCGGCAGCGAGTCCCCCGAGTACTTCACCGTCAGGGACATGGAATTCACCACGCTCGCATGGGCACAGGGCACCAACGTACCGGTCCGCGCCCCCGTCGTCAAGATGCCCGAGAACGATGCGCAGTTCGAGGCGAACAAGGACAAGATCAAGGGCTCGTGGATCCTCGTCAAGCCCAACCCCGGCGGACGCCGAGGCGTGGTCGGTGGCGCTTCGGCCCGCCTCCAGCTGTTCGCCGACATCCGCAAGAAGTGGAAATCCGGTCAGGCCGAGGAAGCCGCGGCCCCCCCCGTCGACAAGGACATCACCCACTACGAAGGCACCCTCTCCGGCGGGCCCGTCCCCGACAGCATGGCCTTCTCGCTCGATGTCAAGCTCGTCGATCCCAAGGCCGTCACCGGGACCATCTCGCTCGGCGGCTTCCGGACCAGCGAATTCCAGGGTGGCACTTTCGACACCCAGACCCACGAACTCAAGTTCAAGACCGAGTCCCCGCGCGGCACCCGCGAGTACACGCTCGTGCTCGAAGGTGAAACGCTCAAGGGGCAGACAACCCTCCCCGACAACGGCGGCACCATCTCCTACTTCGGCAAGAAGGGGGCGCCCGAAGAACCCAAGAAGGGCCCGACCATGGAGGAGCGCGTGCTCGCCCTCCAGCCCGCCGGGTGGGTCCTCCCCGCCAGCGGCGAACTCGTCCTCACCAGCGGTGCACCCGGCTGGGACAAGATCGACCCCGACGCCCTCAACCCGGACGTCATCGTCACCGTCCGACAGTCCGACTACGACTGCATGAACTCCAAGCTCGCCGACGGCACCCCCGTCGAGGCCGAGTTCGACCTCCAGAACAAGTTCACCAAGGGCCCGATCCCCGTCTACGACACGATCGCCGAGATCAAGGGCACCGAACTGCCCGACGAGGTCATCATCGTCTCGGGCCACCTCGACTCCTGGAACGGACCCGGCAGCCAGGGCACGACCGACAACGGCACCGGCAGCGCCGTCACCCTCGAAGCAGCCCGCATCCTCGCCGCCGCAAAGGCCAAGCCCAGGCGGACCATCCGCTTCATCCTCTGGACCGGCGAGGAGCAGGGCCTGCTCGGGTCGGTAGCCTACGTCAAGTACCTCAAGGACCACGGCCAGCTCGAAAAGGTCTCCGCGGTCCTGGTTGATGACGGCGGGACCAACTTCGAGGGAGGCCTGCCGTGCGTGGACTCCGAGGTCACCTACCTCGCCGCCGCCACCGCGCCCGTCAACGGTCACTTCTACAGCGAGACCGACAAGAAGCTCCTCAACGTCAACATCCACCGCCAGGACCAGTTCCGGCAGGTCATGGGCAGCGACCACAACTCGTTCATGCGCGAGCACATCCCGGGCTTCTTCTGGGATGAAACCGGCCGGGCCGACTACAACCACACCCACCACACCCAGCACGACAGGCTCGACCAGGCGATCCCCGAGTACCTCCAGCAGTCGGCGACCTGCGCGGCCGTCACCGCGTACAACCTCGCCTGCGCGCCGGCCATGCTCCCGCGCCCGACCGACGACCAGTGGTCCACGGGCGGAAGAGGGGGCGGTGGTGGCGGGGGCGGTGGTGGGGGTGGCGGTGGGGGGGCGCGTCGCAACAGGGATGCGGCCACGGGCCAGCCGGGCACACCCCCAAACCAGGGTTCGACGTCACCGCGCTAGGCGGGGGGGGGCGAACGAGCGTGTAGACCGTTTCTACGCCGCCGATGCGCGGGGGGTGAGCCATCGTGCGCAGATCCCCAGCAGCGCCGCCCGGTCGATCGGCTTGGTCGCAAAGTCGCTGCAGCCGACCGACATGCACCGGTCCCGGTCGCTGCTCATCGCGTGCGCCGTGAGCGCCACCACCGGGACCGTCACGCCCCGGGAGCGCAGCTCGCGCGTCGTCTCGTATCCGTCCAGGACAGGCATCTGCATGTCCATGAGGATCAGTTCGAACGGCCGGCCCTGTTCCAGGGCGTGGGTCCAGCGCGCCAGGGCGAGCCCACCGTGCTCGGCGACCTCCACTTCAGCGCCGGCCTTGCGGAGCATGTGGGAGATCAACCGTTGATTGTCCGGCCCGTCCTCGACCAGCAGGATCCTGCCCGCGAGCCGTGCCCCGGCCGCTATCCCGGGAGCTTCGGGCGCGCCCTTCTGCAGTTCCCGAACATCCCGGATCATCCGCACGCCCGTCAGCGCGCCGGTCGGGAGCGTCACGCTGAACACGCTCCCGTGGCCGGGCCGGCTGGTGACCGAGAGGTCCCCCCCGAGCATGCCCGCCAGACGTTTGGAGATCGTGAGGCCCAGGCCCGTGCCGCCGAACTTCCGCGTGGTCGAGGTGTCGGCCTGGTTGAACGGGCGGAAGAGCGCCGACACCTGCCCGGGCGTCATCCCGATCCCCGTGTCGGCGATCTCGATGCGGATGCTCGGCGACCGTCCGTCCACGCCCTCGGCCCGCAGCGCCACCACGACACGGCCCTGCTCGGTGAACTTGACCGCGTTGCCGATGAGGTTCATCAGGATCTGGCGCACGCGCAGCGGGTCGGACTGGATCACCTCGGGGAGCGGGAAGCAGTAGTCGACGTCCAGGCCGATCCCCTTGCCGCCCGCGCGCACCCGCATGGCCGCCGCCACTTCGGCCACGATCCGCGCCGGCGAGCAGCCCGTCGATTCCACCGTCATCTTGCCCGCCTCGATCTTGGACAGGTCGAGGATGTCGTTGATGATCCGCAGAAGGTGCTCACCGTTGCGGCGGATCGTCCGCACGTGGTCGGCCCGCTCGCTCTCGGACTGCACATCCCCCTGCAGGAGCTCGGTATACCCCAGGATCGCCGTCATCGGCGTGCGGATCTCGTGCGACATGTTCGCCAGGAACTCCGACTTGGCCCGCGACGCCGCCTCCGCCCGCGCCGTGGCCTCCCGCAGCTCGTCGGAGGAGATCGCCATCGCCCGCTCCATGATGTACCGGTCCTGGTCCGACTGCTCGTAGGTCGCCGCGACGCGGTCCAGCAGCGCCGACCACGCCGCCGCGTCGGGCGGCCCGTCGGGCCGGAGCCCCAGCCTTGAGAGCTGGCGCGCCAGCAGGGGATGGACCGGGTGCGCACTCACGCGTCGGGGGCTTCCCAGATCGTCGTGAGCGTCATCGTCTGATTGTGCAGGTCGCACGGCCCCGCGCCCGTCGGCGCGATCTCGCCGTAGGAGTAGAACCCGACCACCGTCGATCCGGGCGGCAGGTGATCCCAGACCGCTTCGAGCTCCTCCTCGGCACGCTCCCCCAGCACCAGCCGGCGGCCGATGCAGCTGACCGCGATCGCCAGCCTGGGCGCCCGATCACCGGCGGCCTGGCAGTCGATCGCCGCCGCGCCGGCCCCGTTGATCAGCCGGTCAAAGTTGGCCCGCATCAGCTGCGCCGTGGCGCCCTGGGGGACATCGCCCGCGAACGTGAGCGACTGCGCGGCCTCGTCGACGGAGAGAATCGTCCGGACCAGCGGCGTGCTCGCCCCGCTCCGCACCGACAGCGGGAACAGCAGCGCGGTCGCCGGAAGCCCGTCGGCCCGGTCTCCCAGGTATTTCTTGTACAGCTCCAGGGCCGGCTGACCGTCGAGCTCGAGCAGGACGTTGCCGTTGGATCGCGTGATGATCCGCTCGGGCCCGAAGGGATCCCAGCCCCCCTTGGAGCCGTGGCCGAAGCGTGCCGACGAGCCGTACACGCCCACCGCGACCACGAACCCCTCGGCCGCCTGGGCGTTGCGCACCACCCACGTGCGCTTGAACGCGGCGCCGTCGCCGGCCAACCCGCCCGTGATCACCACCTTGTGCCCGAGCACGCCCGAGAGCCCCGCGACCAGCTCCGTGCCGTTGACGTGCAGACCGTCGGAGTACACCAGCACTCCGGCAAGATCCGGGCCGGCCAGCTGCTGGGCGAGCAGTTCGCCGCACCGGCGCGAGTCCTCGGGAGACCGGACCGGGGCCGATGCGGACCGCAGACGGGAGGAGCGGAAGCGGAACAGCGCGACGCTCATCCCGTCGTCGACCAATTGCGAGCCGTGGATCTCCCCGCTGGTCGAGCAGCCCACGATGTGGCTGTCCGGGAAAGCGGATTTCAGGTCCGCGAGCGGTCCCCCGACCGCGGGCAGGCCCGACGCGCCGAAGGCCAGCACGAGCGTGGAGGCGCTGTTCCATCCGGTCGGCAGGGGGGCTCCCCAGCCGCTCTTGGAGTCGTAGCGGATGAGACAGAACGACTTCTCGGTCGTGATCGGCATGTGATTGCCTCGCAGGGTGCCTTCCCCGGGCCAAACCGCGGAGCGGGGATGCATGTGACCCGGATCGGAGAACACCCGTCCGCACTTCAGCGCACGCGTTCGGAGCCCTCGTTATGGGGCGACCGGCGTACCGCCTGGAATCCGTGCATCGCCGGTGATGGACCGGTGGCTGCCAGGTTCCCGGTTCACGGGGCCGCGATCAACGCGGCCTGGCCCAGCGGCAGTTCGAATTCCAGCACATGTTCGCCTGCCTGCGCCGGCACAACCGCGCGACCGGCCACGCTGATCCGCACCGGTGTGTGCGTCCGCAGCCGGACCGAGTCCGAGGCTTCCCCGCCCGCCGTGCCGCCGGCGGTCCTGCGGAGGCTCCCGGCGATCAACCGGCCGTCGCGCCAGGTCGCATCCACCTCGAGCCCGCCGCGGGCCCGCAGCCCGCGGAACGCCCCGTCCGGCCACGCGCCGGGGAGCGCCGGCAGGAGGTGCACGGTGTAGGGCTCCCCGGCCGCCTCGCGGTGGCTCTGGAGGAGCATCTCGGCGATCCCCGCCGCGGCCCCGAAGTTGCCATCAATCTGGAACGGCGGGTGGGCGTCGAACATGTTCGCGTACGAGCCGCCGCCGCCGGCGCCGTACACCGTGTCCATCGTCCCCGTGGGCTTGAGGAGCGAGCCCAGCAGCCGGTGGGCGCGGTCCCCATCTCCCAGGCGGGCCCACCAGTTGACCTTCCACGCCATGCTCCAGCCGGTGCTGGCATCCCCGCGCCGCTCCAGGGTCACGCGTGCGGCGTTGGCAAGCTCCGGTGTCCCGGTCGGGGTGATCTGGTCGGAAGGGAACAGCCCGTAGAGGTGCGACACGTGGCGGTGGTGGGGCTCGCACTCCTCGTAGTCCTCGAGCCACTCCTGGAGCTGGCCGTGCTTGCCGACCTGGTGGGGCGCCAGGCGTGCCCGGGCCGCGTCGAGCCTGGCGATCAGGCCGGCGTCGATCCCCAGCACGCGGGCGGCCTCGGCGGTGTTGGCGAACAGCTCGCGGACCACCTGGATGTCCATCGTGGGCCCCATGCACACGTGGGCCGGTCGCCCGTAGGCGCTCCGGAACGCGTTCTCGGGGGAATTGGAGACGCCCGTCACCAGCCAGCCGTGCAAGGGCTCCTCCACGAGCGTGTTGAGGTAGAAGGTCGCCGACCCGCGCAGCACCGGGTAGATGCGGGCGAGGTATTGGCGATCTCTGGTGAACGCCCAGTGCTCGAACAGGTGCTCGCACAGCCATCCCGAGCCGTTGTTGGAGGCCCCCCACGAGGCGCTCTCGCCCGGCGCGGTGTAGCCCCACACGTTGGTGATCACGTGCGCCGTCCAGCCCTCAGCGCCGTAGTAGGCCCGGGCCGTCTTGCGGCCGGGGTCGACCAGCGACTCGACCAGCGCGGTGAGAGGGAGCTGGCATTCCGACAGGTTCGCCTGGTCGACAAGCCAGTAGTTCATCTGCACGTTGGCGTCTATGTGGTAGTCGGCGTTCCAGGGTGTCTGGTATTCCTCGGCCCACAGTCCCTGGAGATTGGCCGGCAGGCCGCCCGGGCGGGAGGAGCAGATCATCAGGTACCGGCCGAACTGGAAGTACAGCGCCGCCAGCTGCGGATCAGGGGCCCCGCGGGCGAATTCGGCCAGACGCTGGGGTGTGGGCTTGTTCACCGGCTCGCCCAGCGCCAGCTCGACGCGGTCGAACAGGGCGCGATGGTCGGCCTCCTGCGCTGCCCGCAGCGCCGTCCAGCCCTTGGCCGCCGCGGCGGTAACCTGGCGCTCCGTGGTCCGGAGGTAGTCCGCGCCCATGAACTCTCCGCGGATCGGGCCGGCGTAGTCCGTGCCCGCGCCGATGATGAGCACAACCTCGTCGGCGCCGCGCACGTGCACGCCGGAGTCGTCGGTCGACACCGTTCCCCCGATCGCCGAGGCCTTGAGCCGGGCCGCGTAGGCCAATCCCTCGGCGCCCAGGCCGTTGCTCAGGCGCCCGCTCATGACGAGCCCATCCGCGCCGTGGGGCGCGGTGACTGCACGCTCAGCGCGGGTGACGCGGGCGTCGAGCGAGATGCTGCCCGGCCGGTTCGCGCTCAAGCGGTACGCGAGCGCTGTGTCCGGCGCGCTGGCGAGCAGTTCTCGCGTGTACGTCGTCCCGCCCGAGGTGTAGCTCACGCGGGCCAGGGCGCTCTGGAGGTTGAGTTCTCTCCTGTACCCCTGCACCTGCTCGGGGGCTGCGCTCCCATCGGGGCCGAGCAGGTCGATGCGGAGTTCACCGAGCGTCTGGTAGCACCCGTAGGGACCGTCCTTGCCGGCCCCGCCCGAGGAGCCCGGGCCATCGCATGTGAACACCCGGTCCACCAGCGCTTCGGCCTCCGGGTTCTTGCCCTGCCTGAGCAGTTGGAGGATCTCCGGCAGGTGCGCGGCAGCGCCGGCCTTGTCCTGCGCGTGCACCGAGCCGGACCAGAGGGAGATCTCGTTGAGGACCAGCCGGTCGTGGGCGATCCCACCGAAGAGCATCGCGCCCAGGCGCCCGTTGCCCACGGGGCACGACCTGGTGAAGTCGGTCGCGGGCTCGGTGAACCAGACGGTCCACGCCGGGGCCGTTGCCGGGGGAGCGGTGTCGGGTGCGTCGCCGGGCTCCCGCGCCGACCAGCCTCCACCGGCCAGCGGCAGGCACACCGCGAGGATCACGATCGCGAGAAACTTGTGCACGCGTGCTCCCCTCTTCTGGCCCCGGGCGGTTCGCAAGCCGGTGCGGGGCTTCCCGTACCGGCGCTGCGGGCCAGTGTACCGATGCGCGGGGATTCTGCGCGGAGCGCCTGCTCCTGATCCGATGTTGCCCCGGGCGTTCGAGCTGGGGGCGGGCGATCAGCCGGCCGCGCGGAGCGCCTCGATGACCCACGCGGGGGTCTCCGCCAGCACCCGGCGCACGAGCTTGGCGCGGGTGAAGTAGTACCAGGCGGTCAGCCCGGGTCCGAAGAGGCCCGCGACGGCGATCAGGCCATAGATCCCGTACGTGAGCGAAGTCCTGAGGCTGTTGATCAGGGCGTCGGTGTTGGGGTCACCGGTGGACTCAGCGTGCGAGGACAGCAGGCCGGCCCGCAGTTCGCGCCACATCGACCAGCCCGCGTACGAGACGACCAGAACGGCGAGCAGCAGCTGGTTGTACCCCAGCAGGCGGGCGCCCGACGCATCGAATCGCCGCAGCATCCTGGCCCCGCGCAGCTCGTTGAACGCGACCACGCCTAGGCCCACCCCCATCGCCAGGGAGGCCAGGTCTCCGAACACCGCCCCGAGCATCGTGCACAATGCGAAGAACGCCACCGTCCATCCGCTGACGGTCGCGACGCCCGCGGCTCGCCGCACTTTCTTCGCGCGCACGCGGGCGTCGGCCAGCGCCTGGAGATGCTCGCCGCTCAGCGGGCCCGGAGAGCCCGCGGGGTCCGGGGCCTGCGTCGCCGTCGGCGTCCGGCCGCGCGGTGCGGCCCGAGGAACCGCCTTGTGATGGGGGGGTGAGGGGTCGATGGTTGACTTTGTGGCGGGCATGGATCGTCGAGGTCGAAGGCTGGTGGATCAATAGTACGTGATTCCCATTCCTATCGGTCCGCCCGCGACGCCGCTGGCCTCGGCCGCCCGGCGCCCCGGGCAAGTTGATGGACATTCTCGCCATCGGGCGGTTATGGGCCGGTGGGCGGCCGAGCGAGGCTGATGCGGTCGCGAGCGCAATCGGACGCAGGCATCCGGCTTGGCTCCGTACAGTCTGAACACCAACGGAATCCCATGAACCATACACCATCGCTCTGCCGACTCGTTTCGTCCACGATGTGGCTGGCGTTCTTCCTCATCACTCCGGCCGGGTGCGCCGGCCGCGGGGGGGGCGTGGCCGATGCGCTCGCCTGGGTCGACTCCGGAACCGAGCAGGCCGCTGCGCTCGTTGCCGGCCCGGCGGATTCCAAGGGCGTCCGGAGCATCCGCGAGTTCGGCGTGCTCCCGGGCAACTCGCCGGCGGCCAATCGCGATGCGCTGCAGAAGGCGATCGACTGGGCGTCGGGGTGCGGCGGGGCGCTGCTGGTGGAGCCCAGCGCCGAGCCGTACCCGGTCGCGTCGGGGCTGATCCTGCGGCGCAACGCCTCGCTGGTCGGGGTTCACGGGCCGGTGGGGCGCGGCACGAGGCACCCTGCGCAGCCGCGTCCGGTGGGGAGCGTGCTCGAGATCCGGGACGCCGACAAGCCGTTCCTGACGGTGGAGACCGGAACACAGGTGCGCGGGATCCAGTTCTGGTACTCGGCGCAGACGCTCGCGGATCCGGCGGCGGTGATCGCGTACCCGCCGACGATCCAGGTGTCCAAGAGCAGCGCCGTGTGGGGCGTGACGCTCAGCTGCCTGACGTTCTACGGCGAGTACACGGCGATGGACTTCAACGCCGATCCGGGGCGGGCCTGCGAGCAGATCCTGTTCGAGCACTGCTACGGCTACCCGCTGGGCGGCGAGTTCATCCGCATCGACCGTTGCTACGACGTGCCGCGCATCGTGCACTGCCACGTGAACCCGGCCAACCGCCGCGCGTTCGCGGGGGACTGCAGCCGGGCGCTGATCGATTCGGTGATCGCGCGGGGGACCTACGCCTTCCGGATCGACCACACCGACAACGCCCAGCTGATGGACGTCTTCACGTTCGGCACGTTCGGGGGCGCCTGGCTCGGCCCGGCGAGCTACGGGCAGCTCACCAACTTCAACTTCGACTGCGTCTCGGTCGGCATCTACAAGGGCGGGGACTCGGCGTTCAACCGGGAGTGGATGATCGCCCAGGGCGCCATCATCGCCAACGTCGGCGCCAACGTGCGGGACATCCACCCGTTGCTGGTCGAGGGCCAGGGCCACGTGTCGGTGAGCAACGTCGAGGCGTTCTCCGGCCCCAACGGCGCCGTGACCGCGCTCTCCCGTTCGCAGGACTTCCTGACCGTCCGCGGGAACCAGCGGCTGACCGTCTCGTTGAGCGGCTGCCGGATGCGCAACTACGAGTCTTCCAGCCCCGTGACGCTGCTGGATCCGAACGCGACCGTGGTGCTCACGGGGTGCTTCGACAAGTCGGAGAGCCTGTGCGACGGCGTGCTGCCCGCGGCGCCCGCGCGAAGCGCGAAGTAGCCGGGTCAGCGCTGCGCCAGGGACCAGAGCTTCTCGATGTCCGCGATCGCGATGTCGCCGCCCAGCTCGGGCACGAAGATCGCCAGGCGGAGTTCCTCGAGCGCCCATCGGTACTGCTCGATCGCGGGGGGGAGGCGGCCCGGCTGCATCGCCCATTCGCCGGCGTCGAGGTTGACGCTGGGCGCTGCTCGCCGCGCCTGCGGCAGGGGCGCCGCGCCCTTGCGAGATCCCCCCGCTGGCGCGGGAGCCTCGGGGCCCTCGCCGTGGGCGGCGGCGGCGCGCTGCGCGGACATCGCCGCGGCGACCCAGGCCGTGAACCGCTTCCAGTGCGGCGCGAAGCGGTCGATCAGCTCGAGCTCCGGCCTGGAGCCGTCCTCGCGGAGGTTCAGCAGGCGCAGGCGCATCGCCTCGGTGTAGATCGGGTAGCGCTTGAGCCGCTCCCAGGGGAGCAGCGAGAGGAAGCCGCGCGGCATCAGGTAGCCGGCCTGTTCACGAAGGTCCGCGACGCTCGCGGCCCACAGCCGCGGGGTGCCGCCGGAGAAGCGGTGCGCCACGAACGCGCGGTGGTCGAGGATGCGGGCGACCACGTCGCCGGCCTCCCGGGCGACCACGGCGAGCCGGCCCCAGCACGCGGCCTTGCGCTCCTCGAACTGTTCGCGCGTGCGGATCTGGGGCTGGCCATCGATGAACGCACGCTCGGCGATGATGCACGTCAGGTGGTCCCGAAGCTCCGGCTCGGTCCCCAGGCTCCCGAACCGTCGCTTCATCTCCGCCCACGGGGGCAGGGCCTCGAGGTAGTAGGCGATTTCCTCGGCGCACCCGATCGCCAGGAGGCGGCGCACGCCGCGTGGCGTGTGGACCGCGGCCTGGCGGGATGAGTCCATCGGGACGATCCACACCGAGTCACCGTGGTCCACGAGGGCCGGGTACACGCTCACCATCGCGCCGTCGCGTTCGATGGAGACGACCTCGTGGAGCTCCGGGAAATCCCACGCCGTCAGTCCGCGGCGCTCGAGGCCCTCGCTGTCCCGCGCTGCGCGGGCCTTGCGGTACTTGGATTCGAGCTTCTGCGACAGCGCGGCCAGGTCGCGGTCGACGCCCAGCGGTTCGCCCTGGTCGCCCGTCACGCAGAAGCGCGGCCGCAGGTGGGGAGGCAGGGCCTTGGGCGCGAACAGCACGGGGTCGATCGTCACGCCGTGGAGCACCGCGAGTGCTTCAGCGAGTGCATCGGCGATGGAGCCCTCGCCGGACCGCAGGACTTCCGCGCAGCCCGCGGCGATCTGCGGCAGGGGCGCCCTTGCTTCGATGGCAGCGCGCTGGGCCTTGGGCAGCGTCTTGAGCAGCCCCTGCACGAGGTCGGGGAGGAACCCGGGAACGAGCCACTGCGGGCGCGGTCCGCGCAGGTCCGCCAAGCACAGCAGCGGCGCGGTGAGCGTGAGGCCGTCCTCGTCCTTCCCGGGCGCGAGGTTGTACTCCAGCGTGCACCGGGTGCGATGCTCTCCTGAGCCCAGGTCGATGTGCTCCGGGAACAACCCGGGATCGAATGCGTGCATGTACGCGGGCCGGACCAGCTGCCCGGGCGGGAGCATCATCGCGGAGGGGTCCGTGCGCCGGGCCAGGGCAAGCCACGCGCAGAAGCCCTCGGGCTCGACCACGGAGGGCGGGACGCGCGACTCGAACCACTGGACGATCTGCTCGTCGCCCGCGAGCACGTCGCGCCGGCGGATCCGGGCCTCGGCGCTGCGGGCGCTGGCCATGGCGAGCCGGTTGTGCGCCATGAACGGCTCGTCGGTGTCCCACCGGCACTGCGCCAGCGCCTCGCGGATGAAGACCTTGCGCGCCGCGGCGGGGTCGACCGGCGCCAGCGGCACCCTGCGTCGGGGCACGACGACGATCCCGCTCATCGTGACGCGTTCCCAGGCGCTGGGCCAGCCCGTGGCGGTGTCGAGGTGGAAATCGCTGCGGTGGTGCTGGAAGACATGCCCGGCGAGTTCCTCGACCCATTCGGGATCGATGCGGGCGACGGTGCGGGCGTACAGGCGCGTCGTCTGCACGATCTCGGCGGCCATGATCCACTTGGGACCCTTGCGGAAGAGCGTCGAGCCGGGGAACAGCTGCACGACGTTGCCGCGAACACCGCGGTAGTCGAACGAACCGTCCCCCTCCCGGCAGGCGATGTTGGTGATGAGCCCGGTGAGCAGAGCCCGGTGGATCGCATCGGGCCCCGCCTTGGCGGGGGCGCGTCGGAGATTCAGCTCCGCGGCGACGTCGGCGATCTGGCGGGCGAGCTCGCCCCACTCGCGCATCCGCGCCGCCGAGAGGAAGTGCTCCCGGCACCAGCCCGCCAGGGCGCCGTGGGAGAGCGAATCGGCCTCGTGCGAGTACTGGTCCCAGAGGTTCAGCAGGGTGAGAAAATCGCTGGACTCGTGCCGGAAGACGGCCTGGGCGCGGTCGGCTTCCGCCTGGCGTCCCGCCGGGCGTTCGCGGGGGTCCTGGATCGAAAGCGCCGCCGCGAGCACGATCACCTCGTCCAGCGAGCCCTCGGGCTGGGCGCCCAGCAGCATCCGCGAGATGCGCGGGTCCAGCGGGACCTGCGCCATCTGTTCGCCGATGGGCGTCAGCGTGCCCTCCGGCCCGTGCGTCGTGAGCGCGCCGAGCTCAAAGAGCGTCTCGTAGCCGTCCTTGATCCCCTGCTCGCCGGGCCGGTCCAGGAACGGGAACTGCTCCACCGGTCCCAGCCACGGGCCCAGCGATTTCATGCGCAGGATCACGCCGGCCAAGTTCGTCCGCCGGATCTCCGGCTCGGTGAACGCCGGACGCTGGCTGAACGAGGCCTCGCTGTACAGGCGGATGCACACGCCCGACGACACGCGGCCGCACCGCCCGGCGCGCTGGTTCGCCGAGGCCCGCGAGACCGGCTCGATCGGCAGCAGCCCGATCTTCCGCGCCGGGTCGTAGCGGCTCACCCGCGCCAGGCCCGTGTCGACGACCGATCCGATCCCCGGGACCGTCAGCGAGGTCTCGGCGACGTTGGTCGCGAGGATGACCCGGGCCCGCCCGTGCGCCGAGGGATGGAAGATCCGGTCCTGGGCCTGCTCGGTGAGGCGGGAAAAGAGCGGGAGGACCTCGGCGTCCACGCGGCGGCGGGCGATCGCATCGCCCGCGAGCCGGATCTCACGCTCCCCGGGCAGGAAGACCAGCACGTCCCCGCGACGGGTTGCCGGATCGCACAGCCCCTCCACCGCATCGGCGATCGCCTCGAAATCGAGCCGGTCGGGCTGCTCGTCGGCGCCGGCGATGGGCTGGTAGCGCATCTCGATCGGGAACATCCGCCCGGAGACTTCGATGACCGGTGCCGCCCGGGGACCGCCGAAGTAGTCGCTGAACCTCCCCGGGTCGATGGTCGCCGACGTCACGATCAGCCTCAGCCCGGGCCGCCGGGGCAGGAGCGTCCGCAGGTACCCCAGCAGGAAGTCGATGTTCAGGGACCGCTCGTGCGCTTCGTCGATGATGATCGTGCCGTAGGCCTCCAGCCCGGTGTCGGAGGCCAGCTCGGCGAGCAGGATGCCGTCGGTCATCACCTTGATCCGCGTGCGGCGCCCGGTCTTCTCGTGGAAGCGGATCTTGTACCCGACCGTGTCGCCCAGCGGCTCGCCGCGCTCTTCGGCGATCCGCGCGGCCACCGCCCGGGCGGCGAGCCGGCGCGGCTGGGTGTGCCCGATGAGTCCGGCGGACGCGTCCGACATCTCCAGGCAGATCTGGGGCAGCTGCGTCGTCTTGCCCGAGCCGGTCTCCCCGCACACCACCACCACCTGGTGCCGGCGCACCGCATCCTCGATCTCCGCGCGGCGGGCAAGGATGGGGAGTGTCGAGACCGGGCTGGTCATGCCGGCCCAAGCGTACGGCCAGCAGCGCCCGCGGGCGCTCTCACGGATCACCCAGGGCGCAAGGGGCACGCGTGCCCTGTGTCCGATGCACAGAGGTTTCAGTTCTCAGCAACCCGCCTCGAACAGGTGCACGTAGGTGTCGAAGTCCTCGGTGTCGACGAACCCCGAGCCGTCCACGTCCGCATCCATGGTGCCGTCCTCGAAGGCGTGCACGAACGCATCAAAGTCGTCCGTGTCGACAAAGCCGGAACTGTCGAAATCCGCGCGGCAGGGGTCGGTTACCGAGACGCTCGCCGGGCCGCTTGCGACGCTCCCGCAATCCCCGGAGAATTCGACCGTGTACACCCCGGCATCGGCCGGCTGGACACCGGAGATGGTGAGTCGCGCCGCCGCGCCGACTTCCATCGCGGGCACGATCCCCGAAGCTCCCTGCACGGTTCCGCCGCCCGAGGAGGCGCCGCCGGGACCCTCTGCCAGGCTCACGCCGTTGCGTTTCCACTGGTAGGCCAGGTCGGTCCGCGAGGTCGCGGGCACGCAGGTCAGGGTCAGCACGGCGCCCGAGTCGACATTCTGGGGTACGGGCTGGGCGGCGATCCACGGCTGGCCCGTGTCCGTCCACCGCGCCAGGTTCGCCGCGACCACCCCGCCGGCGACCGTGAAATCGCCTCCGGCGACCAGGTCGCCGTGGTAGACGCACATAGCATCGACGTCGTCGTTGAACCCGATCCCCAGCGGCTCCCACGCCGCGCCGTCCCACCGCGCCACGGCGTTGAGCGCGCCGTTGCTTGAATTGGCGAACTGCCCACCGGCGATCAGGGAGCCGTTGTACACCATCAACGAGTCGACCGGCCCGTCGAGCCCGATGCCGACGGGCGCCCAGACGGTCCCGTTCCAGCGGGCGATGAAGGACGCCGAGTTGCCGCCGGCGGTCTGGAAATCCCCGGCGGCGATCAGCTCGCCGTTGTAGATCGTCAGGGCGTGGACCGGTCCGTCGAGCCCCGTCCAGAGCGGCCACCAGTTGGCGCCGTCCCAGCGGGCGATGTAGCCGGCGGGGCCTCCACCGGTGATCGTGAACGTCCCCGCGGCGATCAGGTCCCCTTTGTAGACGGCCAGCGCCGCCACGAACCCGTTGGTGCCGTATCCCACGGGCTGCCAAGCGGCTCCGTCCCAGCGGGCGATGCGGTCGGCCGGCTGCCCGTCGGCCGTGGTAAAACCGCCCCCGGCGACCAGGTCGCCGTTGTACTCGGTCAGCGACATCACCCAGCCGTTCATCCCCGAGCCCATCGGGTGCCACGCGTTGCCATCCCAGCGCGCGATGTAGTTCGTCTCCTGGCCGTCGGCCGAGGTGAAATCTCCGCCGGCGATCAGGTCCGTGCCGTGGACGCCCAGCGCGAACACGGCCGGGTACACCGACCCCGCCATGCCCGAGGAGCCCAGCGGCCGCCACCCCGAGCCGTTCCAGGCGCCGACCAGGTTGGCGCTCTGCCCGTCCACCATCGTGAAGTAGCCCCCCGCCACCACTTCGTCCCCGTAGACCGTTACGGCCTCGAGCGGTCCGTCGCAGGCCAGCGCCAGCGGCTGCCAGCTCTCGTCGGCCCACCGAGCGAGCCCGAAGGCCGAGACGCCGTCGGCGATGAAGAAGTCGCCGCCGGCGATCGTTTCGCCGCCGAAATCGGCCACGGAGAAGACCGAGGCGTTCATCCCCATCCCGATGGCATGCCACGCGGCGCCGTCCCAGCGGGCGATCGAATCGGCCATCTCCCCGCCCGCGGATGTGAACGCGCCGCCGACGATCAGGTCAGCGCCCTGCACGCTCAGTCCGTAGACGTAGCTGTTGAGCCCGGTCCCCAGCGCCCGCCACGACGAGCCGTTCCAGGCCGCCACCCGCTTGGCCGGTGCGCTCCCCGCGGTCGTGAAGCCGCCCCCGGCGATCAATTCCCCGTTGTGAGTGGTCAGGGTGTACACGAAGCTGTTCACGCCCGCGCCCAGGCCGGCCCACGACGAGCCGTTCCACTTCAGCAGCGAATAGGCGCCGGCGATCAACTCCCCGTTGTAGATCGCCAGCGCGTTGACCGTGGACGTGATCCCCGGCCCCATGGGGTGCCACTGCGATCCGTCCCACCGCGCGATCCGCTGCGCCGGAAGGCCTCCGGCGTCGGTGAAGCTGCCCCCGGCGATCAGCTCTCCGTCGAGCACCGCCAGGGCGTAGACCCCCGGGATCGCCGGCAGAATCGCCCCGCTCACGCCGTCCCCCAGACCCTGCCAGGCAACGCCGTCCCAGCTCGCCACGCCGTTGGCCGATGCATCGCCCGCGGAAGTGAATTCCCCGCCGGCGATCAGGCGGCCCTCGTGCTCGCACAGCGCAAACACCGGGGCGCTCATCCCCAGGCCCATCGCCCGCCAGGATGTGCCGTCCCAGGTGGCGATGTTCCGCGCGATCGTCGAGCCCGCGACAAAGAACGAGCCGCCCACCACGAGCACGGGCTGCTCGGGTCCGGCGCCGTCGGGGTCCCAGCGCAGCTGGCAGTAGACGCTCCCGTCGATGCCGGGCAGGCCGTCGCCCGGCAGCCAGCCCTCGCACTGCGCGCGGGCCAACGGCGCCGAGAGTCCCGTCAGGAGCGTGCACGCGGCCAGCAGCGCGCGGGCGCACCCTCGAAGCCGCGCCGGGGCCGGAAGCCCCGCGCCCGTTCGGATCGTGTTGGCGGTGGAAATCTGACGCATCTCCATGGGTCCTTGCAAGAACTCGGCCACGAGCGTGGCCGCTCGAACAGCGGTGCCTAGCACCCCGATTCGAAGGCCAGCACGAACAGGTCGAAATCCACCAGGTCGACAAACCCGCTGCGGTCAAAGTCGGCCGAGCCCGCGCCGGCCTCGAACGCCACCACGAACGCGTCGAAGTCGTCGCGGTCAACGAACCCGCTGTGGTCGTAGTCCGCCGGGCACAGCACCGCCGTGGTGTCCCGGTCCGTCAGCGTCTTGAGGAACGCGACGAGCGCCTCCTCCTCGTCGGGCGCCAGGTGCAGGTTGCCGAGCTCCTCGATGTTGACGTTCTGCGGGACCTCCGGCGGCGGCCACTCCTCGACGTCGCGCGTGTTGTAGAAATGCACCACCTGCTCCAGGCTCTTGAAGAACCCGTTGTGCCCGTAGGCCCGGACGAACGAATCCCCGATCCTGCGATCGACGTTGCGCAGCGTCGGCACCTTGTGCTTGCCGATCACCGGCGCGAAGATCGCCTTGGGATACCCGGCCGCCTGCAGGAATCCGCCCAGCCCCGGGTCCACGTACTCGGTCCCATCGGGGTTGATCTCGGCGGACATCTGGTAGAACGGGTTCTCGGGGTTCTTGGGGATCCCGATGTTGTCGTACGTGAAGTCCGTGAACAGCGGGGGCTCCCCGTTGGGTCCGGGCCGGTTGGGATGGCACGCCGCGCAGCCCGCGACCCCCTCGAACAGGCTCAGCCCCAGCATCTCCTTGGTGGTCAGCAGCGTCCGCCCGGCCAGGAAATCGTCGTACTTGGAGTTGAAGGGATTGACCTCGCGCGACCGCTCGTACGCCGCGATCGATCGGCCGATGCGCTCGTACGCCAGCCCGTAGTCCCCGTTCCCGTCGGCCGGGAGCGAATCGTCGCCCCAGACATCCCTGAACAGGGTCGCGTAGTTTGAGCCGGCAACCTTGGCGACCACCGACTGCGCGTCGGGGTTGTTCTGCTCGACCGGGTTGAGGAACGGCTTGAGGGCCTGCTCGGCGAGCGGGTCGCCCAGCGTCCAGCCCGCGGCCCGCCCGTCGAAGAACACGCCGCCGACCCACGTGTCGTCCTCCAGGTGCAGGATCGGGCTCTGGCCCGCGTACGCCGCGGTCGGGGGCCTGCGGTTGCCGAACAGCGACTTGATCGCCCCGGCGTGCACGGCCCCGTGCTCATTGACGCCCGAGATCGGGTTGGTGAACCCCGCGGCCGCCGAGTGGCAGGAGATGCACGATTGTCCGCCCGGCGCCGACAGGTTCGCATCCGACATCAGCGACTTGCCCAGCTGCTCGATCGGCGAGAGGTCCATGCCCTGGCCCAGGAACGCGACCCAGGCTTCCTGGTGCCCGTTGTGATCACCGACACCCGCGATCGTCAGGCCGTCGGCGCTGATGCCGTACGCGCAGGTGAGCGTCCAGCCCGAGAGATCCAGCCCGCGGCCGATCAGGTACGTGTTGAGATTCACCAGGCCCAGGTTGGCGGTCCACAGGAACGCGGTGTCACCGGTGAGCGAGTCGCTTCCGCCGACAACCACCGAACCGTCCCCGCTGACCGCCCGCGCGATGGTGTTCTCCGCCCCCGGGAACCCGCCGAGGTTCTCCAGCCCGTTCTGCGCGGTCCAGCGGAACGCGACCAGGTCGTGGCCCGTCCTTCCGTACCCGACGACGGCCGAGCCATCGGCGCTGACGCCGAAGGCGATCGTGTACGAGCCCTCCGGGAGCGTGCCGAGGTTCTCCATGTCCCCGGACTCGACCTTGCGCATGGCGCGGAAGTCGAACGAGCCCTCCGTATCGCCCACGCCGATGATGACCGAGCCGTCGGCGCTGATCCCCTGGCCGTACGAGTTGGTCCCGCCCGGGATCGTGCCCAGGTCCTCGAGCCCCGCGGCGCTGGTCCACCGGAAGGCCCTGAACTCGGTGAACGATGATTCATCCACCCGGTCGCTGTAGCCCACGACGATGGACCCGTCGGCGCTGATCCCGGCGGCGATCGAGTACTGCCCCCCGGGCAGCGTGCCAAGGTCTTTCAGCCCCCCCCCGCCCGTCCAGCGGAACCCGTGGTTGCCCGCGCTCGAGTTGCTGTACCCCACGATCGCCTTGCCGTCGGCGCTCACCCCCAGCGCTCGCGAATCCGTACCGCCGGGCAGGATCCCCAGACTCTGCATGCCCGTCAGCCGGCTCCACCGGAACGCCCGGTCACCGTTGGGCGTCGTGCTGTACCCGACGACCACCGACCCGTTGGATGACAGGCCCAGAGCGCCCGAATCCGAAGCGCCCGGGAGCATCCCCAGCCCTGTGAAAACCGGAGGGGCGGCCTGCACGCACGCGGCCAGCAGCATCCCCGAGCACAGCGCCCATCTCATCCGATTCCGGCGGTGGATCCACCGAGGTACAGCGCACTCTTGCGTACCGGCATCCATAGTGCACCTCTCCGAGCGCAACGCCGTTGGGTTGGGCGTCCGGAAACGGCCGCCGCGTCCCATAACGATCGGTGGATAGATCGAGCCAAGCATCCGCGTAACCGCGAATGCTCCTTCGACGAAAATACCACACACCCTGACCGATGCCAACAAGTTGTGGCGCGGTTCGTTCCGAATTGTCACCGTACAAACCGATGGAGCGGGTACCCGCCGGCGGGATTTGCGGACGGTGATGTGGTCTGGGCTCGGGCCGCCCCGACATGAGCTTCGGCGACCGAGCTGCCCGGCCGTGCGGCCAGGGTGGCACGGGCCCCGATGTATCATGCGAGCATGGCACCTTTGGGAGTCTGTGCAATGGTGGTCGCGGTCCTGACCGTTGCGGCCGCGGGACAGAATGTCCCGCCCGTCGAGCCCGTGCCGTTCGCGGTGCCTGCGGGCATGCCCGACCGCGCTGCGAGCCTGGCGCCGGGGGATGTGCAGCTGCGCGGGTTCCTGGGCGCCCGCGTCCTGGCCAACGAGGCCGGCCGGCTGCGGGATGTTGATCTCGAGCCGCTGCTGGCCGGATTTCGACACAAGCCCGGCACTCACCCGTGGATCGGGGAGCACATCGGCAAGTGGATGCACGCGGCGACCCTGGCCTGGGCGAACACGGGCGATGCCGTGCTGGGGCAGAAGCTCCGGTACGCGGCGGCCGAGCTCATCAAGGCGCAGGAGCCCGACGGGTACCTGGGTACGTACACCCCCCAGACGCGCTTCGGACTGTTCGAGAACGCCGACTGGGATGTCTGGTCGCACAAGTACTGCCTGATCGGGCTCTTGACGTACCACCGGTTCACGGGAGTTCCCGATGCCTTGGCGTGCTGCACGCGGATCGCCGGGCTACTGGAGAAGACCTTCGGCCCGGGCAAGAAGAGCATCCTCTCGGCCGGCACGCACATGGGGATGGCGGCGACGAGTGTCCTGGAGCCGATCGTGCTGCTGTACCGGCTCACGGGAGATCCGCGCCACCTGGAGTTCGCCAGGTACATCGTGGGATCGTGGGACGAGCAGGGCGGACCGGGCGTGCTCGCGACGCTCGCCGAGAGCGGCCAGGTCTCCAGGACCGCCAACGGCAAGGCGTACGAGATGCTTTCCAACCTGGTGGGGCTATGCGAGCTGGCGCGGGCGAGCGGGGATCGCCGCTACCTCGACCCCGTCCTGCGCGGGTGGGAGGATGTGCGGGAGCATCACCTGTACGTGACGGGCACCGCCAGCTACGGGGAGCATTTCCACAACCCGTTCGAGCTGCCCAACGGGATGTCGGCGGCGGTGGGGGAGACGTGCGTCACCGTGACGTGGATGCAGCTGTGCCAGCAGCTCCTGTGCCTCACGGGCGATGCCAGGTACGGCGATGAGCTGGAGCGGTCCCTGTACAACCAGCTCGCCGGCGCGCAGCGACCCGACGGGCGGCAGTGGTGCTATTACACCGCGCTGGAGGGCGTGAAGGAGTACTCCCCGGGGATCAACTGCTGCGTTTCCAGCGGGCCGCGGGCGATGGCGATGGCGCCGACGATGGCGTACTACGTACTCCCCGGTCCCGACCGGCTCGCCGTCAACCTGTTCGAGAGCTCCCGCGCGACGGTGCGCCTCTCGGGCACCACCGTCGGCGTGGAGCAGGAGGGCTCGTTGTTCGAGGGTGGGGGAGTCACGCTGACGCTGCGGCCCGGATCGGCCGCGAGCTTCGGCGTGCTGGTGCGCGCGCCCGCGTGGGCGCAGGCGATGGCGATCCGCGAGTGCCCATCGGCTCAGCGCAACGAGCGGGGCTGGCTGGAGGTGCCCGCGAGGCAGTGGAATCCGGGAGATGTGCTCCACATCGGCTGGCGCTGCGAGCCGAGGGTGGTCCAGGGGGATCACGCCAACGCGGGGAAGGCGGCGCTGGCTCTGGGGCCGATGGTTTTCGCGTACGACGTGGATGCCAACCAGGGCCGCGGTCTGGGGGCGTGCGAACGGTTCGCGACTGACTCGGCCGAGGGGATCCTCGTGGGCTCCCGCGGCGGGCTGCCGACGCTCACGGCACCGCTCCTGGATGCCCTGTCCGGCGTCCGGCGCACGGGCGGTTTTGTGCCCTTTGCCGCGGCGGGAGCCGCGGGCGGCCGGTACCGGGTGTGGCTCGACGGGGCCGGATCGGACCGGCCTTGCTCGTTGCTGGCCAGCGGGACTGAGTCCCGCAGCACTCCGGGGAACGTGCCGGGATCGATCGTCGACGGGGATCCTTCCACGTTTGTGGTGACGTGGGACAGCTCAAGGCACGCCGAAGAGTGGTTCGGGGTCGAGCTCGAGCGTCCCGTGACGATCGGCAGGATCGCGTACGCGCACGGGAGGACCTTCCACGACGGAGGCTGGTTCGATGCCTCGGGTTCGGGGCCCGTGGTGGAGATCCGGCGGGATTCGGGTGGCCCGTGGCAGCGGGTCGGGGTTCTGGCGGGCTACCCCGGCACGACCGCGACCGACGCCAAGGGCCTGCGCGGGGGCGAACGGTTCGAGCTGGCGCTCTCGGGTCCGGTCCAGGCCGTGGGGGTGCGCATCCGGGGCGCCGGCGCGTGCGGGGACAACCCGGCGCAGTCGTTCAGCTCGTGCGGGGAGCTGTCGGCGTACCCGGAGTAGGCCGGTGGGCGGCGTGGTGCGCCCGGGAGGTCGGCGCCGGTGAGCGCTTTCAGCGCATCGGGACATCATCGTCGAAGCTGCCGACGTCCTCGACCTCCACCTGCCCGGAGGGGAGCAGGTTCTCGCGGCTGACGAGTCGCACGCAGGCGTTCCAGCGGAGCACGGCGTCGTCGTTGCCGGCGGGGGCGAGCGTTTCGGCCTTCTCGAAGAGGTCCATCGCCGTGCGGATCAGCGGGTAGACCGACTCGCGCGGGTAGCCGCCGTGGGTCAGGCCCTTGGCCCAGCGCTCCTCGACGACGCCGGCGTAGTAGGCGCGGTCGTACTCGCCGGTGAGCCGGGGGATGAGCGAACGGGCCTCGTCGGGCCGTGCGGTCTTGGAGTGGAAGTGGTCGGTGAGGGCCAGGATCATGCACGCCAGGGCCTCCTGGTGCGCCGGGTCGGCGTCGAGGATGTCGCGGCAGATGCTCTCGGCCTCGCCGGGCTCGTTGAGCAGCCGGTAGCGTTCGGCCTTGGCGAGGGCGCGGGAGATGGATTCCTTGGCGATCGGCTTGAGCTCGAACATCGTTGCCTCCGTGTGGGCCCCGGCTGGAAATCACTTCCCCGGCTTGAACATCTTGAAGAACCTGGTGATCGGGTCGTAGTACTCGTCGGCGACCCGCTCCTTGAGGGGGATGATCGCGTTGTCGGTGATGGTGATGTTTTCCGGGCAGACCTTGGTGCAGCACTTGGTGATGTTGCAGTAGCCGATGCCGCCCTGGTCCTTGGTCTGTCCCAGGCGGTTCTCGGTGTCCAGGGGGTGCATCTCGAGGGCGGCGGTGTAGACGAAGTGGCGCGGGCCGGCGAACTCGGGGTGCTTGTGGTGGTCCCGGAGCACGTGGCACACGTCCTGGCACAGGAAGCACTCGATGCACTTGCGGAATTCCTGCACGCGGTCGACATCCTCCTGCTGCATGCGCCAGGTGCCGTCGGGGGCGTCGGGCGCGCGGGGCTTGAACTTCTTGATGCGCCTCTTGACCTCGAAGTTCCAGGAGACGTCGGTGACCAGGTCCTTGACGTGGGGGAAGCTCTTCATAGGCTCGATGAACACCGGCGAGCCCAGGTCGAGGGTCTCCAGGCGCGTCATGCACATGAGCGTGGGCTTGCCGTTGATCTCCGCCGAGCAGCTCCCGCACTTGCCGGCCTTGCAGTTCCAGCGGCAGGCGAGCGTGGGGGCGGTCTCGGCCTGGATCTGGTGGACCGCGTCGAGGACGACCATGCCCTCGGTCACCTCGGTGGCGTAGTCCTTGAACCCGGCGCTGCCTTCCTGGCCGGTCCAGATTCGGAACGTGACTCTGGGCATCGTCGAACTCCCCGGGGAGCGTCCGGCGGACGCTCGGTGCATCACTTGTTCTCTTCGATCACCTGCTTGAGCTCGTCGCGCATCGCCGGGATCGGCTCGCGGCGCAGCTGCATCTGCCCGTCCGGCCCGCGCCGCACCACCGAGTTGTGGCCGGCGAATTCCTTGGATTTGTCCGGGTAGTCCTCCCGGAAGTGGCCGCCGCGGCTCTCGCGCCGGTCCAGGGCCGACCTGGTCACCGCCTCGGAGACCGTCAGCAGGTTCGCCAGGTCCAGCGCGGTGTGCCAGCCGGGGTTGTACTCACGGTTGCCGCCGATCCCGGCGCCCGCCGCCCTCTTCTTGAGCGCGGACAGCCCGTCCAGGGCGGCGGCCATGTCCGACTCCTGCCGGACGATCCCCACCTTGTCCTGCATCATGTCCTGGAGATCGTGCTGCACCGCGTAGGGGTTCTCGCCCGACGGGCGGTCGAACGGCTCGAGCGCGGCGCGGGCGGCGTCCTCGACCAGCGAGGCATCGATCGTGCCGGCCCCGTGCTCCCCGGCCCACGCGGCGGCGAACTCACCGGCCCGCTTGCCGAAGACCAGCAGGTCCGAGAGCGAGTTGCCGCCCAGGCGGTTGGCCCCGTGCAGGCCCGCGGCGACCTCGCCGGCGGCGAACAGGCCCGGGACGGTGGACATCTGCGTCCGTCCGTCGACGCGCACGCCGCCCATGACGTAATGGGTGGTCGGGCCGACCTCCATCGGCGTCGCCGTGATGTCGACGCCGGCGAGCTCCTTGAACTGGTGGTACATGCTCGGGAGCTTCTTCTTGATGTGCTCGGGGGCGTTCTTGACCTTCTCCTTGATCCACGCGATGTCCAGGTACACGCCCCCGTGCGGGGAGCCGCGGCCGGCCTTGACCTCCCGGTTGATGCACCGCGCCACGTGATCCCGGGTGAGCAGCTCCGGCGGCCGGTTGGCGGACTTGTCCCCCAGCACGTAGCGCCAGCCCTCCTCGGCGTCCCGGGCGGTCTGGTTCTTGTAGAGGTCCGGGATGTCGCTGAACATGAACCGCTCGCCCTTGTTGTTGAGCAGGCGCCCGCCCTCCCCGCGGACTCCCTCGGTGACGAGGATGCCGCGCACGCTGGGCGGCCAGACCATCCCCGTGGGGTGGAATTGCACGAACTCCATGTCCATGAGGTCCGCGCCGGCGTTGTACGCCAGCGCATGGCCGTCGCCCGTGTACTCCCAGGAGTTGCTGGTGATCTTGTACGCCCGCCCGATGCCCCCGGTGGCGAGGACCACCGCCCTGGCCCGGAACACGCGGAAGCGGCCGCGCTCCCGGTCGTACCCGAACGCCCCGACGACGCGGTCACCGTCCTTGAGCAGGTCGGTGACGGTGTGCTCCATGTAGACCTCGATCCCCTGGTGGATCCCGTGGTCCTGGAGCGTGCGGATCATCTCCAGGCCCGTGCGGTCCCCCACGTGCGCGAGGCGCGGGTAGCGGTGGCCGCCGAAGTTGCGCTGCAGGATCCGTCCGTCGCTGGTGCGGTCGAACAGGGCGCCCCAGGCTTCCAGCTCGCGCACGCGGTCGGGGGCCTCCCTGGCGTGGAACTCGGCCATGACCCAGTTGTTGAGGTACTGGCCCCCGCGCATCGTGTCGGAGAAGTGCACCTTCCAGCTGTCGCGGTCATCGACGTTGGCCAGCGCCGCGGCGACCCCGCCCTCGGCCATCACGGTGTGGGCCTTGCCCAGCAGCGACTTGCAGACCAGGCCGACGGAGACCTTGGCCGCCGAGGCCTCGATCGCCGCGCGGAGCCCGGCCCCGCCGGCCCCGATCACCAGGACATCGTGCTCGTGGGTCTGGTATTCCGGCATCGTCGCGGGCTCCCGAGTTCACCAAGGCCACACACCACCGTCAGAGGATCCGCAGGTCGGTCCACGCCCCCGTGGTCAGCATCCGCACGTAGATGTCGGAGAAACCGACCCACACCAGGCTCACCCACGCCCAGCCCATGTGCCGCTTGTTCAGCCAGCTCACGCAGGCGTACCCGGTCTTGCGCCAGAACACCAGCTCCGAGATCCGGTTGCGGCACCCGCCGATCTGGTGCCGGGCGCAGTGGCAGCCGAACGTGTAGCACCCCAGCAGCGTCGCGTTGAGCAGCAGCACCAGCGTGCCCACGCCGATCCCCAGGTGCCTGACCCCCGCGGCGTCCTCGAACCACATGGCCCGGAACGCGTCGTAGAACAGGATCAGCACGAACGCCGCCGCCGGGTAGAAGACGTACCGGTGGATGTTCTGCAGGATCAGCGGGAAGCGGTTCTCCCCGCGGTACTTCTCTCCCCGGAACGCCGGCTCCCCCACGGCGCAGCTCACCGGGTCGGCCCAGAAGCCCTTGTAGTACGCGCCGCGGTAGTAGTAACACGTGAACCGCATCGCCGCCGGCCCGGCCAGGATCAGGAACGCCGGGGAGAAGGGCATCCAGGACGGCCACCACGACGGCTGCGTGCCCGCGAACCACCTGGGTTCACCCTCCTGGCCGAACAGCAGCGGCGAGTAGAACGGCGAGAGGTAGTGCGCCCCGCCCCCGTGGTAGAAGTAGTTCTTCCCCTGGTACGCGGCCCAGGTCGTGTAGACCATGAACGCGCCCAGCCCCAGCACCACCACCAGCGGCTGGAGCCACCACGCATCGGTCCGCGTGGTCTGGCCCATCGCGCGGACCTGCGGCAGGCGGACATTTGCTCCCCGGCTCATCCATCGACTCCTGCCCGGGCGCGACGGGTGGGACCTGTCCCGCCGGGGGTCACACAGCATACAGGAGTTCGGCCGGCGGTGTGAGCCCCCGGGGCGTCGACGTCTTCGTTGACATCCGAGGCCCGCGCCGGCGCCGCTCAGGCGGCCGCGGCCGCGGCGCCCGGCCCGGACCACCGCGCACAGGCGCGGAGCAGCCCCGCCCGGTCGACCGGCTTGGTGAGGTAGTCGCTGCACCCCGCGCGCAGGCACCGCTCCCGGTCCCCCGACATCGCGTGCGCTGTCAGCGCGATGATGGGCCGCGGGTAGGCCCCGGATCGCAGCGCCCCGGCCGCCGAGTAGCCGTCCATCTCGGGCATCTGCATGTCCATCAGGACCACGGAAAACGGAGAGCCGTCGCGCTCCGCCGCGGTGGCCGCCTCCACGGCGAGCCGGCCGTTGTCCACGATGACCACCTCGGCCCCGGCCCGGCGCAGGTGGAACGAGATGAGCCGCTGGTTGTCCGGGCCGTCCTCGGCGAGCAGGATGCGCCCGCGGAGCGTGGGGGGCGCCGCGGGGTCCTTGGGGGCCGGGGCGTAGGTGCCCGCCTCACGCGCGCCCTGGATCCACCCGACCCCCGTCAGGTCGCCGGCATCGATCTGGAACTCGAACCGGCTCCCCGCGTCCTTGGTGCTGCGGGCCGAGATCGACCCGCCCAGGAACTCGGTGAGCCGCCGGGCGATCGCCAGGCCCAGCCCCGTGCCGCCGAACCGCCGGCTCATGGTCTCGTCGCCCTGCGTGAAGGGCCGGAAGAGCTTCCCGACCTGCTCGGGCGTCATCCCGATCCCGGTGTCCCGCACGACAACGTGCACCCGCGCCGCCGACGGCTCCCCGAGCATTGTCACGTCGACGTTCACACCGCCGGCCGAAGTGAACTTCACGGCGTTGCCGATCAGGTTCATCAGGATCTGGCGCAGGCGCTGGGGGTCGGTGGTGATCTCGGCGGGCATCGGGCCGTGGAACGAGAGCACCAGCGCCAGGCCCTTGGCCGAGGCCCGGACCCGCAGGAGCGAGACGACCTCCGAGACGATGGGCACCAGGGGCGTGCGCTGCCGGGAGACATCCAGGCGACCGGCCTCGATCTTGGAGATGTCCAGGATGTCGTTGAGGATCGTCAGCAGGTGGTCCCCGCTGCGCCGGATCGTCCGCACCGCATCCGCCCTGGTCTCCTCGGGCAGAGCGGGATCGTGCAGGATGTCCGCGAACCCCAGGATCGCCGTCATCGGGGTGCGGATCTCGTGGCTCATGTTCGCCAGGAAATCGCTCTTGGCGCGGCTGGCGGCCTCGGCCTTGGCCAGGGCGATCTCCAGCTCCTCGGACCGGCGGCTGAGCTCGCTGGTCCGCTCATGGACCTGCGTGTGGAGCGTCTCGTTCATGCCGCGCAATTCCTGGTCGCGCAGCTTGACGCTCGAGCGCATGAGCTCAAAGGCCCGCACGAGCGAGCCGATCTCGTCGCGCCGGTCGTCGGTGACCGCATCGTCGAGCGAGCCCCGGGCGATCCGCTCGGAGGCCCGCACGAGCCTTCCCAGGCGCGTCGTCCACCGGCCCACGGTCAGCCAGACCACCGGAACCGTCCCCAGCGCCACCAGCCCGAACAGGCCCGAGAGCAGGGCGGTCCTCCAGCGGATCGATTCGGCCAAGGGGCCGGTGGAGAGGCCCACGATCGCCTTGCCCAGCCCGGACGAATCGGGCTCACCCTTGGCGCCGTCGAGCAGCCCGATGTCGACGTCCCCCGAGTTCAGGCCCGCGACCGGAGCGCTGGCGACGCAGACATCATCGACGACGGTCGGCGCTGAAGTGATGCCCTCCAGGCCCAGCCGGGCCGTCACCCGCTCCCAGGCGGGGACATCACGGACCGATTCGGAGACGACCCGGCCCCGGCCGTCCAGCAGGGCCACGAACGACACGGTCGGGTCGGCGAGCAGGTCCGTGCCCAGCCGCTTGAGTTCTTCCTTGTCCCCCGAGAAGAGCGCCACGCGGCTGGCGATCGACAGGCCGCGCGCGGCGGCCTCGGTCGCCCTCCCGTGGTCCTGGAAGCTCTGGGCGCGCATCGAGACGATCGCGACGATGTCCCCGCCCAGCAGCGCGACCGTGAGCATCCCCAGCACCATCAGCGTCGCCTTGAAGCGCAGGCTCAGCCGGGCGGTGGACGGAGCGGGGTTATTCTCCAAAGACATCATCGGCTCTCGAGACCAGCGTTCCGGGCAGGGTGATTCCGAGCCGCTCGGCGACCAGCGTGTTGACCGCGATCCGCGTGCGCGGCGGTTCCTGTATCGGCGCTCCGGAGCCGGCATTTCGGACAGGCTGGCCCGATAGAGCTTCTCGGACCAGTTCCCCGGCACGGCGCCCCTGGTCCTCCGACCGCACCCCCACACCGACGATCGCCCCCGCGCGCACGAACTGGGTCGAGAAACCGAAGACCGGCACCTTGGCGGCCAGCGCTTCCTTGAGGATCGCCTGCACCGCCGCCCCGCTGAAGACGCTCGAATCCGGGGCGCTCCAGATCGCGTCGAGGTGCCTGGAGAGGAGTTCCTTCAGGGCGTCGGCGACCGTCCCCCGGGCGTCCAGGTCCACCGCTTCGAGGCTCATCGAGCCGGGCAGGGCGGCCTTGAGCGCGGACAGCAGCCCGCAGGAGCGGGCGTTCGAAGCGCGGTAGAGCACGCCCAGGCGCTTGGCGGCGGGCAGCGCCTCGGCGAGCAGGGCGACCTGGTCGGGGATCGGGATCTCGGCGGTGATGCCGCGGGTTGCGCTGCGGCCCGTGGTCAGGTCCTGCGCATCGGCGCCGGCCGTCATGCAGTACACCAGCGCAGCGCCGTCGGGGAGCATCCGGTGGAGCTTCACCGCCGCTTCCGTGCCGACGGCCACGTAGATGTCCGTGGACCGGGCGCTGGCGGCGCTCTTCTCGTCGAGTTCCGCGAGCATGATGGTCCGGGCCTGGGGCTGCAGGTCCTTGATCGACTCGGCGGCGGCGGCGCTGGCCGACTTGTACGGCCCCTGGTCCCCGGAGAGCACGATCGTCACGTTCCCCTGCGACTCGGTGGTGTCGGCCGGCGCGGAGGCGAACGCGCCGAGCAGGGCGCCCGTCGCGAGCGTCACCGCGGACAGGATGGACTGCCGCCGGTGCCGGGGTCGGGAGTTGTTGCCGCGCTGGAGGTTCAATCTCTGTCCGGTATCGCGTCTAGAAGGAGATCCTGATCATGCCGAAGAACGTGCGGCCGGGAGTCTCGTGGGAGTCAAACTGCCCGACCTGCTGCACGACCACGTCGGTGCTGTCGAGCAGGTCGGTGACGCCGAAGGTCATCTCGGTCCCCTCGCCCCAGAGCCGGTAGGTCAGGGCGACATCCCAGGCGTGCGTGGCGTCGACCGCGGCCTGGTCGGCGGGAGTGTTCTCGGTCTGTGAGGTGTAGCGGTAGGAAGTGTTGAAGGCGAGCCGGTCGGTGATGAACCAGCGGAGGGTCGAGCCGACCTTGTGCTCGGCGGGGCGGAAGGCCCGCACGCCCTGGTCGGACCCCTGGTCGGGATCGAAGGCGTTGTAGGCGTACCAGAGCGAGACCTTGCCCTTCTCGCCGGTGAGCGCCACCTCCCCCTCGAAGCCGTAGGCGTTGGCCCCGTCGATGTTATCAAGCGTATAGAAGCTCCGCCCCATCCCCAGCGGGTCGTCGAGCACGGTCGAGCCGATCAGCTCCTCGTAGCGCGCCGCGTAGCCCGTGAGGTTGGTCGAGAACCCGCCCTCGAAGGTGCCGGTGTACCCGACCTCGCCCATGTAGACCTCCTCGTTGCGCATCGACGGCGGGTGCACGAGGTTGATCCCGTACATGTCGGGGAAGCCCAGCGGCATGTGCAGCACTTCGAGGTTGCGGATCGCCGCCGACGGGGCCCGGAACGCCTTGGCCAGCCCCGCCCGCACCATGTGGTGCTTGGCCGAGTCCAGACCGTACATGCCGGTGAGCCGTCCGGACCAGTCGACGTCGGTCTCCGAGTACCAGTCCACGCGGCCCTGGGTCTCGAGCGTGAACCGCTTGGTGATGTCCCAGCGGTCGATGGCGAAGGCCCCCAGCCACCCCTCCTCGATGAAGTTCTCGGCGAGCACCGTGTCGGGCGGATTCCCGTTCGTGTCCATCGTGACCAGCCGCGCGTTGGCGCCCACGGAGACGTGGTGGGCCGAGCCGGCCTTGAAGTTGTACTGCGCCTCGACGTCGTTCTCCGTGCCGAAATAGCTCCAGAACCCCGGCCGGTCGGAATCGTCGAAGTTCCCGAACCAGCGGATGTACCCGCTGGTGTCCGAGTCCCAGGTCTGCTCGAGCTTGGCGAACGGACGCAGCGAGTGGAAGTTGTAGTTCTCCTCGGGCTTGTACGTCAGGAACTCTTCCGACCCGCGCGTGAAGTTGGTCGCCCCCAGCCCGAACCGCAGCGAGGTCTCCTTGGAGAACTTGTACACGCCCTGGCTGTCGAGCAGGTACCGCCGCGCAAAGTCGTTGGAGCTGAAGTGGTCGTCGATGATCGCGTCCTGGCTCGATTCCTGGTCCTCGTACCCCAGCGAAACGCGCCACGCGAACGAATCGTTCTTGTCACCGTACCGCAGGTGCGTGAAGCTGTCCCCGTACTCGTTGATACGGGTGGACGCGTAGAACCCCGTCGTGTGCTCGGGCGACTTGGACAGGACGTTCACGACCCCGTTGAACGCGTTGGCGCCCCAGGCCGCGCCGCCCGGGCCGCGCACCACCTCGATCCGGTCGATGTCCGCAACGAACAGCGGCAGCCGCTGGAAGTCCACGCCCGCGAACATCGGATCGCTCGCGTCCCGGCCGTCCACCAGGAACAGCGTCCGGTCCGCGAACTCGTGGTGCAGCCCTCGCACCCCGATCGCCGAGCGGTTGCGGTCCAGCCGCAGCACGTCGGTCCCCGGCACGCTCAGCAGCAGGTCTTCGATGTGGACGAGCCCGGAGTAGCGGATGTCCTCGGCCGTGATGATGCTCACCGAGACGCTCGACTGGGTGATCGGCTGCTCGGTCCTCGAGCCGGTGATGACCACGGGGATGTCCTCGAACTGCATCAGTTCGTCGCCGCTTGCCGCGTCAGCCTTGTCAGCTTCCTTGCCGGCCTGGGGAGCCGCCGCCGGCTTGTCGCCCTCGGCCGGGGGCGGCGGAGCCTGCTCACCGCCCGCCATCGGCGCTGCCCCCGCCAGCGTGGCCAGAAGCACCCCCATCCGCGCCGACATCGGCGCACGGCTTGCCAGAGCCCCGGCCGCGGGTGCAGTGCTTGAACGGCGTCGGTCGTGTATGAGCATGGCGGTGGCACCCTGCCGGCGCAACGGCGGCATTGACAGAACCAGAGCGGCCGAACGCGGCCGCGATTCTGGGACGTTCATCGGTACCAACAAAGGTGTGAAAGAGCCTGATTACGACATTAAGACCATCCGCCCGACGGCGCGGACGGATGGCCTGCGGGCTGGGAGGGTCCTCAGGCAAAGAGTCCGGTAATAGGCGTCCCCTTGCCGTCCTTTGTCACATAGAACGGTCGACGCTCCACCTCGTAGGCGAGCTTGGGTGAAATCCCCAAAGCGCGGTAGATGGTCGCGTGGAGGTCCTCGATGCGCACGGCGCTTTCGATCGTTGTGCAGGGACGTTCGTCGGCGGTTCGGCCGTAGAGCAGGCCCTTCCTGACCCCGCCGCCGAAAAGAAGGATGGATCCGGCGCCGGTGAAGTGCCGGTGCAGGCCGTAGTGCTTGAGCTCGTTGACGGTGGGCGGGACGTCGACCTGATTCTGGACTTGTTTGTCGGGCTTGCCCTCGACCATGGCATCGCGGCTGAACTCGGAGGCGAGGACGATGAGGGTGCGGTCGAGCAGGCCGCGGGCTTCGAGGTCAAGGACCATCTGGGCGATCGGGGCGTCGATCTGCTGCTTGAGAGCCTCGATCCTGGTGTGGCCGTTGTCGTGGGTGTCCCAGTGGAGGAATGGGACGTACTCGGTGGTGACTTCGACGAATCGGGCTCCGACTTCGGTGAGTCGGCGGGCGAGCAGGCAGCCTTGGCCGAACCGGCCGGTGTTGTATCTGTCGAAGCTCTCCTTGGGTTCGAGCGAGAGGTCGAAGGCCTTGGACGCGGGGGATGAGAGCAGCCGGTGGGCGTTGTCGAGCGAGCGGATGAGCGAGTCCTTCTGGAACTCGCTGCCGAGCTGGCCGATGGGGCCGGCCTCGGCGAGCCGGCGGTAGGCCTTGTAGCGGTTCTCGAAGCGATCGGGGCTCATTCCCGCGGGGGGCTTGATCGCCTCGGCGGCCTGCGCGGGGTAGGGGAGCAGGAACGGTCCGTACTCGCTGCCGAGGAATCCGGCCTGGTGGAACGCGCGGAGTTCCTGACCCTCGACCATGTCGAAGGTCTGTCCGATGTCGATGAACGCGGGGACGACGGGGTCGCGCGGGCCGAGCGTGCGGGCGATCACAGCGCCGATGTGTGGGGCGGCGACGGTCTGGGGCGGCGCGTAGCCGGTGTGCCAGTGGTACTGGTGGCGCGAGTGGAGGATAAAGCCCAGGTCCCCGGCGACGTAGGAGCGGATGAGCGCGCCGCGGTCCATGACCGCGCCGATCTTCTCCAGGCCCTGTGTGAACTTGATGTTGTCGACCGCGGTGTCGATGGTCGGGAAGGTGGTTGCCATGCGGGAGGGATCCATGCCGACCTCGAACGGCATGTGGCGTTTAGGATCGAAGGTGTCGGTGTGGGGCATGCCCCCTGCCATCCAGAGCACGATGAGCGTGTCGGCGGTCGGGGTGATGCGGTCGGGCTGGGGCTGCTCGGGTGTCGGCGGCGCGGAGGCGAACAGCTGGCGGGCGGGCCCACCGGCCAGGGCCGCGAGGGTCGCCGAGCTTGCGGTGCGGAGGAATCGCCGGCGGTTCCAGTCAGAGTCGGGCATGGTGCGTGGGGTCCATGGGTCGGCGGGTGGATCAGCGGATGAGCTGAAAATCGGGGAGCATGGTGACGGTCCACAGCAGGTCCTGGATTCCGTCGGGGGTGGCGGGCGTGCCGACCAGCTGGATGCCGATCTGGCGCTCGGTGTCCGAGGGCGGTCGGCCGAGCGCCTTGGCGTAGATATCGGTGACCAGGTGCTGCGGGTCGGGGTCGGGGCTTGCCGCCCAGGATGCAGCGCCCTGGCGCAGGATGCCGTTGAGCACGGCGCCGTTGGTCAGTTCGATCGCCTGGAGCGTGGTTGCGGTTCCGGACCGGGAAGTAACGACCTGTTCGCGGTTGGGCCTGCCGAGGGCCATCATCAGGGGGTCGGCGACCTGGAGCGCGGCGCGGATGTGCCCGGGGTACGCGCCGTCGGCGCCGCCGACTTTGATCTGGGCATCGGCTTTCTCGGGCCACACACCGGCGACGGTGCGCACGGCGTCGACGAACTGTTCGGCGGTCATGCGTCGGACCACCGGGCCGGAGAAGGGGGCATCGGACTCGAATTTCTCAGCGCCGGGAGTGGCGAGGAGCTGGTAGGCGCGGGAGGTCATGATCAGCGCGATGGTCTTCTTGACGTCGTAGCCGTGATCGATGAGGTCGGCGGCGAGCCAGTCGAGCAGGTCGGCGTTCCAGGGCGGGTTGTCCATCTCGTCGACGGGTTCGATGAGGCCGCGGCCCATGAGCCGCGCCCAGAGGCGGTTGACGATGGTGCGGGTGAAGCGGCCGTTTTCGCGTGCGACCAACAGGGCGCTGAGCTGCCTGAGCCGCTCGGGCTTTGGTGCGGCGGCGTCGATGGAGCCCAGGTCTTTGTAGAGGAAGCTCGCCGAGGCCATCTTGCCCATCGGCTGATCGCACCGGCTGACTTCCAGGGGGGAATCGGAGAAGGCGGCGGCCAGGCCGTAGGCGTCGGCGAGCTTCCAGTCGTTGATGAACGAGTCGTGGCAGGAGGCGCACTTGAGGTTGAGCCCGAGGAAGACCTGGGAGAGGTTCTGGGCGGCCTGCATGGGCGGGATCTGGCTGGCGTTGACGACGCCGCGCCAGACAATGCCCTTGCTGAACCCCGCGGAGGCCTGGGAGGGAGGATTGACCAGTTCGGCGACGAATCGGTCGTAGGGCATGTCGCTCGAGAGCGCATCGAAGAGCCACTGGGTGATCTGCTCCCGGCCGCCGTCGATGAAGCCGGTCCCGGCGTAGTCGTTGCGGAGGGCATCGTTCCAGAAGGTGAGCCAGTGCTCGGCGTATCCGCGGTTGTCGGCGAGCATCTCGCGGACGAGCGCTTCGCGCTTGAGCGGGTTCGTGTCGGCGACGAAGGCCTCGAGATCCCTGGGGTCGGGGAGGAGGCCGACGGTGTCGAGGCAGACGCGGCGAGCGAACGCGCGGTCGTCGACCGGCGGCGGCGGTTCGATGGAGCGTTGGCTGAAGTAGGCGCCGACGATGCGATCGATGGGGTTGGCGGCGGACCCGGGCGCCGGCGGCGGGACGGACACGGGCTTGAGGGCGAGCTCGTACTTGTGCGGCGAGCTTTGGGGAGTTCGGGTGCCCCAGGCAAGTCCCTGGTCGATCCACGCCGCGAGCAGTTCGATCTGCCGGGGCGTGAGGCGCGGGCCCTCATCGGGCATGATGCGGTCGGGGTCCTTGCCGGAGACCAGTTCGATCAGAAGGCTCTCGGCGCTCTTGCCCGCGATCGCCGCCGGTCCGGAGTCTCCTCCGGTGAGGACCGACTCGGAGGAATCCAGGCGCAGCCCGGCGCGGTGCTTGGCCTGGCCGTGGCATTTCCAGCAGCTCTCTTCGAGGATGGGGCGGATATCGCGGTCAAAGTCGACGCGGCCTGTCGCCCCGGCGGGGGGTTGGACGGGCGTGGGCTGCGCGGGTTGGCGTGCCGAACCCCAGGAGGCCCCGAGGAGCGGGCATACCAGGAGCACCGCGGTCCATACTCTCGCCGACATCGTGCGCCTCCCGGCCGGCGATGCCGACCGAACGAACCGATTCCGCCGTGGATCATCGCCCCTGGCGAGACACCGGATGATACCGGAACCCGGCGGCGTTGTGGAGAAGATCCGGGGCGGTGTGGTCGAGGAAAGGCCTCCGACGCGGTCATGCGAGGATCGGTAGACTGCCGGGGCCCGCCGAGCGGGCGATTCGACAGGGAGATGCCGATGAAGACCCGATCCACGCTCATGGTCTCCGCGCTGGTGCTGGCTGCCCTCTGCGGCCGATCGTCGGGGCAGAGCGATCTTGCGGCCGGATTCCTGAACCCGCCCGACCGTTCCAAGCCCCACACCTGGTGGCACTGGATGAACGGGAACATCACGCGCGATGGTATTACCGCCGATCTGGAGGCGATGAAGAAGATCGGGCTGGGGGGCGCCCAGATCTTCAATGTATCGGAGTCGATCCCCGACGGGCCGGTGAAGATCATGAGCCCGGAGTGGCTCGAGCTGGTGAAGTTCGCCGCTTCGGAGGCCGACCGCGTGGGGCTGGAGTTGTGCATGCACAACTGCTCGGGGTGGTCCAGCAGCGGCGGGCCGTGGATCACGCCGGACCTGGCGATGCAGAAGGTGATTTCGGCGGAGGTGGCGGTCAAGGGGCCGCAGCACTACGCGGCGGAGCTCCCGCTCCCGCCCGCGAACGAGGGGTTTTACCGGGACATCGCGGTGCTGGCGTTCCCGACACCCAAGGACGGCGCTGCGCGTGTCAAGGACATCGGGGTCAAGGCGGGCTTCGACTATCGGTACGGCCAGGATCCGGCGGCCGACGCGGTCCCGGAGGCGGGGATCATCTCGCGGGAGAAGATCGTGGATTTGACGGAGAGGGTCTCGAACGGGAAGCTCGAGTGGGATGTGCCCGAGGGATCGTGGACCATCGTGCGCATGGGCCACACGCCGACGGGGGCGCGCAACGCGCCGTCGCCGGCGTCGGGCCGGGGGCTGGAGTGCGACAAGTTCAGCCGCGAGGCGCTCGATGCGCACTGGGCGGGGATGATGGGGCCGGTGGTCGAGGCCCTGGGCCCTCTGGCCGGCAAGACGCTCAACAACTGCCTGATCGACAGCTACGAGATGGGAGGGCAGAACTGGACACCCAAGTTCCGGGAGGAATTCCAGAAGCGGCGCGGGTACGACCCCTTGGCGTTCCTGCCTGCGATCTCGGGGCGGATCATCGACAGCGGCGAGGTGACCGAGCGGTTCCTGTGGGACTTCCGGCGCACGATCGCCGACCTGTTCGCGGACAACTACTACAGCCACTTCGCGGAGATCTGCAGGAGCAACGGGCTCCAGGCCTCGATCGAGCCCTACGACGGGCCGTTCGAGTGCCTGCTGTCGGGGCGTGATGCCGACATCCCGATGGGCGAGTTCTGGGTGGGGGGCGGCGAGAGCAACTCGTGCAAGCTGGCGGCCTCGGTGGGGCACACGTACGGGCGGACGATCGTGGGGGCCGAGTCGTTCACGGCCGAGCCGAGCGTGGGCAAGTGGCAGAACGACCCGGCGTCCCTCAAGTCGGTGGGGGACCTCATGTACACGGTGGGGATCAATCGGTACATCATCCACCGCTACGCGCACCAGCCGTGGATGGACAAGTTCCCCGGGATGACGATGGGGCAGTGGGGGACGCACTTCGAGCGGACCACGACGTGGTGGAACCAGGGCTCGGCGTGGATCTCGTACCTGGCGCGGTGCCAGTACCTGCTGCAGCAGGGGCTGTTCGCGGCGGATGTCTGCTACTTCCCGGGCGACGATGCTCCCAACGATGCGCCGCTGAACCTCGCGATCAAGGCCGCGGGCTACGACTACGACACCTGCAACGCCGACGTGCTGCAGCGCCGCGCGGGCGTGACCGACGGCCGGCTCGTGCTCTCCGACGGGATGTCGTACCGGGTCCTGTGCCTGCCGGACTCGCGGTACATGACGCCGGGGACTCTCACGCGGATCCGTGACCTGGTCCGCGCGGGCCTGACCGTGATCGGTCCCAAGCCGGCGAAGTCTCCGAGCCTGGCGGACTACCCGGCGTGCGACACGCAGGTCGCCGCGCTGGCCGACGAGATCTGGGGCGACGCCGACGGGGACAAGGTCAAGGAGCACGCGCTCGGCAACGGACGGGCGATCTGGGGGAAGACGCCCGACCGCGTGCTCGCCGACGCGGGGGTCCGTCCGGACTGCCAGTTCGAGGGCGCCACGGGCAAGCTCGCATGGATCCACCGGACCGCGGGGGATACGGACATCTACTTCCTCTCCAACCAGATGCCGCGGTCGCAGGAGGTCAAGTGCACGTTCCGGATATCCGGCCGGGCGCCGGAGCTCTGGCACGCCGACACGGGGACCATGGAGCCGGCGGCGATGTGGTCCTCGCAGGCGGGGCTGACCAGCGTGCCGATCCGGTTCGAGGGGTCGGGGTCGGTGTTCGTGGTCTTCCGCAAGGCCGCGGGAGAGGGGGCCCACCTGGTGGCGGTCAAGTCGGTGCCGAGCAGGGCCGAGCCGGTGCATGTTCCCAAGATCGAGATCCGCAAGGCGGTGTACGAGGCCACGGACGGGGCGGGCGGCGTGGATGTGACGGGGAAGGTGGCGGCGATGGTCAGGACGGGGCAGCTGACGATCCCGGCGACCAACAGCGCGTTCGGGGACCCGGCGTACAACCACGTCAAGCGGCTGCGGCTGGAGTACGCGGTGGACGGGAAGAGCCAGTCGCGCACGGCGGCGGAGAACGCGAGCATTGAGCTCGTGGAACTGCCGCCGGACGTGCCGGCGACGTTCGCGGTGCACGCCTCGGGCTCGGGCCCTGAGCTGTGGGCGAGCCTGCCGGGTGTGTACGAGTTCTCGCGATCGACCGATGCCAGGACGATCCGCGCGGAGGTGAAGTCGGTGCCGGCGGCGGCGGCGGTCGCCGGGCCGTGGTCGGTGACGTTCCCGCCCCACTGGGGAGCGCCGCCCTCGGCGACGTTCGAATCGCTGATCTCGTGGACCGACCACGCCGACGCGGGGATCAAGTATTTCTCGGGGACGGCCGAGTACGAGAAGCAGATCGACATCCCGGCGGAGCTGGTGGGGCCGGGCAGGTCGCTGGTGCTGGACCTGGGCAGGGTCAAGAACATCGCCGAGGTCTCGCTCAACGGGAAGGACCTGGGGATCCTGTGGAAGCCGCCGTTCGCGGTGGACATCTCGGGGCTCGCCAGGGCGGGGGCCAACACGCTCAAGGTGCGGGTCACGAACCTGTGGGTCAACCGGCTGGTGGGGGATGAGCAGCTGCCGGAGGATGTCGAGTGGAACGGCAAGCCGATCAAGCGCTGGCCGCAGTGGATGGTCGACGGGACGCCGCGGCCCTCGAAGGACCGGCTGACGTTCACGACGTGGCACCATTTCACGAAGGACTCCCAGCCGCTGGAGTCGGGGCTGATCGGGCCGGTGATGCTGCGGCCGGCGGCGCGGGTGCCGATCGACGTGAAGGGCGGGTCGTAATCCGGTGGCCAACCGGAACTCCCGGGAGCGCCGGGCCTGAGCGTCCGGGCGCGGCGAGCGGCGGCGTGGTCTTGGCCGTCGGGTGGCAGTACGATGGGTCCCGATCCGTTCCCGGACCGGGCGTGACGGCGGGGCGGATCCCGTCCGCGGAGCGTTCTTCATGCAGCAACTCAAGCAGCTCCGTCAGCACCTGCTCACCGGCGTGTCGTACTCGATCCCGTTCATCGCCTGCGGCGGCATCCTGATCGCGTTGTCGCTGGCGTTCGCACCGATGGGGCCGACGGGCCCGAACATGGACGGCATCGAGCCCCAGTGGCTTCAGAACCTGCTGAAGCTCACGCTGACGGTGGGAGTGACATCCTTCAACCTAATGCTCCCGGTGCTTGCGGGGTACATCTCTTATTCGATCGCGGGCAAGCCCGGGCTGGTCGCGGGGATGATCGGCGGGTATCTCAGCGGGCACCTGCGCGTGCCGTGGTCTGCCGATCCGAAGGAGGTCAGCGCGGGATTCCTCGGGGCGCTTGTGGCGGGGCTGGTCGCCGGGTACGTGGTCCAGGGGATCAAGCGGCTTCCCAGCCACAAGCTGCTCAAGCCGATCATGCCGATCCTGATCATCCCGGTCGTGTCCTCGATCATCATCACCGCCATGATGCTGCTGGTCATCGGGCCGCCGATCGCGAGCGTGCTCGTGTCGCTGGGCGAGGGACTCAAATCGATGCAGACGGCCAACGCCACGGTGCTGGCGATGCTGCTGGGCGCGATGATCGCGTTCGACATGGGAGGGCCGGTCAACAAGGCGGCGTTCTTCTTTGCGTCGGGCCTGATCGCGCAGGGCAATTTCACGGTGATGGGCCCGGTCGCCGCGGCGATCTGCACGCCGCCCCTGGGCATGGGCCTGGCGACCGTGCTTGGTCGCAGGCTCTGGAGCCAGGAGCAGCGCGAGTCCGGCTACGCGGCCCTGGGAATGGGGATGATCGGGATCACCGAGGGCGCGATCCCGTTTGCCGCCTCGGACCCGCTGCGGGTGATCCCCTGCATCATGCTCGGGTCGATGACCGCCAGCACGGTCGCCATGCTCGCGGCCGTGGGGGACCACGCGCCCCACGGCGGACCGATCGTGATCTTCGTGGTGGACAACAAGCTGATGTACGTGGCGGCGATCGCGGCGGGCACGATCGTCACCGCGCTGGCCGTGAACTTCGTCAAGCGTGTGTGGCCGTCGCCGGTCGATCCGGACGCCGCGACGGCCTGAACGTGTTGCGGTCGTCCGTATTGGTGTGAACCGCGGCCGGCCGGCACGAGGAGATCGAGATGAGGATTGTCGCAGTCACCGCCTGCCCGACGGGCATCGCCCACACCTACATGGCCGCCGAGCAGCTCGAGAAAGCCGCCAGGGCGGCGGGGCACCAGATCAAGGTCGAGACCCAGGGCGCCATGGGGATCGAGAACGAGCTCACGGCCAAGGACATCTCGGAGGCCGAGGTCGCGATCTTCGCCGTGGATATCGAGGTCGAGAAGAAGCACCGATTCGACGGCAAGAAGACGGTGCTGGTGGGGGTTTCCGAGGCGATCAAGAACCCCAAGGGCGTGCTCGCCAAGGCCGGGGCCTGATACGCTTGGGGTCGATAGCTGCGAGCCATGGCTGCCGAGTACCGATTCACATGTCCCCTGGCCAACGGACTGCACGCGCGCCCGGCGAGCCTGCTCGCGGACGTCGTGCGCCCGTTCCGGGCCCGGGTGACGATCTCCAAGGTGGGCGGCGCTGCGGCGGACATGCTCAGCGTGCTCTCGGTCGTCGGGCTGGATGTCCAGGCCGGCGATGAGTGCCTGGTGCTCGCCGACGGCGAGGACGCCGCGGCGGCGCTGGCGAGCCTGCGCATGTTCGTCGAGGAGCGTCTGGTCGCGGCCGACGAGCCGGCCCCCGGCCCCGCGCCGGCGGGGGCCGAGGCGCGGTCGCGCCTGCCGGTGGCGCTGCGCCGGCTTGAGATCCAGCATTCGTTCGGGCGGGCGGTCTGCGGCGGGATCGGGATCGGCCGGGCGGTGATCGTGAGCGGGCTGAGCCTGTGCCCCGAGGCGCTGTGCGCCCGGCCCGGGGCGCTGGAGTCGGAGGTGCAGTCGGTCCGCCACGCGATCGGGCTCACGCGGGACGATCTGCAGCGCCGCGCCGCGCTGGCGGGCCGCGGGATGGCGGGGGACCTTCTGCGGGCGCACGCGGCGATCGCCGAGGACCCGGCCCTGCGCGGGGCGATCGAGCAGCGGGTCCGCGGCGGCGCGACCGCGGCGCAGGCGGTGGTCGCGGCGGCCGAGGACTTTGCGGGCCGGCTGCGCGGCGCGCAGAGCGCCTACATCCGGGACCGCGCCGTCGATGTGATCGATGTGTGCATGCAGATGCTCGACCATCTCACCGGCGGTGGGGGGGGCAGCGCCCGGGTGGCGCTGGCCGAGCCCAGCGTCGTGTTCGCCGATGCGCTGACGGCCAACCAGCTCCTGCAGATGGACCGGGGGATGCTCCGCGGGCTGGTGCTGGGCGGAGTGGGGGCGACCTCGCACACGGTCATCCTCGCGCGGTCGTTCCGGATCCCCACGGTCATCGACGTGCGCAACTCGCCGTCGTTGACCAGCGCCGGCACGCGGGTGATCGTCGACGGCGAGGGGGGCGTGGTGCTGACACAGATGCACCCGGCGGTCGAGCGGTACTACGGGCGGGAGCTGCGTGCCCACGAGCGGTCCGGGCAACGGCTGCGCTCCATCGCGCAGGGGCAGGCCCGGACGACCGATGGGGTGGGGCTTGAGGTCGGCGCCAACGCCTCAACCCCCGGGGAAGTCGAGAACGTGATCGCCCACGGGGCCGACGGCGTCGGGCTGCTGCGGACCGAGCTGCTGTTCCTCGACCGCGCCACAGCGCCGACGGAAGAGGAGCAGTTCGAGGCCTATTCGGCGGTGGTGAAGGCCGCGGCGGGCAGGCCGGTCATCATCCGCACCTTTGATATCGGCGGTGACAAGCCCGCGGCGTACCTCCGGATTCCCGAAGAGGAGAATCCGTTCCTGGGGGTGCGGGGCCTGCGGCTGTACCACTCGCACCCGGAGGTGCTGTCGACGCAGCTGCGGGCGATCCTGCGGGCGTCGGCGCTGGGGCCCGTGAAGATCATGGCGCCGATGATCGCCACGCCCGAGGAGGCCGCGTGGTTCGGCGAGCGTGTGCGGGCCGAGCGGCGGCAGTTGCGGGAGCAGGGCGTCGCGGTGACCGAGCAGATCCCCATCGGCATCATGCTCGAGATCCCGGCCGTCGCGATGGTCATGGACCAGCTCTCCGGGGTGGTGGACTTCTTCAGCATCGGCACCAACGACCTGTGCCAGTACTGGATGGCCGTCGACCGCGGCAACCCCGGGGTGGCATCCCTGTACAACCCGCGCCAGCCCTCGTTCCTTCGCCTGCTGCGGGCGATCGTCCGCGAGGCCGGGGCAAGGGGGAAGTGGATCGGCGTGTGCGGGGAGATGGCCGGTCGGCGCGAGAATCTCCCGCTCATGATCGCCCTGGGGCTCGACGAGATCAGCGTGGCGCCGGGCGAGGTTTCGACCCTCAAGGCGCTGGTGCGGACGGCATCGGCCGCCGCGTGCGCGGAGTTGTTGGACGCCGCGTGCGACTGCTCCACGCCCGCCCAGGTCGAGGCGCTGATCGGACAGTCGCCGTGGCGGAGCGCCGCGCCCTGCCCGGTCGTGGCGGGCGAGTTGATCGCGATCGGGTCCGACGCCCAGAGCAAGGAAGAGGCGATCCAGGAAGCCGTGGACCTGCTCTACGCCAGCGGCCGGGCCGAGCAGCCGCGCGTGGTGGAGGAAGCGGTCTGGGCGCGTGAGCAGACGTATTCGACGGGGTTGGGGTTCGGGTTCGCGATCCCTCACTGCAAGTCCGAGGCGGTTGTGAGCCCGTCGCTGGCGGTGGTCAAGCTGGGGTCGCCCGTGGAATGGGGATCGATGGACGGCCAGCCCGTCGAGGTCGTGATGCTGCTGGTCGTGCCGGCATCCGATGCGAGCGGAAGCCACATGAAGGTGTTCGCCAGTCTGGCCCGGCGGCTGATGCACGAGGAGTTCCGCGACCGGATGCGGGCCGCGGCCAGCGCCGAGGCGGTCGAGGGCTGCCTGCGCGAAGAGCTGGGACTTTCGTAACTCGGGGCTGCGTTCCGGGCCGGCGTCGGCCGGGTCCTCGCGCGCCGGCGGCGCGGATACGATCGCGTTGCATCCATCGGAATCTCAACCTCGAACGTGAATCGGGACCACGGAGTGCGGATCATGTCGTACAGGAAGCTGGGCTCGGCGGCGGGGGCGATCGCGGCGATCACGGCGTTGTGCGGTGGCGTCGGCCTGGCGCAGCAGCCGCAGGCCGCGGCGCAGTCTGCGGGCCAACCGGCGGGCCAACCGGCGGGCAAGTCGGCGACCCCGTCGGGTGTGCCGGACCTGACCAAGCAGCCGACGCTGTTCGTGGTCGGCTACGCCCACCTGGACACCCAGTGGCGCTGGACCTACGTCGACACCATCCGCGAGTTCATCCCGTCGACGCTCAACGACAACTTCGCGCTGTTCGAGAAGTACCCGCACTACGTCTTCAACTTCAGCGGCTCGCGCCGCTACCGCATGATGGAGGAGTACTACCCCGAGCAGTTCGCGACCCTCCACAAGTATGTCCAGGCGGGGCGGTGGTTCCCCTGCGGCTCGTCGGTGGATGAGAACGACGCGAACGTGCCCTCGGCCGAATCGCTGGTGCGGCAGGTGCTCTACGGGAACAAGTACTTCCGCCGGGAGTTCGGCGTCGCCAGCGACGAGTACATGCTCCCCGATTGTTTCGGCTTCCCCGCGGCGCTGCCGAGCGTGCTGGCCCACTGCGGGATCAAGGGCTTCTCCACGCAGAAGCTCACGTGGGGCGCGGTGGTGCCCATCCCGTTCAAGGTCGGGACGTGGCTCGGCCCCGACGGCCACGGCGTCTCGGCCGCGCTGGACCCCGGCGAGTACGTCGGGCAGGTCAAGGAGAACCTCGCCAACAGCAGCGGCTGGCTGGAGCGCATCAAGAACAGCGCGAAGGTCTCGGGCGTCATGGCCGACTACCACTACTTCGGCACCGGGGACCAGGGCGGGGCGCCCAAGGAGCCCTCGGTCGCCATGGTCGAGCAGAGCGCCGTTACCGACGGACCCATCAAGATCGTCTCCGGCCCGGCCGACTGGCTCTTCAAGTCGCTCACGCCCGACCTGAAGGCCAAGCTCCCCACCTACCAGGGCGAGCTCATGCTCACGGAGCACTCGGCCGGCTCGATCTCGTCGCAGGCCTACATGAAGCGCTGGAACCGCAAGAACGAGCTGCTCGCCGACGCGGCCGAACGGGCTTCCCTGGCCGCCTGGTGGCTGGGCGCCAGGCCCTACCCCTCGGACAAGCTGGAGGACGCCTGGTACCTCGTCTTGGGCTCGCAGATGCACGACATCCTGCCCGGCACGAGCCTGCCCAAGGCCTACGAGTACTCCTGGAACGACGAGGTGCTCGCGGCCAACCAGTTCAGCGCCGTCCTGCAGGATTCCGCGGGCGCGGTGGTCTCCGCGATGGACACCACTGCCAAGGGCACCTCGGTGGTCGTGTACAACCCGCTCTCGGTGGAGCGCGAGGACATCGTCGAGGCCAGCGTTCCGGCCGCGGCCGGCGCGATGGGTGTGAAGGTCACCGGGCCCGACGGCAAGCTGGTCCCGGCGCAGATCATCGAATCCGGCGGGTCGACCGCCAGGGTGGCGTTCCTGGCGCGGATGTCCTCGGTGAGCTTCGGGGCGTTCGATGTTGAACTGACCGCCGACGCGCAGCCGGCGACCGGCGCCCTCAAGGTCCAGGACCGCCAGCTCGAGAACGACTGGTTCGTTGTCAAGATCGACGCCAACGGGGATGTCTGGTCGGTCTTTGACAAGAAGGCCGGCCGCGAGACGCTCTCGGGCCCCGCTCGCCTGAGCCTCAATTACGAGAACCCGCGCAACTGGCCGGCGTGGAACCAGGACTGGACCGACCGCCAGCTGCCGCCCAAGGCCTTCGTCGGCGGGCCCGCCGAGGTCAGGGTGGTTGAGCGGGGCCCGGCGCGGGTCGCCGTCGAGGTCACGCGCCAGGCCGAGGGTTCGGTGTTCACTCAGAAGGTCAGCCTCGCCGCCGGCGCCGCGGGGGCTCGCGTGGAGTTCGATACCAAGGTCGATTGGCGATCCAAGGAGCGAAGCCTGCGGGCCGCGTTCCCGTTGGCCGCCTCGAACCCCAGGGCGACCTTCGACATCCAGACCGGAACCGTCGAGCGTGAGAACTCGCACGCCAAGCAGTACGAGTACTCGTTCCACCAGTGGTTCGACCTGACTGACGCCAAGGGGGACTCGGGCGCTTCGGTGCTGTGCGACAGCAAGTACGCCTCGGACAAGCCCGACGACCACACCGTGCGACTGACCCTCCTCTACACCCCGGGCACGCGCGGCGGCTACCCCGACCAGGGGACGCAGGATCTGGGCCGCCACCGGATCCTGTACGCCCTCTATCCGCACGCCGGAGATTGGCGCAAGGCAGAGTCGTTCAACCAGGCCGCGCGGCTCAACGAGCCTCTGATCGCCCTGCGGGCGACGCCTCACGCGGGCGCCCTGGGCAAGAGCTTCGGGATCATGCACACCAGCGATCCGGCGGTCGGAATCAGCGCCGCCAAGAAGGCCGAGGCCGGCAACGAGGTCATCGTCCGGCTCCGGGAGCACACCGGCAAGGCCGGCAAGGGCGTGAAGGTCACGTTCGCCCGGCCCATCGTGTCGGCCCGCGAGGTCGACGGCCAGGAGCGCGAGCTCGCCAAGGCCACCGTCCAGGACGGGGAACTGCTGACCGATATCGGTGCGTACGAGCTGCGGGCCTTTGCCGTCACGCTCGGGAACGCGCCCGCGAAGCTCCCGGCGATCGAGTCCAAGGTGGTCGAGCTCGCGTTCGATTCCGACGTCGTGAGCACCAACAGGAACCGCGGCGACGGCTCGATGAGCGCGACGCTGGGGGCGATCCCCGCCGAGCAGTTCCCGGCGAGCATCACCGCCGAGGGCGTGGCGTTTGGCTTCGGCTCCGCGAAGGACGGCCAGAAGAACGCCGTGTCCTGCCGCGGTCAGACGGTCAACCTGCCGTCCGGCGGGTACGACCGTGTGTACCTGCTCGCCGCCGCCGACGGGGACGTGCAGTCAACGATCCAGATCGACGGCAAGCCCTCCGAGTGGCGAGTGCAGAACTGGACCGGGTTCATCGGTCAGTGGGACTGCAGGCAATGGCCGGGGAACACGTCCGACCCCTCGTACCGGTGGACCGATGCGCCCGTCGGCCTCGTGCCCGGCTACGTCAAGCAGGACGATGTCGCGTGGTTCTGCTCGCATCGTCACACCAAGGGCGCCGATGACTTCTACCAGTACTCCTACATCTTCAAGTACAGCCTCGACCTGCCCCCGGGCGCCAAGTCTATCAAGCTCCCGGACGATCCGCGCATCAAGGTCTTTGCCGCGAGCGTGGCCAAGTTCGGACCGGCCCGCGCCGTGCCGGCGCGGCCGCTCTTCGACACGCTCGCCGATCACGCGCAGGACGCCCCGGTGGTCATCGGCGCCGGCACGTTCGGCGATGCCACGGAGGCCCGCATCGAACCGCGACTCTACTGGCACGCCGGGGCGATCCGCTACACGCTCGACGGGTCGCAGCCCACGGGGAGTTCTCCGGTCTACACGAGCCCCATCACGGTGAGCAAGCCGACCACCATCACCGCGGCGGTCTTTGATACGGCCGGCAGGCCGGGCCCGGTCGCCGCGGCGAAGTTCGATGTCAACGACCGCACCGCGCCGTCGGTCAGGAAGGTCGACGCGGTCTTCGAGTCCAAGCTCCTGCGGGTCGAGTTCTCCGAGCCGGTCCTGGCGACTTCGGCCGATGCATCCCACTACAAGATCGAGCCCGCGATCCAGGTGAGCAAGGCCGAACTCAGCGCCGATGGCCGGGTCGCGATGCTCACGCTGGGGGCCGCCCCTCAGACCAGGACCGCGTACCGCCTTGCCGTCTCGGGCGTCAAGGACATCTCGCCCGCGGCCAACTCACTCTCCCAGGCCACCACCGAGTTCACCGTCCAGGGACCGGTCTTCAGCCTCGCGGAGATTACCTCCGGCGATCACGGCAGGGTCATCAAGGACGTCCCGGGACTCCCGATCAAGGCCAAGGACTCCTGGACCCTCAACATGTTCGTCAAGGCCGACCAGGCGCCCGCCAACCGCACGGTGATCGCCGGCTTTGGCAAGTGCGAGGATTCGGCCGACGGCGTCGCCCGCTACCTCTGCAAGTTCGCCGGCGGTGTCCACTTCTGGAGCCGGCTGCGCGATGTGCCCACGTCAACCCAGCTGTCCCTGGGGGACTGGCAGATGCTCACCGCCACCTACGACGGTACGACGCTCCGCGTCTACCGCAACGGCACGATGATCGGTGAGCGGGCGGTAGCGCTCGCCGACGATGAGAACGTGATCCAGATCATGCCCAAGGACCCCTGGGAGCAGAAGCGCCAGTTCGACGGGGAGGTCCGCCAGCTTACGGTGTGGGGAAGCGCGCTCCCCGAGGAGGCCCTCAAGTCCCTCCTGACAACCGGCCCCGGGCGCTGACATGCCCTCGGGTTCCCGGCGTGCATCGACATCCAGGCGGAACGCGCGGTGGCGAACGCTCTGGTCGCTGGTGGCGCTGTGCCTGTGCACGGCCGCGCGGGCCCACCCGCCCGTGGCGGCCTCGGCGATCCTGAAGGTCTCGGCGGCCGGAGAGGTCTCGATCGACCTCAACCACGATGTCCTGGCCTTCGCGCTCAACGACACCTCGCAGAACATCCCCGACGGCCCGATGTTCGAGCTGCTCAGGGGCCCGGACGGCGCCCTGGAACAGGCCCTTGCGGAAGTCCCCGCGCGGTTCGAATCGCTGTGCGTCCTCTCGGCCGACGGGCAGCGCGTTGCGGTGAAAGTAACCTCGTTCCCGTCCGTCCACGATATCCGCGAGTACCAGAAGCGCCGGCCCGCCTATCCCCTGCCCGTCAAGCTCGACCTCGTCGCCCACGCCACGCTCCCCAGGCCCACGCACGTTCTTTCCATCCGCTTCCCGGAGATGCTCGGGACGATCGTGCTCACCGTCGATCGGCCGGGGGCCGAGCCGGTGGCCCTGCCTCTGGGAGCCAACGAGCTTTCCCCGTCGTTCGAGATCGATGCACCTTCCGGCGCTGAGAACCCAGCCCGGGCGGGAGAATCCCCGCCCGCGCGCGAATCCGGCACCGGCGTGTGGAGCATCCTGGTGCGGTTCACGCTCCTGGGCTTCAACCACATCATCCCAGACGGCCCTGATCACGCGCTGTTCGTCCTGGGCCTCTTCCTGCTGAGCCCGCGTTTCAAGCCCGTGCTCATCCAGATTTCCTTCTTCACCGCCGCGCACACGATCACGCTCACCCTGGCAGCGCTGCACATCATCGGGCTCTCATCTTCCATCGTCGAGCCCACGATCGCTGCCTCGATCGCGTTCGTCGGGATCGAGAACCTGCTCTCCAGGCGGGTGCACGCCTGGCGGTCGGTGGTCGCCTTTGTCTTCGGCCTGGTGCACGGGATGGGAGTCGCCACCGCCTTCAGCGAGGCGGGATTCCCTCCGGGGCAGCTGGTCTCCAGCCTCGCTGCGTTCACGGTGGGGGTCGAGGCCGGTCACCTGGCCGTGCTCGCCGCCGCGTTCCTGCTGCTGGGATGGTGGCGAGCCAAGCCGTGGTACCGGGACCGGCTGACCGTGCCGTTCTCTCTGGCGATCTCGGCGATCGCGCTGTTCTGGTTCTTCCAGCGCCTGCCCGTGTGGTGAGGCCGGCCCGCGAGCCCCCGGAAGTTCGCGGACCGGGCGACACCGACCTCACGCTCGGGGCGCGGAGAACGCCCGCCGGACCCGGCGGAGCCGGAGGCTGTTGATCACCACGGAAACGCTGCTGAGCGCCATCGCGGCGCTGGCCAGCACCGGCGAGAGCAGCCAGCCCGTCAGCGGGTACAGGACCCCCGCCGCGATCGGGATGCCGACCGAGTTGTACGCGAACGCCCAGAAGAGATTCTGCCTGATCGTGCGCATGGTCGCCCGCGACAGCAGGATCCCGTCGGCCACCGCGTGGAGGCTGCCCCCGACGAGCGTGACGTCGGCGGCATGGATCGCGACATCGGCGCCCGAGCCCATCGCCATGCCGACATCGGCCTGCGCCAGCGCGGGCGCGTCGTTGATCCCGTCACCGACCATCCCGACCACCTCACCGGCGGCCTGCAGGGCGCGGATGTGCCCGGCCTTGTGCTCGGGAAGGACCTCCGCAAACACCAGGGATGGATCAACCCCGACCGCAGAGGCGATCCGCTGCGCGACCCGGGCGTTGTCTCCGGTGATCATGGCGACCTTGATGCCCCAGCTCTTCAGCCGCGCGATCGCGGCGCCCGAGTCGGGCCTGACGCCATCGGCGATCGCGATCAGGCCCAGCGCCACCCCGTCAACCGCGATGTACACGGGCGTCTTGCCTTCGGCGGCCAGCGTGCCGGCGTCGTCGTCCAGCGGTCCCGTGCCGATCCCCCGTTCGGTCAGCAAGGACCGGTTGCCCGCCAGGACCGATCGGCCCTCGACCTCCGCGAGCACGCCGTGGCCCGCCAGGGCGCGGAACGATGAAGGGTGCGAGGGTTCGAGCCCCAGGGACCGGGCATGCCGGACGATCGCGGCGCCGATCGCGTGCTCGCTCGATCGCTCGGCGCTCGCGGCGAGTCTGAGCAGTTCGGCGGTCGGCGCGCCCGCCGCGGGCCGTACATCGGTAACCTCCGGGGTCCCGCGCGTCACGGTGCCGGTCTTGTCAAGGGCGATCGCGGTAATCCGGTGCGCCACCTCAAGAGCCTCACCGCTGCGGAAGAGGATGCCGCGCTCGGCGCCCAGGCCGGTGCCGACCATGATCGCCGTGGGCGTGGCCAGGCCCAGAGCGCACGGGCAGGCGATCACGAGCACCGAAACGAATGCGATCAACGCTGCGCCCAGCCGCTCCCCCGAACCGGCCGTTACGTCGAGCGTGGGCGCGGCGAAGTACCACACCAGCAGCGTCACCAGCGCGATCCCCAGCACCGCCGCCGCGAAGAACCCCGACACGCTGTCGGCAAGCCGCGCGATCGGAGCCCTGGTTCCCTGCGCCTCCTGCACGAGGCGGACGATCCGGGCCAGCGCGGTGTCCTCGCCGATCTTCGTGGTCCGGAGCGACAACACGCCGGTGGTATTGATCGTGCCCGTCAGGCACGTGTCCCCCGGCCCGCGGTCCACCGGCACGCTCTCGCCCGTGAGCATCGACTCGTCGACGCCCGATTCTCCCTGCTCCACCCTGCCGTCGACCGGGATCCTCTCGCCCGGCCGCACGATCACCAGGTCTCCCGCCCGGATCTGCCCGACCGGGATGTCGCGCTCACCCCCGTCACGGACGACCCGGGCCGTGGACGGCTGGAGCCGAATCAACGCCCGGATCGCCGAACCCGTCCGGCCCGTCGCGCGGGCCTCCAGGTGCCGTCCGAGCAGCACCAGCACGATGATCATCGACGCGGCTTCGAAGTACACGTGGGCCACATCCCCGTGCGATCCGCCGCTGTGCAAGTCCGACGAGGCCCATCCGGGCATGAGCGTCGCCACCACCGAATACGTGAATGCCGAACCGGTCCCCAGCGCCACCAGCGTGTCCATGCTCGCTCGCCCCCGCCTCAGCCCGTGCCAGGCCTTCCGGAAGAACTGCGACCCGCACCACGCGAGCACCGGCGCGGTCAGCACCAGTTGCAACCAGTTGAGCCATGGCACGATCGCGGGTTCCCGGAGCAGCGGGAGACCACCGTGCGACATCCCGATGACCAGGACCGGGAGCGAGAGCATCGCCCCGCCGATCGTCCGCCGCAGGAGCGACCGCTGCTCTCGGAGGTTCAGGTCCTCCACGGTGTCGGTGCCGGCCGGCGGCAGGTGGTGCGGTCCTTCAACCGCCGCACCGGACCGTTCGGCGGGATCATCGACCCTCGCTCGCTGGGATTCGGCCGCGCCGGCGGGGCCGGTGCCCTGGGATCGCCGCTGGTTCGCGGGCGGGAGGATCGCATCAAACCCGGCATCCCTCACCGCATCCACGATCCCCCGAGGCCCGATGGTCGACGGGTCGAACTGCACGGTGGCGATCCTGGTCGCGAAGTTCACCGAAGCCGCCCGCACCCCGGCGGATTTTGCCAGCGCCCGTTCGATCGTTCGGGCGCACGAAGCGCACGACATGCCCACCAGCGGGAGGTCGACGCGTTCGATGTTCCCCGGCGGCTGGTCTTGGATGGAACTGCCCATGGATCGGATCTTGATCGGGCCCCGGGGGCGCCGGTCGCACAACTCTACGCTGTTCCCGATGCCGATCGGCGGTGCCCCCCCGGGGCGTGTGCCCCAAATCGAGCCCGGTTGCTGCAAGGTCCGGCGCCCCGGCGCGAAGTACATGCGGAAGCCGGTGCTGGTTCCGCGGATCTGCCCGCGGACCGATGTTCGGACCGGCTCGCTCGCCACGATTCGGGAGTTCGAATATGTGCAACAGCCCAGCCGGGGGCGTCCTCGCCCCGCCCCGCGATCTCGGACGTCCCGGGGCGTGCAGGCCCGGCTCCCTCACCGCCACCGGAGTACGGGGCGCCGGCCAGACGCCCGAACTCGGCAGCGTCTGCCTTGCCCCGATCCGCCCGGGGCGCCCCGTGCCACGGCTGATCGTCGCACCCTCTTCTGGTAAGATGAACGGGGAGGTCCAGTTGAACGACCAGACGCCATCAACCATGGTCACCACGACCGCGCTGCTCAACGCGCTGTCGGCTCCCGATAACCAGGAGATCTGGACCCAGTTCACCGGACGCTACCGCCCCGTGCTCATCGGCTTTGCCAAGGGGCTCGGGCTCAACGAGACCGATGCCGAGGATATCGCCCAGCAGACCCTTGCGGCGTTCGCCAAGGACCTCCGCGACGGCAAGTACGTCCGCGGCAAGGGGCGGCTGCGATCCTGGATGCTCGGGATCGCCCGCCACCGCGCCATCGATCGCCAGCGCGAGATGCTCCGCCGCCGCCAGTGGCGCGGGGACTCGGTCCTCGTGGAGGCCGCGGAGGAACGAGTCGTCGAGGATGTCTGGAACGAAGCGCAGCGAGCCACCATCTTCCAGCAGGCGCTCGAAATCCTCCAGACCAAGACCCGCCTGAGCCCCGCGACCCTCGAGGCCTTCCAGCTCTCGGTCCTCCGCGGAGTCCCGACCGCCGAGGTCGCCCGCCAGTGCGGCATCAGCGAGTCCGAGGTCTACGTCGCCAAGAGCCGGGTCGCCGCCAAGCTCCGCGAGATCGTCGAGCAGCTCCAGGATGCGTACGACCGGGAGGACTGATGAGTCCGACGGATCCTCCAGCGGGATGTCCCGATCGCGTCGAACTCGAGAATCTCGCGGCGGGCCGGCCGGTCGACCCCGCGGTCGCCGAGCACGCCAGGGCGTGCCCCGCGTGTTCCAAAGCGCTGGCCGAGATCCGGGAACGCGAGGCATTCCTCCGTGATTTCGTGAACATGGGCGCACCGGCCGGGCCCGACGAGGGGGACCTCAGGACCGCGTCGATCGGCGCAGGCAAACCGGGAGCCGTGCTCGCGGCCAGGGACGGCCGAGGCCAGTCCATCGGTCCGTACAGGCTCGTCGAAGTCCTCGGTGAGGGCGGCTTCGGTGAAGTCTGGCTCGCCGAACGCCAGCAGCCCTTCCATCAGCGCGTCGCGCTCAAGCTGATCAAGCTCGGGATGGACTCCGCGGCGGTCATCGCCAGGTTCGAGCAGGAGCGTCAGGCCCTGGCGATGATGGACCATCCCAACATCGCCCGCGTGCTCGACGGCGGGGTGGCCCCCCGGCAGGGGTGGGGGAGCGGCCGGCCCTATTTCGTGATGGAGTACGTGGATGGCGAGTCCATCACCGACTACTGCGACCGCCGCAGGCTGGGCACCCGCGATCGCCTCACGCTCTTCTTGCACGTCTGCGAGGCGGTCGAGCACGCCCACATGAAGGGCATCATCCATCGCGACATCAAGCCCTCCAACGTCCTGGTGACCGAATCCGACGGGCACGGCGTGCCCAAGATCATCGACTTCGGGATCTCCAAGGCCATCGGCGGCGGCCTCACCGAGAAGACCATCTTCACCGAGCAGGGCCAGTTCATCGGCACCCCCGAGTACATGAGCCCCGAACAGATGGACCTGGGCCACCGGGACATCGACACGCGCACGGATGTCTACTCCCTGGGAGTCCTGCTCTACGAGCTGCTCGCCGGCGAACGGCCCTTCGATATCAAACGCCTCCGCTCGGCCGGCTTCGAGGAGATCCGCCGCATCATCCGCGAGGTCGATCCCCCCAAGCCCAGCGCACGGCTCACCACCATGAACGATCCGGACGCCGGCGTGATCGCCAAGAGCCGCCGGACCAGCCGCCACACGCTGGCCCGCGAGCTGCGCCGGGAGCTGGACTGGATCCCGCTCATGGCGATGCGCAAGGACCGCCGCCACCGCTACTCATCCCCCGCCGAGCTGGCCCGCGACGTCAGGAACTACCTCGACGGCCGGGCCCTGATCGCCGGACCCGAGAGCGCCGTCTACCGCATCCGCAAGATCCTCCGCCGCCACCGCGCCGCCTTCACGGCCGCGGGGATCGCCCTTGCCGGCCTGGTCCTCGGCCTGGTGCTCGCCCTCCGCGCTCTTGACCGCGAGTCGATCGCACGCAGGAACGAGGCCGAACACCGGCGACTGGCCGAGGACTCGCTGTCCTTCCTCGAGGATGTCCTCGGTTCGGCCAACCCGCTCCTCGAAGTCAAGGACAGGCCGCGGACACCCGAGCAGCTGCTCGCGTGGATGCTCAAGAGTCTCCAAGGCGGACGCCTGAAGGACCAGCCCGCCGCCGAAGCGCGCCTGCGGCGGGTCGTTGGTGTCGGGTTCGTCGGTCTGGGGAACGCCGCCGACGGCGTTGCACAGCTGCAGATCGCTGTCAGGCTGCAGCGGTCCGTGCCGCGACCCGACGCGGCGATGCTCGCCGAAACCGAGATACGCCTGGCCGACGCGATGATCTCGGCGGGGCAGCCGGCCGATGCCCGGCTCCTCGCCCGCGAGGCGGCCGCCCGCAGGCTGGCCGAGGGAGGGCCCGACGACCAGCTCGCCGCCCGCGCGCTCACCGTCGCCGCCAACGCCGCGGTCCGGATCGCGGACTTCGACCAGGCCGAGCAGCTCTACCGTCAGGCCCTGGCCATCCACCGCAGGGCTGCTCCCGGCTCAGAGTACATGGGCGAGACGCTCGCGGGTCTTGCCCACGCGCTGATCGAACTGAAACGCCTCGACGAGGCCGAACCGTTCAGCCGGGAAGCCATCGAGACGCTCAGCCCCCTGCTGGGGGATTCTCACCCCGCGGTGGTCGCCGTCCGCGAAAGGCAGGCACGCACGGCCCTCGAGCGAGGAGAGCTTGAAAAGGCCCGCGCACTGATCGATACCGCTCTCGGCGCGGCGATGCAGCTGGGCGACGACATCTCGGGCGTCGCCTCCATCCTGCTCCTCAAGACGGCACTGGATATGCGCACCGGAGACTACCAGGAAGCCCAGGCCAGCGCCGAGCGATCGCTGGAGATCCGCCAAGGCCTGCGCGGCGGCGACCCGGCCGAGATCGCCGAGTCGATGGGGTGGCTCGCGCGCGTCAAGCGGGCCAGGGGCGATGCCGCCGGCGCCGGCCAGCTGTTCCAGAGGGCGATCGCGATCCTCCGTCCGATGGGAGAAGATGCCGAGTACATGCGGGTGCCTCTGCTGCTCGCGGCCGCCTCGTGCCGTCGGACGACGCAGGAATTCGAGTCGGCCGACGCCCTGCTCGCCGAGCTGGAAGGCCTCGTAAGAAAAGGCGTCGAGGGCACCTCGGCCATGCTCGGCGCGGTCCTGAGCGACCGGGCATCCGTGTTCCTGAGCCTCGCCAAGCCCGTCGAGGCAAGCGCTGCCGCGAACGAGGCGCTCCAGGACCCGGCGATTGCGCCCCTCGCCAAGGCCCAGGCCCTGGATGTCATCGCTCGCGTGAGGATGGACGGTGGAGATCCAGCCGGCGCGGAGAAGCTGTTTCGCGAGGCCATCGATTTGTACGACCACAGCCCGAGCTATCCGCCCCTCTACGCCGCGGTGGCTCGTGCGCGACTGGGCAGGTGCCTCGACTTGAGCGGAAGGTCCGCCGAGGCGGTCGCGCTCCTCACCGCGGCCGCCGAGGCGATCGGGAAGGACCCGTCGGCGTCGAAATCCCACCGCAACCGGACCTGGGGATGGCTCGCCGATGCCCTCGCATCCGCAGGCAGGACCGACGACGCTCAGCGTTGGCGCGGCAAAGTCGACTCGGACAGGTAGTCGATCGGGCGCGGCATATTCGCTTGCGTAGGCCTTGGGCGGCCGATATGCTTGACAGTCAAGGCCCGCACCAAGCGGACGATTCCGGGAGGGGACAATGAAGCGAATCATGATGTTGTGTGCGCTCGCGGGCGCCGGGTCGGCCGCGTACGGCCAGAACATCGCCCCCCATGAGGACGGCGAATTCGGTGTGCCGATCGATATCTATTACGACTATTCGACGCAGGCGTTTGTCATATCTTCCGACGGCGACACCATAGTCTACGAGAAGAACGAGCCGCCGTTCGAGCAGGTCCGCCACGTCGCTCCACCCGTTCCTGATCCGCCTCCCCCGCCTCCCCCGCCGCCGGATAAGGGCGGGATCGCGGTCGCCGACGATTTCCATGTCGACATCGGCGAGGGAAGGGTCGTCGAGGTCTCGCAGGTCAGCTTTGTCTTCAAGACCGACGGCGCCCCGACCAGCGGCTGGGTCATGCTGTACGCGAACAACTCCGACAACACTCTCCTGCCAGAATTCGCCGGCGGAACGCAGTCGCCCCTCGCGCAGCTCCAGATCCCTGACATCCCCTACGGCCCCGGCCTCTACAACCTGCACATTGTCAACATTCCATCGGTGCGGATCCCCTCGGGCGATGCTTGGTTTGCCGTACAGATGTACTGCGAGGCTGAGCAGCCGGTCCTGGGCGTCGGCGACGAGATTGCCGTCCAGACCGGGACCAGCGCCGACCTGTTTGCCTGGCAGGGCGATAGCACGCACGACCCCGGACTCTATTACTTCGGTCCCGAAGGACCCAAGGCCGACATGCTCCTCTCGGTATCCGGGACAACCCACTGCGGTTCGGACTTTGATGGCTCGGGATTCACCGACCTTGAAGACTTCTTGCTGTTCCTGACGACGTTCGTCGACGGTGATGCATACGCTGATTTCGACGGCTCGGGCTTTGTCGATTTCGAGGATTTCGGTGCCTTCGTCGCCGCCTTCGAGTCCGGATGCTGATACCCGCAGCCCGGGAATCGCGCCGGTGAACAACCGGGCCGATCAGGATGGGGCTGCCCCGGTCGCCGGTCCACCGGCGGCAAGAGACGGTCCGGCCGAGCAAGGTCGGCCGCGCCGATTACTGCAGCTTCTCCGGCGCATCCGACCGGAACTCGCTGCCGCGGGCACGCCACACCTCCGCGGCCGCGTGGTCGTCGAGGCGTTCGCACACATCCACGATGTCCTCCAGGAAGATCTTCCGCCACGTGAACCCGGAGATCAGGTGGTGGTAGAACTGATCCCACGCCCCCTCCAGCAGGGCGCGGGCCTGCGCCGCGTCCTCGGGCCGGCCCTGGCGCGCGAGGATGTGCCCGCGGGCGAACCGGATGTGGGCGCCCTGGTCGGGCGGGATCGCCGGCATTTCAAGGGCGAAGTCCAGAGCCCTCTTCGAGAGCTTCTCCGCGTTCTCGCGGTCCCCCGTTTCAAACAGGCTGAACGCAAGCCCGCTCTCGGTCAGCGCCAGCGTATGGTGATGCTCACCGACCGCCTCGCGCAGCTGCTCGATCGCCAGCCGGTACACCGGGATCGCCTCGGCGTTCTTCCCCGCCAGGCTCAGGTACCACGCCAGCTGACGGCGTGAGCTCGCCGCCAGCGTCAGGTCGCGCACGTTCTTGGGAAACGAGTCCCAGATCGCGCAGGCCCTCACCTGGAGCTCGGCGCTCTTCTCGGCACGCCCGAGGTTCGATTCGCTGGTCGCCGCCTGTTCCAGGCACATGAGCACCGAGAAGTCGTTGGGCCCGAACCGCTTCGAGAGCAGATCCGCGGCCCGCAGGGTCGCCTCCGAGCGCTCCACCAGCAGCGTCTCCCGATCGGCCGATCGCATCTGCGCCATCAGCGCCGAGACGATGGCGGGATCGTCCGGCCGGAGCAGCTGTTCCTCGAGCCTCAGAAGGTGCCCGAGGGCTTCGGTCCGCCCGGTACGCCTCCAATCGGTGTTCGCCCGGTCGGGGGTCCCCAGCAGCGCCACGTCGCGCTGTATCTCGGCGACCAGCCTCGCGGGCGTCGATCCCCACGCCTTGCGCACCGCGCGGACCAGCTCGGACTCGGGAGCGAGCCTGGCCAGATCCGCCGCGTCCGACAAGGACGCGAGCACCTCCGGATCGTCCGCCGGGAGCGATCGCACCCGCCCGATCAGTGCCTCACGCACCAGCGGCTCGGCCCCGGCCGCGTCGCCCGCGTCCAGGCGGATCCGCGCCTTGAGGGCCAGCATCCCGGCCACCAGGTCCTCCGAACTGCGGTCCGCCGACGCCCGGAACGTCTCGATCGCGGCATCGGCCTCGCGGGTCGCTTCGACGGACTTCTCGCGGGTGAGCAGGATCCGCGCCAGCAGCGCGTGCGACTCGGCGATCGCCTTGCTCGACGGGTCCAGCAGCTTCTCACGCATCTCAAGCGCCCGGCGGCAGTACTGCTCGGCCTCCGGGGCCCGGCTCCGCACCAGCAGCACGCCGGCCAGTTCGTGCATCGTCGCCGCGATCTCGGGGTGCTCCTGCCCGAGCTCCGACCGCAGCTTCACCAGCCCATTGCGCAGCGACACCTCCGCGTACTCGACCAGGCCCGCCGCCTTGCCCGTCCCGAAGCCGGTGTAGACGCTCCCCCACATCCGCCGCATCGCCTGGTCGAGCTCCAGGTCGTCCCGGAACCCGCCCGACTCCAGCCGGAAATACAGGTGCGAGAACCCGTCGCCGATCGTGTGCGCCAGCTCCGGGTTGGTGGGATCGCTGCTGGGCAGCGTCTCGCGCAGCAGCTCGGTCACCGCGCGCGAACGCACGCTCTCGGCGTGCGCCTGCTCCCGCTGCCGGGCCGCGCGCCGCGCCGACTCCGCGGCGCTGCTGAGGCTCAGCGCCACCGTCACCCCGGCCCCCACCAGCACCAGCACGCCCGCCCCCGCCCACGCCAGGCGCCGGCGGTTGAGGATCACCGCCTTGCGCAGCAGGTACCACCCCGAGCCGCTCCGCGCTTCGACCGGGCTGCCCGCAAGGTACCGCTCGACGTCCCGCGCCAGCGCCGCCGCGGACTGGTACCGCCGGTCGCGCTGCTTGCGCATCGCCCGCATCACGATCGCGTCAAGGTCCGCCGACAGCGACGCGTCCCGCCGACGCGGCGGCAGGGGCTCGACCTCCCGGATCGTCCTGGCGATGTCCAGGATCGACCCGTCCAGTTCGTACGGCATCACGCCGCACAGCAGCCGGTACAGGATCACCCCCAGCGAATACACGTCCGTCAGCGCATCGACGTTCTCCGTGTGCCCGGTCACCTGTTCCGGAGAGGCGTACGCCGGCGTTCCGGCGAACTCTCCCGTGACCGTCGTCGGGATGCCCCCGGCCTTGGCGATCCCGAAGTCGATGACCACCGGCCGCCCCTCGGCCGTCACGAGGATGTTGTCGGGCTTGAGGTCGCGGTGGATCACGCCGTTGAGGTGGGCGTGGTGGATCCCGTCGCACACCGCCACGAACACCCGCAGCATCTCCCGCTGCCGCTGCGCCGCCGTGGCCCCCGCGGGCTTCCACGCGTCCAGCGGCACCCCGTCGATGAACTCCATCACCAGCGCGATCCGCCCGTCGGTCAGCGTCCTCGACTCGAACACCGTCACGATGTTCGGGTGCCGGACCCGCGCCGCGATCTCGGCCTCGCGCTCCGCCCGGATGCGCTGCCGCGCCGACGCGGTGCGGCCCGCCAGGAGCGTCTTGATCGCCACCGTCCTCGAGGTCGACTCCTGCACCGCGCGGTAGACGATGCCCTGGGCGCCCGAGCTGACCACCCCGACGGTCCGGTACCCAGGTATCCGCGGCGCACCCTCCGGCCCCAGGTCGGAACTGGCCAGCGCCCTCACCCTCGTAAGGAAGCCGACATCCTCCTGCGCCGACAGGTACTGCGTGCGGCACGACTCGCACGTCTCCACGTGGCGGAGCAGTTCCGGAGATTCTCCCTCCCCGCCGGCGAGCCGTTCGATCTCGGCCGCGCCCGGGCATTGGCCGTTCCCCGGATCCACGTCAGGTGTCCTCCTCGAAGGCCTGAGTCAGCTCCTCCACCAGTGTCCGCAGACGCTTGGTCACCCGGCTCTTGGCCACGTAGACCTGGTCCACGCTCATCGCGCACTGCGACGCCGTCTCCGCCGCCGGCACCCCACGCAGGCTGATCAGCTCGAACGCCATCAGCGTCCGGTCGTCCAGCGTCGATTCATCCCGCAGCAGCCCCAGCGCCTTGGACAGGATCGCCCGGTCCCGCTCGTCGGTCCAGATCGAACGCAGCGCCGGCTCATCGATCACTTCCGAGATCACTGTCGAGCCCGGCAGTCCCTCGCGGGCCCCGTTGCGCATCACCCGCAGCGTCGTGTGGTGCGCGATCCCCATGATCCACGAGCTCAGCCGACCCTTGCCCCGGTCGTACCTGCCCTCCCGGTACGCCCGCACGAACTCCGAGAGCGCCTGCTGGGCCACCTCGTCGGCGTCCGCGTCGTTCAGACCCAGCCGCCGCGCCAGCCCGGCGATCACCCCTCGGTACCGCGAGTCGATCTGCGCCCACGCCGGCTCGTTCCCCGGCTCGCGCAGAGCGTCCAGCAGCCTGGTCGTGGTGCGGGTCGCGTGGATCGATTCCGTTGGACGCACGTCGTTGCTCCCCCGAACAGCATACCAAAACACGCCCCCGCTCCGACTGGAATCTCCCCCGGAGCCTCCTTCCCCGCGTGACCGAGGCCCCCCGATCCGCCGCCCCGGGCCGTGCTGAACGGAGGATCCCGCCGTCACTCACGCCGAACTTCACGGAGTTCCCGGACCCTCATCCCGCCGAGCCGGTCGCCGCGAGCGCCGCGGGCCTTCCGCTTCTGTCGATCGAGCCGGGCGGCGGCTTGAGACCACTTGTTTCCTCGACGCAATGAACGACAACCGGAGGCAGCGTACCCCGCCCGCGCGCCCCGACCACGGCGCAGGACTCTGCCCTCCCCGACGGCCTTCCTCCGGCAAGCCGCGCCCTGGCGGGCCTGGCCAGGGACGACGGCCCTCGACCCCGCCCCTCGGCGCTATCCTCCCCCGGAAACGGAGCCGCCCATGCCGCAACCTCCCGAACACCCTCGGCCCTGGCTGATCGCGGCCTGGCCCGGGATGGGAAACGTCGCCGTGCTCGCGGCGGGCTACCTGGTCCAGGAACTCAAGCTCGCGTCCGCTGGCGAGCTCCCCGCCGGTGACTACTTCGACCTTGCCGAGATCTCCGTCCGCGAAGGCCTTATCAAGCCCGTGCAGTTCCCCCGCGGCCTGTTCTTCAGGTGGAAGAACCCCGGCCCGGGGCGCGACCTCATCGTCTTCCTCGGCGAGGCCCAGCCCTCCGCCCGAGCGTACGACTACGCCGGCAAGCTGCTCGACATGGCCCAGACCATGGACGTCGAACGCGTCATCACCTTCGCATCCATGGCCTCCAACATGCACCCCTCAGACGATCCCAAGGTCACCGGCGTCGCCACCGACGCCCAGACACTCGCCGAAATGCGACGCGCCGAGGTCGAGCCCCTCGCCGATGGTGAGATCGGCGGCCTCAACGGCATCCTGCTCGCCGCCGCCGCCGCCCGCGGCATCCCGGGCTTCTGCCTGCTCGCCGAGATCCCCTATTTCGCCGCCGCCGTTCCCAATCCCAAGGCCGCCCGCGTCGCCCTTAGTGTCTTCAGCGTGCTCGCCGGCATCGAGGTCAACCTCGAAGCCCTCTCCAAGCACGCCCAGGCCATCGACCGGATGCTCATCGAGGCCCTCGAGAAGATGAACGCCCAGCGCGAACAGGGCCGTGACACCGACGAGGACGAGCCCGACGACTCAGAACCCACGCGCCCCGCCGCCCCCGAGGTCCAGACGCCCTCCCCCTCCCCCGCCCCGGAGCGGCAACTCGATGAAGCCGCCCGCGCCAGGCTCGAGCAGCTCTTCGAAGAGGCCCGCAAGGACTCCGCCAGGACGGTCGCCCTCAAGCAGGAGCTCGACCGCCTGGGTGTCTTCAAGCAGTACGAGAACCGCTTCCTGGACCTCTTCCGACGCGCGGGCTAGCCCTCCGCGAGCCTCAGGACCGCCGCGCCCTTGATGCCGTCGTGCTTGAGCTTCTGGAGCGCTTCGTTCACCCGAGCAAGCTCGAAAATCTCCGCGCGGGCGGTCACGCCCACCCGGGCCGTTTCTTCGAGCAAACCCCGCCCGTCCTCGCGCGTGTTGTTCGCCACGCTGCGCACCACCCGCTCCCCGTACAGCAGCCCGTACTTCATCCGCGGCACATCGCTCATGTGGATCCCGCCCAGCACGAGCGTGCCCCCCTTCTCCAGCGCTTCAAGCGCCGGAGGAACCAGCTCGCCCGCCGGCGCGAAGATGATCCCCGCGTCCAGCGGCGCCGGCGGCGTCTCCGAAGCGTCCCCGACCCACGCGGCCCCCAACTCCGTCGCCAGGGCCCGGTGCCGCTCCCGATCGCGGGTGAACACGTACACCTCCGCCCCCCGCGCCCGCGCCAGCTGGATCACGATGTGCCCCGCGGCGCCGAATCCGTAGATCCCCAGCCGTGCTCCCCTCCATCCTCCCGGTCGCTCCTCCAGCCCCGTCAGACGCATCGAGCGGTACCCGATGATCCCCGCGCACAAGAGCGGCGCGGTCTGCACCTGCTCAACCCCAGGCTCCATCCGGTACACGAACGCCGCCGGCGCTGTCATGTACTGCGAAAAGCCGCCGTCGGCCGTCCACCCGTTGAATTCCGCGCGCTCGCAGAGGTTCTCCCGTCCCGCTCGGCAGAACCGGCACTCCCCGCACGTCCACCGGAGCCACGCAGCGCCAACCCGATCCCCGACACGCACACCCACTCCCACACCCGCCCCCGGACCGGCCGGAGGACCCATCCGCTCAACCACTCCCACGGCCTGATGCCCCGGAATCAGCCGCGCCTTGCGGGTGGGCAGTTCACCCTCCACCACGTGCAGGTCCGTCCGGCAGATGCCGCACACGCTCACGCGGATGAGCACCTCCCCCGGACCAGGCCGCGGTATCTCCACACGCGCCACCGTCAGCGGCCCTTGCTCAACCGGACCCGGGCGTTCGAGAATCGCGGCGAGCATCGTGGCCATGGTTCATCCGACCTCGGGCCGGCTCGGCCGACCTGCGAACGCCCAGCGAACGGGAATCCCGAACTCCTCAGCGTCGAATCTCGAACGCCGATTCTCCCTCCACGACGCCGGTCCGTTCGGCCCGCTCGCCCCGTACTAGTCCTCGCATCCGCGCCCTGAGCGCTTCTAGGCAGCGCCTCACCTCCGCTCCCACCCCCTGGATTTCCATCTCAACCGTCCCATCCTCGCAGTTGCGAACCCAGCCGGTAACCTCGAACCCCGACGAGACCGATCGGGCGGTCGCCCGGAATCCCACGCCCTGCACCCGGCCCGAGAACACGATCCGCTGTCGCTCCATGCCTGATCATCCCCCCCGAACCGCCACAGGGCCAATCCAACGGTCCGGCGGACCGCCGCGAACCCCTACCCCACGGTCTGGGGTATTCCCACGAAAGGACATGAGCATCCGGGTTCGCGTTGGCAACGCCGCCGACCCGTGCTACGGTTGACCCTGTAAGGGTGCTGCCGCTCGACATACGGGATCCGGGGCGTGAGCGGACCGCCGCTCCAAGCCTTCCGAGATCAAACCACCTTCGGGCGCGCGGGATCGCCGCAGAAAGTTGAATCATTTTGGGCAGGAGGCCCAGGGTGGCGGTGGTGCCGTTGCTTCGTCAATCCAGACCCCCATTCACCGATCCGCACGGGATGCTCCGTCGCCGCCCGGCGCGCGCCGGCGGGCCCGCTTGCACCCGAGAAACGCTCACGTGAGCTCCTTCCAGCGATTCGACAACTCCGATCGCGAAAGGGTGCGTGACGCCGCGGACATCGTCCGGGTCATCGGAGAGCACGTCGCCCTCAAGCCCAAGGGCCGTGAGTACATCGGCCTGTGCCCCTTCCACGACGACCACTCCCCCTCGATGAACGTCGTCCCCGCCAAGGGGATCTACAAGTGCTTCTCCTGCGGCGCCGGCGGGGATGTCTTCACCTTCGTCCAGCAGTTCCACAAGATGGAGTTCCGCGAGGCCCTCGAGTACCTCGCCGAGCGCTTCGGCGTCAAGCTCGCCCCACAGAAGTCCTTCGCGTTCGGCGCCGGCTCCGGCGATGACGAGCCCGGCCAGGGAGTCTCCCGCGCCGAGCTGCTCCGCGCCGGTCAGACCGCCTCCGACTTCTTCCGGGCGATCCTCCGCCACCCCGAGCACGGCGCCGCCGCCCGCGCGATCATCGAGCGCCGCGGCATCTCCGAGCAGATGCAGGAGCAGTTCATGCTCGGCGCCAGCCCCGGCCGCTGGGACGGCCTGCTCCTGACACTCCGCAGCAAGAACCTCGCCGAGCCCCCCTTCGTCGAGGCCGGGCTCCTCAAACGCCGTGACGACGGGTCGGGGTGCTACGACGGCTTCCGCAACCGGCTCATGTTCCCCATCCTCGACAAGGCCGGCCGCATCGTCGCCTTCGGCGGCCGCAAGATCGACGACCAGGACGAGCCCAAGTACCTCAACAGCCCCGAATCGCGCATCTTCCGCAAGTCCTCCACCCTCTACGGGCTCACCCTCGCCTCCCGCTCCATCCAGCACCAGCGCACCGCCCTCATCACCGAGGGCTACATGGACACCATCGCCTGCCACCAGGGCGGTTTCACCAACGCCGTCGCGACCCTCGGCACCGCCCTCACCCGCGAGCACGCCGCCGAGCTGCGCCGCATCTGCCAGACCGTCATCCTCGTCTTCGACGGCGATCAGGCCGGCCAGCGCGCCAGCGATCGCGCCGTCGAGGTCTTCTTCGCCGAGCCCCTGGACGTGCGCATCTGCACGCTCGCCTCCGTCACCGACGCCAAGGACCCCGACGAGCTCCTCAAACGCCACGACGGCGCCGAGACCTTCCGCGCCGCGCTCGCCGCCTCCACCGACCTGCTCGACTACCGCTTCGCACGCATCCGCGCCAGGCTCGCCGGCGCCGGCACCTCCGCGCTCGCCCGCGCCATCGAGGAGGAGATCGCCGCGCTCGTCCAGCTCGGGCTCGCCGAGCTCACCCCCGTCCGCCAGGCCATGATCATCCGCCGGCTCGCCGATCTGGCGGGCGTCGACGAATCCGTCATCCGCGCCGCCATCCCCGCCGGCCGAGGCGCCAGGCCCAGGCGATTCGAGACCGACGCCCAGCCCGTCCGCCGCACCGTGCTCGCCGGCGGTGCCCTCACCGCGAGGGAACACGCCCTGGGCTGCATCCTGTGCGATGGCTCCCTCTGGGTGGCGCTCCACGAGACCCTCAAGCCCGTCCTGGTCGCCGACCACCGCGAGCCCGGGATCGCCTCCGTCGCCTCAATGATCGCCCGGCTCGCCGCCGCCGGCCAGGCCCCCGACCTCCGCGCCGTCATGAACGCCGCCGCCGAGGACCCCGCCGCCGTCGAGGCCGCCGTCAACCTCTGCCAGCGCGTCGAAGAGGAGACCGAGCACAAGCCCGATCGCCTCCGCGCCCATTGGAACGAGTGCACCCGCCGCCTCGAGCAGGACATGGCCCTGGCGATCATGAAGGACTCCCAGCGCCAAGGCGCCGCCGAGCCCGACGCGCCAGGCGCCGGCGGAGAGAACGACAAGCCGCAGCCCGATGCGGACGTCCGCGTGCTCGAAAGACAGCTCCAGACATTGAGGGCCCGAGGGCCCGACGCGCGGGTCTTCCCGCGGCGGCCCTGACCGGTCGAGAGGTTGTTCCCAAGGACGGTGGCGGAGAGTTCGGGTTGCTGACTAGTGTTCCCGACCGGTGAGAGAGAGCCGGGAGGGGTTTGCGGAGACGACATGCAGATCGCTGACCTTCATCCGGCCGTTGCCGAGCTCGTTCAGTTGGCCGCCCGGCGCACCTGGCTGAGCTACGAAGAGCTCAACAACACGCTCCCCGACGAGATCGTCGATCCAGAGAAGATCGACGGGCTCCTGGTCCTCCTCGACGGCCTGGGGATCGAGCTCATCGACGAGCTGGAGTTCCGCGCCCGGCTCCACCGCGCCTCGCTCGCCGGCGGCGACGACCCCGCCCCCTCCCTCCCCGGCGGAGTCGGCGTCCTCAACCGCCCCCTGCGCGCCATGTCCGTCGCCGGCGGCGAACGCCGCGCCGAATCGGCTTGGCTCCAGATGCAGCTCAAGGCCGCCGCCGACCAGGACAGGGAGGAAGAGTCCGACGAGGACGCCGCCCTGCGCCGCGAGCTCGAAGAAGCCGTCTCCGACGACGACTCGGCCAAACGCATCGACGACCCCGTCCGCATGTACCTCTCGCAGATGGGCACCATCCCCCTGCTCTCCCGCGAAGAGGAGATCCGCCTCGCCAAGAAGATCGAGACCACCCGGATGATCTTCCGCCGACGCTGCCTCGAGAGCGACTACGTCATCACCCAGGCTGTCGAGACCCTCAAGCTCGTCTCCCAGGGCGAGCTCCCGTTCGACCGCACCATGCGCATCTCCACCGCCGAGGCCAACGCCAAGGAGAAGATCGCTCGACGCATCCCCGGCAACGTCGCCACCATCGAGAAGCTCCTCGAGCACAACCGCGCCGACTGGCAGACCCTCGAACGCGCCCGCGCGCAGGGCGACGACGCCGAGGCCGCCCGCCTCCGCACCCGCATCGTCATCCGTCGCCGCCGCATGGCCACCCTCACCGAGGAGCTCAGCCTCCGCACCGGACGCATCATCCCCCTCATGCGCAAGCTCCGCGCCATCGCCAAGAAGATGCACGAGCTCGAGCACGACCTCCGCCGCGCCGCCAAGCAGCCCCGGCGCTACAACCCCGAGGACGTCGCCGTCATGCGCGAGGAGATCACCGGCCTGCGCTCCCTCGTCCTCGAGGAGCCCGCCGAACTCCTCCGACGCGTCAAGGACCTCGCCACCGTCTTCTGGGAGTACGAGCAGGCCAAACGCGACCTCTCCGGCGGCAACCTCCGCCTGGTCGTCTCGATCGCCAAGAAGTACCGCAACCGCGGCCTGTCCTTCCTCGACATCATCCAGGAAGGCAACACCGGCCTCATGCGCGCCGTCGACAAGTACGAGTACAAGCGCGGCTACAAGTTCAGCACCTACGCCACCTGGTGGATCCGCCAGGCCATCACTCGCGCGATCGCCGACCACGCCCGCACCATCCGCATCCCCGTCCACATGATCGAGACCATGTCCCGCCTGCGCCAGATCCAGAAGCAGATGCTCCAGACCAACGGCGTCGAGCCCACCATCGACGAGCTCGCCGAGAAGGCCAGCCTCTCCACCAGCGAGGTCCGCCGCGTCCTGAAGATCAGCCGCCACCCCGTCAGCCTCGACCGCCCCGTCGGCGAGAGCGAGGACAGCTACTTCGGAGATTTCATCGAGGACGACCGCCAGGCCGCCCCCGACGAATCCGCCGCCCAGGACATGCTCAAGTCACGTATCGAGATGGTCCTCAAGACCCTCACCTACCGCGAGCGCGAGATCATCAAGCTCCGCTACGGCATCGGCGACGGCTACACCTACACCCTCGAAGAGGTCGGCCGCATCTTCAAGGTCACCCGCGAACGCGTCCGCCAGGTCGAGGCCAAGGCCGTCCGCAAGCTCCAGCACCCCGTCCGCGCCCGAAAGCTCCAGGGATTCGTCGACGGCAGCGTCTACCGGGAGGTCCGCTCGGACCAGCCCGCCTCCCAGCCGCCCCTGAACCCCGCACCACCCCCCCTCCCCGGCCTCCAGTCCAACGGCAACGCTTAGCGAAGGGGTTTGTATGGGCCGCTCCATTGCGAGCAACTCCTGCTCTTCTTAGACTCCCCTGCGCGTCCGGGTCTGCGGGTTGCCATCCTTGGGTCCCAAAGAGCGGTTTCGCGGCCCTGTCTCAACGCCCCCCTGCTCCCGTCCGAGCGATGTCGTACCCGTGACCGATCCCCTCGACAAACAAAACGTGATCCCAGGGACCCACCAGGCCCCGGCGCCCCAGGCCGCGCTCGACGTCGAACAGGCCAGCCGCCTGTTCGAAACCATCGGCGAGGGCGTCTGCCTCGCCTCCGCCTACGGCGATGTCATCTGGGCCAACGACATCTTCCGCGGGATCGACCAGCCCACCCGCGAACGAATCCTCAGCCTCTGCGCCGTGATCGCCAGGCAGGCCGCCGCCGAGGCGCTCGCCGTCCGGCTCGGCACACCCCACCCCTCCCCCCAGATCCACCGCCGCGAGGTTACCTCCTCCGAGGACGCCCGCTCCTACGAGATCACTATCCGCCCCATGCCCGCCGCCGCGCCCGAGGCCGCCCCACGCATCCCCGCGCCCACCGGCCCGGACTCCCGCGAACACCGCCACGATAACCCGCCGCGCACCACCCCCCCAGGACTCTCCCGCCTGGCCCTGGTCACCCGCGACGTCACCGACCAGGTCCGCATCCGCCGCGACATGGAGGCCGTCGAACGCGCCGGCGGTGAGCTCATCCGCATGGACACCGACGCCGTCCGTAAGATGAACGCCGTCGAACGCCTCCGCCACCTCGAAGCCAAGATCGTCGAAGTCTCCCGGCGCCTCCTGCACTTTGACCACTTCGTCATCCGCCTGCTCGACACCCGCTCCGGCAAGCTCGAGCCCGTCGTCACGTACGGCCTGCCCACCTCGATCGCCGACTTCGATATCTTCCCACTCCCCGAGGGAAACGGCATCAGCGGCTACGTCGCCGCCACCGGACAGAGCTACATCTGCCAGGACACCGCCGCCGACGAACTCTTCCTCCCCGGCCTCGGCGGCGCCCGCTCCTCGCTCACCCTCCCCCTGCGACTCCAGGACAAGATCCTCGGCATCATCAACGTCGAGTCGCAGCACCCCGACGCCTTCGACGACGACGACCGCAGGCTCGGCGAGATCCTCGCCCGTTACATCGCCATGGCCTTCCACATGCTCGACCTCCTGGTCGCCGAGCGCAGCAATGTCAACCAGACCGTCACCGGACGCGTCGAGGGCGAGCTGGGCGGCCCCCTCGAGGACATCGTCCAGGAGGTCCGCGCCCTGGACGAGACCGTCCCGGCCGACCCCGCCCTCCACACCCACATCACCCGCATCCGCGCCGATGTCGAAACGATCAAGGAACGCCTCCGCGAACTGGCCGCCGGACCCAACACCATCCTGGGCGTCGGGCCCATGCTCACCCCCGGGCCCCACGACCCTGCCTTCGCGGGCCGCCGCGTCCTGGTCGCCGACGACCACGCCCGCATCCGCCGCATCATCGGCGATGTCCTCAAGCACCGCGGCTGCGAGGTCCACGTCGTCGACAGCGGTGTCACCGCGATCGCCGCGCTCGACGAGGTCCGCGCCGGCCGAATCCCCCCCTACGACCTGGTCCTCAGCGACATCCAGATGCCCGACCGCAACGGCTACGAGGTCTTCAGCGCCGCCAAGCACATCAACCCGGCTCTCCCCGTCATCCTCATGACCGGCTTCGGATACGACCCGCACCACTCCATCGTCCGCGCCTCCCAGGAAGGCCTCCACGCCGTCCTCTTCAAGCCCTTCCCCGTCGAACGCATGCTCGAAGAGGTCCGCAAAGCCCTCGTCGGCACAAAACCCGTCTGAACAACCACTTCCACCCGATACCTCCACTCGGTATTCTGGTGCGTCGGACCGTCACAGGAAGTATCGAATTCTCGGTAATTGCGTCCGATTTAGGGAGGGTCATCATGCGGGCCGTCTCTCGGGCCTTCACGCTCATCGAGTTGCTCGTCGTGATCGCCGTGATCGCCGTCCTCATCAGCATGCTCCTGCCCGCGCTCGGTCAGGCACGCAAAACCGCGAGGCTCGCCGTCTGCATGGCCAACATGGGCACCCTCTCCCACGCCCTGGACACCTACGCCGCCACCTTCCAGGACCGCGTCTACGCCTTCAGCTGGACCAAGAAGACCCGAGAGTCCACCTACGACGACCTCAAGGTCAACAGCAACGACCTGATCGCCTCCGCCTCCCAGGCCATCGACATCCTCCGCCGACGCGCCGATCGCGAGGACATCGACAAGATCAGCAACTGGATCCCCCACATCGCCAACACCCACCTGGTCCTCATGGACTACCTCAAGGAGAAGATGCCCGACACCACCGTCATCTGCCCCGAGGACAAGGTCCGCCTCCGCTGGGCCTCCGATCCCCCCGGCTTCGACAAAAAGCTCTACCCGCCCTACCCCGCCGGCCTCATCGGCCCCGGCACCAACTTCGGCAAGATCTGGCCCTATTCCTCCAGCTACTGCATAGTCACCGCCTCCTTCGACCGCGCCCCCGGCGATCTCACCCAGCTCGAGGACCTCCTCTACCTCTACGACCCCGGCAAGACCCGCCTCGGCCCCACCAAGCTCGCCGACGTCCAGTTCCCCTCCGGGAAGGTCCTCTGGTACGACGTCAACCAGCGCCACTACGGCCGACAGCAGGAGTTCGTCGACTACGACGACGTCCGCGTCCCCCTCTCCTTCTTCGACGGCTCTGTCCGCATCAAGGTCGTCGGCGAGTCCAACCTCGGCTGGAACCCCTTCAAGCAGACCAGCGCCGAGTGCCTGTACTTCAAGTACAAGCCCGACCTCAAGCCCTCCGAAAATATGTGGCGCCCACCCTCCCGCAGCGACCAGGGCTTCGACATCTGCCCCGGCAGGTTCGCCTGGACCCGCGGCGGCCTCCGCGGCATCGACTACGGCGGCGGTGAAATCAACACCGGCCAGACCAAGTAATCCATCCCAAATCCGTGCCACTGGCAGCTCGCTGCCAGTGCGATCAACTCCGCGCCCCCATCCCGGGTGCGTGATACCGGCAGCTCCCCGCCGCCGCGATCAACCGCGCAAGCCCCCGCTCCGCACCGGTCCCCGAACGCCCATTCAAGCAGTCCCCACCGCCTCCGCATCCCGGTCGCTGAGCATCCCCCCATCGGCGCGCGCCCGCACCGTCCCATCCCGCTTCCACGACCGCTCGCAGCGCGGCTGGTCCCGCAGATCCTGCACCTCCGCCGCCGCGCTCCCCGACAGCGACACCCGGCTCACGCCCAGCAGGTCCGCCAGTTCGTGGGGGTCGAACGCCGCCAGCGCGCCCTTGGGATCCGCCAGCACAACGCCCATGTCCAGCGGGTTCTCCACGCCCCGCTCCTTGCGAGCCCTCTCGATCGCCTGCATCGCCGCGTCCCGCGCCGTGAACACCTCCGGCCAGCGCGGATCCGTGGCGACCTCGAACTTCGCAACAAACTCCTTGAGATGTACGCACGCGCCAACGGACCCATCGTCCTTGGGATCGACCTTCCACAGCGCCCGGAACGCCTCGTCCGACGTGTGGCACAGGATCGGCGCCAGCAGCCGGCACAGCCCATCGGTCAGGTCAAACAACGTCGTCTGGGTCGCCCGCCTCCTGGGCGAATCCTTCCGATCGCAGTACAGCCGGTCCTTCACCGCCGCCAGGTACACCGCGCTGAGCGTCTCGTTGCAGAAGTCGTACAGCCGCTGCTGCGCCGTCCGGAAGTCGTACGCCTCGTACGCCGCCATCACCTCCGCCGCGACCCGGTTGTACTCCCCCAGCACCCACGCATCCAGCCCGGTCGCCTTCAGCGACGACAGCGGCACGCACGCCCGCCCGCACCCGCACGCCCCCTCCGGACCCGACGCCTCGAAATCACTCAAGTTGCTCAGCATGAACCGCAGCGTGTTGCGCACCTTGCGGTAGCTCTCCCCCGCCGTCCCGAAGAACTCCTTGTCCACCTTCACATCGTTCTCGTACGGCAGCGAGGCCACCCACCACCGCAGCACATCCACCCCGTACGCCTGCGTCAGGTTCTCGACCTCGTAGTCCTTCGCGTCCGGCCGGCTCTTGGACAGCTTGCGCCCGTCCTTGTCGTTCATGAACCCGTGCGTCAGCACCGTCCGGTACGGCGGCACCCCCATCATCCCCAGCGCCGGCAGCAGCGACGACTGGAACCACCCGCGGTGCTGGTCCGAGCCCTCCAGGTACAGGTCCACCGGGAAGTCCTTGCCCCCCGACCGCTCCCGCATCACCGCGTTCCACGTGCTCCCCGACTCGAACCACACATCGAGGATGTCAGGCCCCTTCCGCAGCCCCTTCAGAACCTCCCCCTTCGGGGCCCCCTCCTTCGAGAGGGCGTCCTTGAGCGACCCCGGCAGATCCGCATCACCCGCCGCGTCGTAGTACTTGAGCAGCTCCTCCGGCGCCCCCGTGAACCACACATCCGAGCCCTTCTCACGCACCACCCTCGCCACCGCGCGCACCGAGGCCGGCGTCAAGAGCACCTCGCCCCCCGGACTCGCCGCCGTCGGAGCACCAAAGAACGCCGGGATCGGCAGCCCCCACGAACGCTGCCGGCTGATGCACCAGTCCGGCCGCGACTCGAGCATCCCCCGCATCCGGTTGCGGCCCCACTCCGGAACAAACGCCACCTCGCGCTCCGTGTGCCGCAGCGCCAATTCACGCAGCGACCGCCCCTCGCGCCGGGTCCCCCTGTCCACCCCCACGAACCACTGCTCCGTGCACCGGAAGATCACCGGCGTCTTGCTCCGCCAGTCGTGCGGGTAGCTGTGCGTGAACGTGTGCATGTAGAACAAATGCCCGCTGTTCTTCAGGTGCTGCGCCACCAGGCCGTTGGCCTTCCACACATCCGCCCCCAGCAGCCACTCCGGCGCTGTCCGGTCGTACTGGCCGTTGCCCATCACCGGGCAGTACACCGGCAGCCCCTCGCGCAGCCCCGTCTGGTAGTCCTCCGTGCCGTGCCCCGGCGCGGTGTGCACCAGCCCCGTGCCATCCTCCAGCGTCACGTACTCGGCCGCCAGCACGCTGAACACCCTCGACAGGTCCGCGCCCTTGAGCGCTCCCGCGCCCTGCCCCTTGCTCACATCCACGAACGGGTGCCGGTACCGCAGCCCCACGAGCGTGTCACCCGTGACGGTCCCCAGCACCCTCCACCGCTCGGCCTTCGCCGCCCCGCAGACCTTCTCCACCGCCGCGCTGGCCATCACCGTCACGTTCCCGTCGATCCACACCAGCGCGTACTCGAACTTCGGGTTCACCGCGATCGCCAGGTTCGCCGGCAGCGTCCACGGCGTCGTCGTCCAGATCATGAAACACGGCCGCTGCCCCGGCTTCACACCCGCCTCGGGCACCTTCCCGGCTCCCTCTTCCCCAACCTCCCCGCCCTGTGTCCCCTCCGACTCCTCCGCGCCCTCGGTGTCCTCTTCGTCTTTCAGCCCGAACGCCGAGTACACCGCATCCGGATCGGCCGCCTCGAAATCCACGTACACCGACAGATCCTCCCGATCCTCGTACTCAAGCTCGGCCTCGGCCAGCGCGGTCTCGTTGGCGATCGACCAGTGCACCGGCTTGAGCGCCCGGTACACCAGCCCCTGCTCCACCAGCGCCGCCAGCACCTCCAGCGTCGCCCCCTCGAACGCCGCGTCCATCGTCCGGTACGGGTGCTCGTAGTCCGCCAGCGTCAGCAGACGCTGCATCTGCCCCGCCTGCAGCTTCACGTACTTCTCCGCGTACGCGTGGCACTCCCGCCGGATCGCCATCCGCCTCTGGTCCTCCGTCAACGTCTTGAGCTTCTCCACCTTCCCCTTGGCCACCAGGTCCAGCATCACCTTGTGCTCGATCGGCAGCCCGTGGCAGTCCCACCCCGGCACGTACGGCGTGTCGTACCCCGCCATCGTCTTGCTCCGCACCACGAAGTCCTTCAGGCACTTGTTCATCAGGTGCCCAAGGTGGATGTCCCCGTTCGCATACGGCGGCCCATCATGGAACACGAACCGCTTGCCCTTCCCCGCCCCCGCCTCCCGCAGCCTCCGGTACAGACCCATCGCCTGCCAGCGCTTCATGCTCCCCGGCTCGTTCTGCACCAGGTTCGCCTTCATCGCGAACGTCGTCTGAGGCAGGTTCAGCGTGTCGCGGTACCGGTTCTTCCCCTCATCCCCGCCCCCCGCCGCGGCCTGCGGTGCCCCCGCGGGCGGCGCTTTGGGTGCACAGGACGGTGGGGGAGTGGTCGACGAAGTCGGTGGGGTGGTCTTGCTCATGGCGATCACTGAGACTTTGCCACGCCGGCGATGCTCGCCGGTCGGGACGGAGTGAATACAGGATCCCACCCCCGGCCGGTCCCTGTTGGGGGGCCGCCGAGACTGGGCGCACAACGACAGGTCGTATCTGTACGGAGGATATCAGTTTGGAATGCGGTCGTGATGCTTCGCGTGCCCCGCAGCGCCGTCACGGGAACCAGGCCCCGTCAGCCCGCGCGGGGCCTGGTAATTCGGGCGTGCAGGTGCCCGGCAATCGAGATGGCACGCGAGCGATTCATTAGCCCAGATCGTAGAACCGCGTCAACACCGGTCAAACCCGGGCAGCCGAAAGCCCGCGCACGCCGCCACGCCAGACCCCGACGGATCTTCCCCGCGGTCCACGCGGCCCCGTGGTGAATCGCCCTTACTGGTGCTCGAAGATCGTCTGCGAACGCAGCACCAGCCCGCCGTTGGCAAGCAGGTGGTACGCCTGGATGTGCGCCTCGCGATTGAGCGCCTGCATCGCCAGCACCGTCAGGCACGGGCCGGCTTCGTCGCTCCACCGGTGGATCAGCGCGTTCATGCCCCTCCCAAGCTCGAGCAGCTCCTCGAACTCGGTCGCGAACAGGTTCTCCGACAGCGTCTCGGTCTGCACCGTCGTCATGTAGTTGACCCGGTCCTTCGTGAACCGGTGGTCAAACTCGTGCTCCCCGGCGCACAGGAACGAAGAAACCACCCCCTGCGTCGGGCTCTTGTCGCTGTCGGTCACCAGCTCGCACGCGCACAGCGTCTTGTACTCGAACCGCAGCAGGTGGCTGCCGTTCATCGCCCACGACTCCACCTCGTAGTCCCCGTGACGCAGCACCTGCCGACCCCGAAGCTGGAACAGCTCCGGATGCAGTGCCCGCCCGTACAGGAACACCTGGTACGCCTGCAGACTGTTCGACTTGGCCGTAGTGTTCATCGAATTCCTCAGCCCTGCCGGCGGCAGAGCAGCAGGAGCAAAACGGCCCACCGCCGTGCTCCGCCCCAATCTGATTCGCACTCGGGCGTGTTCGAGGAGAGACGTTCCCGTATCCCTCCGGTTCCCGCCTCCGCGGCAGGATCCCCCGCAACACCCCGGTCCACACCGCGCTCCCCCGCGCGGACACCCCACTGACCCACGAGTCCCCACCCAACCACCGGCCGACACATCCGGAGCTTCCCTTATCCGAACGTGCACAACCAGCCCAGCGGTTCAAACGCGAATCTCTCGCCCCTGTTCCATCTCATCCGCGCTCATTCAGCGCGTGAAACCCTCTTCCGGCCGACTTTCCCCAGCACTACCGCGGGTCTCTTCGTACTTTGTTCCCCCGGCATTGTCCCCACAACGCCGTGTGTTCGTGTTTTAATCGGTACTTCCCATGGGATCCGCACCGAGAACCTACCATTCAACATTCCTGAACATCATCTTGTTCCGAATAATCTCGACACTTCAAGGATTCTCGTGCGCATTGGCAGGAATCTGCCCGTCTCGCTAGAATGACCCAATATATATGTCGCCACGGATGGATGACACAATAGGTAGTTAACCCCCTTCAGCGCCCTCGGAGCGCTCGATCCACTCCACCGAAGGGCAAGGACGCTTGGCAGGCACCCAGCACAGCGCTCCGCTCACTCTGCTCGCCCGGGCTCGACTCGATCGCGCTGCCGCCGCCGCTGCGCTCGCCGGCGCTGCCCGCGCAGCCGATCTCTCCGAGCAGCCCGCGCTCGTCGCCGCGCTGGTCGATCGCGTCACCGCGCCGACCTCCGCCTCCGAACTGCTCTCCTCGGCGATCCTCGCGATCGCACGCTGGTTCAGGGCCCGCGCCAGGGCCCCCCTCGACGCAGACCTCGATTCGCTCGCCGCCGTCTGGGACCTCATCCCCGACGACTACCGCGGCGTCCTGCTCGCCGTCCGCCGCCCGAGTCTCGTCTCGGCGATCCACCGGACCCGCACACACCAGGACCCCCGCGCCCGCCGCGCCAGCGCCATGGCCCTGCACAGCCTCGGAACCGTCGATGCGATCGCGGGCCTGGTTCCCCTGCTCGCCGACGAAGATCCATCCGTCTCCGCGACCGCCGACCGTGCCTTCCTCTCGCTCGTCGAGCAGCTCGACGCCGATCACACGCCCTGGGCCAGCCCGCAGATCCAGCAGCTCGGCCAGATCCTTCCCGAGGCGATCCGCATCAGCGTGGAGCACCGCGGCCGCGGCCCCGTGCTCGCCGCGCTCATTGTCATGGACGCCGCACGGCTCTCCCCCGTCTCGGCCTCGCGCATCGAGGCCCTCTGCGACTGGCTCGACGGCCCGGCCCGCGACCTCGACCCGCTCCGCGCTGCCCTCCGCGGCGCCCGCCACCCCGTCGCCCGCGTCCGCGCCTGGCAGTGGATCTGGCGACCCAGCCTCACCGACGCCTGCATCGGCCGGCTCGCACGCTCCCAGGACCTTCAGGAGCACGAGTGCATCCTCACCACCATGCACCTGGCCGCCAACCCCAGGAGAGCCGCTGCCGCACGCTCGATCGCCCGCAAGGCCGGCTTCTACACCGCCTCCGCGCGGATCGCCGGCGGTGAAGTCGGCGCACCCCCGGGCCGCCCGTCCATCCCCGCCAACGGCCCGCTGCCCCAGCCCCCGACCATCCCCGAGCTCTCACCGCGCGCCAAGTGGGGCCTGCCCCGATGGGCCCAGCTCATCGGGGCTCCACTGGCCGTCCAGCGCGCCGTCCTCGACCCGCTCCTGACCGATCCCATGCCCGGCGTGCGCCTCTCCGCCGCCCGGATCGCCGATCAGGAAGACCTCGCCGACTACTGCTTCGATGGAGATCCCGCCGTCGCCGGCACCGCCATGGTCCGCTGGTCCAACACCGCCGTCCGCACCTCCGGCCGGCCCCGCGCTCGAGACCTCGATCCCGGCCGCCGCCGACTCCTCGAACGCCTGGCCCGCTCCCCCCACCCGCTCGTGCGCCGGATCGCCGCCGACGACCTGGAACTGCTCGCCGGCTCACCCGGCCTGCGCGTCCCCGCCGATGCCGATCCCACCGCGCTGGTCCCCGCCCTCGAGAAGGACCTCTCCCTCGATCGACCCGCCCGGGCCCTCGCCGCCGCGAGCATCATCCGCAGGCTCGGCCTGGCCCCGCAGATGCAGGCCAGCCTCGCCTCTCTGCTCGCGGCCCTGGCCTCCCGCGATCGCGCTGCCGCCGACCGGCCCGAAGGCCACGAGCAGGACCGTCTGGCCGCCAGCGCTGTCTCCACGCTCGCCGAAGTCCCGCCGCCCCAGCGATCCTCCATCAGTGCCCAGGCGCTCGCCGCCGCCCTCGACGACCGCGATGATCGCGTCCGCGCCAACGCCGTCGACGGGCTCGCCCGCGACGCACGCCGATCACCCTCTCCAGCGCCCGGACGCGCCCGCCTCATCGAACTCAAGGACGATCCGCACCACCGTGTCCGCGCCAGCGCCATCCGCGGCCTCATCTGGACCTCCGCCGCCCGCGCCGCCGCCGACGCCCCGCCCGCCGACCTGGTCGAGGGCATGCTCGCCGACCGCCGCCCCCTCCACCGGCTCGCCGGCACATGGCTCTGCGAGCGCTGGGCCTTGGGCCAACAGTGCAAGCCCGAGGAACTCCTCCGCGCCGCCGACAGGCTCCGGGACCTCACCACCCACGACATGGACCCACGCGTCGTCGCGCGGGCCGACCGCGCCGCCGGCCGCGTCCGGATCCTGCGCGGCAACCTCCAGGAAGCCGTTGCATCCGCCGGGGAGTACGAGCCGTGAACGCATGGACCGGCCTTCTCTCGGCGTGCGATACCCTCGGCCAGACCGGGCCCATCCGCCTGATCGGACCCGACGCCCCCGGCTCCCCGAACCCCTGGTACACCGCTGCGATCGCCTGCGCATCACTCTCGGCGATCCTGCTCGCCCTGTCGCTGGCCACCTTCATCGTGTGGCGGCGTGATCGCCGCCACTCCGCCACGCCCCAGTCACGCGCGTGGACGGGCCTGGCCTCCGCGTGGTCCCTCAGCAGCGCCCAGCGCCGCACCGTGCAGCGGCTCGCCGCCGATCTTGGCCCGCACGACCCGCCCTCGGCCCTGCTGCTCAGCCGCACCGCCCTGCGCCGCGCGGTCGCCAAGACGCTGGAGCGCAAGCCCGAGCCCGCCGAGCTGCGCGACATCCAGCGGCTGGTCGAGAAGCTCGTCGGCGACCTGCCCGACGACCGCGCCGGCGGCGATGCCCCCGACCAGCAACGCTCCGCCCCCGGCCGCGTCCCCTCACGCGCTGCCTGATCCGGCCCCGGCCAGCCCCGGCTCTCCCCGCAGCCTCCGCGCCAGCTCGATGACCAGCCCCGGGTGCATGTGCACCGTGAAGTGCGAGAACCCCGCGCTGATCGGCCCCCGCGCGTGCACGCACCGCAGAACGTGCCCCCTCGGCGCGGTGTTCCACGTCCCCACCCACCAGTCCAGCCGCTGCGCGTAGCAGTACATCTCCCCCGGCCGCGTCGCCGGGTCCTCGAGCGCGGCATCCAGGCGCCGGTACAGCTCGGACCCCGCCCGCATCGCCGCCGCGGCGCGGTCGGGCCTGATCCACCGCGCCAGCGATGCCCCCCGGTGCGGCGTCGAGAGCGTGAACAGCCTGCGGACCTCGATGCGATCGGCCGGATCGGCCCACACCGATCCCGTGGCCAGCAGCCGGGCAACCAGCCCGCCCATCGAGATCGCGATGATGTCCACGCTCCGCGGCGCCGACCGGTGCGCCAGCCAGCCGCCGATCCGCTCGGCCGCCCGTGCGGCCGCGGAGTCCACATCACCGGCCAGCGCGTGCGTCACGCACAGAAAATCCCCCGCGTTCCCGCTCGTCAGCCGCGCCACCCGTGAGCTCAGCAGCCGCACCGGCGGCGGTGGTGCCCTCCACCCGCCCATGACGACCACCGGCCTCTGCAGCGCCACCGGCGCGGCGAGCATCCGTCGGCGCTCATCCCGAATCAACCCGGCCGGCGCATGAAGATGGATCACCTCGCCGCTGCACTGCACCCACGAGCATACGGACACGCCGCCCGCCCCGCGCCGCGACGCCCCAAAACGTGACCGGCGCCGCTCGATGGAGCGGCGCCGGTGTCCCTGCCTCCGGTTCCGTGGGTCCCGCATCCTGCGGGATTCCGCCGCCTCCGTGCGGCGCGGGGTGCTGGTCCCGGGGGTTCTTCTTCGGGGTTCCTGCGGGGTTCTTCCGATCCGTCCATCAGATCGGCCTGCCTTCAACAACTTCAACGCGGCGCGCCCCGTTTCACTCACGCGAATCCGAACCGGTGGATCCCCGGCAGCCCTCCCGGCTTCATTCCGGGTTCACGGCCGTTTCACCGCGACGCCCCCGTTCATTCATGAAACCCCGGCCGCCCGGGCTCGGAGCACTACGCATGAGACACCGACCCATCCATACCGCGTTCCTGGCCGCCGCGATCTTTTGCACCCTCGCGCCGATCGCCTGCGAAGACCGCACGCCCCCGCCCTCTCCCCCGCCCCCCGTCACCGCCAGGCCCGACAACACCGCCGTCAACCAGAAGGACCGCAGCGGAACCTCGCCCACCCCGATGGACCAGAAGGGCAACGCCGAGGACCTGCGCATCACCGCCGACATCCGCAAGGCGATCATGAGCGATCGCCAGATGTCCGTCAACGGCCAGAACTGCAAGGTGATCACCATGAACGGCGCGGTCACCCTGCGCGGACCCGTCGACTCGGCGGCCGAGAAAGACAGCATCGAAACCAAGGCCAAGGCCGTCGCCGGCGTCACCTCGGTGACCAACGAGCTCGAAGTCAAGCCCAAGTAACGCCCCGGGACCCGTCGATCCCGACCAACCTCAACACACACGGAGCCACCCCATGAGCAAGTCCGTCATCGGCATCCTCACATCCACCGCGCAGGCCACCAGCGCCGTCGCCCGCCTCAAGAGTTCCGGGTTCACCGACAACGACATCTCCGCGATCCTCCCCGACACCGCGGGCACCCGCGACTTCGCCCACGAACAGAAGACCAAGGCCCCCGAGGGCGCCACCGCCGGCGCGGGCGTCGGCGGCGTCGCCGGCGGCGTGCTCGGACTGCTCGCGGGCATCGGGACCCTTGCGATCCCCGGCGTCGGCCCCCTGATCGCCGCCGGCCCCATCCTCGCCGCGCTCTCCGGCGCTGCCGTCGGCGCCGCCGCCGGCGGGATCACCGGCGCCCTGATCGGCCTGGGCATCCCTGAGTACGAAGCCAAGCGCTACGAGGGCAAGATCCGCGGCGGCAACGTCCTCCTGGCCGTCCACGTCGAGGACTCCGAACAGACCACCCGGGCCCGCCAGGTCCTCGAGCAGTTCGGCGCCCAGGACATCCACACCGCCACCGAGGCCGTTCCCGATGTCAAGGTCCCCGGCTCACCGCCCAACCGCATGACCGTGTGACTTCCCTCTCCCGATCACACGGCCGACAAGCCCGGGAACCTCAGCGGGTTCCCCGGGCTCTCCCCGCCGGGATTCACCCGCGCCCCGCCCACTCCTCCCGCAGCAGCCCGTACATCACCGCATCCTGCCACTGGCCCCACTTGATGATGTGCCGCCGCTGCACGCCCTCGAGCTTCATCCCCACCTTCTCCAGCACCCGGCAGCTCGCCGGGTTGGAACCAAACGCGTGCGCGTGCACCCGGATGACCGGCTCGCCCCGCAGCCGCAAATCGCCGAACGCATAGTCGATCGCCGCCCGCCCCGCCTCGCTCGCCAGCCCCCGGTTCCAGAACGGCACCCCGACCCAGTACCCAAGCTCCGCGTGCAGGTGCGCGGGCTCGAGCTTCAGCAGCACGCACCCGGCCAGCTCCCCCGTCCCCGTCAGCGTGAGCCCCAGCGTCAGCATCTGCTGCGCCCGCCACGCCGCCGCGTGCGATGCGATCCAGTCCTGCGCGTGCCGCAGCTCGTAGGGGTGGGGGATCAGCATCGTGGTCGCCGCGATCTCCCGCGCCGCCGCGAGCCGCGCCACTTCCGGCGCATCGTCCTCCCCGAACGGCCGCAGCGTCAACCGCATCGTGCTCAGAGTTGGCAGCGGGAGAGTGCTCATCGCTCCAGGTCCGCAACCTCCAGGTGCACGCGCCAAGCGCCCGTGCCCCGATCCTCCGCCGGCCCCACACCCACGCCCACCCCCACGCCGCCTACTTCGCCGCCCGCCGCTGCGACAGCAGCCACCTGGCAAGCTCCGGATCGTGGTACGCCGGGTCCCAGGAGTTGTGGTTGGCCTCGGGGAACTCCGTCAGCCGGATATCCGCCGTCGACCCCGTCGCACGCACCGCCGCCACAAGATCACGCGTCTCCTGCGGCCGAACCACGTCGTCCTTCAGCCCGTGGAACGCCCACACCGGCAGCCCACGCAGGTTCGCCGCGATCTGCCCGACCGGCACATCCCTGTGGAACCCGCAGATCGGCGCGATCGCCGACCACGTCTCGGGCGAGCGGCTCGCGAACATCCACGTCCCGTTCCCGCCCTGCGACAGACCCGTCAGCGCGATGTGCGAGGCGTCGATCGCCATCTCCGACCTCACGAAGTTGATCTCGCTCATCACCACCTCGAACTGCGTCGCCCACAGCGGATCGAACTCCGGCTTCTGCGGCATCAGGATCACGCACGGCCAGCGCTCCGGCGCGTTGAGCACGTGCGGCAGCAGCCCCACGGACGTCTGCTTCACGCCGTCGGTCCCGCACTCCCCGTACCCGTGCAGGAACACCACCAGCGGGTACGGCGGCCTGGCGATCTCCGGCGGCGGGATGTACAGCGCGTACCGGTGCGTCCCGGCCGCATCCGTCATCGCACGGAAGAACAGCCCCGACGCGGCGGGACGATCGGTCGTGGATCGCATGGCGGGCCTTGATTCCTGGGAGTCCGAACTGCACGCGGGGATCGCCAGCGCCGCCAGCACACCCGCCACGGCGAGTGCAAGCCGGCCTGCCGGCGTCCGCGGGAAAGCACGGTCGGGGTACATCATGCCGGTCACCTCGCAGAGAGGATACCGCCCTCCCGCCCCGGCGTGGCGATCATCCGCCGGCGCCTCCCCGCCCCGCCCCCCAAGAGCCGCCGGTCCGCCGCTACTACGCTCTGCGCATGGCCTCAGACTCCCGATCCAGCACTCCCGCCGCACCCCCAGGTAAGCCCGGCCTCACCTACGCCGGCGCCGGCGTCGACATCGACAAGAAAGATGCCTTCACCGAGTCCCTCTCCTCGCTGATGCGCCGGACCTTCACCCCCCGAGTCATCGACAATCCCGGCGGCTTTGCCGGCCTCTTCCGTCTCGACTTCAAGCAGAAACTCTTTGCGCGCAACTACCGCGAGCCCGTCCTGGTCGCCTGCTGCGACGGTGTCGGCACCAAGGTCAAGCTCGCCTGCGAACTGGGCACTTTCGACACCGTCGGCATCGATCTGGTCGCCATGAACGTCAACGACCTGATCGTCCAGGGCGCTGAACCCCTCTTCTTCCTCGACTACATCGCCGTCCCCAGCGTCGACACCGCGATGCTCAACGCCCTGGTCCGCGGAATCGCCGAGGGCTGCCGCATGTCCGGCTGCGCCCTGCTCGGCGGCGAGACCGCCAACATGCCCGACATCTACGCCCCCGGCGAGTTCGACCTCGCCGGCTTCTGCGTGGGCGTCGTCGAGCTCAAACGCGTCATCAAGCCCAGCCGCGTCCGCCCCGGCGATGTCATCCTCGGCCTTGCCTCCAGCGGCGTGCACAGCAACGGCTACTCCCTCGTCCGCCGCGTCGTCAAGGAAGCCGGCCTGGATCTCGCCCGGGTCTACGAAGAGCTGGCCCCAACCGCAAAGGGCAAGTCGCAAAGGGCAAAGGCCTCTACCCCTACCCGATCTAGTGGCACGGGCGTCCCGCCTGTGTCTACCCGTTCTTCTTCTTCCTCTTCTTCTTCCAAGAAATCCTCCACCCCCATCCCCCGCACCCTGGGCCAGGTCCTCCTTACCCCCACCCGCATCTACGCCGAATCCATCATCAAGCTCCAGCGCACCTACCGCGTCAAGAACGTCATCTCCGGCATGGCCCACATCACCGGCAGCGGTCTGGCCGAAAACCTCGTCCGCTCCATCCCCGACAACTGCGATGCGATCATCGACCGCTCCACCTGGCCCATGCTCCCCGTCTTCAAGTTCCTTCAAGAGCACGGCCGCATCGACGATGAGGAAATGAAGCGCGTCTTCAACCTCGGCATCGGCTACTGCGTGATCGTCAAACCCGCTTTCGCCGAAGCGATCAAAGATCGCCTCAAACGCCTCGGCGAATCCGTCTACGTCATCGGCGAAGTCGTCAAAGGCAAAGGCAAGGTCCGCGAGAAGTAGCGCCGATTCTCCACATGGAATCCAGTACCAACGCATTCCTGCTCGAAGGCCGCATCGGCGACATCCAACTGCCCTCCAGTCGAACGGAGATCCCGCGAGCCTGGGGCCGTCCAGATTCCTTCACCGACGAAGTCGATGGCGACGTTGTGATCAACGGGAAACGCCGCCCTGGACTCAACGGCCGGGTTCCAATAGGAATGGCCAGCTATGCGGCGTGGCAACTTGTTTTCGGCCATCCCCCGGAAGAGAAACTGCAATGCGTTTGTGTGCAACCGCGGCTTCTGTGGATTACACGAAACAGATCCAGGCGTCTCGCAAAGAAGCTCTACCGTAACAGCAAGGGCCGCCCGTGGCGGTCCTATCGGATAGGTGTCCCTGCGGTCGATGCGATCACCGAAGGTGTCGCCGTGCTGCAAGAACAAGATCTTCCCGCTCTCGGATATGTGCTCCGCGACGATTCTGATGAGAAGACCACCGTCTGCCACAGATCTGTTCCCGGCGGCTTTGTTGAACTCATTTCCGGTTCCATCATCGGCCCCGGCAACCTCGCGAAGCTTGTGTGGTCCCACCGCCCGTGAATGCCGCGTGACGTTCCCCTCGGCACTTCAGTTTCTCACCCTGGCGTTGCATTGGCCCCTTCCAGATGGCGGTGGCCGCCGACTCATATCCTTAAGGGCGTGCCCCTCACCACCCTCTACATCGACATGAACTCCTACTTCGCCTCGATCGAGCAGCAGGCCCATCCCGAGCTGCGCGGCAAGCCGGTCGCCGTCGTCCCCGTCCTCTCCAATTCCACCTGCTGCATCGCCGCCAGCTACGAGGCCAAGGCCTTCGGCATCAAGACCGGCACCAACGTCGGGCTCGCCCGCCGCATGTGCCCCGGCCTCATCTGCGTCACCGGCAACTTCGAGCTCTACGTCCGCTCCCACCACCAGATCATCGCCGCCATCGACACCCAGATCCCCGTTCAGGGCGTCCACTCCATCGATGAGATGTCCGCACGCCTCATGGGCGATGAAAAACAGCCCACCCGCGCGCTCGCGATCGCCCACGGCATCAAGAAGGCCATCCGCGAGCGCATCGGCCCCTACGCCACCTGCTCCATCGGGATCGCCCCCAACCGCCTGCTCGCCAAGATCGCCTCCGATATGGTCAAGCCCGACGGCCTCACCATGATCGAGCCCCACGAACTCCCCCACAAGCTCTACGCCCTCGACCTCATCGACCTCCCCGGCATCGGCCGCAAGATGAAACCCCGCCTCCAGGCCGCCGGCATCCAGACCGTCGAGGCCCTGTGCACGGCCGATGAGGACACCCTCGCCCGCGCCTGGGGCAGCATCGTCGGCCGCGAGTGGTACATGCGCCTCCGCGGCCACGATTCCAAGGACGCCAGGATCCCCCAGCGCACCATCGGCCACTCCCACGTGCTCGGCCCCACCAAGCGCAACGAAGACGGCGCCCGCGCGGTGGGCATCCGGCTCGCCAACAAAACCGCCGCCCGCGCCCGCCACCTGGGCTACATCGCCGACCACCTCTCTCTCAAGGTCCGCTTCCGCCACCCCGATCGCATCATGGAGCGTGCTGCCACCCAGTCCTGGGACGACCGCGCTCCCCTGGGCGGCACCAACGACACACCCACCATCGTCGCCGCCTTCACCCGTATGTGGGCCAAGCGTCCCCACGGCATCCCCGTCCAGATCGGCCTCACCCTCACCGAGCTCACCCCCTCGGCCACCGTCGTCGGCCCACTCTTCGACCAGCAGAACAAGCTCGCCGACCTCTCCAAGGCCATGGATGCCATCAGCCGAAAGTTCGGCGCCGATGCCATCTACCAGGCCTCCATGCAGCAGGCCAAAAAGTCCGCCCCCCGCCGGATCGCCTTCGGAAATATCCCCGACCTCGACCTGCCCGACATCCAGTCCTGACGCTCGCGATCCCCGCCCTTCACGATCGCCGCATCGCGCCTTTGCGTGTGCTGTTGAGATCATGTCCTTCAGCCCGGAGGGACGGACGTTCCTGGCCGGGGCGTGGAGCGAGTCCGCGAGCGACACCCCCGCAACGCGACCCATAACCGGTCCGCACCCCGAACAGGGTGCACGTCGGATCGCCACGATTTCAACAGCGCCGACGATCTCCGCGGGCAGAATAAACCGTGATTCGGTTGGCCGAATCCATCCACTCCGTCGCATGGACTCTCCGGCCCCACGCACCCGCTAGGAGATCCACCCATGCGCTCGACCACCGCCGCCTCCAACCGCCTCCGCAACACCCTGCTCGCCTTCTCCCTCGCCTCCGCCGCCGGCCTGGCCGCCCTCGTCACCGCCGGCCCCATCGATCCACCCGCCGGCGCCATCGCGCCCACCTACAAGACCCTCGACCAGGTCGAGCCCCGCATCCCCATCGGGCCCACCACCACCCCCGGCGACCAGTACGCGGTCTACCGCATCACCAAGCCCGGAAGCTACTACCTCACCGGCAACCTGACCGTCCAGGACGGCCGCAGCGGCATCTCCATCGCCTCCAGCGACGTCAACATCGACCTGCGCGGCTTCGTCCTCACCGGCGGAGAGAACAGCACGGTTGGGATCACCGTCGATCCTTACCTCTCCGACCTCACCATCCGCAACGGCACCGTTCGCACCTGGGCCTACGGCGGCATCAACGCCTTCAACTGCAGCGGCGGAACCTACGAGAACCTGCTGCTCGAATCAAACTCGCTGTCGGGCCTCACCTGCGGAAGATCCTCCAACATCCGCGACTGCCAGTTCCGCGCCAACGCCGGCCCCGGCCTGTACACCTACGTCAACTGCCTGGTCGCCGACTGCACCTCCACAGGCAACGACGGCGATGGAATCAGCGTCTCCAACGGCTGCGTCGTCGACAGGTGCGTCAGCAACGACAACACCGGGGACGGCATCGAGACCGACGACGGCGTCAAGATCTCCGACTGCGGCATCTCCTTCAACGACGGCTGCGGCGTCAGGGCCACCTGGCGGTGCACCATCACCGGCAACCACATCAACGCCAACGGCCTCCACGGCGTGATCGCCGGCAGCCAGTCACGCGTGAGCGGCAACACCATCGAGGTCAACGGCAACCTCGGCACCGGCTACGGCGTCTTCCTCGACACCGGCATCACCAGCGTCGCCGTCGAGGACAACACCATCCTCGCCAACGACGTCGGCGTCACGATCGCCGGCACCAGCAACCTCGTCGTCCGCAACTTTGTCCGCGCCAACACCACCAACTTCTCGGTCGTCGGCGGCAACATCGTCGGCCCCATCGTCACTTCCGCCAACATCGCCGCCCAGACCAACCCCTCCGCCAATTACAGCAACTGATGCCGGCGCGCGGGAGCGGCATCCGCGACCAGCGACCAGGGCCTCGGGCCGGTTCACTGGTCTCTGGTCTCTGATCTCTGGTCTCTGATCTCTGGTCTCTGGCCACTTCCGCTCACACCAGCCCGTTCTCCGCCCTGTAATCCGGGCTGTCCGGGAACGGGAACACCACGTACCCCCCCGGCCCGAACGACCGGTTCAGGAACGAGCAGAACATCGGGTGCACCACGCACGGGTCCCGCTCGTTGATCCGAAGCTCGTGGTCCATGTTGTGCTGGAAGTCCGCCTCCACGATCCGCGCCTCGTTGTCCTGCCGGCGGATCCGCCCGATCACACCCATCTGCACCAGCATGTCCGTGAACTGCCGGTGGTCGAAGTCCGGGTCCTCCGGGATGAACGCCTTGGCACGGTTGTACGCGATGTGCAGCTCGTTGCCCTGGATGAACGGCGTCCCCCCCGTCAGGCAGTTGATCATCAGCGACGCCCGCGGAAAAATCGTCCGGTACGAGTTGATGATCTCCTTGGCCAGCGCGATCTCCGCCTCCTGCACCCCGAACCGGATCGCATCCTCCCCAAAGCTCTTCAGCCCCGTCGAAACCTCCTCGCACTGGTCGATGCTCGCCTGCGCGATCCGGTTGCACAGCACGATCATCTGCCGCGGGCGCAGCTGCGTGTGCCGCAGGATGTACGAAAACGTCCGCTCCGAGTTCCCCGACCGCGACAGCACCCGCTCCCCGAAATGCTCGCACCAGAACCGCTCGTAGATGCTCGACGGCCGCGACCAGTCGATCCCCTCCTGCCCGTAGATCGCCGGGTACCCGTGCTCCTTCTTGAAGCTCAGGAGCCGCCAGGCCGCCAGCCGCAAGAGCTCCCTCGGCCGCCACCGGATCTTCACCGGGTTGCGGATGTGCTTGGACGTGTTCGAGACGTACGTCACCTCCAGCTTCGGGAAAATCTCCTCCGCGAACGACAGCTTGATGTAGAATCCGCGCTCCGCCAGCGCCTCCTCGATGTGCGACCCCGCCTCGATCAGCCCCGCCAGCGCGTACATCACATCCTCCGACCGCGTGTCGTACTGCTCGGACGTGTCCACGAACAGCGTGATCGGACCCCGGCTCATCTGCCGCGCCGCTAGGTCACGCACCTTCTGGAACTTCGGGTCCTTGAGGATCCCCGCGCACCACGCAAAGAACGCCCCATCCTCCCCCTCATCCTCCGGCAGCGGGATCCGCGGCGCCCCCGGACGCGCCTCGAAGATGTCCCCCAGCCCGAACCCCGGCCGACCCAGGCCCGCCAGCTCCACCTGCAGTTCCGCCGAACGCTCCGTGATCGCCGACAGCGCCAGCGACCACAGGATCACCCGCCACACCCCCGCGATCCGCGGCAGCATCTCCGCCGGCCGCGCCTCGCACCCCGCACCCATCCTCCGCAGGTGCTGCACCGTCAGCACATCCTGGTCCACGTAGATCCACCCCTCCGGCTTGCCCGGGGGCGCGATCGACAGGTACTGCGCCAGCGCTGTCTTGCCCGCCCCCCGCCGGCCCGGGATCAGGTACACGTGCGGCGATGCCGACCGCGCGATGAACTCCGCCGCCGGCTGGTACAGCCGGTCCAGGTACTCCGTCTTGCCCACCGCCGCGAGTTCCTTCTCGCACGCCGGCTTGCCGAACGGCTCGGTTGCAAACGGGTCCGCTGCCATGGGCACCCCCACAACGGCTTCCGATCCCCGGCACACCGCGCCGGCGACCCCAGCCTACCCGCAGCATAGTGGGCCCATCAAGCGCGGGCACGAGCACCCGAGCCCTCCGCCTCCATCACGACCTCGCCCGCGTCCGCGCTGCCTTCGGCGCCGCCCCCCGACGCTCCGCCGGCCCCTTGGTCGCCGACCCCCGCCGCGCCGAGGCCGACCGCTCCGACGCCGTCCGCCGCGACGCCGCCGCCCGCGCGTGCCGCGACAACGCCCCCGTCGACGCCGCCGACGTGCCCTCGCGCTCCAGCGTCCGCCTGCTCGCCGCCGCCCGCCGGGGCGAGGGCCTCCCGTGCGGACGGCCCTGCCCCGCGTCGTACGCCGCCCGCGAGCCCGCCCGCGTGCGCTCCGAAGCCTTCCCACGCCCGGGCGGCGGCAGGTCCACACCCGCACGCCGGGCCTCCGACAGCCCGATCGCGATCGCCTGCTCCGGCGACCGCGCGCCGTGCCTGCCCGCGCGGATCTTGTGGATCTCCTCGCGCACGAATTCCCCCGCCTGCACCGACGCCGACCTGCCCCGGGCCTTGTCCCGGCGCGCCAGCATGATGGTCCGACGCTTCGGCATGATGATCCTCCTTGGCTGCGGGCGCCCCGCCCCGACCCAGGCCCCACCGCGGACTGATCTCACGCTCACCGCGGCCAAACTCCCCGTGAATACCCCGTGATCCCCCGTTCATCTTCGGGGTCCACCACCAGTCCGCCGCGCGATGCCCCCCCCCCCCCCCCCCCCACACCCGCCGGCCAGTGGAGTCCCCTCATGAAGCCAACCCTTCACAGAGCATTCCTCCCCAGTCAATCTCTCCTCCCGATCCTCATCCTCGTCCCTCTCACCGCCATCGCCCCCGGCTGCTCAACCGAGCCCAAGACCACCGGCCAGAAGGACACCCTCTCGAGCGAAGCCTCCGCCGCCCTCGACGGCTTCCGCGCCGCCGATTCGAGCCTCCAAGCCGAGCTCTACCGCTCCGCCGGGTACGCGATCCTCCCCGACATCGGCAAGGCCGGCGTCATCGTCGGCGGCTCCTACGGCAAGGGCGAGGTCTACGAGGCCAACGCCCGCATCGGTTACTGCGACCTCACCCAGGGCACCGTCGGCCTCCAGCTCGGCGCCCAGACCTTCAGCGAGCTCATCATCTTCAAGGACCGCGCCGCCCTCGACCGCTTCAAGTCCGGCGAGTTCACCTTCGCCGCCAACGCCTCGGCGGTCGCCATCAAGCCCGGCGCCGCCGCCTCCGCCGACTACCACGACGGGGTCGCCGTCTTCGTCCACAGCAAGGGCGGCCTCATGGCCGAGGCCTCCATCGGCGGACAGAAGCTCCGCTTCAAGCCCATCCAGGAAGCATCCGCCTACACCCGCGGCTCCTGATACACCCCGATCTCCGACACGTGCGGCTTCTCCGCCGCCGCCGTGATCGTCAGCCGCACCCGCCCCGCGCTCGCCGCGCCGATCGCGATCATCCGCACCGGCTCCCCGCCGGCCCCCTCGGCCAGCGTCGACCACCCGCGCCCGTCCCACGCCTCGAAACGGAAACCCTTGATCCGCGACACCGGGTAGTCCTTCTTCCGCCCCACCGGCTCGGCGAGCACCAGCGTGTTGAACCGCGCCCCCCTGGGCAGCTCCACCTCCAGCCACCCCTCCCGCTGGCCCGCCGGCACGGACCACGAGTTCCTGTAGTTCCCGTCGTTGGCCATGTCCGGCCCGATCGTCTCCTCGCAGTCGCTCGCCCGGATCGGCCTGCCCTGCGCCAGGTTCGGCGTCGTGATCACCATCGACGCCTCCACCCTCGGCGCCGCCCCCGGGTGCCGCCACAGCCTGCCGATCTCCTCCAGCCGCGCCACGATGTTCGCCGCCAGCTTCCCCTCCCGGTCGGGCGCCGCGTTGCAGATCAGGTTGCAGTGCCGCTCGTTCTGCGGGACCAGCCACTCGTTCACCACCTGCTCGGCGCTCTTGAGCGGCCGGTTCTCATCACCCGACTTCCAGAACCACCCCTCCGTCAGCGTCACGCACGACTGCGCCGGGATCTTGCTCTCCACCGGCAGCTCCTGCCCCGCGTTCTGCTCAAACGCCTTGATGTCCGTGTAGTACAGCGCCGACGGCGGGTACTGGCTCGCGTTCAATTCCGAGATCAGGCAGCCCGGCTGCAGCTCCTTCACCAGCGCGTAGATCTCGTGGAACGGCACCTCCTCGTACGAGATCCGGCTCCAGGGCGCATCCCACCCGTCGAACACCAGCACGTTGATCGGCCCGTACCCCGTGAGCAGCTCCGTCAGCTCCCGCTTGATCCGCGCCACCTTCTCCGCCGTCACGTTGAAGTGCCGGATGTCCCCCCGCAGGTCCAGGATCGAGTAGTACAGCCCGACCTCCAGCCCCCGCGAGCGGAACGAGTTCACGTACCGGCCCACCACATCCACCTTCTTGGGCGTCTTGAGAATGCTGTCGCCCCCCGACCCCGTCGGCCACAGGCAGAACCCATCGTGGTGCTTGGTCGTCAGGCACCCGTACCGCATCCCCGCCGACTTGGCCGCCAGCGCCCACCCGTCGGTGTCCAGCGCCGACGGGTCAAACGCCTCCGTCGGACCCGCCGGATCTCCCCACTCCCGATCCTGGAACGTCGCCATGTTGAAGTGCACGAACATCCCAAACCGCAGGTCCAGGAACGCCTGCTGAAGTTCCAGCAGCGACCGGCCCCCGCCCCGGCCTTTCCCACCCCCCGCACCCCCAGCGCCCCCATCCCCCGCCAGTCCGGATCGACCGGCCGCAACGCCCGCCGCCCCGGCCGCGGCCGCCACCGCCGCCCTGCAGAATTCACGTCGTGTCGGCATGCCTTCGACTCCCAGGCGATCCCCGGCCCGCACCCGCCCCCACGCTCCCGGGCCGCGCTCGCGGTCACAGCGTACCCGACGAGAAAAGCCCCTCACCCCGCGATCCCACCATCCTCCGGGTCGGGTTCCACTTGGTTATATGAGCCGTACCACACGCCCCCAACGTCACCCCAGACGCCAAGCCCCATCAACCACGGCCCCACCGTGCAGCACACCGCGGGGACTGCCGATACCGTCCAGAGCCGTTGCCGGGCTCTTGGGCCCGGACCCTTGACCTGTGGACCCGGCCCGGTTTACCGTGGTACCGGTCCGTGCCGGTCCCGTTCGCCCCCGCCCGACCTTGCGTGGCACACGCCGGGCGCCTTCTCCGCGAACCGGGCCGGCGAGGAGTGCGTCATGTCCAACCGTTACCAAACCATCCTTCTCTTCGGGGCCCCGGGCGCGGGCAAAGGAACCCAGGGCAAGATCCTCGGCCAGATCCCCGGCTTCTACCACCTCTCCTGCGGCGAGGTCTTCCGCACCCTCGATGTCAGCTCCCGCCTGGGCATGATCTTCCAGGAGTACTCCTCCCGCGGCGAACTCGTCCCCGACGATGTCACCATCGAGATGTGGTGCGAGAACATGCACGCCCGCACCGTCCTGAGCGACTACAAGCCCCGCGTCGACCTGCTCGTGCTCGACGGTATCCCCCGCAACGTCAACCAGGCCCGCCTCCTGGACAAGTACATCCACGTCCTCGAGGTCGTCCACCTCATCTGCCCCGACAAGGAGGCGATGATCCAGCGCCTCCGCCGCCGCGCCCTCAAGGAAAACCGCGTCGACGATGCCAAGGAAGATGTCATCCGCCGTCGCTGGGACATCTACGAGAAAGAAACCTCCCCCGTGCTCGCCTACTACGACCCCGCGATCGTCCGCACCGTCGATGCCATGGGCTCGCCCGCCTCCGTCCTCCAGCACATCCTCCAGGTCGTCGTCCCCATCCAGGAAGTCCACTTCCGCAATCCCCTCGGACCCGCCAGCGGCGCCGATGCCAAGCACCCCTCGGCCGACTCCAATTTCAACGGCAAGTCGCTCGCCGCCGCGCCCGGCCGCAGCGCCAAGGCCAAGCCCGCCGCCAAGCGCTAGGCCCCCGGCGGACGTCCCCGAGCCCTCCGCAAAACTGGTGCAGACCACAGGCATATAGGCCTTGATCGCCGCCCTGCGCTACCGGTATGTTGCCCCCATGTCCGGGGGAACATCCGATCGCACGGGCAGCGCGCACTCCCGCGCGCCCGGCGCCATCATCCACCAGCCGCTGCCCGCCGCCGCGGCACGCTGGACCTTGGCCGCCGGCCTGGCGCTCGCCCTCATCTGCTGGCTCGCCGACGGCTGGACCACCGCCATCGGCATCACCCTCGTCACCCTCTGCACCGTCCAGGGCCTGCGGCTGGGCGCGCTCGAGATCGGCGGGATCGCCGCCGGCACCATCCTCGCCCTGACGCTCGCCCCTCCCCTCGGACGAGGACTCGAGGGCGGGTTCTCGGCGATCACCTCCATGCGAGGGCTCGCCAACCGCGCCGTCAGCATCGCCACCATCGGCGTGGCGATCATCTTCGCCGGCGGGGTCTGCGGCCGGGTCATCCTCCGCTCCGCGCTCCCGCCAGCCTCTCCCTGGCACCGACGCAACTCGCTCCTGGGCGCAGCGCTGGGACTGGCCGAGGGCCTGTGCCTCATGCTCGCCCTCATGTGGGTCATCTTTTCCCTCGAGCCGGTCGCCGCCATCCGGCTCGCCAACCGCCCCGAGTCCCTCGACCCCGAGCAGGACCAGCCCCCGCGCCGCCGCGAGCCCGTCCCCGAGTTCGTCATCGACCTGGCCCGCACCCTCCGGTCCACCGCCGCCGGCCGGCTCGCCGCCGACACCAATCCCCTCGAGGGCGCCCGCATCCTCGCGCTGGCCCGCGCGTTCGCCGAGGTCTCCCGCCACCCCCCCGCCATGCGGTGGTTCACCCGCTGCGAGGTCATCCGGAAGATCCGCGACCTGGACAGCTTCAGGCTCGCCCAGGACCTGGCCGCGCAGGACCAGGTGCTCAAGGAGTTCTTCACCGGCCAGCCCATCGACGCCGCCGGCCTCACCGCGCTGGTGAACAACGACACGATCCTCAGGATCATGGACCGCACCAGTGTGCTGGCCGACCTCACGCCGCTGGCCGAACCGCTCGAGCAGGCCGTGTTCGCCGCGCGCGACCGCATCGGGCGCCCGGAACCCCAGAACGCCGCCGACGAACGCTGAGGCCCGTCACTCGCCGGCCGTGCGCAGCCCCGCAAAGCGCACGGAGATCTCGCGCGGCGGGTCGGTCTCGGTCGACTTGATCTTGAGCTTGATCGTGCCCCCGGTCAGCGCGCCCTCGCGCACCAGCGCCTCGGCGATCCAGTCCGTCGAGGTTGCATCGCGCCCCCCCACCCGCAGGATCTCATCCCCCGGCCGGATCCCCGCCTCCGACGCCGGGGAATCCTCCGCGACGAACCGCACGCGGACCGTGCCGGTCGAATCGGTCGTGACCACGCCCATGATCTCCTGCAGGAACGCCGCCGGCCGCAGCCCGGTCAGGACCTCGAAGGGCATCTTCCCCAGCGTCACATCCACGTCCACGAACTGGTCCTGGCGCCAGATGTGCAGCCGCACCTTGTCCCCGGGCTGGTGGCTGCTGATGATCGACCGCAGCCGAGCCATCTCGTCGACCTCCTCGCCGCCGATCGAGACCACCACGTCGCTGGCCTTCACGCCCGCGGCGTCGGCCGGGCCCTCGGGCGTCGGCCGCCGCACCCGCAGCCCGGTCGCCGCGAACTTGCCGTCGGCCTCCACCCGCTGCGGGCCCTCGAACGCCACGCCCAGGTACCCGCGCGAGACCTCGCCCGTCTTGACGAGCTGCTCGACCACCGACTCGATCATCGCCAGCGGGATCGCGAAGCTGATGCCCGCCGACTGGCCCTCGTTGTCGCCGCGCGTCCCGCGCGCGTTGGCGATCGCCACGTTCATCCCCATCACCCGGCCCTTGGTGTCCACCAGCGGGCCGCCGGAGTTCCCCGGGTTCACCGCCGCGTCGGTCTGGATGAAGTTCGAGAAGCCCCCGAACTCCATGCCCGTCGGCGCGGTGCGCCCGACCGCCGAGACGATCCCCTCGGACATCGAGAACTTGAACCCGAAGGGAGATCCGAACGAGTACACGCGGTCCCCGCGCTGCGGACGCTCCCCGGTCGCCCGACGCGCCGCGAACACCTCGCCCGAGTCCGAAGGCCGGATGACCGCGATGTCGGTGAACGGGTCGGTCCCGACCACGGTCGCCGGGGCGATCCGGCCGTCGTAGAACTGCACGACGATCCGCGTGCCGTTGCGGACCACGTGGGCGTTGGTGACGATGTTTCCCGCGGCGTCGTAGACCCACCCCGAGCCGTTGGACTGGAGCATCCGCCCCTCGTCGCTGGGGGAATTGACCTCGATGTGCACGACGCTGGGCTCGACGCTGTCGGCGATCGCGCGGGTCGCGCGGCTGATGCGGCCGAGGATGTCGTCCTGGTCGAGGCTCTGGCGGGCCAGCTCGATCTGCACCGCGGTCTGCGCAGCGCCGATCCGCCGGACCACCTCCGGCACGGCGAACACGGCGACCGCCGTTGCGAGCAGCACGACCAGCGCCGGTCCGAAAGCCACGAATCGTCTCATCGGTTCATCCTGTCCGCCCCGGGCGGTGGGTGAGTGACGTGCGGGCAACTGTGGTGCGGGAGACCCTGGCGTCCCCGGCGCGGTGTCATTCGGTCCGGTCGGTCCCCCGTGCCGGCGCGCCGGGCCTGATCTGCACTCCCGGCACTACCGGCGGCCCAGCGGTCGGCCGAACCGTCGGCTGAACGGGCGGCACATCCGAGAGCCTGCCGGCCTCTTCCTTCTTCATCGTGTACCTGCGGCCCCCCAGTTCGCGCGCCCGGACGCGCCGGACCCACTCGCGCCCGGCCTGGACGATCTGCTCGCCGAGCTGCGCCACCGGGTCGACAAACCGCGGGGCCTGCTCGGACATCCCCAGCGCATCCTGGAGCACCAGCACCTGCCCGTGGCAGGCCGTGCCCGCCCCGATGCCGATCAGCGGCGCCGTGGTCGCCTTGAGGATCGCCTCGGTCACCTCGTCGGGCACCGCCTCGACCAGGAGCATGCTCGCCCCGGCCTGCTCCAGCGCCACCGCGTCGGCGACCACCTGCCGCGCCTCCTCGGCCGTGCGCCCGGCGCTGGCGTACCCGGCCGAGATCGCGGCCCGCTGCGGCTTGCTCCCCACGTGGCCGCAGATGGGCACGCCCGCGCGGACCATCCGGGCTACCAGGGGCGCAAAGGACGCATCGGCCTCCACCTTGACGATGTCGGCCAGGCCCTCGGTCAGGAAGCGGCCGGCGTTGCGGATCCCCTCGGCCTCGTCGGCCTGGTAGCTCATGAACGGCATGTCGCCCATGACCAGCGTGCGGGGCGCGCCGCGCTTCACACCGGCCGTGAGCGCCAGCAGGGTGTCCAGGGACATGTCGATGGTCCGCCGGAAGCCCAGGATCACCTCGGCGGCCGTGTCGCCCACGAGCAGGATGGGCACACCTGCGCGCTCGAGCAGCCGCGCGGTGCTCGCGTCGTAGCAGGTCAGGCACGCGAACGGTTCTCCGGCCCTGACCATCTGCTGGATGGTCCTGAGGGTCACCGGGCCCGGGATGTTGGGAGGCTGACTGCCGGACCTTGGATCGGCGCCGTGGGTCATAGTTCGTCGGGCGCCGGCCGCGGGCGCGGGCCGCCGGACGCCTGAGTATATGAGCGATCGCCGGTCGGACGTATTCGGGCCGCGGAGCGGGCGTGGACCGGGACCGGTCCACGGGATGCGGGGGTCGGCAAACGGTCCGCGGCCTCAGGCCGCGCGGGGACGCCAGCCGTCGGAGCCCGAGTCCTCGCTGGATTGGGCGTCCATGGCTTCGTTGATCGAGATGACGGTGCGCGCGAAGTGCTTCTCGACCTCGGCCAGCGCGATCTCGGCCGGGTGCGGGGTTCGGGCCGAATCCCGGCGCGGGGCGGTGGTGTCGCCGGCGCGGCGCGAGGGTGTCAGCATCGTGCGCCACGCCTCGGTGGGGAACGGTAGCTGGGCCCTCATGCCCGCCTCGTTGCGAGAGTCGTCCCTGCCCGCTTCGTACGAGTTGATCCGAAAGCTCATGCGAGTCCCTTCGCCTGATGGGCCGGTTGATCCGGCCATTGACAAGCATCGGACACGCTGAGGGCCGCGATGAGTTGCAGCGGAGGAACAGGGCTGTTGGAAAGGACATCCGCGCAGGGATCGCGGATGAGGAGGGCTGGGACCGGCGGTTATCGGGCGTTGGGCGCCGAGTCCGGTCCGGGCTGGGCGGCGTGGCGCTTGGCGAGGCTGTGGCCGATGCGGTTCTCGGTGCCGGCGAGCAGGCGCTTGATGTTGGAGCGGTGGGTGAGGAAGACCAACGCGGCCAGCGCCAGGCCGACGGCGATGAAGGGTCCGGCGTGGCGGGTGTAGATGTCGATGGGCGGGAGGCTGGCGTTCTGGTGGGGGAGCTTGATCGCAAAGAAGGCGGCGATGATGAGTGGGAGGCAGGCGCCGGCGAGCAAGGAGGCGAGGCTGACGTAGCGCCAGCGGATCGCGGCGGCGAGCCAGACCAGGAAGGTGAGGATGGCGGGGATGGTGAGCGGGGGGAACATGCCCAGCAGCGCGCCCAGCGAGGTGGCGACGCCCTTGCCGCCCTTGAAGGCGAGCCAGGGGTTGAGGACGTGGCCGAGGACGGGACAGACCATGACGGCGAGCCACCAGGCGGTCTGAGAGGGAGGGATGACGATCTGCCCGAGCAGGCCGGAGACGTAGCCGGCGAGCAGGACGGGGGCAGCGCCCTTGAGCATGTCGAGGAAGAAGCACAGGAGCCCGAACTTGCGGCCGACCACGCGGCCGACGTTGGTGGCGCCGATGTTGCCCGAGCCGTGCCTGCGGATGTCGATGCCCTTGGCGCGGGCGATGATGATGCCCCAGGGGATCGAGCCGCTGAGGTAGCCGGCGGCGAGCAGGAGGAGCCAGATGGTGGTGGAGAGGGGTTGAGCGGGCATGGGCGAGCGACTTTACGCGCTGTTGGTTGTACACGTCGGGTTGATCGCGATGCTGGATGGCAGAACGGGTGCAACTGGACGGACGAACTGTCCTCCCTCCGGGGGGATGCTCGCCGATGCTGTTCCGGGTGCTGAAGCACCCGGCAACGCTCGCCGGCCCTGGCGGGCCAAAGGCAGCCGGGTAGACTGCGGTCGTGAACACACCAACCAACAAAGGTCCTGAACACCCGCATCAGGGGAGTTCGCGGGAGAGTTCCCAGACGCTTGAGCACCCGCGGCACATGTCGCCGGAGGAGTTCCGGCGGCTGGGACATCGGTTCATCGACTGGATCAGCGACTACTGGGAGCGGGTGGATTCGCTGCCGGTGATGTCGCGGGTGAGGCCGGGCGAGGTGATGGGGATGCTGCCCGAGCATGCCCCCCACGACGGGATGGATGCGGGGGCGTGGGATGGGGTGCTGGAGGAGATCGATCGGATCATCGTGCCGGGGCTGACCAACTGGCAGTCGCCGAACTTCTTTGCGTATTTCCCGGCGAACATCTCGGGGCCGGCGGTGCTGGGGGAGCTGCTCAGCGCGGGGCTGGGGGTGCAGGGGATGCTGTGGCAGACGAGCCCGGCGTGCACGGAGCTTGAGATCCGGGTGCTGGACTGGCTGGGGGAGGCGATCGGGCTGCCGGAGAGTTTCCTGTCGCGCTCGCGGGGAAAGGGTGGGAGTGGGGGCGGGACGGGTGGGGGTGTGATCCAGGGGACGGCGAGCGAGGCGGCGCTGGTGGCGATGATCGCAGCGCGCAAGCGGGCGGTGGGAGCTGGGGCGGGGGCATCGGAACTGGTCGCGTACGCGAGCGAGCAGGCGCACTCGTCGATCCTGAAGGCGGGGATCATCTGCGGGCTTTGCGGTGATGCGTCGGACCATGAGCGGCTGCGGATGGTGCCGGTGGGGCCGGACTTTGCGATGGATGTGGGGGAGCTTCGGAGGATGATGAGGGAGGATGTGGCGGCGGGGCTGAGGCCGTTCTTTGTGTGCGCTTCGGTGGGGACAACGGGGTCGACGGCGGTGGATCGGGTTGGGGAGATTGCGGGGGTTCTTGAAGAGGTAGATCAGGTAGACACAGGCGGGACGCCTGTGCCACGAGATGGGGTAGGAGGAAAGGCGTGGCTGCACGTGGATGCTGCGCACGCGGGGGCGGCGTGTGTGTGCCCGGAGTTCCGCTGGATGATCGCGGGGGTTGAGCGGGCGGATTCGTTCAACTTCAACCCGCATAAGTGGTTGCTCACGAACTTCGACTGCAACTGCTTCTGGACGCGGGATTGCAAGGCGATCGTGGATGCGATGTCGGTGACGCCGGAGTACCTGAGGAACGCGGCAAGCGAGTCGGGTGAGGTGGTGGACTACCGGGACTGGCAGGTTCCGCTGGGGAGGCGGTTCCGCTCGCTGAAGCTGTGGCTGGTGATGCGGCACTACGGGATCGAGGGATTACGGGCGCACGTGCGGGAGCACGTGAGGCTCGCGGGGGTGTTCGAGGGATTTGTGCGTGCCGATGAGAGGTTCGAGCTGTGCGCAGCGCGCGGGATCAACCTGGTGTGCTTCCGCCTGCGCGGGCAGGGCGCGGAGGGTGATGCACGGAACCGCGAGCTGATGGATCGGCTGAACGCATCGGGGCGGTTGTACCTCACGCACACATCGCTGCCGGAGTGGAAGGAGGGGGCGCGGGTGGCGGGTCGGTCGCGGGTGGTGCTGCGGATGGCGATCGGGGCGGTGAGGACGCGCGAGGAGCACGTGCGGGCGGCGTGGTCGGCGATCGCGGAGGAGGCGGGGCGGGTGTGATGGACGGTTGGGAGTGCGGGTGCGGGGCTGGAGCCGTGGGCGTTGTGGAGACTGTGGAGTCTGTGGGGGTGGTGGGGGTGGTGAGGCTGGTGGGGGTTGGATTGGCGTTATGGGGCGGGGCCGGCGCGGCGGGGTTGGTTGATTTGTGAAGGTCGTGATTGAGGCGGATGATCGCGGAGGCGGCCTTGCGGATGGTCTCGGCGTGACGGGGATTCTCGGCGGGGACCGAGACGATGGCGCGGAGGGCGAGGATCGCATTGATCGCGGCCTGGGCGGTGAGGATGCGGGCGCGGAGTTCGGTGAGGGCGGCGAGCGCCTCGATGGCGCGGAGCGCGGATGGATCGCGGACGGCGCCGTCGGGATCGATGAAGGGCGAGCCCTCATCGGCGAGCACCTGCGCGAGGGGCTTGGCGCTGCCGAGGAAGGCGTTGAGGAAAGCGGTGAGGTCGGCCGCGGGGGCGGGCTTGGGCTCGTGGACGGCGAACGTGGTGGGGGAGGGGGTGGGGGTGGGGGTGGGGGTGATCGTGATCATGGAATCACGATCGGGAGGGTGGGGGGGCAGGTTCAGAATCGGCGCGCGGAATCATCGGGCAAATGGCCCGATGTCACCAAGTTTGCGCACAAACGTGGTACATGCGCGCGGATGGGGGTGTCAGGGGATGGCGGGGGCATCAAAGTCGCGGCCGGCGAGGAAGCCGCGGGTCCAGTCGAAGCGGGTGATGAGGTAGTCGTCGTTCGCGTAGAGGGGCGGGGGTTCGTAGGTGTTGTGGGCGTTGTAGTCGATGTAGTTGGGGGTCGTGCTGTTGGGGGTGTTGGGATTCCAGCCGCGGTTGGAATCGCTGGTGGTGCGGACGGCAACAGCGCCGTCCACGAAGAGGATGGGGACGCGGGCTTCGGGGTAGAGGTAGTAGGCGAGCCGGGAGCCGAAGTGGCGCTGGTACTTGTCCCAGATGAGGGCCTTCTGGCTGGGGAAGGCGACCTCGGACTGTGCGCGGGGGCGGAGGATGGCTCCGCCGGGGATGCTGAAGGAGTTGTAGGCGGAGGCGGAGATCCTGCTGCCGACGGGGGATTGATCGAAGAACGAGGTGCTTGGTCCGAGGTAGGAGCTCCAGAACGGGGCGCGGACATGGGGTGCGCCCATGGCGTTCCAGTTGTTGGGGTTGGTCTGCCACTGGAGGAGCTTGAGGTCTTCGGGGGATGCGAAGAGCCGGGAGGGGATTCTCATCTGCTGGTAGTCGGCGAGCACGAGCCAGCTGTGGTAGGCGTGGGGGAACCAGGTGGAGATCTTGGGGAAGGTGGGGCTCCAGAGCCTGCGGAGGATGTCGACGGCCTGGTTGGCGGCGGCGGTGATGTCGTCGGCGGCGAACTTGAGGTCGGGGTAGGAACTCGGGCAGTTGCCCTTGGTCCAGTTGAAGGTGGCGAACTTGTCCTGGGAATCGGCGCAGTACTGTGCGTGGCACTGGCCCTGCCAGCGGAGGTTGTTGGTGGATTCGCCGATGGAGGCGAGGCGGCGGGATTGGCCGGCGGCGGGGATGAGGATGGCGAGCAGGAGGAGGATGACGGTGCAGGCGAGCAGGGTTTCCCAGAGGACTAGGCCGGAGTTGCGGCGTGCCGGGGGAATCGGATGCGTCGCCCCGCAGTGGGGCATCGAGGCGGGCCTGGAGTCGGAGCGGGTGGTGCTCATGGGGAATTGTGGCCGTCGAAGTCCCGACCCGCAAGGAAATTGCGGGTCCAGTCGTAACGTATGGGGAAGACGTCGTCACCAGTCTGGGCATAGAGCTTGGGCGGATCCCAGCTGCCGTTCCCGCTGATGCCATACGCGACATAGTAGTTAGGAGAGCTCGGATTATTGGGATCCCAGCCGAGGTTGGAATCCCCGGTCTTTCTTTGTGCGATCGAGCCGTCGACAAAGAGCATCGGGATTCTGGCTTCGCTGTAGCCGTAGTACGCTGCGCGTGACCCGTAGTTTCGCTGGCACCTGGCCCAGGACATGGCCTTCTGGGACGGGTAGACCACGTCCGGCGTGGAGCGTTGTCGGAGGATTCCTCCCGAGGGGATGTAGAGCGTGTTGTACGACTCGGCGGGGTACCAGCGCGACCCAAGGGGGGATTGATCGAAGAACGACGTGGAGAGGGAGGTGTACGAGCTGTAGAACGGGGCGCGGACGTTCCATCCGAAGCCGTAATTGGTTTTCGGATTGGTCTGCCAGAGGAGGAGCTTGGCATCCTCGGGCGAGGCGAAGATGCGTGCGGGGAGCCTCATCTGCTGGTAATCGGCGAGCACGAGCCAATTGTGGTTGATGTGGGGGATCCAGGCGACGATCTTGGAGTAGGTGGGATCCCAGAGCCGCCGGATGATGTCGACGGCCTGGTTGGCGGCGGCCTGGATGTCATCGGTGGCGTTCTGAAGGTCCGTGTAGGAACTCGGGCAGTTGCCCTTGGTCCAGTTGAACGCCGCGAACTTCTCCTGGTTGTCTGCCGTGTACTGGATGTGGCACTGGCCGATCCAGCGCAGGTTGTTCATCGACTCGCCGAGCGAGGCGAGCCGGCGCGTGGAGTGCATCGCCGGAAGCAGCAGGATGCCCAGCAGGAGCAGAATCGCCACGGCGAGCAGGAGCTCCCCGAGAACCAGGCCCCGGCGGCCATTGGAGCAGAGAATCATCGCCGGTCGCCCTCCCCTTGCTATCGCCCCGAAACGCAGTGAAACCCGGCCTCGAAGACCCGTTTGGCGCTGGACACAGAACCGATGCAGATGTTACATTGAGAGTATTGCGGATGCAACGGGGATCGGCGCGGTCCGTGTGGGCGCCGGAGGTGCGGAAGGGGAGGGCCCGTTCGATGCGGAGCATGAGATCGGGTTGCGTGGCGGCCGCGGGGCTTGCGTTGCTGTGCACCCAGTCGACCACTCTGGGATCTCCGCCGGTGCGTTTCTCCACGATCGCGTTGACCGGCCAGCCCGCGCCCGGCCTTCCGGGCGTGACGTTCTCCCAGGTTTCGGATCCCCGGCTGGACTGGAGCGCCGGGCCGTCATCGGGGACGATCGGATTCTGGACGAGGCTTGCGGGAACGGGCATCACCACCGATAACGACACCGCGTTCTGGCTTCGCACGGCGTCCGGGACTGTGCTGCTGGCCCGGGAAGGATCGGCAGCGCCGGGGACGGTCGGCACGTACGCGGGGCTGACCGCGCTGGTCGTGCGGTCGGATGGGCGGGCGATGTTCACCGCGCCCATCAACGAGAATCTCGGCAATCGGCCGGTCAACGTGGGGCTGTTTGCGCAGGATGCCGGCGGCGCGGTTGCGTTGCTGGATCGCGAGGCGCTGGATGTGGTGGAGATCTACGCCCGGCCGCAGTGGAGCCCGCCCGGGACGATCGCGTACGGATTGCCGCTGGTCCTGACACGCGGGGCGACGGTGGATGTTGCCGGTGAGCCGGCGCCGGGGATGCCCGGTGGGTTCGTGTTCAAGTCCTTTGCGCAGCAGCCGTGGATCGAGCGGCTGGGGCGCGTGGTTTTTCACGCAAGCGCGGGGGCAAGCGATGATGCCTCGCTGTGGCGGACGGGGATCTACAGCGATCGGGATGGGGCGCTGGGGGCGGTGGTGATCGACCAGACCGAAGCGCCAGGGGTGCCAGGGGGAATCTTCGCGAGCTTCGGCCGGGAGCCGGCGATCGACGGGCAGGCGACGGTAGTGTTCTGGGCATCGGTTGCGGGCATTCCAGGAAGGCAGCAGGGTCTCTGGCGGGCGACGGGAGTTGGGATCGAGCCGGTCGCGATCCAGGGAGATGGAGCGCCGGGGACGGGGAACGCGTTCGATCGCTTTGGTACGGGCGTCGGCGTCTCAGAGGGTGGGGAGGTGGTGTTCACGTCGAGGCTGGCCGCGCCGGTCGGCTCGAACGATTCGATCTGGAGGTATCAGCCCGGCGGAACGCTGACGCTGCTGGCCCGGGATGGGGATCAGGCGGCGGACCTGCCGGCGGGAGTTTCGTACAGGTCGGTGGGGCCGGCGAGCATGTCCGAATCGGGCCAGGCGGCGTTCATCGGGACTCTGCAGGGCGATGGCGTGACCCCGGCCAATTGCATGGGTTTGTGGGCCTGCGATCCGTCGGGCCGGCCGAGGCTGGTGGCGAGGACGGGCGTGGTGTTTGACATACCGGGCGTGGGTGGGCGCCTGGTGCGGTCGATCTCGTTCGGATCGGACGGGGGTGCGTGCGGGTCGGATCAGTTTTCGGGACCGTCGACGCTGGCGTTCAAGCTGACGTTCGAGGACTTCAGCGAGGGGCTGTTCCTGGCCGAGGTGAACTGCACGGCGGACTTTGATGCGTCGGGGTTTGTCGACACGGATGACTATTCCGCGTTCGTGCTCGCGTTCGAGGCGGGGGACATATCGGCGGATGTCGATGGGTCCGGCTTTGTGGATACGGATGACTTTGATTTTTTCGTGCGGGCCTTTGAGTCGGGGTGCTAGCGCGGTTTCGATCGATCTGTGGCGAGCTTCGAGTTCGCCCTTTCAGGCAACGCCGTGGACTGAACTGGAAACTGGCGGCTCAAGCCAGACCGACGGGAAACCCGTTGAAGACGGGCTGGGCGGCGGGTACCGGCGTTTCCCGGGGCGTTGCGGTCTGAGACCATTGCTGAAGCAATGGCCTACGAGCGGGCAAGGCCGCTGAAGCGGCCTCGAACGCACTGAATGGCGATCCGGTTCACGGCGTTGGTATTTACGGCTTCAGATCATCAGATCTGACCACGGGGGTTGCGCTGGCTGACGAAGTCCGCCGTTTCGCGGCTCACGACAGCGCGGCGCACGATGGTCATCGCAGGGCGCTCCGTTGAATTGGAGTTGCTCTGGAGGGCGAATGTCCTAGCGCCGGTGGCGCCGGTGCATGAGGGTGGCCGTGAGCATGCCGAAGGCGGCGAGCGGGCCGGGGGCGGGCGTGGTGGTGGTCTCGAATTCCATGCCGTAGAAGGAGCCGGCGGCGCCGGTGGTGATCGACTGGAGGGGCACTCCGGCCTGGCTGAACTGGAAGAGCTTGGAACTGCCATCGCTGGTCCAGAGCGTGCCGTCGACGGGATCGAGTGCCAGGCCGGCGGTGCCGAAGATGCCCCAGTTGAAACTGGAGATGAGGGCGCCGGCGTGGGTGCGGTGCTCGACGCGATCGGGCCCGCCCCACTCCGAGAGCCAGAAGCTGCCGTCGGTGGCGTTCATGGTGATCCAGCCGGCACCGCCGAGCGTGTCGTTGGCGTTGAACAGGACGGTGGGGGAGCCCCAGGAGCGGTCGAATTGGAGGACATCGCCGGTGGAGTAGTTGACGCTGTAGTTGAAGCTGCCGTCGGAGGTGCCGTCGTGGAGCTGGGAGAGTGCGATGGTGTTGGTGTAGGGCCCGCCGGAGAGGGGCGAGCCGGCGAGGTCGAAGCGGCTGCCGGAATCGGCGCCGGAGTAGCCCATGGTGCGGACGTCGCCGCCGGCGACCCCGATGCAGATGTCGACGAGATGGCCGGTGGGGAAGGAGGATTGCGAGAGCCCCTGGAAGAGGTCCAGGCCGGTGACGGTACCGCCCGAGAACTCGCCATAGTTCATGACGTAGAGGACGCTGGTGGGCCCGGCGGCCCGAGAGTGGGGTGTGAGCAGCGCGCCGAGCAGAAGGGCGCAGGCATAGCGGCGGTTTGCATGGTTCATGGAAACGTGTCTCCTCCGGCAACCCCCCGGCGGCGGTGGTGCCGGGGGCAATGTACCAGAGGGCGCGTGGGAAGTCATGGGGATGCTCGTGCCAAGTGAAGGGTGGTGGGAGAGGGGATAGACACAGGCGGGACGCCTGTGCCACGAGATGGGGTAGCAGAGGCGTTAGGCACAGGCGGGAGGCTTGTGCCACGAGAAGAGGTAGACTGAACGAGCGGCGGAGCGGCCTGCGGGGAGTGTGGTGAATACGCTTTCTCTGAGCCGGATCCCGTTCGGGGAGCGCGGCCGAAACCGTTGGTGAGAGCCTTCGAATCAGGGAGCGCCCGAATGTCCGCCACTTCCAGCCATCCGAAGCCCCCCAACACCCCCAACACCCCCAACACCCCCAACACCCCCAGCACCAATGAGCCTGCGATTACAACCGCCGCGCACCGCGTGCCGACTCCGCCGGTGGTGGATCCCAACGCGGTGACGATCTCGGGGCTGGTGCTGAATTCCTCGTACGGGCCGGAGACGCAGAAGGCCCCGGGGTCCGCGGAGGCGTACAGGGCTCCCGAATCACTCAAGCCCCAGAGCATCGACCGGGATGTGCCGCCCCCGGGTCAGTACCCGTACACACGGGGGCTGTTCCCGGAGGGGTACCGCACGCGACTATGGACGATGCGGCAGTTCGCGGGGTTCGGGTCGGCCGACGACACGAACAAGCGATTCAAGTACCTGCTGGAGGCGGCCAGGGGGGGCAAGTCCAACACGGGGCTGTCGACGGCGTTCGATCTGCCGACGCTGATGGGGCGGGATTCGGATGATGAGCTGTCGGTGGGGGAGGTGGGGCGGTGCGGGGTGGCGATCGACACGATCGAGGACATGCACCGGCTGTACGCGGACATTCCCGTGGGCCAGGTGACGGTGTCGCAGACGATCAACGGGCCGGCGGCGGTGATCTGGGCGATGTACCTGGGGCACGCGTTGCAGCGGGGGATCTCGTGGGAGACGCTGGGGGGGACGCTGCAGAACGACATCCTGAAGGAGTTCCACTCGCAGAACGAGTTCATATATCCACCGGAGCCGAGCGTGAAGCTGGTGGTGGACACGATCGAGTTCCAGAGCCGGTTCGTGCCGAGGTGGAACAGCGTGTCGATCTCGGGGTACCACATCCGCGAGGCCGGGAGCACGGCGACCCAGGAGCTGGCGTTCACGCTGCGGGACGGGATGGAGTACGTCGAGGCGTGCATGGAGCGGGGGCTGGACCTGGATTCGTTCGCGCCGCGGCTGAGCTTCTTCTTCAACAGCCACAACGAGTTCTTCGAGGAGCTGTGCAAGCTGCGGGCAGCGCGGCGGATCTGGGCGCGGGTGATGAAGCACCGCTACGGGGCCAGGAGCGAGCGGTCGTGGTTCATGAAGACGCACGTGCAGACGGCCGGGTGCTCGCTGACCGAGCAGCAGCCCCTGAACAACATCGTGCGGGTTGCGTACCAGGCGATGGCGGCGGTGCTGGGCGGGTGCCAGAGCCTGCACACCGATTCGATGGATGAGACGCTGGGGCTGCCCACCGAGCAGGCGGTGACGGTGGCGCTGCGGACGCAGCAGATCCTGGCGCACGAGACGGGGGTGACGCGGGTCGCCGATCCGCTCGGGGGGAGCTGGTTCGTCGAGCAGCTCACCGACACGATGGAGCGCGAGGCTCTGGGGTTCATCGATGAGATCGACCGGATGGGGGAATACGGGAACGGACAGAACGCAACGGGGCAGCGGGCAAGGCAGGAGCCGCCCGCGGATCTGACACAGCACCCGGCGTACGGGGAGAAGAAGACGTACGGCAAGTCGGTGGTGAGCGGGATCAACCGCGGGTACTTCCGGCGGCAGATCGCCGAGGCTTCGTACCGCTTCAGCGAGGAGTGCGAGGCGGGGGACCGGCTGATCGTGGGTGTGAACGCGTACAACGACGGGGATGAGAAGCGGCCGATCGAGATCCTGCAGATCTCGCACGAGGTGGAGACCGACCAGTGTGCGCGGCTGGCCGACTTCAAGAAGCGCCGGGATGCGGCGGTGGTCGCCAAGGCCCTGGACAACATCCGGGATGTCTGCCAGGGCAAGCC
>JBGAOZ010000050.1:0-15145 GCA_044221545.1 Phycisphaerales bacterium
GCACGCAGGGCGATGTTCACCACACGGATGAGCAGCGTGGCGTCGGTGTCGTCACGGTCAACGGTGTCCTCGAAGAGTGTCTTCACACCTCACGATACGACGGACACATCGCCGCGGTTGCGCTGTTTTCTACAGAGCAAGACCCTCACACCTGGAGACTCACGCATGCTCCGCTGGGCACTGATGTTCCTCGTCTTCGCTCTGATCGCCGGCCTCCTGGGCTTCACCGGCCTGGCCGGACAATCCATGTACATCGCCCGCATCCTGTTCTTTGTCTTCCTCGTCGTCTTTGCCGTCGGCCTGGTCTACCACCTGGCGACCGGCAAACGCTTCACTTCACTTTAATCCTCTCGATCTCGGAACCGGACCGACCGTTCAACCCAAGTCTCTTGGCTCGAAGGGGGCGCGCTGTACTCCCTCGTGGCCGCACGACCACCGGCGCACTGGAACCGAACACATGCGGGCTGTTGCAACGATCCTGCTCGCCCTAGCCCTCTGCGCTGTCTTCCTTTCGTTGTCGGCCTGCAACACCACCAGGGGCGTGGGTCAGGACATCGAAGCCGCCGGTGCGGGCCTCAAGAACTCGGCCGAGAAGACCGGCGCCGACTGAGTTCATCCGCCGTGGTCGCCGCGTCGAGTCTCGGCGCCCCCACCACGCCCGCAGAGTTCCATCACCGTCGAGCCCGGCTCGAACGGCCCCCACGCCCTCTCGATCGCCAACCCCGGCTTGAGCAGCCGCATGAACGCCGCGCTGGACATCTCCAGGCACCCGAACCGGTGCAGGTGCTCGTTCCAAAGCTGCGCATCGAGCAGCACCATGCCCCGCCGACGCATGTGGTGCACCAGATGCACCAGACACACCTTGCTCGCGTCGGTCCCCCCCAGCCCCGGCCTCGAGAACATGCTCTCCCCGAAGAACACGCCCCCGACGTGCACCCCGTAGAGCCCCCCCACGAGCTGGTCATTCCCGTTCTCGGACCTCCGCCACGCCTCAACGCTGTGGGCCTTCCCGGCTGCATTGAGAAGGCAGTACGCCTCGATGATGGTCCGATCGATCCAGCTCTTGCCTTCCCGCTCCCTCGGCTCCCCGCAAGCACTGATGACTCGTCGAAAGGCCGTATCGGTCCTGATTTCAAACCTGCCCGACCGCACCCTCTGCCTGAGGCTTCGGGAAACAGTGAATTCCCCGGGTCCGAGCGGGATGACCCCCCGACGACGGGGCTGGAACCAATCAACCCGGCCCGTGTCCGGGTCGGCCATCGGGAACCACCCCTGCCTGTACATCGAAATGATGCCATCCACGAGCCCCGCGGCGCTGGGCTCGGTGGCTCCAGACCCATCCGGGGAATTCGGCGCGTTGCGGGGTTTGTCGGGGGCCGCCATGGACGGTAGTTCTATCCTTCCCGGCGTGAGGGGTCTGTGCGGATCTCGTGAAACCGGCGGCTGCGGACTCCGAAAAGAAGATTGAAGGCCGGAACGGGGTGGACGGTATTCTCGATTGCCGCGGACCCACGCGCCAAGGAGATCTGCGATGAACCCGGCGGGCGGACAGACCACACTTCAGAGAGACTGGTTCCAGCAGGTCACGGCCGACCACGACACCGTGCAGCTGTTCATCGGCTTCTCGCTCTTCGTGGTGCTCATCGGGATCGTGGTCGCCGGCCGGACCATCCGGGCCGTGGCGCGCGAGCGCACCAAGCGTGAGATCGCCGCGTACATCGCCGAGGGCACCATGACCCCCGAGCAGGGGGAGCGGCTGTTCAAGTCCAACAGCAGAGACTGCGGCTGATCAACGCCGCCCCATCCGGGAGTCCCGACATGCTCGAACACCTGACCCAGACCTTCTTCGGCGATGCCTCGCTCGCCGCGCTGCCCAGCATGTCCTCGGAAGAGCTCGCTCGCATGACCATCATCGGCGGCACGCTCGTGCTGGCGGCGTTCGCGACCGCCATGTGGGCCGTCGTCTCGACGACCCGCACCCGCGAGCGTGAACGCACGAAGCGCGAGATCGCCGCCTACGTCGCCGAGGGCTCGATCTCGCCGGAGCAGGCCGAGAAGCTGATCGCCGCCGACATGCCGGCGTGGGCGAAGTCCGAGGCCTGGGGGTGCAGCCCCAGGAAGCCCAAGGTCGCGCGTATCAGGTTCGACAAGGCCAACGGAACGGTGGAGGTGACGCGTGGTTGATGCACCCCTGCTCCCCCCGGCGCTGGCCTTTGCAGGAGATATCGCGATCCCCCTGGTCGCGATCGGCGGCGGCCTGTTCGTCGCCGTCGTCGGGATCCTGTGCGGAACCGTTGCCAGGATCGTGCGCTCCCGCGCCTACGAAACATCGCGGCGCGAGATCGCCGCGTACATCGCCGAGGGTTCCATGACCCCCGAGCAAGGGGAGCGCCTGCTCCTGGCCTCCAATCCGGAGGATGAACGTGTCCCCAGCGTCGGGTTCGTCGCCCGCATCAACCGCGATCGGGACCGGTCGGAACAGCGCGCGGGACGAGGGACAGTGGAGGTGCTCCGTGGTTGATCAGTTCACGTTCCCGCTCGTGCTCGCCGGCGCCGACGAGGCGATCGGCTTCGTCGCCGTCGGCGGCGGACTGTTCGTCGCCGTGGTCGGCATCGTCTGCGGCACCATCTCACGGATCTTCCGCACCCGCGCCTACGAGGCCTCGCGCCGCGAGATCGCCGCCTACGTCGCCGAGGGGAGCATCCGACCCGAGGACGCCGAGCGGATCCTGGCGACCCAGGTCAAACCATGCGGCCGGCAAGAGTCCTGATCGCGCCCCCGAAGGCCGCGAACCTGCCGGAGATTTTGGCCAGCGCCGACTTGGTCGCGGCTCCCACCACGCCGTCGGGAACCAGGCCGTTCTTGACCTGGAATTCCTTCACGCGCGAGTGGGTCTGCGGGCCGAACTCACCATCGACCTCCAGCAGCGGCTTGCTGCTGCTCCCCGGAGCGCCGATCGCCGCGCGGTTCATGAGCTCCTGCACGGCCCACACGGTCTTGCCGTGCGACCCGGGCTCCACGCGCGGCGCGCCCCGCAGCAGCCGCCCCAGGACGGCGACGTACGGGAACAGCTGATCGTGGATCTGCAGGTACTCGGCACCCTCGGTGGGGAACGGCCGGGCCTTGCGCAGCGCTGCCTCGATCTTCAGCGGGTCCCACTTGAGCGGGTCGAACATGAACCCCTGCATCACCGCCTTGAGCTCGGTCTCACAGGCCTTCCACCTCGACGCCGGCCCCGTCCGGTCTCCGCACGCGAAGGTCGCCAGCACCTCGTCACGCGACTCCACCCGGTCGATGGTCCGGATCGCGTGCAGACAGTCGGGGATTACCGCGATCGCGGCGGCATCGTCGAGGAGGATCGTTTCCCTGTTGTAGGGTTCGGTGTCGTTGGGGAACCTGCCAGTGCGCAGGTAGTTGGCCGAGCGGATGCCGTCACGGTCGATGCGGCCGAAGCCCACCGCCGAATCGACCCCCGTGCGGCCGCCCTGCTCGATGTTCTGAAAGCGGGACCCTTCCCAGCAGATCGCCAGCACGAGCTCCATCGAGAATTCGGACGGATAGCGGTTGTTCGCAACCGCGAGCGACACCATCTCAAAGAACGAGCGCACTCTGTCCGTGGCAACGGTCATTTCCGGGCTCCCTTGACAATCAGATGGACAATCAACCCTGCCGGGTCGTGCCCCACTGCCACCCCAATGCGACGCCCAATGCTCACCCGGCTACCGAACTTGGACCATCGCGCACGACCCGTGTAGACTGCCCCCATGCCGTCCCAGGCCGTGCAGGTCGCTCCCTTCCCGCCCGCGGAAGCCCCGGCACGCTGCGAGCCGATCCTGCGGTCGGTGCCGGAGTGGTTCGGGATCGAACAGGCAACCCGGCACTACATCGACATGACGGCGAAACTGCCGACCTGGTGCGCGCGGCTCGCCGAACGGGATGCCGGGTTCATCACGCTCGCCCAGCCCCAGCCCCGCGCGGCCGATGTCTACTGCATGGCCGTCCACCGCGACTTCCACGGCCAGGGCGTGGGAACCGCGATGCTCCGGCACATCGAAGCCTACCTCCGCTCGCAGGGGGTTGAGTACCTCCAGGTCAAGACACAGGGCCCCTCTAAGCCCAACGCCCAGTACGCGCGGACGCTGCATTTCTACGAGAAGGTCGGTTTCGTTCGCCTGGAGGAACTCCAAGGCATCTGGCCTGGGATCCCTTGCCTGATCCTGGTGAAGCGGCTTTAAGGCCGCTCAGCCTCGGGCGCGATGGGTCCCGCAAACCCGTTCGCACCGGGGTGTTTTCTCCCCAGCAACGTCAGAACCCGAGCCCAATCCCGCACCGCACCTAAGCTTCCCTCCCGATGCCCAGACGCGGTTCTCCCTCAACTTTCAAGCGGACCAAGGCCCGAACGGCTCCCAAGCCGCCGCGCGCCCCTGCTCGCAAGACCTCGCCCGTTCGCAAGCGCGCAGCCAAGGCGGGCCGCCCCAAGCCCGCGACCGTCAATTCCGTCTCCTTTGTCAGCCTCGGCTGCCCCAAGAACCTCGTCGACTCCGAAAAAATGCTCGGCCTGCTCGCACAGGACGGCATCATCCCCGTCTCCTACGACCCGGCCGGCAAGGACAGCTTCAACGGCGCCGATGCGGTGGTTGTCAACACCTGCGGATTCCTCGAAGCCTCGAAGGATGAATCCCTGGGCGTGATCAAGGAGGCGATCCGGGCGAAGGAAGATGGCAAGGTCCGCCGCGTCGTGGTCGCCGGGTGCCTCGTGCAGCGCCACCGCGCCAAGATGCTCGACTGGGCCCCGGGCATCGATGCGATGATCGGCGTCTTTGATCGCGACAAGATCGTCGAGGCCGTCCGCGGCGAAAAAAAGACCCGCGCCGGGCTCGCCGAAACCTCCGACGGCCCCAAATACTGGATCGCCGGCAACGCCCTCCAGGCCGCCAAGGCCCGCGGCATGGAGACCACCGGCCTGACCGTCAACGGCAAGGACGGCAAGGGCCTCGGGTACTTCGAGGATGATTCGGCACGCCTCAGGCTCACGCCCCGCCACTACGCGTACCTGCGCATCAGCGAGGGGTGCAACCAGAACTGCGCGTTCTGCACCATCCCCTCCATCCGCGGCAAGATGCGCAGCAAGAACCCCGATGCGATCGTGCAGGAGGCCCGGGAACTGGTCGCCGATGGCGCGTTCGAGCTGCTGCTCATCGGCCAGGACACCACCAGTTTCGGCGATGACATCGGCATGGGCCTCGCGCAGACCGGCCAGGGCCTGCCCGCGCTGCTCAAGCGGATCAGCGATGCGATGGACGCTGAGGGGTGCAAGGGCTGGCTGCGGCTGATGTACGCGTACCCCTCGAATTTCACGCGACCCATCGTCGAGGCGTTTGCGGAGCTCTCGCAGAAGGGCCGGCTGCTGCCCTACCTGGACATCCCCCTCCAGCACGCCAGCGACCGGATCCTGGGCCTGATGCGGCGGAATGTGTCGGCGAGCCGGCAGGAGGACCTGATCCACCTGCTGCGCGAGAAGATCCCGGGGATGGCGATCCGCACGACGTTTATTTCGGGGTTCCCTGGCGAAACCGAGGCCGACCACCGCGAGCTGCTGGGCCTGATCGAACGGGCGAAGTTCGAGGCCGTGGGTGTCTTCGAGTACTCGCACGAAGAGGGAACGGTCGCCGGCACGATGGAGAACGATCCGAAGCTCGCCGTGCCCGCGGAGGTCAAGAAACGCCGCCGGGACGAGGTGATGGCCCTCCAGCAGAAGATAGCCTTCGATCGCGCTGCCAAGCTTGCGGCCAAGTTCGATGGGGGCAAGCCTGCGAGCACGGGGGAGCGGCTCGATGTCCTGATCGACGGCCCCACGGCGACCACGGGCCGCGAAACGACCGGCGTGAGCAAAGGCGGCCGGCTGTACGCGGGCCGGACGTACTTCCAGGCCCCGCAGATCGACAGCATGACGTATGTCCACTCGCGCGAGAAGCCGGCGCCGGGTGAACTGATCAAGTGCGTCATCGTCGCCGCCGACGGCTACGACCTGGTCGCACGGCCCTTGAGCGAGGTCGAGAAACGCGTGGGGCTGAACATCCTGCGGTGATCGCGGGCCCATCCCGTGACGCTCGCACGGACCGCCGCATCGCATGTATCCGGGAAGAGTCGCACGCGAGCGCCATGGCAACGACCGGCCACCAACACCTGGAGATCCGGAACCTCGGCCGCATGGCCTACGCGCCGGCCTTCGAGGCCCAGTCCCGAATGCACGAACAGATTCTCTCCGGGCGCGATACCCCCGGCTCCTCCGTTGGCGCGTTGCTCTTGGTCGAACACGACCCCGTCATCACCATCAGCCGCCGTGCCAGTGCCGGCCAGAACCTGCTCGCCACGCCCGAACTGCTCGCCCGCCACGGCGTCACGCTCGCCGACACCGATCGCGGCGGCGACATCACCTACCACGGACCCGGCCAGCTGGTCGCCTACCCCATCCTCGACCTCAACCGCCTCGGACTGGGCCTGCACAACTACATGCGAATGCTCGAAGAGTGCATCATCCGCACGATCGCCCGCTCCGGGCTCGCCGGCGAGCGGGACCCGGCGGCGACCGGCGTGTGGGTCAGGTCGACGCACCCGCCGGCCCGCGGCCAGCTCGCCAAGATCGCCGCGCTGGGCGTCCGCGTGCGCCGATGGGTCACGATGCACGGCCTGGCGCTCAACATCGCGCCCGACATGTCGCACTTTGATCTCATCGTCCCCTGCGGCCTGGCCGGCAGGCCGGTGACGAGCATGCAGCGCGAACTCGGGGAGCACTGCCCGACGTTGGATCGCGTACGGTCGGCGCTGGCCGAGGAGCTCGAATCGCTCGTGGCGGGCCAGCTTGCTGCAAAGCGCCAAAGCGAACAACAGCGAAGCGCACTTGAAGACCGCCCGCAACCGGGACAAACGGAAGTTCGTTGAGACCTTCCGGCGCTGCACACCAGCATGTGCTGCTCTTTGCTCTGCTGCTTTCCTACTCCGGCACCTTTTCCACCGGCGGCTCCTGCTTGTAGTCCGGGGCCGGCTCGGGCGTCCAATCGATCTTCCCCGCCCCCAGAAGCGTGCCGGTCGAGAACGCCAGGTCGACCTGGGCGATCTGGTAGGCCGTCAGCGCCCGGATCTCGTCCAGCTGCGCCTGCGCCAGGTTGGTCGCCGCGTCCAGCACGTCCGTGCTCGTCGATGCGCCCACGTCGAACTGCCGCTGCTCGGCCTGGAGCAGCCGCGTGTTGAGGATCACCGACTGCCGAGCCGCGAGGATCCGCTGCCAGTTCTGCTCGATGTTGTCCACCGCGTCGAGCACCTCCTGGCGGATCGACAGCGAGCGGGCCTCCTTGGTGTTGAGCCGCTGGATGCGGCGCAGGATCGCCTCGCGGATCCGGGACCGCGCCGCCTCGTTGCCCAGCGGGATCTCGGCGTTGAGCCCCAGCGTCCAGTCCTCGAACTGGTTCTCCGACATCACCCGCACGCTCTCCTTGTACCGGGAGCCCAGGCCGTTGATCCGGTACGTGTAGTCCATCGTGAACAGCGGCAGGGCCCGGTTGTTCTCCAGGTCGATGGTCGCCGCGTCGGCCGCCAGGCGCAGCTCCAGCTCCAGCAGCTCCATCCGGTTGTCCAGCGCCGACCTGCACATCCGGTCCCGGTCGATCAGGTACTCCACCGGGTCGGGCTGCGTGCTGGTCCGCACCAGCGTCGCCGAGTCGATCGGCAGGTCGGGCATGTTCATGATGCGCTTGAGCTCGCGCTGGCGCTGCAGCACCAGGTTCTGGGCCTGGATGATCCCGTCGAGCCGCTCGGCCAGCCCCGCCTGGGCCCGCGTCAGCTCGATCTCGCCCACCTGCCCGGCGTTCACGCGCCGCTCGGCCCGCTGCAGCTGCGCCTGGGCCAGCTCGTACTGCTGCTGCGTCACGTCCAGCGCCCGCCCGGCCTCGAACAGCTGCCAGTACGAGCGGTCCACCGCCGCCAGCTGCCGGATCACCTCCAGCTTCGTCCGCGATTCGTCGGCCTGCTGGTTGTACGACGCGATCCGGATGCTCGCCTGGTTGGCCCGCCTCCCGGCCCCGCGCAGCAGCGGCTGGCTGAGGGAGAAGACCAGGTCCGACTCGTACGCCGGGTTGAGCGTCGTGAACGAGTTGTTGTTCTTCGACCGGCTCATCGGCAGCGCCACGTCGAACGTGCCCCCCTCGCGCAGCGGGATCCGCACCCCGGGCTCGATCTGCCCGAACTGCGCCTGCGCGCTGCTCAGGTCCGAGGAGGTCGGCGCGTCGGTCTCCTGCCACAGCGCCCGCGTCGTGAACGTCGACTCGAACTTGGCCTCCTCGGCGCCCAGCGTCTGCGCCGAGATCGCCGGTTCCACCAGCGCCACCTTCAGGTCCAGGTTGTGCGCCAGCGCCGAGGCCCGGCACTCCTCGATCGTCAGACCCGCCCGCTCCAGCCCGTCGAACCTCGAACGCACCGTCTTGCTGTTGACCTCCGGCGCGGTCTGCTCGGTCTTGCGGAACGGCTCCAGCGAGGCCGCCTCGATCGTGCGCAGCCGGTCGGCCGCCACGCGCTTGCCCAGCTCAGTGTCCGAGGAGAACAGCGAATCGCTGCACCCGCCCGACAGCGCCGCCACCACCCCCCACAGGGCCCGCCGCGAGAAACGCGCCGCCGTCACGCCGTCGATCGATCGTGTGCTCATCCTGCGTCGTTCCCTCCCGCCGTCGACCCCTACTCGTGCCTCAGCGCATCGATCGGATCCAGCCGCGCCGCCTTGATCGCCGGGAACATCCCGAAGATCAGCCCCGTCCCCGCCGAGAACCCCACCGACAACGCGATCGCCCACACCGGGACGCTCGCCCCGCTCAGCGACGAACTGAACTTCATCGCCACCACCGCCGAGTACCCGATCAACAGCCCGATCGCTCCCCCCAGCAGGCACAGCGTCACCGCCTCGACCAGGAACTGCAGCAGGATGATCGCCGGTTTGGCCCCCACCGCCTTGCGCAGCCCGATCTCACGCGTGCGCTCGCTCACCGACACCAGCATGATGTTCATGATCCCGATCCCGCCCACCAGGAGCGAGATCGCCACGATGCCCGCCAGGAACACCGAGAGCCCGGCCGCGATCTTCTTGAAGCCGGAGATGATCTGCTCGATCGCCTCCACGCCGAAGGTGTCCGGCTCGTCGGGCTTGAGCCCGCGCATCCGCCGCAGATAAAAACTCACCTCGGCCTTGGCGTCGTCGTACAGCTCCGGCGACCGGGTCTGCGCGATGATGTACATCCGCGGCTCGGGACGCTGGCTCAGGCCCGTCCCGTAGGGGATGAAGATCTCGCTGCGGGCCTCGTTGCCCCCGAACATCGGCGAGACCGTCTTGGTCTCCACCACCCCCACGATCTTGAACGCCCGACCGCCCAGCAGCATCGTCTGCCCCACGCAGTTGGTGTCCAGCTGGAACTCGGCGATCGCCTTGTCGTTGATGATGCACACCGGGGCGCGCTGTTCGTCGTCGATCGACGAGATCTGACGCCCCTGCAGCACCGACCGCTCCTCGATGTCGTGCCACGACGGACGCACCGCCTGCACCGAGATGACGTCCTTGTACACGTCCCCCACCTGCCCCGAGGTCGACATCTCCACCACCGGCGTGAGATGCGAGAGCGACGGGCAGCGGTCCAGCATCCCGTCGACCTCCTTGGGCGTGATCCGCAGCTGACGCCACGAGTACCGGTCACGCTGGCCGTTGGGCATGCGCGGGAACACCCACACCTTGCTCGCCCCCACCGACGCGAACTCCTTGAGCACGAACTTCTCCAGCCCCGAGGTCGCCGCGACCACCGTCACCACCGCCGCCACGCCGATGATGATCCCCAGCGTCGTCAGCACCGCCCGGAACTTGTTCGCCCAGATCTGGCCCAGCGCCAGCACCACCGTCTGGTACAGCAGTCGGAAGATGATCATGTCGCCGCCCCCGCCACCGTGCCCGGCGCCGTCGTCCCCACCGCGCCCACCGCCGGATCGGCCCCCTCGGGCGCCACACCGGCGTGCGCCAGCGTCACCGCCACCTCGGCCGCCCTCTGCAGGTACGCCTGGTGCAGCGGGTCCTGCGAGGTCGGGAAGTCCGAGACGATCTTGCCGTCACGCAGCCGCACGATCCGCTCGGCGTGCCCGGCGATGTCCTCCTCGTGCGTCACGATCACGATCGTCTGACCCTCGCGATGCAGGTTCTTGAACAGCTCGATGATCTCCTCGCTCGTCCGGCTGTCCAGGTTGCCCGTCGGCTCGTCGGCCAGCAGGATGCTCGGGTTCCCCACCAGCGCCCGCGCGATCGCCACGCGCTGGCGCTGACCGCCCGAGAGCTGGTTCGGGCGGTGCTTCATGCGGTCCCCCAGCCCCACCCGCTCGAGCGCCTGCTTGGCCCGCCGCGTCGCGCCCCACCAGTACTTGGGGGAGTACAGCAGCGGCACCGCCACGTTCTCGATCGCGTTGAGCCGCGGCAGCAGCTCGAACGACTGGAACACAAAGCCGATCTCCTCGTTGCGCACCTTCGCCAGGCTCGTCGCCCCCATCTTGTGCGTCGGCTTGCCGTTGAGCTCGTACGAACCCGACGTCGCCCGGTCCAGGCACCCCAGGATGTTCATCAGCGTGCTCTTGCCCGAGCCCGAGGCGCCCATGATCGCCACGTACTCGTTGCGCCGGATGTCCATATCCACCGCCCGCAGCGCGTGCACCTTCTCCGAGCCGATCCGGTACGTCTTGGTCAGCCCCCGGATGCGGATCACCACCCGGCTGACCGGGCCGGCCGCGCCCCGCGCAGCGGACGCCTCGACCGATGCCGGCCGGGATTCACCGTTCTGGCTGGACGGATCTCTGCTCATGCGTTCCCTGGCCCGGGCCTTAACCCGCGCCGCTTCCTTGCGCCTTGGCGTCCGCGGTCTTGGGCGGTTGTGGCCCCTTGACCGGCGGCGAACCGGGCTTGGGCTCCTTGGACTCGTCGGCGATCGCCTGCCCTTCCTTCAGCCCCACCAGCTGCTTGAACGGCCCGGTCACGATCTCCACGCCCGGCTCCAGCCCCGCGAGGATCACCGTGTGCGTCAGGTCGCTCGGGCCGATGCTCACCGGCATCGTCACCGCCTTGCCGTCCTTGAACCCGTACACCACCCGCGCGAACTTCTTGTTCTTGTCCACCTGCGCGCTGCCCTCCCGGACCGCGCTGGGCAGCTCGTCCACCGGACGGTCCAGGATCGACTGGCTCGGCACCTTCACCGCGTCACGGATCCGCTCGACCTCGATGTCGCAGTTGGCCGTCAGTCCCCACATCAGCCGCCGGCCCGCCGGAACGTGCACCAGCAGCTCGGTCTCGAAGTACGACGTCCCGTCCTTGTCCTGCTGACGCTGCAGACGCACCCGCTCCACGCTCGCGTCGAACTTCTCCTCGTCGTACGCGTTGAAGAACACCTTGGCGCTCTGGCCCGGCTTCACCGGCGCCACGTTCGCCTCGTCCACCTTGGCCTTGATCAGCATCGTCGACAGGTCCGCCATCTCCATGATCACCGAGCCCGGGCTGTTGAGCGTCCCCACCACCACCAGCTCCCCCACCTCGGCGTTGAGCTTCACCACCGTCCCGTCGAACGGCGCCTTGATCACCGCGTTGTCCAGGTCCTTCTCCGCCCGCTGGATGTTCGCCTTCGCGATCTCGATCGAGAACTCCGCCATGTTCTTGGTCGATTCGGCCCGCAGGTACTGCTCCTCGGCCGTGTCCAGCTCCGCCTTGCTGATGTCCTTGGTCTCGAACAGGTTCCGCCGACGCACCAGCTCCGCCTCCGAGCTGCTCAGCGACGCCTTGGCGCCCTCCAGCCGCGCCTCCTCGCTCTTAAGCTGCGCCTTGGCCGAGTCCAGGTTCGCCGACAGGTCCCGCGCATCCAGGCGCACCAGCACATCACCCGTCTTGACGTCCAGGCCCTCGCGGAACGGCAGGGCGATGATCCGCGCCGACACCTGCGCGCTGATCGACACCTTGGTCTTGGGCTCGGTCAGCCCCGGCGCACTCACCGTCTTGACCAGGTCCCCACGCCCCACCGGCTCGATGCGCACCACCACAGGCTTGGCGCCCGGCATCAACTGATTCTTGATCTCGTCAAATGTACCGGATGTATACATCCAGTAAGCCCCGCCGCCGCAGAGGCCCACGAGGACGATAAAGATACCCAGGAACCACTTCCACACGGGGGCGCACTCCTAGCTGACCCGGGCAAAACCCGCAGCGCAGTAATTCTCTCAGTCGGAATCGCGATGCCCGAGTTTCTCCATCCGACATGCGACGCCCGCGCGAGGGCACCAGAAAATCCCCACCCACCGCCTAAAGTGTAGTTCACTCCCGTCCAAAGTCCTGCACCCCGGCCTCCACCCGGACTTTCCCGACCGCACAACCGCCCGGTGACGCACGTCCCGACGCGCCCACGCCGCCCCACACCCACGGGGCCGCCCCCTCTCCGCAACTGGAACCCGGCCATGCAGTACTACCAGATGTGGTTCAACCTCATTGATTCCCGTAAAGACATGGAGTTCGTCGCCGCCGTCACGGCGTACTTGTCCCACCTTAAGTCCCAGGGCCGCATCGAGGATTGGCGACTCTCCCGCCGCAAGCTGGGCTTTGGGCCCCCGGAACTCGGCGAGTTCAACTGCTGCGTCTGGACCAACGACCTCGCACAACTCGACAGCGCATTTAGCCTGGTCGCCACACGCACCGGCGAGACCGAACGCCTCCACGCCCCCGTCTACTCCATGGTGAAGGACTTCAAGGCCGCGCTCTACCGCGATTTCCCCGACCCCCAGCGCGGCCGGGACCCATCACATTCATCCCCCTGAGGTTTGCCCGCACTAACACCGCCGCGCTACCATCCCTCACGGGGATATTCGCGACCCACACCCTCCAAGGAACCCGCATATGCAGTTCAATGCCAATCGGTCCCTCGTGATCCTGCTCGCCGCCGGGATGGCCGCGCTGAGCGCCGGTTCCCTCCGCGCCATCGGCGAAGCCCCCCTGGGGCGCGCTCCCTTCAACGCCGCTCCCAAGACCGCCGTCGGCCTGGTCAACCTCGAGAAGCTGATGAAGGACCTTCAGGAAATCAAGGCGATGAACGCCGACCTCAAGGTCACCTTCGATGCTCGCCAGAAGGAGCTCGACGACCTGTCCACCAAGGGCAAGGCGCTCGAGAAGGAAATCGAAGTGCTCGCCGCCGACTCCAAGGAACGCCGCAACAAGCAGGCACAGCTCTACGAGATGGGCCAGCTCGCCAAGACCCGCCAGGCAGTCCTCCAGCGCCTCATCGACCTGGACAAGGGAGAACTCGTCCGCGCTATGTACACCAAGGTCGCCGCCGCCGTCGACTCGTTCGCGCAGAAGGAAGGCTTCGACCTGATCATCCTCGACGACCGCAGCCTCGACCTCCCCGCCTCGGGCACCCAGAACGAAATGAACGCGACCATCCAGGCCAAGCGCGTCATGTTCGCCGCCCAGGGCCTCGACATCACCGACCGGATCGCCACGCTCATGAACGCCGAGTACGCCGCCCCCGCCAAGAAACGCTGATCACGCGTGGGGGGATCGCATGGCTCGCCGCTGGTTCGATGCGCACCTGGACCTGGCCTGCATCGCCGAGAACGGCCGGGACATGACCGCGCCCCTGGACCGCTGCGGTGGACCGAAGGACCCCGCCGTGACGCTCCCTTCCATGTTGGAAGGCGGGGTTGGCGCCTGCCTGGCGACCATCTTCACCGAACCCAACGGCGACGATGCGGTCGCCTATCCCTCGGGCAATGCGCTGGCCGCGCACGCCTGCGGCCTGCGTCAGCTCGCCGCCTACGAGCGATGGACCAGCTCGGGCTTGATGGCGCCCATGCGGTCCACGCCACCGGCCCCCGGCCACACCTCGCGCACGCCGTCCGCCGCTCAACCCATCCGGTTCGGCATCCTCATCGAGGGCGCCGATCCGGTGCTCAGCCCGCAGGAGCTCCCCTGGTGGGTCCAGCGCGGCGCGCTTGCGGTCGGCCTGGCCTGGGCGCGACCCTCGCGATACTCCGGCGGGAATTCGACGCCCTCCCTCGGCCTCACGGACCTGGGCCGCGAAATGATCGATGCCATCGATCGCCTCGGCGTCGTCCACGATCTCTCGCACCTCTCCGATTCGGCGATGGACGAGCTTCTCTCCCGCGCCAAGGGCCGAGTGATCGCCTCGCACTCCAACTGCCGCGCCCTGCTCGACCATTCCAACCAGCGCCACCTGCGGGATGAATCCATCAAGGAGATCGCACGCCGTGGCGGCATCATCGGTCTCAACCTCTTCGGCAAGTTCCTCTCCCCACCCGGCCGCGAGCCGCCGGTCTCAACGATCCAGGATGCCGTGGCGCACATCGAACGCATCTGCAACCTGGTCGGCGATCGCCGCAGCGTCGGCCTGGGAACCGACATGGACGGCGGCTTCGGCGCCGGCGACCTTCCGACCGGAATTCGCCGGCCAGCGGACCTCGAGAAGCTCGCCCATGCGTTGCTCGCCGCCGGGTGGCAGGAAGCCGAAGTCGACGACTTTGCCTGGGGCAACTGGGCGCGCTTCTGGGGGCTCTCGACTTCCGGAGCGAGCATCCGAACATCGCACTAACTCGCGCACGTGAACGATCCCATTGGCACGCAAGCTATGGTGGCGATCAACTTGTGTAGTTGGTATATTCGACCCCAAATTGGCGAGGCGCCGGTGTGAATTCGGCGGCTCTTTGGACCGGGTCGGTCGATTGCCCGAGAAGCTGGCGGCGGTTCAAGCATCATTGATGACTCGGGCAAGGATCGCGCGGCGATGAAGAACATATATGTGGGGAACCTCCCGTACACAACAACGGAGGCTGACCTCGAGGCCCTGTTCAGCCAGCACGGCACTGTGAAGCGGGCGGCGATCATCATCGACCGGGAAACCGGCCGCTCCAAGGGCTTCGGATTCGTTGAGATGGACGATGACGGCGCCGCGGCTGCCGCGATCACCGCCCTCGACGGCTTCGCGATGAACGGACGGAAGCTCAAGGTCAACGAGGCCCAGCCACGCGAGCAGCGCACCGGTGGTTCCGGTGGTCGAAGTGGCTTCGGCGGTGGAGGAG
>JBGAOZ010000016.1:0-106704 GCA_044221545.1 Phycisphaerales bacterium
GTTGGCCCGCTAGGCCCCGGCCTCCGGCGCCTCCGGGGGGCTCTCGCCCGCATCATCCCCCGCGGCGGGAGCGGCGTTCCCGCCCGCGGCGATGTTCTCGCCGCTCAGGACCGCCTTGCTCACCATCTCGTAGCAGGTCGCCAGCAGCCCCACGAGCGGGAATCTCCCCGCCGTGAACGGGCTGGGCCCCAGCCGCCGCAGCAGCGGGTGCGTCACCGCCGGCGGCTCCATCGGCAGATCGATCGCCTCGGCGACTTCCTGCGAGTCCCAGAACGAATCCAGGCACTCTTCCAGCGGCTTGTCGGGGTGCTCCCCCTCGGCGTGCGGCGTGTACACCGGCACCGCCGCGGCGCCCACCGCCGAGAGCGACCGGCGCTGCCGGACGTTCTCCATCAGGTCGGCGGTCGAAATCCCCCGCAGCTCGAACATCAGGAACGGCTTGGAAGCCAGCTGGTCGGCCAGCAGCGAGGCCACGCAGCACGCGTGCTTGCACCACGGTCCCTCGGCCCCGCACGTGCACGAGGTGATGACCTCCGAGGCCTCCTGCGGGAACAGCCGCACGCCCACCCGCGCAAAGACCTCCTCGATGTTCGGCGGCAGTTCCCCCGACAGCACCTTGGCCGCGTACATCGCCTGGTCGGCCATCAGCAGGACCACCTGGTCCCACTGCTCCTGGTTGAAGACCTGCACCTTGAGCGTGACGTCGTACGGCCGGTACTGCCGGCCCTGCACCGAGGCCTTGACCGCGCCCGTCCCGATCTCCAGGCGCTTGGTCTGCCCCAGCTTGCCGTACTCCACGCCCTCGATCAGCGCCGGACCCGCGGCCCCCTGCTCGATGATCCGGATCCAGCGCTGCGTCGTCCACGGGATCGGCCCCGCGTCCGGCGAGTTGTACCCCGACGAGAGCTTGTACCCCCCGCGCACGCGCCGCGGCTTGGCCGGCAGGGCGGGCTGGTTGGGTCTCCGCGGGTATTGTGGATTCGGCTGCATTCGTTCGGCAGAGTGCGTTCGGGGTTCCCGACGCGATCCATCGCGCCCGCCCCCTCCCGATCGGCCCGCTCGGGACCAGAAAGTAAGCGTTGTCACAACGCGCCCAACTATCCACTGCCGCCCCGGTCCGAATTCACCCCTGCCAACCCCCGGGCAACCCCCGCCGGGCACGCCGCGGGCCGGCGAACAGGTCAGAACGGCCGCCGCGTCGGGTTCACCACGATGTTGTCTCGCCCGAGCACCAGCAGGTCGGCGATCTCCACCGCCTCGGCCATGCTCTCGCGCGCCTGGTCGAGGTTGAACGCGCTGGGGAGGATCTTGCCCTGCTCGAGGTGCTCGACCGTCGGGATCGCATCCCCGCAGATGATCGTCGTGTGCCGGGCATCCTCGATCAGCAGCCCCGACGCCCCCGGCGTCACCCCGGGCATGGGGAACAGGCCGATGCGCGGGGCCAGCTGGTCGGGCGCGGGCCGGGCCCGCTGGAGGATCCCCACGTCCTGCGAGAGCGCCTCGATCAGCTCCTTGTCGGCGCGGTCCTCGAGCTCGGCCTCCTGCTTGAGCCTCGAGCCCAGCGCCAGGCCCACGCTCTCGCGCTCGGCCTCGCCGATCCACCACGAGGCCCCCTCGAACAGCGAGATCGCCCGCCGCACCTCGGGGCGGAAACTCGTCAGGAACACGTCCGTGATCACCCCCGGGGTCACGTTCGCCCGCTCCTGCAGCCGCGCCGTCAGCACCGGCGCCGGCAGCGACGGATCGACCAGGATCAGCCGGTCCTCCGTGCGGATCAGCGTCGTGGTCCCGTGCCCCATCCGCACGGGCGTGCGCTCTCCCCACAGCGGATGGAAGGGAAGGACCCCGATGCTGATGATGCGTAGTTCCATGGAGGGCTGATTGTTGACCACCCGGACCCGCCGTGCTCCGGTGGTGATAGGCTCCTGCGGTCCCGGGAGGAATCGTCGGAGCCCGATCGTTGAATGCCCCCACCACGCCAAGCCCCGCACCGACCGAAAGCGCCGAGGCCCGCGGGCAGCGCCTGGCCCTGGGCGGCATGCTCCTCAACGTCCTACTGGCGATCATCAAGCTGATCGCCGGCTTGGTGGGCCACTCCTACGCCCTGGTCGCCGACGCGATCGAATCGATCGCCGACATCGCCGGCTCCCTGGTCATCTGGGGCGGCCTGCGCCTGGCCGCACGCCCCGCCGACCAGCGGCACCCCTACGGCTACGGCAAGGCCGAGTCGCTCGCCGCCTTCCTCGTCTCCCTCCTCATCCTGGGCGCGGGCGTCGGGATCGCCGTCGAGGCGATCCGTGAGATCCTGACGCCCCACCACGCCCCCGCCCCCTTCACCCTCTTCGTGCTCGTGAGCGTCGTGCTCGCCAAAGAAGTCATGTTCCGCATCGTCCGCCGCGCCGCGAGCACCACCGACAGCCCCGCCGTCCGCACCGACGCCTGGCACCACCGCGCCGATGCCCTCACCAGCCTCGCGGCCTTCGTCGGCATCTCGATCGCCCTCATCGGCGGCCCCGGCTACGAGCCCGCCGACGACTGGGCCGCCCTGCTGGCCTCGGGCGTCATCTTCTTCAACGCCTTCAAGCTCATGACCGGCCCGGTCCGCGAACTGCTCGACGCCCACTCCGGCGAGATCGGGGACCAGGCCTGCCGGATCGCCACCGCCGTCCCGGGCATCCGCAACATCCAGAAGGCCGTCGCCCGCAAGGCCGGCACCGGCTACTGGGTCGACATGCACGCCCGCGTCGACCCGGCCATGACCGTCCGCGAGGCCCACGCGCTGGCCCACCGCGTGAAGGACCAGATCCGCACCCAGATGCCCAAGGTGCGCGATGTGCTCATCCACATCGAGCCGGCCAGCGAGCGCGACAAGCCGTAGCCGCGCGGGTTCTGCGTAAACTCACCGATGCCGCTCACCATCACCAGCGAGCGACCCGACACCGCGGACGCGATGGAGCTGATCGCCGAGCTCGAAGCGCACCTGGCCCCGCTCTACCCCGCCCAGAGCCGCCACGGCTACAGCGTGGAGAAGCTCCTCCGGGAGCGGGTCGAGTTCTTCGTGATCCGCCGCGATCTTCAGCCCGCCGGGTGCGGCGGGATCCAGCTCGTCGGCTCGGAGTACGGTGAACTCAAGCGCATGTACGTGCGGCCGGCCTTCCGCGGCCTTGGCCTGGGCCGGCGGATGGTCGAGCACCTGGCCCGGCACGCCAGCGCCCGCGGCGTCAAGCTCCTGCGGCTGGAGACGGGCATCCACCAGCGCGAGGCCATCGGCCTCTACGAGCGCATGGACTTCACGCAGATCGCCCCGTTCGGCCCCTACCGCGATGACCCGCTCAGCCGGTTCTACGAGATGCGGATCCCGTGAGGTCTTGCGGCCCGTCGGGTCCGCATTGCACAACCGGGCGTGTGCGCACAGGAAGTGATTTGGCAGGAAACCCGGTTTCCCGCCCCGCTGAGGCGTCGGTTTCGGGGAGGTCCCGGAGGCCCACCAAGGTGCCCGGAAGCGATCCTGGGGCATCGTGGTGCATGTCCATTTTTGTGCGCAACCGGCGCGGTCATTGGGGAATTGGGCAACCAGGCTGGGGTGAAGCGCGGGAGGGGGATCGGGCCGCTGTGAATCGCTCCGGATCGCCCTTGCCCGATCCTTCACGCTCCACCGGTAACCGATCCGATACCCTTGCTATGACGCCGCCCGTCGCCACGGTTTTCCCTGCGCCAAACACTCCCATCAACACCCCCGCGGGTGTCCCGTCCGGCAGCCCCTGCTCCGGAGTCTCCGAGAGCCCGAGTTTCCAGATGCCCGCCGCCGTTCCAGCCCCTCCCAAGCCGATCCCGTTCGCGGGCAAGAGCACCTACTTCATCGGCATCGGCGGGTGCGGGATGTCCGGGCTGGCCCGGATGATCAAAGCGCGGGAGGCGACCGTGTGCGGGTCTGACATGGCGCCCAGCGAGGCGACCCAGCTGCTCGCGGCCGATGGGATCGCCGTCGGGTTCGACCAGTCGACCCAGTGGCTCCCCGAGGCGTGCGACATTGTCGTGGCGTCGGCGGCGATCAAGCCGGACCACCCGCAGCTCCTGGAGGCGACCCGGCGCGGCGTGACGGTGCTCAGCTACGCCGAGGCGTTGGGCCAGTGCATGCTCGGGCGCACGGGGATCGCGGTTGCGGGCACGCACGGCAAGTCGACGACGACGGCGATGCTCGGGTGCGCCCTCGCGGATGCGGGGCTGGACCCGTCGGTGATCGTCGGGGCCACCAGCGACCAGCTGACGCGCGGGTGCGCCGTGCAGGGTGCGGGCGCTGCCCCGATCGGCTACCGCATCGGCTCCCCGCAGATCCCGTCGGGCACGCTGGCGGGCCGGCCGGGGCTTCTGATCGCCGAGGCGTGCGAGTTCAACCGCTCGTTCCACAACTACCGGCCCGTGCTGGCCTCCATCAGCTCGATCGAGGCCGACCACCTGGATGTGTACGGCTCGCTGGACGAGATCGTGAAGGCGTTCCACGAGTTCGCGATGCTCCTGCCCCCGGCCGAAGAGGGTGGGCAGCTCCTGATCGCCCACGACGGGGCCAACCGCCGCGAGGTGACGGCGGGCCTTGCGTGCAGGGTCCAGACAATCGGTTTCTCGCCGCAGGCCGACTGGGTGGTCTCGTACGACACCCCCACGCGGCGGGTGAAGCTCTCTCGTGACGGGCGCGAGATGGTCGCCGAGTGGACGATGGGGATCCCGGGCGCGCACAACGCGATCAACGCGGCGACCGCGCTGGCGCTGGGGGTGATGGCCGGGGCCGACCCGCAGAAGCTCGCCGATTCGCTCTCGAAGTTCCACGGGATCGACCGGCGCATGCAGCTGCTGGGCGAGCGGGCGGTGGCGGGCCCGCGCGGGATGGGCGTGGTGCGGATCTTTGATGACTACGGGCACCACCCGACGGAGATCGATGTGACGCTGCGGGCGCTGAGGGAATCGGAGCGACCCGAAGACAATGGGGGCCGGCTGATCTGCGTCTTCCAGCCGCACCAGCACAGCCGCACGCGGCACCTGCTCGAGGAGTTCGCGGCGAGCTTCTCGCAGGCCGATGTGGTGATCGTCCCGCACATCTACTTCGTGCGCGACAGCCAGGAGGAGAAGCACAAGGTGACGGCGGGGGACCTGGTGGACCGGCTGAGGCACCGCGGGGTGCGGGCGATGCACCTGTACCCGTTCGAGGCGATCATCGAGCAGCTGGAGAACCTGTGCCGGCCGGGGGATGTGCTGGTGGTGATGGGGGCGGGTGATGTGTGGAAGGTCGGGAAGGGGTTTCTGTCGAGCCGGAAGTAAAGGCAGTTCTTAACGCGGAGGTCGCGGAGAGCGCTGAGGGGGGAAGAAGTCAGGGCTTTTTCGGTCACCGCGCACTCCGCGACCTCCGCGGTAAGAGATGAACTCGGTTTTTCCGTGAGCAACACCGCCGTGTCTGATATACCCGGCATTCAAAGAAACGTCCCGATCCCGACATGGTTCGGCGTCGGTGGCGGCGCGGACCGGTTCTGCCGGGCGCGAGATAGGCGGGAGCTGCAGAACTGCCTGGACGTGGATGCGGACCTGCGGGTCCTGGGGGATGGCGCCAATCTGCTGGTGGATGATGCGGGCGTGGCCGAGCTGGTGGTGGCGCTCGACGGGCCCGAGTTCACGAAGGCACAGATCGATGCCAAGACAGGCATCGTGCTCGCCGGCGCGGGGGCCAAGCTGCCGGCCCTCATCAACAAAACGGTTGACCAGGGGCTCGCGGGGCTCGAGACGCTCGCGGGCTTCCCCGCGACCATCGGCGGCGCAGTGGTGATGAACGCCGGTGGCAAGTACGGCGAACTCGCCGACCACCTCGTGCGGGTCTTCGCGACCGACCGGCGCGGGGGCGAGCACATCATCGAGCGGCGCGAGATCGAGTTCTCCTACCGGCATTCGGGGCTCAACGAACTGATCGTGACGGCGGCCCAGTTCCAGCTCGCCCCCGACGATCCGGCCGTCCTCAAAGCCCGCAAGCTCGAGGTGATGGAGTACAAGAAGAAGACCCAGCCGCTCGCGGACAACTCGGCGGGGTGCTGCTTCAAGAACCCGACGCTGGCGATCGGCCTGAAGGTGCCCGACCCGGCCAGGGGGTTTGCCGAGTTTGCGCCCGGGACCCGGATTAGCGCGGGGATGCTGATCGACCGGGCCGGGTGCAAGGGGCTGCGGATCGGCTCGGCGAGCGTGAGCCCGCAGCACGGCAACTTCCTCACCGCCGACAAGGGCGGGCGGGCCGGTGATGTGATCAAGGTCATGGAAGAGGTCACGCGGCGGGTGCTCGAGCGGTTCGGTGTGCGGATCGAGCCCGAGGTGGTGATCTGGAGAAGGCAATCTTCACCACAGAGGCACAGAGAACACAGAGAGACATGAAAGAGAAGAGGGTGTGGGCCCTCCTGCAAGGCCACCTCGAATGTCTTCCTTCCCTGTGCCCTCGGTGCCTCTGTGGTGAGTCCGGTTCTTGACATGAGCGACGAACGAAAGCAACTTCACCCCAAGGCGCTCGCACGCGGGGCCAGTGCGCTGGTGCTGGGCGGCGGGCCCGATGCCGAGCGCGAGGTCAGCCTTCAGAGCTCGCGCGCGGTTGCCGACGCGTTGGAAGCGGCCGGGGTGCCGGTGGTCTACGAGGTCATCGAGACTCCGACCTCCAAGGAACTCAAGGCGATGGGCGGGGATGTGATCCTGCCCGTCCTGCACGGGCCGTTCGGCGAAGGGGGTCCTCTCCAGGACCTGCTCGAGCGCGACGGCCGGCCGTTCGTGGGGTGCGGGCCGATGGCAGCGCGGATGGCGATGGACAAGATGGCGACCAAGCTCGCGGCGGCGCGGATCGGGATCCGCACAGCGCCGTCGGCGATCTTCAACGTGGAGGATGACCACAGCCCCATCGAGCTTCCGGTGGTGCTCAAGCCGGTGCACGAGGGTTCGAGCGTGGGGGTGCACCTGTGCCACACGCGGGGGGCGTGGAACGACTCGCTGGAAGAGGTCCGGGAGGACATGAGGCAGGATCCGGGCCGGATCTACATGATCGAGAGGCTCGTGCCGGGCCAGGAGTTGACGGTGGGTGTGCTGGACCCGGCGGGGCCGGACGCCCGGGCGCTGCCGGCGATCCGGATCGAGCCGGCGGTGGAGTTCTACGACTACGAGGCCAAGTACACCCGGGACGATACGAAGTACACGGTCAATCCGCCCCTAAAGGAGGGGATTGGGGAGGAGATCCAGCGTTGGGCCTTGGCGCTGGCCCGGGAGCTGGGTGTTCGGCACCTGTGCAGGGTGGACTTTCTTCTGGACCACGATGGGCTCCCGTGGATGCTGGAAGTGAACACGATGCCGGGGTTTACGAGCCATTCCCTGCTTCCCATGGCCGCACAGGCGGTGGGACTGGACATGCCGCGTCTGTGCGCGACACTTATTGGATGGGCTGCCAGGGACCGGCGGCCGATGAACTAGGTACGGATGCCCCTCGGGGCGGGAGTGGCCCATGGCGTTGCCCGATTCGACCAGCCAACCAGCGAACGAGACACCCGCGCCCGCGGCCGGCGCTGTTGCAGCGCGGTCGGGGATCGGGATCAAGTCGATCATCGCCAGCACGCTCACGATTGCCGTCGTTTCGGCGATCGGGGTCGGGCTGTACCGCGGATGGACCCCCCTGGAGCGCAAGGCGGTGGACATCATCGGGGCGCGGGCGCCGAGCGTGCAGGTCCGCTGGCCGGCGCTGGCGGGGACCACGGGCAAGGAGCACGGGACCAAGGGTGAGGACTCTCCCCTGGGCCTGCACCTGCTCTCGGTCTCGTCGGCGAGCCTGACGGATGCTCCGACCTGGCTGCCCAGGCAGATGCAGGAGGAAGTGCTCGCGCTCGCGCAGGCTCAGATCGATCCCAAGGCATCGCCGCTTTCAGGGGAGCCGCTCGAGCGGGTGGGCTCGGCCCTGGAGAAGTCGGGGTGGTTTGATGGAAGGCCAACGGTCCGTCGGGAGCCGGGGGGACGGCTCCTGGTCTCCGGCCAGTGGCGGATCCCCGGCGCGGTGATCCGTGACGGCGGGCACGACTACATGATCTCGTGGGATGGCAAGCCGATGCCGGTGGTGTACGACGCCGGCCAGTCCAAGCTCAAGGCGATCCTTCGAGTGGGAGCCCGGCCGCCGTCGGCGGGCGCGGCGATCGACTACACCAAGGCGTGGCCTGGTGAGGATGTGCTCGCGGGCCTGGAGTTGCTGCGGGTGATCCAGGCCCGGCCGTGGATGGACCAGGTGGTCGGCGTGGATGTGGGGAATTACGGCAAGGACCGGACGCTGGCGATCACCACGGTGAACCGGGGGCGGCTGGTGTGGGGAGGGCGTCCCAACAAGCCGCGGCTGGGTGAGGCGAGCACGGCGGCGAAGCTCGCGGCGATCGACTGGCTGCAGAAGCGTCTGGGGAGCATCGACGGCAACGGACGTTCGTTTGATGTCTGGTGGCAGGGCAGGCCGCTGGAAATCGACGTTTCGGCGTCGGGCGGGACTCTGCCGGATCGCCCGCAGCCGGCGTTGAAGACCTCGCCGCTCCCCAAGGACTGACGGGCAACGATACATACCGGTGAACGACCGGCCCGACAACGCCGCCGAACCCGCCCTTCCCGTTGGACCATCCGGGCAGGACGCGGTGGCCGCTCGGGTGGATGCGGAGCCGGTTGGCAGCGCGGCCGAGCCGGCGGCCCTGGGAGCGGTGCCGGTGGAGGACGTGCGGTTGAATGCGCCGGCGGCGGACGCGGAGCCGGTGCGGCTGCCGTTGCCCGCGATCGGCCCGGCCGCGCCGGCGGGTGACCGGTGGGCTCACCGGCGCGCCGAACCGCGGCCGTGGGCCCTGATGTGGACGGGGTACCTGCTGCTGGCGACGGTGGCGAGCCTGGGCTCGATCGCATCGGCGCCGTTCCTGGCGCCGGACATCTATCGGCCGGCGGCGACGCTGCTGCTGGCGGCGACGGCGCTGGGGGTGGCGGTATTCTGGCCGATGGTGCGGCTGAGCCAGCAGTTGGTGTTCACCAGTGCGCCGCGGGGGGTGTTTCTGGACTCGCTGGCGATCCTGTTCCCGCTGCAGGCGACCATCTGGCCGCAGGCGATGTCGGCGCTGTCGAACTGGGACTGGTCTGTGACGGCGGTGATCGCGGCGCAGTCGGCGGCGTGGCTGGGGCTGATCGGCGCGGTGCTGGCGCTGGCGCTGCAGGACATCCACGGGCACGAGGGTCGGCACGGGCGTGTGACGATGCGGCGCGGGGTGTGGATGGTGGTGATTCTTGGGATCGGGTTCGCGGGTCCGCTGGCGATCGTGGTGCGATCGCTGCTGGGGCTGGCCAGCGGCGAGCGGATCAGGATGTGGCTGACGCTGGTGTCTCCGGTGACGTCGGTGTTCGAGGTGACGCGTGACCGTTCGTGGCTGGGCCGCAACGCGGTGGCGCAGCCGGAGCACTGGCGAGCGGCGCAGATGATCGCGGTGGCGGCCCTGACGCTGTGGCTGGTGGCGATCATCCGGGGGCTGACCACTCGTGTGGAGCGCAGGGGTGGTGGCCCAACCCTCCCCGAACAGGCTGAATCAGGTCCGGGCCCCTCCGGGCCGGAGGAAGCAGTGCCGGTGGTCGGGCCGGACCGGACTGCATTCAATTGACGTTACCGATTCAATCACGCCGTAACCTCGAGACCGGGGCGTTGACCGGGCCGCAGGGGTGTGCATCGTCAGAAGCGAGAGTTCATGGAATTCATCACCCACGCGGAGAAGGTGACGATCGAGACGCGTCTGGCGTCCCTGATCGCCAACCGGTCGGTCATCTCCCAGCGGATCGCCGAGGCCCGGGCCCTTGGGGACCTGAAAGAGAACGGGGATTACCACGCCGCGCGTGAGCAGCAGGGCATGGAAGAAGCCGAGATCCGCCGGTTGCAGGAGCGGCTGTCGTCGGTGAACGTCATCGACGAGAGCAAGTCCAGCGAGGTGGTGTTCCTGGGCTCGATGGTCAAGATGAAGCAGGTGGACACGGACGATGTGGACCTGTACCGGCTGGTGGGGGAGGCTTCGGCGAGCCCGCCGCTGGATTACGCCGAGGTGACGACCAACAGCCCGATGGGCGAGGCGCTCATGAAGGCGCGCAAGGGCGAGATCATCCGCGTCAACACGCCGCGGGGCGTGAAGCGGTTTGAGATCCTCGAGATCCAGTAACCGCCGGGCCGTTCTCAATTCAGAGAATCCCGGGGAGCCGGCGGCGATCGGTCCGGGCTCGCCGGCGTTGTGAGTTGAGCCTCGATCGCGGGGTAGCGTGCCCGGTCCATTGCGTCCCTGCTAGTCTTGTTGGCGCGAACGTGCGTTCCACGGGAGTTGCAACATGATCGTCCGTGACCTGGTGGATGCCCTGCAGTCCGTTGCGCCTCTTGAGCTCGCCGAGCCCTGGGATCGCGTGGGGCTTCAAGTCGGGCGGTTGAGCCGGGCGATCGAGGGGCCGGTTCTGCTGACGATCGACCTGACCGAGCCGGTGCTCGACGAGGCGATCGCGGTGAAGGCGTCGGCGATCATCTCGTACCACCCGCCGATCTGGGAGCCGCTCACGCGGATCACGGATGCGACGCCGCGGGAACGGGCGATCGCGCGGGCGATCCAGGCGGAGATCGCGGTGTACTCGCCGCACACGAGCCTGGACAGCGCTCCGGGCGGGATGACCGACTGGCTGTGCGAGGGGGTTTCGGGGTCGACCAAGGCCGGGCGGATCGCGGGGGACTGCCGGGCGCTGAGCCCCAAGTCCCGTCGCCGGCCGACGCAGGAGTGCAAGATCGTGACGTTCATCCCGGAGCGGGATGCGGACCGGCTGCGCCAGGCGCTGGCGACCGCGGGGGCGGGGCTGATCGGCAAGTACTCGCTGTGCTCGTTCGCGGTGCTGGGGACGGGGACGTTCCTGGGTTCGGACGATTCCAAGCCTGTGGTGGGCCAGCCGGGGCGCGTGGAGCACGTGACGGAGCTGCGGCTGGAGATGGTGTGCAGCCGGGCGAGCCTTCCCCTGGTGCTGGCGACGTTGAGGCAGTTCCACCCGTACGAGGAGCCGGCGGTGGATGTGTACGAGCTGCTGGCGCCGGCCGACCGTGCGGTGGGGGCGGGCCGGCGGATCGTGCTGGACCAGCCGGCGACCCTGGAGGAGATTGGGATCCGCCTGAAGGGGTTCCTGGCGACGGGGACGTGCGTGCCGACGGTGCACGTGGCGCGGGCGGGGACGATGTCATCGGTGACGCACGTGGGGGTGGTGTGCGGGGCGGGGGCATCGCAGGCGGCCGCGGCGCGGGCGGAGGGGTGCGAGGTGTTCGTGACGGGTGAGATGAAGCACCACGAGATCATCGACGCGACCAATGCGGGGATGTCGATCATCCTGGCGGGCCACACCAACACGGAGCGCGGGTACCTCCCGCGGCTGGCGCAGGTGCTGTGCGAGCGGCTGCCGGACCTGCGCGCGGTGGTGAGCCGGGCGGACCGTGACCCGGTGACGGTGGTGTGAGGCTCAGGGCAGGCGGTAGAGCACGACGGTGCGGTCGCCCCAGGCCCGCTCGACCTGCGAGTAAGGGACGATCGACTGGCCGATGGCCTCGGGGGTGATCGCCGGGTCGATCCAACCCGAGCGTGAGAGGCGGCTGATCTCGCCGTAATTGATCAGCACGTGGGTGATGCCGCGCTGCTTGAGGGCATCCACCCAGCGGGCGGGGGCCTCGGGGAACTTGCGCACGGCGGCGGCGAACACGGACAGGTCGTAGGTGGTGCTGTAGATCACGGGCGTGGTGTAGTAGAGGGGCGTGGCATCGCCGATCATGCAGACGACGCTGCCGCGCTTGAGGCCGAAGTTGCAGTAGATGGTGGGGGAGGCGACCGAGAGGGACTGGCGCTGCTCATCCTCGGGCATCTGTTCGTACGCGGCGCGGAAGATGGAGCCGGAGAGGGCGCCGGGTCCGTCGGTGAGCCAGACGTTGGGGCCGCGGTTTTCGGGTCCCTCGGCGAGGTAGCGCAGCACGGCGTACGTCCCCGCGGGGACCAGGCCCCAGAGGATCAGGCCCAGCAGAGATCCGGTCCAGGCGGGCCATCGCGGGCCGGGGCCGGCGGCGCGGAGCGTGCGAGCGTCGTTGGCGATCCCCAGGAGCAGGCCGACGGCGACGCTTCCGGGGATCACCAGCGGGAGGAGAAACCGCGACTGCACGTGGGTGAGCTCGAGCCAGGCGAGCAGCTGCGCGGCGAGCGAGCCGGCCAGGAGCATGCCGGTATTCCGGGCGCGGCGGATGGTCGCCAGCGCTAGGCACGCGGCCGCGGCGGCGGGGAAGAACCAGGCCCACTGCTCGTGCACAAGGCCCCGGTGGCGGGGGCCCATCGGATCCGACCCGTCGGGGAGCACCAGGAGCCGCAGCCGGTCGAGCAGGGTGCCGTCGAAGTGGTGGGCGCGGGCGTAGCGGGCGAGCTGCTCGGCGGACCAGTTTCCATCGCCGAAGAACGAGGCCATCTGCGGAAAGACGGGGTTTCCGCAGGCGTGCCAGTTGCGAACGAGCCAGGGCGTCAGGCCGGCGGCGCCGGCGATGCACGCGCCGGCGAGCCAGGGGAGCCACGCGCGGCGCGGGGCGGAGCCCAGGAAGAGGATCCCGGCGATCGGCGCGCCCAGGAAGAGCGCGGTGGGCTTGACGCCGCAGGCGGTCGCGACCAGCCAGCCGCAGATGAGCCCGCGCAGGAGCCAATGGCCGGCGGATCGCGGGGTCGGCGCGGGGCCGTCGGGCGTGGAGACGTTCCCGTGATCGATCGCGGGCACGAGGGCCGCCGCGAGCAGGAGGACCAGGGCGCTCTCGTTGTACGCGAGCGAGCCGACGACGAGCATCCAGGGGACGACGATGACCAGCGCGGTGGTCGCCGCGCCCGCGAGCGTCGCGGAGGGCTCGGAGACGCCGCCCCGCCGGGCCGCGGCGCGGGCGACGCGGCCGATGAGCCACGCGGCGACGATGGTGAAGCCGGCGCTGAGGAGTTGGCAGGAGAGCAGGACGGTGCCGTCGCGTGCGAGCAGGTCCTGCGAGCCGGTCATCGCTCCCAGGTGCGTGAACGCGGCCTCGACGTAGCCGGGCAGGAACGAGTAGACGTTGTGGTCCAGCGGGCGGACCACGCCGTCCCTGAGCCACTCCTTGGGGAGCTGGAGGTGGTAGCTGAGGACGTCGTAGCCGCCGAACTCGCTGGACCACAGCGCCCCGGGCGGGTTGCACGCGGCGACCACCAGCACGGAGCCGCCGCAGAGCCAGGCCAGCGCGATGGGGACGCGGCGGGTCCAGTGCAGCGGCGCCCAGAGTCGCGTGAGATCGACGCCGCGGTGCAGGGCGCGTCCGGCGGGCCACGCGGCGGCGAGCAGGCCGATGAGGATGGGGATCAGGGCCCAGACCCTGCCCCCCAGGCCGAGCATGCCTCCCCACGCGCCCAGCACGCCCAGGCCGTGGCTGATGGTGAGCATGCAGGAGACGCCCAGGCCGGCGACCAGCGCAGCGCGATCGGCGACCATGGCGCGTCCGGGCGCAGTCCGGCCCAGGGTCCATTCGGCGAGGATCCCCCAGCCGACGCACGCGACGAGGTAGAGCCCGGCGCGTGGGCCCGAGTCGAGCACCACGTAGACCAGCGCGAGGGCGTTGCTGTGATCGCGGACGGAGATGCCGCTGACCAGGCAGATGACGGCCAGGCAAACGCCGCCCAGGACCAGGCGCCACAGGAGGCGGTCCAGCCCGGCCGGCCGCGCGGCGATCTCCGATGGGTCAGAAGTTCCGCGTTGGTCCATGCCGTGCCCGTCCGATCGCATCCCGCCGCCGGCGCGAATCCCTCGCGCACCGGGGGTGTAGGATACGACATGCCCGCCGGTTCGAAACAGGTACCCCCAGGCCGGTCACCCGGCGACGAGATTGTGGAGGCCCTCCCCGATCTGGAGATCGTCGAGCCCTTGTGCGCGGTTTTCCGCCGCAAGCTCAAGAGCGAGGGCCTCAAGTACACGCCCGAGCGGGCGCAGATCCTCGACTCGGTGATCCGATTCGACGGGGTCTTCGAGGTCGAGCGGCTGATCGAGCAGCTGCGCAAGACGACGTTCCGCGTGAGCAAGGCGACGGTCTACCGCACGATCCGGCTGCTCCAGGAGGCCGGGATCATCCAGCGCGTGCTGTTCGATCAGGAGCAGTCGCACTATCAGCTGGTCTACGGGCGCAAGCCCAGCGACCTGGTCATCCGCATGGACACCCGCCAGATCATCCCGATCGATGTCCCGGAGCTGGTCCCGCTGCGGGATCGCATCTGCGGCAGCCTCGGGCTGGACCCCAAGGGCCATCGCTTCCAGATCTTCGCGGTCGGCCGCTGAGGCCGCGATCGGACGTGTCGTTGGAGCACCCCACCCACCAGCCTCCCTCCGAATCGGGCCTGCGCGGGCTGTTCAAGTCCGCCGTGCGCCGGGTCCTGCGCCCGGCGGTCTGGGACCTCCAGCAGGCGGTGGCTCGCCTGGAATCGGCGGTTGACGAGCTGCGGCGGACCAACGCGGCGCGGGCGAGCCGGGCCCGGGCGGTGTGGCGGGGCGGGCTGGGCGGCTCGGCGATCGGCGTCGATGGGAGCATCAACCAGGAGGCGACGGTCAAGTACCGGGACGAGTTGTCGTACTGGGCGGCGGCGATGCACGGGCTGGACCCGACGCTCAAGGACCGCTTCGAGGAGACGTTCGGCACCTGGCAGCAGACCCGTCTGAATGAGCTTGCCGACCGGCTGGGCCTGGCGCGGGACCGGGCGATGGACGACTGGTGCGGCAATACCGACGTGGTGGAGATCGGGGGCGGTCCGATCCCGTGCTGCGCGTTCCGGCGGTTCCGCTCGGCGGCGGCGATCGACCCGCTCGCCGAGGGGTACCTGAGCGCGGGGCTGGTGCCGCGGTGGATCCTCGAGCGAGGGATCGTGCACGTGCCGGCGTGCGGGGAGGCGATGCCGCTGGCGGCCGCGAGCGCGGACCTTGTGATCGCCGAGAACTGCCTCGACCACACCGACGACCCTCGGCACGTGGCCTCGGAGATCCACCGCGTGCTGCGACCCCGTGGGCTGCTGTGGCTGCTGGTCGATCTGATGGACTACCGGGACCACATGCACCCCAGCCCGATGTCGGAGGCCCGCCTCGATGCGCTGTTTGCGCCGCTGGGGTTCGCGTACGAGTACAAGGACTCGTGGGCCGGCGCGAGCCACCCCATGGCCAAGGTACAGCTGCGGGCGCTGCTGCGCAAGGCCTGAAGCGCGGCCGACGGCTTTCTACGGCAGGATCAGCATCGCGTCCCCGTAGCTGTAGAACCGGTACCGCTCGGAGATCGCTCGCGCGTAGATCTCCACCAGCCGATCCACGCCGCCCTCGAGCATCGCGCCGACCATCGCCATCAGTGTCGAGCGCGGCAGGTGGAAGTTGGTCAGCATGCCGTCGCACCACTTCCAGGCGTAGCCGGGCGTGATGAGCATCCGCGTCTGGATCGCCGACGGCGGATCTCCGGCGAGGTTTGCGTACGACTCGAGCGTGCGGGCGCTGGTCGATCCCACCGGGATGATGCGCCGGCCATGGGCCCGGGCCTTGCGGATCGCCGAGATCGCCTCGGGGGCCATCGAGCACCACTCGCCGTGCATGGGGTGCTGCTCGACGAACTCGGTCTCGACGGATCGGAAGGTCCCGGTCCCGACGTGCAGCGTGACGTTCACCAGCTGGATGCCGCGGGCGTGCAGGCGGGCGAGCAGCTCGGGGGTCAGGTGCAGGCCCGCGGTGGGCGCGGCGACCGAGCCGTGGATCCCCGCCGACCCCTCGATCTGTCGGGCAAAGACGGTCTGGTATCTGCGGCGATCTTCGAGATCGTCGACCATCAGGCCCGCCTTGGCGCGGGCCTTGAGGATGTACGGGGGCAGCGGGGTTCGTCCGACCCGCGCCAGCACATCCCAGGAGCGTTCCCCCGGCGCAGCGCCCGCGACGGCCAGTTGCCAGGCCCCCGGTTCCTGGTCAACTTTGGCGAGCAGTCGGAGCGTCACTCCCGACGGTGAGCCGGCCTGATCGTCAAGTTCGATCTGGGCTCCGGGGCGCAGGTGCCCGCCGCGCAGCAGGCAGATCCACGCGGGCTGAGTCCCGTCCGCGGACTGCGCGGGCGCATCTTCGAGAAAGAGTCCCTCACACCTGCCGCCCGTGCCCGCGCGGCGGCCCAGGAACCGCGCGGGAAGCACCCGCGTGGAGTTGAGGACCAGCACATCTCCCGGGACCAGCAGATCCGGCAGGTCGCGGACGGTCCGGTCCTGACCGGAGCCTTGGGCGCGGTCGACCACCAGAAGCCGAGCGCTGTCCCGGGGCTCGAGAGCCCGGCTCGCGATCAGCTCCTCGGGCAGGTGGTATTCCAGGTCCGCCGTCCGCAACACCGTTGCTTCTCCGCAACACGCCCGTGTGGAGCCCGCTCCACGCCCGTGCCTGGCCGGCCATTGTTGTGCACCCGGCGGGGCGTGGATGGGCCTCCGGCCCGCGCCATGCCTGTTTTTCTCGGACCGGTCCGATAGCCTGGCGCGTGGCACGTCGATCGACTCTCTGCCGGTCATGATCGACACCATCTCAAGAGTGGAAGCATGGCTGGACGCCGCCGCGCGCCGGCTGGCCGCCCGTGAGTCGGGCCAGCAGGCCAAGGAACCCCGCACCGTCAAAGAGGTGGTCGAGTCGATGAACGCCGCGGCCAAGAGCGGCTCGGCCCCCGCGATGACGCTCGAGTCGGCCCTGGTCGGTCATCCGCACCTGCTGGCCCGGCTCTCGACCGACGCGGGCATCATCGACCGCTGGACCGCGCAGCTGATGAACCCCGGCGCGTATTCCCCGGTCATGTTCCAGCAGGCGGGGGATCCATCCGCCCGGCTCGCCGCTTCGCAGGAGGCCCAGTTCCGCCTCACCGAGCAGCTTCTCAACGTCTACCGGTTCGCGAACCGGCCGCGCAACGGGATCATCGTCGATGCGCTCGCGTAACCGAACGGGGCTGATCAGTTGTAGACCTTGGTGATCTGCGCCCCGGGATAGAACAGCAGCACCTGCTGGTTCCACGGGACGCCCCGGTCGGCCAGGCCCTTCAGGCACCACTGGCACATCCCCACGCCGTGACCGAACCCGCGCCCGCGGATGATGAAGCCCGGCGGGGAGCCGGGGGGCGCCGGCTCGAATTCCAGGTCGTTGCTGTTGATGCGTGTCGCGGGGGTGATCGGGGCGAGTCCATCGGCCGAGGCGTTGCATCCGACCCGCAGTTCCTCGGCCGAGAGGGAAAAGGTGCGTCCGCGATCATCGGTGATCGCGTACCGGCAGGGGCGGGTGGTTTCGTTGGTCTTCTCGACACTCACGGTGCGTACCGCGCCGATTGCCCGGACGGGGTGCCCGGAATTCCTGCCCCACGCGGCCAGGCGCCTGGAGAGATCGTCGGCCGAGCGGGTCACTTCCCAGCGGTAGAGCCGCGCCTGCTGGCAGTAGTGCTCGCGGGGCTTGCCCTGGATGGGCGCGGCGAGGTTGTACTCAAAGCCCTTGGAGATCGGCCAGACGTCCGCGGCCGAGCCGGGCCGCCCGCCGCAAGTGCTGGAGAAGTAGGCCTTGAAGAGCCCGCCGTTGTAGGTGAGCACCACGCCGCGGGTGTTGCGGACCGCGGCGTTGGCGTTGGCGTTGGTGGTGTCGCCGCCGAAGACCTGGTCGGCCTGGGTGTTCTCGACGTCGAAGAAATGGCCCGCGGCGCGGTCGAGGTCGCGGACGAACAGGGCGTAGGTGCGTGCGCAGACCGCCTGCGACTCGTACGCCGCCAGCGGCCACTTGGCGAACAGCTCCTTGGCGAGCACGCCGGGCAGGTAGTCCTCGATCGACATGTCGGCGACCAGGTCGAATTTCGCGGGTCCGGCGTCGGTTGTCGGGCGGATGATGAACGTCCCGGGGTACTCGATGCCCTCGAGCCGGATGTGGCCCGAGGCCGCGGGGAGCGATCCGTTGCCCGGGAAGGCGTTTCCAACGGCCGCGGGCTGGCCTGCTTGGCCCGTGGTCTGGCCCGTGGTTTGGGGACCTGACACGCTGACGGTGATGCCCGGGGGATACTGCAGCGCATCGCCGGCGAGCGGGACGAACCGGATCCCGCCCGGGCCGCTGGCGACCGTTACCGGCGCGTTGACCGCGACCGCTCTCATCCCGGGCGCTGAGAGCATCAGCACCGCGGGGGATTCGATCCGGGCCTCCTCAACGCCCTGGCGGATGCGCACCCGGATGTCGGGCTCGGCGCTGTACATGGGGACCTTGGGGACGTTCACGGTCGCTGCTCCCGCGCTGGCGGGGCTCCAGGGCTTGCGCCGCGAGGTTGATGCATCGAAGGTCGAGCAGGACCAGACGGCCAGGGTAACGCCGCACATCACCAGGGCGGCGAGCATGGTCGCCGGGGAGAGCGCCACCAGCGCCATCCGGCGGGCCTTGCGCTTGAGCGGCCGGCCGCGGCGGGAGCCCCCGTGGCGCCGGCTGGGGGAGCGGTCCTTGGATCCGGAGGTCTTGCCGCTGCGGGAACTCGGAGCAGAGGGGCTCATGGCTTGGGCGGGGTCCTACCTTCGGGGGGCTTTCTCGGGGGGCCTTGTGTTCGGCCGGTCGCACACGCATCCGTGATCGCGGTAGGATGGCACTCGGGAGTTCACGCGCATGACACGTCCGCGATGCGATCGGAAGTACAGCGTATCGGCAAGACGCCCTTCGGGGCTGCTGTTTGTGCCCCAGTCCGCACCTCGGCCGGGGACCCCATCCCCCGCGGCGTCCGCCCGGCGGCGCACGGGGGACGTTTGCCAGAAGGTGTGCGGGTGCGCGGTTGTGTTCGTGGCTCTGGCGGTCGCGATCGGTTCGGTCCCCGGTTGCTACTCGCGACCGGGCCCGCCGTCGCCGGCCGAGGGCCGGTTCAACTCGTTCGCGCTCACGGTGGACTCGACCGGACCGGCGTACGTCATCAAGGCGCAGGTGGCATCTCCCGGGTACACGCTCGAGACCGACTCGGTGTGGGATGCCTATCGCCGCAAGCACATCTTCATCTCGGTGCGCAAGCCCGACCCGCGCTTTGCGTACCCGCAGGGCGATGTGGAGCTGAACCTGCTGACCACCATCGACTCGCGCGAGCCGATGACCGTCTTTGCCCGGGTCGCCGGGCACGACGAGAAGGACGTTGAGGATGAGTACCGCGAGGCGGTGTCGGTGAAGGGGGCCGCGAAGTCGGCCGCACCGCCGCGGTAGGCAGGAGTCCGCGAGCAAAGCGTTGCGAGGATGCGTGCCCGTGGTTTTCCTTGCGCAGGACGCCGCACGCCCTTGACCGCTCGCAGGCGGCGACTCTCGCCGGTACGAAGCTGAATCCCACGGCCCGGGCGATCGCCGCTACCAATCTTGATCCGCCCGTCGAGATGCATTACGTTGCATCCGCAGCGGCCGCGGGACGGCTCGGAGCGGGCCACGCAATCAGGACATATGCGGAGGGAGTCATGAGCCTTGTGGGAGGCAATGCGGAAGGGGCGGTCGCTCGAGATCAGGTCACGGGTGAACTGCGGGATCTGCTCCGACTTACGCTCGCCGACGGGGTCGGGCCGGTGCTGCTTGCGCGGCTGCTCGAGCAGTTCGGCTCGCCGTCGGCGATCCTGGCGGCCAGCCCTGCACAACTCGAGCGCACACGAGGAATCGGCCCCGGCCGCGCACGCTCGATCGCGGCCGGGATAACTAAATCGCTCGCGCGGCTGGACCGCGAGGCCGACCTGATCGCCAAGGCCGGCGTCCAATTGGTACCCCTGGGTTCCGATGCGTACCCGCAGCCGCTGAGCCAGATCCCGGACCCGCCCCCCCTGTTGTATGTACGAGGCCGCCTGGCTCCGCACGATGCGGACCGTTATTGCATCGCGATCGTCGGTTCTCGCCAATGCACACACTATGGACTTGAGCAGGCCGGTCGCTTCGGTTCAGCGCTTGCATCGGCCGGTCTGACGGTGGTCTCGGGTGGTGCTCGCGGCATCGACACCGCGGCCCACCGGGGCGCTGCGACCGCCGGTGGCCGAACGATCGCCGTCCTGGGCTGCGGACTGTCAGAGGTCTACCCACCTGAAAACGCCGCGCTCTTCCAGTGCATCGTCGACGAGGATCGCGGCGCGGTGATCAGCGAACTGCCGATGTCGACCCCACCGAAATCAGAGAACTTCCCAGCCAGGAACCGCATCATTTCGGGCCTGAGCCTGGGAGTCCTCGTGATTGAAGCAGGGGAACGCTCTGGCTCGCTGATCACGGCCCGGCTCGCCGGCGAGGATCACGGTCGGGAGGTGATGGCGCTGCCGGGCCGTGTCGATTCGGCTACCAGCCGGGGTGCGAACGAGCTGATCAAGCAGGGCGGCGCGGCGATCATCACCGAGCCGGCGGATGTGATCGCGATCCTCGAGCCGGCGGGCGAGCGGCACCACGAGGGAGCGGAAGTATCTCTCTGGAAATCGGCGGATCCGGAGAGCGCTGCACGGCTTGATGAACTGAGCGAAGCACGCGAGGCGCACACGGCCCCGGCGGTGATGCTGTCGGCGCGGCAACAGCAGATTCTCGACTCGATCGGGAGCGCTGGAGACTCGGCGACCATCGAGCAGCTTGCCGATCGGACGGGCCTTGCGGTGGCCGACCTTCGCGCGGAGGTGACCGTGCTGGAGTTGCGGCGCCGGGTGAGGCGGGCGGGCAGCCGGCTCGAGCGATCGCGGTGAATTCCCCTTGAAATCAGGACCATCGGGCGCCCTGGGCCCGTGCGCGGGGCCAAAAAGGCGGAGGGATGACGCTCCCGGGTGGCCCTGCAGCGTTACCCAAACAAGGTCTTGACAGTGCGGTGGTTGATCGCCTACAATGTACCGAACCAGATGCACGACGTCTGATCGGACCAACATCCGACCAACTCGTGCAGCCGAGGTCCATCTGGAGCCGTGGGCGAACGGTGGATTCGAGTTGGGATTCGAGTTGGGATTCGGCGGTGGGTTTGGGCTTGCGTCTGGGGCAGGAATCGAGTTCGGAGGTGGGGGAGCTCGAAATCGGCGACAGGATGATCGCCGCGACGTGATCGGGTTCGGGACGGCTGGAGAGCCGACCGACCATGAGGCGACCGAGATGGGCACAGGCCCGCGGTTGCATCGGCACGGAGGCTGATCCATGCGGGTCGCGCGGAAGGCATCGGTCATCGCTGGTTCAGATCGCGTTTCGCGGTCGGGCCAGAGTTGGGATCAGGGTCGGGAACTGGCGCGAGATTCGGGTCGTGGTCTGGATCGCGGATGCGGCCAGGGGACGGGCCTGAGAACTGATCACGAAGCTGGCCAGGGATCGGGATACGCGGGTCGGGATGGGAGAACGGGTTGGAGGGCGGATGCGGAGGGTCGGCTGGTGGGCCGATCGGATCGGGACTCGAAACCCATGGAAGCCCGTGGGATCGCATCGGGCCATCGGTTCGCGGTGGACCCTGGACTGAACGTTGGGCTGAACGGTGGGCTGGACCGAGGGACGGGCTATGGAACTGGCTTTGGGATGGGCGTTGGGATGGGCTTTGGGGGGGGAGTCGAGGCGGGGAAGTCGGATGTTGCCGGCGCTGAAGCTGGAGCGTCGCCGGGATGGTTGGATGAAGGGCTGAGCCGGAGCGGACGTCCGGAGGTTCTGGGCGGATCGGTGGTTGAGGGTTGGAAGGGTGGATTCCAACGGCTGCTCAGGGGATTGAAGCGATGGGGCGCGATCGGCGGTTCGGGAAGCGGCGAGGGGTCGCTCGGCGTCGTTCTCCGGATCGGTCCGGGGGGCGAGTACGTGCGGGAGCTGGTGCCGCGGGCGGAGGAGCTTGGCGAGGCCGAATGGGTAGATGTGGATGTGGTGGAAGTTGAATCCGATGCCGCCAAATGGGTGCGAACTTCGAGGGTGGACGTCCGAAGCGGTGGCTCCGGGGGCCCTGGCCTCTGCGGAGCTCGTTCGGGAGGGGGTGCGGGGATGCCGCTGTTCGCGGCGGTGCCGTTCCCGGTACGGGCGCGGGTGCTTGGGGATCTGCTGGCAGCGCAGGTTGCGCTCGGGGTCCAGACCGAGGCGTTACGGTCGGCGGCGATCTGCTGTGTGGGACACGCTTCGTCCAGGCGAGCCGGTGGTGGGGGCGAGTGTGTTGCCGGGCGCAGCGCCGATCCGCAAGGGCGAGCCGGTGATCAGCGAGCGGCCCTTGCCGGTGTCGGATCGGCGGTGGGGGCGGTCATCGAGCGGCCCGACGAAGCGGGCAGGGCGGGGCCCTCGGAACCGGGTGGAGATTGCGGGGGACGGAACAGCATTCGAGTCAAGGGGGAAGTTCGCGCTGGGATTCTCCAGGGCGGGACTTCTCAGGACAGCACCTTTCAGACCAACGTAATCCAGAACGCAGTTACACAAGCGGCTTCGGCCGAGGAGATGCACAGTGAACCTGACTCCCAAGCAGCTCAAGATTCTTCAGCTCATCCGCGACTGGCGCGTGCGTCGGGGCTACTCGCCGACCATGCAGGAGCTGGCGGACGAAATCGGCGTCAGCAAGGTCACGGTATTCGAGCACGTCGAGGCGTTGATCAAGAAGGGCGCGCTGGTTCGCGAGCCCAACAAGGCTCGCTCTTTGTCGATCGCTGACGGGATCGCGGTGCCGGACGAGTCGCGTCCGCTGCGGTTCCCGCTGGTCGGGAAGATCGCCGCCGGCAACCCGATCGAGCGGGTTGCGGACATGGAGGAGATCGACCTGGCGGAGGTTCTGGGCGGTCGGACGGGCAAGACCGAGTCCACGTTCGCGCTGAAGGTTGAGGGGGATTCGATGCGGGACGAGGGGATCCTGGATGGGGACTTCGTGCTCATCGAGCGCAGCCAGGTGGCGCAGAACGGGGACCGGGTGGTGGCGCTCCTGCCCGACGGCTCGACGACTCTCAAGACGTTCTTCCGTGAGCCGGACCACATCCGGCTCCAGCCGGCGAACCCCGCGTTCGAGGCGATCCGTGTGCCGTTCTGCCAGGTGCAGGGCGTGGTGAAGGGTGTTGTGCGTCGGTACGGTCGCTAGCGGGCGATCGGCGATGTGCGGCCCGTCGGTCCGCGCGTGGAGCGGCTCGCGATGTGAGTCCCGGGTGGATTCGGGCCGGACATGCCGGGGCCTGGGCATGTGGTGTTTTGTCATGTCGGCCCGGGTGTGGAAGTTGTGGACCACTGGGCTTGGGGCCATTGGTCTTGGGACGTTTGTTCTTGGGATCTTTGGAGTTGGGCGCTTTGGTATTGGGCTTACTGGTCTTGGGCTCTGTAGTTCTGGCCTTGGCGATCTCTGGTTTTGTGAATCCGGGCATTGTGGGCTCGGCGATGCGGGCCGGGGGATCAGCAGGCTCGGGCCTAGCGAGGTTTGCTGGTTTGGGTTAGACCCGTGTGGATTTTGCCCGTGTGGATTCGGTCTTTGTGGATTCGGTCTTTGTCGATTGGGGAATCGCGGGATTGGGGACTACGGAGGAGTGTTTCTCGTTGAATCCGGAGCTGTGGGTGCTCGGGACGGCGAGGAATGGCTGGGGTTGCAAAACTGCCGCGCGGTGGTCGGTTCGACCGATAGGATCGTCGGGATTTGACGCTTCCGGCAGTGTCGCTGCGCCCGCTCTGTGCGGTATGGGCTTGGCTGGCGATCGAGCTTCCGGTGGGCATCGCGACGTCGATCCCGGAGGCGATCCGTCAGGATGCGGCTGGGCGAGCTGATCTCGGGCACTGGCGCTGAACCTCTGACCGAGGGATGGGAATCGGTTCGGATCTGCGACATCACGGAGGACAGTCGGACGGCGGTGCCGGGCTCGCTGTTCGTGGCGCGGGCGGGTCTGAAGGCCGATGGTCGCAAGTACATCGATGATGCGCTGCGGGCGGGCGCTGTGGCGGTGTTGACGGACGATGCGTCGGGGATCGGCGCGGGCCAGGGCGCTTTGCCGGGGGCCGCTGCGGTTCCGGGGTGGGAGCCCGCGCACGGGGGTGGGCACGGGGATTGGGCGCCGGCGATCATCCGAGCGGTGGATCTGCCGGCGATGTCGGGCCTGCTGGCGGAGCGTTTCTACGGGCGACCTTCGGGCAGGCTGGACACGATCGCGGTCACGGGGACCAACGGCAAGTCGACGATCACGTTCCTGGTGTGGAAGATCCTCAACGGGGTGGGGACGCGGTGCGGGCTGATCGGGACGGTGATCACCGACGACGGGCGGGAGGTGGCCGCGTCGAGCATGACGACGCCTCCGGCGATCGAGGTGAGCCGGCTGCTGGGTTCGATGGTGGAGGGCGGGTGCACGGCGGCGGTGATGGAGGCCTCGAGCCACGCGCTGGACCAGAAGCGAGTGGATGCGGTCGAGCTGGACGTCGCGGTGTTCACGAACCTCACCGGGGACCACCTGGACTATCACAAGACGATGGAGGCGTACGCGGCGGCCAAGTCGCGGCTGTTGGCGCTGCTGCCGGCGAGCGGGCTGGCGGTCGTGAACGCGGACGATCCGTGGCACGAGAAGATCGCGCGGGGGTGCCGGGCGCCGGTGCTGCGGTGCCGGGTCGCGGCGGAGGATCGGGCGCCCGGGGCGGGGTGCGCCAGCGCGTGCGTGCAGGCTTCGGGGACCGACGGGATGAGGCTGGTGCTGGCCGGGCCCTGGGGCCGGATCGAGGCCTCGGTACCGCTGATCGGCCGGTACAACGTGATGAACGTGCTGCAGGCGGTGGCGTGCTGCCACGCGATCGGCGTGGGGGCGGAGGACATCGCGCGAGTGCTGCCGGGGATCGGTGCGCCGCCGGGCCGGCTGGAGCGGGTGAGCGTCAAGGGTGTGGCGGGACCGAAGGTGTATGTTGACTACGCGCACAGCGACGATTCGCTGCGCAACGTGCTGACGGCGGTGCGCGGGGCGATGCGGGAGGACCCGGCGGCCGGACGGTTGTGGGTGGTGTTCGGGTGCGGCGGGGACAAGGACCGCACGAAGCGGCCGCGGATGGGACTGGCGGCGGCGGAGCTGGCGGACGAGGTGGTGGTCACGAGCGACAACCCGCGGTCGGAGCATCCCGGCGTGATCGTGAAGGAGGTGCTCGCGGGCATCCCGGCGTCGCTGCGGTCAAAGGTGGAGGTGCACGTGGAGCGGGAGCAGGCGATCGCGGCGGCGGTCTTGAAGGCGGCGGAGAACGACATCGTGGTGATCGCGGGCAAGGGTCACGAGACCGAGCAGATCAGGATGGACTCGGGCGGGCAGATGGTGACGCTGCACTTTGATGACCGGGAGCACGCGGCCGCGCGGCTGCGTGGACGGGCGGCGAGCGAGGGCTCGGTCGTGTGATCGGCGGCGGGCGAGCGCGGCCGAGAGTGGGGGCAGGAATGACGGCGATCATGAACGGCTTCTGGGAGCTTGAGTCGATCCGCCGGACGCTCGAGGGCGTGTGGGTGGTCGAACCGCGCGGGCCGGGGCGGGCGGGCGATGGGATCCCGGGGGTGAGCACGGATTCGCGGTCGATCGCGGCGGGCCAGCTGTTCGTGGCGCTGCGGGGTGAGAAGCTCGACGGGCACGACTACCTGCAGCAGGCGGCCAGTTCTGGGGCCGGGGCGCTGGTGATCGACTCACCGGCGAAGGTGCCCGCCTCGTGCGTGGGCGCCGGGGGCCGGGAGGTGCCGATCCTGCGCGTGGGGAACACCGGGGATGCGCTCTTGAGATTGGCGTCGGCGTGGCGGGCCGAGCTGGCGACCGTGCCGGTGGTGGCGGTGACGGGCTCGAACGGGAAGACCACGACGACACGGCTGGTGGAGGCGGTGCTCTCGAGGCTGGGCCGGGGAACGGCGTCGATCAAGTCGTTCAACAACCGCATCGGGGTGCCGCTGACGATCCTGCGCGCGAGGGCGGATGACAGGTTCCTGGTCTGCGAGGTGGGGACCAACGCGATCGGGGAGATCGCGGAGCTGGCGGCGGTGGTGAGGCCGGACGTGACGGTGATCACGAGCATCGGGCGGGAGCACCTGGAGGGGCTGGGCGGGCTGGAGGGCTCGGCGGGCGAGGCGGTGTGGCTGATGCGTGAGCAGGGTCCGGGGGGGACGGCGATCGTTCCGGCGGGGATCCCGGAGCTCGAGCGAGCGATCGCGGGCGCGGCGGCGGCCAATCCGGGCGTCTCGGTGGTGCGGTTCGGAGAGTCGGGCGGGGCGGATCTGCGGGTCTCGGCGATCACGGGCTCGGACGAGGGCGTGAAGTTCTGCCTGGACGGCGTGAGCTGGTTCCATGTCCCGCTGATCGGCCGGCACAACGCGATGAACGCGGCGGCGGCGGTGGCGGTGGGGCGGAAGCTGGGCCTGGACGATGAGGCGATCGGTTCGGCGCTGGCGGGGGCGCGGGGCGCGGAGATGCGGCTTGAGCGGCGGCGGATCGTGCTGGGTCCGGGGACGGCGGCGGTGGAGATCATCAACGACGCGTACAACGCCAACCCCGAGTCGATGCTGGCGGGGATCCAGACGTTCAAGGACCTGTACGGCGGCCGGACGGCGGGCCGGCGGATCGGGATCCTGGGGGACATGCTCGAACTGGGAGAGCACGGGCCGGACTGCCACCGGGAGATCGGGGATGCGGTCGTGGCGTCGGGGGTGTTTGATGAGTGCGTGCTGGTGGGTCCGCTGATGATGTTCGCGGCCGAGCGGATAGGCCGGGGTATCGCGTCCGGGCGGGTGACGCCGGTGCCGGGGCTGGACGATGCGGCGGCGGCGCGGATCGCGGGCATGGTGCGTCCCGGGGACGCGTTGCTGGTGAAGGGCTCGCGCGGGATGGGGCTGGAGCGGATCATCAAGGCCCTGGAGAGGCGATCGGTCGCGTGAGCGCCTCGGCCGTGGGATAATCTCCGCCTCGGCGCGGGCGGTGGCGGGCGCGGCGTTGGTCACATGCTCTACTGGCTGCTGGACATCTCCCGGGTTTGGCTGACCGAGCACAAGCTCTACTGGATGGTGAGCGTGCTGGACCAGGTGCAGTTCCGCGCGCTGGCGGCGGCGGGGGCGGCGTTTGCGATCGTGCTGCTGCTGGGCCAGCGGGTGATCGCGTCGCTGATGCGGCTGAAGATCGGGGATTCGGGGCAGTCGGACGCGGAGCTGTTGCGTCAGCAGGCGCAATCGAAGGCCAACACGCCGACGATGGGGGGCGTGCTGATCGCGGGTGCGATCTTCGTGTCGGTGGCGCTGCTGGCGGACGTGAGGCAGTTCTACGTGTACATGGGGCTGATCGTGCTGGTGTGGACGGCGGGGATCGGGGCGGCGGACGACTGGCTGAAGCTGACGGCCAAGCGGCGCGGGACGGGGCGGCAGGGGCTGTTCGCCTGGGAGAAGCTGGTCTTCCAGCTGGGGATCGGGATCCTGGTGGGCCACTTCGCGTTTACGCACGGGGACAGCCCGGCGGAGTATGACCTGGCGCACGTGGTGAACCTGCCCTTCCAGAAGACCTACGACGGCGGGGAGGTCAACGCGCACCTGGTGTACTTCTCGATGGCGCCGTACATGGTGCTGGCGACGCTGATGCTCACGGGGATGAGCAACGCGGTGAACATCACCGACGGGATGGACGGCCTGGCGGCGGGGATCTCGAGCGCGATCGCGCTGGGGCTGTTCATCCTGTGCCTGGTGGCGGGGGAGCCGGGGTGGGCGCGGTACCTGCTGGTGCCGTACGTGCCGTACTCGAGCGAGCTGGCGGTGCTCGCGGGGGCGATGGGGGGAGCGTGCCTGGGGTTCCTGTGGTGGAACTGCGCGCCCGCGCAGGTGTTCATGGGGGACACGGGCTCGCTGTGCCTGGGGGCGGTGATGGCGTACATCGCGACCATCGTGCGGCAGGAGTTCGTGCTGCTGGTGATGTCGGGGGTGTTCCTCCTGGAGATCGCGTCGGTGGTGATGCAGGTGGGGTATTTCAAGGCGACCAAGGGCAAGAGGATCTTCCGCTGCGCGCCGTTCCACCATCACCTGCACCTGGGGGGGTGGAAGGAGCAGCAGATCGTGATCCGGCTGTGGATCGTGGGCGTGCTGCTGGTGATCGCGGCGCTGGCGACGATCAAGGTGCGGTAGGCGCGGGGGACCGCGGCGGTGTTCCCTCAACGCCGTGGGCCGGTTGGCGGTCCTTACTTGCCCTTCTTGGTGCGAAAGGCCTGGCGGAGCACATCATCATCAAAGCCGATGGGGGCGTGGCCCTGGACGGCGAAGTGGTAGAGCGCCGCGTTGAGGATCAGCTTGAGGGTCGAGGTGATGAGCACCAGGCCCATGAGCAGGATGATGGAGATGGCGATGCAGGCGATCCCGAGGGAGAGCATGACGGGGTCGACCTTGGCGTGCTGGGAAGCGAGCACGCACAGGACGATGCCGCCGGCCATGGGGAGCAGCGCCGCCAGCGCGCCCAGGAAGCCGGCGAGGCCCAGGCCGACGTTGCTGATCAGCGAGGCGCCCCAGGTCTTGGTCATCAGCATTCCGGAGCGCTTGAGCGCGTCGATGGGGCCGAGTTTTTCGGCGATCAGGACGGGGACGACGAAGTACGAGGCGATCGACCAGGCGACGCCGATGAGGGCGGTGACGATCTTGCCGATGAGGCCGACGCGTTCCTGGATCGCCTGGATGATCATGCCGACGGTGGCGCTGAGGACGGCCCAGCCGATGATGTTGTGGAGCTGCTTGCGTGCCTCGGCGATGCCGTAGGCGATGGTGGGGTTCCCGCCGCGGAAGCGTTCAAGGACGCAGGCGGCCAGCGCGCTGTTGAAGAAGTTGACGACGCTGAAGTTGACGATGTAGAAGCTCAGGATGAGGGCGTAGTGCGCGATGGTGAGGGTGAACCGGGCCTGCGAGGCGTGCGCGGACTGCTGGCCGAAGGCGTCCCAGGGGATCATCATCGCGAAGGGCACGGCGAAGCTGAGCATGACGAGCACGCCGGCGGCGGCGCTGATGATGGGGAAGAGGACCAGCTCCTTGTCGGCCCGGAGGACGCGCCAGCTCTGACCCATCAGCGAGAACCCGTTGGAGATCGCTCCCATGTCCATCCCCTTGCGCAGCGCGCACAAGCCGCGCCGCATGGAATTGTTCGGAATCAGCCCGGGGCGTTTCACCGCCTGGGGTTGCGGAACCGGTTCTTGGAGCGTGCGGGTGAACGGGGCGGGAAAGGCCCGGTGGGCCGGCTGACGGTCTGCTCGCCGTGGCCGGCGGTTTCTTCGAGGTCCTGGTGCCGGCCGGTAGCTCCGGCTTCGGATGAGGGGTCGGGGATTGGGTCTGCCGTCGGAGGATCTGTTTCGGTAACGCCGGAGTCCTGGGGGTCGGCGGTGTCGAGGCGGGCGAACACGAGGCGGCCGGCGGAGGTCTGGAGGGTGGAGACGACCATGAGGGTTGCGTCGCGGTTGAGGTAGGCAGCGCCGTCCTCGGCGACCACCATGGTGCCGTCGGGGAGGTAGCCGACGGCCTGGCCGGGGTGCTCTCCGGGCTTGACGAGCTTGACGGTGACGAGTTCGCCGGCGGCGAGGGAGGGGCGGAGGGACGAGGCAAGGTCGTTGACGTTGAGGACGGACCCGCCCTGGATGACGGCGACCCGGGCGAGGCCGGAGTCGGTGGTGACGATCATGCCGCGGGTGCGGATGGCCAGCTCGATGAGGGCCTGGTCGACGCCGACGCCGGGTGTGGAGGTGGGGTCGACGGTGACATCGAGCGCGGCGTTGCGCTGGAGGCGGGCGACGATGTCCAGGGCTCGGCGACCCTTGGCGCGCTTGAGGCCGTCCTGGCTGTCGGCGAGCTGCTGGAGTTCGGAGAGGACGAAGCGGGGGATGACGATGGGTGCCTGGAAGAAGCCGGTCTGGAGGGCGTCGGGAAAGCGGGCATCGACGAGGGCGGAGGAGTCGAGCAGGAGCGGGCGCGGGCCGCGGAGCTGCTTGGCGAACTCGACGTAGGGGATGACCAGGCGGACATCGTCCTGGGTCTGGAGGACCATGGTGACGCCCAGGTAGCTCAGGCAGATGCCGAGCAGGATCTTGAACATCGTCGTAAAAGTCTTGTCGATGGTGTAGATCTCGGCGAGGAAATCGATGACAAGGCTGACCACGATGGTGGCAACGACGCCGACAAGGAGCCCGACCGAGACCGAGACGAGGGTCGCGATCTTCTTGGTAGGGGTGAGCAGGTCGATCGTGATGAACAGGGCGGCCATGGCTCCGGCGAGCCCGAAGGTGAGATACCAGTGCTCGCCGAGCATCTGGGCCGCGGTGTCTTTCTTGTCTGCCATGCCCGTGGCAAAGAGCCGCAGCAGGGCCGCGGAGAGCAGGACGATGACAAAGCCGATGCGGAGGGTCTTGAGCAGGACGCTCCGCTGGCGGACGGCGGTCTGGATGGGGTCGGGTGCCTCAGCGCGGCGCGAGGGGGCGGGCTGGCGGGTCCGGGTGCTCGCGGGGAGCGTCGGATCGGAGGGAGCCAGAGGGGGCGTGGCCGGTTCGGTCGGCTCGGGTCGGTTGTAGGCGGGGTTGGGAGGCTGGTCGGGCACGATGAAAGTGTACCAGCGGGGCCGGGGGGCGTACCCTGCACCCGCGGGATCGGTCGCGGACCGGGGCTTCGGTGGCCTCTGACGGGCCGCGGGGCGTATGGGCCGCGATCCGATGCCGCGCCCGCTCTGCCCAGGGGAGCGGTGAGCCGAGTCCCTTCGATCGACGGCCGGGCCCGGTGCACGGATAGCCCGTGAACCTGGTCAGAGCTTGACCGCAGCAGCCATAAGCGAGTGTTGTCCGGTGCCGCCGGTGTCCTGGCCGTCGATCGAGGGGATTTGAGCTAAGTACGGTTGCGGACGTTGTGATCAGCCCTGCGGCCTAGCGGGAGCAGTATCGGAACTTCAAACGCCAGGCGCGAAGTCGATGTGGTGCCCCCTGAGCGCTCGACCGAACCGCCGATACTCACTCCGAGGACGCTGATCTGGCCGCTGCCTTGTGATACTCCCGGGGCTTCGGTGGTCACTGCGACGTCGAACTTCAAATTCTGAATTGCCCACGAGGGCAATTGTCCCATCTCCTGGTCGGGATTGACTCTAGCTGTGGGATGTGACTCACCGAGTCGCTGCTGTGCGTCGGCAACCCCTTCAATAATGTCTGTGACTGACTTGGCAACGAACTCGCGGAGCAGCATTTGGCCACCTTCTTGATCAGAGCTTCTTGAGGCACCCCACCAGCGTGTCGATGTGGGTGCGGTCGTGGGCGGCGGAGATCTGCACGCGGAGTCTTGCGTGGCCCTCGGGGACCACGGGGTAGCCGAAGCCGATCACAAAGACGCCAAGCTCCAGGAGTTTCCTGCTCATGGCGATCGCCTTGGCGGTCTCGTGGACGATGATCGGGCAGATGGCCGTGGGGCTCTCGAGGACATCGAAGCCGGCGGCGCGGATCTGCTGGCGGGCGTAGGCGACGTTGTCCTTGAGCTTCTGGACGCGCTGGGGTTCGCGCATGAGGATCTCGATCGCCTTGGCGGCGCTGCAGGCGACCGTGACGGGCAGGGCGTTGGAGAAGAGCGTGGGCCGGCCGCGCTGGACGATCAGATCGGTGACGCGCTTGGGGCCGGCGACAAAGCCGCCGGCGCCGCCGCCCAGGGCCTTGCCGAGGGTGCCGGTGAAGATGTCGATGCGGTTGGGGCCGGTGCCCTGATTGGTTTCCATGCCCCAGTGCTCGTGGGTGCCCCGGCCGGTCCTGCCCATGACGCCGTGGCCGTGGGAGTCATCGACGATCAGCATCGCGCCGTGGGAATCGCAGAGCTTGCGCATCTCGGGGAGGTTGGCGATCGAGCCCTCCATGCTGAAGACGCCGTCGGTGACGACCCAGACCTGGCCGGTGACCTCCTTGTTCGCCTTGGCTTCTTCGAGGCGGGCCTGGAGCGAGTCGGGGCCGGTGAGGCGGTTGTTCTTGTAGACGGTCTTGAGGACGCCCTTCTTGATGACGGGCGTGAGGCGGATCGCATCGATGATGCAGGCGTGGTTGAGCTCATCGGAGATGATGAGATCGCCGGCCTCGCAGACGGTCGGGAAGAGGGCCTCGGTCGCCGACCAGCAGGAGACGAAGGTGTACGCGGACTCGGTGCCCATGTACTTGGCGATCATCGCCTCGACGGCGTGGTGGGGCCCGAAGGTGCCGCAGATGAAGCGGACGCTGGCGGTGCCGGCGCCGTAGTCGCGCAGGGCCTTGATGCCGGCCTCGACAACCTCGGGGTGGTTGGCCAGGCCGAGGTAGTTGTTGGAGCAGAAGCACAGGACATCCTGGAGGGATCCGTCGGCCTTGCGGATGCGGATCATGGCATCCATCGGGCTTTCGATGGTCTGGAGGTGCTTGTAGAGACCCTCGGCGTGGAGCTTGGCGAGCAGGTCGTCGGTGCGATGGTTGAAGGGCTTCTGGGTGTTCATGGGTCGTCTCACTTCCGCGCAACCGTAGCCGGAAGCCCGGGCCCGGCGGCGCACGGGGCTCTCGGCTGGGGTGCGAGGCCAAGGGTACTCGCGCCCGATAACGCGCGGAAGGAACCTCCGGCCGGGTCGGCCTGTATAGTTCACCGGACCCCGCCGATCCGGGCGAGGTTTTTCCGTGTTCTTCAATCCGGGGCGAACCAGGCGGATGCTCGTGCGGCCGAAGGAGTTTGTCATGCGCACAGTGAATCTCCGGATTCGGATCGCTCGGCTGGCCGCGGTTTGGGGGCTCGTGTCGGGTCTGGGGGGCTGCTCGGGGGTTGAGTGGATCGGGCGGGACGAATTCGTGCCCATGGCGGTCAAGCCGGAGGGTGTGCGGATCGAGCGCGAGGGGGACACGGAGACCGGACCCCCGCCGTACAAGCACTACCGGATCGTGGGCGCGCCGGTGCCGGAGGCGATCCGCGGCCAGCAGCAGCGATCCAACCCTTTGTCGTGGTCGCACCTGGGACCACGGCCGATCTCGAGCGAGTACTGGTCGGGAGAGGCCAACGCGTCGGGCCGGGTGATCGGGATCGCCCCGCACCCGACCGATGGGAACACCTGCTACATCGCCTCGGCCTCTGGCGGGGCGTGGAAGACCACCAACGGCGGGACCAGCTGGACGCCGCTGACCGACGAACTGCCCACGACCAACTGCGGGGCGATCTGCCTCGATCCGGCGGACGCGAGCACGGTGTACCTGGGCACGGGGGAATACCAGACGGGCTCGACGGGCGACGGTCTGTACCGCTCGACGGACGGGGGCGCCAGCTGGGTGCAGATCGCGACGGCGGGGATGACGGGGGAGCAGGTGTCGGCGGTGGCGGTGGCGCCGGGGAACTCGGCGCTGATCCACGTCGCCGGGAGCGCGGGGTACGCGCGGTCGACCAACGGGGGGTCGAGCTGGACGCGGACGATCAACGCGGCGTGCAGCGCGATGGTGGTGCACCCGACGGACGCGAGCATCGTGTACGCGGCGCGGGGGAGCGGCGGGATCTACAAGAGCACGAGCGGTGGGGCATCGTTCTCGAAACTCTCGTCGGGGCTGCCGCTGACGGGTTTCGGGCGCATCGTCATGGCGATCAGCCGCTCGAATCCATCGGTGCTGTACGCGGCGTTCATCAACGGAGGGAGCATGATCGGGCTGTACCGGACGGCGGATGCGGGGGCGACGTGGGCCAAGCTCACGGCAGCGCCGGCGTTCTGCAACTCGCAGTGCTGGTACGACGCGTACGTGGCGGTCGATCCAGCCAACGAGAACACGGTGTACTGCGGGGGGGTTGACCCTCGGTACGCGACGGCGGGGGTGACCAAGTCGACCGACGGGGGCGCGACGTGGTCGGAGAAGTCGCAGTACTCGGGGGGGACGCTGCATCCGGACCACCATTTCATGGCGTTCGGCGCCGGGGGCCTGATCTGGGAGAGCAACGACGGGGGTGTGTGGAAATCGACCAACGGCGGGACGAGCTGGACCAACTGCAACGCCGACCTGGCCGTGACGCAGCACTACAACCTGGTGCAGCACCCGACCGCGCCGGACCGGTTCATGGGCGGATCCCAGGACAACGGCACGCCCGAGCGCCAGGGCGCCAGCTTCTCGTGGCCGGAGCTGCAGGTGGGGGACGGGGGCTACTCCGTCTTTGACTTCTCGAACACGTCGCGCCGGTACACGACGTACGTGTACCTGGCGATCACACGGTGGAACAACTCGACGGGCAAGGAGATCACCGGCCCGTGGTCGAGCGATCCGGTGAACTGGATAGCGCCGCTGGTGGGGGATCCCAACGCCTCGAGCACGCTCCTGGCGGGGACCAACCGGGTCTGGCGGACAACCAACGCGACGGTGACGACGCCGACGTGGACGGCGATCAGCGGGACCGACGTGGCGGGCGGGGGGACGCTCAACGTGATCAGCGCAGCCCAGGGCGCGCCGGGCAGGATCTACACGGGCAGTTCGACGGGCAAGGTGTACGTGACGACCGACGCGAGCACGTGGAGCAGCCGCTCGGCGGGCCTCCCGTCGGGCCAGGTGAGCGACATCGTGATCAGCCCCTCGGACCCCGCCAGGGCGTATGTGTCGTTCTACAACTCGACGGGCGGGCGGGTCTACCAGACCAGCGATTACGGGGTGACATGGATCAACGCGACCGGCACGCTGCCGGCGGGCGTCTCGGCCCAGTGCCTGGCGATCGACTGGGACTGGTTCACCGGGCCGGGGCTGTACGTGGGGGGCGGCTCGGGCGTGTACGCCTCGCTGGACGGTGGCACGACGTGGGTCAAGGACGGCGCGGATCTTCCCAACGTGAACGTGCAGGACCTGTTCATCGATCCGGTGCGGCGAACGATCGCCGCGGGCACGTACGGCCGGGGCACGTGGAAGAGCGCGCTTCCGGAGCACTGCCCGGCGGACTTCGACGGCTCGGGTTTCGTGGATATCGAGGACTACACCGCGTTCGTCACGGCGTTCGAGGCCGGCACGGCCGACGCCGATTTCGATTCTTCAGGGTTTGTGGATCTGGAGGATTTCGATGCGTTTGTCCGCGCCTTTGAAGCGGGTTGCTGATAGCGCCAGGCTTGGTTGGGGCCGCTCGGGGTGGCGGCCGCGGTATTTCTGGGGATCTGGCGCCGGATTGGCTTGACGCCACCCGGTGCTGTCGGGTATATGGTCGGTATAGTGGCGGGCCGGATCCCCTCGTGGTGGCGTGTGTGTCCCCGTACAAACGCGAGGTGTGGAGATGGGTTCAACTGCTGTGCAGTCAATGTCCGTGCCGACGTACCCGGTCCGTCTTTCGGCGGCGATCGTCCTGTCGCTCCTGTCCGGATCGGCGTGGGCGGGGCCCGGGGTGTCGGGTGTGCACGACGAGGCCAAGTGCGGGATGCAGGAGGCGATGCGCCGGAACTGGGCGATGGGGATGAACCCCGACGGGAGCATCAATCCCGAGGGCAAGTTCCGGTCCCCGAGGCTGATCGACGATGTGCCCGGGCCCGGCGGCGGCGGAACGACGCGCGAAGCGATGTCGGCGACGGACGTGCTGCACCAGAACCTGGACATCGAGATCCTGCCTTCGACGACGACGATCACGGGCTCGAACACGATGACGGTCAAGAGCCTGGTGAACGGGCTGACGCAGTTCACGGTCGTGCTGCGCTCGCAGTACGTGGTGAGTTCGTGCAAGATCGACAACGTGAGCGCATCGATCTCGACGCCGGGGAGCAACAGCTACGCGAGGACGATTACGCTGCCGCACGCGTACAACGCGGGGGACGTGTTCACGGTGTACATCGCGTACAGCGGCGTGGCGGTGTCGCGGGGGTTCGGGTCGATCGAGTTCACGACGATCGGGGGGAACACGGCGGTGTTCACGCTGAGCGAGCCGTACTACGCGGCGACGTGGTGGCCGACCAAGGACGGTGACGTGTTCACGTCCGGGGACAACTCGGACAAGTTCACGATGGAGATGGCGGTGACGGCGCCCACGGCGATGACGGTGGCGGCCAACGGCACGCTGCAAGGAATCGACACGCTCTCGGGGAGCCGGCGGAAGCACCGCTGGGCGACCAACTACCCGATCGCGACGTACCTGGTGTGCTTCGGGGCGACGACGTACAACACGTGGTCGCAGACGTACAACTACGGGACGGGCACGATGCCGGTGCAGTTCTTCGTGACGCCGGCGAGCGACACGGCGGGCAACCGGGCGGCGTGGGAGAAGTGCCTGAACATGCTGGCGACGTACAAGAACATCTACGGCCTGTACCCGTTCGTGAACGAGAAGTACGGTCTGTACGAGTTCACGTTCGGCGGCGGGATGGAGCACCAGACGATCACGGGCCAGGGGACGTTCTCCGAGAGCGTGACGGCGCACGAGCTGGGGCACCAATGGTGGGGCGACAACGTGACGTGCAAGACGTGGAACCACATCTGGACCAACGAGGGGTTCGCGGACTACACCGAGTGCCTGTGGGAGGAGCGCAAGGCCGGGGGGACGAACCTGGCGGCGCTCAAATCGGCGATCAACGCGCGCAAGCCCGGCGATGTCAGCGGCACGGTGTACTGCCCGGACGCGTCGGATCCCAACCGGATCTTCGACACGACCAACACGTACTACAAGGGCGGGTGGGTGCTGCACATGCTGCGGCACACGGTGGGGGACGCGACCTTCTTCGCGGGGCTGGCCAACTACCGGGCGCACCGGGAGGGGGGCGGCGCGACCTCCGACGATTTCTTCGCCGACATGGGCGAGACGGCGGGCAAGGACCTGACGTACTTCATGAACCAGTGGGTCTACTCGGCCGGCGCGGTGGCGTACCAGTACGGCTGGCAGACGGCGAACATCAACGGGCAGAACTACCTCCGCCTGTACCTGAACCAGAACCAGTCGGCGAGCTACCCGGTGTACGACATGCCGGTGGACGTGCGGGTGAACTCCACGACGTACTCGGTGCACGACTACGTCAAGCCGCAGTGGTTCGTCATCCCGATCTCCGCGGCGGCTTCGAGCGTGACGATCGATCCGGACGACTGGATTCTCAACACGGGCAAGACGAGCGTGGCGTACGTGGCGGGTCCGCCCAAGGTGCTGCAGACCACGCCGGCGATCGGGTCGGTGACCGATGGGTCGACGCCGCCGCCGGCGATCACGGTGACGTTCAGCGAGAACGTCAACGCTTCGGCGGGGCAGTTCTCGCTGACCGGCCCGTCCGGCCCCGTCTCGTTCACAATGTCGTACAACGCGGCGAACTTCACGGCGACCCTGACGCCGGGCGCGCCGCTGGCCGGTGGTGACTACACCGTGACGGTCTCGGACCTGGTGACGAGCACGGCGGCGTCCAAGCGCCTGGACGGGGAGATCTCGGACCCCAACAGCCCCGCGTCGCTGCCCTCGGGCAACGGGATCGCCAACGGTTCGTCGGCGTGGAATTTCTCGATCACGTGCCCGGCGGACTTCGATGATTCGGGGTTTGTCGACATCGAGGACTACACGGCGTTCGTGATCGCCTTCGAGGCCGGCGGGGACGATGCGGACTTCGACGGCTCGGGGTTCGTAGATATCGAAGATTTCAACTCGTTCGTGCTGGCGTTCGAGGCCGGGTGCTGAAAACAGGTCGCCGGGCACTTGGCTTCGGTGAAGGAACAGATAAAACCCGGCCGGGTGGCCGGGTTTTTCTTTTGGAGTTGCGGTCCGGGTGGTGAGAGTCGAAGGCTACGACAACGCCGCGATCAGCCTGGCGGCCAGGTCCCTGGCGTCGGCGGGGTCGAGCTTGCCCGAGGGCCAGCGGATCCCCAGGCCGGCATCGGGCTGGGCGTCGTACTTGGGGATGATGTGGAAGTGCACGTGCTGGACCACCTGGTGGGCGATCGTGCCGTTGTTCTGCAGCACGTTGTACGCCGGTGTGCCGGTCGCGGCCGTGAGAGCGCGGCAGAGGCGGGGGAGCACCCGCCCGACCGCAGCGCTGGCCTGGTCGGAGAGCTGGTCGAGGGTGACGGCCGGTTCCTTGGGGATCACGAGCGTGTGGCCGCGGGAGAGCGGGCCGATGTCAAGGAAGGCGAGCACGTGCTCGTCCTCGTAGACCTTGTGGCAGGGGATTTCGCCGCGGATGATGCGGGAGAAGATGGTCTCGGGCATGATTCACCTGGTTGGTGATGGGGGCACTCACGAGCGGGGGTCGGGGCGGTCGAGGACCTTGGCGGTCTGGTCCTCGCGGTACCTGCGGACCTGTTCGCGGATGTGGGGGTACTTGGCGCCGAGGATGATCGCCGCGAGCAGGGCGGCGTTCACGGCCCCGGCCTTGCCGATCGCGAGCGTGCCGACGGGGACACCGCCGGGCATCTGCACGATCGAGAGGAGCGAATCGAGCCCGTGGAGCGTCTTGGACTCCACGGGTACACCCAGGACGGGCAGGACGGTCTTGCTGGCGACCATGCCGGGCAGGTGCGCTGCTCCGCCCGCGCCGGCGATGATGACCTCGAGGCGGCGATCCTCGGCGCTGGAGGCGTAGTTCATGAGCTTGTCGGGCGTGCGGTGGGCGCTGACGACCTCGACCTCGTGGGGGATCCGCATCTCGTCGAGCGTGCGTGAGGCGTGCTCGAGCGTTTCCCAGTCGGAGGCCGAGCCCATGATCACGCCGACCAATGGGCGGGCCTGGTCGGCGGGCGCGGAGGAAGCGGGGCGGGACGGCTTGCGGGCCCTGGGGGCGGGTTTTCTGGCCATGTCCTGACGGTAGTCGGGCCGCCGCGGGAACGGGGCACCGGACGGGCGAGGCTCGAGGGGGAGTCCGGCCGCCGGGTACACTGCGGGCATGAGCCTGCTGCTTGGAATCGACATCGGGACCTCGTCGGTCAAGGCGATCGCCATCGACGCGTCGGGGGCGCTGCGGGGCTCGGCTTCGGTCGCGTACCCGCTCAGCCAGCCGCAGGTGGGATGGACCGAGCAGGACCCCGACGACTGGTGGCGCGGTTCGGTGGAGGCGATCCGGAAGCTCTGGGACCAGCCGGGGCTGGGAGCATCGGCGGCCCATCGGGTCGCCGGGGTAGGGCTCTCGGGGCAGATGCACGGGTCGGTGCTGCTCGGCAAGGGCGCGAGGGACAACTCCGGCGCCGAGGCGCACGCGCTGCGGCCGGCGCTGTTGTGGAACGACCAGCGGACGGCGGCCGAGTGCGTGCAGATCGAGAATGAGATGGGCGGGCGGCGGCGGCTGGTGGAATACGTCGGCAATGCCGCGCTGACGGGGTTCACGCTGCCGAAACTGCTCTGGGTGCGCGGGCACGAGCCCCAGACTTGGGCGCGGGTAGCGCACGTGGTGATGCCCAAGGACTTCATCCGGCTCAAGCTCACGGGAGAGGTGGCGACCGACGTGGGCGACGCTTCCGGCACGCTTGTGTTCAACGTCGATGAGCGGGCCTGGAGCGTGGAGGTCATGCAGCGGCTGGGGATGGACAGTTCGCTCTTCCCGAGGGCGTTTGAGTCCGCGGCGGTGACGGGCCGGATCAGCGGCTGGGCCGCGCAGCAGACCGGGCTGAAGGAAGGGACGGTGGTGGTGGGGGGCGCGGGCGACAACCAGGCGGGCGCGGTCGGCGCGGGGATCGTAACACCGGGCATGGTGCTCGCGACGCTGGGGACCAGCGGCGTGATGTACGCGCACTGCGACCGGCCCAAGAAGGACCTGCCGACCGACGGCAGCCCCGCGGGCAGGCTGCACACGATGTGCGCCGCGACCGGGACGGACTGCGATCGGCACGGATGGTGCGTGACCGGCGCGATGCTCTCGGCGGCCGGATCGCTCCAGTGGGTGAGGGACCAGTTGTTCCCGAGAGCGTCGTTCGACGATCTCATCCGGGAGGCCGGGACGGTCGAGCCGGGGTGCGAGGGGCTGGTGTTCCTGCCGTACCTCACCGGGGAGCGGTGCCCGTACCCCGAGCCCGCCGCGCGGGGCGGCTGGGTCGGCCTGACGGCCAGGCACACACGGGCCCACGTCGTGCGGTCGGTGATCGAGGGCGTGACGTTCTCGATGGCGCAGATCCTGGACCTGATGCGGTCGATCGGCATCACCGTCTCGACCGTGCGTCTGGGCGGTGGCGGGGCCAAGAGCGAGCTGTGGAGGCAGATGCAGGCCGATGTCTACGGCCAGGAGGTCGTGACGACCAACACCGAGGAGGGGCCGGCGCTGGGCGCCGCCCTGCTTGCCGGCGTGGGCGCGGGTGTGTGGAAGAGCGTTGAGGAGGCCACGGGCGCGACGATCCACCAGACCGAGCGGCGATCGCCCGGGAAGGACGCGGCCGGCTACGCCGACGCCCGGGCGCGGCACAACGCCGCGTGGCCGGCGCTGCGGTCGGCGATCACCGCGACCGCTCCGACGTCGGGCTGACGGCGTCGGACGGGGGTCCCGCGCACGGGCCGCCGGAGCGGTGAACAATGCCCCGCGGATGAACCACCCCGAGAACCACATCTTCGAGCAGACCCCCGAGACGATGGAGGCCTGGTGCCAGCGGAAGAACTGGCCCAGGTACCGGGCCGCCCAGATCCTCGAGTGGGTCTACCAGAAGGGCATAATCGACACCGAAGAGATGTCCAACCTCTCCAAGGTGGATCGCAGGGTTCTCGGGGAGTCGTTCACGTTCCTGTCGGGGCGGGTGGTCCGGCACCAGCGGGCCACCGACGGCACTCAGAAGCTGCTGGTGCAATGGGCCGATGGATCGCCGAGCCCGCCGGTCCGCGATCCGCTCGAAGGGACGCTTGCGCGAGCGGCCGGGCAGAGCGCCGAGCGTCCGGAGGGCGATGGATCACGCGCGCCCGCGGTCGAGATCGATGAAGACGCCCGGATCGATCCCGAGGGGCCCCAGCGCCGGGCTTTGACGGTCCTCAACAACGCCCCCGTGCAGGATGGGCCGGGCGGGGAGCCGATGGACCCGGCGCGGCAGACCGAGTGCGTCATGATCCCCAGCGAGGACCGGCGGACGGCGTGCATCAGCTCCCAGGTGGGCTGCCCTGTCGGGTGCAAGTTCTGCGCATCGGGGCTCGGCGGACTTGATGCCAACCTGTCGGCGGGCCGGATTGTCGAACAGGTCTGGCGACTGGGAAGGCTGGAGGGGGTGGGCCGGATCAGCAACGTGGTGTTCATGGGCATGGGAGAGCCGCTGGCGAATCTGGCCAGCGTGGTGAAAGCCGTGCGGACGATGTCGTCGCTGTGGGCCTTGGGGATCTCGGCGCGCAAGATCACGATCTCCACGGTGGGGTTGCCGCAGGCGATCCGCAAGCTCTCCGAGCAGCTGGACCTGCCGGTGACGCTGGCGCTCTCCCTGCACGCCCCCAACGACCAGATCCGCCGCTCGCTCATCCCGTGGGCGAGCTATACGACTATCGAGGAACTCCTCTCGGCGTGCCGGGAATGGTTCGAGAAGACCGGCCGGGAGATCACGCTGGAGTACACGCTGCTGCGCGGCATCAACGACCGTCCGGAGCACGCGGCGGAACTGGCGCAGATCGCCCGGACGCTGCGGGCGAACATCAATCTGATCCGCTACAACGAGGTCTCGGGGGTGCCCTTCGGGCGTCCGAAGACCGAGGACGTGCTGGAGTTCCAGAGGATGCTGCGGGCTCGCCACATCAACGTGCACATCCGCGCCAGCCGCGGGCGGGATATCGCGGCGGCGTGCGGGCAGCTTCGGCACGAATCCTCGTCGGCCGGCGTCCAGTCCGGGGCGCCCGTGCCATGATCCCCGTGCTGGTCCGGGGGACCCTCGCGTCGGGCGCGGCGACGCCGGGGCTGGATGTCTTCAACGAGTTCCGGCCCTTCACGTGGATGCATGCGCTGACGGCCGGCCTGATGCTGGGCCTGTCGCTGGCGGCGTCGTTGCTGGGCCGGAGGTGGCGCGGGACGGACCGGGAGCTGACGCTGGGGGCGTTCCTGGGCGGGATGATCCTGGCGCGCCAGGGCGTCGAGGTGATCTGGTACTTCCTGCCGCCCAACTTCAGCTGGGAGAGGAGCCTGCCCCTGCAGTTCTGCGACATCGCCCCGTGGATCGCCGCGATCGCGCTGCTCACCGAGAGACGCTGGGCGCGGACCCTGCTGTACTACTGGGGCATAGGTCTCTCGACCCAGGCGTTCTTCACGCCCACGGTCGACCAGGGGATCGCTCACACGAGGTTCTGGTGGTTCTGGCTGGGGCACACGCACATCGTGGGCTCGGCGATCTACGACATGGTTGCGCGCGGGTATCGGCCCGGCTGGAAAGACCTGCGCCTGGCGATCGCGGTGACCACGTGCTACACGCTCTCGATGATCGCGTTGGATGTTGCGACCGGGTTCAACTACGGGTACGTCGGCCCGAGCAAGCCTCAGGCGCCGACGATCATCGATGCGCTGGGTCCGTACCCCTGGAGGATCGCCGCGATGATGGGCATCGTCGCGGCGGCGTTCGTAGCGATAACGTGGGTGTGGCGTCCGGGCAGGGCCGGCGCTGCGGCCCGCCCGCACTGAGTTCCATCACGCGGGCTTGCGGAAGCACGAGAAGCAGTCCAGGTCCTTGGTTTCGCCCCAGGAGTGAATCACCTGGCGAGTGAGTTCGAGATTCGACTCGCGGCAGAAGCTCTCGAAGAGCCCGGCGGTCATGTGGCTGCGCCAGTGGGGGTTGTGCTGCCAGTGGCTCGAGGGATCCGGGGCCCAGGCGCCGTAGTTGGAGTGATGACAGAATCCGGTCGCGCCGGGCTTCATGATGCGGGCGAACTCGGCGACGTACTGGCGGATGATCCCCGGGTCAAAGTGCACCATCGCATCGAAGCTGTAGACAAACGAGAGGCTCCGGGTCGGGACCATCGGGAGCGAGACGCCGTCGTTGACGGCGTAGTGGATGAGACAGGGGCCGGCGTGGCCGGCGAACCGGGCCTTGCAGCGATCGATGTTGGTCTGGTTGATGTCGACAATCCAGAGCTGGCCGGCGATCTCCTTGAGCAGCTCACTGTTGCGCCCGCAGCCGGCGGCCAGGTCCAGGACGCCTGCAAAGTCCGCATCGCGGATGAGCGGCCAGATGTGGACATCCCACTGCGCCCGCATGAACCGCTCGGCGTCTTCGTAGTAAGGGGACTCGCGCCAGACCTCGCGGTTCTCGTTCAGATTGGCGAGTGAGCAGGAGGCGGCGGTCGAAACCTCCCCGGCGTGCGTGCCGGGTTGTTTCACGATCTTCCTGAGCATCCTGGCGATCATCGATGGCCCCGGCTGGTTCATCGCCGCGATCGTAGGCAGAAGCACCGAATCCAGGCGGGGTGCCGCCTCCCGAGCGGGCAACGCCGTGCGCGGCTCACCGCCACCCGTGGTCGAGGTTCAGCGGCAGGACGGGGCCGATCTGGTCGATACCCGACTCACCCGGAGCGGCATCCGCCGGCCCGCTTGCCGCCAGATCGGTCTGCACGAGCCCGGCGTTGGGGAGGTCGCGCGCGAGCAGCCAGTCGCGGAACTCGGCCATGAGCACGGCGTCGGGTTCCCGTGCCGGACAGGCAAGGCGGAAGAGGACCCCGAGGATGAAGTGCTGGTGTGAGTACACGACGATCCAGGGCCCCCGTTCGGATCGAAGCCTCCTGATCGAGTCGTCGACCCGCCCCATGAAGCCGGCGAACGACTCGGCGCCCACACCGTGCACGTGGTGCGGATCGCAGCGACGCCAGTACTCCAGCACCATCGGCTCGCGCTGGACCCGGTTGGTCCCGCGGGTCTGGTGGTCGCACAGGAAGTGGTACTCGTGGACGGGCCAGACCTTCAGGCGAGCGTCCGCGAAGCGGGCGATCGCCGGATCGGAAGTCTGTCGTGCGCGCAGGAATGAAGACGAGACAAGCAGGTCCGGCTTGCCGGGGAGCGACTGGGCCGCGCGGCGGGCCTGGGCGTGCCCGAGGTCCGTCAGCGGCGCGCTGTAGGTGTCGTCGGTGGAGAACCCGGCGTTGCGGATGCTCTCGCCGTGGCGGATCCACCAGACCTCAACCATCCGCGCGGAAGGTTGTTGCGTCGTCATGCCGGGATCAGCAGCCGCCCTGGAACTGGAACACGAACGCGAAGAAGTCTTCGACATCGACGAATCCCGAGCCGTCGAAGTCCGCGTCGTCCGTGCCGGCTTCGAAGGCCATCACGAACGCATCGTAGTCCTCGATGTCCACAAACCCCGAGCGGTCGAAGTCCGCGCGGCACCAGACGCGGCCCGTGAGCGTCACCAGCCTTGAGGGCTGGTCGGGGTCGTTCGACGCGATCGTCAGCGTTCCCAGGAAGTCTCCCGGGTCGGTGGTGGGCAGCGCGATCTGGTGGGCGTTGCCCCCGCCGCCCGCGGGGTCTGAGAACGTGCCGCCCGGGGCCGTGAATCCGGCGGGGGCCGTGAGCGAGTACGAGAGCGATGCGATCCCCGCGGCGTTCCAGACCGAAGTGTTCCCGGCGTTGGAGACGTCCAGGGCGCGGACCACGTCGGGATCGCCGACGTAGGAGTCTCCGAATTCCAGGGTGGTCTGCGAGGTTACCTTGGCGGGAACGCGCAGGTCCAGGAAGACCGGGAGGTGGCCGGCGCCCACGCAGATGTCGATCAAGGCCTGGGCGATCGTGGGGCCGACCATCTGGTTTCCCGCGACCGTGAGGGCGAGGTTGAAGCTCGTGCCATCGTTACCCCAGGAGCGGTAGGAGTGGTTGGTGTCGTTCCATGTGGTCGTGCTGTACGGGGTGCCGAACGCTCCGATGTAGTCCAAGCCGCCACCGTCGACCAGGCCGCTCGAGAGGAGGATCTGGTCGTGGCGATCGTCCATGCCGCCGGCCCCGGCGGGGTCCTGCGTGTGGACGAAGTGGAAGGCGCCGCTGTTGTTCCACGAGCCGGGCGTGCTGATCGGATCGAACAGGCGGCCCGCGGTGGGGAGGGCGGTCATCTGCACGTACGCCGCCTGCGTGGAGGATTGGATGTTGAAGTCGCCCCCGATGAGGAAATTCCATCCCGGGGTGAGTGCCGACATGTTCGTGCGGATCTTGGTCGCCTCGTCGAGCCGGCGGCTCTGGTCCGCGGACGCCGTCCCCGACTTCATGTGAACGGGGTAGAGAGCGATCACGCTCGACGGGGCGTTGTAGCCCTGGAGCTGGATGTCGTAGCGGCGCACATCGCGGGGCGCTCCGCTGGGATTGCCGCCGGGGATGATCGTGACCGGATCGGAGAAGCCGTCGGGGTCCCCCTGCGCCGGCGGATTGACCGGGTGCACCTTGGACGTGCGGAAGAGCACGATCGTGTCGCTGTCGGGGCCGTTGACGAACGTGAACCGCGACCAATCGCCGGGGCTCCCCGGGGCCGTGTTGAGGTACGTGAGCAGGTTGGCGGCGGCGGTCTCGGACTCGACCTCCTGGACCATCATCACGTCGGGGCTCATCGAACGGCCCTCGAACGAGCTGTACACCGCGGTCTTGAAATCGCTCTCGCGGCCGCCGCCGTAGAAGCTGATGTTCCAGGTCACTACGCGGAGCTGGGCTTGAGAAGCACCGGCCACCAGGCCAAGCGCGGCGGCGGCGATACCACAACGAATCGACTTGTTCATCATCGGACTCTCCGCAGAATGGAACTCTCTCGGATCCCTGGACAGCGCTCCCAGGGGAGGACGCGGACGCATCACCCCCGCCGAGCGACTCGCCGATATCCCTTCAAAGGCCCCAGAGCCGAGCGATGAAGGGCAAAGCGTAGCCGAGTTGTGTGCGCCCGGAGGAACGCGTTCGTTCAATCTGTGTGCAGAAAAGGGGCGGTTCCGCCCCGAGCTGCGGGGTTCTCGGGGCTCTTGCCGGGGATACCCCGAACACGCACGCGGTTCAGCACCCTGCCTCGAACCGAACAACGAACGTGTCGAAGTCATCCGTATCGACGAACCCGGTGCAGTCCATGTCCGCGGAGGCATCCCCGAGCTCGAACGCGTGGATGAACGCATCAAAGTCGTCCGTGTCGACGAACCCCGAATGATCGAAGTCGGTCGTGCAGACCCCGATCACCGTCGCCGTTCCCTCCGTCATCGTCATGCTCCCCACCAGCGAGGAGGGGGACAGCACCACGTTGGTCATGTTGAAATAGGCAAAGTTCGATGCGTCGATCCCCACCGAGATGGTCGCCGAGAACGTCACCGTGATCCCCAGGATGACCTGTGTTCCGCTCACCGTGACGTCGGTCGCCTGGAACGGGTGCGTGCCCGCCGCGTTGCACGCCGTGCCGTTCAGCAGGGCCGAGGAGCCGGGCGAGAGCGTATCGAGGATCACCCCCAGATCGGTCGGATTGGGGAACAGGGTGCCCAGCAGCACCCCGCTTCCCTTGGCCTTGCCCGTGATGTGGTACTCGTACCCGAAATGCGGATCGATCGCGTCGGGGCTGCTCGAGCGCGACTGGTTGGTCGCGTTCTTGAGCTGCACGCCCGTCAGGTTGACCACGGCAACATCATCAGCCAGGGCAAAGCTCGCCGAGGATGCCAGGATCGCCGCCGCGAGCAAGGTCCGAGAAGCTCTCGATTCCATGGACATCTCTCCTGTTCCTCCCACCGGCCCCCGGTTCTTGCGGGTCCCGCGCGAGGCCCCAGCATACTCGATTGTGCCGCGGAGTCGAGAGGATTCCACGGCACGCGCACGGCTTGAACCGGAGCTGCTGGTGTCTTGATTTAGTGCCTTACGGTTCAGCGGCGGCTGGCGATCTTGCTGAGCAGCCGCAGGACCTCGATGTACAGCCAGACCAGCGTCGTGAGCACGCCGAACGCGGCGTACCACTCCATGTACTTGGGGCTGCCGCGCTCGGCGGCGGACTGGACGAATTGAAAGTCCATGACGAGGTTCAAGGAGGCGAGCACGACGACCGCCGCCGTGAAAGCGATCCCCAGCGGGCTGGAACTGTGGATGAACCCGATGCCGCCGATGCCGGTCATGCTCAGGAGCATGCTGACCAGGTAGAGGATCCCGATCCCGCCGGTGGCGGCCAGGATGCAGTTGCGCATCGTCTGGCCGATGCGCACCAGCTTGAACTTGTACGCGAGCAGCAGCGCCACGAAGATGCCGAACGTGAGCATGACGGCCTGAAAGACGATGCCCGACCCCACCGCTCCGAGCTTCTGCTCAAGCCGCGTCTGCACCAGGAGCGAGAGGCCCCCGAGGAACGCCCCCTCCACGATCGCGTAGACAGGCGTCAGGAACGGCGCGGTGCGCGGCGCGGCGAAGATGACGATGCCCACGACCAGCCCGCCCAGCACCCCCGGCAGCAGCACCGCCACCGGGGAGAGGATGTGGTTCTGGATCAGGTACCAGCCGCCCAGGGCCGAAGCCATGGTCAGCGTGATGAGGATGAACGCCGCGTTGACCGTGCCCTGGATCGTCATCGCCTGCGGCCGGGCCGTCCGATCGAGCTGGTCCCAGCCCGGGACTTCAAAGGCGTTGGCGTTGAGGGCGGGATTGCTGGTGCGCATCATGCTTGCTCCCGGGATCTCCCGAACGCTTGTTCGGGGCGGTCGACAATAGCTTTCATCGGCAAGCCACGGTCCTGGAACCGTACAACCGGCGCGAACGATCACCGAAGTCAGCGCTCGCGGCCGCCGGGCTTCCGTGCGGGACGGTCCGCGGAAACTACGAGCGGGGCCCGGCCCTGGAATCGTAGCGCGTCGGGTCCGGGATACCGGCCTCGGCAAAGCCCCTGGCGCGGAGGATGCAACTGTCGCAGCGGCCGCAGGCAAGGGGTGGACCTCCGGGTGAGCCGGGATCCATCACCGGGTCGTAGCAGGAATGGGTCAGCGAATAGTCGACGCCCAGCCCGGTTCCCCGTTCGATGATCTGGGCCTTGGTGAGGCTGATCAGGGGCGAGCAGATCCGCAGCCAAGGCTCGCCCGTGGCATGCTCAACTCCCGCGTTGGTCGCCAGGTTGATCGTCCGCTCCATCGCGGCGATGAACTCCGGCCGGCAGTCGGGGTAGCCCGAGTAGTCGATCGCGTTGACACCGATGTGGATCTCGCGGGCATCGGCAACCTCGGCGAGCGCTGCGGCGAGCGAGAGGAAGACCAGGTTGCGGGCCGGGACGTAGGTCACGGGGATCCCCGCCCCCATCGCCGTGTCATCCCGGTCCTTGGGGACCTGGATATCGGCGGTGAGGGCTGAGCCGCCGAAGATCCGCAGGTCCAGGGGCATGACGGTGTGGCGGGCCGAGCCCAGAACGGCGGCGAGCCGGGCTGCGGCGGCGAGCTCGTGGCGGTGGCGCTGGCCGTAGTCGAAGGAGAGGGTCCAGCACTCGCGGCCCTGCGATCGGGCGATCGCCAGCACCGTGGCGCTGTCGAGGCCGCCGGAGAGCAGGACAATCACGCGGGAGGTGGGAGCAGAGCGGGACACGCCAGATTCTACGAGCGATCCAGCGCCATTCCCCCTTCCTCGCTCACTCGCTTCCCCCTCACTCGCTTTCTCTATCGCTTCCGATGATCCAGCAGCTTCCCATGGTCCACGTAGATCCGGTTCATGGGCAGCGGGTTGATCGAGCTGGGCGCGATGCACTCGAAGCGGTCTATGCGACCGGTGAAGCGCAGGACATCATCCTTGCCGATCTCGCGGATTTCGCCGGGGAACGTGGCGATGATGTAGTAGCCGCCGCCCATGATGCCGTTGGTGACCATGTACATGCTCGCCGTCACGCCTCCGGAGCTCTTCTCGGCCGCCTCAACCGGCCCTTCCCAGCCGGGGTCGGAGATCCGGAAATCCACGTACTGGGCGGCGACCGCATCGCGTTTTTGCTTTTTGGCGGCGGCGACATCCGACATCATCATGAGGGCCGAGACATCCTTGGGGAGCATGTTCGCCCCGACGGGCGGGTCCAAGTTGACCACCTTGGCGGGTTTGGTGGGCTTGTTGAAGGACTGGTAGGCAACCGCCGCGCCCAGCAGGGCCACGATCGCCACGATCACGATCTTGGTTGACATGAGATCCCTCCACGGGCTCGCAGAGTTGCCGCGGGCCGCGGGTCTATGGTACTGGATCGCCCGGGGATCGACACCGGCGCCCGCCGGCCGGCTATGTGTGCCCGGGGCGGGCTTTGCTGGCGATCCGGTCCCCGTGAGGTACCTTTGGGCTCATGGGCAGCCTCCCGCGTATCTTGATCGGTCTGTCGGTGGGCGGGGTTGCGACGCCGGCGATGGCTCAGGCGCTCAATCTCGACATCGGGCCTGCCGGCTCGCCAACACCAAGCGAGAGTTTCGGCGCTGCCGCAGAGCAGACGGGTCTTTGGAACCTCGGGGATGCCGCTGACAAAGCACTGAGCGACACATCCGGGCAACCTACGGCATGTCAGTTGGGCCTTTCGGGATTCCTCACGACTACGACGGCAGATGGTGCAGCTCCGGGCGACAGGGAACTGATGGACTCGCTTATGGCGGGTGATCGCAATGGGCTCTCACTCGTGGCGGTTTCGAATCTGGCGCCGGGCGGATACACGGCGTGGATCTACGCATGGTCAGGCCCAGGTAGCCCCAACCCAACTAAGAGCCGCATAACGCTTGTGGAATACACGACTGGATTCTTCCAGACAGTCGAAACCGACTTCAACAACATCTGGGGTGGCCAAGCGCAAGGTGTCACCTACGCCAAGGTCAATTTCAATGTAACTTCGACGGGCGGGCTCCTGGTTTTTCGCCTCGAGAGCCTTGGCCAGAATGACAGAAGCCCGGTCTCGGTCCTCAACGGCATCCAGATCGTGCCGATCCCGGCCCCGGGTGTGCCGGCAGCGCTGGCGATCACCGCCCTGGCCGCATGCCGGCGCAGGCGATGATCGCTTGCGGCAAGACAGAGCCGTAGAGGATATAGACACAGGCGGGACGCCTGTGCCACGAGTTGGGTAGCTTTCCGGAGCGATCTCTTACGCGTTATCCAGTACCGCCACGCTCTCGAACGCCTTGCCCTCGAGCATCTCCAACGAGGCCCCCCCGCCCGTGGAGACGTGCGAGAACTTCTCGGCCAGATCGAACTTCTCCACCGCCGCGGCCGAATCGCCGCCGCCGACGATGCTCACCGCGCCGGCCTTGGTGGCGGTCACCATCGCCACCGCGACCGCCTTGGTGCCGCCGGCGAACCTCGGCCACTCGAAGACACCCATCGGGCCGTTCCAGACGATCGTCTTGGCGCCCGAGAGCACCTTGGCGTAGGTTGCCTGTGTCTTGGGCCCGATGTCCAGGCCCATGTACCCATCCTTGATGTCGCCCTCGAACGTCTGCACATCCTTGGCGTTCTCCTCGAACGCGGTGGCGCACAGGTGGTCGGTGGGCAGGAGCAGTTCGGCCTTCAGGCTCGCGGCCAGGTCGATCGTGCGCTTGGCATCGGCGAGCCGGTCCTCCTCGACCTTGCTCGAGCCCACCTTCTTGCCCTGGGCCTTGAGGAACGTGTACGCCATCGCCCCGCCGACGAGGATCGCCGAGCATTTGGGCAAAAGGTGTTCGATCGCCGCCATCTTGTCCGAGACCTTCGCACCGCCGAGCACAACCACAAACGGCTTGTTGGGCTTGGCGAGCGCCTCGGACAAATACTTGATCTCCTTCTCGACCAGGAAGCCCGAGACCTTGGGGCCGTTGATCGCCTTGGGAACGGCGACCATCGAGGCATCGGGGCGGTGGCAGGTGCCGAAGGCATCGTTGACGTACACCTCGGCGTAGGCGGCGAGCTTGGCGGCAAACGCCGGATCGCCTTTCTTCTCGCCCTTGTGGTGGCGCAGGTTCTCGAGCAGGATCACCTCGCCGTTCTTCATCGCGGCGACGGCCGCCCCGGCGGTGGTGCAGTCGGTGGTGGGGAAGCCCACGGGCTTGGAGAGCAGCTCGGAGAGCCGCTTGGCGCACGGGGCGAGCGACGAGTCGGCCTCGTAGCCCTTGCCCTCGGGGCGGCCCAGGTGCGAGCAGAGGATTGCACGGCCGCCGCGATCAATCACGTTCTTGATGGTGGGGAGCGCTGCACGGATGCGGCGATCATCCTCGATGATGCCGTTCTCGATGGGCACGTTGAAGTCGACGCGGATGAGGACCTTTTTCCCGGTCACGTCGGTGGTGGCGATCGTCTTCTTTGCCATGTGTTGTCATCCAGTTCTATCCGCGGGCAAGCCGCGGGGAGTGCGAATGGGACAGACCGATCACCATAGCCGGGAAGAGATGGTGCGGAACGGCCTGGCAGGGAACTGGTAGGTGTGGCTGACATGCTCCCGAACGTGCGGGAGTCAAGCGAGGGAATGCGGTCAGGATGGGCAGAAGACACCCGAACGTGTTTCAAGATCGGGTCGCGGCCGGTGCGCGTGGAATTGCGTTGGGATGACGTGTGGCCGGGGGCGGCCCGCAGCGCTCAGTTCTTCTCATCCACGATCCGGTCGAACTTCGCCCGGATCGCCGCCGTGCCGGAATTGCCGAACTGGTCCTTGAGCTTGCGGAGCTGGGTCGCCAGCGAGGCGTCCACGAGCTGGTCCCCGATGCGGAACTTCACGCCGCCGATCATGGTCGCGTCCGTGTACGGGTGGGCGATCACTTCCTTGCCCAGGGAGGCCGCGAGCCGCGACTGCACCGACCGCAGGTCGTCGGGGCTGAGCGGGTCGGCGGTGAAGACATCGACCTCGACGCGGCCGAAGTGCTGCTGCACGAGCCGGTCGTACGCCGACACGATCGAGGGCAGGTGGCCGAGCCGCTGCTTGTCGTTGAGCACCTGGAGGAATCGGTACGTCAGGTCGCTGACGCGGCCCTTGAGAGTCTTGTCCAGGGAGCCGGCGCGACGCGTACCCGAGATGATCCGGGACGACAGGAATTCGCCGAAGCGTCTGTCCTGCCGGGCCAGCTCGAGGATCTCCTCGAGTTCACCGAGTGTGTCCTCGATGACCTGCCGGCCGCCACCGGACTCGGCGAGCGCGAAGAGGCTGCGGGCGTAGACGGTGGAAACTGCGTCGGTCGCGGAGTTGAGCATCGTGAGAACTCCAGAGGTCGCGGGCGGCGGGAGGCCGGGAGTAGATGCCGAAGGAGGACTAGAAAAAGCAAACATCAAATCGCAAAGGGCAAGCCGCTGGTGGGCGGTGCCAGCGGCCAGCCGTTCAGTTCTTGGCCGCCTGGAACGCCCGCACGGATTCCTCGACCAGGGTCTTCTGGTCCTCGGGGCGGACCTCGCGGCGGAGGATCTTGGCGGCGACCGCGGAGGCGAGGCTGGTCGCCTCGGTATAGATCTCGGCGATCGCGGCGCGCTTGGCGGTGTCGATGTCTTTCATCGCGCGCTCGCGGAGCTGTCCGAGCTCGACGTCGGCCTTGGCCTTGAGCTCGGCGGCGAGCTGGGTCTGCTGAGCGCGGGTCTGCTCGAGCATCTTCTGGGCCTCGGCGCGGGCCTGCTCGAGGGACTTGTTGTAGTTGTCCAGGGCCTCTTTGGCCTGCTTGCGGGCCATCTCGGCCGATTCGATCTCGTCACGGATCTTGGCCTCGCGCTCCGACAGGCCCTGGGTGATCTTCGGCCAGACGGTGGTGGAGATGATCGCCAGCACGGCGGCGAACACCACCAGCGAGACAATCATGGGGACGATGCCCTCTTCGAGCTTGGGGAGCACTCCGGCCTTGGGCGCGTGCTCGGCGGCCTCGGCCGCGTGCTCCTGGGCCAACGCGATCGTGGAGGTGAGCAGGACCGCGGAGGCGGCGGTGAGGCGGCGGAAGAGGGTGCTGGCGAGCAGTCTGGTCATTTCCGGATCTCCGTCCCGACTGAGGCGAACCTGGGTACAGACTCGAACGGTCGAAAAGACCACGGGGCACGGCGAAGCGCCCCGTGGTTTGGATCGATGCGTGGGCTTACTTGATGAAACCGACCAGCAGCCCGACGACGACGGCAAACAGCGCGGCGCCTTCGATCAGGGCCGCGGCCAGGATCATCTTGGTGTTGATGTCGCCGGCCATCTCGGGCTGACGGGCGGTCGCCTCGACGGCGCCGCGGCCGACCAGGCCGATGCCCAGGCCGCCGCCGATGACGGCGAGGCCGGCGCCGACCGCCGCGAGGCCCTGGCCGATGGTGACGCCGCCCATGGTGTTGGTCGCGCCCGACACTTTGGTCGGATCGACGTCGGCGGCCAGTGCCGGGGCGGCGACCGCGGCGGCGACGAGAGCGGCCGTGGTCAGCAGTGTGGAGATCTTCATGCGAATCCCTTTCTGTCTCGAACGGTGCACGGGGGTCCAGGTGCCGGCCGCTGCGTGCAGGGCCGGCGCGATCCGTTATTCACGCACGCGGCTCAATGCGCATGGGCCGGGGCGTGCTCGTGATCGTGTTCACCGTGGTGCTCGTGCTCACCATGGTGAGAAAGAAGAGAAATGAACACGGTGGTCAGGAACATGAACACGAAGGCCTGAAGGAAGGCCACGAACAACTCGAGGAAGTAGATCGCGATCGCCGCCAGGCAGGAGACCAGCGAGATCGCCCCGCCCAGCACCACCCCGCCCGCCGTCCACTGGCTCAGCAGCGACAGGCCCGAGACCGCGAACATGAACAGCACCGCCAGCAGGATGTGCCCGGCGGTCATGTTCGCGAACAGACGCAGGGCCAGCGCCACGGGCTTGATGACCGTCCCGACGATCTCGATGGGGACCAGCAGCAGCGAGATCGGGAACTTGGTCCCCGCCGTCAGGTGCTTGAGGTAGTCCCCCAAGCCCAGGTTCATGATGCCGGCGACGTTGATCACCACGGCCGCGACCAGGGCCAGGGCCGCCGTGACGAACAGGTTCTGGGTCGCGGTGGCGCCCACCAGCCCCGTGAACGCGTGGCGCCCCATGAGATGGTCGACCAGGTGCGTTGCGTCCACGATCGGCATGAGGCCCAGCAGGTTGTTGAACAGGATGAAGAAGAACACCGACATCAGGAACGGCATGAACCGCGCCGTTCGGTCCCCCAGCAGCGGCTTGATCGATGTCACCTGGATGTAGGTGATGATCACCTCGATCATGTGGGCCAGCGAGCCCTTGGTCACGTAGCGGTCGGTCCCCTGCGACGCGGGCCCGGTGGCGATCTTGCTCGCCGCGTACCCCAGCACCAGCACCGTGAGCAGCCCCGCGAGCACCAGGTTGCCGACGTGGGCGGACCACAGCCACACGCCCTTCATGCCGAACAGATCGCCGATCCAGTAGGGCTGGTTGACGACGTGATCGACCGGGTTGGTCGCCGCGAGCGTGAAGATCGTGTCCATCATGAAACGGCTCCGTTGGATTCGGAGGAACGGCCGGCGGGGACGCCCGCGGCCGCGCGGATCGGGGTCATCGAACGCGCGGCGAGCATCGCCCAGGCGGTCTCCACCACCAGGCACACCAGCCCGCACACCAGGAAACTCGACCAGAACGTGCGGCCCTCGGGCGCAACGATGAAGTACACCGCCAGGGCCACGAACAGCGAAGAGAGGATCCGGATCGATCCCGCGGCGACCACCAGCAGCCCGAAGGTCTTGGGCCCGCCCCGCGCCGCCACGCCGACCAGCCGGATCCCCGGGACCGCGGCGGCGAGCACCGTCCCCAGCGCCAGCCCGGCGGCCCAGGTCGCATCCGGGGCCGTGGCGACCCCGCGCGAATTTGCCACCAGCGCCACGCACCCCGCGCCGATCAGCGCAGCACCCAGCATCATCCCGGCGAGCGGGAGTACCGAGAGCGGCCGAGGCATGGCGGGCTGGCTTGGCATCAGAAGCGCAGGAACCACGTTCCTTGGAAGGAACTCCGACCCGCCCGGCCACCCAGCGCGAGCGTCCGAACCGGAGTTACCCGTCCAAAGGGGCGGAAGGATAGGGGCGCGACCCCCGGGCGGCGAGGAAAAGGGCCGCCGAGCGACGTTTGCCCTTCCGATCCGTTCGAGAGGCGGATTCTCGACGACCTCGCGGACTCTTGGGATGAACTAACTTGCCTGAAGGCTTGGAGTTACGCCGTTCACGGCGAATTGTTAGTGTATACAAACTATCTAGGTGCGACCCTGATGCCGGCCTATCGCTTTCCCATGGCAAGGGCTTCCTTGATGAACAGGTACCCGCCCCCGACGATGCCAAGGAATACACCGGCAAGCAGAGGCCAAGGAGCGGCGGAGGGGAGCACCCACTTCTGGATGGCCCAGCCGATCAGGGTGAAGCCCGCGACGCCGTAGGCGAAGTTCAGGCCGATACTCCAGGCCTTGGCCTGGCCGGCCATCTGCGATTCGGGGCTCTCGATCTTGTTCGACCGCTTGGGCATCGTGCGTGGCCTTTGCTGCGTCAGGGTACCACGCACGCGACCACGGACCGCTCTATCTGGCCGTGCGCATCGCGAACTGCCGCGCGTGGTCGATCGACTGCTTGAGCTTGGTTGAGTCGCTGGCGCCGCCCTGGGCGTTGTCGGGCTTCCCGCCGCCCTTGCCGCCCATGACGGTGCACGCCTCGCGGATCCAGTCGCCGGCCTTGAGCCCGCGAGCGATCAGCCCGTCGGGGACCGAGGCCATCACGGTGACCTTGCCGGCCGGGTCGGTCGAGTACAGCATGACCGCCGAGCGGACACACTCATCGCGCACCGCCTTGACGGCGGCCTGCAGCGCGTTGCGATCGTCCCCGACCTCGATGGTCGTCACGATGAACTCATCCCCCGCGGTCTGCGCCGACTGGGCGATCTGGCGGGCCATCTGCGCCGCGGCCTGCTCGCGCAGCTTCGAGGCGTTCTTTTCCGCGGCCTTGGCACGCTCCTGGAGGCCGGCGAGCTGCGACCGCAGGTCCGCGCGGCGGCTGGAGGGCAGCGGCGTCTTTTCGATCTCGGCGTTGATCGCCGCCAGCTCGGCGGCGAGGTCCTGGTCGGGCAGGCGGGTCGCGGCGAGCACGCGGGCCGAGAGCTGCTCGGCCGCGGCGTATGCGGCGACGGCGGGACCGCCGGTGACGGCGACCACGCGTCGGACGCCCTTGGCGACCGCCTCTTCGCTCAGCACGGCCAGGGCGGCCAGGCGCATCGTCGAATCGACGTGGGTTCCACCGCAGAATTCGATGGAGACCTCGCCCCAGGCGGCGTTGTTGGGTGAGTCGAGCAGGTCCTCGACGGGCTGGCCGATCGAGACGACGCGGACCGGGTCGGGGTACTGCTCGCCGAAGACCGCGCGCAGTCCGTTGATCGATCGCGCCAGCAGGAGCGGTGAGGGCTGGGCGTACACCGTCAGGTCGGCCTCGATCTGCCCGCGGACGATGCGCTCGACCTGCGAGAGTTGCTCGGGGTTGACGGGCTGGGTGTGCGCGAAGTCGAACCGGAAGCGCTCGGGCGCGACCGCGGACCCCTTCTGATCGACGTGGGCGCCCAGCACCTTGCGCAGCGCGAAGTTGACCAGGTGGGTGCCGGTGTGGTTCGCCGCGATCGCCACGCGGCGCTGCTCATCGACCTCGAGGGCGACGGTGTCCCCGACGCGGATCTCGCCCTTCTCCACGTACCCGATGTGCAGGACGTACCCGCCGAACGAGACGGCGTGCTCGACCGTGAAGCGGCCGCCGTCGTGCTTGTCCTTGGCGCTCGATCGGGCCTCGGCGAGCACTTCCATGTGCCCGGTGTCGGAGACCTGCCCGCCCATCTCGGCGTAGAAGTTCGTGCGATCGGTGACGACGCCCACGGGGCGCTTGTGGGAGAGAACCCCGCGGGCGGATTCCTCGAAGTGGTCCCCTTCCCAGATCGCCTTGATGTGGGCGCGGAGGGGCTTGGCCTCGAACTTGAACGAGTCGTTGGTGGGCAGGACGGTCAGGTGGTGCAGGCGGGCGATCGCATCGGCATCCAGGGCCAGGGGCTTCTCTTCGGCGACCTTGCCGCCCGAGCGGGAGAGCTCCTCGGCCTTCTTGCGTTCGGCCTCGTAGCCGGCCATGTCGACGGCCAGGCCGCGTTCCTCGGCCATAAGGGCGGTGAGGTCGGGGGGGAAGCCGTAGGTGTCGTGGAGCTTGAAGACATCGGGACCGGAGATCGTCTTGGCGCTGGCGGCGATCGTCGATTCTGCGACTTCGGCGAACAGCCTGATCCCCCGATCGAGCGTGCGCCCGAAGCTCTCTTCTTCCTCCTTGATGACATCGATGACGTGCTCGGGGTTCTTGCGCAGTTCCCCGAAGAACCCGCCCATGGTCTCGACGACGGCCGGGACGAGCTGGTGGAAAAAGCCGGGCTTGGCCGCGAGCATCTGCCGCCCGTACCGCACGGCTCGCCGCAGGATCCGCCGCAGGACGTACCCGCGGCCGACGTTGCTCGGCAGCGCCCCGTCGGTGATCGCGATCGTCAGCGTGCGGACGTGGTCGGCGATCACGCGGTAGGCCGTGTCGATGTTGCCGGCATCCGCCGCACCGACCTTGCCCGAATAGGCCTGGGCAAAGCCGGTGGCCTTCTGGATCGCCGCGAACAGGGGCGCAAACACATCCGTGTCGTAGTTGGAGCGCTTGTTCTGCAGGATCGAGACCAGCCGCTCGAACCCCATCCCCGTGTCCACGTGCTTGGCGGGCAACCCGCGGAGCTTGCCACCCTCCTCGCGGTTGAACTGGATGAAGACGTTGTTCCAGATCTCGATGACATCCGGATCCCCCGCGTTGACCATCTTGGCCGCATCGCGGCCGCCGATGCGATCCACATGGATCTCGGTGCACGGCCCGCACGGCCCGGTCTCACCCATCTCCCAGAAGTTGTCTTTCATGTTCCCGGGGATGACCCTCGTGGGAGGAAGGAACTTGAGCCAGAGCTGCTTGGTCTCTTCGTCGGGCTCGAGGCCCTGGTCGAGGTTGCCGCCGAAGTAGGTCGCGTAGAGGCGGTCCTTAGGGATGCCGTAGACGCGCGTGAGCAGGTCCCACGACCACTCGATCGCCTCCTTCTTGAAGTAGTCCCCGAATGACCAGTTGCCCAGCATCTCGAAGAAGGTGTGGTGGTAGGTGTCCTTGCCCACATCCTCCAGGTCGTTATGCTTGCCGCCAGCGCGGATGCACTTCTGGCTGTTGACGGCGCGCTTGAGCCGGCCCATCTCCGAGTGCGGGTCGGCCTTGCCCAGGAAGATCGGCTTGAACTGGTTCATCCCCGCGTTGGTGAACAGCAGGGTGGGGTCGTCGTGCGGGACCGAGGGCGAACTCGCCACGAACGTGTGGGAGTGCTGCTTGACGAAGTAGTCAATGAAGGCCTGTCGGATCTGGCTGGAACTGAGCTGGCTGGACGGCATGAGAGAAGGCTCCGGCGTTTCGAGGGGCCAGAGTGTAGGACCGGCGGATGCTCACAAACCCCGACCGCCCGACGGCGCGATCGGTCGATTCGGAGCGGCAGTCGACGGGAGAACCGACATCTCACCTCATGGGCGGCCGGAGCCGGGCAAAACCACCGGCGATCTTCTCCGAATAAGGTCTCCGGGGCCCGTTTCCCAGGCGGGCCGGGACTCGCGTACCTGTCCGAGGGGAATCCCATGCCCGACGCAACGCTTGCCCTGAACTCTGCGTCCGCACCCTTGACGCTGGCTTCCCTCGACGAACGCGGCCTGATGGCGATGGCCATCATCTTCGGCACGATCATCGTGCTCGCGGTCGTTCACTCCATCCGGCGTGTTCTAGATACGCGAGCACGAGAGCAGACCAAACGGGACGTGGCCGCGTACGTCGCCGAAGGTTCGATTTCCCCCGATGATGCCGCACGCATCCTGCAGGCCGGCAGCACCGAGACCGAGCAGAAGATCGCCGACGGCGTCGCCTGGGGCACCATCAAGCCCGAGAAGGCCGAAGCGCTTCTCAGGACGCTTCGGAGCGACAGTTCCAGGCCCGGCGAGCACGGTCAGGCTCGGGCGTCGTCGTAGCACGGCCGGGCATCGAGCACTCCGCCGCTCATGCACACTCGCCGGCGAAACTCAATACGCCAGTGCCTGCACGACGCTCTCGGCGATCCGCTTGCTGTCGGGAAGGTACTCAAGCTCCAGCTTGTAGTACGGCATCACGGTGTCGAACCCGGTGACCCGCTGCACCGGGGCCTTGAGGTGCAGGAAGCAGTGCTCCTGGATGATCGCCGAGATCTCGGCCCCCATCCCCGCGGTCTTGGGGGCCTCATGCACCACCACGCACCGCCCCGTTTTCTGCACCGACTGGATGATCGCATCCATATCCAGCGGATAGACCGTCCGCAGGTCGATCAGCTCAACGCTGACATCCTCGGGGAGCTTGTCCAACGCTGCGAGGCACTCAAACACGCTCGCCCCCCACGAGATCACCGTCAAGTCCGTTCCCTCGCTCACGATCTTGGCCTGCCCGATCGGGATCGTGTACTCCTCCTCGGGGATCTGCTCCCGGAAGGAGCGGTAGACGCGCTTGGGCTCGAAGAAGACGACCGGGTCGGGGTCCCGGATGGCCGAGGTCAGGAGCCCCTTGGCGTCGTAGGGCGTCGAGGGCATGACGACCTTCAGCCCCGGCGTGTGCGCGTAGATCGCCTCGGGCGAATCCGAGTGCAGCTCCGGGGCGTGGATGCCCCCGCCCACCGGCACCCGCACCGTCATCGGGATCGTGATCGCCCCGCGCGAGCGCGTGCGGTAACGGGCGGCGTGGTTGGTGAGCTGGTCGAAGGCCGGGCCGAGGAACCCTTCGAACTGGATCTCGGGGACCGGCCGCATGCCGGCGATCGCCAGGCCGATCGCGGTGCCCATGATGCCGGACTCGGCGAGCGGGGTATCGATGACGCGATCGGCGCCGAAGCGCTTCTGGAGCCCATCGGTCACGCGGAAGACGCCGCCGTTGACGCCGACGTCTTCACCAAGGATGACGACGCGATCATCGCGCTCCATTTCCTGGGCGAGCGCCTCGTTGATGGCGTCGACGAGGGTGAGGCCTTTTTCGATCATCGTGTCCGTGCGAGGCATGTATTGCTCCTTGTAGATCTGCGATCAGGTGTGCTGAACGGAATTGCCCAGGCCCGCCTGCTCCGGACTCTGCCCCAAACTGCTCGTCCGCATCGTCGCCTTCTGCCTCTCCAGTTCCGCCGGCAACTGCCCCGCGAACGTGTAATCAAAGATGTCATCGGTCGTCGGCTTGGCGATGCCCTCGGCGGTCTTGACCACCTCCGAAACGATCACCTTGGCCTTGTCTTCCTGCTCGGTCTGCTTGGCATCGTCCCACAGCCCCTTGGCCGTCAGGTACTTCCGCAGCCGGATCATCGGGTCCTTGGCAATCCACGCCTCGACCTCGGCCGGGTCCCGGTATCGCCGCGCATCGTCGGCGGTCGTGTGGTCCCCCAGCCGGTAGGTTACCGCCTCGATGAAGCTCGGTCCCCCGCCCCCTCGGGCCCGCTCGATCGCCTCGCGGCTGGCCTTGTACACCGCGAAGATGTCGTTGCCATCCACCTGGATCGTCGGCATCCCGTAGGCGATCGCCTTCTGCGCGACCGTCTCGGAGTTCATCTGCATCTCGCGCGGCACGCTGATCGCCCATTGGTTGTTCTGGCAGAAGAACACGCACGGCACCTGCAGCGTGCTCGCGAAGTTCATCGCCTCGTGGAAATCCCCCTCGCTGGTCGCCCCGTCACCGAAGTACGTGATCGCCACCCGAGGTTCCTTGCGGAGCTTGAACGCCCAGGCGATCCCGGTCGCGTGGAGCATCTGCGTGCCGATCGGGATCGACAGGGGTGTCATCTGCACGCCCTCGGGGATCTGGTTGCCCCGCTCGTCGCCCATCCAGTGCAGCAGGATGTAGTGCATCGGCAGCCCGTGCCACCACAGGGCCGCGTTCTCCCGGTAGCATGGGCACAGGAAGTCGGCGCCCTTCCTGGCGGCCAGCCCCGAGCCCAGGGCCGCGGCTTCCTGTCCCTTGTTCTGGGGGTACGTTCCCATGCGGCCGGATCGCTGGAGCTTGAAGGCCACCTCGTCCATGTGCCGGCAGACGACCATGAACTTGTACGCCTCCAACGCCTGGTCGTCGGGCAGACGGTCGGGCTTGCCCGCGGGGGCGAGCTTCTCGTCGAACACCCCGTTCTCGTCGAGGATCTGCAGGTTGTCGATCTGGGCGGTATAGACGGTCTTGAGCGGCATGGATCGGCTCCGTACGTCGGCCGGTCAGTTCATAAACAGGCCGCCGCCGGGCGCGAGATGCGGCCCGGAGCGGTCGGACGGTGAATCATTCCCGCACGGGACCCCCGTGTCGTCGCGGGGATCGCATTTCCTTTTCCCGCCCGCGAACCGCCCCCCGGACTTTCTCTCCTCTCGGCCACCACCCCTCACCGCGTGCTTCAAGGAGCTTCCGATGCGGACCCCCGCCCTCCCGGTCAACCACAACGGCCTGCTCGCCGGCTCCTTGGCCCTCGCGGTCGGCCTCGCCAGTCCCGCCGCGCTGGCCGCCAGCTTCCCGGCCGATGCCCACACGCAGCCCGCTTCGGAGGCCCAGACAGTGAACCTCCCCGCCCTCGACGCGATCCCGCTCAAGAACATCACCCTCACCGACGGCTTCTGGAAGACCCGCCAGGATACCAACCGTGCCCGCACCGTCTGGGCCAACTTCGAGCAGTGCGAGAAGACCGGCCGGATCGCCAACTTCGAACAGGCCGCCAAGTTCATCGCCGGCGACAAATCCGCCGTCAGCCGTGGCCTGCTCTTCAACGACTCGGATGTCTACAAGGTCATCGAGGGCGCCGCCTATCTCCTCGCGACGGGCGCCGACACCGCCGACAACAAGAAGCTCCGGGACTACTGCGACGCCCTCATCAAGAAGATCGCCGCCGCCCAGTTTCCCGACGGCTACATCAACACCTACCACACCATCAAGGAACCCCAGAACCGCTGGAAGGACATCGTCTTCCACCACGAGATGTACTGCGGCGGCCACCTCATCGAAGCGGGGATCGCCTATTTCCAGGCCACCGGCGACCGCACCCTGCTCGATGTCGGGATCCGCTTTGCCGACCACGTCGACGCGATGTTCGGCCCCGGCAAGCGCGCCGCCGTCCCCGGGCACGAGGAGATCGAGATCGCCCTCATCAAGCTCTGGCGCTTGAATGGCCAGCAGAAGTACCTCGACCTGGCCCGCTACTTCATCGATGGTCGCGGCCACACCGAGGGACGCGGTTCCTCCGGCGAGTATTCACAGGACCACCTGCCCATCCGCGAGCAGGACCACATCGTCGGCCACGCCGTCCGCGCGGCCTACTTCTTCTCCGCCGTTACGGATATGGCGGCGATCACGGGGGACGAGGGCTACCTCCAGGCCCTCGATGATCTCTGGTACGACCTGACCCAGCGCAAGACTTACATCACCGGCGGCATCGGCCCCAGCGGCCACAACGAGGGCTTCACCACCCCCTACGACCTCCCCAACGACTCCGCTTACGCCGAGACCTGCGCTGGGATCGCCTCGGTGATGTGGAACGAACGCCTCGGCCGCCTGCACGCCGATGGCAAGTACTTCGACGCTGCCGAGCGGGCCCTCTACAACGGCGTCCTCTCGGGCATTTCGCTCTCGGGGGACCACTTCTTCTACGTCAACCCTCTCCTCTCCCGCGGCAACCACCAGCGACCCGACTGGTACGAGTGCGCCTGCTGCCCGCCCAACATCCTCCGCCTGATCGCCAACGTCGGCACGATGTTCTACTCGACCAAGCCGGCGGATGTGGCTCATTCCAGACCCGCGGCGATCTACGCGAACCTGTACAACTCCGGTGCTGCCAAGTTCGACGACCTGGGCCTGATCATCCAGCAGAAGACCAACTACCCGTGGGATGGCAAGGTGACGTTGGCGCTCGCCGCCGGCGCGGGCAAGGCCGCGAGTGGTGGTGGTGGTGGAGGTGGTGGAGGTGGTGGAGGTGGTGGGGCGATCAATGTCGAGATGTATGCCCGCATCCCCGGCTGGTGCCGCGGCTCCTCGGCAACCGTGAACGGCAAGCCCATCGACCTGAAGATCACCAACGGCTACGCCAGCCTGGGTGCCACCTGGCACACCGGCGACACCATCGAGTTGAACCTGCCCATGTCCATCGAGCGTGTCCAGGCCAATCCGCAGGTCCAGGCCGACATCGGCCGGATCGCTCTCCAGCGCGGGCCGGTGGTCTACTGCCTCGAGAGCCCCGACAACAAGGATGATGTGCTCGCCATGGCCCTCCCGCCCGATGCTTTGCTCACCAGCGAGTTCAAGCCCGACCTGCTCACCGGCGTCGAGATCCTCAAGGGCAGAGCGCTCGCCCCCGACCGCAGCGCCGGCGCCTGGAAGGGCACGCTCTACCGCGCTGCGCCGACGGGAAAACCGGTGGAATTCACGGCGATCCCGTACTTCGCGTGGGACAACCGCGGCCGGTCTTCGATGACCGTCTGGCTCCCCGAGAGCCTGGGCATGTTTGATACCAGGACCGCCGGCCCGCACACCTACACATCATCGTTCCACTACTCCGATGAAACCGCCGACAACATTGCCGACGGCTCAACCCCCAAGAACTCGGGGGACTACGACGTCCCGCGTCTGACCTTCTGGCCCCACAAGGGCACCACCGAGTGGGCCCAGGTCGAGTTCGAGAAGCCCCGCAAGGTCGGCTCGGTGGAGGTCTACTGGTTCGATGACTCCGGCCGCGGCGAGTGCCGCATCCCGACTTCCTGGCGAATCCTCTACAAGCAGGGCGACCAGTGGAAGGAGGTCGAATCCCCCTCGGGCTACCCCGTCGAGAAGGACAAGTTCTGCCGCGTCGAGTTCAAACCGATCCGCGCGGAGGGCCTCAAGGTCGAGATCAAGCTCCAGGAAGGCTGGTCGACGGGCGTGCTGGAGTGGAAGCTGCGGTAGGCACCCGGCCTGTCAAGGCCGGGACCGGAGATCCCGAGGGCAACCTCGGGCGAGCTTCCATCAGGCTCGCCACCACTCCCGCGCCCCGCCCGCCGCCCTTTCCCTCCACCGGTACACTCTGCCCTCATGCCCCCCGTCCGAACCCGCCGCCTCCACCGCCTCATCCCCCAGTACGCGATCAGCGTCGCGGTCCTGCTTCTACTCGCGGCCTTCCTCCTCTATCCCATCTACCTCACCGTGCAGGGCGCGTTTGTCACGGTCGATCCCAACGGCAAGCTGGTCTTCAGCCTCCAGCACCTCTCCCTCATCTTCCAGGACCCCACCGCCGTCACCTCGCTCCTCAACTCCTTCAAGATCGCCGCGGGAACCACCACCCTCGCAATCCTGATCGCCCTCCCGCTCGCCGTGCTCGCCGCGCAGTTCAAGTTCCCCGGCAAGGGCTTTTTCAACGCGATGATCCTCGTTCCCCTGATCCTCCCCCCCTTCGTCGGGGCGATCGGGGTGCGGGCGATCCTCGGCCGCGCGGGCACCCTCAACGCTCTGCTCGGCACTCACCTGGACATCCTCGGCTCGGCCAAGTACTTCGGTGTGATCGCCGTCCAGGCCCTGTCCCTCTACCCCATCATCTTCCTCAACGCCACCGCCGCGCTGGCCAACCTCGACCCGGCCCTCGATGAGGCCGCCGAATCGCTGGGCGCCGGCTGGTGGCGGCGGTTCTTCCGCATCACGCTCCCGCTCATCCGCCCCGGCCTGTTCGCCGGCGCCACCATCGTCTTCATCTGGAGCTTCACCGAACTGGGCACCCCGCTCATGTTCGATTTCACCCAGGTCGCCCCGGTCCAGATCTTCTACGGCCTCAAGGAAGTCCAGACCTCCGCCGCCCCCTACGCCCTCACCGTCGTCATGCTCTCGTGCGCGGTGCTGATGTACTTCCTGGGCAAGGTCGTCTTTGACCGCAAGGGCCACGCGATGTACGCCAAGGCCTCGCGCGCGGGCGAAGAGTCCACTCTCGAGGGCTGGAGAGCATTCGCGGCGACCGGCGCGTTCGCGCTGGTCGGCCTGCTCGCCCTGCTCCCGCACCTGGGCGTCATCCTCACCAGCTTCACCACACCCGGACAGTGGTACGGCACCGTCCTGCCCACCCACTTCACCGGTGACCACTACCGCCAGGCACTCACCACCGGCGATTCCTTCGGCGCCATCGTCAACAGCCTCAAGCTCGCCGCCGCCGCGATGCTCATCGACATCGTCGTCGGCATCGTGGTCGCCTACATCATCGTGCGCACCGAAGTGAAGGGTCGCGGCCTGCTCGATGCCCTCTGCATGCTCCCGCTCGCCGTCCCCGGCCTGGTCATGGCCTTCGGATACGTCGCCATGAGCCTCCAGTGGCCCTTCGGCAAGGACGGACCCCTCTCCGGGATCGCCTCCATCATGGCCTCCGAGCCCGCGCCCTTCCTCTTCCTCGTGGTGGCCTACTCGGTCCGCCGACTCCCCTACATCGTGCGCTCCACGATCGCCGGCCTCGAGCAGACCTCCGGAGAACTCGAAGAAGCCGCGATCATCCATGGCGCGACGCGCCTGGTCGCCGTCCGCAAGATCATCATCCCGCTCATCATGGCCAACCTGATCGCCGGCGGCCTGCTGGTCTTCAGCTTCTCGATGCTCGAAGTCTCCGATTCGCTCCTGCTCGCCCAGCAGGCCAAGGACTACCCGATCACCAAGGCGATCTTCTCGTTCACCGAGCGCCTCGGCGATGGCCTCTACATCGCCAGCGCCCTGGGCGTCTGGGCCATGGCCCTGCTCACCGTGACCCTCTTCGGCGCCTCGGTGCTGCTCGGCAAGAAGCTCGGCGCCATCTTCCGGGTCTGATGCTGCTCATCCAGCCAGAACGCGCTCCCAACCCGGCGCCGCCGAAGTCCCCTCCCCGGGCTCGCCAAAACTCGCAACAGCGGGTGCCGTCGACCGTGCAGCCAATTCAGCGCAGCGCGGTGCCCGCTCAACCCTTGTCAGTGCAAAAACGAGGACCGCACCCCCGTTAGGAGTGCGGTTGGATACACATCGAGTTGTGCGCTCAGGTTAGATCGCCGACAGCATCGAGTACCGACGCCTCGACGCGATCGCCAAACCGATCAACGAAATACCCACCACCACCATCAAGAATGCCAGCGTTGCCATGTGTCTCTCCCTTGCGAACAGAAGCAGCGGCCTATTCGCTCATCCGCCCCCGGGAGTTCCAGGAAACTCTGCTCGTGCCCGACCCTCTCGGCGTGTGCGGTCCGTCCAAAGTTCTTAATGGCCTGAGAGTGCTTGGCTTATGACTTGTGCGGGACGTTGAAATCTTGACCCAGCCCTCAGGTAAAGCCGGTAATCACGTCTCCGACCGCCTCCAGCCCACCTTACGGGACCAACGCAGTTCCTCCAGGGCCTACTGCCCTGCCGATTCCCCATCCCGAGCCCAAATCCCATATTCCACGGGTCTATGGACGGGCCGGTCAGGCCGTCGCCAAACCGGCAGCGCCATGGTCCAGCCCAGCGCGGCGCACGGCGCAGCTATCCTGAGCCATGCCTCTGACCCGTGAGCAAATTACCCAGCGCGCCGCCCGCGAACTCCGCGATGGCTACATCGTCAACCTCGGGATCGGCATGCCGACCCTGGTCGCCAACTACGTCCCGGCGGGCATGGATGTCTGGCTCCAGTCGGAAAACGGCCTGCTGGGAATGGGGCCCTTCCCCACGGAAGACAAGGTCGATGCCGACCTGATCAACGCGGGCAAGCAGACGATCACGGCGCGGGCGGGCGCTTCGTTCTTCTCGTCGGCCGAGAGCTTCGCGATGATCCGCGGAGGGCACATCGACCTGTGCATCCTCGGCGCGATGCAGGTCTCTCAGGACGGTGACCTGGCCAACTGGATGGTCCCCGGGAAGATGGTCAAGGGCATGGGCGGGGCCATGGACCTGGTCGCCGGGGTCAAGCGGGTCATCGTTACCATGGAGCACACCGCCAAAGGCGGCATCGCCAAGTTCGTGCGCCAGTGCTCGCTGCCCCTGACCGCCAAGCGCTGTGTGCACATGCTCATCAGCGAGCTGGCGGTGTTCGAGTTCGTGGATGCCAAGAACCGCTTCGAACTGCGCGAACTCGCTCCCGGGGTCTCGCTCGACGAGGTCAGGAAGCAGACCGAGGCCGAGTACCTCGTCCCGGCCGACGTCGGAACGGTTGCGGTGTGACCGCGATCCGCGACCATTACCGCCGCTCATCCTCCAGCCCGGGGTGTGGCGCCACCCAGTTCCTGGCCAGGCTCGCCGCGATCTTCGTCGTATCCGCGCAGGCCGGCTGCTCGCTCTTGTCCAACTCATCGCCGCCCGCCCATATCCCGCCGCATGGTGGGGGCGGGGGTGCCGGTGGGGGTGGGGGTGGAAGCAGCGGGGGTGACCCAGGCTCGCCGCCGGGTGGAACAAACTTCGGGCCCTCTCAGGCCGGCGGTCTGGTCTTTGTGCCCACCGCGATCCGCGCCCAGGTGCAGCGTGCGCTGAACGATTCAGCTGGTACATCCGTCCTGCCCGCCGGGTTCACGCTCGAGGGCCGCGTCCAATCAACCGCGACCAATCGCCCCTTCGCGGTCGACGATGATCTCCAGGTCATCAGCGCCACCGACGAAAACGGGCGCGACCTGCCCGTCACCCCGAGATCGTCCCTTTCAACGGCTCGCCCGATCGGCGCTTCTCTGGACAACGGTCCGCGCTGGGTCCTGCCCGGTTCGCGCACTCCGGCCGGCCAGGCCGCGTGGACCTGCTATGGCCTGGACCGGCTCCCGCGCCGGCTCTCCCGCGTGAGCGGGGTCGCGGTCGGATATATCGTGTCCGCGAGCGAACAACGGGACCTCGGGCTCTCGCAGGATCGCGGCGCAGCCCAGTTGATTCCGGGACTGGCGATCACCATCAGGTCGGTTCGCCGCGATGGTGATGCGATCACGATCCAGACCCTGCTGGAGAAGACCGGGACATTCTCGGGAAGCCCCATCGAAGCCCCACGGATCGTGGGCGCCAAGGTCCTCGACCAGCGCGGCGCCCCCATGGGAGAGGTATCACTGCTCGCCGCTTCGCTGATCCCACCCACGCCAGGATCGCGCGCGTACCCGATGACACTCTCCATGTTCCTCTCCGGGAGCACGCAGCGGCCGACCACTCTGCGACTTCAGATCGCCACCAGGATCGAACGCGTGGAAGTGCCGTTCGAGTTCCGCGACCTGCCCGTCGCGGACGCTCGCTGAGCCTGCGGCACCCCCATGGATCCACCGGATAGGGCGCGATCCCGGAAGTGAGCGCGCCACACCGCGAGCTTGGTGAGAAGATAGGGAAGCGCAAGCTCCGGTCTTTCTCGGCTGAAACGGAGCGATTGCCGTTGCGAGAAGGTCCTTCCCCGGTATATTGGGCCCTGCGGGTGTGTCCATTCCGCCGGACCCACCGGCAGCAGGAGGAGACTCTCATGAATCGCAGCTATGCGACGTGCGCCGCGTGCGCGCTTGTGTTCCCCACCGTCGGCTCGGCGCTCGCCCGTGGCCTGCCTCACCTGCAGATCGAACTCTCACACGACCAGAGCCAGTGGCACGACGACATTTCCCAGTCGTCGCCCGGTGAGACGATCTACGTCCGGGTGCTCATGACGATTCCCGATTCCTACTACGGTGTGGCGGGCGGCCGCTGGAATATCGCCTCCTCGGCGGGCCAGTGGGACACGGGCGGCGACGATACCGCCGACCTGACGCCCGCCAAGGGCAGCACCTCCGACGGCCGCGTCCACGGCTTCGATTTCGGCGGCCAGACGCAGATCATCTTCGAGGCGGGCAATCGCCTGCGGATTGACGCCAAGGGCGACAACGGCGACACGCCCAACGCGGGCATCTCCACCGGCCAGAACACGCCGACGAATCTCGGCGCGGCCTTCAACACGAACAAGACGGTCGAGGTCTACCGCTTCTCCGTCGCCATCACCGCCGCGACCATGGCCGCCAACGGCGGCTTTGTCCGCCTCATCATCGGCGACGGGATCAACGATCCCATCAACCAGATCACCAGCTTCAAGGGATACCTCAACGCCAGTTCGACCGCCGGCACGCAGATCGACGGCGCCACCGGGGACACGGCGATCATCTCCATCCCCGCGCCGGGCGCTGCCCCCGTTGGGTTGATGCTCGCCGCCGGGATCCCGCGCCGCCGGCGCCGATAACTCGGCATCAATGGCGGATCCGGTGCACCAGGTACGCAAGCCGCTCTTTCAGCGAAAACGCGGTAAGGTCACGCAGCTCCCCGGGGTCCAGCAGGACCCCGCCGCACACGGTGCAGCCGTGGGTCTTGACATGCGCCTGGCGGATGTCGGACATGTCGATCAGGTCGGAATGGTCGACAGGGCATTTCAGCCGCGCTGCGCTCGGCGCCGGGGCCGAATGACCGCCCGTCGCCGCCAGATCAATCGACTTGATCCCCTCGCGGGTCGCCAGCACCCGGTCCAGTTCCAGCGCATCGAACCACATCGATCCGCAGGAATCGCAGCGGTCGATGTTGATGCCGCCCGCGGCGACCACCTGCATCTCCTGACCATCCCGGGGGCACCTGATCGAGCGGCGGAGGTTCTCCATGAAGAGTGAGGATACTCGCCGCCGGCCCGCCTGGTTGACCGCCAAAACGCGTGGCGCAGGCGGAAAGTGGGCGCGGTGGGCCCCCGATGCGTCGGCGGGCACTTGATTGGCCGGGTCGGATGCCCTTTACTTCCCTCCCCACGCTCCCCTCCACGTCGCGGTGGCGTGGTGTGGGTGGCGAACTAGTCCGACCGTGCCCGGTGGGTCCGGTCGGCCGGTGCAGAGCGAGGTATCGAATGGCGATTCGGGTGAAGTCACGAAGCGGCGAAACCGTCGAGCAGATGCTGCGCCGCTTCAAGAAGCTCTGCGAAAAAGAGGGTTTGACCAAGGACATCCGCCGCAAAGAGTTCTACGAGAAGCCCTCCGAGCGTCGTCGCCGCGCCGCCCGCAAGAGCGTGGCTCGCCGGCTCAAGGGCGACCTGCCCCCCGTCAAGCCCGAGCGCCCCTGAGTAGCTGTGTCGTGAATTCCAAACATATACCGACCGTCGAGCGGCGCTCGACGGTTTTTTCTTGGCCCCGCCGAGCGATGCCGGCCCAAAGGACCGTGTCGGGCGCTTGACCTTCACGGTGAGCTACCCCACACTAACTCCCCTTCCGCGAAGGGGTTTGGCCCGGAGGTTCTGCGGGGTACGCCGGGCGTGCACGGAAGCCCCGGAATTCGCGGAGGGTCGGCGGGGTGTGTCGAAGTGTGCTCGTGGCGGTGAATTCGGAATTGAGTCGGCCGTGCATTGGCCAGCGGGAGACTCCCGGGCGCGCGCAAAGTGCGGGGGATGTTCTCAAAAGGCCGATCCGTGACGGCGATGCCGTTCTTTCGGCGGCGGGGTATCTGTTCCCCTCCATAGAGGAGTGTTGATTGTGATGAAACGCGAGCTGGCCCCATCCGGGGCTCCCTTTCGGGCCCGTGCGGTGCAAGTCCTTTCCGGTCTGCTGTCCAGGCGCTGGACCGCGTTGCTCGCGGCCCTGCTGGTCATCTTCTCGATCGCGCTGCCCGCGCGGGCCGCCGATGCGCCCACCCACAAGGGCGGCGGCGAGGCGAGCCTGGTCCTGCCCGACCTGGGCAGCCAGAAGTTCATGGGGTTGGACGGGCACACGCTGCTCCTGGGCGGGCTCCTGGTCAGCGCCCTGGGCCTGGTCTTCGGCTTTGCGATCTTCACGCAGCTCAAGAACATGCCCGTGCACAAGTCCATGCTCGATATCTCCGAGCTGATCTACGCGACCTGCAAGGCCTACCTCGTCCAGCAGGGCAAGTTCCTGATGATCCTGTGGCTGTTCATCGGGGTCATCGTCGCGATCTACTTCGGCAAGCTGGTCGAGACGGAGAACGCGGTCACGCACGCGACCGAGCACGGCTTCCCGCTCATGAAGGTCGCCATCATCATGGCCTTCAGCCTCATCGGCATGGCCGGCTCCTACGCGGTCGCGTGGTTCGGCATCCGCGTCAACACGTTCGCCAACAGCCGCGCCGCCTTCGCCAGCCTCAAGGGCAAGCCCTTCCCCTGCTACGCGATCCCGCTCAAGGCCGGCATGTCCATCGGCATGGCCCTCATCAGCGTCGAGCTGCTGCTCATGCTGATCATCCTGCTGTTCATCCCCGCCGACTACGCCGGCTCGTGCTTCATCGGCTTTGCCATCGGCGAGTCCCTGGGCGCCGCCGCCCTGCGGATCGCCGGCGGCATCTTCACCAAGATCGCCGACATCGGCTCGGACCTCATGAAGATCGTCTTCAAGATCAAGGAAGACGACGCCCGCAACCCCGGCGTGATCGCCGACTGCGTGGGCGACAACGCCGGCGACTCGGTCGGCCCTTCCGCCGACGGCTTCGAGACCTACGGCGTCACCGGCGTCGCCCTGATCTCCTTCATCCTGCTGGCCGTCCACGAGCCCGCCGTGCAGGTCCAGCTCCTGGTCTGGATCTTCGCGATGCGCGTGATCATGGTGGTCGCCAGCGCCCTGTCCTACTTCATCAACGAGGCGGTGGCCAAGGCCAAGTACGCCGCCGCCGCCCACATGGACTTCGAGAAGCCCCTCACCCACCTGGTCTGGCTCACCTCGCTGGTCTCCGTCGCGCTCACCTACGCCGCCTCGTTCCTGCTCATCAAGGACCTGGGCGACGGCTCGATGTGGTGGAGGCTCTCCACGATCATCACCTGCGGCACGCTCGCCGGGGCGATCATCCCCGAGTTCGTCAAGGTCTTCACCTCCACCTCCTCACGCCACGTCAAGGAAGTCGTCACCGCCAGCGAGCAGGGCGGCGCCTCGCTCAACATCCTGGCGGGGTTCGTCGCCGGCAACTTCTCGGCGTACTGGCTGGGCATGGCGATCGTCTTCCTCATGGGCATCGGCTACTACGTCTCCAACGGCTTCCCGCAGGGCGAGCACGCCCTCATGCTCGCCCCCGCGGTGTTCGCCTTCGGCCTGGTCGCCTTCGGCTTCCTGGGCATGGGCCCGGTCACGATCGCCGTGGACAGCTACGGCCCGGTGACCGACAACGCCCAGTCCGTCTACGAGCTCTCCACCATCGAGACCATCCCGGGCATCCGCGACGAGATCAAGCGCGACTTCGGCTTCGAGCCCGACTTCGAGAAGGGCAAGGCCTTCCTCGAGGAGAACGACGGCGCCGGCAACACCTTCAAGGCCACCGCCAAGCCCGTGCTCATCGGCACGGCCGTCGTGGGCGCCACCACCATGATCTTCGCGATCATCGTCGCCCTCACGCACGGGCTCATGCCCGCCGAGGTCGCCAACCTCTCGCTGCTCCACCCGCCGTTCCTGCTCGGGCTGATCACCGGCGGCACGACCATCTACTGGTTCACCGGCGCCTCCACGCAGGCCGTCTCCACGGGCGCCTACCGGGCGGTTGAGTTCATCAAGGCCAACATCCGGCTCGAGGGCGCCACCAAGGCCAGCGTCGAGGACAGCCGCAAGGTCGTCGAGATCTGCACCGTCTACGCCCAGAAGGGCATGTTCAACATCTTCCTGGGTGTCTTCTTCGCCACGCTCGCCTTCGCCTTCTACGAGCCGTTCTTCTTCATCGGCTACCTCATCTCGATCGCCCTGTTCGGCCTCTTCCAGGCGATCTTCATGGCCAACGCCGGCGGCGCCTGGGACAACGCCAAGAAGATCGTCGAGACCGACGCCGCCTACAAGTCCAGCGGACGCGGCAAGGGCACCGACCTGCACGCCGCCACCGTCGTCGGCGATACCGTCGGGGACCCGTTCAAGGACACCAGCTCGGTCGCCATGAACCCCGTCATCAAGTTCACCACGCTCTTCGGACTGCTGGCCGTCGAGCTGGCGATGAGCCTGAAGGTCGCCAACGCCGCGGGAGTGAAGGAGCACACCATGCTCACCGCGGTCCTCTCGGGCGCGTTCTTCCTGGTCTCGGCCTTCTTCGTCTACCGGTCGTTCTACGGCATGCAGATCGGCGGCCGCAAGGCCGCCTGAAAGAGCCCCCAATTCCGCCGGTCCCCCACGAACCGCGGCCCCGAGGCCGCGGTTTTTTCATGGACCTTGCCGGGCTCGCGGCCCCCCGATTGATGAGAACCCCTCCACGTCGCGTTCATGCTCGGCTCATGTTCCGCGCCTATCTGCCCACCACCAGGGAGGGCCTAGGAGAAAGTCATGAGAGACACCACCCTCCCGAATCGGCGTGCTGCTGGTTGCGCCGGGCCCGCCCTGCTGCTGGCCCTCTCGATCGCCGGCGCTCCGGCGGCCCTGGGGCAATCGGCCGGCTCGTTCGGCAGGGCGATGTCGTTCGACGGGATCGATGACGAGGTCGTCTGCAGCGGCAACTTCGATTCCACCCAGCTGACGATCGAGGCGTGGATCTACGTGCGGGACTACGGGCCGGCGGGCTACGGCGGCATCGTGACCTGGGGCACCGAGTCCGATGCCTCGTACGAGCTGGGAGTCTTCGGGCTCGACGGTCCCCCCGAGATCCTGTTCGTGCTCAACCTCAACAAGGCGGGCTCGGCGGCCGTGGTCAAGGGCGGCATGTTCCAGCTCAACGCCTGGTCCCACATCGCCGTGACCTACGACGGCCAGTTCATGAACTTCTACAGCAACGGCGTCTTCATCGATTCCCAGCTGGTCAACGTGCCCGTGCAGCCCGGCGGCCCGGGCGCGGTCTTCACCATCAACAACCTCTTCCCCGGCGCCGACCAGTTCTGCGACGCGATCTTCGACGACATCAGGATCTGGGACGATGCGCTCACCCAGGACGAGATCCAGTGCACCATGAGCCGCTCCCTGCCCGCCCAGATGCCCCACCTGATCGCCTACTACACGTTCGACGAGGCCTCGGGCCAGACGGTCACCGACTTCAGCGGGTTCGGCCGCCACGGCGTGCTGGGAACCACTTCCGCGGACGAGTCGTCCGACCCCACCCGGCTGAACTCCACGGTCCCGGGCAGGTGCTTCGATGTCGTCCGCCAGCCCCAGACCGTCACCCAGTGCCGCGGCGGCACCGTCGTGCTCGAGTACGGCGCCTGCAGCCTCGAGCCGGTCCAGTACCAGTGGCGCCACGATGGGGTCGACATCCCCGGCGCCACCCTGGGCGTCTACACGATCACCGGGCTCGACGATGCGCAGACCGGGACCTACGACGCCGTCGCCACCAGCCCGTGCGGCTCGGTCACCAGCATCCAGGCGAGCGTCTCGATCTGCGATGCGGACTTCGACTGCTCCGGGTTCGTCGACACCGACGACTTCGACTCGTTCATCCACTCCTTTGAGGCCGGCGACGACGCGGCGGACTTTGATCATTCGGGCTTCGTGGATACCGACGACTTCACGGCCTTCGTCCTGGCCTTCGAGGGAGGATGCTGACGGCAACGACCCGCCCCGCCCCGCGCGGCCGGGCCGATGATCGATCCCGGGGGCGGCCGGCGCCGCCCGCGGGCCGCGGGGGCACCTGTCGTGGGGTGCCCCCGTTCATCGCCGGAACACGATCCCCGCCTCCAGGCGGAGCACGCGCAGCCCGCTGAGCACCGAGGCCACGACGGCGACCACCGAGACGGTCGTGCCCGTCACGGCCATGTTCCACGATGTGGGCAGGAAGGGCATCGCGCTGCTCTTGACCACCGCGCCGACCGCGCACGACGCACCGACGCCCAGCCCGTACCCGGTCGCCGAGCACAACAGCGCCTGCACCACGATCATCTTCACCAGCATCGCGTGGGAAGTCCCCAGCGCCAGCAGCGTGCCGTAGTGGGGGAGGTTCTCCGTCGTGAACATGTACAGCAGCAGCGCGCTGACGGTCACGCCGATGATCGCCCCGATCCCCACCATAAGCCCGATCCGCTGGACGACCCCCGTCGAGCGGACGTAGTAGTCGTACGTGTCCATCTCGAACTGGTGCTTGGTCCGCGCCCGCAGGCCGGTAGCCTCTTCGATCCGCCGCGTCAGCACCCCCGGGTCTGCCCCGCTCGCCGCCTTCACCAGCACGAACGAGAGCAGGTTGCGCTCCTTGGGCGCCAGCGACTGGGCCCGGGAGTAGGTCATGTACATGATCGGCTTGGAGAGGAACCGGGTTCCCAGGTCGGCGATCCCCACCACGACCACCCGGCGGTCGTTGACGGTCAGTTCGTCCCCGATCCGCAGCGGCCGCGTCGGGGCCTCCAGGTCCGGCATGTTCCAGCCCGGCCGCTTCACCGGGTCGGTGACGGGCATGCGCAGGAACGTCTGCGCCCCGGCGCTGTCGGCGATCACGGCGTCGGCCGATCGCAGCGCGAGCGCATCACCCTCGATGATCTTCGCCGGAGCGCCAAACAGCGTGGCGTCATCGACGCCGATGACCAGCACCGAGCGGAACGCCCCGTTGGGAAGGCGCGTCCGCAGCGAGCCCGTGTACAGGGGCGAGGCCCACGCGACCCCCTCCACGCTCCGCACCCGGTCCAGCGCGGTCGCCGTCAGCGGCGCCGGCTCATCCACGTACTCGACCGCCGGGTCCATGACCCACACATCGGCCGAGGGGATGTCCGAGACAAGGGCGTAGCTGCGCTGCATCATCCCGGCGAACATCGAGAGCAGGTGCGTGATGAGGAACGTGCACAGGAAGACGCCCAGCACGACGCCCATCGACTTGGCCAGGTCGCCCAGGAGCATGCGGATGGCGATCCGGAGCATGGTGGTACAGTCTGCCGACTCTGGCCCCCGGGCAAGGGCTCGGTCAACCTCCGCCCGTCTTGTCATGCACCCGTCCGCCGACGGCGTGCGAGATCGTCGCGGCAATCGCGGTCATCTCGGGCCGGGCTTCCGGGTCCGGCGTCCAGACGGTATTGCCGAAGTACTCCGCGCTCAGGATGATCCGGTGCTCTCCGATGCGGTAGTGCAGGTCCACAAAGTCCGTTGTCGGTGCCGGGTCAGCCTCTCGGCGAACGAAGCGAGCCCCCGGCACCTGTTCCAGGGTCACCCGCAGGCGCGCGGCCTCGATCTCGGGCTTGAGAAGTATTTCTACGCCCCCATCGAAGCGCTTCAGGAGTCGGACCTGGGGTGTGGAACCGTCACCCGTTGATATCCAGCACCACCTTGATCCCCTCCCCCGAGATCATCGTCTCGTGGGCCTTCTTGAACTGTTCCAGCGGGAACTCGTGCGTGATGATGTCATCCAGCTCCAGCTTCCCCGAGAGAAGCAGTTCTTCCATCTGGTACCAGGTCTCGAACATCTTGCGGCCGTTGATCCCCAGGACCGTGCAGCCCTTGAAGACCACCAGGCGGTTGATGTCGAAGTGGATCGGGCCCTTGAACAGGCCCAGGAGGGCGGCCGTCCCGCCGTTGCGCAGGGCCTCGAACCCCTGCGTCAGGGCCGGCTCAGCGCCCGACATCTCCAGCAGCACATCAGCGCCCTCGCCGCGGCAGGCCTTGCGGACCTCCGGGATCCACTTGTCGTCGCGCGGGTCGAAGGCCTCCACCGCGCCCAGCTTCTTGGCCAGCGCGCGGCGCTTGGGGTCGACATCGGTCGCGAAGATGCGGCCCGCGCCGGCGGCCTTGGCAACCGTGACGGCCATCAGCCCGATGATCCCCGTCCCGGTGATCAGCACGCTCTTGGCCGAGACCCCCGCGGCCATCACCGTGTGCACCGCGTTGCCGATGGGGTCAAGGACGGAAGCGACCTTGTCGGGGATGCTCGGGTGCACCGGCCAGACGTTCTCTTCTGGCACGCAGACGTAGTCGGCAAAGCACCCATCCCGGTCGATCCCGATGATCTTGGTGTCCATCGCGATGTGGGCGTTGCCCGTGCGGGCGTTGTAGTCCTTCCACTGGGTCGTGTGACCTTCGGCCGAGACGCGCAGCCCCGGCTCGTACTTGGTGACCGCCGAGCCGACCGCCTCGATCGTGCCCACGAACTCGTGGCCCGTCACGATCCCCACCGGGATCCGGCCCGCCGCCCACGCATCCCACTCCCAGATATGACGGTCCGTCCCGCAGATGCCCGCCTTCTTGACCCGCACCAGCACATCCCGCGGACCGGGCGCCGGCTTGGCCCGGTCGGGAACGAATCGAAGCTCGGGTCCCGCGTGGTGCTTGATGAGTGCTCGCATGGTGTTGCCCGGCGCAGAAGGTGCGGAGGTCGTGTGTGCTGTCCGGCTGGAAGTCGAGGTGCTCGCCGACCGGACCGGGACCTGGACGGGGGTGTTTCGGGATGTTGTGGACATATGTTGTATCCGAAGCCGCACCGGGTCATCTCGACCCCGCGGGCCTGTCCCGTGGGCCGATCTGTCCGGGTCGGGTTGGAATTGTGTGCGCGCCTGATGGGGGTATCAAACCGGTTCCGCGAGGGAACGGGTGGAATTGCCCTCCGATGGGTGGGAATCGCTCGGATCAGGTCAATTTCCCCGGGCCGAATTCCTGGTCGGGGATGAGCCCGGCCGGACGATAGACTTCTCGGACCGACCGCCCCGCCGGACGCGACCGTATGACCATCGGCGGGACGAACGGGGGCCGGTCGGGGCATGGCAGGGTCCGACCCGTTCGATCGACCCTTCGTTTCTTCGGTCGGCGTTTGGCGACTCCCGGAGACACCGTGGCGCTGCTCGGAACCACAGGTTCGTCCAAAGCCCTTACCCGGACGGCCGCGCGCCCCCGGCGGGGGGCGCCCAGCACCTTCGCGTACATGGCTTCCACAACTTCGGGGGCCCGCAGGTTCGGTATCCGTCGGGCCAAGGACCGCCGGCAACTGGCCGACCACCTCCGCTCTCGACGGCTGGTGCCGCTCAGGACGTGGACGCTTCCCGCGTGGGTGGGAGGGGAATCGGATCTCTCCCTGAAGGACCAGGCGGAGATCCACTTCCAGCTCGCCCAGCTGCTGTCCCGGGGCGTCCCCTTGGTCGAGGCCCTGGAAGTGACCGCGACCTCGGTCTCGGCCGCCGCCCGGCCACGGGTCGAGCAGATGCGCGAGCTGGTCGCTTCGGGCTCGTCGTTCGCCGGGGCGTGCCTGACGGTCGGGAGCTTCGACGAGGTGACGGTTGCCGTCTACCGGGCCGCCGAGCGGACGGGGGACCTGGCGGGGGCGGCCAAGCAGCTCTCGGTGACCGCCCGGCGTCAGCTGGCGATCTCCGGCAAGGCGGTGACCCTGCTGATCTACCCCGCGATCGTCATGTCGATCAGCGTCGCCGTTTCGATCATGATGATCGCCATCATCGTCCCCAAGATCGCCTCGGCGCTGGCCAGCAACAACGCCAAGCTCCCCGGGATCACCGTTGTGCTCTGGCGGACGGGGGACTTCATGCGTGACAACGTGGGGCTGCTGCTGATGGCGTTCCTCGGGGTGCTCATCGGCATCGTGGTGGTGCGCCGGGCCCTGTGGGACTGGATCCAGAAGGCGATGCGCAAGGTCCCCCTGCTCAAGGGCGTCGTGCTTGCGCAGGAAGCCACCCGGTTCTTCACCGTGATGGCGGCGATGTCGCGCAGCGGCGTGACGTTCGCCGACGCCCTGGGCGTGGCGGTCGCGGCGCTCAACCACCCGATGCTCAAGGGCCAGATCACCCGGATGCGGACCCGGCTGATCGAGGGCGGGGTCCTGAAGAACCTGATCCAGGACGTCGATGCCTTCCCGCTGGCGACCCGCCGCCTGATGATCGCCGCCGAGCGCTCGGGCGACCTGCAGTCGGCCTTCGACACGCTCGCCCAGGACATGGCCGAGGAGGTCGACCGCCGGTCGATGCGGCTGCTGGCCGCGCTCGAGCCGGCGCTGATCGTGATGATGTTCCTGATGATCGGATCTCTACTGCTCTCGGTGATGATCCCCCTGATGCGGATGACCGCCGAGGCGGTGCAGTGACCCGGGACGCACGGCGCCGGGCCCGGCCCGGCAGCGCGGGCCGGGATGATGGACCGCGGCCGGATCGGCCGCGTGAAGACGGCAAGGAGCTGGATATGCAGTCACGCAACTCGATCGCTCGCCCGCGCAACACCCGCCACGGTTTCTCGCTGCTCGAACTCACGCTCGTCCTGGCGATCCTGGGCGTGCTGATGGCCGTCGCCGCGTACAACTTCATGGGCGTCGGCGACAAGGCCAAGGTCAAGGCGACCAAGGTCACCCTCTCGACCATCAAGAACATCCTCCAGAGCTACCAGGTGGACAACTCGGTCTTCCCACCCGACCTCCAGACGCTGATCACGGCCAAGTACATGGAAGACAAGAAGATCAAGGACGGGTTCGAGCAGCCGCTCTACTACGCGAGCCCCGGGGTCAACGGCCAGCCGTACATGCTGATGTCCGCCGGCGCGGATCAGAAATTCCAGACCGCCGACGACATCGATGTCTGGACCATGGACAAGTAACCGCCCGGACCGGCCCCGCAGCGCCATTCTCAGCCCAGCCATGAAGCCACGGCGAGCATCCACGACCACTTCGCGCCGCGGGATGACCTTCCTCGAGGTCGTGTTCGCCGTCGCGCTGCTGGGGATCCTCGCCGCGACCCTGCTGGGCGCCACCAACTACCTGCTCGCCCGCCAGAAGTACGAGCAGCGCACCCTCGCCTGTATGGAACTGGCCAACCGCATCATCCTCCAGTTCCTCGACGATCGCGACTCGCCCCCCGACCCCGCCGACGCGCTCAACTACGGCGGGGACGACTACCACTGGTCCCTCGAGGAATCGCCCGTGGCCTTCCACCCCGCCAAGACCCAGCCGGTCGCCGAGGGCCGGACGCCGACCTCCTTCGACTCGTTCCGGATCTTCAAGGTGCGGGTCTGGCTCGCCACGGCCGGACCGGCCACCATGGGTGTGCCGCACGCCGAGATCTCCCGCATGTACGACGTCAACCTGATGTTCCGCAACCCCGACTCGCTCGAGAACATCATCCACAGCGAGGGCGGCGTGCGCCGGATGCTCGACGGAGCCTCGAACGTCCCCATGGGTCTGCGGCCCAAGTCCGGTGCCGGCAAGAGTCCCACCACGGGCGGAGGGGCCAAGAAGTGATCCCCGCGCGATCGCCCCGCACCCCCACCCCCACCCGCGCCCCTGCTCGGCCCGGCTTCACCATGCTCGAACTCTCGCTGGCCGCGCTGATCGGCGGCCTGATCGTGATGGCCTGCTTCGGGATCTTCAACGCCATGGACCGCGCCGACCGCACGCTGCGCTCCCGGTTCGACCAGTCCGAGCAGCTCGCCAACCTCCAGGTCATCATGCGCCGGACGTTCGTCAGCCTCGTCATGTCGAGCAACACCGAACCCAGGCCGCGGACCGGTGCGAGCAACCAGGCGCCCACATCCAAGGACCTGGCCGCCTCCGATCCCGCCTCGCGTGCCGCCGCCGGTTCATCCCCGGCGTCACAGGGTTCGGGCGCCCAGCCGCAGGTCGGCGGCGCTGCGCAGTCCTCGGCCGTCGCATCCGCCGCGCCCACCGACCAGCCCCTGGAGCCGCCCCGGGTCGTCCTGATCGAGGATCGCCGGGTCTCCGAGACCCCGATGACCCGGCTCCCGCTGCTCGACTCGGCCGAACGCGAGCAGTCCACGCCGACGGTCTGGAAGCCCCAGCGCCTCGAAGTGGTGCTGAGGCGCCCGCCCATCCCCGTGCCCCGCCCCGCCGCCGATGGCCGCGGCATCAGCCCGTTCCCCGACGGCAACCCCGGCCGTGACGACTCCGGCGACGTGGAGGCCGGCGCTTCAAGGCTCTTCAGGGGCATCTTCGAACTCAAGCCTGTCCCGCCGGGCACCCCCGGGCCCGGCGGCGCGCCCGTCCGGCAGATTACCACCTGGGCTCTGTGGTGGAGGCCCATGCCTCCCGGCAAGTCCCTCGACGCCGGACTGAGCGGACGCATCGATGAGTACGACCTGGCGCCCCCCTCCCTCGTCGCCTCGGACCTCACCTACCTCCGCTGGCAGTTCTTCGATGATCGCCTGAAGAAAGCCGAGTTCGCCACCGCGTACTTCACCAAGCTGCCCGCCTACATCGAGATGGAGGTGCAGACCGCCACCGGGATGTGGGCCAGCTGGATGTTCGAAGTCGATTTCTCCATGTCGAGCGAGGATGCCGGCACGTCCGACCAGGGTTCCAGGTCCTCGGTCAAGGGACTTACCTCCGCGCCCAAGATCAGGAACTCCAAGCCGGGCACTTCCGGGGGCAGCACCACGCCGAAGAAATGACCGCCCGCGCCCACCCATCCCCGTCCGTCGACGCCCGGCCGGCCAGCGCCCGCCGCGGCTTTGCGCTCCCCCTGGTCGTCATGCTCGCCCTGGTCGGCGCGGTGCTGCTCTCGGTCATGATGGACCGCCAGAGCGGCCAGACCCTGAACCTCGCCCGCCAGAAGGCCGCGATGCGCGATTTCCACTTCACCCGCGGCCTCCGGGAGGTCTTCCAGACCTGGGCGGGCGTGCAGATGCGAGGCGCCAACCGCCAGATGCCCCTTCGAAACGCCGTCGAGCTCGACGGCCGCGTCGGCGAGATGACCCTCGAGGACGGCACGCACATCGTCATGTACGCCTTCGACGCCCAGGGCACCGCCACGACCGATATGACCGGGCTCACCCGCGAGGAGCGCGAGGACGCCCTGGCGATCCTCGACGCGATCGGCCCCGTCGACCCGTCCGCCAGGTCGGCGGCCACCCGCGCGTTCGGGCCCGTGCCCATCAGCGTCTTTGGCGCTTCGATCGACACCCTCTCGGCGATCGTGGACCACATCACCGGCGGCGTGCACGCCTCGGACGTCCTCGAATCGCTCATCTCCCTGCGCGATGATCCCCAGACCACCGTCTCGGGGCTCACCAAGGCCGAGATCACCCAGCATCTCGAGGACGATCAGAAGGAACGGCTGGTCCGCCTGCTCACGCTCACTCCCAGGCTGTGGGAGGTCGTGCTCGACGCAGACCTGCGCTCGGAATTCTCCGCCGTCCCGACCAGGGCCCGCTACTGGGGGCTCTTCCTGCTCCCCGACGGCCGGACCACAAATATGTACAACCGTATCCAAGTGCTCACGTGGAACTACGTAGACTTGGGGCCGCAGGGCGACCCCAGGCCGGTCGCCCAGTGGCGCCAATCCAGGGACCAGAAGTGAAGACGGCTCCGAATCTCCCGCGCTCCCGAGATCTCAAAGCACGGAGGCTCCCATGAAGCCCGCACCCATGTCCAGGTCGACGGCCGAACGCAGGGCCCGCCTCGCGCGGCTCGCCTTCGCCGGCCTGGCGATCGGCGCCCTGGCCGTCGTCGCGCTGGGGATCCCGCGGCTGACCGCCGTTCCCACGCTCGCCGAGGTCCGGCCCTCCCCGGCCAGGCCCGCGCCCATCGACGCCGGGGACGCCAGGCCCGCCGACCGCCTCGCGGTCGACAGCCAGGCGATCTCCGACCGGTTGATGCAGCTCTCCAACCATCCGCAGGCGCCCGAACCCCCGCCCACCACGCCCGAAGACGATGAGCCCAAGCCGCCCCCGCCCCCCGCGAGTGACGAGGCGCGATACCTGGGCATGATCAAGGAGCCCGATCGCCGGCTGGCCCTGGTCAACATCTCCGGCAAGCAGCACGTCATGGCCGAGGGGGAAGAGATCAAGGGAGTCAAGCTGGTGTCGATCTCCGAATCGGCGATCACGATCCACGAGGGAGGGGCCGACAAGCAGGTCGACAGGCAGCACCGCACGGGAAGCTCGGTCTCCATGCTGGGCGCGGCCGACGGCTCCGCCCCCATGAGCGGCCGCCCTTCCCCGCCCGGCGCCGCCGAGCAGCTGCTCGCCCCCGGCGCCGCCGAGACTGCCAACATCGTGAGGCAGCAGAGGCCGCGCAACCCCAAGATCAACATCCCGACCATTCCGGCCGCCGGACGCGGTTCGCGCGGCCAGCCCGCGGACGTGGGCCGCGAGCTGGAGGCGATCCGCCAGCGCGAGCAGCGCGGCGCCAACTGACCGGAATACACCGTGGCCCAGAGAGTCGTCTACATCGAACGGTCCGAACGCGGGTCGCGCCTCACGGGCGCGAGGCTGGTCTCCTCCCGGACCGATGAGCGCTGGGAAGCGCCCCCCGAGGCGGGCCAGGACGGTGAACAGACCGTCGAGCGCGCCGCCGAGTGGATCGTCTCCCGATCGGGCAACTCCCGGCGCCTGGCCATGCTCGTCCTCGACGCCGAGGGCAGCGTGTGCTTCTGGACCACCGTCCCCGCGGCCGACCCCGCCATGGTCGAGGCGATCGTGCGCCAGCAGGCCGATGGAATGGACGACCGGCCCGCGGACACCGCCGACGGCGCGGGTTCATCAGGCCGCGCCAGCGTCTTTGGCTTTTACGCCCCCGGCGCCTCGGACTCGACCATCCAGCCGCTGGCCTCCTCACGCGTGGACGGCGGGCAGGAGTCCGACGGCCGCCGCAGGACCGCCGTCATGGCGATCACCGACGGGATCGCCAGGGTCCTGGTCGACGCGATCGACCGCATGGGCGTGCAGTGCGAAGGCTCGAGCTCGATCTGGCACGCCCTCGCGCTGGCCTGGGATCCCCCGGCAGCGGGCAGGCCCTCCCCGCCTTCAGAGCACGTGGTCGCCGACAGCCCCGCCGCGCCGATCGCCATCGTGGTGGTCGAGCCGCGCGGGAGGCTCCTGTGGGCCTGGTCCCAGTCCGGACGCCTCCTGGTCGGCGGCGGGGCACGGCTGGCGACCCGCCGCAACTCCTCGCCGGACCAGCCCGAGGTCGAGGTGCCGCTCCTGACCCGCGACCTGGCGGCCCGGCTCACCGCCGACTGGCTCGCCTGGGCGGCGCAGGTGGCCATCGCTCCCGACCGCATCGTGGCGATCATCCCCACGAGCGCCCAGGAGGCGCAGGATGATTCGCTCGGCGCCGGCGGCTTCGGCCGCGCCCTGGCTCAGGCCTGGGGCCAGGCTCCCGTCGATGTCGCCGTGCACGAGGATCCCATCGGCGCCACGCTCCACCGGATCGCCGACCAGCTCGAAGATCGCGACGAGGCCGCGACCCCCGCGCGCACGCCCGAGCCGGGCAGCATGCTCGTCTCCCTGTCGAGCCGGCCCGGGGGCGCACACCGCCGCATGTACCTCTGGACGTCGCTGGCCGTCACCGCCGGCGCCGTCTGCATCGGCGCCCTGGCCTGGGGGCTGCGGGTGCAGGCCTCGAGGGTCAACGCCCTCTCACGCCAGGTCGAAGACTCCTGGAAGGACTCCTTCAAGGAGGTCAAGCTCGCCCGCCCGCCCATGCCGGGCCTGGAGATGATGGAACTCAAATCCGAGGTCGAGCGCGTCCGCCACGAGACGCTCCCCATCTCCGGCGTCGAGCCCGCGCGGCCCATCGTCCGTGAGTTCGAGACCCTCAGCCAGGTCCTCGCGCTGCCCGACTTCGACCTCACCAGCATCGCGCTGGATTCGCAGTCCGGCCGCGTCACCATCCAGGTCAACGCCCCCGACCTCTCCAGCGCCGAAGCCCTCAGCGACGCCCTGGGACGGATCGCCGACAGCGCGGTCGCCTCGTGGACCTTCGTCCCCGGCACCCGCATCCCCGGCAGCGACAAGGTCCCGTGCACCTACACCGGCGCGTTCCAGGCGCCCTCGGCCGCCAAGCCCGCGGGAGGCTCATCCTGACCTCCCTCTCCGCCAGCGCGATGGGCTCCCCGCAGGAGCGGCGCGAACAGCTCGCCGCCGCCGCCGCGATCACCGAGCGCCGCAACCGCCCGCGCCACCTCCTGGTGCTCTCCATCGCCCTCCTGCTGGTGGCCTCGCTCGCCCTGATGTGGTCCCTCAGCGCCCGCAACGCCGCCCGGTCATCGCTGGAAGCCGCCCGCGCCGAGGCCCAGAGCGTCCAGGATCTCATCGGCGAGTGGAAGGCCCTCAAGGCCACCAGCGCCGACTCGAGCAGGATGAAGCTCAACGAGCCGCTCACCACCTTCTACAGCAAGATCGAGGCGGCCGCGACCCGCGCCGGCGTGAAGGAACGCATTCCCTCGGCCCAGGCACAGGGGGACGTCCGCGATGCGCGATCGGGCGCGGTCCAGAAGAAGATCCGCTACCAGCGCGTCCCCGACGCGGACCTGGGGGCGCTGATCAAGTGGCTCGAGAACGCCTGCGAGGATGTCCCGGGGCTCGAGGTCTACTCGCTGCGCGTGCAGCCCCTGACCACGCAGGGAAACTGGCAGATCGATGTCACATTCTCACGGTGGGAGCGAGTGAACCGATGAAACCGTTCTTCCGGCGCCCGAACCGCGCCGCGGCGCTTCTGGCCCTCTGCCTGCTCCCGCTCGCCACGGCCCTCCCGGGTTGCAGGAGCAGCTCCACCCCCTCCCAGCCCGACCCGGGCCAGACCGACGCCCGCTTCCGCGAGGCCCGCGAGCTGCTTGACCAGGCCGAGGCGGCCCGCAAGGCGGGCAAGAACGCCCAGGCCGCCGACCTCTACCGCCGCTCCCTGGGCCTGGACGGCAACAGCTCGGCCGCCTGGAACAACCTCGGCACGCTCCTGATCGAGCAGGGAGACTACATGGGCGCCGCCAGCGCCCTGCGATCGGCCGCCACGCTCGCCCCGCCGGACGACCCGCGCCCCCTCGAGAACCTCGGCCTGGCCTACTTCCGCGCCGGCTACGACGACGAGGCCCTGCGGCACTACATGGAGAGCCTGCAGCGCGACCCCAACTACTCCAAGTCGATCCGCGGGGTCGCCACCTGCTCGTCGCGCCTCAACAGCGCCAGCGACGAGATCCTCGCCGTCCTGAACCGCGGCATGATGACCGAGCGCGACCCCCAGTGGCGGCAGACCATCACCCGCGAGAAGATCAGGGTCGAGCAGCAGCTCAAGACCGAAAAGGAAGCCGCGCGCCGCGAAGGCCGGTAGCCCCGCGCCCGCTACGCCGCCTTCGAGCCCGCCTCCCCGTCGCCCAGCCCGCCCGTCACCGACCGGAACTCGTGCAGCATCGAACGCAGCTTCTCCCGGATCGCCCGCTCACGCTGGTCGGCCGCCGCCGCCGCCTCGCGGGCCTTGGGCGTCTCGGGCCCGGGGGACTGCCGCGAGAGCTCCACCATCGCGTGGTGCTGGGAGATGAACTTGTCAAGGTCCTCCTGCAGCGTGCGCATGAGCTGGCCCTGCTGCTGGATCCGGCTCTGCAGCCGCGAGATCGTCTCCGTGTCGTTGGCCTGCCGGTCGTCGGCCGCCTTGCGCGCCTTGGTCAGTTCTTCCGACAGCATGTCCGCGCGGCGGTGGGAGCGCTCGATCGCCCGCGCCAGCAGCACCCGGTTGCCCAGCGCCAGCAGCGCGATCAGCGTCGCCCCGATAACCAGGATGATCGCCACGCTCAGTTGCCAGTCCATGGTGCTCCCATCCGCGTTCCCTCCATGGATGTATCGTCCTGCCATGCATTGACTTGAACGAATCCCCCGCGATCGCGCCCCGCCCCCCGCGCGCGCACGGGCCCCGCCGTTCTCGGACCCGCGCCCGGCGCCGGCCCCCCGGCCCGCCGCCGCGACATCGACACTCCTGGCCGCCGCCAGCGGAGTTGGCCCGGCCGCGAGCCGATAGTCGTTGGTCAAACCCGCGAGGAGCCCGCCCAGTGAACCTGCACGATATCCTGAAGGCCGCCATCGATGCCGACGCCTCCGACGTCCACCTGATCGCCGGGCAGGCCCCGGTCATGCGCGTCCACCAGGTCATGACCTACATGGAGTTCCCGGTCATTTCCAAGGAGCAGGCCCGCAAGTTCCTCGAGCAGATGGCCTCCCCCGAGGCCGTCCAGACCTTCGACCGCCAGAAGGACTCGGACTTCTCCTACCAGCTCGAGACCGTCGCACGCTACCGCGTCAACGCCCACATGCAGCAGGGCAAGATCGGCATGGCGATGCGGATGATCAAGACCAAGGTCCCCCCCCTCTCCAAGCTCAGCCTCCCCGAGGTCATCGGCCGGCTCACCTACCTGCCCCGCGGGCTGGTCCTGGTCACCGGGGACACCGGCTCGGGCAAGTCGACCACGCTCGCCGCCATGATCCAGGCGATGAACGAACGCTACCGCAAGCACATCATCACCCTCGAGGACCCCGTCGAGTACATCTTCAAGAGCGACCAGTGCATCATCGAGCAGCGCGAGCTGGGCGCCGACATGCCCACCTTCTCCTCCGGCCTCAAGCATGCCCTTCGCCAGGACCCCGACATCATCCTGGTCGGCGAAATGCGCGACCTGGAGACCACCAGCCTGGCGATCTCCGCCGCCGAGACCGGCCACCTGGTCCTCTCGACCCTCCACACCGTCAACGCCTCCCAGACCGTCGAACGCATCATCGACATGTACCCCGGCGGCCAGCAGAACCAGATCCGCTCCATGCTCTCCAACACCCTCCAGGCCGTCATCAGCCAGACCCTCTTCTCCCGCATCGACCGCCCCGGCATGGTCCCCGCCGTCGAGGTCCTCCTCTGCACCCCCGCCGTCCGCAACCTCATCCGCGAGAGCCGCACCTTCGAGATCCCCAACGTCATCGAGACCAACCGCGCCATCGGCATGTCCACCCTCGACTCCTCGATCGCCGAGCTCTACTTCAACGGCATGATCTCCCGCGAGGACGCCATCGCCTCCTCGGCCTACCCCGACAAGCTCGAGCGCCAGCTCGCCGCCTAGCACGCACCGACCGTCGGGCGCCCGGCGTCAGGGCCCGATCGATCCGCCGCCGCACGTTGTTCGTCCCTGATGCCCGGTCCCAGATGCCCGCCCCCTGAACCATGGCCAACTACCGTTACCAGGTCCGAAGCGCCCAGGGACAGATCCAGACGGGCACGCTCGCCGCCGACAACGCCGCGACCGCCGCCGCGCTGCTGCGCAACCAGGGCATGCACGTCCTCTCCCTCTCGCCGCTGGTCGGGGGCGTCAGCACCTCCGGCCTCCTCGAACGCTTCCGGGACCTCAACTCCGGACGCCCCAGCGAGAAGCACGTCCTGGACTTCACCACCCAGCTGGCCGTCATGATCCGCGCCGGCATCAACCTCCGCGCCGCCCTCGAGGGCATCTCTGAGCAGACCGAGCACCGCGGCTTCAAGAAGGTCATCTGCGCCATCAAGAACGACGTCGAGTCCGGACGCCAGTTCTCCGAGGCGATCGCCAAGTACCCCAAGCTCTTCAACCCCCTCTACATCAACATGGTCCGCGCCTCGGAAGTCTCCGGCGCCTTCTCCAAGATGCTCGACCGGATCGCCGGCTACATCGGCCAGAGCATCGAGACCCGCAAGATGGTCATCGGCGCCGCCATCTACCCCGGCATCATCGGCACCCTGGCCGTCTGCGTCACCGTCTTCCTGCTCACCTTCGTGCTCCCCAAGTTCAAGGCCGTCTTCGAGGGCAAGGAGGACGTCCTCCCCTGGGCCACCACCTTCCTCATGAGCCTCTCGGAGAACATCGTCCACTACTGGTACTACATCGTCGGCGCCCTGGCCCTGATCATCGGCGCCGTCTACGCCTTCATCCGCACCGAGCTGGGCACCTTCTGGGTCGACCGCTTCAAGCTCTCGTTCCCCATCATCAAGGCCATGTTCCGCTGCCTCTACATCAGCCGCTCCCTCCAGACCATGGGCCAGCTCATCAACGCCGGCGTGCCCATGCTCGACACGCTCGCCATCACCGGCGACATCTCCGGCAACGCCATCTTCCGCGGGCTCTGGCGCCGCGTGTACACCAACGTCAAGCAGGGCAAGAAGATCACCCAGGCCCTCGGCAAGGACAACACGCTCCCCCGCGCCGTCACCCAGATGATCTCCGCCGGCGAAGAGTCCGGTAAGCTCGGCGAGGTCCTCGACGAGATCTCCGCCTTCTACGCCCGGGAGCTCAAGGACAAGATCAAGGCGGTTACCGGAATGATCGAGCCCATCATGATCCTCCTCATGGGCACAGTCGTCGGCTTCATCGCCATGGCGATCATCCTGCCCATCTTCAAGATGAGCCAGATCGTCAAGTAACCGATCTTCTCACCGAGGGAACGCGCCGCGCCCCCGGGTCCGGGAACGCGGGGCAACCGGAGGTCGGGAATGATGGGTCTACGCCAGCACGCCAGCCGCCCACGCCGCACGCACGCCGCCCCACGCGCGGGACGGCCCGCCTTCACCCTCCTGGAGACCTCGCTCGCGCTGATCATCATCGGCGTCGGCGTGCTCGCCTTCGTCGAGGCCCAGCGCACGTTCGCCGCCAACAACGAGTGGTCCAGCCACACCGCCCGTGCCATGTACCTCGCCAACGAGATCCGCGAGCTGTGCCGCCGCCTCCCGCGCCACGACCCCGTCACCAGCCTCTACTTCGAGACCTCCAGCGGCAACCCCGTCCTGCGCGGCTGGGGCATGGAGCCCGGCGAGTCCGGCCCCGACGACTTCGACGATGCCGACGACCTCGACGGCCTGACCTTCGGCGCCGGCGGCGATTTCCCCGGCCCCATCGACTCCACCGGCGCCCTCATCCACGAGACCAACGTCAGCGGCCAGGAGGTCCTCGACGAGGAGGGCCAGCCCGTCGGCCTGGCCGGGTGGACCCAGACCGTCTCCGTCGAGAAGGTCGACCCCTTCAACTTCTCCACCGTCCGGGAGCACTCCTTCAAGGAAGACCCCCAGGGCTCCTTCCCCGGACGCAACGTCGACCAGTACCCGCTGCGCGTGACCGTCAGCGTGTCCTACCGCGGCCCCTACGACTCGGCCGCGTCCCAGGTCGCCACCGTGTCCTGGATCGTCCCCCAGTAGCGCGGCGCCGGAGAACGTCGGGAGTGCGGCAACGGCGATGCAAGGAGCTCGAAAGGTGCGCAGGCAAGCAACGACCAGGAACCCGGCCCCCTCCCCCGTGCGCAAGCGCCGGGGAGTCGCCTCCATCCTCGCGATGATGTTCCTGATCCTTTTCGGCTCGCTCGCCACCGCCATGGCGATCGCCAGCCGCGGCAACATCCGCAACTCCGCCACCCACCTCCACGTCATGCGCGCCCTGGGCGCCGCCGAGACCGGCCTGCGCATCGGCCAGGCCCGCCTCGCCGAGGCCTCCGGGAGGTTCGTCGTCTCCCACAGCCAGGTCGACGCCGCCTTCGCCGAGGCCGTCTGGAACGGAGACTGGAGCGACTCGAACGACCCGCCCGTGGCGCCCTCCCCCAGCGGCAACGAGGAGGCCAGCACCCCCCACGGGATCGCCGAGGCCCTGGCCAACCTCCACGCCGCCGACCAGAACACCCGCACCGACATGGGCGTCGAGACGCCCACCATCGGCGCCGCGACCTCCGGCGCCGACCCCGACGTCTACGCCTCCTCCGGGTGGGTCTTCACCCCCATCGTCTGGCTCGGCTCGGACTCGGGCTCGGGCGTTGAGCGGCCCCTGGCCTTCTCGGTCACCTACGCCCCGCTCGCCAACGGCACCGACGTGCGCATCATCGCCACCGGCTACGACTTCGACTACCACGGCAGCCGCCCCATCACCCGCACCGTCATGCAGGACTTCCGCATGATCAAGCGCGTGAACAGCGCCGTCAACGCCCCCTCGCGCATCATGGTCGGCAAGAACGTCCAGATCGTCGGCGACCTGGGCGCCCGCTACGCCGACGTCCAGGAGACCAACGGCGATCCCATCGTCATGCGCTCCGACTTCTACGGCCTCAACTCCGACCTGGACAAGAAGCTCACCGACTTCTTCAACGCCCTGGCCGCCAGCGACGTCGACCGCGACAACCGCCTGCGCATCGGCCACGCCGTCGAGGGCGCGGGCATCCCCATCGACAAGGACTACGACGGCGACGGCACCAAGGACGGCGCCTTCGCCGACGTCACCGGCGACGGCTACCTCGACGAGTACGACATCTTCCTGAAGCACTTCGACAAGAACGGCGACGGGAAGGTCGTCCTCTCGACCGCCCTCAAGGCCGGCACGCCCGCCGCCGCGCTCAACTCCGAGTTCGTCGCCAGCAACGGCTCGGCGATCGACGACGACCTGGCCTACCTCCTGGACACCGCCAACCCCGACCGCAACCGCAACGGCGTCTACGGCTTCGTCGATTCCAACGCCAACGGCGTCTGGAACGCCGGCGAGCCCTTCAACGATCACGACGACGCCGCCAACAGCGACGCCGACGTCGTCCTGGGCTACCGCGACGGCGTGCTCGACAAGCGCGACCAGTACGCCAAGGTCCGCGGCCGCATGATCGTCAAGACCTCCGACAGCTCCTGGAAGGCCGCCCAGGGCTCCTACGACACCCGCCTGCGCGGCTCCATCAAGCCCGGCATCGGGCAGGCCCCGCGCGTCTACGGCGCCGACGACCAGGCCCTCCCCGCCCTCAACGCCGCCGACTTCTCCGAGTCCGAGACCGCCCTCAAGGCCGCCGCCAACGGCGGCACCTTCGCCAGCCAGGTCGCCGCCCAGCTGGGCGTCTCCGAGTCGGCCCTGGCCACCTACGTCGAGTCCAAGTCCGAGTCCTCCGACCAGCCCCGCTACCTCCGCGTCGATCCCGACAACGACAAGGACGGACGCCCCGACAACTGGGCCACCGCCTACTTCGAGAAGATGCCCTACAACAGCCCCAGCTTCACCGACTACTACTACCGCCCCGTCTACCAGAACATGACCTTCAAGGACGTCCGCATCCCCGTCGGCAACAACGGCCTGTTCCGCAACTGCACCTTCATCGGCGTCACCTACGTCCAGACCACCGCCGCCAACAGCTACGTCCTCTGGTCCGAGTACGGCAAGATGGACATGGACACCACCTCCGGCAGGCCCAAGGCCAAGTCCACACGCATCATCTACGGCGACGACTCGGGCGAGACCAGCTACCCCACCATGCTCCCCAGCTCGGCGATCCCACCCAACCAGATGATCCTCATGGCCCTCTCCGCGCCGCTGGACAAGGCCGACATCCCCGACAACCAGAAGGCCTCCACGACCGGCTACTCCAGCCTCCCCGACCCCCTGGTCATCAACGGCAAACGCGTCACCGACACCAAGCCCTACTCCAACAACATCCGCTTCCACGACAGCCTCTTCGTCGGCTCCATCGTCAGCGACGCCCCCGGCGCCTACATGCAATCACGCAACAAACTCCAGTTCACCGGCAAGACACGCTTCACCCAGAAGCACCCCGACTACCCCGACGACCCCGACATGAACCCCCAGAGCGCCGACGCCGCCGAGATCGCCAAGAGCTCCATGATGCTCCCCAACTACTCGGTCGACATCGGCACCTTCAACAGCCCCCCCGAGCAGAACGTCTCCCTCCAGGGCGCCATCATCGCCGGCGTCCTGGACGTCCGCGGCAACACCAGCATCGACGGCGCCCTCCTCCTGACCTTCGAGCCCAAGAAGGGCGAGATGCCCCTCATCGACGCCCTGGGCAACCCCGTCGGGAACCCCGCCGGCTTCAACACCACCCTCGGCTACTTCGGGCCCGACGACGGCGACAACGAATCCCTCGACCCCGCCAAGCTCCCCGTCGTCAACGGCCAGAAGATCGTCGGCTGGGACACCAACGGCGACGGGCTCGCCGACGTCAACGCCGACCAGCCCCAGCCCTCCGGCTCCACCGCCGTCCCCTTCTACGGCTACGGACGCATCAACATCAGGTTCAACCCCGACATGGTCCTCCCCAACGGCATCAAGCTCCCGCTCAGGTACCAGCCCCTCTCAACCACCTACAAGGAGGGCAGGCTGTGAACACCTCCCCACGCCCGCGCTGTCCCGCACGCCGTCGCGCCTTCAGCATGATCGAGATGCTCGTGGCGCTCACCATCACCGCCACGCTCCTCACCGCCTCGCTCGCCGCCCTGGACGCCTCCTTCAAGGCCTACAAGCACACCACCGACGCCGTCTCCACCCACGTCGTCTCACGCATCGTCATGGGACGGCTCACCGCCATGATCCGCACCGGCGACGAGTTCGGCCCCTACCCCCTCGACGTCCTGGACGCCACCCAGAACCCGCTCAACTCGACCTTCATCGAGTTCACCGCCTTCCGCGACGATGCCACCGGCCAGAAACGCGTCGTCCGGATCGAACGCCGCGACCCCACCACGCCCGCCCGCGGGCCCTACGAGCTCTGGTACCACCAGGAGGACTACCTCAACGGCGTCCTCCAGTCCACCAACGAATCCCCCCTGATTACCAACCTCCAGAGCATCGACTTCCGCCTCGAGTACGACGTCGGCCCCCGGCTCATCCGCGCCACCATCGACATGATCGTCCAGCCCAACGACGAGCAGGGCGACAAGGTGCACACCGACCTCGAATCCGACAAGATCCGGATGGTCACCTCCGTCGTGCCGCGGCGGCTCGACGAGTAGCACGCGGTCGGCGACCGACGCAATCATCAGCAGGCAGCGACCGCCACGCAGGCAGCATCCCCGCCAGCTTGGTCGCTGTTCTCTGCTCACTCATCGCTCAGTCGTGCCGCAACGCCACGATCGGGTCCTGCGCCGCCGCCTTGCGCGCCGGGTAGATCCCGAAGACCAGCCCCGTCGCCACCGCCACCCCGAACGACAGCACGATCGACCACACCGTCACCGCCGTCGGCAGCGAGACATCCGACGGGAACAGCCCGCCCACCAGCGGCAGCGCCGGCAGCCGCGGCACCACCCACCCCACGAACACGCTCACACCCACCCCCAGCGCCACCCCGATGCACCCCCCCAGCGAGCTGAGCACCCCCGTCTCCACCAGGAACTGCATCAGGATGTTCCCGCGGGTCGCCCCCACCGCGCGACGGATCCCGATCTCACGCGTGCGCTCCGTCACCGTCGCCAGCATGATGTTCATGATCCCGATCCCGCCCACGAGCAGCGCCACCCCCGCGATCGCCCCCGAAACCAGGTTGAACGTCAGCGCCGTCCGCCGCGCGTTCTCCAAGAGCTCGTACGGCACGATCATCCCCAGGTCCGTCATCCCCGGGTGACGAACCGTCATGATCCGCCGCAGCCGCTCGGCGTCCAGCATCACCCGCTCGCGCGACGGCACCGTCAGGTACACCTCCGAGATGTGCACCTCGCTCGCCTGGAACGATCCCGAGCTGAACCGCCGCACCAGGTCGCTGAACACCGACCGCGCCGCCGTGATCGGCACGTGCACGTCCAGGTTCAGGTCCCGCCCCACCAGCGCCGCCCCCGCGCCCCCCGACAGCCCCACCGGCGCCAGCACCCCGATCACCGTGAACGGCTTGCTGTCGATCCGCAGCGTCTGACCCACCGGGTCCTCCAGCGGAAAGAAGTCCTTGGCCACCTCCGCGCCCACCACGCACACGGTCGCCGACTCGTCCAGGTCCGCCTGGCTCAGGTACCGCCCCCGCGCCACCCGCAGGTTCGCCACCTTCATCAACTCCGGCGTCGTCCCGTACGCCTGGCTCACCTTGCGCTTGTCGTCCCGCAGGATCTGGCTCCCCACTTCCTTCAGCGGCACGATGTACTCCGCATCCGTGAAGTTCGACCGGACCACATCAAAGTCATCCCGCGTCACCCCGAACCGGCTGATCCAGCTCTGGCGCTGCTGCCCGCTGCTCTGGGTCTGCTGGTCGGCCGGCTTCTGCGACCGCAGAATGATGTTCTTGGCCCCCAGCCGCTCGATCTTCGACAGCGCATCCTGCTTGGCGCCCTCACCCAGGCTCACCATCGTGATCACCGCCGCCACGCCCAGGATGATCCCCAGCGTCGTCAAAAACGCACGGATCTTGTGCAGCCGCAGGTTCGACAGCCCCAGCCGGATGATCTCAAGCAGAAACCACATGAAGCGCCCCGATCAGGGTTTCACCCGGTTTTCGCAACGACTTCCCACCCCCGACGCACCGGAATCCTCAAGACGGTACCCTGAACGGACGAAGTGTAGCGGAAGGGAGCCGTTGGCCCTGAGCGGTTGGCCGTTGGCGCCGAGCAACCGACCCCCAAGCCTCCCCCGCCCCGTCTCTTCGTCTCTGCCTTCATTTTCGCTTTGCTGCTTTTCGCGTTGAGCTTTCCCCCATGCCCCTGATCCTCGTCCAGACCGAGACGGAAAACCCCCAGTCCAAGTGCTGGGACTACACCGTGCGCATCGAGCACCCCGCCTCCCCGCCGACCGAGCACCAGGTCCGCCTGGCCTGGGTCGACCACGAGCACTGGTCCGGCGGTCGCGTACCCCCCTCAAGGGTCATCGAGGCCGTCGTCCAGTCCCTGCTCTCCCACGGCATGGACGCCCAGCTCCCCCCAAAGTTCGATGCCGCCCGCGCCCGCCGCTGGGTCCCCGGCATCGACCAGGAACTCCGGCGAGCGATCTGATCGCGCACGGTTATGCCGTCCGTCGTGCCACCGACTTGCTGCTCTGAGCAAGTCGGTGCGTGGGCTCCCATCGGCCGCGATTGCCGCCGAACGTGAGCCGGTACACTGCTCCCGCCAAACCATGTCCGACGCACCCGACGCGATACTCACCTGGCGCGAGCCCCGCTGGGCCTACACGCCCCGCTGGCTCGAATTCCTGCAGGACTTCTTCTGGAACCGCTTCTGGTTCTGGTTCGACCTGCTCGCCACCCTCATGGCCGCCGCCGGTCTCGCCATCATCCACCTCTCCTACCCCCAGTGGCCGCCGCAATGGTCCATCGACGGCCGCATCCTCATCGCCCCCCTCTGCTTCCACCTCGCCCTGGCGATCGCGGGCGCCGCCCACACCTCCCGGCCTCCACAAATCCGCATCTCACAAGAATCGTTCCTCCAAGCCGGCGCCGGTTCGTTCGACGTCCCCGCCACCGACATCACCGCGATCTCGATCAGCCGCCCCACCCCTGACCGCCCCACTCTGAACATCTCCTACACCGATGTCAACGGCGAAGATGCCGACCTCGCTCGCGGGATCGCCCGGAACATCGACATTGCCGAACTCCAAGCCGCGATCGACACGCTCCGGCCGCATGCCCGGAGATGAAACACCACGTCATTCGCAGTCTCTTCGCCCGTCAGGACGCACGACCGCAACGCCCTTCCATGCGGCCGATCCCGCTCGGGGGCGGACGAGCCGCACAGGATACTCTGCAATCTGCCGGCATCAGGTCGCTGGATTCAAGTGCTGCTTTGCTGCACTTTGCTTTGCTGTTTTTCTATACCCTACCGCCCGCCCAGAATCCTCTTCAAATACACCCCCGTATGACTCCCGCTCGCCCTCGCTACCTGCTCGGGAGTCCCCTTGGCGATCACCCGCCCTCCCCCATCCCCGCCCTCGGGCCCCAGGTCGATCAGCCAATCCGCTCGCTTGATCACATCCAGGTTGTGCTCGATCACCACCAGCGTGCTCCCCGCATCCGCGAGCCGGTCCAGCACCTCGCACAGCTTGCGGATGTCCTCAAAGTGCAGCCCCGTGGTCGGTTCATCGAGGATGTACAGCGTCCCACCCGCCGCCACGCTGCGCCGGGCGATCATCGCCGCGCGGGCCTTGAACTCCTCATCCTGCTCGGACTCTTCCGCATCCTTTTCGCCCTTGGGTTCTTCCTCGCCGGTCACTCCCCCCGCGACCTTCCCCAGCTCCGTCGCCAGCTTGATCCGCTGCGCCTCACCACCCGACAGCGTCGTGCTCGGCTGGCCCAAGGTCAAGTAGTCCAGCCCCACATCCCGCAAACACGCAACAAACCGCGCAATCTTCGGATGGTTCTCGAAGAACCCGCACGCCGATTCCACCGTCAGCTCCAGCACATCCGCGATGCTCTTGGCCCGGTATTTCACCTCCAGCGTCTCGCGGTTGTACCGCTTGCCCCCGCACACCTCGCACTCCACGTACACATCCGGCAGGAAGTGCATCTCGATCTTCTTGAGCCCCTGCCCCTGGCACGCCTCGCACCGGCCCCCGCCGTTCTGCGCCGACACGTTGAAGCTGAACCGACCCGGCTTGTACCCGCGGATCTTGGCCTCCTTGGTCTGCACGAAGACCTTGCGGATGTCATCGAAGATCCCCGTGTACGTCGCCGGGTTTGATCGCGGAGTCCGCCCGATCGGAGACTGGTCCACCTCGATCACCCGCCCGATCTGCGAGAGCCCCGTGATCCGCGAGTGCTCACCCGGCACCAGCCTCGTCCCCACCACGTTCACCAGCGCCGCTCGCAGCAAAATGTCGTTCACCAGCGTGCTCTTGCCCGACCCCGACACCCCCGTCACGCACACCAATCCCCCCAGCGGGATTGTCACATCCACGTTCTTGAGGTTGTTCGCCCGCGCCCCCTTGATCGTGATCCCGTGCTTCTCGCTCACGCCCCGGCGCTTCGTTGGGATCTCGATCCGCCGCCGACCCGAGAGGTAATCCCCCGTCAGCGAGCCCGGCGTCGCGCAGATCTCCTCGACACTCCCCTGCGCCACGATCTTCCCGCCGTGCACCCCCGGCCCCGGCCCGATGTCCACCACGTGATCCGCCGCCCGGATCATGTCCTCATCGTGCTCGACCACCAGCACCGTGTTGCCGATGTCCGCCAGGTGCCGCAGGGTCGCCACCAGCCTGTCGTTATCTCGTTGATGGAGCCCGATCGTCGGCTCGTCCAGCACGTAGCACGCCCCCACCAGCCCGCTCCCCACCTGCGAGGCCAGCCGGATCCGCTGCGCTTCGCCCCCCGACAGCGTCGCCGTCTTGCGGTCCAGCGACAGGTACTCCAGCCCCACCCCCGTCAGGAACCGCAGCCGGTTGTTGATCTCCTTCAGGATCGGCTCGGCGATCACGCGCTGCTCGGTCGAGAGCACCAGCCCCGCGATGTACTCGATCGCATCCAGAATATTCAATCGCGACAGTTCCGCGATGTTGAGCATCGTCCCGTCGTTGCTGGGCCGCCCGATCACCGAGGCGCTGTGCGCCTTGGCCAGGTCCGCCTTGTGCGCGCTCTTGAGCAGGATGTGCAGGGCCTCCAGCCGCAGCCGGTCCCCGTTGCACGCCTGGCATGGCTTGTCGGTGATGAACTTGCCCAGCCACTCCTTCACCGACGAGTTGTCCGTCTTCTCCCACCACGCCGTCAGCTCCGGGATCACGCCCTTCCACTCGTACCGCACTTCCTTGGCCTGCTCGGGCGTTGCCCCGTACAGCAGCGTCCGCCGCTTCTCCTTGCTCAGCGTGTCCAGCGGCGCTTCGAAGCCCACCCCGTAGTGCTTGCAGAACCGCTTGAGCTGCTTGGTGAACCACGCCCGCACCGCGACGTTCTTCGCGTACGCCTCGATCGCCCCCTCCCGCAGCGATTTCTTGGAGTCCGGCACCACCAGCGCCTCATCCAGTTCCAGCAACGTCCCCAGCCCGTGACAGACCGGGCACGCCCCCTGCGGCGAGTTGAACGAGAACAGCCGCGGCGCCAGCTCCTCCAGCGCGATCTCCGGATGCTCCGGATCGCTGAACTTCGTCGAGTACGAAGTGTCCTTCCAACCCCCACCTCCACTCGTCTCAGATGCGATCACCACCACGCCGTCGGCCATCTTCAGCGCCGATTCCACGCTCTCGGCCAGCCGCTGGCGGACATCCGAACCCCCACCCAGCACCAGCCGGTCGATCACCGCATCCACCGAGTGCTTCTCGTACCTCCCCAGCTTCATCGGGTTCTCGCCCGGCTCCTTGAGCACGGTGCGGATCTCCACGATCTCCCCGTTCACGCGAGCCCGCTGCCACCCCTGCCCGCTCAGATCCTCCAGCACATCCCGGTGGAACCCCTTCTTGGCCCGCACCACCGGCGCCAGCACCATCAGCCGCGTCCCATCGGTTCCGCCCAGCACCGCATCCACGATCTGCGTGCTCGTGGTCGCCTTGATCGGCACGCCCGACCGCTCCACCACCACATCCTTCTTCAGTTTCGTCGGGTACCACGAGTACGGCGTCCCGCACCGCGCGTACAGGAGCCGCAGGTAGTCGAAGATCTCCGTCGTGGTCGCCACCGTCGACCGCGGGTTCCCGCTCGCCGACCGCTGCTCGATCGCGATGGTGGGGGGCACACCCTCCACCTCATCCACATCCGGCTTCTTGAGCTGCTCGAGGAACTGCCGCGCGTACGCCGACAGCGATTCCATGTACTTGCGCTGACCCTCGGCGAAGATGGTGTCAAACGCCAGCGAACTCTTCCCCGACCCCGACAGCCCCGTCATCACCACCAGCTTCTCACGCGGGATCGCCACATCGATGTTCTTGAGGTTGTGCTCCCGCGCCCCACGCACGTAGATGAACCGGTTGTCGCGCGAGGGCTTCCCCGCCCGATCTCCCCCATCTACCCGGCCCAGTGGCACAGGCGTCCCGCCTGTGTCTACTCCCTCTACCGCCTTTCTCTTCTCCCTGGGCTTCCCTTCGATCATGGAGTCCATTCCAGTCTGCGGCCCAGCACTCGGCTCGCCGGGATTTGGTGTCATCTCATCCATCGCGCACCGTCACGCTCGCCGCGAACGCAGCGGCGGTGGAGGCAATCTCAATCACGAACCGGCCACGGCGTCGGAGGTCCGCGGCCGCGACTCGCCCGCCCATACGAACGGGCCCCAATCATAGGATGCCGATCGGCCGATTCGTGACCCGCCGCGGGCCCCTGCCGGCGCGCCGCGCAAGCTCATTCTCCGAAAGCCACCGACCTCATGACAACCGCGCACCCGATCCCGCGGTATCTGGTTCTACGTCGTGAATTTCTTCCGGCGGGGGTCATTCACGCCCTTGTCTGCGGGAGAGAAACATGCGCACCCACATCCTGGCCGTCACCGGGTCTGCTCGCCTTGGCCGCGCCATTCGCCAGCGCCCAGCTCGTCGGCGACACCATCACCACATCCCGGCACTTCCCGGAACTCGACTTCGTCTTCGGCCCCATCGATGTCCTCGTGACCGACGACACCTCCGACACCTTCGAGCTCTCCGGCGGCAGCAACCTCTTCTGCAACGTCGATGCCAGCAGCGTCCGCATCGACTTCGGCGCCGGCGGCGGCCCCTTCGAGCGCGACGGCCATTACATGATCTTCGAGAGTCTCGACCACGTCGGGAGCCCGTCGGCGGTGATCGCCGGCGGCACCGTGCAGGCCAACCACCCGGTCCTCACGGAATCCGATGTTCAGTTCGGCGAGCACTTCGTTCGCCTCAACTTCGGCAATGTGGATCTCTTCCCCGGCCAGTTCTTCCAGATGAACATCGAGTGGCGCAACGTCCCCGCACCCTCCGGCATCCTCTGCATGGCTCTCGGCCTCCCGCTCGCCGCCCGCCGCAGGCGCTAGGAGCACGCCACCGCCCCTCGCAAACCCAAGCACTCGCGCACCGCGTGGCAGCCGTTCCGACCCGACGGCAAGGAGGCCCTACGCGCCCACCAGCCACTCCGGCAACCCGCACACCATCCCCCCCGCATCCACACACGCCAGCACCGTCCCCGCGGTCGCGATCACTTCGCCGATCTGCGCCGTCCCCGCCATCCCCGCCGCCCGCCCCGTCAGCGATCCCGCCTCCCGCTCCACCAGCACGATCTCGTACTCGTGCTCGATCTTCACGCGACCACCGCTCTTGACCCGCGTCCGCACCTCCACCACATCGTCGTACAGCACCGGCCTGCGATACCGCACCTCCATCTTCACGATCACCAGGAACACCCCCTTGGACTCCAGCTGCGCATAGCTCACCCCGCTCGTACGCAGCAGCTCCGTCCGCCCCATCTCCAGCCACGGCGCGTACGCCGCGTGGTGCGCCACCCCCATCGGATCGCACTCGCAATACCGCACCCGTACCCGGATCGCCCCCTCCTGCTCCGGTCGCCGAGCCGGCCTCAAACCCCCACCCCCCGCCGCTCTCCCGCCCTCCCCCGCGCCCACCGCCTCTCCCAGTCCGCCCCGGCCAGTCGCATCTTCAGTCATGCCCCGATCGTACCCGTAGCCCTTCATTCCCCCATCCCGTTCGGATAAAGGACGGCACGAACCAGACTGCCGATTTGACGGTCATTCCAGTGCCCCCCGAGTGACTGGCAAGCCTCACCCTTGCCCTCCCACGCCCTCATCGGGGAGCCAGTCCACCCCGCGGACTCCCCGACCTCGCCCCGATACCCACAAACACCGGGTTTTGACCTCCTTGCGAGCCCCCTCACATACCCCGGCACCCGGTTTCCCTCCCACCTCATCCCCCCGCGGCCAGCCCGCCCGCTGGCATCCGGCTTGCCCTACACCCAGCGTGCGAGAAGCGCGGATTCCACCTTCACCTCCACCACCGGCGACCCCGCAGTCCCGGTCAAGGTCCGGCCAGCCAGACCGCAGGCTCAACCTCCTGCTCTCCTACGCCGGCTGGCAGGAGGACCCCTGGGTCGAGCGCCTCCCCCTCCTCCTCGAGCCCATGGGCGTTTCCTCCGTCCGCGCCCAGAGTGGTCGCCAGGCCGCCGAAGTCATCCGCACCACCCCCATCCACATCGCCGTCGTCGACCTGGGCCTCCCACTCGAATCCTGCGGCGACCACGACGATGAAGAGGGCGGCCCGCGCCTGCTCGAAATCCTCGCCCGGCTCGCCGAGCCCCCGCCCACCGTCGTCGTCCGCAGCACACGCACCCACCGCGACCACTGCCGCGATCTCTCCGCCGCCCTGCGGCTCGGAGCCTTCTCCGTGGTCGATCGCCCCCGCGGCGATCGCGACCTCGAGCTCATCCTCGAGGTCCTCCGCCGCTGCATGACCCGCTTCTACCAGGGGAGGTGGCCTGAGTAAGTCACACAGCGCCCGCGCAGCGTGCGCCGGCGAGTCCACGGCGGCGATCATTCGATCCGCCGCCTTCATCTGAGCTTTGCTGTTCTGTCCCCCGGGCGCTCGCCCGACTTTCAGATTCTGGGAGATTGAAATCATGGCCAAGGGTTCGAAATCATCGTCCGCCGCGCTCCGCCCCCTGCACGACAAGATCATCGTCCGCCGGGACATGGCGCAGGCCAAGACCACCAGCGGCATCTTCCTGCCCGAGACCGGCAAGGAGAAGCCCAAGAGCGGCACCGTCGAGGCCGTCGGCACCGGCGCCCTCAACACCGAGACCGGCGCCCGCATCCCCCTCACCGTCAAGAAGGGCGACAAGGTCATCTTCACCAGCTACGCCGGCACCGAGGTCAAGCTCGACGGCGATGAACTGCTCATCATGTCCGAAGAGGACATCCTCGCGATCATCGATGAGTAAACAGGAGGCACCCGCCACCGGGCACCAGGCACTCGGGTCAGATAGACCCGTTCGCCTGTCACCCGTTCCGAGTGCCGAGTGCCCGCTGCCGAGTGCCCGCCAATGACACCAGACCAACTACGCACCGCCCTCCGCGAGCTCAACGGCGAACGTGACCTCACGCTCGCCTTCGTCGGCCACGTGGAGCACCTCCAGATCCCCAAGGCCATGCTCATCCCCGACGAGCCCGACCACCTCGTCAAGGTCACCGACGGGGCCAGCGTCTACATCGTCGAGGCCGAACGCGTCATCTGGTTCAAGATCGGCCTGGGCCACGCCAAGGTCAAACACTGAAAACCCATCGACAACCACCTGAAAACAAGCCCCTGATCACGAAAGGAAGTCCGCAATGGCCGCGAAAATGATCGCATACAACACCGACGCCCGCGAGCGAATCCTCCGCGGCGTCCAGAAACTCGCTCACGCCGTCAAGGTCACCCTCGGACCCTCCGGCCGCGTCGTCGTCCTCGAGAAGTCCTTCGGCGCCCCCACCGTCACCAAGGACGGCGTCACGGTCGCCAAGGAAATCGAGCTCGAAGACCAGTACGAGAACCTCGGCGCCCAGATGGTCAAGGAGGTCGCCTCCAAGGTCTCCAAGGACGCCGGCGACGGAACCACCACCGCCACCATCTACGCCGAATCCATCTACTCCGAAGGCCTCAAGGTCATCACCGCCGGCGCCAACCCCAACCAGGTCAAGCGCGGCATCGACCAGGCCGTCTCGGCCATCACCGCCGAACTCCAGGCCATGTCCAAGAAGGTCTCCAGCTCCAAGGAGATCGCCCAGGTCGGCACCTGCTCGGCCAACCAGGACGCCGAGATCGGCTCCATCATCGCCGAGGCCATGGACAAGGTCGGCAAGGACGGCGTCATCACCGTCGAGGAAGGCAAGTCCCTCAAGACCGAGATCGAGCTCGTCGAGGGCATGCAGTTCGACAAGGGATACCTCTCCCCCCACTTCGTCACCAACCCCTCCACCATGGAGTGCACCCTCGACAACGCCTACATCCTCATCCACGAGAAGAAGATCACCAGCGCCAAGGACTTCCTCCCCATCCTCGGCAAGATCGCCGAGGCCGGCGCCAGCCTCCTGATCATCGCCGAGGATATCGAGGGCGAGGCGCTCGCCACCCTCGTCGTCAACAAGATCCGCGGCGTCCTCAAGGTCGCCGCCGTCAAGGCCCCCGGCTTCGGTGATCGCCGCAAGTCCATGCTCGAGGACATCGCCATCCTCACCGGCGGCAAGGCCATCATGGAGGAACTCGGCCTCGAGCTCGAGAAGGTCGAGCTCTCCGACCTCGGCCGCGCCAAGAAGATCACCGTCGACAAGGACAACACCACCCTCGTCGAGGGCGCCGGCAAGACCGCCGACATCAAGGGCCGCATCGACCAGATCCGCCACCAGATCGATGCCACCACCAGCGACTACGACCGCGAGAAGCTCGAGGAACGCCTCGCCAAGCTCGCCGGCGGCGTCGCCCAGATCAACGTGGGCGCTGCCACCGAGGTCGAGATGAAGGAGAAGAAGGCCCGCGTCGAGGATGCCCTCCACGCCTGCCGCGCCGCCGTCGAAGAAGGAATCCTCCCCGGCGGCGGTGTCGCCGTCCTCCGCGCCCGCAAGGCCATCGACAAGCTCCGCAAGAAGGCCGACAACACCGACGAGCGCGCCGGCCTCGACATCGTCTACCGCGCGGTCGCCGCCCCCGTCAAGCAGATCGCCGCCAATTGCGGCCTCGACGGCTCCGTGATCGCCAGCAAGGTCGAAGAGGGCAGCGAGAACAACTTCGGCTACAACGCCCTCACCCACGAGTACGGCGACCTGGTCAAGATGGGCGTCATCGTCCCAACCAAAGTCGAGCGGATCGCCCTCCAGAACGCCGCGAGCGTGGCCGCCCTGCTCCTGACGACCGAGGCCGCGATCGTTGAACTGAAGGAGAAGAAGAAGCCCGCCGGCGGCCATGATCATGACCATGGTGATATGGATTACTAGACATTTGCTGCGATCAGCTCTCGAGAGGGATCTGATCGCATTTCTTCGACTAGCAGCGGCCGATTTGCGAATACTGCATATCGGTTGAGACGAACGAGACTTGGAGACACCGAATGAGCGAGTCCTTCTCCGACTCCATCCTCCCTGGCAACGAATCAGGGCCCTCTTCGGAAGTGGCGACGACGGATACTTCGCAGGTAAGTCCGATCATTGAGGTCAAAGACGAAGGCGGGGCCCAAATTGCTCCTGAACTTCGAATGCGTGAACTGATGGCGTCAATTGAAAGCAATGCCGCCAGGGCTGCGCAGCGCTCTAGGGACATTGACGACGGCCACAAGTATGTGGTTGACATACGTGGCGCTATTGCCGGCGTGATGACCGACGCCGAAGCAGCGCTGACGACTATCCGGTCATTCGCGAAGAGTGCGAAAAAGGCCACTGCGGACTGCGAAGGGGCCTCGGAGGCGGCACGCCAGGTATCTTCGCTTGCCGCGGCATTGCAAGGACAGTCCGATACGCTACTGGAGGGCTTGGTAGCCGACGCCTCTGCGGCGTCCAAGGCAAAGGACGAGATCATTGCGGCGCAGGGTCTTGTGGCGGAGAAATCAGCCCATATCCATGATGCTCAGGTCCATGCAACGACGGTGCGTGCAAGTGTTGATGAAATCCTACAGGAATTCGGTGGTATCGAGACGGAGGCCGAGCAATACAAGGCAAGGACGCAATCGATATCCGACCAAGCCGCAACAGCGTTTGTCGAGCTCAAGAAGCTAGCACAACAGGCTAGTGCCGCCGAGGGAGCAGCGGCCGAAGCGAGGCAACAGGCAGAGGAGTCTGCGGAAGCTTCGAAGACGTTGTCGCAGAGAGCCGAAGTCGTGGAAAGGCGTCTCGTTGACTATGAGACCGGCCTCAAGAGGGTCGATGAGCAATGCAAGGCACAACTGAAAATCATCGAGTCGCTGCTGCCAGGCGCCACGAGTGCGGGGCTCGCGCATGCGTTCAATGAACGACGAAAGACATTTCATAGACCCCATAGCACATGGCAGTGGGGATTTGTGATTGCGATCGTCCTTCTCGTGGCGGTCGCGATTACTGGGCTGATTCAGGTCTATCACATGAGCGCTGCTCCGTCGTACGACGAGGTGCTGCGACTGTGGTTGTCGCGGCTTCCAGTTGCCGGCGCGCTCATCTGGCTGGCGCTGCATGCGAGCCGAGAATCTGCCTTGGCGAAGCGCCTCGAAGAGGACTACGGGTACAAAGCGGCGATCGCGTCTTCATTCGAAGGGTTTAGGAAGCAAATGTCTGAGGTCGAAACATCGGAAGAGGGCACATCACCGCTTGCGGCCCTGTGTTCGAACACGCTGTCGACTATCGCTGCACCACCGGGGCGCATTTACGACAGGCACAAGCTTACAGTCGGCCCAGCCGACGAATTTGCCAAAGCGGCCCATGCAATCGCCAAAGTGACAAGCAGGCAAGGCGATTCCAACAGTTGAATTTAGGCGGCACCGTGGCACTGGATCGGCTGCTCTGAGGCGGGTGGCACTGACCTTGGCGTGCCACCGACCTCGTGACGGCTTTGCGGCACGAGGTCGGTGCGATGTACCCGAGCCGTCCGCCTGCACACCGACCTCTCCGCCGAGCCTCCGAGGTCAGAGGCACGCCGGGTGCCCCCGACGACCCCTGACGCCGGGGTGGCATGCTCAAGGCGCTTCGCCTTGAGCATGTGATCGGCCGGTGCCCCAAGGCCCGCATCGGGGGCAGCCCGTTCACCCCCGTTCATCCCCACGTACTCCCGCCCCCGAGATCCGCACCCGGCATGGAATCTCCCCGGCGATCCACTAGAATCGCCAAGGGTCTGCGCGTGCACCGCGCAGCCCGCGGGCCGGCCCACCATCGGCGACCACTCGACCGCGGAGTGGGCGGACTCTTGATCTCAAGGAGTTGCTGCCGTGAAATCCCTCGTGTTCTCCATCCTGGTTGCGTGCTCTCTCTCCCTGCTCCCCGGCTGCTCGAGCTCCCCCAAGTCCGCCGACGATGCCGATGCCATGCGGGCCGAGGTGCGCAACCTCAACAGCGAGACCCTGGGCAAGCTCGAATCCCTCCAGCCGGGCGCCAGGAAGACCGCCGAGTCCGCCTACGGCTACGCCACGTTCGAGAACTTCGGCACCAAGATCCTCGTAGTCGGCGGCGGAACGGGCCAGGGTGTCGCGGTCGCCAACTCCCCGCGCGCCGAGACCTTCATGCGCATGGCCGAACTCCAGGCCGGCCTGGGCTTGGGCATCAAGAAGTTCCGCCTGGTGTGGATCTTCACGACCCAGCAGGCGTTCAACTCGTTCGTGAACCAGGGCTGGGAGTTCGGCGGCCAGGCCTCCGCCCAGGCCCAGAAGGGCGACCAGGGCGGCGGCATGGCCGGTGCGCTCGCCGTCGCTCCCGGCGTCTTCCTCTACCAGATCACCGACACCGGCCTTGCCCTCGAACTGACCGTCAAGGGCACCAAGTACTACAAGGACGAGAAGCTGAACTAAGCCCGGCCGATGGCACCGAGATTCGTTGGCCGACGTGCCACCGACGTTCTGCTCTGAGAACGTCGGTGGCTGGCATGTTCTCCATCGAGCAGACCGCCCCGTCGGCCCATCGCCGGTGCCGGGCGCCGATGCCCCCGAACGGACGGCCAGAATCCGCGACCCCGCCGGCAACGTCCTGGGCCTCTACCAGGAACCCCGCACCAGGCCCTGACCCTCGCCGCCGGCCCGGTCCCATCAATAGACCAGTAAACGTGGCGGGCGATCCCACCCGTCCTCGGCTCTCTCACGCCGGCCCCGCGGGCGCATCCGCTCCCCGCGGTCCGCCCCCAGGAGCCCGACGTTGAAGACCCCCACCCCCACCCCCACCCCC
>JBGAOZ010000017.1:0-104286 GCA_044221545.1 Phycisphaerales bacterium
GGGGGTCGGGGGGAACGGCGCGGGGTGCCGCTGTCGGACCTTGACCCGACGCTGACGGATATATCGCGGCGGGTGATCGGGTGCGCGATCGATGTGCACCGGACGCTGGGGCCGGGGTACGACGAGAGCGTGTACGCCGAGGCGCTCAAGGGTGAGCTGACGGCGGGCGGGATCGGGTTCACGCAGGGCAAGGCGATCGCGGTGATGTACAAGGACAAGCAGGTGGGGACGATCGCGACGGACCTCCTGGTGGAGAACCGGTTCGTGGTGGAGCTGATGGCGCGGCCGGGTGACATCGGGTCGTTCGAGCGATCGGCGGTGCGGGCGCAGCTCAAGGCGGCGGACCTCGAGCTGGGGCTGATCATCAACTTCGCGGAGCGGCGGCTGAAGGATGGGCTGGTGCGGGTGCTGAACATCGACAAGCTGAACCTGGCGAAGGACGATGCGGGCGAGGATGCGGAGGGTGAGTTCGAGGATGAGCCGGGCGCGGGCGGGGCCGAGGGCGGGGCGCGGACGCACGACTTTGAGGGCTGAGGTTCAGGGCGGGATGCACCACAGAGGCACCGAGGGCACAGAGAAGCGAAAGTGCAAGGGGCCGGCATCCGGGAATCTGGGACGGTCCGGCCCTTGGATTCTGCCTTGTGTTCTGCGGCGGTGCGTGGTGGATGATCTGGCGGGGCACCCGTGAGGATGCGGGCGCTGCGCGCCGGGGATCAGAAAGGAATCGATTGAGTCGAGTTGTGATCACGGGCATGGGGTGGGTGACGCCGCTGGGGCACGACCTGGACGGGGTGTGGGGGCGGCTGCTGGCGGGGGAGACGGCGATCGGGCCGGTGACGCGGTTCGATGCATCGACGTTCGTGACGAATTTCGCGGCGGAGGTGAAGAACTTCCGGCTCGAGGAGCACCTGCCGGGGACGCACGAGAGGCACCGGACGGCGGGGACGAGTTCGCAGTTTGCGCTGGCGGCGGCGAGCCGGGCGTGGCGTCAGGCGGGCCTGGACCGGGCGAGGGTGAACCCTCGGCGGCTGGGGGTGTACCTGGGGGCGGGCGAGGGTTCGCTGGACTTTGACAACTTCGCGGCGGCGAACATCGCGGGGTGGCGCGAGGGGGACCAGGTTGATGGCGGGGCATGGGCCCGGACCGCGCTGGCGCGGATGAACGCGGCGCGGGAGATCGAGCAGGAGCCGAACCTGGCGATCTCGCACCTGGCGGCGGAGTTCGGGTGCCGTGGACCATCGTTCAACTGCATGACGGCGTGCGCGGCGGGGGCGCAGTCGGTGGGCGAGGCGTTCGAGATCATCCGGCGTGGTGATGCGGACCTGATGCTCGCGGGTGGGACGCACAGCATGATCCACGCGCTGGGGATGACGGGGTTCATCCGCCTGACGGCGATGAGCCAGCGGCGGGACGATCCGCGGACGGCGGCGCGACCGTTCGACCAGACGCGTGACGGTTTCGTGATGGGGGAGGGGGCGGGGATCCTGGTGCTCGAGTCGCTGGAGCACGCGCGGGCGCGGGGGGCGCGGCCGCTGGCGGAGATCGCGGGGTACGGGTCGACGGCCGATGCGTACCGGATCACGGACATCCAGCCCGACGGCAAGGGGGCGCGGGCGGCGATGGTCGAGGCGCTCAAGCAGGCGGGGATCGACCCGCGCGAGCCGGGGGCGGACGGTCGGCCGGGGGTGCACTACATCTCGGCGCACGGGACGGGGACGAAGGAGAACGACAAGATCGAGACGGTGGCGGTGAAGACGGTGTTCGGGGCGCTGGCGCCCAGGATCCCGTTCTCGAGCGTCAAGAGCATGCTGGGGCACCTGATCCAGGCGGCGGGGACGGTGGAGCTGATCACGTGCGTGAAGGCGATCCAGACGGGGATCGTGCCGCCGACGATCAACCTCAAGACGCCGGACCCCGAGTGCGATCTGGACTACGTGCCCAACGCGCCGCGGGACATGAACGGGTCGGGCGGGGTGCAGGTGTGCATGTCGAACTCGTTCGGGTTCGGTGGGCAGAACGACACGGTGGTGGTGCGGGAGTTTGTGGGGTAGGCGGGGGACTCACCATAGGGGAATTGGTGGGAGGGCGAAGGGGCAAAGGGACGGAGAGGCGGAGAGAGATGGAGTAGACACAGGCGGGGCGCCTGTGCCACGAGATTGGGTAGAGGTTGGGTGGATACTGATGCCTACGAAGCACTTGGCGGTCTTTCCGGGTTCTTTCGATCCCATCACGTTCGGTCACCTGGATGTGATCGAGCGGGGGCGGAAGCTGTTCGATGAGCTGGTGGTGGCGATCGGGCGCAATCCCGGGAAGGATGTGCTGTTCTCGGCCGAGGAGCGGCTGGAGATGGCGCGGGTGCTGGTCGCCGAGATGGTGGAACGCGAGCCGGGCCTGGCGCCGGTGACGGTGCGGGCGTTCAGCGGTCTGACGGTGGACTTTGCGCGCTCGGTGGGTGCGACGGCGCTGCTGCGCGGGGTGCGGAACCTCTCGGACCTTCAGTACGAGGTGCAGCAGGCGGTGACCAACCGCGAGGTGGCGGGGCTGGAGACGGCGTTCGTGGTGGCGGGGCAGAGCTTCGCGTACACCTCGTCGAGCCTGATCCGGCAGATCACTGCGCTGGGCAGGGAATTGAAGGCGCTGTCGGGGATGTGCCCGCCGCTGGTGGTCGAGGCGCTGCGGAAGAAGAAGGAACAGAAGCACCCGGTGCTGCAGCGGCTGCTGGCGGAGCTGGATGAGGCGTGAGAGAGGGACCGGCCACCAGAGAACAGTGATCAGTGGGGGAACATCTGGGCTTCGATGGCCTGGACGAGCGAGTGCAGGAGGAGCATGTGGAGCTCCTGGATGCGGTCGCTGGTGGCGCCGGGGAAGATGGCCTGGTGTTGGCAGAGCTTGGAGTCGGCGAGCTTGCCGCCGGTCTTGCCCAGCAGGGCGACGATGGTGAGGTCCTCGGTCTTGGCGGCCTGGACGGCGCGGAGGAGGTTGGGGGAGTCTCCGCTGGTGGAGAGGACGATCAGGACATCGCCGTGGCGGCCGAGGGCCTGGACGGCGCGGGAGAAGATCTGGTCGAAGCCGTAGTCGTTGGCGGTGCAGGTGATGTGCGAGGGATCGCACAGCGCGATCGCGGGGAGGGGCGGGCGATCGTTGCGGAATCGGCCGGTGAGTTCCTCGGCAAAGTGCATCGCGTCGCACATCGAGCCGCCGTTGCCGCAGATGAGGACCTTGTTGCCCTCGCGGAAGGCGGTGACGATGGCCTTGGTGATCGCCGAGAAGCACTCGGGGAGGGCGGCGTCGTTGGCCAGGTCCCGGAGCAGGACGCGGGCATCGGAGATGGCGGTGCGGAGGATGGTGGCGGGGTCGGACATGGAGCGGGGATTCTAGGGGAAGGGCGGAGGGTGGATAAGAGAGAGAAAGGGAGTGAGAGAGAAGAGCAGTAGAGGCAAGAGGGGTAGAGGGGATAGGACACAGGCGGGACGCCTGTGCCACTAGATTGGGTGGGTGGCGCGACGGTACCAGAGTTCGATGTCGTCGCCGGTGGGTCGTGATCTTTGGAGGCGCCACCGGGAGGCATCGGAGAGGAGCGGGGCCGGTTTGCCCGAGGCAACGGCGCGGGCCTGGTCGTCGGCGAGCACGAGGGGGGCGAGGTGGACGATGGCCTCGTCGATGAGGGACTGGGCGAGCAGGGAGCCGAGGAGGCGTGGGCCGGCCTCGACCAGGACGGTGGAGGTGTTGTGGGTGGCGGCCAGGGCCAGGAGCGCGGCGTGGAGGTCGACTTCGCCGTCGGGGTTGGCGGGCGCTTCGATGATGTCGGCGCCGGCGGCGAGCAGGACCTGGCGGCGCTGGATCCAGGGTGCTTCGTGGGGGCCCTCACGGCGGGTGGTGATGATGGTGGTGGGGACTTCTCGCGCGGTGTGGATGAGGCGGGCGGCGGGCGGGGTCATGAGCTTGGAGTCAATGACGACGCGGCGGGCGATGCGGCGGATGTCGCGCGCGCCGGAGACGAGCCGGGCGGTGAGGTAGGGATCGTCGGCGAGCACGGTGCCCAGGCCGGTGAGGATGACATCGACCACGGCGCGGAGGCGGTGGACGCGGGCGCGGGAGGCGGGTGAGGAGATCCACTGGGACTGTCCGGTGCGCGTGGCGATCCTGCCGTCGATCGTCTGTGCCCACTTGGCGCTGACCCAGGGGAGTCCGGTGGTGATGCGTTTGATGAACGGTCCGCTGAGGCGGTGCGAGAGTTCGTGGTCGGGGAGCGGGTCGACGTGGATGCCGCTGGCGCGGAGGAAGGCAGCGCCGCCGGACTTGGCGGGGCTGGGGTCGGGTACGGCGTAGACGACGCGCGCGATCCCGGCGTGGACGAGCGCTTCGGTGCAGGGGGGCTGCTTGCCGTGGCCGTGGCAGGGTTCGAGGGTGACGTAGGCGGTGGCGCCGCGGGGGTCGATGTTGCGGGCGCGGCAGGCGGCGAGGGCCTCGCGCTCGGCGTGCAGGTCGCCGAAGCGCTGGTGGTGTCCGACGGCCAGGAGCCGGCCGTCACGGACCAGGGCGCAGCCGACCATGGGGTTGGGCTCGACGCGGCCCAGGGCGCGGAGCGCAGCGCGGGCGGCGATGTCGAGGTAGGTGCGGTCCATACACGTACGGCGGGTCAGGCCTGGGGGGGCGGTTCGTCGGGTCCGGGCTTGTCCCCGGGCGGCTGGGGTTCGTCGGCCGCGGGGTCGGGTGAATCATCGTCTTCATCGCTCTCGGTGTGGATGACGATGGTGCAGCCGGTCTCGATCGCCTCGGTGATGTACTGGCGGGAGGGGTCGTTCTCGGGGACCCTGGCGGGATCGATGGTGCGGATCGAGCGCACGCGTCCGGGGATCCAGTGTCCGTCGAGCAGGGCGGTGGTGAGGGTGCGCAGGGCGGCGTCGGGGTCCTCGGCGAGCACCCAGCAGGAGGCCTGGGCGGGCTTGGTCTCCGCGGACTTGGGCGGGTCGGCATCGGGGCCGGGAGTGGCGAGCAGCGAGACGCTGTAGAGGAGCATCGGGGGAGTGTATCGGATCGGTTGGCGGGTGCCGGGATCGGCGATCGCGGGGTTGTCGTGGGGCGGGTGCGGCTGCGAATGTGCGGAGTTCAGCGCTGGAGGAGTCGCTCGACGAACATGCCCACGGGGGTGTCGCCGTCGAGGATGGCCCAGTCGGAGATGTCCTCGTGGGGGATGGAGACGGACTGGCCCTTGTGGAGGGTGGGGATGTGGGCGGGCTGGTTGAGCAGTTCGCCGGCGACGCCCTGGTCTGAGATGGATTTCACGCCGAGCCACATGTGCTCATCTCCGCCGTCGGGGGTGGTGAAGCGGCCCTTGACCAGGGGCTCACCGGCGGCGCCGACGCGGGCGTGGATCGCGACGAATTCGGGCCAGCGGCGGCGGGCCTCGGCGACGGCGGCCTCGATGCGCGCATCGCCCTGGGCGTGGATGATGGGCGTGTTGAGTTCATCGTCTCCGAAGGGCTCGAGGGGCTTGTCGGACTTGAGGGCGGCCTCGACCTGCGGGGAGGGGAGGGCGACGCGGCTGAGCCAGGTCGCGTAGAGGAGCGTGGTGCCCTCGTCGAGCAGTTCGGCGGCGAGCCGGCAGAGCGGCGGGATCGCGGAGCGCTGCAGCTGTCCCTTGAGGGCGCGGCTGAGGTCGATGGAGACCCAGGCGGTGTGGTCGGCGAAGGCCTGTCGTGCGCGGGGGTCTTCGTAGCGGGCGGATTCGGCCTTGGGATCATCGACGTAGGGCCGGGCGATGCTGTAGACGAGGAAGAACGGTGCGTTTTTGATGGCGATCCCGAAGGCGCCCTGCATCTCGGGCTTTTCGGCGGTGTCGACGGGGACGACCTGGGCGTCGGGTCCCAGGGCGCGGCGGGCAGCGCCGCGGACATCGACTTCGGTGAGGCGGCGGGGCGTCTGGCGGAAGAGGACGATGGCGCTGATGCCGCCGGCGCGGGCGCGGAGGATGAGGACCAGGATGAGCAGGAGGAGCAGGACGGTGCAGCCGGCGACGATCCACCACATGCGTGGGCTCCTGGACCGGGGGGCGGGGGGGAACGCGGAGGGTAGAGCGGATCGGGAGATCAGAGGATTCGGACGAGGGCGGAGCGCTCGGCGTCGTTGAGGATGGGGGAGGCGTCGGCGAGCCATCGGCGAGCGTCGGTGGAGTAGCCGGCGGTGGGCTTGAGATCGGTTCCGGAGAGGTCAACAGCGCGGCGGCAGAAGTAGCGGTTGAAGCGGGTCATGGCCAGTTCGCGGAGGAGCTTGGCGAGCATGGAGGCGAGGGCGACGGGCATGTGGGTCTGCTCGGCCTCGACCTGGAAGAGGACGCCCAGCTCGCGGCCGTGGTGGTCGAGCCAGTAACGGCTGCGGTCGGGGGATTCATCGGCGCGGGCGACCTTGGCGCCGGGGAGCAGTTCTTCGAGGCGGGGGCCGTAGAACTCTCGGCCGCCGAGGCGATCGCAGACGACCTGGATGTGGTCGGCGGGGAACTGCGCGGCGATCGCGTGGATGTGGCGGAGGTGCTCCCCCACCGCCGCGAGGGTGACCTCGGATTTGTTGCGGGTGCGGTGGACGATGGAGTTGAACTCGGATTCGGGGACGATGCGGCAGCGCATGTCGAGGAGCTGGATGCTCGCGGAGTGGAGCGCTCGCTGGAAGAGGTTGATGGCGATCCTGAGGTGGCCGGGATCGCTGGCGAGGGGGAGGGGCGTGGGGTCGGTGTCGTACCAGTGCTCGGAATCGGTGCACCAGCGGGTCGGGGCGTCGGCCGGGATCGTGGTGCGGGCGATCCTGGAGAGCAGGGCGAGGTCGTCGGCGGGGATCTCCGAGTGGCTGAGCGGCGTGCAGGCGAGGGCGGCGAGCACGCCGCGTTCGAGGTGGGTGAGGGGGTGGACGGCGGTGCCGTCGTTGGGGCGTTTGAGGAGCTTGGAATCGGCGATCGCGATGGGTGAGGAGGGCTTTTTGGCGCTGGCGGCGGAGGGTGGCTTGCGGGTGATGTGGGGGGCGAGGAGCTTCCAGAGGTTGGGTGAGAGGTCGGGCTGGTCCCAGGTGTTGATGCGCCAGATGGACAGGCCGATGCACATGGGCCCGAGGGTGGGCCCGTAGCCGGCTTCGTCGATTCCAGCGAGGAGGAGGGGCATGGGGGAAAGCTCAAAGCGAGAAGCTCAACGCGGCAAATAAAGGCGTTGGGCAGGGGCCCGCGTACGGAGCGGATGTCGGAAGGGTGGTGAGAGGTGGGAGACGGAGCAGAGGGCGAATGAAGGCGGTGGTAGGGTGGCGTGGGGCTGGTAGGCGTCAAGGGGGCGACAGGGGGGAGAGAGGGCAAATCCGGTCAAAGGGCAAATCAAGGCAGGGGTAGGGTGTGAGGAGAGGGGGATGGGGGAATGAAAAAGGCTCGCCTTTGGGGGCGAGCCTTTCTCGAATGCGGCCGAGAGGAGTCGAACCTCCACGGGGGTGAACCCACTAGAACCTGAATCTAGCGCGTCTGCCAATTCCGCCACGGCCGCGTGAACGGGGTGAAGGGTAGGTTCGGGGGGGGTGGGGAGGCAAACCGCGGGCTGTCCGTGGTTTGCGGGCGCGATGGACCGGTCGAAGCGCCGGCTCGCGGTTTCCCGCGGGCGCGGCGTCCTCCTCTCAACTCCCTCGGGCGGACTGGACAAAGGCAGATGGCAAAGGCGGTAGAGGGGGGAGGACACAGGCGGGACGCCTGTGCCACGAGATGTGGTAGAGGGGGAAGCTTGCTTCGGGGGGGCTTTCAGTCTTCGAGCGCGGCGGCCATGTCGGGCATGGCTGTGGGGGTGGGGGTGGGTTTGGCGGCGTTCTCGGCGAGCTTGACGGTGAGGACCTTCTTGCGGATTTCCTTGGCGAGCGGGGGGTTGTCCTTGAGGAACTGCTTGGCGGCCTCGCGGCCCTGGCCGACGCGGGTTTCGCCGTAGGAGTACCAGGCGCCGCTCTTTTGGACGATGTTGGCCTCGACGCCCAGGTCGATGAGATCGCCCTCGCCGGAGATGCCGCTGTCGTACATGATGTCGAACTCGGCCTCGCGGAAGGGGGGGGCGATCTTGTTCTTGACGACGCGGGCCCTGGTGCGCGAGCCGATGGTGACGTCGCCCTCTTTGATGGCGCCGGTGCGGCGGATGTCGATGCGGACCGAGGAGTAGAACTTCAGGGCGCGGCCGCCGGTGGTGGTTTCGGGTGAGCCGTACATGACGCCGATCTTCTCGCGGATCTGGTTGATGAAGATGACGGTGCAGTTGGAGCGGGCGATGATGCCGGTGAGCTTGCGCATCGCCTGGCTCATGAGTCGTGCCTGGACGCCGACGATGGCATCGCCCATCTCGCCCTCGATCTCGGCTTTGGGGATGAGGGCGGCGACCGAGTCGACGATGATGACATCGACGGCGTTGGAGCGGACGAGCAGTTCGCAGATCTCCAGGGCCTGCTCGCCCGAGTCGGGCTGGGAGACGAGCAGGTTGTCGATGTTGACGCCGAGCTTGCGGCACCAGACGGGGTCCATGGCGTGCTCGGCGTCGATGACGGCGGCGACCCCGCCGTCCTTCTGCGCCATGGAGGCGACGGTGAGGGCGAGGGTGGTCTTGCCGGAGGATTCGGGGCCGAAGATCTCGACGATGCGGCCGCGGGGGATTCCCTTGCCGCCGAGGGCGAGGTCGAGGGAGAGGCAGCCGGTGGAGATGCCGGGGATGGCGATGTAGGCGGCCTCGTCCATCTTCATGATCGAGCCCTTGCCGAAGGTCTTCTCGATCTGCTGGACGGCGAGCCCGAGAGCGCGCTGCTTTTCCTTGTCCTCGGGCTTGAGTTCAGGCTTGGGCTCGGGCTTGATGGGGGCGGGGGGCTTCATTTCGGGCGCGGGCCTGCTTGTTTCGGGCGCGGGCTTGTTGATGGGGGCGGGCGCGGGTGAGCCGGCGCGCTGGGGCGCGGCGATCGCGGGGCCCGTGTTGGGCTTGGGTGTGGCCATTGCTTGTGGGCTGGTGGGCTTGCCGTTGGAGGAGGTGTGAGCGGGAGCCGACTCGGTGCGTGCCATGGGCGCGCCTTTCGTTTGCTGCCGTGCGTGGCCGCGGTTCCTGGCGGTGGCTTGCCGGTGAGGGCAGGACACCCGGAGCGAGGGTGCACGGGTCCCGATGCGAGGGGCCGGCCCTGGAACGGCCGTGGAATGGATCCACGGTCCAGGGGCTGCGGTGTCGAGGGCGGCATCGGACGCGGGCTCGACGTGGGAACCTTACCACGCCCCGAACATGGTTGTCAATGTTCGGTGGGTGGGTGGGTCGTGAATTTGTTGCAAGTCTGTTTGCGCCAAGATGTTGTGGTGGAGAAAAAGTAAGATCAAGGGGTGAGGGGGAGCGAGCAAGCGGGTGATGGGGGAACGGCGAGCGAGGGGATATGGTTTGGAGATGGCTGAGGCGGTGATTCGGACCGAGGGGCTGACGCGGCGATACGGGGCTCGCAGGGGCATCGAGGATGTGAGTCTGAGCATCCCGGAGGGGACGCTGTACGGTTTCCTGGGGCCCAACGGGGCAGGGAAGACGACGACGATCCGGGTGCTGCTGGGTTTCCTGCGGCCCAGCGGGGGGCGTGCGAGCATCTTCGGGCTGGACTGCTGGAAGCGCACACGGGAGATCAAGGCGGAGGTGGGTTACATCCCGGGGGACATGCGGCTGTACCCGTGGCTGGACGGGGCGACGGCGCTGTCGTTGTTCGGGCGGATCCGTGGCCGGGACCTCGTGCAGCGCGGGCGGGAGCTGGCGGAGCTCCTGGAGCTGGACCTGTCGGTGAAGGTGCGGACGATGTCGCGGGGGATGCGGCAGAAGCTGGGGCTGATCCTTTCGCTGGCGCCCGATCCCAAGCTGCTGGTGCTCGATGAACCGACCAGCGGCCTGGACCCGCTGATGCAGGATCGGCTGCAGGAGTACCTGCGCAGCGCTGCGGCGCGGGGGCGGACGGTGTTCTTCTCGAGCCACACGCTGGGGGAGGTCGAGAGGCTGTGCGAGCGGGTGGCGATCGTGCGGGACGGGCGGATCGTGGCGGACCAGACGCTCGCCTCGCTGCAGCGGCAGGCGGGGCACGAGGTGGAGATCCGGTGGCGCGGGGATGGGGCCCGGGGCATCGACGTGGCGCCCGGGCTGGTGCTGAGCGTGCGGACGGATGTCGCGTGGAAGGGGATGTTCCACGGGGATATCCGCACGCTGACCTCGTGGCTGGGAGGATTGATGCTCGAGGATGTGACGATCCGCCGGCCGGACCTGGAGACGTTGTTCCTGCGGTTTTATGAGGGGAAATAAGGCAGGACTCACCACCGAGGCGCGGAGGGCACGGAGAAAGAGGCAAGCTGCAAGGGACTGAGAGAGAGCAAGGGTTCATGATGTTGAATGCTGGGCTGATGCGGCGGGCGTGGATGGAGACCCGGGGGACGACGATCGCCCTGGGGCTGTTCGTCTGCGTGATCGCGATGCTGCTGAACTTCGTGCTGCCGCGGTTCCAGAAGAACCTGGAGGGGATGCAGCTCTCGCCGGGGCGGATGCCGATGATCCCGCCGAAGATGATGGAGTCGCTCAACAGCGTGCGCAGCGCGATGCTGGGCACGGACGTCGCCGGGGCCAACGGCCGGGAGATCGCGGCGGGGATCGCGTGGTCGCACCCGTTCTTCCTGGCGATCATCTTCGCGCACGGGATCGCGGTGTGCACGCGCGTGGCGGCGGGGGAGATCGACAAGGGAACGATGGATGTGCTGCTGGGTCTGCCGGTCTCGCGGTGGGAGGTGTTCCTGAGCGAGAGCGTGGTGTGGATCGCCGGCGGCGTGGGCGTGATCGGGATGGGGCTGTTGGGGAGCCGGATAGGCAACCGGATGGCGCCCCCGGGGATGACGCCCGACCTGTGGCGGATGGGGATGGTCGCGGGGAACCTGCTGCTGCTGTACACGTGCATCGGGTCGTTCACGCTTGTGTGCGCGGCGATCGGGGACCGGCGGATGCGGGCGGTGGCGATCGTGGTGGTTGCGGTGATCGCGTCGCTGGTGCTCAACTACCTGGGGCTCTTGTGGGAGCCGGCCAAGAAGCTGACGTTCCTGAGCTTTTTGTATTACTACCGGCCGATCCTGGGGCCGCTGGTGAACGGGCGGTGGATCCCCGAGCACATGGCGGCGCTGGGCGGGGCCTCGGTTGTGCTGTGGGTGGCCGCGGGGGTGTGGTTCGCGCGGCGGGACCTGAGCACGACGTGAAGAGAGGCGTGGAGCACGGGGTGTGCTTGTTCTGCGCAGGGCGAAGGACATAGAGGGCGGGACGGCCCCCCCACTCCGTGCCACAAGATCGCGTAGAAGGTCACCCGATCAGAGTTGTGAGATCGCCAGGCCGCGGTCGTCGATGTTGAAATCAAAGAAGCGGGAGAAGGCGTTGGCGGGGGAGCGGTCGAGCAGCGCGCGGACTCTGGCGGCGGCTCGGGGGTCCTTGGCGATCATGTAGACGAAGCCGCCGCCGCCGGCGCCGGGCATCTCGTATCCGCTGAGGTACGTCTCGATGGGGCGGACGATGGCCTGGACTTTCTGGTTGGTCGAGCCGGGGTCGAGCAGTTTCTTGTATTCCCAGTTGGCGCGGACGCAGCGGGCGAATTCCTCGACATCGGCGGAGAGGAGGGCGGCGTGGAGGCGTTCGGCGAGCGCTTTGAGTTCGTGGATGATGCGGACGGCGGCGCGGTCGCGGGAGAGGTAGCGGCCGACGACTTTCTGGAGGATGTCGCGTGCGAGGCGGCGGTGGCCGGTGTAGTAGAGGAGCGAGCGCGAGGCCAGTTCATCTCGCATGCGCGGCACCAGCGGGATGGGCGTGACCGAGGGAGTCTGGTCGGGGCCGGGGCCGGTGCGGTTGATCTTGATGCCGGGCATGATGCCGCCGGCCTGGTCCTGCCATCCACCGGCGGTGGACATCATCTGTTCGAGGAGGCTGGTGCGGAGGATGATGGAGGGGTGGTCCAGGGGCAGGCCCAGGACGCGGTCGAGGCAGGCGAGGATGGCTGCGCCCAGGACCGAGCTGGTGCCCAGGCCCGAGCCCTTGGGGAGGGCGGAGAAGACGGTGAGCTCGAGGCCGCCGCCGAAGCGGTCGAGCCAGCGGGCGAGGTTGGTGGAGGACTCGGCGGGGGCGATCCCCGAGAGGACCAGCGCGGCCTTGGGCAGGGCGGCCCAATCGGAGGGGTCGTGGTGCTCGCACAGCGCGCGGGAGGTTGAGTAGGAGATGGAGCGGCCAAGGTCGACGCTGCTGAGGCGGATGATGGGGAGCTCGGCGCGTCGGGCGATCACCTGGACGGGGAACTGGCCGTTGAGGGTGATGGCCATGTTGACGACGCTGCCGCCGAGTTCGTTGCAGATGGGGGGGGTGTCGGACCAGCCGCCGGCCAGGTCGATGCGTACGGGGGTGGTGACCCAGACGACCTGGTCGGGGAGGATGGCGACCCGCGGGGGGCGGGTGGGAAGGGTGTAGTCGGTGCGGACGGCCTGGGCGACCTGTTCGAAGGCGAGGGCGATCTGGCGTCGGGCGGCGGGGCCGGTCGAGAGTTCGGCGGCGAGCCGGTGGAGCCGAGCGCGGCCAATGGGGTCGGCTTGGCGGGTGAGCGAGCGGACGGTGGCGATCGCAGCGCGGCGCTGGGGCGGGGCGGTGCAATCGGCGGCGATCTCGGCGGCGGGGATCCAGGGGTTGGCGGCGAGCCGATCGGCCAGGCGGGTGAGCCGGTCGGCGCGCTGGAGCGAGTCGCGGTGGTCGATGAGGCGGTGGTGGTTGACCTGGCGGATGAGTTCTGAGAGGGAGAGGCGTGGGGCGGATCTCCAGCGCGGGGGCGCCTGGGACTGATCATCCAGGAGCCAGGAGACCAGTTCGAGGGACATTGGGGCGGTTCCGACGGGCCAGAGCCGGGCGGTCCAGAGGGAACGCTCGGGGGATTGATCGCGGGCGGGCCAGAGGTCGTTCTGGGAGCATCCGCGGGCGAGCAGGGCGGCGAGCGGGCGGTTGCCGAGCGTGCCGCCGGCCTCGACGGGGGTCTTGCAGTCGTCGCGATCACCGAAGAGGACGCAGGCCCAGTCGCGTGCGGCGATCGGCAGGAGCGTGATGCCCCATCCGCGGGGGAGGTGGAGCTTGCCGTCGAGGGCTGGGGGCAGGCCGACGATGAGGTTGTCCCCGCCGCAGGAGAGGGCACGGACATCGCAGGCCTCGATGACGGTCGTGGGGGCTTGGAAGGCGGAGCGAGCCGAGTTGCGGGATGGTTTGGGAGGGCGGGACCCCGACCCCCCCACCGCCGCGGCGCGGGGATCGAGGCGGGGCGAGTTGTAGACCGTGACGGGCCCGGCGGGGAGACCGGGGCGGCGGATGCGGGCATCCCCGCAGACCAGGTCGAGCATCTCGCGCGTGGAGCCGATGTGGAGGAAGTCGCAGGTCTGCATGATGACGGCGCGCAGCGGGATGCCGTGGAGCGAGGCAAAGAGGCCCGAGAGGAGCGTGCGGTGTTCGGGGGCGGGAGAGAGCTGGGCCAGGTACTCGGACCGGCGGGTGCGGGAGGGGAGGGCGGCGAGCACGTGGTGGTAGAGGTCGAGCGCGGGGGCGCGGCCTTCGACCAGCGCGGCGAGCAGGCCGGACATGACGGGGCCGCGCGCGGTGGTTTCCAGCCCGCAGTCCCGGAGCCAGGCGGCGGCGGTGGCGGGGTCGATGGCGACGATCCCGGTGTCGACGAGGGTGCGGTCGTGCTGGTCGAGGGCTCCGAGCTGGCGCTGGAGTTTGATGCTGGGCTTCTGGAGGAAGTTCTCGACGCGGCCGGCCCGGTCGAGGATGTAGACGCCGTGGCGGGCGCCGCGCTGGGCGGGGGCCTTGAACGCGACGCCCACGAACCCGACGGGCTGGCCCAGCCCGTCGCCCTTGATGGCGCGCGAGATGTTCTCGTGCTCGCGCCAGAGGCCCAGGAGCGCATCGCCGGCGGTGATGAGCACACCGCCGGAGTCGGGGATCGCGATGCTCGCGGTGTCCTGGAGGACCAGGTCGAAGAGGTCGGCCTGGCGATCCCACGCCGAGTCGCAGGGCAGGGGCGCGAAGACTTTTCCCTGGGCGGCGTAGGCGGGGAGCCGGCGGCTGTCGCCGCCGCTGTGGATGATGAGGATGCGCTGGCCGGCGAGCAGGTCGGACAGGGGAGCGATCTTCGGGGCGCGGGAGCGGGGGGTCTGCGCAAGTGCGCGGCGGCGGACGACCTCGGTGAGGGCGATGAGGGTCGAGCCGCCGGAGCCGACGCGGCGATCGTTGGGGTCGGGGACGACGAGGATGTTGGCGAAGTCCTCGAGGGAGCCGGAGCGCCGGCGGGCGGAGAGCTGAGCCTCATAGCCGCGGGCCTGGGCGGTGCTGGCGGCGGTGACGATGAGCCAGTCGTACTTGTGGGGCACGTGGAACTCCTGGGCCGGCCGGAGGTAAGAGGGCGGTATGGTACAGACGCCGGCGAGCCGGGCCCCGGGGTTTGGGCGGGTGGATCGGGCGAGTGGAGTGGGCGGTTGGGGCGGGCCGTGGAGTGGGGGCTGGAGGCCCGGACCGAGGGCGGTTCGCCGCTGGGCCGGGGATCAAGTACGATCCGGGCCTATGCAGCGACTCTCATTGGGCGTGATGGCGCTTCCGCTGGCGATCGGGCTGTGCCTGGGGCCGTCGGCGTGCGCCGGGCAGCCGGCGGGGCACGCGCAGGACCGCGCGGCCGTTGCGGGGACCTCGATGGCCGACATGATCGAACGGTACTCGTCGGATGCGGGGGACCTGTCGCGGTTCTACAACATCACGTGGTCGGAGGAGCGGCTGGACCGGCTGTCGAAGCTGTACAAGGACACCGGGGAGCAGCTGTCGGGGGTGGACTTCGAGAGCCTGGGGCAGGATGCGAGGGTGGACTACATCCTGCTGCGCAACAAGCTGCGCAACAGCCTGGCGTACACCGAGCTGGACCGGGCGCGGCTCAAGGACATGGACCAGCTGCTGCCGTTCCGGCGGACGGTGTGCGACCTGGAGGAGCAGCGCTGGAAGATGGAGCGCATCGACGCCCGCGCGGCGGCCGAGCGGGTCGCGGGGATCGGCGGCCAGATCAAGGCGCTGCGGGACCGGATCGAGAAGGGCCGCAAGGGGGAGAAGGCCGACGGGAGCGCGGCCGACGCGCCGATCGCGGTAAGCGCGGTGCTGGCGCAGCGGACCGGCTCGGCGGTGTCGTCGCTGCGCGGGTCGCTGCGGTGGTGGTACGAGTACCACGACCAGTTCGAGCCGGGGTTTGCGTGGTGGGTGGAGAGGCCGTTCCGGGACGCGGACAAGGCGTTGGGGGACTACGCGGACTACCTGCGGCGCGAGGTGGCGGGGCTCAAGGGCGAGGACGGAGACCCGCTGGTCGGTGACCCGATCGGGCGCGAGACGCTTTTGGCGGACCTGAAGAACGAGAGCATCGCGTACACGCCCGAGGAGCTGATCGCGATCGGGGAGCGGGAGTTTGCGTGGTGCGAGGCGGAGATGAAGAAGGCCTCGGCGGAGATGGGGTTCGGGGACGACTGGAAGAAGGCGCTGGAGAAGGTCAAGAACGACTACGTGGAGCCCGGGGAGCAGACGCACTTCTGCACGGCGCTGGTGCGCGAGCAGATCGAGTTCCTGAAGGCCCACGACCTGGTGACGCTGCCAGACCTGGTGACCGAGCTGTGGCGGCTGGAGATGATCACGCCCGGCAACCAGAAGTTCTGGCCGTTCCAGTACTACGGGGGGCTGCACATCGGGGTGGGGTACGCCTCCGACGAGCAGTCGCTGGAGGACCGGATGCAGGTGATGCGGGGGAACAACAAGCACTTCTCGCGCCTGGTGGTGCCGCACGAGCTGATCCCGGGCCATCACCTGCAGGCGTACATGGCGTCGCGGTACCGCCCGTACCGGGGGGTGTTCTCGACGCCGTTCTTCGTCGAGGGCTGGGCGCTGTACTGGGAGATGAAGCTCTGGGACATGAACTGGGCCAAGGGCCCGGAGGACCGCATCGGCATGCTCTTCTGGCGCATGCACCGGGGGGCCCGGATCGTGGTGAGCCTCAAGTTCCACCTGGGGCAGATGCAGCCGGCGGAGATGATCGACTTCCTGGTGGACCGCGTCGGGCACGAGCGCAACAACGCGACCAGCGAGGTGCGCCGGTACATCGGCGGCGAGTACTCGCCGCTGTACCAGGTGGGGTACATGATCGGCGGGCTGCAGATCCGGGCGCTGCACGACGAGGCGATCAGGCAGGGCTGGACGGAGAAGCAGTTCAACGACCGGCTGCTGACGGTGGGGTCGATCCCGATCGAGATGGCGCGGGCGGACCTGCTGGACACGCCGCTGACCCGGGACGGGGAGTCGTCGTGGCGGTTTGCGGGCGATCCGGCGGGCAGGTAGGCGGCGGCGGGGCACGGCGCGTCGGCGGGCCGCTACGTTTGACCCGGGGCCGGACCGCGCGCGTCGATCGTCGCGGCGGGCCCCGGCAAGGACTCGATGCGCATGGCTGGACCCTCTCGCAGAAACAACCCCGCCGTCCGGGCGCCGCGCGGGACGCCCGCCCGTGACTTTCCCCGCCTGCTCGCCGCGGCGCTGGGCAAGCGCGGGGCTCTGCTGACCGCCGGCTCGACCGAGGCGGTGCGGCTGTTCGGCGGGCTCTCCGACGGCATCGACGGGCTGTACATCGACCGCTACGGCCCGGGCTGCGTGCTCATCCTCTACGAGGGGCACACGCCGCACGACCTGGCGGCGCGGCGGGTCGCCGAGGAGCTTCTGGCGGCGACCTCCGGGCTGGGGGTGCGCGCGGTCTACCTCAAGCCCTTTGCCCGGGATCGATCGCACCTGGGGGGGCAGGCGCCCGAGATCCTGACCGACCCGGCGCCGATGGCGGGCGAGCCCCTGGAGGAGGCGATCCTGGTCAAGGAGCACGGGTGCACGCTGGAGGTGCGGCTGTACGACGGGTTCTCGACGGGGCTGTTCATCGACCAGCGGGACAACCGGCGGTTCCTCGCGGGGCTGGTCCGCAGGCGGGCCGGGCGGGAGAGGAGCCGCTCGCCCGGGGCCGAGCCCGGCGGGCCGCGGGTGCTCAACACTTTCGCGTACACGTGCGCGTTCTCGGTGGCCTGTGCGCTGGCGGGGGCGCAGACGACCAGCGTCGATATCTCTCCCAAGTACCTGGACTGGGGCAAACGCAACTTCGAGCACAACCACCTGGACCCGGCGGGCCACCGGTTCGCCCGGATGGACACGTTCGAGTTCTTCAACTACGCGCGGCGCAAGAAGCTCGCGTACGACCTGATCATCCTGGACCCGCCGAGCTTCTCGGCGGCGAACAAGCGCAAGAAGATCCCGGCGTGGAGCTCGACGGAGGACTACGCGCGGCTGGTGCACGAGGCGGCGGGCCTCTTGGCCCCGGGCGGGGCGATCTTCGCGTCGACCAACACGCGCGAGCTGTGCCTGCCGGGGCGGTTTGACCGGGAGATCGAGAAGGGTGTGGGGGGTGTGGGGGGTGTGGGGGGCCGGCCGCGGTACATCGAGCTGCCGCCGCCGCCGGTCGACTTTGCGCGTGAGCGCGACCGGTTCACAGCGCGGATGTTCACGCTGGACAGGTGATGAGCACGCCGAGCGGCCCAAACTCGCTTCCAGAGGGGGTGCCGGCCACGCCGCCCGCGGCTTTGGCCGGGGAGGCGCCGAGCTCCGGGCCGCCGATGTGCATCGGGTGCGGGTACGACCTGCGGGGGCTCGCGGCCGGGGGGGTATGCCCGGAATGCGGGATCGAGATCCGGCTCTCGATGCAGCGGAGCAAGCTGCTGCGCTACGCGCTGCGGTCGTGGCTGAGGGACCTGGCGCGGGGCGCGCAGCTGATGTACCTCTCGATCGTGATCCTGTTCGTTCTGCCGCTGGGGGGCTCGCTGCTGGTGATCGTGGCGGGAGTGCTGTGGGAGATCGTGGGCCTGCCCACGCTGCCGGCGTGGGGAGTGACCGTCCTCGCGGTGATGGGGGTCCTGCTGCTGGTGGCCGCGGTGCTCGCGTACGTGGTGGGGTGCTGGTGGATTTCCTCGGCGCCCGAGGCGGCCGTCGTTCCCCGCCGGGCGGCGCGGTTCTGCGTGCGGTGGTTCGGACCGGCGCTGGCCCCGCTGGTCGTGTGGGGAGATGTGATGTTCCCGGTGCTGCCCTGGCCGTGGCAGCCGGTGCCTCGGCTGGCGGTGACAGCGCTGGGGTGGTCGGTGGTCTTCTCGCTGGGCTCGATCTACCACCACCTGGAGCGGCGGACATCCTCGTGGGATCCCAAGCTCGCGGTCAAGCACCGGGGCAACCGCTCCAACGCGGTGGTGATGCTCCTGATCTGCGCTGCCCCTCCCGTGTTTGAGATGGCCTGGTTCGCCGCGATGGGACGGGGCGCTTCGAACTGGTCGATCGGCGGCCTGGGGCTGGCGCTGGGCATCCTGGCCCTGTTCTTCCTGCGGACGATGCACCGCGTGCGCGATGCGGTGTGGGTTGAGTACAAGGTGGCGATGGCCTCGGGCGGGGACGTGCGGTCGGGGTTCTCCGTCGCGGCGCCCGATGCCCCGCCGACGGCCGGCTGAGCGGTGCACGGTCGGCCCCGGGAATTCGGCCGGGAACCGTGACACCGAGAAAACCGCGGGCACGCTCGCCAAGTAAGCTCAGGAGATGACCCCCGGGGCGATCGAACAACACCACGCGCAGGAGCCGGGAGGAGAACCGGAGCGCCGACCGCCCGCCGATCCGCAGCACGTGCCCGGCGGCCTGCTGTGCGGGGGCTGCGGCTATGAACTGGTGGGACTTGCGGCCTCGGGGACGTGCCCGGAGTGCGGGCTGGCGATCCCCAAGAGCATGCAGCGTTTCGTCGGCCTGGAGGACATGGATCCCCGCTGGCTTGCGGCGATCGACCGCGGGCTGCGCTGGCTGGAGTGGACGTTCATCTGCTCGGTGGTGTACGCGGTGGTTGCGGTGGTGTTCGAGACGGCCTGCTCGGGCAGGAGCTGGCACGGCCGGGCCGCGTGGGTGATCGACGTGTCGTGGGTCGCCTGCATCACGGCCACGACCGCGGTCGGGATGTTCCGGCTCTCGACGCCGCACGGGCGGCGGCCCGAACGCCCGGCGTGGCAGCGGTGGAGCCTGCGCCTGGCGGGGGGCGCCTGGATCGTCGGGATGTTCGGGCAGACGCCGGTGAGGCTGGCGAGCGTCGAATGGGCCGGCGCGGTGATCGCGTGGGTGGTGCTGGCGATCATGTTCGCGGTGCTGTGGTCGCTGGCGCGGCTGCTGTGGTTCCTGGAGCGGGCCGACCCGCAGCGCGCCGCGCCGGGCATGGACCTGGTCTTCGCGCACCTGGGGATCGGGCTGATGCTCGCGATCGGGCTGGTGGGGGTGCTCGAGTGGATCTACAACGTGTTCAGGACGCCGCCGCGCGTGCCGGGCACGGCGTTCCTGGCGGGCGTGGGGAGCTTTGTCGCGATGGGCCTTCCGATCTGGCGGGTGTCGCGGGCGATCCGGCGCACGCCGGCCGCGGATGCTCGCCCGGAGACGGGTGAACCGTAAACCGGCGATGGAATCGGCGCTGTGGGGGCTTGGAAGCCCTCGGCTGTTGCGGTATTCTGAGCTTCTCGATCGGGCCGGGGAACAGGCGCGGCCAAGGAGTGATGAGATGCGGAACAGCGACGATCATCGATCGGCGGGGCGGATCCATGCGGTGGGCCGCATCGGGCCGGGGCTCGCGGCGGCGGTGTGCGCCGGCTCGGTGCTCGCGGCGCCGCCGAGCAAGATCGTGGTGGTCATCGAGGAGAACCACTCGCTCTCGCAGATCATCGGCAGCCCCAGCGCGCCGTTCATGAACATGCTGGCGGGCGGGGGAGCGCTGTGCACGAGTTTCTATGCGATCACGCACCCCAGCCAGCCCAACTACCTGCACTTGTTCTCGGGCGCGAGCCAGGGGGTGACCGGCGACGGGGTGCCGTCGGGGACGCCGTTCTCGACGGCCAACCTCGCGGCGAGCCTGATCGCCTCCGGCGGCACGTTCGGCGGGTACTGCGAGGGGCTGCCGGGCGTCGGATCGAACATCGCTTCGAGCGGCAACTACTACCGCAAGCACAACCCGTGGGTGAACTGGCAGAAGGACCCGCCCGGGGCCAACCAGCTGCCGTCGGCGATCAACATGCCGTTTTCCATGTTCCCGGCGGATTTCGCGCAGCTGCCGTCGCTGAGCATCGTGGTGCCGGACCAGCAGCACGACATGCACGACGGCACGATCGCCCAGGCCGACGCGTGGCTCTCGCAGTACATCGGGCCCTACGCGACCTGGGCGATGAACAACAACGGGCTGCTGATCATCACGTGGGATGAGGATGCCAGCAACGAGCGCAACCGGATCCCGACGATCCTCTACGGGCCGATGGTGCGGCAGGGGCAGGTCTCGACGAGCTGGTCGCTGCACGACCTGCAGCGCACGATCGCCGAGCTGCTGGGCGCGCCCGCGAGCGGCTCGGCGGCCCGGTGCCGGCGGCTCATCGGGGCGTTCGGCGACGACCGCGCGGTGGCGACGGTGACGCTGCGTGACGGGCTCGACGCGTACGCGGGCACGAGGGACACGTACATCGAATCGGCGGCGGGGAGCACCGAGCACAGCGCGGCGAGCATCAATGTCGCGGACGGTTCGCCGCTCTCGCAGTGCCTGATCCGCTTCGATGCGATCATCGGCGCGGGGACCGGGCAGGTGCCGGCGGGGGCGCACATCCACGCGGCCAAGCTGCTGATCCTGACGGGCTCGACCAGCGGGGACCAGGCGGCCAACGACGTCTCGCTCCACCGGATGCTGATCGACTGGCCGGAGACGGCGACGTGGAACTCGCTGGGCGGGGGCGTGAGCGCCGACGGCTCGGAGGCGGTGATCGCGGACACCTTCACGCTCTTCCCGAACACCGCCGACACGTGGGTCATGTTCGATGTGACGGCCGATGTGCAGGGCTACGCCGACGCCACGGGGGCCAACCACGGCTGGGCGATCCTGCCCACGGGGACCGACGGGTGGCGCTGGAAGTCCAGCGAGACGGCGGTGGCGAGCGAGCGGCCGCGGCTGGAGATCACGTACTGGTGCCCGGCGGACTTCGATGGCTCGGGGTTCGTCGACATCGAGGACTACACGGCGTTCGTGCTGGCCTTCGAGGCGGGGACGGACGACGCGGACTTTGATGGGACGGGGTTCGTGGACACCGAGGACTTCGATGCGTTCGTGGGGGCGTTCGAGCGGGGATGCTGAGGAGAAGGGAACGCGGGGCGACGGGAACCGGCGGCGCAAGGGGCGTGGTCCCGGTGGGTCCAGGGGTCAAAGGATCAACGCCCTCGCTGGGGCTTCGGGCCCGTTGTCGGGCTCGTTGGTGGGTTCAGCTTGTGCTGCCGACCAGCGCGGCGTTGGTCGGGAAGCGCTTGAGGGCGGCGAGCAGCTGCTCGACCTGCTGGGGCGGGTGCATGGTCATCAGGCGTCGGCGCAGGGCGGTCATGGTCTTGAGCTCGGCGTCGCCCATGAGGAGGTTCTCCTTGCGGGTGCCGCTGGCGGCGAGGTTGATCGCCGGGAAAAGCCGCTGCTCGCTGATCTTGCGGTCCAGGATCAGCTCCATGTTGCCGGTGCCCTTGAACTCCTCGAAGATCACCTGATCCCCCGCGCTGCCGGTATCGACCAGGCACGAGGCGATGATGGTGAGCGAGCCGGCTTCCTCGGAGTTGCGGGCGCTGCCGAAGAGCTGCTTGGGGATCTCCAGTGCGCGGGAGTCCAGGCCGCCGGTGAGGGTGCGGCCGCTGCTGGCGAAGCGCCGGCTGTTGTTGAAGGCCCGGCCCAGCCGGGTGATCGAGTCGAGGACCACCACGATGTGCTTGCCGCACTCGACCAGGCGCTTGCAGCGGTCGATGGTCTGGATCGCGACCTGCACGTGGGTGTCGACGTCGTGGTCGTTGCTGCTGGCGATCACGCGGACGCGGGCGGGGTTGAAGGGGACCTGCTGGGCGGGGTCGCTGGCGGCCTCGAGCAGGGCGTTGAGGGCGCTCTCGCCGGCGGCCATGGCCCGAGCGGGGCGCGGGGCGAACGTGCGACGGAAGTCGGTGACTTCTTCGGGCCGCTCGTCGACGAGCAGGACGACGACCTCCATCTCGGGGTGGTTGCGGAGGATCGCGCCGGCGATGTCCTTGAGCAGGGTGGTCTTGCCGGCCTTGGGGGGGCTGACGATCAGCCCGCGCTGGCCGCGACCGATGGGGCAGAACAGGTCGATGAGCCGGCAGGAGGCCGGGCAGCCGGGGTACTCGAGCGTGAGGCGCGGCTGGGGATCGATGCTGGTAAGTTCTTCGAACGGCTTGACGAGCGGGAGGCCCTCGACCGCGAGCGTGTCGAGCTCGGCGATCCGAGGGGAGGAGGAGTACCCCCGTCCGCGATCATTCCCGCGATGGCCTCCCCCACTACCCCCACTACCCCCACTGCCGCTTCCCCCGCCGCCGGGGTGGCCGTTGTAGCGGCCGCGATCGGCCTGTTGGCCGCCGTGCTGGCCGTTCTGGCCGCGCGGCTGACCTGATGCATAGCCGCCGTGCCCCGGCCCGCGACCCTGCTGCGGGCCGCCCTGATTGCCCCGATTATTACGGCCTCTCCGCCGTGAACGCCTAGGTGCCACGCTCAACCGTGCCTCCGATTAAATCTCACAGGGCCGGCCGCGCCCAAACTCGGGCGAGATCCACCGGCCCCTGCACGCCCAGCCCGCCGGTGGCGGGCACGCGCACTCAAACCGCGCCTGGGTTCCATCTCGGAACAGGTGCGACCAAACTTCGTCCGTGCTTCCCGTGATGCGCCGGCCATGCCTTGATGCACGCGGACGGCGGGTTGTCACGGATCTGCCCCGGCAGGATCACACGCGGCCTGGGGAGTACCCCAAGCGCAAAGCTGGGCCCTGCGGCCGGGTTCGAAAGAACCCATCCTGCGGAAGCTCTAAGCCCGCGATCGCGGGAGGGCACTCACTCCGGTTTTCATTCCCCAACAGGTCAAACGCTCGACCCCGAGGCTCACGCTCGAGCGCGGCCGCGAATCGAAACTTGTATTTCCGGCGGGCTCTGTGGGGTGGAGGGCCGATCTGGCCCAACACCAACCTCCATCGATGCCTGGGGATCCGCGAAGAACTGCCGGACCTGGGCCACTCCCCGATCGAGGCGAACCCGGTCCAGAATACCGCTCGGCGAAGGTACCCCAGAGTCCAACTACCCCAGAGTCCAAATACCCCAGAGTCCAAATACCCCAGAGTCCAAATACCCCAGAGTTCAAGATACCCCACGCCGGGCACGTGCCGGGCACCCTGGCTGCCCTGCAACGCTCCTGCCAACTACAAGAACCCTGCGTGCGGAAGCAACATTCCCAGAAGAGCGTCGGGCGGCATCACCCTCATCTACCCCCGGACCGGCTTGCCGCTCACCGCCTTAATCGTCACATTGTGCGGTACCCGGAAGGCAAAGTCAAGACATCCTGCCACAGGCTCCTATTCCTTCACGGATCCGGGGTCCTTCCCGGCCTCGATCGCCTCGATTTTGTGGATGCGCCGGGCGTGCCGGCCGCCGCTGAATTCGGTGTGCATCCAGGTGGAAACGATCTTCTCGATCAGGCGCTGGCCCAGCAGATCCGCCGAGAGGCACAGCACGTTGGAGTCGTTGTGGCTGCGGGAGAGCTGGGCGGTGAGCTCGTCGTGGGCCACGGCCGCCCGCACGCCCCTGATCTTGTTGGCCGCGATGCTCATCCCGATGCCCGTACCGCAGACCAGCACGCCCAGGTCGGCCCGGTGCTCGGCGATCGCCTTGCCCACGGCAAACGCCGGCTCGGGATAGTCCGAGGGTTGCCCGGACTGGTCCCCCAGGATCGCGATCTCGTGGCCCTCGCGCGAAAGCACATCGGCCACCTGCCGGATCGCGGCAGTTCCTCGATGATCGGCACCCAAGGCTACCCGCATGGTCGTGATCTCCGCGCGCCGGCCAGGTCCCGGCGTGCGATCAACTCTAGCAACTCCGCGAAGGAATCCCAGCGGGCGGGGCCGATGAGTGGGTGGGGCGGCGGGCGTCGAATGCGGCCGCGCCGCCGCCGGCCGTGATCAGCGGTCCAGCTCGGCGAGCCGGCGGCGGATGAGCTCCGCCAGGCGCCGGGCGGTCTGCTTGTAGAGATCGAGCGAGCCGCCGATGGGGTCGAGCACATCGATGCCGCTGGGGTCGAGCACGACGACGCGATCGGCCGCGAAGGGGAACTTGGCGATCACCGACTGGGCGTGCCCGCGCGTCATCGCGTAGATGACATCGGCGTGCTCGACCATGGGCCGGGTGAGCTGCTGGGAGCGGAAGCCCGTCAGCGGCGGCTGGCCCGCGGTGGCGCGGATGCCAAGCTCGGAGAGGGCCCGGATCGCCTCGGGCGTGGGCGACTGACCCACGGCGGCGGCCAGGCCCGCGGAGTGGACCTTGGTTGTCACGGCCAGGGCGGCGACCTCGGCGAGGATTGAGGAGGCGATCGCCTCGGACATCGGGCTGCGGCAGGTGTTGCCGGTGCAGACAAACAGCACGCTGCGCTCGACCTGCCGCGTGATTTCCTGCTCGGTGAGCACGCCGCCGGGATCGACCGAGTAGCCGCCGGCGCGCTTGAGGTGCACGGTGGTCGAGTGCCTACCGGCGGCGGTCGGGCCGTCGTCGACGACGCAGGCGATCCCGGCGCGTTCGGCGACCCCGTCCTCGGAGAGCAGCCCGACATCGCGGCCCGAGCCCCATCCAAAGAGCGAGAGCCTGCGGACGACGACGGGCACCCCGGCGGCGAGCAGGATCTCCTGGGCGACGGGGTGGCTGGGGACGCGGGCGTAGATGATGCTGCCATCGTCGACGACGCCGGGCAGGGCGCCCAGGTCGGCGATGATCCGCGCGACATCATCGGGGGACTTCTCGACGGCAAAGCGCACCGGGCCGGGGGCCAGGCGCGAGAAGAGGCGGCGGTGGATCGGGTGGGAGATCTCCAGGGCCTGCTCGAGGGCCTCGGCGTCGGGAGAGTGGAGCGTGTGGCGGGTCAGGGGCGGCGCCGGCAGGCCGGTGTGCTGCTCCCCGGCCTCCACCAGGACGGCCATGGCGTCCAGGGGACCGCGGGCCGAGGCGCAGGCGGCGACCCCGTAGACCGTCTCGGTCGGGATAACCACCAACTGGCCCTCACGGATCGCCTTGGCGGCGGCGTGCAGGTGCTCTGCCCGCTGCCGGGCGGACATCTGGGCCAGGATGGGTCGGGCCGTCTTCATGGGGTCAATTCCCGCGGCACCATACCAGACGGCCGCGGGGCGTATCGAGTTCGCACACGCAGTATCGACGGGATTCCCCTGCTTCCAAAACCGGGGGGAGCCGTTTCAGGTATCATATGGAGACGGTTGGACGTCCTTTGTGCTCCCGGTGTGCCTTCCCGGGTGCACGGACGGAACCGCTCGGCTCCGGTGGGGCGAACATAGAGAGGCGGCCACGCGGGGGACGCTCGCGGCCACATGCGCCGCCGGCGCGTCCAGAATCCGAACAGAACCGTACTCGCAACCGGCTTGCAAGCCGATGATTGCAGGGGAACGCCTTTTTCCCGGTCACGCACACAGGAGTATGTCATGAGCCAGCCGTCCGCATTGCACCCACGCGGCACTCCGCAGCGGCCCACCAACGCCCGGCCGGGGTTCAGCCTCGTGGAGCTGCTGGTGGTCATGCTGATCATCGTGATCGTGATCGCGATCGTGGTGCCGGCGCTGGCCAAGGCCCGGCGGGCGGCGCGGGTGACGGCGACCCAGAACGTGATGACCAACGTGCTCAACGCATCGGCGAGCTTCCAGCAGAGCGAGCGCCGGCTTCCGGGCCGGTACTCCGGGCGCGACATGGGCAGCGACGACAACGGCGGGGCCTCCGGCCAGGGCATGTCGATGATGGAGAACGTGATGCTCGACATCGCCGGCGGCGTCACGCAGATCGGCGGCGCCCAGCCGAGCACGGGGGGCATCCAGGTGCACCCGTTCACGGACTCGAGCCGGATCCAGCAGGAGGGCTGCTGGGTGGACACGGGGCTGATCGGCCAGCCGACGCGCTCGGGCAAGGGCTACTACGCCCCCGACCCCAAGTACTTCATCGCCCAGGAGGGCAAGGACAAGCAGGTCGGCGACCAGGGGGATCCCAACAAGAACGCCGACAAGAAGACCTACCCCGACATGGTCGACTCCTTCGGCCAGCCGCTGCTCATGTGGGTGGAAGACGAGACGGTGATCGGGAAGATGGCCTTCGATTCGGGCAACAGCGGGGCGAACAACTTCGCGCGGACAACCTCGTCCAACACGCTGGCCCCGGCCCGGCATTACTGGAATTCCAACGCGTGCTTCCTGCGGGCCGGCGCCGCGGGCAAGCTGGCGACCGACGTGACGCACGCAAGCCTGCTGGGCGCCGACTACGCCGGCGGCGGCCAGGACCTGACGCTCATGGGGGTGCTTGGCAGCCTGGCGGGCCCCTCGGACATCGGCACGATGACCGCGGCCAAGAACCCCACGCAGATCCTCCCCACGGCCTCGCGCGGGAAGATCGTGATCATGTCCGCCGGGCCCGACGGGACGTACCTCAACAGCACCGACACCCGCGGCCGGGCGCAGTTCAGCGGGGACATCATGCACTACGGGTTCAACTTCGTCGACCCGGGCTCGAGCGGCAAGCTGCGGCTTGACGATTCGGGCAAGCCGACGGTGTACGACGTCGCGGGCGCGTTCGACGACCTGATCGTCTCGGGCGGCTCGTAAGCGCGGGCGATCGCGGCCCCGGCGCCCGCATCCGGCGGGCGATCGAACTCAAGGAAGAACAACGGCCGCGCTCTGGAGCGCGGCCGTTTTCGTTGGCAACCAGGGCGGGCCCCGGGGCGGGGTCGGGGTGATCAGGACATGAACGTGATCAGAAGATGAACTGCAGCTGGAGCAGGATGAGGAACTGGTTGTCCTCGCTGTCGGGGAGCAGGCCGCTGGTGCCCTTGGTCTTGCCGTTGACGAGGGTGTTCTGGTCGACCTCGTTGAGGAACCAGCACAGCTCGGCGGTGGCGACCAGGGCGTGGCTCTCGGGGATGAAGTAGTGGTTGAGGCCGAAGGTGAGGGTGTTGAAGTCGTCGTTGCCGGCGCGGTCGCTGTCGGGGAAGACGCAGTCCCAGCGGCCGAAGAGCTCGTCGTGGTCGCCGACAAAGACGCCGGCCTGGAAGACCACGCCGAAGTCGTCGAGGTTGTCGGCCGAGGTGTCGCCGTCGAAGTGGGCGCCGATGAACTCGCCGAAGCAGTTCCACCCCTCGCCCTCGAGCGAGACGTCGGCGGTGTACTCGATCATGTCGGACTGGGCCACGGGGTCGGAGGGGTTGGCGCCGGGGCTGGCGGTGTTGCCGTCGTGCTGCCAGTTGATCGCGGCGCCGACCATGCCGGCGAACTTCTGGGTGCGCCAGCTGGTGAAGTCGTCAAAGCGGCTCCACTCCCCGTCGCCCCACTTGAACTCGGCGCGGGCGGTGACGGCCAGGTCGTTCTCGGCCGGGTCGGTGTAGCTGGTGTTGAGGGTGCTGATGCCGTCGTTGAGCGAGACCTGGCCGCGGAACGCGTCGGTCAGGTAGACCATGTTGACGCCCTGGGTGCGCTTCTGGCTGAAGACCGAGTTGGTGACGGAGCGCTCGGCGGTGAGCTGGCTGGTGTCGCTCACGAGCTCCTCGCGCAGCAGCGGGGCCTTGAACTGGCCCCAGACGAGCGTGAGGCCCTTGGGGGCGTCGTCGAACGAGTACGAGCCCCAGGCGTCCAGCAGGCCGAAGTCGCCGGTGGCGCGGCTGAACTCGCCCTCGATCTTGAACTTGAGGTTGGGGTCCAGCACGTTGCCGGAGAAGTTCAGGCGCGTGCGGGTGGTCTCAAAGCCGTTGGTGAAGCCGCTGTCGTGGCCGGGCGCGACGGCGGGGTTGTCGCGGAAGTTCATGTTGTAGCGGAACTGCGTCCAGCCGCCGACGCGGAGCTTGTTGGTGCCGTCGGTGATGTTGAAACCACCGGCCTTGGCCATGTACTGCGTGCGGGCCAGTGCGTCGGCCGAGAGCTCCGACGCCAGGGCGCGGGAGGGATCGTCCTGGCCCCGGGCCGCGGCCAGGCCGCAGGTCAGGGCCAGTCCGGCGAGCGCGGTGGATGCGGCAGCGGTTCTGTTCACGTGCAGGACCTCCGTGGGAAATAGAGTGGGCCGTCGGGTGTGCGTGATAAGTGATGGGAACACCGCCCCGCGAGCGGGAGATCGTACCGCAAAAAAGAACCGGCCGCACCTTGCGGTGCGGCCGGCGTTTCACTTTCTGGCAACCCGTCGAGGGCACGGGAAGATGTCCGCCCAGCGCTGCTTTAGAACGCCAGCTGGAACTGGAAGCGGAGGAGGACCTGGTTGTCCCCGCCATCGGGGAGCAGGCCGGTCTGCGACGAGGGAGAGGTGCTCGAGACCAGGTCGTTCTTGCTCGGCTCGTTGAGGCACCACATCAGCTCGGTCGAGAACTTGGCGGCGTTGGAGTCGGGGACCAGGTAGTGGTTGTAGCCGAGGGTGAGGGCGTAGAAGTCGTCGTCGCCGGTGTCGGGACGATCGCTGTCTGGGATCACCCAGTCAAGACGGGCGTAGAGCTCGTCCTGCTCGGCGACGAAGAAGCCGCCCTGGATCTCAAAGCCGAAGTCGTCGGTGTTCTTGCCGCCGCCCGAGTCCGGGTCGGTGTGGGCGCCGACGAACGCGGCGTACAGGTTGGCGCCGCCGAACTCGAAGCTGGCGTCGATGGTGTACTCAACGAACTGGCCCTGGGCCTGGGAGCCGCCGCCGGGGGCGGCGGTGTTGCCGTTGTGCTGCCAGTGCAGGCCGCCGCCGATCATGGTGGCCATGCCGCTGTCGCTCTTCCAGCTCGACATGTCGTTGAAGCGGTTCCAGTCACCGGAGAGCTTGCCCTCCATGCGGAGGGTGAGGCCCCAGTCGGCCTCGGCGCCGTTGCTGTAGTAGGTGGTGTTGGCGGCGTTGGCGCCGTCGTCGAAGGCGAAGATCGCCTTGAACGCGTCGGCCTGGTAGACGCCCCAGATGCCCTGGCTGTAGCCGGGGTTGAAGATGTCGGTGACGATGCTGATGTCTTCGCTCTGGCTGCCGTACGGGCTCAGGTACCAGTCACGCAGGAGCGGGACCTGGAACTGGCCGGCGAACATGCTCAGCTCGTCGCTGTACTTGTACCCGGCGAAGGCGTCGAGCAGGCCGAAGTTGCCGTCGGAGGAGTCCGAGAACTGGCCCTCGATCTTGAAGAGCAGGTTCGGGTCCAGGACGTTGCCCGTGAACGCGATGCGCGTGCGGGGCAGCTCGAAACCGTTGGTGAAGCCGCTGTCGTGGCCGGGGCCGACGCTCGGGTCGTCACGGAAGTTCAGGTTGTACCGGAACTGCGTGAAACCGCTCACCCGCAGCTTGTTGGTGCCGTCGGTGATCGAGAAGCCGTTGGCCTTGGCCATGTACTGCGTCTTGGCGACCGCGTCGGCGCTGAGCTCAGCGGCGTACGCGTTCTGCGAGTCGCTCTGGGCGAGGGCGCCCGAAGCGCCGAGGCCGAGAGCCGCACCCGCGAGCATCACAAGAAACTTGTTCTGACTCATCTCGCGAAACTCCTTCGAATGTGACCCGGACTTTTCTCTCGGACCGTTGAGCCCTGGGTCGACCGCGTCCGACTCATCTGCCGGGCCGACCACGAGGCCTGCCCATCGGACGATCCTGATTTCCATGACTCGCTCGCCGCGAGCTTCGGGACGACGCGCCCCGAGGAATAACTCCCTGCAAACCCCCGACGGCTTCGGTCAGTCCGATTCGAGCCGCCGGCATTTCCGATCCCTACCTCCGAGCGGAGGCGGAACAAGAGCAAATACTAGCCTCCAAGTAAAGCGACCGCAAACACCCCGATAACGTTTTTCGGCCGGAGGCATATCCCCGCATGAGCGAATGGGTCCATACGAAAACCGATCATTTGCGGACATTCCGGATAGACTGCCCCGTTTAAGGTCCGCTCGCAGCCGAATTGAACCGGCCGGGCGACCAAACGGCCGTGCTACGGGGCATCGGGGTTCGGCGAGCGAGCCCGTGAGGCGATCACCGGGGCGCGGCGCGATGCGTCGGCGTCTTAGCGCAAACAAAGCACGGTTTTTGGGGTGATCAGGCCCGAATTCCCTTACTGTACCGGCCGAATCGCACCGGATCGTCTTGAGCCCCCCGCTCGAGTCGGACCGGCGGGCGAGCCCCCGGCCCCGTGCGAGACGGGCCGGGCCGGAGATCCGCAGCCGCCAGGAGATCGCGTGACCGAGTGCCGACACATTCTGATAGTCGATGACGAGCGCGATCTGGTGGAATTGCTGATGTACAACCTGCAGAAAGCAGGTTATCAGACGTCGGCGGCGCTCACCGGACGCCAGGCCCTGGATTCCCTGGCGGCCTCGATCCCCGATCTGGTGCTCCTGGACGTCATGCTGCCGGAGGTTTCCGGGATGGAAGTGGCCCGGCGGATCCGCACGAACCCGGCGACGGCGGAGATCCCGATCATCATGTTGACGGCCAAGGGGGCCGAGAGTGACCAGCTGGCGGGCCTGACGGTGGGGGCGGACGACTACATCCCCAAGCCGTTTTCGATCAAGGTGGTGCTGGCCCGGATCGAGGCGGTGATACGGCGGTCGGGCCGGCCGACGACCTCGGGGCGGGTGTTTGCGCTGGGGGGAGTGCAGCTGGACACCGACACGCACCAGGCGATGGTGGACGGCCAGCCGGTGAAGCTGACGTTGACCGAGTTCCGGCTCTTGTGCGCGTTGATCCAGGCGTCGGGGCGGATCCTGTCGCGGGCGTCGCTGATGCAGCGGGCGATGGGGCCGGGCGTGACGGTGACGGAGCGGACGATCGATGTGCACGTGACGGCGATCCGCAAGAAGCTGGGGCCGCACGCGGCGAAGATCCGGACGGTTCGCGGGGTGGGGTACCGGATGGTCGAATCGGGGGCGAGCGAGGAACTCGTCGAGGCCGAGGGGAGCGACCTCACCAATACTTGAGCCGGCCGCTTGAGCCGGGGGACGCCCGCGCGGGCGTCCGGGCGCGGGGCCCTTGGACGGGCGCTCGCGGGGGCTTGACGCGGGATCGCATCGGATCGCGGCGCGGCGTCGACGCATGGTTTTCAACGACCGGGAGCACACGGCGGGGCAGCCTCGCGATGCGAGGTGGGCGTTGTCACGCGCGGGCGTGCTGGCGCTGGTCGCCGCGGCGGCGGCGCTGGGAGGGATCGCCTGGCCGTGGTGGTGGGTGATCGCGCTGCCGGCGTCGGCGGGCTGCGTGATCGCCGAGCTGGCGGGGCGGTCGGGCCGGCGCGACCGGGCGCGGGCGCGGCGGACGGGGCTGGACGAGCTGGCGGCGGCGGCGCGTGAATCGGGGGCGATCGCCGAGCCGAGCGAGCCGCGGGGCCGGCCGGAGGATGAGCTGGGACGCCTGGGCCTGGGGATCATGGGTCTGCGGGCGCTGGCACTGGAGCGTGACAATCTCCGCGAGGTGATGAACGCGGTGGGAGATCCGCTGCTGGTGACCGACGAGCACGGGGCGGTGCGGCTGTGGAACGCGGCGGCCGAGGCGTTCCTGTCGCGGGGCGGCGAGCGGATCCAGGGGCGATCGATCGAGGAGCTGTTCACCTCGGCGGAGCTCGTGGCGCTACACACGGCGGCCTCGCGCGGGACGGCCAGGCAGGGGATCGTGCGGCTCGCGCGGGAGGGGGGCGTGCGGTGCTTCGAGGCGCTGGCATCGTCGGTGCGGTGGAGGCGTATGCCTTCGGGGAGCGCCGAGGAACCGGGCCGTTCGGGCGCGGAGGGGAACGGGGGCGGGGCCGGGCCGGGGATGGGGCACGGGGCGGTGCTGACGCTCCGGGACGTGACGGAGCTGGCCACCGCAAGCCAGCTCAAGACGGACTTTGTCGCCAACGCGAGCCACGAGCTGCGGACGCCGCTGTCGTCGATCCGAGGGGCGGTCGAGACGCTGATGGACGAGCCCGAGGACCCGAAGATGCGGGCTCGGCTGATGGGGATGATCGCGGGGAACGTGGGCAGGCTCGAGGAGCTCACCAGGGACCTGCTGGACCTGACGAGGCTGGAGACGCCCGGGGCGGGGCCGTCGATCTCGGTGGCGAGGATGTCGGAGGTTGCGGTATCTCTCTCGGCGTTCTTCGAGGAGAGCTGCGAGCGGCGGGGCGTGGGGCTGGCGTTTGAGTGTGCGCCCGAGCTGGAGGAGATCCGGACCGATCCGCGGCTGCTGGACCTGATTCTGCGGAACCTGATCGAGAACGCGATCAAGTTCGCGTACGAGAAGACGGTGGTGCGGGTGCGCGGGGAGGTGATCGCCGGCGGGCCGGCCGACGCCCTGGCCGGGGCGCGGCTGCGCGTGGTCGACCAGGGACAGGGGATCCCGCTGGCGGCGCAGGCGCGGATCTTCGAGCGGTTCTACCAGGTGGACCAGTCCAGGTCCGGTCACACGGAGCGCCGCGGCACGGGGCTAGGGCTGGCGATCGTCAAGCACGCCGTCAAGACGCTGGGCGGGACGATCGCGGTCGAGTCGGTGTGGAAGCAGGGGACGACGATGACCGTCGAGCTGCCCGCGTGCGTGGAGGCGGCGGGGGGCGTGACGGGCCCGGTCGCGGGCGGATCAGCCTGAGGCGGGCGGGGGCGAGACGCCCGGGATCGTCGCGTGCGCGCCCTCGCGGGCGCGTTCGTCGAGCCGGTTGAGGGCCTGGTAATCGGGGAGCTGGCAGGCGTCGTTGAAGTGCTGGCGGATCCAGTCCAGGGCGCCGGTGTCGTACAGACGCGCGAAACGATCGACGGCGGCGGGGTCGTAGCGCGTGCCGCGCCCGGCCTTGATCTCGGCGATCGCGGCCTGCGCGGCCTGGGCGCCGACGGTTGAGCGGTACGGCCTGACGCTGGTCATGGCATCGAACGAATCGACGACCGCGAAGTGGCGGGCGGCGGTGGGGATCTGCTCGCCGGAGAGCCCGTCGGGGTAACCCCGGCCGTCCCAGCGCTCGTGGTGGCTGCGGACGAGCCCGACGAGGATGGGGTCTTCTTCACCCATGGCGAGCAGGCGGGCGTGGCCGTGCGTCGCGTGGGTCTTCATGATCTCGAACTCGTCGGTCGAGAGGCGGGCGGGCTTCTGGAGGATGGTCTCGGGGATATCGAGCTTGCCGATGTCGTGCATCGCGGCGGCGGTGGTGAGGCGTGCGATCGTGGGGTGGTCGAGGCCGAAATCCTCGGCGAGCGTGCGGGTGTAGAGGACGACACGCCAGGTGTGAGCGGCGGTGGAGAGGTCCTTGACCTCCAGCAGCCGGACCATGGCCTGGACGATTTCCGAGAGCATCGATTGCTCCACTGCCCCCACCGCCCCGACGGCCCCACTGCCCCCATTGGCGCCACGGCCCCCAGGACCACCACTGCCCCGCATGCCACACCGGCCGCGACCTGGCGGTGCGGGTTTGCGGTGCGGCGGCGAGGCAGGGTAAGGATAGATGCGGGCGAGCAGAACCGCGATCGGATTTCGCGAGCTTCAGCGGGTCCTGATCGGCGCGACACCGACGCCGCGCAGGTCTTCGAGCCGCGCGCGGACACGACCGATAAGCCGCTCCTGCCAGGCGGCGTCCCCGAACCGGCCCACCTGGGCGGTGAACTGGATCTGGCGGGCTTCCAGGGATGTGGCGGCGGGGTCGGGGAGGAGGCGGACATCGAGCGTGCCGGGCTCGTCGGTGATGGTGCGCAGCTCGTAGGTGATGCGGTCGGGCTCGGGGGTGAGGATGCGCTCGACGGCGATCTGGGACTGCGAGGCGCCGGTGATGACGGAAGTCTCGATATCGTCCCAGTCCCCCACCACCTGCGCCTGGGTCGGGAGAGCGAAGCGCTGGGGGGCGGGGAGCGGCTGGGGGGCCGAACAGGCCGTCGTGAAAGCGGCGAGCCAGAGGAAAAAGATGGGGAGGCGGTGGTTCATTCCCGGGGGGAGGGCGGGGGACCGGATCGACCGGGGCGCAGGAACTGCGTGGGCAGGTCGGGAAGCCCGAGTGTAACACCGGAAGGGCCCGAACCGGGCTGAGCCCGATATCCCGGCCGACCGACTAAACTTAAGGCGACCCGATCCATCCCCGGAGTGGGGCTGGGGTGGGGCGAGCGCGCGGTGCGGCGAGCGGATTGGCTTTGGAGCCCGGGCCGGCTTGGACATCACCTTCAAACTTCCCGTCGGAGCCGATCGCGTCAGCGTGCTGGGCACCTCGGATCGCAACCTCAAGATGCTGAGGGAGGCCCTGGGGGTCACGATCACGGTGCGCGACGGGCAGATCCGGTTGCGGGGCGACCGGCCCGAGGTGGCGACCGCGCGGCGGGTGCTCGAGCGGCTGGCCGGGGCCTCGACGTCGACCGGCAAGGCGCCGACGCGATCGGAGGTTCTGAACGTGATCGCCGACGAGACGCACGGGCTCTCGGGGCGTGCGGCGGTGGCGGTTGAGGAGGAGCCCCAAGCGCCGCGGGATCGCGGGCTGTCGGCGCCCAGTTCGCTGGGGTGGGAAGAGGCGCCGGTGAACGGCGCTGCGCTGCCGGAGCGGCGCGAGTGGGACGGCAGCCTGGATGTGTTCGTGCGCGGCCGGCGGATCCGCCCCAAGACGGGCAACCAGGACCGGTACCTGCTGGCGATCCGGGACCACGACCTGGTGTTCTCGATCGGCCCGGCGGGGACGGGCAAGACGTACCTGGCGGTGGCGGCCGCGGTGCACCTCCTGCGGACGGACCGGTGCGCGAAGGTGATCCTGTGCCGGCCGGCGGTTGAAGCGGGGGAGAAGCTGGGGTTCCTGCCGGGGGACCTGGAGGCAAAGGTCAATCCGTACCTGCGGCCCCTGTTCGATGCGCTGAGCGACATGGTGGAGTACGCGACCCTGCGGCGGTTCATGGAGAGTGACGTGGTGGAGGTGTGCCCGCTGGCGTTCATGCGGGGGCGGACGCTCAACAACGCGGTGATCATCCTGGACGAGGCGCAGAACACGACGCGGGGGCAGATGAAGATGTTCCTGACGCGGATGGGGCACGGCTCGAAGATGATCGTGACGGGCGACACGACGCAGATCGACCTGCCGGACCCGCGGCAGAGCGGCCTGATCGACGCGGCGCGGCGGCTGTCGCGGTCGCCGGGGGTGGGGTTTGTGACGCTGGACCGCGCGGATGTGGTGCGGCATCCCCTGGTGCAGCGGGTGATCGAGGCGTACGGGGACGACGACGCGGACGGGCGGGCCGGGGGCATGGGCATGGGCGAGATGCTCGGCGCGGCGCCGGGGTCGGGGATGGGGTCGGGGTCGGGGATGGGGTCGGGGTCGGGGGATAGGGCTTGAGCATGGGGAACGAGCGGACGAAAACCTCGTTCTGGTCCTGGGCCTCGCTGGGTGGCAAGCGGTCGGAGCGTCCGCGGCGGGTGAACATCCGGGTGCGGGACGAGACGCTGCTGGAGAAGACGCTGGACATGGCGCAGTCGCCGCGGGTGGCCTGGGGCGTGGGGATCCTGGGGGCGTTCATCGTGGTGGGGTCGATGCTGGTGGTGTGGGCGCGGGAGCAGCCGCTGGTGGCGGTGGGCCGGGTGATGAACGACACCCGGCTGGTGCGGCTGACGATGAGCGCCGAGGACCGGGAATTGACCAGCTCGGCGCGGGAGGCGGCGCGGCAGCGCACGAGCCGCACGTACGTGGCCAACTCCAACTATTTCGAGGAGCTGCGGACGAGCCTGGAGCCGCTGCCCAAGGCGCTGGCCAACGCGTCGACGCTCGAGGAGGTGGACCCCAAGCTGCGGGAGCAGTTCCACCTGACGGCGGCGACGCTGGCGGCGCTCAAGGCCGAGCTGACGGCCGACAAGGAGCCGACGTCGGGCTGGAGCGAGCGGGTGACGGCGTTCGTGCGGCTGCTGCAGCTGCGTCCGCTGCTGGACGAGCAGGCGTTCCAGCGGGCGACCACGGAGGGCCAGAGCGCGACGATGCGGCTGGTGGTGGACAAGACCGAGCACGCGGTGCGGCGTTCGGAGGCGATCAACATCGAGGACCCGCGGCTGGGGGAGGCGGTGGACTCGATCGCTCGGGATGCGGGGTTTGCGGCCGGGCCCTTGCGGCAGCTGGTGGTGGCGTTGGTGGTGACAGTGCCCAAGCCGACGTACCGGTTTGATGAGGCGCAGACGACGGCGGACCAGAACGCGGCGGCCGAGGCGGTGACGCCCAAGTTCCGGATCAACCCCGAGGGCCAGCCGATCTTCCGGCGGGGCGACGTGCTGACGGCCGCGGCGCGGGACCTGTACATCGCCGAGCAGCGGCACTTCACGCAGGACGCGGAGTGGTGGCGGGTGTGGCTGCGGCGCGGGAGCCTGGCGGCGGCGGTGGTGGCGATCGCGGGGGCGCTGGCGGGGTACACGGCGCTGTTCTGCCCGCGGATCCGGCGCAACCCGGCGCGGATCGCGGGGGCGGCGGGGATCCTGCTGGGGACGCTGGCGGTGGCGAGCTTCGCGTCGGTGGCGGACCCGTCGCTGACGGCGGTGACGGCGGTGTGCCCGACGGTGTTCGCGGCGGTGATCTTCGCGGTGACGTACGACCAGCGGGTGGCGTTGGCGTTCGGGGCGCTGCACGGGGTGATGGTGTGCGTGGCGCTGGACCAGGGGGTGGGGACGTTCGCGACCATCGTGACGGGCGTGGGCACGGCGGTGTGGAACCTCAAGGAGATCCGCGGGCGCAACGACCTGTTCCGCACGGGGATCATCGTGGGGGCGGCGCTGGCGATCGCGACGGCGCTGGTGGGCTTCATCGACCGGCCGATCAACGACCAGGTGCTGCGCGAGACGCTGGTGGACTCGATGCTGGCGGCGGGCGGGGCGCTGGTGGTGGGCGGGGTGACGCTGTTCATCCTGCCGTCGATCGAGCGGTGGTTTGACGTGGTGACGGGGATGACGCTGATCGAGCTGCGGGATTCCAAGCACCCGCTGCTGCGCGAATTGCTCCAGCGGGCGCCGGGGACGTACAACCACTCGCTGACGGTGGCGTCGATCGCGGAGGCGGCGGCCGACGCGGTGGGGGCCAACGGGCTGCTCACCTACGTGGGGGCGCTGTACCACGACGTGGGAAAGATGAACAAGCCCGAGTACTTCGTGGAGAACCAGCGCGGCGGGGTGAACAAGCACGACAAGCTCAGCCCGGCGATGTCGCTTCTTGTCATCGTGGGGCACGTCAAGGACGGGATGGAGCTGGCGCGGGAGTTCGGGCTGCCGCGGCAGATCCAGCACTTCATCGAGAGCCACCACGGCACCACGCTGGTCGAGTATTTCTTCCAGCGGGCCCAGCAGCGGGCGATGGACGAGGCGCGCCTGATCGCCGAGAAATCCGGCCCGGCGGGCGAGGAGGGGGAGATCGACGACGCCCTGCCGCCCGACCCGGCGTACGTGCCCGACGAGTTCGAGTACCGCTACCCGGGCCCCAAGCCGCGCACGCGCGAGGCGGCAATCGTGATGCTCGCCGATTCGATCGAGTCAACCGCGCGGACGCTGGCCGAGCCGACCCCGGCGCGGATCGAGACGGTGGTCCGCACGCTCTCCAACCGCCGGCTGATGGACGGGCAGTTCGATGAGTGCGACATCACGCTCAAGGACCTCAACCGGATCACCGAGTCGATCGCCAAGAGCGTGACGGCGTTCTACCACGGGCGGGTGACGTACAAGTCGACGGCGGAATTGACGCGCACGCGGGCTTCGTGAGTGATGCCGAAGAGACAGGAAGACTCACCACAGAGTCACCGAGTGCACAGAGAAGAGAAGAACCTGGTGGGTGTCGGACCTCGCGTGGGGAGCAGCGGTGTGCCGCTGCCTTCAGTCGATCGGCCATGAGACACGAGAGCTCGGAGCGCGACAATGCACCCTTGCTTCGGATCTCATCCTTGAGCTTGCCTTCTCCCTGTGTTCTCTGTGCCCCTGTGGTGAGTTGTCTTTACTTCACTGCGGCTTCCATCTTCGTCAGCGCCTCAAGGCGCTGCTTGTGGATCTCGCGGTCGGGCTCGATGGTGATCATCGCCTCGATCTGGTGGCGGGCGTCGGCGAAGTCCTTGCGCTGGAGGTCGATGCTCGCGGCCAGTTCGCGGATGGTGGCATCAAAGGGGGAGATGCAGATCGCGCGGTTCACCTTGGCCGCGGCCTTGTCCCAGTCCTTGATCGCCGCGTAGCGCCTGGCGAGCTCCACGGCGTAGGTCGTCGAGTACTGCTCGCGCTGGTCGAGGAATTCGAGGTGCCCGATGGCCTTTTCGGCGGCGCCGGAGGCCAGGTACAGGCGTGCCAGCTGCTTGTGGGGCATGTGGTCGATCGGGCGGGCGGCGGCGAGCCGCTCGAGCATGGGGATCATCGACTCGTCGGCCTGGCCGTTGTGCTCGGCGAGCTCGTATCCGACGGCGAGCCTGAGCAGGTCGGGATGGTCGGGGTACTTCTCGAGCCACTCGGAGACAAGCCCCGGGGTGGGCTCGTGCTCCTGGGCGGACTGGGGCTGGGAATCGGGGCCGGCGGCGTCCTTCTCGGCGGCGAGCAGTTCGAGGACGGTGGGCACGCCGTCGGGCAGGATGGTCCCCCACTTCTGGGCCTGGGCGCGGGCCCAGAGCTTGAACTGGTCGAAGAACTGCTCGCGGGTGAGGCCGAACTCGGCCTTGAAGGCCTCGGGCTCGTGCTCCCCGCGGGCGTAGCGGTCCATGAGGTTGAGGGGGGCGCGCGGTCCGAAGCGGGTGACGATGTACTCGTACATCCAGTGGCCCTGGGCGTACGCGAGCCCGCGCTCGGTGGGGGTGCGCGGGCGGACGAAGGCGGTGTTGATCTGGGTGAAGTCGAGCAGGCCGCCGGTCTCGAGGGCCTTGGTGAGCATCATGCAGCGCGATTCATCGCGCGGGGCGTCTTCGAGGTAGACGGCCGAGGCCTCGGTGAACCAGTGCGGCAGGCGGTTCTTGGTGCGCGAGAGGGTGACGGTGTGGGTGAACTCGTGGCGGAGGACGCGCGGCCAGTCGTAGGGGCCGATCGAGTGGCCCGGGCCGGTCATGGGGCGTTCCATGGCGATCACCGGGCCGGTGGCGGCGGCGATCGTGTGCACCCTGCGCACGCCGGTGATGCGGACGCTGAACCAGTGGTGGTCGGGGTAGAGCTCGATGACGGTGCGGCCCGGGGGGACGTGGTCGATGCCGCCGGGCCCGTTGCCGGTGACGCGCAGGAAGTTGCGTTCCATCACGGGCAGCATTTCCTTGGCGAGCAGCTCGTCAATGCCGGGCTTGTAGCGGATCTCGAAGTGATCGCTGGTGACGCGGCTGTAGGTGCGGATCTCGCGGACGAGCGTGAGGCTGTTGGCGACCCTGACGTTGAAGGGGTCCATCGCCGAGGCCTTCTCGAGGGTCTCGAGGGCGTCGGCGTCCCTGCCGGCCTGCACGAGCAGGAGGCCCAGCTCGGTCTGGACGTTGGCCCAGAAGGGGGCGCGTTGGGCGGCGAGCCTGAGGTACTTCTCCGAGTCGGCGTACTGGCGCAGGTCGCTGAACTCGGCGCCGACCTCGAAGTAAGCATCGGGGGAGCCGGGGGAGAGCTTGTCGAATTCGCCCAAGCGCTGGGCGAGCAGGGCGTCGTCGTAGTTGGCGGCGGCGGCGGCGGCACGGAGGGCCAGCAGCTGCCGGTTGGCGGGGGCCAGGTCCAGGGCGCGGGTGAGGGCGGCGTCGGCGGCGTCGGGGTCACCCTGGCGGAGGAAGGCCCGCGCGGCGATCTCCCCGCCGAGGATCGAGCGCGGGGTGTAGACGTCGGACCGCTCGTCCCAGAGGGCGAGCTGGTCGAGGCGAGCGGCGATCGAGAGGGCGCGGTCGAAGTCCCAGGATTCGGCGGCGATCCTGCCGGCCAGGGCCCAGGCGCGGGCGCTGCGCGGGTTGAGCTCGACGGCGCGCTGGAGGGCGTCGCTGGCCTCGGACATGTTCTCCTTTTCCTGGAGGAGCTCGGCCTCGGCCAGGTACACGGAGGGCTCGAGGCGATCGACCTCCTCGCGGGCGCGGGCGAGGATCGCCATGAGCATCTTGAAATCGACCTCGCGGTTCTGGGCGACCCTCTCGGCGGCAGCGGGGTCGGCCGGAGCATCGCCGGTCAGGCGCGTGAGCAGGACCATCGACCGCACGCCCTCGGCGATCTCGGCGGCGTTGTCGAGCTTCTGCTCGGCGAGCGTCTTGGCGCTGGCCTGGAGCACAGCGCGGGCCTGGTCGAGGCGTCCGAGGTCCCAGAGGGCCTGGGCGCGCAGGCGAGCGGCGCGGAGCGAGGTGTCGGCCTCGATGAGCGGGATCGCCGCCGCCTGGTCGCCGCGCGCGATGAGCGCTTCGGCGCGGTCGAGGGCGGGGACGGAGGCGTCGTCGAAGGACTTTTCGTGGAAGCGGCCGGCGAGCAGGGCGGCGCGGGCGCGGCGGGCGGGCGTGTCGAGATCGCCGGGCTCCCAGACGCCGTGGCGGATGCGCAGGTCTTTCTTCTCATCGCCGGAGAGGTAGGTGGAGGCCAGGAGCGACTGCACGGCCTTGGCGACCGGCGGGAGTTCCAGGGGGGCCGGCTGGGAATCGGCGGGCGGGATGGGCGGTACGGCGGGCGGAGCGGCGGGTGCGGCCGGGCCCGGGAAGGCCAGGCAGACGGCGGAGAGGAGTATCGCGATGCGCTGAATCAGCGGGGCACCCCGGGGAGGTCCACAACGCGTCCGTGCGTTACACACCGTGCTGGTCCTCCAAGGGCTGTACGCACGTCGGGGCATGAAAGGTCCGCTCTGGCGTTCGACCGCGGTTATTCGGCCTTCGGAGGATCGGCGTCCGTGGAGGACTACTTGGGTCCGGGGGCCGGAGGAGGCTTCAGTTCGGGGGACTTTCCCGGTGCAGTCGGCGCAGCCGGCGCCTGCGGCTTGTCGGCGGGGAGGACTTGAACCTCTTGTTTGAGCTTCGGCGCCTCGGGCGGGGCGGTGCTCCGGCGCTGGAAGGGGGCCTGGACGATGTCCCAGCCGCGCTCGGCGGGCGGGTCGGTGTTGAACCGTTCGGCCTCGATCTTGGGGTTGATGTGGATGTCGACCAGCTGCACGGTGGTGACGTCGCCGGCGTGGTTGACCGTGCGCGACATGCGCGGCACCAGCCGGCCGTTCTCGACGCCCTCCTGGTTCTGCACGGGCTTGTACCAGAGGCGGATCTGGGTGAAGTCCTCATCGCCGGCGGCGCCGCGCGGCGTGAGCTTGAGCTGGGTGGAACCGGCGACGAACTTGCGCCACTGCGCGGCCTGCTTGGGATTCTCGCCGTCCTCGATGCCGTCGGCCTCGGGGACGACCTGCACGGTGAATCGCGCGAGGATGTCGGCCTTGCGCTGGCCGATCGGGATCGGCAGCGGGCCCTCCCCGACGCGCAGCGGATCGAAGTCCTCGCCGGGGGCGACGATCTGCTTGCGGCTGAAGTGCTTCTCGGCCGGGTTGACCTCGGCGAGCCACGCGCCGTCGAAGATGAACTTCTGCTCCTTCTCCTCGACGCGCTGATCGATCTGCAGCTGGTCGAAGCGGACGCAGAACTGCCGCAGGGGCCGCGCGGAGCTTTCGGGGTTGTCGGCCTGGCGGAAGTAGAGCATGCCCCAGCGGGTCTGGTCGTCGCCCTCGATCGCGAACGAACGGTGCAGCAGGATCTCGGCCTGCATCGCCGTCAGGCCGCGGTCGGCGACCTCGAGCCTGGTGAGGATGTCGTCGGCCGCGGGGTCGACGTCCGCGGGAGCAGGAACCGGGTTCGCCGCGGGCGGCGCCGGTTGCTCCTGCGCGCTGCAGGCGGCGCCGGCGGTGATGACCAAGGCGGGGCCGAGCAGGGTTTGAGCCAGCACGGCGGCAAGCCGGCGGCGGAGCAGGCGAGCGTCACGGGACATGGAGGTCCTCCGACCAATTTGATGCGAGCCGGACGTGAAGGTTCTCCAAAGGCTAGGCGTGGGCGCTGCGCGGTCGGCTCGCCGGCACAACCTCCAAATGAGAACGCCCGGGAGGCCGTCTCATTGCCCGGTGCCCAGGTCGGCCGCGAGGCCATCGGCGGGCGCTTCGGGGCGCGGGGGGCTGGGGAGCGTGGCGAGGTAGTCGCGCAGGATCGCGGCCGCGGCGAGCGCATCGCGGCGCTCTTTTTTCTGCTGGTGCGTGAGATCGGAGCGTGCCATTGCCCAGTCGGCATCGGCGGATGTCAGGCGTTCATCCTGGAGATGGACTTCCCGCCCAAGCCGGGCCCGAACGCGGGCGGCAAATGAGCGGATGATCTTGGCCTGCTTGCCCTCGGTGCCATCCATGTTCAGGGGGATCCCGATGACCAGTTCGCCGGGGGTCGCCGCGCCGATCTGGCGCTCGAAGGCGCGGACGATGGCCTCGATAAGCGGTCCGCCGCCGGCCAGGGCGATCGGGATCTCGATGATCTCGACCGGTGAGACGAGCCTGGTGTGGGAATCCCCCAGGGCGATGCCGGTGCGTCGATTCCCCAGATCGATTCCGAGGTAGCGCACGGGCTGGTTGGGGCGGTTGGTGACCATGGTGCGCAGTTCACGGGGCGGGTTAGCGACGGTCGCGGGATCCTAGGGACTCGATGGGGGGGCGTGGTGCGGGACGGGTTAGGGTAATGCAAGGTATCGGGCACCTTGCCGTGGATGGCCGATGCCGATGGGGCTGCCGGAGGCGGAATTGACGGGGAATGCCGGGTGTTTGACCCCACTTTCAGGGGGGCTATCATGCTCCCCCACCCGCTCGGCGCTACCCGCCGGGCGGTTTGTCTGCATGGGAAGTTCCACGATTCAGGTCGCGATGGTGGCGGGTTTTGTGGCTGGTTTTGTGGCTGGTTGGGTGTGTTTGTCGGCGTAGCTGATCCGGCCAAGGGTGCACCCGGGGTAGGGTGGGGCAACGCGTGCCCTGGCACGCGGGCGTTCTCGGGAACGACGCCGCTGTAGCTCAGTGGTAGAGCGCACCCTTGGTAAGGGTGAGGTCACGGGTTCAAATCCCGTCAGCGGCTTTGGAACACAGGCCCCGCGGGGCCCGGGCGGGTGTCGGGACCCGCGCGGGCGGCGGGTGTGATCGGGCTCTGGAGTAGATCTCTGAATGGGGTCGCCGTCGACCCTTCGCACACTGGAGTGATTGTCATGGCCAAGGGCGTCTTCAACCGGACCAAACCACACGTCAACGTCGGCACGATCGGTCACATCGACCACGGCAAGTCGACGCTTACCGCCGCTCTTTCGGCCCGCTCGGCCGCTCGCTTCGGTGGTGAGATCAAGTCGTACGCGGACATCACCAAGGGCGGCACGGTCCGCGACGCGAACAAGACGGTGACGATCGCGTCGTCGCACACCGAGTACGAGACGACCAAGCGTCACTACGCCCACGTCGACTGCCCGGGCCACGCCGACTTCGTCAAGAACATGATCACCGGCGCCGCCCAGATGGACGGGGCGATCCTGGTGGTGTCGGCCGCCGACGGCCCGATGCCCCAGACGCGCGAGCACGTGCTGCTGGCCCGCCAGGTCGGCGTGCCGTACATCGTGGTGTTCATGAACAAGGTCGACCTGGTCGACGACCCCGAGCTGCTGGATCTGGTCGAGCTGGAGGTTCGCGAGCTGCTGAAGAAGTACGGGTTCCCCGGTGACACCACGCCGGTGATCCGCGGCCAGTCCAAGGCCGCGCTGGAGAACCCCAAGGACGACAAGATCTGCAAGCCGATCGACGACCTGTTCGACGCGATCGACAGCTACATCCCCGAGCCGACCCGCGAGGTCGACAAGCCCTTCCTGATGTCCGTGGAGGACGTCTTCTCGATCAAGGGCCGCGGAACGGTGGCGACCGGGCGTATCGAGCGCGGCGTGGTCAAGGTCGGTGACACGGTCGAGATCGTCGGCCTGCGTTCGGAGACCAAGAACACGGTGTGCACGGGCGTCGAGATGTTCAACAAGACGCTCGACAGCGGGCAAGCCGGCGACAACGTCGGGGCCCTGCTCCGCGGCGTTGAGAAGAACGACATCGAGCGCGGCCAGGTGCTGTGCAAGCCCGGCAGCATCAAGCCCCACACCAAGTTCAAGGGCGAGGTGTACGTGCTCACCAAGGAAGAGGGCGGCCGCCACACGCCGTTCGTCTCCGGGTACCGCCCGCAGTTCTACTTCCGCACCACCGACGTGACCGGCACGGTCAACCTGCTCGGCGGCGCGCAGATGTGCATGCCCGGGGACAACATCGGGATGGAAGTCGACCTGATGGGCAAGCCGGTCGCCATGGAGAAGGGCGTTCGCTTCGCCGTCCGCGAGGGCGGCAAGACGATCGGTTCGGGCGTCGTGACCGAGATCATCGCCTGATCGGGATGGCCTTGCCCGATCGTCCCCGACGCGGACGATTGGAGAAGGTGTTTGTCAGGCATCTTCGGTGATGCGGACTATGATTCAGAGCGTCGCCCGGGTCGAAGGACCCGGGCGGCTGTTTCAAAGCGATCCGATGCGGAGGGCGGTTGTCGGGACGGCCCGGGGACCGGTCGGGGCCCTCCCACTCCCCCACTTTCCCCACTTCCGCCGCGGCGGGGGGGGGAGGGGGCCGTCGGGTGGAACGAACGAAGGGCGGTCGGAGCCGTAGAAGCCCCTGGAGGGTCGAACGGGCCGGCCGCGAAAGGCGGGACGTGATATGGCCAAGAAGAAATCGGCAGCGCGTGAGTTCGTCTGGCTCCAGTGCACGGAGAGCGGGGACCTGAACTACCGCACCTCGGTGAACACCAAGGGCGGGCTTCCGGAGGGCCTGAAGGAGGGCATGAAGAAGTTCTCCCCCAGGCTGCGGAAGCACACGCTGCACAAGATCAAGAGGAAGTGATCGAGGTTCGGGCCCAGGGCACAGCCGGGGGATACTCCGCGGCCTGCCCGAGCCCGGGAAGCGAGCAAACGTGGCTGGATCCGTGAACGGTTCCAATTCCGATACGCCGGTAGCTCAATTGGTAGAGCAGCGGATTCCAAATCCGCAGGTTGCGGGTTCGAGTCCCTCCCGGCGTGTTCCCCCCGTCGACCACCAGGCGACGATCGCGGGATTCCTCAAGCCCGGCCAGGGGTACTGGACGCGGATGCTGACCGCGTGCCTCTTGGGCGTGCTGCTGCTGTCGGCGTGCGTGTGGTCGTTCCGCGAGCTCGAGGCCGTGACCATCCCGACCAAGGAGTGGAGCATCACGGTCGACAACGCCAAGGGCCAGGCCCAGGCCGGGGACGCGGTGGACATCTACTCGCAGGGCGGGTCGGCCGACGAGCGGGGACCCAAGGCGCTGACGGCGACCGTGCAGGCGGTCGAGCCGGTGCAGGGCCAGCCCAACAAGATGCTGCTGACGCTGCGGGGCATGACGGCGCTGCAGCCGGCGGCGGCGCCGGAGCACGACCAGACGCTCGAGGCCGGGGCGCTGCGCGCGACGGTGACGGCGGCGCAGGCGATCCCGTACTTCGACATCATGTACCTGCAGACGGGCATCGTCGGGACGATGCTGGTCGCGGGCGCGGCGGTGGTCTACTGGCTGGTGGGGCGCAAGCGGGCGTCGGTGGACTTCCTGATCGCCACCGACGGGGAGATGCGCAAGGTCAACTGGTCGACGCGGCGCGAAGTGATGGGCTCGACGTGGGTGGTGATCGGTGCGTGCTTCCTGATCGCCGCCTTCCTGTTCCTGATCGACTTCTCGTTCTCGACGTTCTTCAAGTTCGTGGGGCTTCTGAAGCAGGGCTGACCGCCGGGGGCGGCCGGGCGCGGCGTCCGCACCTGGGGATGCGTCCGGGCGGGTCAGGCCCGATCAAAGCGAAGTTCCCGTCCCGGCGCGATCGGCCGGGCGTGTGGGGGGTTGTGATCGCCCCGGCCCGGGCGGCTTGCACGGGCGCGAGGCGACAGGATGTCAATCGAACTTTTTTCCGCGATCGCGGGACGAAGCACCGACGGAGGATGACCTATGAGCGGAACAGCCAGCGTCTTTGACGGCCGCCCCAACGAGCGCGCCGACCTGCTCAAGCCCGACGAGCTGCTCCGCCAGGAGGGCATGAACTGGTTCGTGCTCCGGGTCGCGTCCAACAAGGAGTCCAGCGTCCGCGAAACGCTGCTGCGCAAGGTGCAGATCGAGAAGATGACCCACCTGGTCGGCCGCATCCTGGTCCCGACGGAGAAGACCAAGACCGTCAAGGCCGGCAAGCAGAAGATCACCGAGTCCAAGCTCTACCCCGGTTACGTCTTCGTCGAGATGATGCTCGAGCCCGACGGCCGCATCCCGCAGGATGTCTTCTTCCTGATCAAGGAGACCACGGGCGTTGGTGATTTCGTCGGGACCGCCGGCCGGCCCACGGCGATGAAGGATCACGAGATCCAGAAGATGCTCCTGGACAGCCGCAAGCCGGAGGACCAGCCCTCGGTCAAGCTGGTCTTCCAGAAGGGCGAGCACGTGCAGATCAAGGAAGGCCCCTTCCAGAGCTACGAGGGCACGGTGGACGAACTGCTGCCCGAGAAGGGCCTGGTCCGCGTGCTGGTGACGATCTTCGGCCGCCAGGCGCCCATCGAACTCGAGGAATGGCAGATCGGCAAGGCCGACGAGATCGGGTGAGACGCGGAACGTCACCGCTGATTGCGTCGACGAAGCGGGAAATGACCGAGGGCCTCCGCGTCGATGCGCGGCTCCCGCGGGCGGTGGCTGCCGTGCTCCCCGAGCCCGCGCAGCGCTCGCATCCGCAGGACCGCTCCGAGACAGTGCGAACGACCGATCATCCTCGCGACGGAATCACGCACCTCACGCGGTTGGCGCCGAGCGGCGCGTGCAGCAGGAGCACCACCGCATTGGCGATCAGCGCCAGGGACTTGCTCCGCATCGACAGACCGGAGGTCGGTGAGCCATGGCAACCGCAGCCCGTTCGGCCGATGATGCCCGATGGGACAGAGGCCAAGTACGTCGAGAGGATCACGATCAACGCCACCGACAGGAGATGCATCACGCGCCGCTTTCGCCACGCGGGCGTCATATCGAATGTCGCGAGCAGCCCCACCCCGACAACGATTTCGACCACGGGCAGCGCGAGCAGCATCGCGGTGGGAATCCGTGGGAGAATGCCATGGCCCGCGACGATCGCCTCGAACGCCGGGAAGTGCATCAGCTTCCAGCTTCCCCACCAGATCCACGTGCACGCGATCAGGCACACGCAGAGCCCTGCGGAACGGCGCACGCGTTCAAGGATTCCAGCCCATGATCGATCGGCCGCCGGCGTGATGGGAGCGCTGCCGATCTGGCCCGGTGACGGGGTGATCAGGCCGCCCTCCGGCGCAGCCACAGGCCGAGCACCACAAGCAGGCAGGTCGCGACGACGGTGGCCGCCCATGCCCAGGGCCTCGTCCATGCGGAGGCAGGCGGAGAAAGGCTCCGATCGGCGTTCACGGCCGGCGCCGGGTCGCCGGCGAATTCCCTGGGTGCATCGGTCACGTTGCCGGCCGGGTCGGTGATGCGGCCGGTGACCGGATCGAGCGCGCTGCCCGCGACGGACTTCCATGAAAACCCGGCGGGATCGACGCCCGGGAGCACCTTCACGGAATCCACGAGCAGGACATCCCCGGGATCGGCCTTCTCAGCGCCCGCCGGGCGGAACACCGACCGGATCTCGCGCGGGTGACGGGCGGGGAAGAGATGCTCCGGGAGAAAGCCCGTGAACGCCCAGGTCTGACGCCCGCCGAAGATCGCAAGCTCGGCGCCGAGCAGTTCACCCGTCCCGGCGTCGATGATCGCGGTCATCCCCGCGTCCTGGCTGGCGAGCCGGAGCGCGTTGGGGGCGTCGGCGGACGATGCGGCCGACACCGTCGTCTTCGCGGAGTTGTCCAGCACCCAGATCAGGTGCTGCGCGAGGCACATGTAGCTCTCCTGTGCCCGCTCTGTTTCGGGTGGCAACTGCCCGCGCTTGAGAGCGACAAGAAACTGCGGCCAGTCCGGTGCGGGCATCCGCCGGACCTGCGCTTGTTTGTCCCCGATGCTCGACACCCGAGCGGTTTCAGCGCCTGACCAGAGGATGATCGCCGTTCGTTTGGCATCGGGGCCGCCGACGAGCAGGTTGGTCGATTCCGTGCGGACTCCGCCCATCCCATCGCTCCTGAGCTTCACACGGAACGTGGTGAGCATGCGCCGGCCGGTCTGCGGATCGATGTACTCCCCGATCCCGGGGATCGCGAGGAAGGTCTGGATCATCTCGGGAGTGATGCCATCCCCCGGCGCGGCGGCTCGCCGGTAGGAGATTTCGTACGGGACCGGGTGCGCGTACGCGTTCTTGAAGAGCACTAGTGCATCCGCCGGTGAAGGGTTGTCCTTGACGGATTGCGCCATGGAAAACGAGGCGCTGAGGGCCAACGCCCACAGACTGAATGCCGTGATGAATGCAGCCACCTTCGTGTCTTCCTCTTCAGCAGGGCTGGCCGGGAGTTGCCTGCGTTGCGGTGACGGTGAACAGGCCGCCTGAGTTGATGCACCCCCACGTGCCATCGGGGTTCTGGTGCCAAGTGCCCTTCGAGCACGTTATGGAGGTAGAGGAAGACGTGCACGTCTTATACGCCGAACCGTTGGCGCATTTCGATGCGCCAGCGGTGCATGCAGTATAGCACGCGCTCCCTTCGCTGGTGCCGTCGATGCTGTTGTAGGGGACGACATCCTTGCAGTGCGGCGCGGGCGGGGGCGGTTCGCCATCAAACCCCAAGGCCAATACCGCCAAGCCGGCGAGCAAAACCGTAAATCCAAGCCCATTCTTGCGTTGCATAACAATCTCCCAGAAAATCGCCCGGTCGGATTGCACCAACAACCTTGGTATGGTATAAAAAAAAAAAATTGGAGAAGTCAACCACGTCAGCCTCGCTCATCCGCTCACCGGGTTTCACGGTGGTGGAGGCGCTGGTGGTGATCGCCGTGCTCGCGGTCCTGATGGGGATCGCGCTGCCCATGCTCGCCCAGGCGCGCTCGACGGGACGGGGCGCCGGATCCCTCTCGAATATCCGCCAGATCGGGATCGCCCTCCAGCAATACGCCGTCGAGAACGCGGATCTCCCGCCCGTGATCTTCGCGCCGATCGAATCGTACGATGGCAAGGACGACCCGGAGGTGGTCGATGTCGACGGCAGGGTCGTCAAAGGAAGATGGTTTGATAATGCGTGGACATTCCACTATGCACTCCGGCCAGTCCTGCCCGCGGGAACTCTTATGTCGCCGGGTTCGATTCCCCACGATATTGTCGATGTAGGCGGCGTCGGCACTGTCAACGTTGCCGATTACAAGATCCCGGATTGGGATCTCTGAACAATCGCGCAACCGCAGAGCGTGAATGATCGTAGCGGATGTTGGCCCCGAGTGGGTCGTCTGGAGGCGGTCATGGCGGTGCGGAAGAACGAGTCGATGGGGTTCGTGGACGCGATGATGGCCGAGCTTGGCGGGCCACGGTCGGCGGCGCTGCTGGAGAAGCTCGACGCGGCCACGCCCTGGGAGAAGCTCGCGGCCAGGGTCCGGGCGCTGCCCGAGTACCACAACGCCGGGGCCGGTCATCCGCCCTGGGACCCGGTGCTGATGCTCAAGTGCCTCATGCTCGCCAAGTGGAACAACCTCAGCGACCCGGGCCTGGAGGAGGCCCTCAAGGACCGCATCAGCTTCCGGCGGTTCGCGGGCCTGTCGTTCACCGACAAGACCCCCGACGAGACGACGTTCGTGAAGTTCCGCAGACGCCTGCGCGAGGCGGGGCTGCACGATGAGATCTTCGACGCGGTGGTCCGGCACATCGAGTCCCAGGGCCTCTTGGTGCGCGAGGGGACGATGGTGGACGCGACCATCATCGAGGCCCCGCGCGGCGGCAGGCGTCCCGATGGCTCGAGCACGCGCGACACGGACGCGAGCTTCACCAGCAAGCACGGCGTGCCGCACCACGGGTACAAGGGCCACATCGCCGCCGATGCCTCGGGGATCGTGACCCGCTACCGCTTCGGCACCGCCAGGCAGCACGACGCCGACCATTTCGATGCGTTGACCCAGGGCGAGCGGCACCTGGTGCTGGCCGACAGCATGTACTCCAAGGAGGATCGCCGGCGACGGCTCCGGGAGTCGGGGATCATCGACGGCATCAGCTACCAGCGTCGGCGCGGGCAGAAGGAGCTCTACGACTGGCAGAAGCGCTGGAACCGGATCGTGGCCCGTCACCGTGCCCGGGTCGAGCATCCCACGGCGATGATGAAGCAGCAGCTGGGGTACAGACGGGTCAGATACCGAGGCATGGAACGCAACGCCTTGGACTTCGCCCTGACGCTCACCGCCTGCAACCTCAAGAGAAGCCTGAGCCTGCGGGCTGCCTGAACAGGGCACCGGCGGACCGGCCGCGGGCCTCTACCCATCACCCGATCGCACTCGACACACCCCGATTCCCACAGTCGGGCAACGAAGTGGTCAATGATCAGAGGTTCCGATTGTCTTTACGCAGAGCCAGACTACTGGAATCGGTGGACGCAGACAGGCCCGGCTCAATGGCGAGCGCAGCACCTGAGCGCCATTGCGTTTCCATCCGACAAAGGGCTGGTGCGCCAGCACTTGGTCTATGGGCTTCCGGGATTCCCCTACGAGCAGCAGGCTTCAGATTATCACGGCGTTTCGAGTTCGGTTCTCTGGGCGGACCTCAGCGGATCCATTATCGTGCAGGCAACACTCAATCCAGGTGAGCCTAGTTTTTTCAACCATTACGGCACGAAGACTTTTCTGGATCACGGCCGCCCCATCGACGAGACGCTGATGGGCATCCGCGGGCGGGACCGCGGGCCTTATTCGCCGCTGAAGCCGCCCAGCAGGAGCACATCCTCGCCGCACGGCTGATACCCGCCCCCGGCCCGGCGACTGGTGTCATCGTTCGATCCGCAGCACGCTCCGGGTGGCCGCCGCGGCACGCTGTCGCACAGAGGCGTGCTTCGAGAGAGCATCCGCGGCACGCAGAGGCCAACCATCAAGAAAACAAGCTCCGCGCGAGGCGGAGCTCGTGTGAGCACGGAGCGGAAACCCCGGGGATCAGCGGCGACGCCGGCGCGGCATGGCGCCCAGCCCCAGAAGCCCGATCGCCGCAGCGCCGGGCGCCGGCACCGGCGGATCGGCGGCCACCTGCAGGCCGCGATCGATCGAGCCGAAGCCGTAGGACTGGATCGTCCAGTAGTCCCCCGCGGTGAAGGGCTCGCCGTCATCGTCGATCGCCGAGACCAGCATCGCGTGCTCGAGCAGATCGAACTGGACCAGGTCCGAGGTCGTGCGGACGGCGGCGTCGAGGGTGGTGTCGGTCAGGTTGTCCCGGTCGAAGGGGGCCAGGCCGTCGCCCGAGAGGAGCGTGAACTCCCAGCCCCCCTTGCCAAAGAGCGAGTTGCCCATCGCGTCCAGGGCCATGCTCGACGCGGGGTCGATGAAGGAGGCCTTCCAGATGCCGCCGTCGGAGTCCAGGAACGAGCTGCCGTCGATGGTGGCATCGTACTGCGCGGCGGTGTTGACCGAGCAGAGCTGGATCCTGTCGACCGGCATGGAAGTGATCGAGGCGAGCTTGATGTCGCTCTTGACTCCCGTGCCGTCGTTGACCTTGGCCAGTTCGTTGAAGCCCGCGGGGTGGATGACATCCATCGCGGAGATGTTGACGCCGGTGTAGCGGCCCTTGTTGGTGATGCCGTTGGTGAAATCGTCGCTGGCGGTGACCTTGAAGGCGTCGGCGGGGGAGGAGTTGTCGACCTTCATCGCGCCGTAGAACTTGTTGTAGTTGGTCGGGTCGGAGGCGGCCTTGGGCCGGCCGGGGACCGGGGGCGCCACGTCGCCGGCACCGTACTTGCGGGCGGTGATGTTGGCATCGGCGCCCTTGCCCATCACGGCCTCGGGGCCGCCGGCGCCATCGATATCGGTCTTCTCGACCTTCACGCCGCCCATGCCGTCGTCGGCGAGGTGGACGTAGGTGAATTTCTTGTTGTCCTTGACGTCGGCGACCTCGGCGCCGCCCACCGGATCAACCCACGTGAATCGCTTGCGGGGGTCGGCCTCGCCGCGGACCTGGCTGTGGAAGACCCAGCCGCCGTCGCCGGCATCGGCGCTGGCGGCCGAGCCGATCTCGTAGCCGGCCTTGGCCGAGCGGCTGCCCTTGTTGGAATCCGGGTCGGCGTAGTAGATCGTTCCGGTCTTGCCATCAAAGCCCGCGCCGGTGACGGCGTGGTAGTTCCCCCACCACAGCGTGTCGCTGTAGGTCTCGGCGGGGTCCTTGGTGACCACCAGCGTCACGCTCGCCTCGTTGAGCATCATGCGCTTGTACACATCAAAGACCGTCGAGGGCTTGAAGCCGCCCGTGCCGTCGGGCTCCTGGATCTTCTTGCCGCTGGGCGTCAGCACCGTGCCGGTCTGGTCCCCGGCCGCATCGGTCTCCATCGTGTACTGGTTGAACAGCAGGCGGCGTTTCCAGCCGTTGGCGGTCTTGGCATCGTCGAGGTACTTCTGGAACCCGCCCGCCTGCACGAACCCCGCCTGCACGTTCTCGATCGTCGTCTTGTACGCCGTGCGCCAGGTGTTGTTGGTCAGCGTCCCGGCCGCGGTGATGCCCGCGTAGCCGTAGGGCTGCCAGGAGGCCACCGCGTTGGAGATCGCCGTCTGGTAGCACAGCCCGCCCAGCTCGCCCCACTTGGGGTACGTCGTCTTGTCGGGGTAGTACGTCTCCCAGGTGTTGGCGATATCACCCTCGTAGAACTGGTGCTGGAAGAAGTCGGGGATGTTCTGCTGGAAGCCGCGATCTTTGCCACCCTGGTACCACTTGTGCTGGCCGAAGGCTCTGCCGGCGAGCAGCGTCGAGCCCATCGCGAAGGCGACCGATGCGCACAGTAAACGGCTGGAAACGGACATTGTTGTCTCCTCTTCTATGGCTTGAATCGGGGCGCGGAAGACCCCGGGAGCAGTAACGCAAGAACAGCGGAACACTCACGGGAATCCGGGCGAGAGTCTGGGGCGTGGAGACTTGCGGGTGCTGGGGATCCCCGGCCGCGATCGGGCACCGCTTCGAGCGCGGTCGAGATGATCGCCCGTGGTACATTGCGACCATGTGGCTGCTGTACATCAGCCTGTCTTCCCTGCTCGCGGGCGCGATCCTGGCCGTTGTCGGCTGGCGAGGGAAGCGGGTCGATGACCATCCGGTGTGCCGCGGGTGGAGGTGCGGGTTCGATCTGTCGGGGGCGGTGGATCTCAAGGGAAAGTGCCCGGAGTGCGGGCGGGATCTGGCGGCGCGGCGTGCGGTGAAGGTTGGAAACCGGCGCCCGCTGAAGTCCGTCATGATCGCCGGAGCCCTGCTGGGGCTCGCGGCCCCAGCTCCGCTGGGCCTATTCCTTCCGTGGTCGCATTCACCGAAGGTGGTGGCGATCAAACCGTCTTGGATGCTCGAGCTGGACACGTACGTCGAGAACGCGGTCGACCCGGCGCTGAGCGAGCTGCTCGCCCGCCAGACACGCGGGAAACTCTCGGACGCGACCCTGGCCCGCCTGGCACGCCACGGGCTGAGGCTGCAGGCGGATCGGGACATCCCGTGGCGCACACGGTGGGGCGAGCTGATCGCTCGGGCATGCCAGCGACCGGGCTTGCTTGCACCCGAGGAGATCGTTGCGAGCATCCGCAACTCGGTGGTTGTCGATGCGCCGATCGTCGACCGGGCCCGCGTGGGAGATCCGGTGACGATGACCTACCGCATCGCGTGCGATCGCGGCGCGTTCCTCGCGGCGCTCGGGTTTGACTCCGTCGGCAGATTCAGCTGGGCTGGAGTCTCGACGCAGGCGGAGATCGGGTTCGGCGATCTGGCGCCGGTGACGTCGGGAGCTGGGAGAGAGATCCGGGTTCCGGACGTGCCGTCCGGCCCGCTGGCGGGGAAGCTGACCGTGGCGTTCACGGCACGCGATACCTCGGATCGAAGGGCGATCGGAGAGCCGTGGACGGTGGAGGTGCCGTTTTCCATTCGAGTGGTGGCCCGGGATCAGGAACTCGTCGAGCTGGTGACGGGAGAAGCTGTCCGTCGCGAGGTCGAGCGGGCACTCTCGATCAACGAACTGCGGTTGGAAGGCGGCAGCGGAGAGGAGACCAGGATCCGGGTCACGTTCATGGTCAGGGCGCTGCCCGTCTCGGTCGTGTCGCGGATGTTCGCCGCGGTCCGGGCCGTGGATACGTCGGGAAACCCGATCGGCAAACCCATTGAGGTTTCGTTTGGACGCTCAGCGCTGCGCCTGGACGCGACGGGCGCCGAGGATCCGGGCGGATTCCGCGGGTTCTATTCCGAACCGCTCGAACCGGGAATCCTGCGGGAATTCGGCACGCGGGTGCGGGTTGATCTGCGGCTCACCCCCGACCGCGCGGAGGCACAAGATATGGGCGTGTGGAGGATCGTCGGGGAGCAGGTCGAGCTGGCGGGACCGATGATCGATCTCGACGCCAGCGGCACCGCGGAGGATCGCGGACCTCCGGGTGTTCCGGTGATCGGATCGGATCGCTGAAACGGTGAGCGGTGCAAAAACGAAAACACCCAACCTCTCGGTTGGGTGTTTCGCTGGCAGGGCCAGGAAATTCAAGAAACAGTCGGGTCCGCTTGGCCGGCGATTGCTCGCCGGCAGTCCACTCTGCTTGCGCTCGGTGGACGAGAGTGTGTTGACGACACGGTGAAGATCGCTCTTCGGACGGAAGGGTTGCGGACACGTCTTACGACGGCCGTTTTTCCGCTTGGCCATGTCTAAGGAAATCCCTTAGAAAGGAGGTGATCCAGCCGCAGGTTCTCCTACGGCTACCTTGTTACGACTTCGTCCCAGTCACCTGTCTTGCCGTAGGCACCACTGAAATGTGGCGACTTCGGGCACCCCAGGCTCCCATGACGTGACGGGCGGTGTGTACAAGGCTCAGGAACACATTCACCGGAGCGTAGCTGATCTCCGATTACTAGCGATTCCGACTTCATGCAGGCGAGTTGCAGCCTGCAATCCGAACTGGGGCGTGTTTTTTGCGATTTGCTCTGCGTCGCCGCTTCGCGCCGCTCTGTACACGCCATTGTAGCACGTTTGCAACCCTAGGCATAAAGGCCATGAGGACTTGACGTCATCCCCACCTTCCTCCGGTTTGACACCGGCAGTCTCGCTAGAGTACTGGCTTGCGCCGAGCAACTAACGATAGGGGTTGCGCTCGTTAAAGGACTTAACCTGACACTTCACAGCACGAGCTGACGACAGCCATGCAGCACCTGTGACCGTTCCACCCTTGCGGGTGTGGCTCCGCTTTCACGGAGTTAATCCGGCCATGTCAAGCCTAGGTAAGGTTCTTCGCGTTGCCTCGAATTAAGCAACATGCTCCACCGCTTGTGTGAGCCCCCGTCAATTCATTTGAGTTTTAGCCTTGCGACCGTACTCCCCAGGCGGCGCACTTATCGTTTTTACTACGACTGATACGGCGTCAAAACCGCACCAGTCTAGTGCGCATCGTTTACAGCGTGGACTACCAGGGTATCTAATCCTGTTTGATCCCCACGCTTTCGTCCCTGAGCGTCAAGAAAGGCCCAGCCGCCCGTCTTCACCATCGGCGTTCCAGTAGATATCTACGCATTTCACCGCTCCACCTACTGTTCCGGCGGCCCCTACCTTCTTCAAGTCCTCCAGTTCGCCCTGCTGTTCCACGGTTGAGCCGTGGGATTTCACAAAGCGCTTGGAGGACCGCCTGCGGACCCTTTAAGCCCAGTGATTCCGACTAATGCTTGTGGCCTCTGTATTACCGCGACTGCTGGCACAGAGTTAGTCGCCACTTCCTCTGGGGACAATCATTGGTTCCGTCCCCTGACAGTGGTTTACACACCAGAGATGCTTCATCCCACACGCGGCATTGCTCCGTCAGGCTTGCGCCCATTGCGGAAGATTCGTTACTGCAGCCTCCCGTAGGAGTCCGGACAGTGTCTCAGTTCCGATGTCGCGGGCCGTGCTCTCACACCCGCTACCCGTCTTAGGCTTGGTGGGCTCTTACCCCGCCAACTACCTGATAGGACGATCGCCGCTCCCAAGGCGGTAAACCTTTCCTCTTGCGAGCACATGGAGTCTTATCGCTAGTTTCCCAGCGCTATCCTCCACCTCGGGGTACGTTCGATCGCGTTACTGACCCTTTCGCCACTTGCCCTTGCGGGCACGTTCGACTTGCATGTTTTAGCCATGCCGCCAGCATTCAATCTGAGCCATGATCAAACTCTTCACTTGATTTCCGTTGACCGCAGAACGATCTTGCGATCGCGCCGCGGGACTTATCTCAATGGAAGGAAATTCGACCAAGTCTAAATCCCCATACTCGCCGACCCTGCGGGCAAGCCCGCCTGGCCGAACGATTCTGGGTGGTCGCGATCAACCCGGCCTTACGGCCTGGTCAATCGACGCCGAGCGGGCTACGCCCGGCGTTTTGGCTAACATTCGACTTCGAGGGTTCCTCTTTTATGAGGTCTCTTGGTCCACACGAAAATGTTAGCCGAGACGGGCTGTGAACCCCGCTCAACCTTTGGATCGAAATCGTCTGCCCCAGGTCAGGTGCACGGCGTGAGCCGCTGACGATCTCGCACACTCTCGTGCGGATCCCGACTGTTCACTTGTCAAAGAGGTGGGTCGACGTGCAGGTATCACACCCGGTGTCGACCAAATCGACTGGCGAGGGGAAGCATAACCGCGACCGCGATGCAGTCAAGCGACCGCCGCTCTGAGTTTCTGCAAAAAACGAGTCCACCATCGATCGCGCCAGGGTCTTGCACTCCCTTTCCCCTTCTGCGAGGTCTCCGAACTGGATCGCCGGGTGCCCCCCCACCCCCCCACCCCACCCCCTCTCGTGCGGATCCCCGGGCGACCCGCTGCGGCTGCCCGCCTATCCGGAGAATTCGGCGAGCGTGTCAGGGATCTCAGGCCCACCGGGGGCGTTCCCGGGCTTGGGGGTCACGCCCACCACAGCGGCCCAAACCGATGGTCGTTGTATGTTTGGGATTTCATGACTGGAGCGCCAGGAGGTGAGCACTGCCCGGCACGCCGCGGTCATGGTTGCACCGGTAGTCTTGACGTCGTCGATGAGGACCAGAGTTGGTGCCGGTGATTCCACCGGCATCGACGCTTCCCGCTTCCAGGCTGCCGGTGGCCGGCGGGGCTTGAACGAGCCGGCGACGTTCCGGGAGCGTTGGCTGGGGGGAACCTGGAGCTGGGAGGGCCTGTGGAGGCGGGAGATGGGGCGGAGGATGCGTCCCCCGGTGATTTCGCGGGCGCCCTGCGCGAGCACGAGGGTGTGGTCGATGCCGCGGGTGAAGCGGCGGAGGAACGAAGCCGGGACCGGGATCAGCCACAGGTGGTCGGGGTCGACCTTGGCCCAGTCCATCTGCTCGCGGATCGCATGGCCGAGCTGGCGGCCGAGGCTCAAGCCAAGTTGCCGCCAGCGGGCGAACTTCATCTCGTGGATGGCCTCGCGGAGCAGGCCCGAGTAGTCGCCCAGGCGGATGAACCGGGACCAGGACGGGCGGGTTGAACGGCAGTCCGAGCAGCCCGGTTCGGGGGATTCGGGGGGTGTAACTTCAAAGGGACCCGCGCGGGCGCCGCAGCGCCAGCAGTAGTCATCGGGGGTGTCGGGTCGCCAGGAGGCCTCGGCGATCCGGGTGGGCCAGGGCGGGGAGATGAGGCCAAGCCAGGTGCGTTCGATGTGGGCGATCGCGGCGGCAAGGGGTGAGAGCGCGGTCGAAGTTTGTGGCGGCGAGGCCTTGTGGGCGACCGGGTCGCTCGCAACGAGTTGATTGGTGGATTCGCCGGCCGGGCCGGGTGTTCGCGGAGGCCAGACGAACGGCCGATCGCCGGCCTGGGCCCGCGGCACATCCACCGAATCGCGATCTGGCTCGCCCCCGGTCATCGGAACATTGTACAGAGCCGAATCGCGCAGGCGGTCCGGTCAACGGCACGAGAATTCCAGGTGCGCTTGACCGTCGCGCATCACGATCCCGGACTTCCGGACCTTGGCGAGCAGGTCGGCGATCTGGATGTGGACTCTGCGATACCCGGTGATCATGAGGCGATCGAACATCACCATGATCCGCTGATCGCTCCCGCCCTGATCGACCCAGAGGTCGGGGGTGATGTTCTGTTCGATGATGTCGATAAGGTCGCGTTCCCGCTCCTCATGCCATGGGCTCCGCGCGTTGCCCGCGGCCCGGTCTGCTCGCTCGGCGGCCTCGATCAGATCGGCGATGTCGAGCACCTGCAAGGTGCACATGGCTGCACGGCGTTTCGGGTCGCCGTTCCAGCCGATCCAGATGCAGTCGTCGGCGAGTTGCCAGGAGGCAAAGCCGAATTCCTCTGTAAACAGAATTTCGGCCTCCATGCGGTTCAGAACATCGCGTGCGGAGGATTCTCCTTGGGGGATCGTCATGCAGATGCTGGAAAGTTGTTTGAGAAATCTCGGTTCGGCCTGGATGCTCTGGCCATCGGGCATTGCCTGATTGATGCGAGCAATCACGTGGGAGGCGATCAATTGCTGGCCGTTGAATCGGATCAAGCGGGAGGAGAGGCCGGCCAGGATCGCGCGATCGCTGGCGAGGGACCGCGGATCGGTGACGCGATCGGGGCCGGAGGCTTCGGCGGAGATCCGTTCGATGGTGCCCCGCATCTCATCGACGACGTCGGGCCGATGGATAACGAAGAAGCGATCATCCAACCATGTGATTCGGCCCTCGGTTCCACCGTTGACGAGCCATGAGTCTGTGACGATGAGCTGCATGAGAAGGTCTTCGGCATTGCGCGCTTCGTCGCATCGGTAGTTGGCATCATCCCTGGGGCAGAATTCGGGACCGCGTTCGGGTGGCCCCATGCATCCGCCCAACGACCGGAACATCGTTGCGGGGTGCCGCTTCCACAGACGCGATGAGAAAGCCCGGGCAGGGATGACCTCCGCGATGAGCCGTTGCGTTGAGTTCGGAATCGGGTCACCATAGGGCCCGCGCCACGCGGCGAGCCTCGCGCCCCAGAGTTGCTCCTGCCACACGGTGACCTTGCGATCCTTCAATCTGTCGAAGAAAGCCCGGGCGAGCTGGCCACTCGGAGGCGAGTTGTGGAACCTTGCATCGATCCACTCCTCCCGCGACATCGGCGGCACCAGGATCATCGCCGTGGTCGGGACGAAGCGCGTCCAGCCTTCAAGATCCGGGTCGGGGATGCGGCGGACGCTGTCAGCGCCCAGCAGGAGGATCCCCGCGAGCGGGAGGTAGCGCCAGCGGCGGCGGGTTTTGGTGAGCGTGCGCTCGGCGACTCCCTGGTGGCCGCATTCGGGGCAGCGCAGGCCGGGGGCGCCGGACATGTCGTACCAGCACCTCGGGCAACGCTTGCGGCCGCGAGCGCGATCCCAGAAGAGCGCCCAGAGGGCCAGGCCGATCGCCGAGGCGGCGAGCTGGCCGGCGGAGAGCTGATAGAGCCACGGGGCATAAGAGTCCATGGGATCCCCAGCGGGTTGAGACGCTCCGGGCTCGCAAGAGTTCCGGCCGGGACACCAGATCCGCCGATGCGGTAGGCTGTGTTGATCGCCCGCGAGGGGCGCGAGAGAGCCCTGGTCGTTCGACACAGGTCGTTTGCCGGTTACCGGAGAGAAACATGCATTCACGCCGCGAGTTCTTTGGATCGATCATCGCCCCCGCCGCGGTGGGTGCGTTCGTGGCGCCATCGCTGCTGCCGTCGCTGGCGATGGCGAGCGCGCGGGGGCGGGGGCTGATCGAGGAGATCGCCGGGACGCGGTTCGATGCCTCGGACCCGGGGAGCGTGGACGCGGCGGCGCGGGATGAGAGCTTCTGGGCGACGGTGCAGCAGGCGTTCACGGCGGACCGTTCGGTGGTGAACCTGAACAACGGGGGTGTGAGCCCTTCGCCGCGGGTGGTTCAGGAGGCGATGAAACGGCACCTGGACTTCTCGAACACAACAACCGCGTACGCGATGTGGCGGGTGCTCGAGCCGCAGCGCGAGGCGGTGCGCGACCGGCTGGCGCGGAACTGGGGCGTGGACTCCGAAGAGATCGCGATCACGCGCAACAGCAGCGAGAGCCTCCAGATCTGCCAACTGGGGATGGACCTCAAGCCCGGGGACGAGGTGCTGACCTCGACGCAGGACTACCCGCGGATGATCACGACGTTCAAGCAGCGCGAGAGGCGGGACGGGATCAAGCTGGTGCAGATCAAGCTGCCGATCCCGTGCGAGGATCCCAAGGAGGCGGTGAGGCGGTTCGAGGCGGCGATCACGCCGCGGACGAAGGTGATCCTGGTCTGCCACGTGATCAACATCACGGGGCAGATCCTGCCGGTGCGCGAGATCGTGGCGATGGCGCGGACGAAGAACGGGGGGATCCCGGTGATCGTGGACGGCGCGCACGCGCTGGCGCAGTTCGATTTCAAGCTGAGCGATCTGGACTGCGATTATTACGGGGTGAGCCTGCACAAGTGGCTGTGCGCCCCGCACGGGACGGGCCTGCTGTACGTGCGGAAGGACAAGATCAAGGGCCTGTGGCCGATGATGGCGGCCGAGGAGAAGCTCGACGGCGACATCCGCAAGTTCGAGGAGATCGGGACGCACCCGGCGGCGAATTTCCTGGCGATCGCCGATGCGCTGACGTTCCACCAGGCGATCGGGGGCAAGCGCAAGGAGGCGCGGCTGCGGTACCTGCGGGACTATTGGGCCAGGCAGCTGCTCGAATCATCGCGGGTGAAGCTGCATACGAGCCTCAAGCCCGAGTACTCGTGCGCGATCGGGACGGTGCAGATTGACGGTGTGGACACGGAGAAACTGGCGGGGCACCTGTGGGAGAAGCACAAGATCTTCACGGTGGGGATCAAGCACGCCGAGTTCGAGGGCGTGCGGATCTCGCCCAGCGTGTACACCACGATCGAGGAGCTGGACCGGTTTGTCGAGGCCATGCGGCGGGTGATCAAGGAAGGGCTTCCGGAGGTCAAGACGACCGCGTGAACCGCGGGCCCGGGGGCGCTTGGCGCGAAAAAACGCGGGCCAATCCCTGTCCGCGGCGCGTGGCCGGTCCAACCATCGGGGGCCGTCGGAGTGAAGCCTGATCGATCGGCCCGGACGGCGCCGGGGATTGCGTGATGTCAGTGTCTCTTTTCATGCTCGCCGTGTTCGCCGGCTCGCTGGTCGCCGGGTGCCTGGGCGCGCTGACGGGCCTGGGCGGGGGCGTGGTGATCATCCCGCTCCTCGTGCTGGTCTTCGGGGTGGACCTGCGGTACGCCGTCGGGGCTTCGCTTGTGGCGGTGATCGCGACCAGCTCCGGGTCGGCGGCGGCGTACGTGAAGGAGGGGTACACCAACGTCCGGATCGCCATGCTGCTGGAGGTGGCGACCACCACCGGGGCCCTGCTGGGCGCGTACATCGCGGGCTTGATCCCGTCGCTGGCGATCCTGTACGTGTTCATCGCGGTCCTGTTCTGGTCGGCGATCTCGAGCCTGCGGGAGCATCCGCCCGTGAAGGCCAGCGACGAGGCGGACACGCTGGCGGGGCGCCTGCGGCTGCCCGGGACGTATCCGACCAAAGAGGGCCCGGTTCATTACGGGGTGCGGCACGTGCCCGCGGGCTTCTTTGTTATGTTCGGCGCGGGCGTGCTGTCGGCGCTGGTGGGGATCGGCTCGGGCGTGGTGAAGGTCGTGGCGATGGACCGGCTGATGCGGCTGCCGTTCAAGGTCTCGACGACGACGAGCAACTTCATGATCGGGGTGACGGCGGCGGCGTCGGCGGGTGTGTACTTCCACCGCGGGCAGCTGGACCCGGTGATGTGCGGGCCCGTGGCGCTGGGGGCGGTGTGCGGGTCGCTGCTGGGCACGCGCGTGCTCGTGAAGGCCAAGACCAGGGCCCTGCGGATCGTGTTCGCGTGCGTGGTGGCGGTGATGGGGGTGCAGCTGCTGATCCGGGCGCTGACGGGCAGGGTGTGAGCGGGCCGGAGCGCAAAGGCGGGAAGACGATGAACGGCACGGGGAGAGACGAGCAGGAAGGGAACGCGCCGGGGGCGCCGCTGGGCGGGGAGAAGGACTCCGTGGCCGGTGCGCACCGGCTGGAAAACGCCCTGAGCCGCCTGCTGATCCTGGGGATCGCGATCTCGTCGGGGTTGATCGGCATCGGCGCGGTCGGGACGCTGATCTCGCGCCGCGCGGGGACGACGGTCGGCTACTCGGCGTTCGTCGCCCCCGACGGCAGGATCAACTCGCTGCTGGAGGTGGTCCGGGCGGCGGGCCGGCTGGAGATGCCCGCGGTCCTTATGCTCGGGGTCCTGCTCCTGATCGCCACGCCGGTGGCGCGGGTCGCGTTCTCGCTGCTGGCGTTTGCGAAGCAGCGGGACAGGATGTACGTCGGCGTGACGCTGATCGTGCTGGGCGTGCTGGTGTACTCGGTCTTTTTCGGCGGGGCGTGACCGGTCCGGGCGTCAGGTGATGAGGCCCTGGAACTGCGGGGACCAGCCCGGGAAGACCTGGTCCAGGCCGGGGTTGTCCAGGCACTTGAAGACGATCTCGGAGAGCACGTCGCGGTAGTCGGTGGTGATGTGCAGGTCCAGGTCCTCGTAGAGGTTGCCCAGGCCGACCCAGCCCGGGTTGTCGCTCAGGTCCTTGCAGTAGACCTGCCCGCCGTTGACGCGGCCGCCCAGGACGAACATCGCGTTGCCGTGGCCGTGGTCGGTGCCGCGGCTGGCGTTCTCGGCGGGGCGGCGGCCAAACTCGGACATGGCGACCACGACGATGTTGGAGGAGAAGGCGAAGATGTCCCGGTAGAAGGCGGCGAGCCCGTGCGAGAGGTCGTTCATGTTCGCGGCGAGCCTGCCGGTGAGGGGCTCGGCCAGCGAGTGGGTGTCCCAGTCTCCGCGATCGAGGCAGAGCGCCTCCACGCCCACCTGGGCCTTGATGAGCGCGGCGGCGGCCTTGAGGGACTTGCCGAAGAGCGTGTCGGGGTAGACCGCGCCGTCGGCGGCCTGGTAGTGTTCGAAATCGATCGCGTCGAGGAGGGCGATCGTGTCCTGGGTGGTCTTGGCGGCGTCCTTGAGGACCTTGGGCGACGAGGCGTACATCTGCTGGATCGCCGAGAGCCTGGCGCCGGCGGTCGAGGGGTTTCCCCACAGGCCGTAGTTGAGCGGATCGGGGACGGGCGTGGTGAGCGGGCCGCCGGCCATGGTGGTCGGGACGGCGTAGGTGCCGATGCCCGCGCCGCGCAGGACCGCGCCGGGCTTGGTGGGATCGGTCATGGCGAGGTGGCGGCCGAGCCAGCCGGTGAACAGTCCCGGGTTGGAGGGCTGGCCGAGCTCGATGAACCGCATCGCATCGAAGTGAGAACGCGGCGCATCGGTCAGGCCGGCGGCGTGGACGATCGCCAGGTGGCCGTTGTCGAAGGCCTCCTTGAGCGGGGCCATGCCCGGCGAGAGTCCGAACGTGCCGTCCAGGTCCGTGCAGCCGTTGGGGGAGCCGGGCGGCGGGATGGCGATCGTGGGGCGCGCGGTCGGGCCGCTGGCCGCGTAGTAGAGCGGGTCGCCGTGGGGCACGCACAGGGAGAGCCCATCGGCGCCGCCGCGCAGGAAGATCGAGACGAGGATCTGCCGGGAGCTGCGCTGGTCCTTGGCGAACACGACGCGGGGGAGCCAGGCCGGCACGCTCGCGGCCAGCAGCGTGCCGCCGCCGATCCCGAGGAACGACCGGCGGGAGAGTTCGTTGTATTCGCGGCAGGCGTGTGAGCAGGAGGGGTTCATGGTGGGCTCCGCGGGTCGGTGCGGCGGGTGGGACGGACCGTCTCTTGAAGCAGCGGTCAATACCACTGGAACGAGGGCGCGGCGATCGCAAGGCTGAGGACTTCCTGGAGCCTGGCCAGGGGCGGCGTGGCGCCGGAGGTGCCGAGGAAGCTCCTTAGCACCGCGCGCTCGCTGCCGGGCATGGGCTGTCCGTGCATGCGGTCCTCGATGCGGTCGAGCACGGCCTCCGAGCCGACGGCGCCGTGCATGACCTTGCGCGCGTCGATGATGGTGCTGGGGATGCGGCCGTCGAGCATGTACGCGCCGATGTTCCAGCGCGGGAGCTGGAGTCCCGACCAGTACCCGGCGGCGTCGGGGTAGCCGTTGGGGGCCGGCCAGAGGAAGGGGTAGTGCCCGGCGCCGTAGGTGAGGTTGGCCATGTAATCCCACGCGTCGGTGCCCGAATCCAGGGCGCGCAGGGCCGAGGTCAGGAGGTGGAAGGGCCGCTTGAACTTGCGGGGCGTGCTGAGGGCGACGTTCATCCACAGCACGTTGGCCATGACGCTGGTGAGGTCCCCGCCGCTGGCGGTGAAGACCCCGGCGATCGCATCCACGAGCGAGGCGGGCGGGTTCTCGCCCCAGAAGCGGTTGAGCAGCTTCCTGGAGATGAACCGGGCGGTGCTGGGGTGGGCGGCGAGCACGTCGAGGACCTTGTTGCCCTGTGACTCGGCGCCCTGCGGGATGGTGACCTCGTGGGGCGTGTCCTTGAAGAGGGTCTTGGCGGAGTAGTCGTGGGCGCCGGGATCGAAGCGGTACGCGAAGCTGTTCACGGGCGTGCCGGCGGGGAAGGTGGTCCAGCCGGTGAAGCAGCGGGCGACCTCCTGGACGTCGCGCTGTGTGTAGCCGCCGTCGACGCCCAGGGTGTGCAGCTCCATGAGCTCGCGGGCGTAGTTCTCGTTGGGGTGGGCCTTGATGTTGGTGTTGTTGTTGAGGTAGGTGAGCATCGCCGGGCTCTTGGCGCTGGCGCCCAGCAGGTCCCGGAACTTGCCCAGCGCGTGCCTGCGGGCGACGTTGGCGTCGTCGTGGGTCTTGAGCAGGAAGCAGGCGTCGGCGTAGAGATAAATGTTGAAATGGTCGTTCCAGAACTCCACCATGCGCTCGAACAGCTGGCGCTTGGAGCTGACGGCCCGGAACGTGGTCGCCTTGATGAGCTGGGAGATGATGACGCCGGGGTCGAAGTTGCTGGAGTAGTACAGGGCCCAGAGCTCACCGGTGGAATACCTGAGCGTCTCGTACCCGGGGCCGGCGAGCACCTGCTCAACGGCCGAGTCGTCGATCGACTTGTAGTTGAGGTGGTGCCAGATGTAGTTCTGGGCGCCCAGCGAGCGGGCCAGGGTCCACTCCTGGTCGGTGAACCCGAAGGACATCCGACCGACCAGCCGAAGCAGGCCGGCCGCGCCCTGGTTGACCTGCTCCTGCTGGGGAGGGGCCGCGGTCGCCGTGGCGGCGAGCACGGACTGGAGTGCCGAGAGCGTGCTCAATTCACACCTCTTCCGCGATGGATGGAACGACCAGAGCGGGAGATCGGGGCTCTGAACGGTGGCCCGAGAATCACAACAGGCCGGATACGGCCTTGCTCGGAAAAGCCTACCGGTTCCTTTCGCGCGTGGGAAGCCCAATCCGGAAGATTCACGGATCGGCGCCCGGCTCACCGGTGGCTCACCGGCCCCGGTTGGAGGGGATGCGTCCCATCATGCGCTTGGGCGGCATCTTGGTGGGCACCACGCCGCCGGGGAAGCGGCTCAGGTCGGTCGCCGCCGCGCCGCCCGAGGCCGGCATCTCTGGATTGACCGCCGCGTCGTAGCGGTTGACCTTGGGGGTCTCGGGGCCGGTGGGGAAGACGATCCCCCCGCCGGGTCCTTCGTCCCGCCAGGATTCGGGCTTGGCGGAGGGCAGGAAGTCGGGGTAGTCGAGCTTGGGGATCTCGCGGTTGATCAGGGCCTCGATGTTGGTGAGCAGCTCGCCCTGGGCGGGGGTCACGAAGGCCCAGGCGACCCCGCGGCGTCCGGCGCGGGCCGTGCGGCCGATGCGGTGGACGTAGAGATCGGAGTCCTCGGGGAGGTCGTAGTTGATGACGTGGGAGACGCCCTCGGCGTCGATGCCGCGGCTGGCAAGGTCGCTGGCGATCAGCACGGTCAGCTGCCCGGTGCGCAGCTCTTTCATGACGCGGTTGCGCTTGCCCTGGCGCATATCCCCGTGGATCGCGTGGACATCGATGCCCTTGTCGGCGAGGTACTTGGCGAGCAGGTCGACGGTCTTCTTGAGACGGCAGAAGACGATGGTCATCGCCGGCTCTTCGTGCGTGAGCAAGTGCAGCAGCAGTTTCTTCTTGTCCCAGGGGTTCACCGAGAGGTAGTGCTGCTCGACCATGCTCACGGTCAGCGAGGCGCCGGAGGTGACGATCTTCTCCGGTTCGCGCATGAACTTGCGGGCGAGCTTCTCGATCTCCCCGGCGATGGTCGCCGACACGAAGACGGTCTGGCGATCCTTGGGGCACCGGTCGAGGATCTTGCGGATGTCCTCGCGGAACCCGATGTCGAGCATGCGGTCGACCTCGTCGAGGACGGCGAACCGCACGTTGTCGAAGTGGTACAGCCGCCGCTCGGCCATGTCCATGATGCGGCCGGGCGTGCCGACGATGATGTGGGCGCCCTTCTTCAGGCGGCTGGCCTGCGTCTTGATGCGCTCCCCGCCCATGACGGTGTCGACATGGATGCGGCCGTGGCGGCCCAGCTCGGAGATCTCGTCGGCGATCTGAACGGCCAGTTCGCGCGTGGGCGCGAGGATGAGGGCCTGGAAGGGGACCTCCGGATCGCACATCGAGAGCAGGGGCAGGCCGAACGCGGCGGTCTTGCCGGTCCCTGTCTTGGCCTGGCCGAGCACATCCTTGCCCGCGAGCACCGCCGGGATCAGCTTGGCCTGGATAAGCGTCGGCTTCTCGAAGCCCATCTCGTGGATGCCTCGCAACACCGGCGCGGACAGCCCCAGCGAATCGAAACTCGCGGTGCTTTCGAAGATGTCGGCCTCGTGCTTGACGGCGTGGAGAGAGGATTCTGAGGGCTGGGCGTGGTTGTTCATAGGGGACAATCGCGATTCGGTGCGGGGCCAATACAGCACCCGATCGGCGGGTCGTACGGCCGGAGCCATACCGCCGGGAAGGAATCTCGGGTGAAGTGTAGGATCCATGCGGTTCGACTTCTGCACGGCATCCGCGGCTTTTGCCCGCGAAGGCACCTGCTGTTCCGGCCCGAACGCGTTGCAAAGCAGGCCACCGCGCTCGACCTGGGGGACACCTTTTTCGGCTCGCTCCTGCGCCCCGCGGGCGCCTGCCGCATGGAAGCCGAGGCCGGTAGCGCGGCAGGGCGTTCCAGACCCCCGAGACCACGATCGCCGAGTTCAAGTTCTCGATGACCGCCGTCCCCGGCCCGGGCCCGCTCTCCCTGGCCGCCGGCGCGCTGTTCACTCTCGCCCGTCGCCGCCGCTGACCTGCCCGGCCGGCCGGATCACCACGCAACACAAACGCTCGGTCCACCGCACGGCTCGACCGAGCGTTGTTGTTTCATTGCGTGCGGCGCTGTCCGAAGATCGCATCACACGACCTCGACGGCATCAATCGATCGAGATCGCGCGCCAGGTCTCACGAATCTGCGCTTTGCCGCGAACTTCGTGCCCGCACGCTGGCGATACCGCAATCACGATGTAGGCTCTCAATGGCGGCAGCTGGGCCGCCGACGTCGCCGGTTCGGCGGCGAGCTTCGGAGGGGTCAGGGCCGAACGCACCATCCCGAGGAAGCATCCATGCACAAGCACATCTCGATCCTGGCGCTCGCCGCGCTCTCATCCACCGCCTCCGCGTACATCACCTGGACCGGCGGCTTCCGCGAGGCCTGGACCAAGGCCCACGGCGCCGGCGACACCCTGCCGGATGCCGATGATGAGAAGCTCTGGCACGCCGAGCACTTCTACCCGCCCTCGGAGCTCGCGCTCACCTCCGATGCCCTGGCCGTCGCCGTCGGACGCGCCACGGCGTACTTTGCCAGCACCAATGCCGGTGACGTGATCTCGGGCAAGGGGGTTGTGACCGGCATGGGACACACCGGCGGCTTCCATTCCATGGGGAGCGGCAGGAGCCATTCGATCTACGACTTCGAGGCGTACGTGGATGCCCCGCAGTGGGTCCGCATCATCGGCTCGGTCCGCACCTACGACTACAAGCCCGGCACCGAGGCCTGGAAGGTCGACACCAGCGCCTTCGTCAAGATCAGCTCCTCCAGCACCACTTACTTCTCCGTCGCCACCAGCGATCCCAAGGGCCAGGTCATCACCTTCGACCAGGTCATCCTGCTGCCGGCCGCCACGTACCACTTCACGATGTCCGCCGCCGCCGATGTCTTCTCCGACACCGTCGAGGCCCACGGCACCGCGCAGTACGACGCCTGCATCAAGTTCATCCCGGCGCCCTCGACCGCACCGCTCGCCGGGCTTGCCGCGCTGGCGGCCTGGCGTCGCCGCCGCCCCACCGCCTGACCCGGCCGCCCGCGATCATCGCCGCGAGAGTTCAATAAGCACCAGGTGCTTCATCGCGGTTGCCACCGCCGTTGCCCCCGCGGCGTTCCACCCGCGCCAGCCGTCGCGCCACGCGCTGCGCAGCACCAGCTGCTTGAAAAAGGCCCCCGCCGGGGACACCAGGAGCCGTATGTAGCTCCCGCGCCTGCCCTGGGCGATCAGGCTCTCGGCCGACACTCGGCTGTGCGACACCTGCTTGCTCAGGTAGTCGGCCATGTTCACGAACGAATCGTGCCGCAGCGTCCCGCGCAGGTCCTCGAACCGGCCCGCCCCCGGCAGCACCTCGAGCTTGTCGTGCGGGTTGATCCCGCCCCACGCGGCCTTGCCCCGCCTCACCAGCCTCAGCCGCCACTCCGGCTGCCACGCGTGGTGCAGCGGCTCGCCCAGGTACCAGACCTTGCGGTTGACGCGGTACCCGGCGATCCCCGCATCGTCGCTCTGGATCGCCCCGCGGATAGAGTCGGCAAGATCCGGCTGGACCGGTTCATCACTGTCCAGCGACAAGATCCATGGCTGCTCGCACAGCTCCAGCGCCATCTGCTTGGTGGCGATGTGCCCCTTCCACGGCGTCGAGACGATCCGGGCGCCCGCGGCGCGGAGCATCTCCAGGGTGCCGTCGGTCGAGCCCGAGTCCACCGCGACGATCTCGCTCCCCAGGCCGCGGATGCTCTCGAGCACAGGGCCGATGGTCCCCGAGCTGTTCTTGCAGACGATCGCGATGGAAAGCGGGAGCGGCACGCGACCAGATGGTCAGGCCGCCGGGGCCCGGTGTCAAACGCGCCCCGGGCCCCGCCTCGCGGCCCGGAGGGGGGATCCGCGCCCGGCAAGCTACGCTGGGGCGTGGCATTGGTCCCGCACAGCATGGGCATCCGCATCGACCGGCTCGCCGAGGGAGAGCCGGGGCAGGCGTGGATCGAGATGCTCAGGAGTTTCGATCCATCCGCGGCCCGGGTCCTGAAGATCGATGACCGGACCGGCGTTTGGCGGGTTTCCCGGGGAGGGCGGGAACTTGTACTGAAGATGTGGGAGTATTCCGGCGTCGGCGGTCGCCTCAAGCTCCTGCTGCGGGCCTCGCGGGGCTGGAGGCACTGGCGCGGAGCCCGCTGGCTCGCCGAGCACGGCATCGGCACCGCACGCCCGCTGGCACTGATGACCGAGCACGGATCGGGCGGGCCGCGGGAGTGGCTGGTGATGGAGTTTCTCCCCGGCAAGACCGTGCTCGAGCACCTGCACGAAGGAGACCTCCGGCCGCGCCAGGAGCACGCGCTGGCCGCCGCAATCGCCGGGCAGGTCTCCGACATGGTCGCCCGGGGCCGGTTCAACCGGGACCACAAGCCATCGAACCTGATCGTGACCGGGTGGGACGGGGACGAGCCCCGGATCGCCATCATCGACTGCGTGGCGATCCGGCGGTGCGGCCGGTTCGATTTCGGGGCGATGCGGCGGATGCTCGCGAGCCTGTACATCGAGCCGCTGGGCGTGGGCTGCCCGCCCCGACGGGCGCTGTGCGGGCGGGCGCTGGCGGCGATCAGCGCCCTGCGCTGGTGGCCCATGCTTGGGGCGCAGGTCCTGGCCCACGGGGACCCCAGGCCCCGGATCGACCCGGTGGGGCGCTGAGCTCGCGGGCCGTGAACCGCCGGAGCACCGCGGCTACACTGGCCCCGAACCGCGGAGAGAGAGCTTCCGGAAGATCGCATGACCATCGCAGGCTGGAGAGTTCCCCCACCCACGATCCCCGCGACCAAGACCGCGGCGGTTCGGCACGCGCTTCAGTTCTTCCCTCGTGCACAGGACGAACAGCACCCCCACCGTTGGGAATTCCCCGCCTACCTGGACAACCCGGGCTGCCGCTGGCTCCAGGCGCTCAAAGAGATGTACGAGATGCCGATCGTGTTCCCGGCATCCCTGTCGCCCGAGGCCGGGCTGATGCTCCACTCGCTGATCCGCAACTTCCGACCCCGGGTGATCGTCGAGGTGGGAACGTTCTGCTCGGTCAGCACTCACTGGATGGCCGCGGCGCTGGCCGAGAACGGCGGCAACGGCGTCATCCACGCCTTCGACGACTTCGGGCCGATCCACAAGGGGCCCTGGCGCGACGTGGAGATGCTCTCCGGCCGCCTGGAGTGGGTGCAGGACCGGCTCGCCAAGGCCGGGCTCCTGGACCGCGTGATCTTCCACCCCGGCGACAGCCCGACCGAGCTGGTCAAGGCCAGGGAGGAGCTCTCCCGCGCCGGCGGCGTGCAGTTCGCGTTCATTGATGGGGACCACACCGTGGGCGGCGCGCTGCAGGACCTCTGGGCCGTGGAGCCCGTGCTCGCCACCGGCGGCTACGCGATGCTCCACGACACGTACCCCGACCAGTGCGGCGGGCACGAAGGGCCCCGGCACATCCTGGACCACCTCAATACCGTCGGGGCGGGGATGTACGAGGCCTGCGAGCTGTACCTCTCTCCGCTCAACTACGGCATGGGCCTAATGCGCCGCATCGGCTGAGCCCCACACACCGGAACCGACCACGTGACCAGGATGCCGTCCAAAGCCAAGAGTCCCGCACGCGGCACCCGGCTCAAGGAAGCCGCCGACCAGCGCCAGCGCGAGATCTCGGCCCGGATCGCCCAGGTCCCCGAACGCCAGGAGCACGCGCTCGAGGGACCCTCCTGCCGCGTCATCGTCGGGGACTGCCGGCAGGTGCTCACGCGGCTCATGCCCGAGCTCCGCGGCAAGGTCGACCTTGTGTTCGCCGACCCCCCCTTCAACTGGAACCGGGCGTACGACCGCTGGGACGACGACATGCCCGAGGCCGAGTATCTCCGGTTTACGTACGACTGGATCGACCTGTGTGTCGCGGCGCTGCGGCCCGGCGGCGCGTTCTGGATCAACATCCCCGACGACTGGGCCGCCGAGATCGTCTGCTACCTCAAGGGGAGGTTCCCCGACCGCAAGCCCCCGGCGCTGATGGCGATGCCCAACTGGTGCGTCTGGCACTACCGGTTCGGCCAGAACGTCACCGAGCGGTTCATCAACTCCAAGGTCCACGCGCTGTACTTCGTCAAGCACGGAGCCTCGCACACCTGGAACGCCGACGATGTGCTCGAACAGTCGGACCGGGCGGCGATCTACGCCGACCCGCGCACGCAGAACAAGAAGGACGGGATGCCGCCGGGCCTTCGCGTACCGATGGATGTGTGGTACGGCGAGTACTGGGGCCGGATCCAGGGGAACAACCGCGAGCGGCGCGGCCGCCACGACAACCAGCTCCCGGAGGTCTACCTCGAGCGCGTCGTCCGCGCCTGCTCGAACGCCGGCGACCTGGTCCTCGATCCCTTCCTGGGGAGCGGCACGACCGGCGTGGTCGCCCACCACCTGAACCGCCGGTTCATCGGCTGCGAGTTCAGCTCAGAGAACGCCCGCAGCGCCTTCGAACGCATCGAATCCGGTCCGGTCCGGGAGATGGGCCGGGCCCGCGGCCAGAGCACGGCGATCTTCCCGGTTCGCCGGCCCGCCAGGTCTGGCGGCGCGGAGACCCCCAAGCCTGCAAGCGGCCCACCCGTCCCTCCCGAGGGCAGAGTCCGCCGGGTCCGGAATCGCTGAGGTCCCTCGGCCGGCGGCCAGGGGCGCCTGCCCAACCGAGGGTGCCCGGACGGCCCGCAGAAGGCCCCCCCCGGGGGGGAGGGGGTGAAACCGCCCTTCCGGCTTCCCAATAAGCTTCTAGAGGTTCACACGTGGATCACGCGATGCCCATCGACGGCCATAGCCCGCACACGCCCATCCCGGGCCTCACCGAGGCCGAACGCACATGGGCGATGTTCATGCACCTGACCACCATCGTGGCCCACTCGCTGTGCCCGGTCGTCCCGGCGCTGGTCATGTGGCTGGTGAAGCGCAAGGACTCGGCGTACCTCGACGACACGGGCAAGGAAGTCGTCAACTTCCAGATCTCGCTGATCGTGTACTACATATGCGCCGCGATCCTGACCGTCGTGCTCATCGGCTTCCCGCTCTTCCTGGGCGTGTTCGCCCTGGCGATCGTCGGGCTGATCAAGGGCACGATCGCCGCGAACCGGGGCCAGTACTTCCGCTATCCCATGTGCATCCGGTTCATCCGCTAGGGCTCGGGAGTCTCCAGGGACGCCGAATAGGAATCCTGCGCCAGCCCTGCGCTTGACAGGACCGCCCGCTCCGAGTGCAATACCGTGCGCGGGGTGCGCCCGCGCCGCCCCGCCCGGAGCCCGCCATGCCCAAAGCCGTCCAGTTCTCCATCGGCCTGGATAACACCGCCGGCACGCTGGCGTCGCTCTGCAAGCTGCTGAAGAAGAGCAAGGTCAACGTCGAGGCCATCAGCGTCTCGGACAACACCGACTGCGGCTGGGTCCGCATCGTCGCGACGCCGTCGGCCAAGGCCCGCGCCGCGCTCGCCAAGGCCGGCTACCTCGTCTGCGCCCAGCTTGTGGTCACCACGCAGGCCGACAACCGGCCCGGGGAACTCGAACGGATCGCCAACCGTCTGGCCAAGGTCGGCGTCAACATCAGCTACGTCTACGGCAGCACCGCCCGGGACCGCCCCTCGACCATCGTCTTGGGCGTGAGCGATGTGGACCGCGCGGTCGGAGCGCTCGACGGCAAGTAACTCCCACGGCGGGCCGGCCCGCCCCTTACGCCCCGTTCTCAGAGGAAACCACCATGATCTCCGCCGCCATCCTGATCTCCCTGGCCTCGTTCGGCACCCCCGCGCAGCCGTCTGCCGCCCAGCCCTCCGGCCAACCCGCGGCCAAGCCCGTCGCGCAGCAGCCCGCGGACAAGGAGCCACCGATCATCACGCCCGCCCCCGAGCAGGCCCAGCCCACGCCCCCGCCGTCGGATGCGATCGTGCTGTTTGATGGCACCAACCTCGACGCCTGGAACCACGCCGACGGCAAGCCCGCCCAGTGGATCGCCGAGGGCAAGGCCGGCGGGTGCATGACGTGCAAGCCCGGCTCGGGGAGCATCCTCACCAAGAAGAACTTCGGCGACGCCCAGATCCACGTCGAGTTCTCGACCCCCACGCCCGCCCACGGCGAGAGCCAGGAGCGCGGCAACAGCGGCGTCTACATCCAGAACCGCTACGAGGTGCAGGTGCTCGATTCGTACGAGAACAAGACCTATTTCAACGGCCAGTGCGGCGCGGTGTACCTTCAGCACGCCCCCCTGGTCAACGCCTGCCGCAAGCCCGGCCAGTGGCAGACCTACGACATCGTCTTCCACGCGCCCAGGACGGATGCGACCGGCAAGGTGACCGCCAACGCCCGCGTGACCGTCCTGCACAACGGCGTGCTGATCCAGGACAACGCCGAGATCACCGGCCCCACCGGCGGCGGCCAGCCCGGCGTCGGCGATGGTCCGCTCCACCTCCAGGACCACGGCAACACCGTGCGCTACCGCAACATCTGGATCAGGCCGCTGTAACCCCGGACGAACGCAAGGAACCCGCCGCCGACCAAGCGACGCACAAGCGCAATGCACAACGCTGCGCGAGTGTGCCGCTCCGACCTCGCTCCGTGTTGCCCGGTCCCTCCGCGACCTCGGCGCTCGCTCACTTGACGGCGAGCGGCGCCGCCCGCCCCAGCACGCTCGCCGCCGCGATCGCGGCGATCAGCGTGAGCATCGAAAGCGTGGTCGCCGGGAGCGTCCACCCCGCGGCCTTGAGACCGTCGTTGGTGAACTTGGGCTTGGGGGCGATCCCCTCGGGGATCACCGAGAGCGCCGCCTGGTACTCCCAGGTGTTCTCGCGCAGCTCCCCTTCCTTGTCGGCCTGCATCGTGCCGGTGGTCGGGAACCTCAGCCGCTCGTGCGCGAAGCCGCCCTCGGGCTTGAACTCGTAGAAATCAAAGACCCAGGCCTTGGGGTTCAGCCGCCCCGCGTACGCGACCGGCTCACCGGGGCGCGGCGTGCGCGTCACGATCGCCAGCCGCGGCCGGACCCGGGGCGGCTGGGCCGTGAGGTCGGCGTGCACCTGGTCGATCGTCTTGCCGACCGCGGAGGCGAACATCAGCACCCGCATCCAGTCGGCGTGCGGCTCGAGCCCGGGCAGCTTGCGGTTGCCGGGGATCGTGACCAGCAGCCGCTGGGACTCATCCCCGTACGTCACGCGCAGGTACCACGTGCCGTCCTGGTCCTCGTCGGTGAGCCGCACCTTGCGCTCGCAGAACGCAAAGTCCGGATAGGTCACCCGCTGGAAGGCAAACACCTCGCGCGGGTGCAGGCGGTGGAACTCGGCGATCCTGGAGGCCATCCGGAACGCGGCGAACACCATGGCGCACAGGGCCAGGACCGCGATCACCCGGGCGATGGTTCTGGCGTTGACCATGAAAGACCGCCGACCCCGGCGTTCCGCGCCGCCCACGCCCCCCACGACCAATCGCCCCGGCCCCATCGCCTCACGCGGCCGGGCCCGGCACCGGGGTCCGCCCCCGGGATCAGTGCCCGGCCTTCTCGACCGCCCCGTGCTCCCCGCCGGATGCGGGCTGCGCATCGTAGAGGTGGACCGTAAGGCCGGTGCGGGCGCGGCTCTGGTTGAAGGTGCTGACGACCTGCTCGGGCTCGCCCTCGTCGTGGCCGTGCCCGTGGGCCTCGGCCTCCTGGCGGGAGAACTCCTCCTTGGCCAGCTCCATGTCGCCCCGCTCGGCGGCCAGCTTCTCGAGGTACTTCTTGCGCGCGTGGGCGACGATCGATCCCACCACCGTCTCGGTCGCGGCCTCGCCGGTCGCGGCGTCGCGCTCGCCGGTGTGCCGGTTGAGGCCCAGGCCGCCCTTGACCGCCTCGCCCGCCTTGTACGCGTAGAGCGTGTCGCGGTTGCCCAGGTCCAGCACCGTGAAGCCCAGGAACAGCGCGAAGGCAAAGAGCGTGAACAGGAACACGATCGTGTTGATCGGGTTGTCGTAGCGCAGCTGCATGAAGTACATCAGCACCAGGGCGCTCTTGATGGTCGCGATCGACAGGGCGACCACCACGTTGACCCAGCGCGGCAGCTCGATGCCGAAGTACCCCTGGATCCAGTGCTCCAGCTGCGCTGCGCCCACCGTCAGGAGGGTAAACATCAGCAGGATCGCCAGCACGGTCCGCAGGGTGACCGCCGACATGACGATGTGCCCGTGCTCGTGCCCGTGCGAGAAACCGTGCGGGTCGGCCTCGTCGAACGTGGCCGCCGCCGGGGTGCTGTGTGCTTGCGTCGCGCTCATGGATCGCCTCTCAGGCCTTTCTCGATCGTCCGGGTGATGCCCGTCCGCGGTTCTCAGTGGATCAGGTACAGCAGCGGGAACAGGAAGATCCAGATCAGGTCGACCAGGTGCCAGTAGAGCCCGGCCATCTCCACGCCCGTGTAATGCGTCGGTCCGTACACGCCCTTGCAGACCCGCCGGTAGACCCAGAAGATCAGCCCCATCCCGATGAGCACGTGGGTCGCGTGGATGCCCGTGGCGCAGTAGTACACGCTCCACCACAGGTGCTCGTAGGGATCGGTCGAGAAGGGGTAGTCGAACAGCTCCCCGGGCCGCTTGCCGCCATACCCCTCGACGAAGTGGAACAGCCCGCCCAGGGCCCGCTTGCCCGAGTCGGTGTGGTGCTTGAGGCTCGGGTCCAGGAAGAAGAACCACCCCGACCACTTGGGCGTGTACTCGAACGTGAACTTGATCAGCACGAACAGGAGCCCGCACGCCATCGTGAACAGCATGTTGAACTTCGCGCGGGCGTAGTTCTGCATCTGCACGTGCCGGATGCTCACGGCCATCGTGTAGCTGGAGATCAGCAGCACGATCGTGTTCAGGCCGCCCCACCGCCAGTCCAGGTACGACGAGCCGTTGGCGAACGCCTCGGGGTGCAGGATCCGGAAGATCGTGTACGCGCAGAACAGCCCCGAGAACAGCAGCACTTCCGTGGCCAGGAACAGCCACATCCCCAGCTTCACGCCGTCGAACTCCTCCTCCTTGTTGCGGAAGTGGTTCGCCGCCCTGTAGAGCTGCCACGGCACCGCCTTGGACGGTGGCTTGGCCGCTGCGCCGTGATCGTTGATGGGAATCGTCGTCATCGTGGCCTGTCCTCGGTCGTGTGCTGCATCGGTCGGTGAACCCCGCCGGCCGTCGCGGCCCGTGGGGGGGCGGGGGGATCGGTGCGCGGTCTGGATCAGTGGGCCGCCTGGCCGATGTGGGCCTGCTGGGCGTACGCGCGGGCCTGCGCCTCGGCGTTGGGAACCGGGTAGTCCTTGGGGTCCCACCCGGGGGGCAGGACCGTGTCGTAGTCGTACGGGCCGTGGTGGACGATCGGCTCCTTGTGGAAGTTGTGCGTCGTCGGCGGGCTCTCGATGTACCACTCGAGCGTCAGCCCGCCCCAGGGGTTCTGCGGCGCCTTCTTGCCCGCCACCAGCCCGTGCACGAACACCGCCAGGCTCCCCATGAAGCCCACGCCCAGGATGTACGACCCGATCGTCGAGATCTGGTGCAGCGTCTGGAACTCGTCCACGTACGACGCGTACCGCCGCGGCATCCCGCGGATCCCCAGGATGAACTGCGTGAAGAACGTCACGTTGAACCCCACGAACACCACCAGCGCAAAGAAGATCGCCGCCCGCTGGTTGTACATCTTCCCGAACATCTTCGGGAACCAGTGGTGCAGCCCGCCCACGAACGCGATGATCGTCCCCCCCATCATCACGTAGTGGAAGTGCGCCACCACGAAGTAGCTGTCGTGCAGGTGGATGTCCGTCGAGAGCGTCGCCAGCGGCAGGCCCGTCAGCCCGCCGATCGTGAACAGGAACAGGAACATCAGCGCGTACACCATCGGCGGCGTCATCGAGATCGAGCCCTTGTACAGCGTCCCGATCCAGTTGAACACCTTCACCGCCGTCGGCACCGCCACCAGGAACGTCAGCGCCGAGAACACCGTCGCGGCCAGCTCCCCCTCGGCCGTGAACATGTGGTGGCCCCACACCAGGAACGACACGCCCGCGATCCCCAGCGACGCGAACGCCATCGAACGGTACCCGAAGATCTTCTTGTGCGAGTGCACCGGGATGATCTCGTTGATGATCGCCATCCCCGGCAGGATCATCACGTACACCACCGGGTGGCTGTAGAACCAGAAGAAGTGCTGGAACAGCACCGGGTCGCCCCCCAGCCCCGGGTCGAAGATCCCCACCCGGAACACCCGCTCGAACGTCAGCAGCAGCAGCGTGATCCCGATCACCGGGGTCGCCAGCACCTGCAGGATGCTCGTCGCGTAGATCGCCCACACGAACAGCGGCATGTCGAACCACCCCATCCCGGGGGCCCGCAGCTTGTGCGTCGTCACCACGAAGTTCAGCCCCGTCAGGATCGAGCTGAACCCCAGGATGAACGCCGCCAGCACCATGTACACCACCCGCATCTGGTCCGCGTCGGTCGTCGTCGAGTACGGCGTGTAGAACGTCCACCCCGTGTCCACGCCGCCCATCAGGATCGACATCACCCCGAAGATCGACCCCGTCACGTAGATGTACCACGACAGCAGGTTCAGCCGCGGGAACGCCACGTCCTTGGCCCCGATCATGATCGGCAGGAAGAAGTTGCCCAGCGCCGCCGGCACGCTCGGGATGATCACCATGAACACCATGATCGCCCCGTGCAGCGTGAACGCACGGTTGTACAGGTTGTTGTTCGAGTTGATGCTCGCGTCCGTCGCGCCCAGGAAGCTCCCCAGCCACTGGCCCGTCGTCACGCTCTTCATCACCGGCTTGCCCGCCGCGTCGACGATCCCCCGGCCCGTCTCGGGGTCCACCGACTGCACCTCGGCCGAACGCACCGGGTAGAGCAGCTCGGTCCTCACCGCCAGCGCCGCCACGCCCCCGAAGAAGAACAGCATCAGCACCGCGCACAGGTACATCACGCCGATCTTCTTGTGGTCGATCGTGCTCGCCCAGTCCCAGATCGTCGTGATGATCCCGCCCTTGGGGGTAAGGAAGCTCCCCCCGTGGCCGTGACCGTCCCCGTGGCCGTGCCCGGCGGCGGTTCCCAGCGTTCCGGCGTTGTGGTCGTCGATCGATGCCATGACTGGCTCCGTTGCGTCTGTCTCTCGGGCCTCGGAAGGCCCGTCTCAATGCTGTCCGCGCCGCCGGCCGGTCCCTCCCGGCCGCCGGACCGTCACTTCAACGTCTTCATGTACGCGATCACGCCGTCGATCTGCTTGTCGGAGATCTGCCCCGCGAACGGCGTCATCTGGTTGGGGAAGCCCGCCACGATCTTCTTGGCCGGCGTCAGGATCGACTCGCGGATGTAGTTGGCGAAGAACGTGTCGTCGGTCATCTGCTCGCCCGTGTAGCCGGTGCCGTCGGAGAACTGCACCTCGTGGCCGTACAGGCCCTTCCACGTCGGGCCGGTGCTCTTGCTCCCGTCCACCGAGTGGCACGACTGGCACTTGGACGTCCACACCCGCTTGCCCAGGTCCACCGGCGGCACCGCGTCGTTCCACTTGTTGGTGACCTCGGCGTACTCCTTGTCCGGCACCACCCGCAGGATCGCCGCCATCTCCGAGTGCAGGTCCCCGCAGTACTCGGCGCAGAACACGAAGTGGTCCCGCGACGTCTGCCCCGCCTCGAGCTTCTCGGGCTTGAACCAGTAGCTCGTGTAGCGGTTGGGCTGCACGTCGATCTTCACGCGGAAGTCCGGGATCCAGAACGCGTGGATCACGTCCTGGCTGATCATCCGGATCCGCACCGGCCGGTCCTCGGGCACGTAGAAGATCGGCACCGGCTGGGAGCCCACCGTCATCGTCTCGGGCGTCTCGGCCCCGTTGGGGTACACGATCGACCAGCTCCACTTGCGGCCCGTCAGCTGCAGCTCGATCGCGTCGGCCGGGGAGGCCATCCGGCTGATGTAGCCGTGGAACCCCTGGAAGAACATGTACGCGAAGAAGCCCATCGGGATGATGCTCCACGCCAGCTCCAGCGGCGTGTTGTGCGACGTGCTCGCCAGGGCGATCGTCCCCGGACGCCGGCGGTACTTGAACACCCAGTACACCATGATCACCATCAGCGGGATGAACACCGCCGTGGAGACCCAGAAGATCCACATGAAGATGCTGTCGACACCCTCGGTGCCGGCGGCAAACGGCCTGGCGCTCGATCCCCGCCGCGCGAACATGAAGTCGTGGAACGCGTCGGCGAGCATCGCGGATTGCAGTGGGTTGGACATGGTCATGCCACGGGCCTCGTCACAGACTGATCGCGGGAGGCCGGCCCCTGGCCCGCCCCCCGCGCCAACAGATTGGGATCGGTGCCCGCACGCGCGCCGCGGCGGGCCCGGTTCTTGAGATACTCCGACAACCGCAGGCCGCCGATCAGCGCGGCCACACAGACCACCATCACGGCGCCCCCGATCTTCATCACCCGCATCGACTGGATCGTGTACTTGCCCACCGCCGGGTCGTACAGGTAGCAGTAGTAGTTGAAGTAGTCCCCCAGGCTCTTGGCCAGCGTCCCCTTCGACGCGTCCATCAGCGCCAGCTTCACCTGCGCCGGCGGGTACTCAAACCCGTAGATGTACCGGCACACCACGCCCTCCGGGGAGATCACAAACAACGCCACCGGGTGCGAGAACTGTCCGTTCTCCAGCCTCCGGTACGGGAACCCCACCGCGTTGGCCAGCTGCCGGGTCGCCTCCACCTCGCCCGCGTGGAACGCAAACCCCGAGTCGATCTCCGGCGTCCCCGCCCGCGTGTACCCCTGCAGCGCGTGCTCCTTGGCCCCCCTGGCCACCGCCGCGTTCTCCGCCTCCTCGAAACTGAACACCAGCAGGTTGAAGTCCTTGCCCGCCGTCAGGTCCACCCGATCGAGGCTCTCGACGATCTTCTGCTTCACCACCGAGCACACCACCGGGCACCCGTAGTACCCGATCACCACGATCGCCGGTTTGGGAAGCTCCCCGGCCTTCACGCCCCCGCTCGCCGCCGGGAAGTAATCCCCCAGCCGTACCGGCCGGCCCTCGGCATTGGTGAACACCAGCTCCATCGGGAGCACAGCGCCCAGGTGCTCCTGCACCTCCAGGCCCTGGGCCTGCGGAGGAAGCTGGCCGGCCATCGGCTCCTCGGAGGCCCTCGCGGTCGCGCCGCGATCCTCGGCCGCCTGGACCTGGCACCACGCCGGCGCACCAAGCACCCCCAGCGCGAAGATCGCTCCCAGCACGCCCCGGCGGAATTGGTTCGGACGCTTGCTCATGGATCCAGTCGATTCACCCCGCCCGCGATCACTTGCCCCCGCCCGCCCCCGAGTACTTCTGCACCACCCGCTCGTACGCCGTGTCCATGGGGATCGAGACCGTGCCGGCCTCCGGGTTCACCCACTCGTACGCCGAGAGCCGCCGCTCGGACTCCTGCAAGTACGCCTGCGCATCGGCCGCCATCCGCAGCATCGATTCCTTGTCCTGCTGCTGCACCAGCCCGCCGTTGACGTTGCTCACCTGGTCGTAGTAGTACAACTGCACGATCCCCACGATCAGCGCCGTGACCACGCTGATCACCAGGAACGCCGCGAACAGCGCCAGCGGGTTGGCGATCGCCGTGTGCTCGCGCTGCGGCATCCCCTCGGCGCTCAGGTCGTGGTGATGCCACGCGTCGGCCTGCTCGTGCTCGGCGGGAATCTCGTGGGGCGCGTGATGTGCGTGCGAGCCTGACATCGTTCAATCCCTCAGCTCGAGGGTGCCGCTTGCGTTGCTGCGACACCGGATTCTTTACTGCCAAACCGAAGACTTCGACCCGCTCGAAAACCGGAAATCAATTGAGGATTTATTCAGACGTAATTCTTGTGCTCCAGCGCCTCATACATGTAGGGGTCGTTGATCGCCACCAGCCGCCCGGAGGTCACCTTGTGGATCACCAGGGCCGCGAACACCGCGAGCACGCCCGCGATCGCCAGCGCATCCACCCACAAGCCGCCCATCCCGACCTTGTCGGTGAACTGACCGTCGGCGTACACCATCGGCCGGACGATCCAGAAAATGTCGGCGACGTGTGCGGCGATCGCCCAGCAGGCCATCACGCAGACCGTCAGCGTGTTCTTCTTGATGGACCGGAACAGCAGGATGACAAACGGCACCAGGAAGTGCCCGAACGCCAGGAAGAAGAACAGGTACTGCCACCCGTTGGACTTGCGGGCGAGCATGAACGACGTCTCCTCGGGCATGTTGCTGTACCAGATCAGGAAGTACTGGCTGAAGGCGATGTAGGCCCAGAAGACCGTGAACGCCAGCAGGAACTTGCCCATGTCGTGGTAGTGCTCGGGCGTCACCAGGCCCTCGAGCTTGCCGGCGCGGCGGAGCGAGGCGTTGATCAGGATCGCCAGGGCCATCCCCGAGTACGCCGAGCCCGCGAAGAAGTACACGCCCCACATCGTGCTGAAGAACTTGAAGTCGGTCGACATCAGGAGGTCGAACGCCGCGAACGCGACCGAGAGCGCAAAGGCCAGCATCCCCCACGCGCTGGTCCTGCCCGCCCGGGCCGAGAGCCAGCGGTCGGCCGTCCGGTCCTGCTCCTGGCTCAGCCGCGAGAGCCGGCGGGCCAGGTACGTCCACAGGAAGATGTAGAACAGCACGCGCAGATAGAAGAACGGCGCGTTGAGCCACGCCGACTTTTCCTCCAGGATCGCGTCGGCCTGGTACTTGCCCCCCATCCACGTGAACAGCGGGTGGCCGAGGAGCAGGTCGGCGATCAGCACCGCGATCACGCCCAGGCCCAGGAACGGCACGAGCATCGCCACGTTCTCGAACTGGCGCTTGATGGTCGCGTGCCACCCGGCCCTCACCAGCGTGAACAGCAGCAGGTAGAAGAGGCTGCCCAGCACCATCGCCAGGCACGACATCACGCCCACGTGCAGCGCCGCCAGCGCGTGGGCCTTGCCCTGGGCCCCGATGACCGTCGAGCCGAACGCCGCGACCGCGATCGCGATCACCCCGGCGCCCAGGAGCGTCGTTGAGATCGACTTGCCCGTCCCGGGCGCGAGGTTGATGTTCTCGTCCCGCAGCAGGTACGCGCGGTCCGGTCCGTGGTCGTGGTCCGCCGGGTCCAGCGAGCCGTGGATGTGGGAGGAGGCGCTGGTCACTTCTGACCTCCGTTGGGCTGTGCGGCGCCCGGTTCGGCGGCCGCGGGCGCGGGGCTGTTGGCCGCGGGCGCGGGGGCCGGCGCGGGCTTGTTCTTGGAGAGCGCGTCGCGCTGGGCCTCCGGGATCGCCGGATCGTTCAGCGTCGCCCCGCGGGCCTCCTGCAGGGCCCGGATGTACGCGACCACCGCCCACGCGTCACGCTCCGAGAGGGCGTGCCCGTAGGCGGGCATCTTGTTGTTGCCCTGGGCGTCGTACACGCCGTTGCGCACCACGCCGAAGATGTACCCGTCCTGGCCCGTGCGGGCCGCCTGCACCTTCTTCTGCTTGGTCGCCTCGTCCACCAGCTCCTCGGTCGCGCCGGGCCTGTACTTGGGGTCGTGGAAGCTCGGCACCGCGTACGACCACTGCCGGCCCACCATCCCCTGCCCGTCGCCCATGTACCCGTGGCACACCGAGCAGTAGATGTTGAACTTCTTCTTGCCCAGCTCGAGCATCGGACGCGTCACCGGCACCGGGATCTTCTCCAGGAAGGCCCCCGCGGCGCCCTTGCCCGTGTAGTACGCGTCGTCGGCCTTGAGGAAGTCCTCGCGCTCCAGCATCCAGTGCCGCGCCCAGGCCTGGCCGCTCTCCAGCTGCGCCTCGCCGGCCACGAAGCTCACCCGGCCGAACGCCACCGACCCGGGCACGGGCCTGCGCATCGTCCGGCCGTCGGCGAAGAACGTCGACTTCTCCTGCGGCTTCCACTTCATCTGGTCGTCCAGATCGGGGAAGAACTGCCGCGGCGGCTGCTCCTCGCGCCCCCCGCGGCAGCCGGCCGGCCCCACGGCCAGTCCCGCCGCGGCCAGCGCCAGGGCCGTCCCGATCGCCCGTCCGGAGTTGTTCGTGTGCATCTTCATCGTTCGTTCCAGCAAGTTCCGATCCCGACCGTCAGTGCGCCGCGACCTCTTCCTTCACCGGCTCGGGCTCTTCCTCGACAAGGTCCACGTTCGTCCCGCCCGCGGCCTCGAGCAGGTGACGCGTCTTCTCCTGGTCGAACCGATCGTCGGCCGCCTCGATGCAGATCATCAGCCGGTCGTCGCTGCACCGCAGGAACCGGTCCTTGCGCAGCAGCGGGTTGTTCCACATCGGCAGCTTGTTGAACGCCAGCATCCCCAGGATCGCCGTGAACGCCGCCGACAGGATCCCCATCTCGAACGTGATCGGGATGTACGCCTCCCAGGCCGTCGGGTCCTTGCCCTGCACGACCTGCACGTAATCCACCGCCGTCATCCAGTACTGCATCAGGAAGCCCAGGCCCGCGCCCGTCAGCCCGATCACCGCGATCAGGATCGGCAGGCGCGTCCGCCGCACCCCCATGGCCTCCTCCAGCCCGTGGATCGGGAACGGCGTGTACACGTCCCAGCGCACGTACCCCGCGTCGCGGACCATCTCCGCCGCCCGGTACAGGTCCGCCGCCGTCGCGTACTCGGCGATGATCCCGTGCACCGGGACCCCCGCCTCGGTGGTGTAGATCGGCCCCGAGGAATGGCGTGCCATCTCAGTGACCTCCCTTCGTGCTCCCGCCCTCGGGCGGGTGGTGGTGCGGGCTGGCCTGCGGCATCACCGCCTTGAGCTCGGCCATCGCGAACATCGGCAGGAAACGGGCGAACAGCAGGAACAGCGTCAGGAACACGCCGCACGAGCCCACGAAGATCATGATGTCCACCAGCGTCGGGTGGAACATGTGCCACTCGGCCGGCAGGAACGCCCGGTGCAGGCTCGTCACGATGATCACGAACCGCTCGAACCACATCCCGATCGTCACCAGGAAGCTGACCACGAAGATCACCAGCGGGCTGCGCCGCATCGCCTTGAACCAGAACACCTGCGGGCTGATCACGTTGCACCCGATCATCGACCAGTACGCCCACCAGTACGGCGCGAATCGGCCCCCCTCCTTCGCCAGGAAGGGCGGCAGCAGGCGGTTGTACAGGAACGCGTCCTGCTCGTACTTGCTCCCCGAGTACCACGCGATGAAGAACTCCATCCCGTACGCGAACCCGACCATCATGCCCGTCGCCAGCACGATCTTGGCCATGTTCTCCAGGTGACGCAGCGTGATCAGGTCACGCATGTACGGGAACAGCACCCGGAACGGGATCAGCAGCAGCAGCACCATCGCAAAGCCGCCGAAGATCGCCCCCGCCACGAAGTACGGCGGGAAGATCGTCGTGTGCCACCCCGGCAGGATCGACGTCGCGAAGTCGAACGACACGATCGAGTGCACGCTCAGCACCAGCGGCGTCGAGATCCCCGCCAGCACCAGGTACGCCGCCTCGTAGCGGTGCCAGTGCCGGGCGCTGAAACGCCACCCCACCGCCAGCACCCCGTACACCAGCGCCCGGACCTTGTCGATCCGCACCGGCACGAACGGCAGGATCGTCGCCCCGTGCGGGTTCTTCCGCATCCGTGCATCGGCCCGGTCACGCAGCGTCGCCAGGTCCGGGATCATCCCCATGTACCAGAACAGCAGCGACACCGTCCCGTACGTCGACACCGCGAACACGTCCCAGAGCAGCGGCGAACGGAAGTTCGGCCAGATCGCGTTGGCGTTGGGGATCGGGAACAGCATCCACGCCATCCACTGCCGGCCGATGTGGATCCCCGGGAACGTCGCCGCGCAGATGACCGCGAAGATCGTCATCGCCTCCGCCGACCGGTTGATCGCCGTCCGCCACTTCTGCTTGAGCAGGCACAGGATCGCCGAGATCAGCGTCCCCGCGTGGCCGATGCCGATCCAGAACACGAAGTTGGTGATGTCCCACGCCCAGTCGACGTCGTTGTTCAGCCCCCACGTGCCGATCCCCGTGATGATCAGGTACGTGATGAACATCCCGCCCAGGCCCGCGATCGAGCCCGTCAGCAGCACCGTCGGCAGCCACCACCGCGCGGGCTTGTTCTCGATGTAGCCGCACACGATGTTGGTGATGTCGCCGAACGAGCGGTTCCCCAGCACCAGCGGGGCGCGGACCCCCGGCGTGTCCACCAGCGATCCGTCCCCGGTCCCCGGCTCGACGGCGCCGGCGGTGGGCGTGGGCTCCAGCCCGGCAAGTCGCCGGGCCGCTGCCTGGTCAGGGTGCAGCGCGGTCATGCATGAACTCCAAGGCGGCCCGCAGCGCCGGCCACCGAATTGAGAACCGTCAGGCTCAGTGCGTATCCCTTGTCCTGCAGCAGCTTGCGGCGGTCACGCCGGAACGACGCGTCCGCGTGCTTCTCGCCGCCCCCCTCGCCGGTACCCCCGCCCTGGTGCCCGCCCCCGTGGTGCTCCAGCGGGTCGTGCTCCGAGGCCGCGATGTGCGGGTTGGGGTTGTTGATCCGCGCCATGTGGCTCGTGCGCGGACGCGTGTTGATGAACCCCAGCAGCAGGTAGCTCCGGCCGTGGGCACGCTGCCGCGCCACCCGCGTCGTGCCGTCGAGCGTGTCCCCGAAGACGATCGCGTCCGACGGGCAGGCCTGCTGGCAGGCCGTCTGGAAGAACCCCTCGGGCACCCGGTCCATGTCCTGCAGGCGGCACTCGTGCCGCGCCGCGTTGATCCGCTGGATGCAGTACGAGCACTTCTCCATCACGCCGCGCGAACGCACCGTCACGTCCGGGTTCTTCTGCATCCGGCTCACCTGGTCGAGCTTCTCCCGCAGACGCGGCGGCACCAGGTTCACGTTGAACTTGCTGTGGTCCGTCGAGCCGCTGACCGTGTACCCCAGCCCCTTCTCCGGCATCGCCTTGTCCACGATGTCCTTGCCGAAGAAGTCGCCGTTGAACCGCGTCACCCCGTAGTCGAAGTAGTTGTACCGGCGCACCTTGTACGGGCAGTTGTTCGCGCAGTACCGCGTGCCGATGCACCGGTTGTACGTCATGTAGTTGATGCCCTCGGGCCCGTGCACCGTCGCGTTCACCGGGCACACCGTCTCGCACGGCGCGTTCTCGCAGTGCACGCACGCCACCGGCTGGTGCAGCATCTGCCCCGGCTCGTTGATGTCGTCCCCCGTGTAGTACCGGTCCACCCGGATCCACAGGAGCTCCCGCCCCTTGGCGACCTCGATCTTGCCCACCGACGGGATGTTGTTCTCCGACTGGCACGCGATCGTGCACACCCCGCACCCCGTGCACTTGCCCAGGTCGATCGTCATCCCCCACTGCTGCCCCTGCGTGTACCGCGAGCCCGGCGCCGGGTCGGCCCCGCTCTGCGTGTAGGGGTTCTTGTAGATCGACACGTTCGGGGGCGTGTGCGCCAGCTCGCCCATCCGCTCGGCGAAGTTGAGCTTGCCCGACGTCCCGTACACGTTGTCGTCGTCCCCGATGATCTCGTCCCCGTGCATCTGCCACCACTTCAGGTCGGCCTGGCGCACGATCGACTTCCGCCCGTCCATCGTCCAGTGGTTCTGCGTGCTGGCGATCATGTACGAGCCCGGCACCCGCTCCACCGCGCCGCCCCGCAGCAGCCACGGCGAACGCGTCGAGCGCACCGCCGCCACGTCGAACCCCACGCCGTCGCCCACGCGCCCGCAGACCTTCCGCCCGTACCCCACCGTCAGCAGCACCGTGTTGTCCGACATCCCGGGCATCACCCAGAACGCCATCTCCACCGACCGCCCACCCACCGTCAGCCTGCCCATCCGCGCCTGCGGGAACTCCCCCGACACGTACGGCTCGGAAGGGTCGGCCATCAGCCCCAGCGCCTTGGCGGTCGCAGGGCTCACCAGCGCCGGGTTGTCCCACACCACCCGCGTCGCGTCCTGCGGCAGTTCCTGCAGCCACGGCACGTTGGCAAACCGCCCCGCCGCCAGCGCGTTGACCGCGAACGCCACGTCCAGCGACGAGGGGCCCGGCCGGCCGCCCAGCTCGATCCCCGCGATCGCCCTGGCGATCTGTTCGCTCCTGATCTCCGGCGTCTGCCCGGCCTTCGCCGAGCCCATCAGCACGCCGTCGTGCAGCGCCGACCGCCACTTCTTCTCGAACCCCGCCTCGCCCGCGGCCTTGCGCCACGCCGAACGCACCAGCTCGTACCCGTCCACCTTCGCGCCGCCCCGATCGTCCGAGGCCAGCATCCCCAGCAGCTCGATCTCGCTCATCGGCTGCTGCTGCTTCAGGTCCGCCGGGCCGTACAACGGGGCGATCATCGGCTGCACCGGCGAGACCGTCCCGTCGATCGCCTCCGCGTCGCCCCAGCTCTCCAGCTCGTGCGCCCCGTTGAGCGACCACAGCGAGGCCGCGGCCGTCTCGGTCGCCGCCACGCTCAGCGTCACCGTCTGCGCCGCCTTCGCGAACGCCTGCGCGAAGCTCACGTCCCCCGGGGCGTCGAACACCGGGTTGGCCCCCAGGCAGAACACCGTCCGCACCTTGCCCGAGGTGATGTCGTCGGTCAGCCGCCGCAGCTGCGCCATCGAGTCGGCCGCCTCGTCCTCGGTCATCGGCACGTACCGCACGACCGTGCCCACCGAGCCCAGCGCCGCGTTCATCGCGTGCGCCAGCGCGTGCACCTCGGGGCCCTGCGAGGCCCCCGCCAGCACCACCGCCCGCCCCCGGTTGGCCGAGTCCAGGAGGTCCCTGGCCACCTCGTCGATGAACGTCGACCCCGAGATCGTCTTGACGTCGATGTCCGAGTCGCCCGGCACGCTCTTGGACAGGATCGCGTCGATCAGCGCCTGCGAGCCCTTGATCTGCGCCTTGGACAAGATCTGCTTGGCCAGCGCCACCGCGAACGCCGGGATCCGGCTGGGCGCCACCCGCAGGCGGTGGTCCGCCGATCCGCCCGTGATCGAGAAGCCCGACTCCACCGCGTACAGCCGGCTCATCTGGTCCTTGGTCGTCTGCACGTCACGCGTGGTCGCCCACTCCCGCGCGTGCGCCAGGCCGTTGGACTCGCTCACCGTGTTCAGGAAATCACGGTCCAGCGACACCACCACCCGGGCCTGCGCGAAGCTGTACAGCTCACGCAGCGGCGCGCCCAGCGCCAGCCGCGTCCCCTCCACGGGGCCGCGCCGGTCCGCCGGGTCGTAGCTCACCCACGTCGCCTTGGGCCACTTGGCCAGCACCGCCGCCTTCATCGCGTCGCGCGTCGGGCTGGTCTTCTTGTCCACGATGATCGCCACGCTGTCGCCTTGGTCGCCGTCGGCGTTGCGCAGGTTCTCCACCGCCCAGGCCCGGAAGTCGTCCCACGTCGCCTCGACCTGCCCCCGCGTCGCGTTGCGGAACTGCGGGAACTTCAGCCGGTCCGGGTCGTACAGCCCCAGCACGTGCGCCTGGCCCCACAGCGAGCTCCTGCCCTGGTTCCCCGGGTGCAGCGGGTTGCCCTCGATCTTCGTCGGCCGCCCCTCGTGCGTCTCGACCAGCAGCCCCTCGGCGCCGCCCCCCGGACGCGTCATCGACGTCGCGTAGAACAGCGGCTTGCCCGGGATGATCTCCTCGGGAACCTCCCGGCTGAACGGCATGATGTTCTGCTCGGGACGCCGGCACCCCGGGATCACCGCCGCCCCCGCCAGCGCCGCCGTCGCCCCCATGAACTGCAGGAACGCCCGGCGCGAGCCCGACAGCAGCTCCGACGCGCTCGCCGGGAACTCACGCTCCACCAGCTCGCGGAACTCCGGGGTGTCCGCCACCTCGTCGAGACTCCGCCAGACCTTCGGCTGGCCCTTGCCGGCCGTGAGCAGCGCACGCTTGGTCTGCGCCAGCTCGGCCTTGGATGGTTTCTTCGTGTCGCCCTTGGTTGTCGAATGGCATTGATCGAGCATGGGAGTTACCGGGAAGGCACTAGGGACTGGGCTCTGGGCACTGGGCACTCGTGAAGACACCGGACAACCGACCTTCAATGGCAACCGGGCCGGACCTGGGCACCCAGTGTCATTCACCGGTGCCGAGTGCCTGATGCCCAGTGCCTGCTTCATTCAGTAATGACACGCCCCGCAGTTCTCGGGGGGCGTGATCATGATGTTCTCCAGGAGCTTGGCCGCCTCCGCCGCGTGGTCCTGCGGCGCCGACAGCCTCGCCTCCACCGCGATCAGCTTGGTGACCATGTCCTTGGGAACCAGGAACTTGGCCGCCTCCTCCGGGTGCGCCTTGTCACGCACCGCGCGGTGGCAGTCCAGGCAGAAGCTCATGCTCAGCGGCTGGGCGTGGTACACCACCGGCATCGACATGATCTGCCCGTGGCACGAGTAGCAGCTCACCCCCGCCGCCAGGTGGATCCCGTGCGGGAAGTTGTGCACGTAGTCCGGCAGCTTGTGGATCCGCCGCCACTCGATCGGCTCGTCCTTCGTGTACGCCGTCCGCACGAACTCCGTCTTGTCCTTGTGCGCAGCGCTCGACGAGAACAACGCCAGCCGGTTCTCCGCGTGGCACCCGTAGCACACGTGCACCGGCGGGATGTTCGCCTCGTTGCCCACCTCGATCTTGCTGTGGCAGTACCGGCAGTCCATCCCCAGCTTGCCCGCGTGCAGCTGGTGGTTGAACCCGCCGCCCGGCTGCGTCGGCATGTAGCCCACACGCCAGAACTTCGGCGTCACGTAGTACCAGAACACGCCGATCGTCACCGCCAGCCCGCCCACGGCGCCGACCGCAGCCAACGGAGGCAACGTGTTCATCCACTTTGGGAAGATCACTGACACTGTCGTGACTCCTCAACCCAAAACCACAACCCAAAACCGCACCCGGACCGAGAATGAGTTCGGCGTACGCTGCCGTGTCGAAGTCTGGAAGGGGTACGAAAATACCGCCCCGGCGCTTCTCGTGCATCGGTAGGAATTTCTGCCAGGCCGGAAATTTGTGCCTGCTCACCTACGCTGTCAAGGCCAGAACCGCGTTCCAGCGCAACTGAGACTGAATCTCAACTGATTCCATCCAATGACCAATATCCTATCAAATACCGATCACACGCCCGCGACTGGCTCCCACGGACCCCTCCGATCAGGGCCCATCCTCGTCTACGGATTCGCCTCCGTGGTCGTCATGTGGTCCGCGTGGCTGCTCGCCAACGCGCCGGGAGTGCACCTGCCCCCCGCCGTCGTCGCCGCCGTACTGGTCCTCACGCTCGCCGCATGTGCCTGCGCCGCAGGGTTCTCCGTCGCGCGCGGCGGCGCGGGCTCCATCGCGCCGCTCGTCGGTGCCGGCGCCGGCACGCTCAGCTCGATCATCAACCTCCTCCTGTTCGCCTCCGTGCTCGCCAGGCAATCGGCCCCCGGATCCAAGCCCGCCGAGGGCCTCTCGGGCCTCGCCCCCTCCGCCCTGATCTACATCCCAGGATTCGTGCTCGCCGGCGCCCTGATCGGGCTGATCTCCGGCGCCCTGGGAGGGATGCTCGGCCGAACCGCCCCGCCCTCCGATCGCCCCTTCGCCGGCCACGACCACTGGCTCGCGCGCTTCGCGATCATCACGTCCGCGGGCATCGTTCTGCTGATCGCCCTCGGCGGCATGGTCACCAGCTCGGCCAGCGGCATGGCGGTCCCGGGCTGGCCCGATTCCTACGGCGCCAACATGTTCCTCTACCCGATCTCGCTCATGAGCCAGCCCCGCATCTTCCTCGAGCACTCCCACCGCCTCTTCGGCGCCATGGTCGGCCTGTGCGTGCTCACGCAGCTGATCTACACGCTCTGCATCGAGAAACGCCGATGGGTCCGAGGGTGGATGGTCATCATGTTCGCCGCCGTCTGCGGCCAGGGAATCCTCGGCGGCCTCAGGGTCCTGGAGAACCACCGCGGCATGGCGATGATCCACGGCATCATCGCCCAGCTCTTCTTCGCGATCAGCATGGCCGCCGTCGTGTACCTCAGCCTCGCCTACCGCCAGCTCAAGTCCGCCCCCCCCGATCACCCACCCGCCAGCGAGCCGACACGGCTCGGCCGCAAGCGCCGCGTCTTTGCGATCGCCCTGCTCCACGTGCTCATGGTCCAGCTGGTCATGGGCGCCTGGTTCCGTCACTTCGGCGTCCTCCACCCGCTCTACACCCACATCGTGATCGCGGTCGGCATCCTCTTCCTGGGCTTCATCTCCGGCATGCTCTTCCGCACCACCGAGGACCTCCCACCGCCGGCCGCCGGGCTCTCGCGCCGCATCGGCGCGGCGATGCTCGCCTGCCTGGTCCTCCAGTTCACCCTCGGCTGGGGCGCCTTTGCCATGGTCGGTCAAGGGCCCGACAAGCAGAAAGCTCCCACCTCAAGCGAACTGGATACCTCGCCCACCCCGCCGCTGGCCCAGACCCTGATCGCCACCGCCCACCAGACCAACGGCGCCCTCCTGCTGGGCCTCTCGGCCGCCGGCGCGGTGCTCGCCCGCGCCGCCGCCCGCCGCCGCTGAACCCGGTTCATCAGGTTTCCGGACTTGTGCTTTACGCGGGCGACGTTTGATCGGATACTGGGGCGCACCGTCCGGTGCGACCGGCGACCCGAGCCGGCGTATCCCGTGGCTCCCGGCGCCCAGAAAAAGCGCCGTTGCAATCACGCCCGGCCGGGCACGTTGAGCGAGTCGGCCCGATGCACATGATGTCGAACCCCGCGAGGAGCTAGCCCGTGCAACCGCAGGAATCTCGCGCTCAAGCCCCTGTCCCGCCGCCCGCCGCGCCGACCTCGACCGCCCAGCGCCCGGCCAAGGACACCGCCCGGGCCACCAAGACCTCCTCGTCGCTCTCGCCGATCCGGCCCGAGCGCTTCGGGTACGAGCAGGCCCGGCACCTGCTCTGGCGCGCCGGCTTCGGCGGCACCCCCGCGCAGATCCAGACGCTCGCCTCCTGGGGACCCGAGAAGGCCGTCGACTACCTGCTCGACTACGACAAGCTGACCGCCGACCCGGTCAGGAACGACCTCTTCGACGCCCGGATCATGCACCCGCCCACCGCCGAGGAGCGCGAGGAGTACCGCAAGGCCCAGAAGGCCCAGGACGAAGATGCGCTCGCCAAGTTCCGCATGGAGCGCCAGAACCGCGAGCGCTCCGACCGCGCCCAGATGACCGAGATGCAGAAGTGGTGGCTCAAGCGGATGGTCGAGACCGCCCGCCCCATGGAAGAGAAGATGACCCTCTTCTGGCACGGCATCCTGTCCACCAGCTACCGCACCATCGAGGACAGCTGGCACATGTTCACGCAGAACCAGATGCTCCGCAAGAACGCGGTCGGCAACTTCGGCACCATGCTCTTCGACCTGATCCGCGACCCCGCGATGATCAAGTACCTCAACAACGACGAGAGCCGCAAGAACAAGCCCAACGAGAACCTCGCCCGCGAGATCATGGAGCTGTTCAGCCTCGGCGTGGGAAACTACACCGAGAAGGACATCAAGGAGGGCGCCCGCGCCCTGACCGGCTACACCTTCCGCGACGACGAGTTCTTCTACGACGAGCGCAACCACGACAACGCCGACAAGACCATCCTGGGCAAGAAGGCCCCCCTCGACGGCGACGGCTTCGTCAAGGCGATCCTCGAGACCCGCGCCTGCAGCGCCTACGTCGCCCGCCGCGCCTACGGCTTCTTCGTCTCCGAGCTCCCCCCCATGGAGCGGCTCGCCGACCGCGACCTGGACCCGCCCACCCGCGCCGTCCTCTCGGGCCTGGCCTCCACGCTCCTGGGCGCCAAGTACGACCTCAAGCCCATGCTCCGCAAGATGTTCCTCAGCGAGCACTTCTACGACCCGCGCATCATGGGAGACCTGGTCAAGAGCCCCGTCGTGCTCGCCGTCGGCGCCGTCCGCTCGCTCAACACGCCCGTCCGCGACCTGGGCATCCTCAACGACGCCCTGGACCTCATGGGCCAGAACCTCTTCTTCCCACCCAGCGTCAAGGGCTGGGAGGGCGGACGCTCGTGGATCAACACCTCCACCCTCTTTGTCCGCCAGAACATCCTCACCTTCCTGCTCACCGGCAAGAAGCCCATCGGCTACGACCCCACCGCCGACTCCACCAGGTACGACCCCAGTGCCCTGCTGTCCGAACTCTCCAAGTCCGACGCCGGCGCCGCCAACGACCCCCAGCGCGTCGTCGACTACCTCCTCAAGCTCACCCTCGGCGGCACGCCCCCCTCGGCCCGCCAGACCCTCGTCGAGTTCGCCCGCTCCCGCGGCGGCGCGGTCACCCCCGACGTGGTGACGGCGCTGCTGCTGGTGATCACGACCATGCCGGAGTATCAGCTTTGCTGAAAGGCAGCAGAGCGAAAAGCAGAAAAGCGAACATCAATCCACGAATGCCCCTCGCCACCGCCAACTCCACCGCCCTCCAGCCTCCAACATGTTCGCTTTGCTGCTGTGGTCCTGTGCTGCTTTGACCACCCGCCACCGGAGTCCCAGATGACCTCCAACTCTCACCCCGCCTTCACCCGCCGCGAGTTCCTCGGTTCGAGCCTCACGCTCGCCTCCGCCTCGCTCGCCGTGCCCGCCTTCCTCCAGGGCTCGGCCTACGCGATGCACGCCGCCCTCGGCGGGCTCTCCTCAGCCCCGGGCGTGCCCGATGATCGCGTCCTGGTCGTCATCCAGCTCGGCGGCGGCAACGACGGCCTCAACACCGTCGTCCCCTTCGGCATGAGCCAGTACTACAAGGTCCGCCCCGGCATCGGCATCCCCGAGAAGGATGTCCTCAAGCTCTCCGGATCCGATGGCATCGGCATCCACCCCTCGATGACCGGCCTCAAGGACCTCTTCGACAACAGCCTCGCCGCGATCGTGCAGGGCGTGGGATACCCCAACCCCAACCGCTCCCACTTCAAGTCCATGGACATCTGGCAGACCGCCGACACCACCGCCACCGGCGACGGCTGGCTCGGACGCTACTTCGACGCCGAGTGCTGCGGCTACGGCAAGGGCGAGAGCGGATCTGCCGACGGCAAGGCCCCCACGCCGCAGGCCGCCAAGCCCGGCGGCGCGGGCACGAATTCCAAGTCTCAGACCACCGACAGCCCCGGGATCGCCATCGGCCGCACCGCGCCCCTGGCCATGCAGGGACGCATGATCAAGCCGATCTCCTTCGAGTCCGCCGACCTCTTCCGCTGGGCCGGCCAGGACATCCACAAGTCCCTCAAGGACCCCTACGACAAGATCGCCCGCCGGGAGCCCGGCGCTGATGAGGCCCGCCCCGACTCGACCGCCGCGTTCCTCATGCGCACCAGCCTCGACGCCCAGGTCTCCAGCGAGCTGATCCGCAAGGCGGTCGCGACCAAGCCCACCGTCGCCTTCCCGGCCACCGACATCGGCCGCCAGCTCTCGATGGTCTCGAGCATGATCCGTGCCGGCCTCAAGACCCGCGTCTACTACGTCACCCACGGCAGCTTCGACACCCACTCGGGCCAGGGCGGGCCGCAGGGCCGGCACGCCAACCTGCTGCGCGACTTCGCCGCCGCGATCAAGGCCTTCTACGACGAACTCAAGACCCAGGACAACCAGGAACGCGTGATGGCGATGGCCTTCAGCGAGTTCGGCCGCCGCGTCGGCCAGAACGCCAGCGGCGGCACCGACCACGGCACCGCCGCCCCGATGTTCCTCTTCGGCCCCATGGTCAAGCCCGGTGTGCACGGGGAACACCCCTCTCTCACCGACCTCGACGACGGCGACCTGAAGTTCAAGATCGACTTCCGCGGCGTGTACGCGAGCATCCTCGACGAGTGGATGAAGGCCGACTCCAAGGCCGTGCTCGAGGGCTCCTACCGCGGCATGAGCGTGGTCAAGAAGATCTGACCCGGCAACACCGGCGGCGATGCGAAGCGCACGCCGGTCCGATGAGGCCAGCCGCCTCCGGACCTCCCCGGCCGCGGGCGCTGCCCGCCCGCCATTTCAATCCCTTTTTGTCGCCAATCCGCGGCCGTGAAAGGTCAAGATCGCGCTTCCGGTCCGCATGACCCGGACGGTACTCTGGCTCTGCGCGTGTCACGCCCCTTCGGCCGCCCAGGTACCCCTCGCGCGAGGATCCACCCATGAAATCCCGATCCGTGATGGTCGCGACGATCGCCCTGCTCGCCTCCGCCGCCCTCCTGACCGCCGGCCCGCTCGACCCCCCCGGCGGGGCCATCGCCGCGACGTACAAGACCCTCTCCGAGGTCGAGCCCAGGCTGGCGATCAACTCCACCAACACGCCCGGCGACGCCGACAGCATCTACAGGATCGCCACGCCCGGCTCGTACTACCTCACCAACGACTTCGTGGTCGGCAACGGCAAGAGCGCCATCGAGATCGCCTCCAGCAACGTCTCGATCGACCTCTGCGGGTATAGCCTTGGCAGCGTGTCGACCCTGCCGGTCATCCGCCTGAGCGTGAGCGGCCGGATCAACATCAGCATCCGCAACGGGCACATCGGCTCGGGCGGCGGCGGCGGGATCGACATCCAGCCCGGCACCGGGGGAACTTTCACCTCCGGCGGAGTGCTCGAGAACATCAGCGTCACCAACACCAGCAGCGACGGCGTGCGCGTCGGCGACGGGATCACGCTCCGCAACTGCACCTCCTCGGGCAACGGCGGGAGTGGTTTCCGTACCGGCACGGGGTGCAGCCTCGAAGGGTGCACGGCCGACGGCAACGACGTCCACGGGATCAACGTCGCGGGGTCGGGCACGCTGCTCAACTGCATCGCCCGGGAGAGCGGCCAGTACGGCTTCCAGTGCAGCAGCGGCAGCTCCCTCACCGGATGCTCGGCGATCTCCAGCGGGTTCGATGGCTTCACCGGCCAGTTCCTCACGCTGTCCAACTGCACGGCGATGTCCAACGGCGAGGCGGGGTTCCACATCCTCGAGGGCAACCTGACCGGCTGCTTCGCCGCGCAGAACACCTCCCACGGGTTCTACTGCAACGGCGCTTCGGTGACCGCGTGCACGTCCTACTCCAACGACGGGGACGGCTTTGCCTGCTACGACGGCGCCACCGTCGCCGACTGCACCGCCACCCTCAACCTGGCCGACGGCATCAACGCCGGCAACGGTTCGACCGTCCGCGGCAACACCTGCTACAAGAACGGCTTCGGCGGCACCGGCTCGGGGATCGCCGTCGTCGGACCCGACTCCCGCATCGAAGCCAACACGTGCGTCGGCAACGACACCGGGATCGAGGTGGGTGGCGCGGGGAACATCATCGCCCGCAACACCTGCGCCTCCAACACCCTCAACTGGTCGATCGTCGCCGGCAATTCGGTCGCGCCGATCGTCGTCACCAGCAAGAATTTCTCGGCGATCAGCGGGAACAGCTACGCCGGCTCCCTCGGGGCCACCGACCCGAACGTCAACTTCACGTACTGACCGGCCCACCGCGTCCGGGCCCGGACCTCGGCTCATCGACCCTCGCACGCGAAGCCTGATCGCCGGCGGGCCGGCCCGCCGGGCGCGGGGCCCGGCCGGCACGCGGGGAAGTCCCCGGGACGGGAACACCATCGCCGAGGGAGCGCACGGGGCGCGGAGCTCGGCGAACTTCCACCGATGCTCACGCGCGGGCGCGGTCCCGCCGGCGCGATCAGGCAGGAGGGAGGACCGCTCAGCGCCGCCGACGCGCACCCAGCGCGATCGCCAGCAACGCCGTCCCCGCCGCCCCCGGCGCGGGCACCGGCCCCCCGTCGGTGGTGTCGAGGAAGAGGACCTTGGTCTTGCCGACGTACGCCGTCGAGTCCAGCACCTCGTCGGACGCATCGCCGATGATGAACGTCACCTTGATGTCACCGGTGCTGAAGTTGACGCTCGTAGAGATCAGCGGCGAGGCCGACCCCGTCGGCACCAGCACGCCGTCGATCTCGGTCTCGCTGATCGCCGTCATCCCCGGGTGGTTCACGTTCACCGGAAGCCCGTTGGGCTTGGCGACGTTCGTGCCGTTGACGTAGATCCCGAACCCGTCGATGAACTCGCTGCCCACGTACTCGGGGTACTCCTCGGAGCCACAGACGTACTTGAAGGTGAACCGGCCCGGGAGGTTGGCGCGCAGCACCACATCCAGCTCCGTCACGTCGTAGTGGTCGGTCTGACCGGTGATCGGGTCAAGCAGCGCGTTCTGCCCGATGGTCGCCGCGACCCCGTACCCGGTCGTCCAGTCGTTGGCGTTGCTGGGGCCGGAGCTGTAGTCGGCCGCCCGGCCCGAGGAGAAGACCGCGCCGGTGCCCGAAAGCCCCTAGTTGTTCGGCAGCGCTGCGCTGAACTCGCCGCTGCTGGGCCCCAGGCCCAGGTCGTTGAACGAGAGCATCGCGCTGACGATGGTGAGGTTCGCCGAGGAAGCCCCGAAGATCTTGGTCGCCATCGACACCGCGTTGGCGCTCGCCGTTACGGCGATCGCCCCGACGGCCGGGGTGATCGCCATCCCCAGGATGCACAGTCCGTGGATCGGCCTCATGATTCGTTCTCCTGCCTGGAAGGAACATGAAGGCGCGCGACACCCGCGCGCCGGGCTGAGCTCACGCCCGCGACGCGCGGTGATCGCGGCGACGGCGGACGCAAAGGTCAGGCCTTGCGGTTACTCAGTGGATCTGCACGGATGGAACGAATGGGGAACGCAACCGACCCGCGAGCGGCCGCGGTTATATCGACGGGCATCAATCCCGCAAGACGGATTTGACGGCGCTTCACGCGGAATTCACAGGCTATTTTGCAGCGCACGCACTCTGTATGCTGTGGAGCGCACGAGGCCGCGGTGGTGCGCGCGAGGCGCGAAGAGCACATCAGTACCCGCTACGACCGGGCGTGTGCGCACGAGAAGCGATTTGCACGCAGAGGCCGTTTCCCGCCCTTCTGAGGCCCGCCGGCGCGGGAGGACCCGACCCCCCGGGCATGTCGATGGAATCGATCCTGGGGCATCGTGGTGCATAACACTTTTCGTGCGCACGTGCGAGGACATTGGACCTCAAAGCGCACGCGAACGTCGCCCGGGCTGCGCCGAGCCCGGGCACGCGATCGGTTGCGCGAAGTCGACCTCGGAACGGGTCGGTTCGATGGTCTGCATGGTCGTCCGGGACGCCCGGCGCTGCGGAGCCCGGATCGGGAAGCGGCTCAGCGCCGCCGGCGCGCGGCGAGCAGGCCGCCGATCAGCGCCAGGCCCGCCGAGGCCGGGGCCGGGATGGCCGGATCATCGCTGACCACCAGGCGGTCGTTGAGGGGCTGGGGTTCCCGTGAATTGCCGTCGGGGAAGATCGCCTCGAAGGCCTCGACCTGCTCGAGCGACATGTGCAGCGGCGTGGTCAGCATGATCCACGACACCGGCTCGGTGTAGGGCGAGGTGGTGAGCGACCCGCTGTACCGCACGGAGTGCAGGTCGGGCGAGAGCAGCGCGTTGAGGTCGAGGCTGCCGATCGGCAGGTGGTCCCCGGTGGTTGGGGGCAGGTTCGCGAAGATCGGGTCCAGCGTCGGGTTGGCCGCGCCGATCTCGATCCACCGGCCGACGACGAGCAGGTTCCCGTCGGCGTCGCGGTGCACCATGTGCATCTCCATGTCGAACTCGTGCCCGTTGAGCCAGTGCTCCGAGGGGCTGTGGAAGTGGAACTGGAGCAGATCGTAGTCGGTGCCCGAGAGCGTCAGGTGGCTGCCCGCGGAGGTCAGGTTCGCACGGATGGTGGCCTCCTCGTCGGGAGATCCCGTGTTGATCACGTCAAGGCTCGCCGCGCTGCTGTAGGAGAACTGCAACTCCGGGAGCGCGGTGAAGTGGACGTTCTCGTTGCGGATGTCGATGGGGCTCTGCGACTCCTGCGCGAGAGCCGGCGCTGCAAGGCCGGCAACGGTGACGACCAGCGACGCGAATACTTGCTTACGGTTCATCAATTCTCTCCCCGCGGCGCCCGGGAACATCCGCGCGGAAACACCTCCGCGCGCGATTCCGGCCTGAAAGGCCTGGACGACAGGAAAACCCCGGGCCCGCCGTATCGGTTCCGATAAGCACGCCGCGCCCCGCGGTTGCGGCTGGAGTCTCAATTGGGCCACAATGGTGTGGATTTAGCGCAGCCGCACCGCGTGCCGAGGGCGGCCGGGGCCGTGGCGGGTCTACCGACCCTTGCCGGACTTGCCCGCGGGTTCCTGCATCAGCTTGGCATCGTCGTCGGTGACGTAGAGGATGCACCCGCAGGAGACGCAGCGGGTGAGGCGGCCCGAGCCGAGGACCGAGCTGATGGTCTCGACGGGGATCGACATCATGCACGAGGCGCAGTTGTACTCGTGGCGCTTGCGGTCCTGGACCTCGATCTGGGCCATGGCATCGTCGCCGCGGGCGCGGATGAGCTGCTCGAAGGTGTGGAGCGGGTCCTTGGGGATCTCGGCCGCGAGCCGGGCGCGCTCGGCGGTCAGCTCGGCGAGCCGGTCCTTGATCTCGGCGGCGCGCTTGTCGCGGTCCTCGCGGGCGACGTTGGCGACCTTGTCGCGGTCGTCGCGCTGGATGGTGATCTCGACCAGCTGCTTCTTGAGCTCGTCGAGCTTGCCCATCTGCTCGAGGGCCTCGGTCTCGTACTTGTCGCGTTCGGACTTGTAGGTGTTGAGCTCGGTGAGGAAGCCCTTGTATTCCTTGTTGGTCTGGGCGGCGTCCATGCGCTCCCGGACGGTCTTGAGCTTTTCATCGAGGCGGGCGGTCTCGCCCTGGCGATCGGCGACCAGCGTGGTGATCTGCCGGATCTGGGTTTCCAGCGCGGTCTTCTTGGTATCGATCTGCTGGAGCGAGGCGGATTGATCGGCGAGGAACTTCTCTGCGGCCCTGAGCCTGGACTGGAGGCCCCTGAGCTGTTTGTCGACGAGGAAAACTTTGAGAAGCTTCTGCGTAACGGTCATTCGGCACTCCGGGCCCGGCTCGGAACCTTCCACAGTGTATTCCACGCGGAGGGCCGGTTTCCCATTTCCGGGGCATTCAGTCTAAGGAACCCCGACCGCGGGCTTGAAAAGCCTCAACCACCAGTACGCGACCGGGGCAACCAGAATCAGGGAATCCAGCACATCCAAAAGCCCTCCGAACCCCGGGAGGCTCCGGCCGGAATCCTTGATCCCGGCGTCCCGCTTGAAGAGGCTTTCCCCCAGATCCCCGAGCTGGCCGAAGACCGCGAAGACCATCCCGGCGACCACGCCGGTCCAGGGCGGAGGTATGGGGATGCCGGTCAGGGAGTGGGTCAGCCACAGTCCCCCGGCGCCCACCAGGCCGGCGAAGATCGTGCCTCCCACGAGGCCTTCCCAGGTCTTGCCCGGGCTGAGCCAGTAGATCAGCTTGTGGTGGCCGATCGCCTTTCCCGTGAAGTAGGCCCCGATGTCGGAGCTCTTGGTGGTCAGCAGGGCCCAGACGAGCATCCAGACCGAGTGCTCGGCCCGGATAAGCACGAGGCACCCGAACATCAGGCCGAGGTACACGAAGGCGAGCATCGCCCCGGCCGCGGCGGCCAGGATTCCCTCGACCGAGCGGTCCCTGGAGTAGTAGGTCTGGGAGGCCAGGAGCGCAAAGGCCGCGGCGGTGGCCATCGCCCCGGGGCTGAGGCCATCGAGCAGGGCGGTGCAGCAGGCGAGCATCCCCCCCACCGCGGCCACGGGCGTGACGAAGCGCGAGGCCTCGACGCCCTTGGCGCGGATCATGCGGGCCAGTTCGAGCGAAGCACCCCAGGCCAGCAGGATGCAGATGGGCCCGACGACCATGCCGGGCGGGAAGGTGCTCCCCGGGGCGGCGCCCAGGCTCGCGGGCAACGGAGCGATATCGAGCCGCTCGTCCAGGTAGCACAGGAGCAGCACGACGGCGATCAGGATGGGCCCGAGGAGGAGGCGTTTGAGCATCGACGGAAGTCCCGGGGGCGGTTGGGCTGAGGATACCGCGCCATTGGCGCCGCGGGTCGGGGGCCCGAGTTCAGCGGGCCAGTCCGCCGAATTTCCGGTTCCGGGAGGCAAAGTCGCGCACGGCGGTCCGCAGGTGCTCGGCGCCGAACTCCGGCCAGAGCACGTCGGTGACGTGGATCTCGGCGTAGCTGATCTGCCAGAGGAGGTAGTTGCTGACTCGCATCTCTCCGGCGGTGCGGATGAGCAGGTCGGGGTCGGGCAGGTCGGCGGTGTAGAGGCGCGAGCCGAGCATCGCCTCGTCGATCTTCCCGGGGTCGAGCTTCCCGGCGGCGGCGTCGCGGGCCAGGGACCGGGCCGCGTCGGCGATCTCGGCGCGGGAGCCGTAGTTGATCGCCAGGCAGAGCGTGATCCGGGACCCGGCGGCGGTGGACTGCTCGAGGAAGTCCAGCGCGGCGAGCACATCGTCGGGGAGTCCTTCTCTTCGTCCGATCACCCGGACGCGGACACCCGAGGAGAGCAGTTCGCCCTGCTCGCTGCGGCAGTGCGTGATGCACAGGTCCATCAGGGCGCGGACTTCATCCTCGGGCCTGCGCCAGTTCTCGCTGGAGAACGAGAAGAGGGTCAGGCACTCGACGCCGAGCCTGGAGGCCTCGGTGAGGACGGTCCGGACGGTGCGGGCTCCGACGCGGTGGCCCTCGGTCCGGGGCAGGCCCTGCCGTGTCGCCCAGCGGCCGTTGCCGTCCATGATGATCGCGACATGCCTGGGGATGCGCGAGGGGTGCACATCCGGGAGCAGGCCGAGGGGGTCCGCGTCGGGGTTGCGGGCCCGCATCGCGGCGGCGATCGCCCGGGCCTGATCATCGAGCGCCTGGGGCGTCGCGGCGGGGAGGGACTGCGCGGAAGCGTGGGGGTGGCCGGTCAAGGAGGAACTCCGCACCGGCGCCGGTGGATCGCGGCGCGGGCGACACTCACTACGTCCGATCGGCGATGATGGTTTGCTCCCGGCCCGGGCCGACGCTGACCATCGTGATCGGGACGCCGACGAAGCCCGCGACAAATTCGAGGTAGGCGCGGGCGGCGGCGGGCAGGTCGGGGATCGAGCGGCAGCCGGCGATCTCTTCCTTGAAGCCCGGGAGGGTGTGGTAGACCGGGGTTGCCTTGGAGAGCGCCAGGCCGTCGGCGGGGAAACGGTCGGACGTGGCGCTGCCGGCCCGGTAGCCGACGCAGACGCGCAGCTCGTCGAAGCCCGAGAGGACATCCAGGAGGGTGACGGCGATCCCGGTGGCGCCGTTGATCATGCAGGAGTACTTGACGGCGACCAGGTCGAGCCATCCGACGCGGCGGGGCCTGCCGGTGGTGGTGCCGTACTCGCGTCCGCGCTCGCGGATGCGGTGGGCGGTGTCGTCGTTGAGCTCGGTGGGCATGGGCCCGGCGCCGACGCGGGTCGAGTAGGCCTTCATGATGCCCAGCACGCTCGAGATCACCGAGGGGGGCACGCCGGTGCCCGGCCCGATGCCCGCCGACGTGCAGGACGAGCCGGTGACGAAGGGGTAGGTGCCGTGGTCGACGTCCAGCAGGGAGCCGTTGGCGCCCTCGAACAGCACGCCGCGTCCCCGGGCGAGCAGGTCGTGCAGGAGGTAGGTGGTGTCCTTGATGCGGGGGGCCAGCTGGGTGCCGAGTTCCAGGGCGCGGGCGACCAGGCTGCGGGGATCGAGCGTGATGCCGGCCTCGGCGAGCACGGCGCGCTTCATGCGGCAGGCGAGCTCGACCTTGGTGGCGAGCACTTCGGCGTTGAGCAGATCGCCGATGCGGATCGCGGAGGACCGCTGGATCTTCTCGGCGTAGCAGGGTCCGATCCCGCGGCGGGTGGTGCCGATGTGCGAGACGCCGGCGTGCGGTGTGGCGGGGTCTCCGAATTCCTCGTCCTCGGCGGCGCGCTTGAGGATGTCCTCGCGCAGTCCGTCCTCGGACTGGTGGTAGGGCATCACGACGTGCGCACGGTCCGAGATGACCAGGCCCGAGGTGTCCACCCCACGGGTTTCGAGACCGGCGATCTCGCGGAGCAGGGCCTCGGGATCGACGACGACGCCGTTGGCGATGACGGCGGCCTTGCCTGGGGTAAGAACCCCCGCGGGGATGAGATGGAGGGCGAAGCGCTGCCCGTTGATGACGACCGAGTGGCCGGCGTTGGCGCCGCCGTTGTAGCGGACGACCGCATCAAACTCGTCGGCGAGGTGGTCGACGATTTTGCCCTTGCCCTCGTCGCCCCATTGCAGGCCGACGACGGCGAGCGTGCGGGCGTTGCGGGCCGGATTCGCGGGTGTCGTGGGTCCTGCGGCGAGGTGGGATGCGGGCGTATGGGTTGGCATGGTGGAGGTCGCGATGGGTCCGGCGGTTCCCGGTCGTGCGTGGGTGGCCGCGCCGGGATCGAGGTGTGGCGTGGGGCGGCACGGGGCCGGCCGCGGCGGAGTTTAGCGCTCCCGCGGTGGTCTCACCGGGGTGAGTGCGCCGGGAGAAGGTGGATGGACGGGTGAACTTGGCGGCTCGGCGGACCGATGTTGAGGCTGGAGGCCGGTCTGTTCATGACGCCCGCAACCGTCAAAATCATGTGCCCCAAGCTGACGTGCCGGAAGGTGCTTTCGGTGCCGGAGGCCGCTCGGGGCCGAACGGTGCGGTGCCGGCTGTGCGGGACGGCGATCCGGGTGCCGGCGGCCCGGCCGAAGATCGAGCCCGAACCCAAGCAGCCCTGAGCGGGGCGCGCAGAGGTCTTGGGTCCCCTGATAACTCACTTGAACCGTTGTGCCAGGCCGGTCCTGAGCTGGTCCCAGACCTGTTCGGGTCCTTGTGATGCATCGATCACCAGGTGGTGGGCGGGGTCGTTGCGGGCCTGGTCGAGATAACCGCCGCGGACCATGCGATGGAACTCCAGGCCGCGCGCCTCGATGCGGTCGAGCTCGGCGCGTTCGCGGGTGGTCGGGGGGGAGTGCGGGTCGGGATGG
>JBGAOZ010000018.1:0-103565 GCA_044221545.1 Phycisphaerales bacterium
CGGGCATCCACCAGCACCATGATTTTCACGCCTTTTCCGGCCTTCGTCTTCCCCACGCCGTCCCCGCCCCCGCGGGCCTTGCTGAAGGTCGCGTCGATGAAGCACTCGTAGAGGCGATAGCCCCCGCGCTGCTCGACCAGTTCCCCCGCGTCGGGCATGATGTTCTCGAAGACGCCGCCACGCACCCACAGCGTGAACCAGCGATGCACGGAACTCTTGGACCCGAACCGACGCGGCAGGTCCTTCCCTTTTGCGCCGTTGTCCAGCACCCAGAAGATGCCGCGCAGCGCCTGCCGCTTATCCATCGCCGGCCGACCGCCCTTGGGCGACACCGGCGCGTCGGGCACCCGTTCGGCGAGCCAGTCGAGTTGTTCTTCCGTCAGCCGCATCGACATGCGATGCTATACGCGCCCCTAAAGCAGCCGCTTGCGCGGTTTTGGGATAGCCTCTAAGTCGCTATCTGCACGGTAGTAACACCGCAACTGTCCATTGAAATCGAATCGCTGTGGCGTGATTCAGGAAAGGCGTACACGGCAGGCCCGGTGGATGCGAACTCGCTCATCAATCGTATCAGAGTTGCAAACGTCGAACCCACCCTACCACCAGCCCCGGCTCGGGTCCGGCGCCGCCGCCGACGGCTCGTACCATTTCTCGATCTCGCGCGGGAACGTGAACAGCGTCGCGTGACCGTCCCCGAACAGGATGTTGTACTGCCGCAGCACCTTGATGTTGTGCCACAGGTTCTGGTACTGGTCCAGCGGACGGTTCCCGTGCCACACCCACTCGGAGATCACCAGCTTGCTCGTCTGCGGGCCCCGCGGGTCCCAGTCGTGCATCGGGCGGTACTGCGGGGACAGGTTGGTCGCCGTGGTGTGCGCGGTGGCGAAGTTCTCGTAGTTCCAGCTCGACAGGTAGCTCGTCCCGTAGGCGTCGAAGCAGTTGCTCACGCCCTTCTGCAGCACGTCCCCGCGATCGTCGGGGCACTTGACGATCAGCCGCTGGTCGAGGTACCTGTTCAGCGGCCGGACCTTGAGCGGCTTGCCCGCGGCGGACTCCTCGCCCTCCCAGCCCGTGCCGGGCGTCTCGTCGTAGACAATCTTGCTCCCCTTGGGGCCGACGAGATTCCCCCAGTTGGAGTGCACCGGGTACGACCCCTTGTTGTCGTTGTGGTACTGCGTCATCGCGATCCCCACCTGGCTGAGGTTCGAGCAGCACTTGACCAGCCGGGTGATCGTCTTGGACCGCGCCATCGCCGGGAGGATGATCGAGATCAGCACCGCGATGATCGCGATGGAGACGAGCAGTTCGATCAGGGTAAACGCGCGGCGGTGGGGCATGGGGGAATCCCCGGTGAGTCTAACGACCTCGGGCCGCGGACAAAAGCCCTTCCTGCAGTGCGGCTCGGGCGATCCCCGGGCCGGGGACCCCGAACCACCCGGCTCGATGCCCCAGAACCGCACCGATCGGCCCGGCCCCGCCGGCCCCTTTCCTACGATCTCCCATGCCCGGTCCAGGCCGATTCAAGGTCGTTGCTCCCTTCTCCCCCACCGGGGACCAGCCCTCGGCGATCGCCAAGCTCACCGCCGACCTCAAGGCCGGCTCGCCCGCCGCCTGCCTCCTGGGCGCCACCGGCACCGGCAAGACGTTCACGATCGCCAACGTGATCGCCGCGCTGGGCAAGCCCACCCTCATCGTCAGCCACAACAAGACGCTCGCCGCCCAGCTCTACGAGGAACTCAAGGAGTTCTTCCCCACCAACAGCGTCAACTACTTCGTCAGTTACTACGACTACTACCAGCCCGAGGCCTACATCCCCCAGCGCGACATCTACATCGAAAAAGACTCCTCCCGCAACGACGACCTCGACCAGCTGCGGCTCGCCGCCACCAGCAACATCCTCAGCCGCCGCGACACCGTCGTGATCGCCTCCGTTTCCTGCATCTTCGGCCTGGGCTCCCCGCTCGCCTACGGAGAAAAAGTCCTCACCATCACCAAGGGCTCCCGCATCGATCGCCGCGAGTTCCTCCTCCAGCTCAGCTCCATGCAGTACCAGCGCTCCGAGATCGAGTTCAAGCGCGGGCAGTTCCGCGTCCGCGGCGATGCCCTGGAGGTCTGGCCCGCCTACGAGAAGTATGCCGTCCGCGTCGAACTCTTCGGCAATGAGATCGACCGCGTCGACCTCATCAACCCCACCAGCGCCGAGGTGCTCGCCGAGGAATCCCAGTTCTTCCTCTTCCCCGCCGTCCACTACGTCACCCCCGAGGACCAGATGCAGCGGATCCTCGCCGAGATCCGCGCCGAGCTCGATGCCCGCGTCATGCAGCTCCGCCACGAGGGCAAGCTCCTCGAGGCCCAGCGCCTGCTCGCCCGCACCAAGTACGACCTGGAGATGCTCCAGGAAGTCGGCTACTGCAACGGCGTCGAGAACTACTCGCGATTCATGGACGGGCGAGCGCCCGGCGAGCGGCCCTACACGCTGATGGACTACTTCGACTTTGCTCCAAGAGCAGAAGGCACCGGGCATCAGGCACTGGGCACTGGTGAAAAGGCGCAAGACGGTGCATCACCCGTCATGCGGTCTTCTGCCTCTCCACGCGTGCCAGGTGCCCAGTTCCCAGTGCCTTCTGACGCCTCGGTCGTGCACGGCTACGGCGGAGCGCCCGCCTCGGCCTCCGCGGCGAGCCGCCCCAACTTCCGCGACTGGCTCCTCATCATCGATGAATCCCACGTCACCCTCCCGCAGATCCGGGCGATGTACAACGGGGACCAGGCCCGCAAGAAGGTCCTCGTCGAGCACGGCTTCCGGCTCCCCAGCGCGCTGGACAACCGGCCACTGCGCTTCGAGGAATTCGAGGCGATCGTGCCGCAGCTGCTGTTCGTCAGCGCCACCCCCGGGCCCTACGAACTTGAGCGTGTCGGCGGGGATGTCGCCGAGCAGGTCATCCGCCCCACCGGCCTGCTCGACCCGGTCGTCGAGGTCAAGCCCGCCCGCGGCCAGATCCCCGACCTGATCGAGCAGTGCCGCGAGCGCGTCGCCGGCGGGGAACGCACCCTCGTCACCGCCCTCACGAAGCGCCTCTGCGAGGACCTCACCACCTACCTCGCCGAGCAGGGCTTCAACGTCCGCTACCTGCACAGCGAGATCGAGACCCTCGATCGCGTCCAGATCCTCGCCGATCTCCGCGAGGGCCAGTTCGATGTCCTCGTTGGCGTCAACCTCCTCCGCGAGGGCCTCGACCTGCCCGAGGTCTCGCTGGTGTGCATCCTGGATGCCGACAAGGAAGGGTTCCTGCGCTCCCCCACCTCGCTCATCCAGCAGATGGGCCGCGCGGCCCGCAACGTCAACTCCAAGGTCATCATGTACGCCGACAAGATGACCCCGGCGATGCAGGCGGCGATCGAGGAGACCGAGCGCCGGCGCGCCAAGCAGACCGCCTACAACGACCAGCACGGCATCACCCCCCAGACGATCCAGAAGGCGATCCGACGCGGGCTGGAGGTCTCCCTCAAGGGCCGCAAGACCGCCCGCGAGGCGCTGGGAATGAAGGAAGACGAGTTTGATATCGATGAACTGATCCGCCAGATCGAGGCGGACATGCTCGAAGCCGCCCAGGGCCTGGAGTTCGAGAAGGCCGCGGCCCTCCGCGACCAGGTCACCCGCCTGAAGCGCCAGCGCGAGGCCGGCAGCGCCAAGAAGGTGCGCCGGTCCGAACTCGAGGCTGACAGTTCCAGGTCCAAGAGCCGGCCGGGGATGCCGGGGGTGAAGGTAGTTCGGCGGGGGAAGAAGAAGGGTTGAGCGGTGCCCGTCGGCGCATGTGCAGCGTAACTCATCGCGTTCAGAACAGGGGTATATCCCATGAGCTTCGAGATCCGCAGCGTGCCACTGAGCGCCACTCTCTCGGGCACATCCAAGGTGCACGATCCCGCACGCAGTTACGGCCAGGAGATCCGCGAGCTGCTCGATCCCGTGTGGGCGGCGATCCGCTCGCAGAAGATCACGCACAAGGGCATCAACTGGGTGGTGTACGATGAAAAGGACCACGTCTTTTCCGGCGTGGAGGCCGACATCGAGGATCCCGCGCAGTTCGGGCTGGAGCGGCGGATCATCAGGTTCGAGCGGTACGCGGTCTGGAAGCACATCGGCCCCTACGACAGGCTCGCGGAGGCCTACGCGGGTATGAAGCGGGAGATGGCCAGCCGCCAGCTCCATGGCGGCCGGCCGTTCATCGAGAAGTACGGGCACTGGACGGACGATGCGAGCAAGCTCGAAACGGATCTCTTGTGCCCGATCCCCTAAGCGAACGGATACACGGCCGCCAATGAGAGGCTGAACCTGCAGCGAATCCTGCGAATTACGGTCGCCGTGGCGGGGATGGTGGTACTGGCGATTCTCGTCGGGGCGCCCGCGTTTTTCCGCCGCACGGCCCAGAGCCCTATCGCCGCTCCTCCGCGACTGTGGACCCCGGCCGATGTGCTGGATCGACCGCCGGGACAATCGGATCTGTCCCACCTTGCCAACGAAGGGTTCCTCATCGGGATGACGCTCGAAGAAGCCCGCCGTTACGTCGGCGGATACCGCTTCGCACCCAACATCCGCGATGGCACCTATAGCGCCTACATCGAGCACCTCGGCGCACCGATGGGGATCTTCATCGTCAAGGTATGGACCGACCGCGAAGATCGGATCTCAGCGGCGATCGTCAAGTACGACTGAACTTGAATCGGCAGGTGATGTCGAAGCCCCCGGGTCTCTCTCAACGCACCCGATCGCACCACCTCACCACCTCACCCGGGGACTTCACCAGCCCCCGCGCCCCCGCCGCGAGCAGTTCGTCCGCCTCCCGGAACCCCCACAGCACGCCCAGCGGGTACATGCCCGCCGATTTCCCCGTCTGCATGTCCGTCGCCGTGTCGCCGATGTACAGGAACTCTTCCGGAGCGATGCCCATCTCCCCGGCGATGTGCAGAGCAGCCCCCGGATCGGGCTTGTGCGCGAACCTCGCGCTCGCCCCCACAACCGCATCAAAGTTCCACCGCGGCAACAGCTCGCCGACGCACCGCAGCGTGAACTCATCCGGCTTGTTCGAGAGCACCGCCATCCGCATCCCCGCGGCCGCGAGCGCATCGAGCAGTTCGGGGATTCCAGCGTAGGGCCGGGTCTGGACATTCCAGCCCCGCGCGTACTGGGCGCTGTACTCCTTCGCGCACGCGGCCATGATCGCCTCGTTGCGAGCCTCCGCCGGCAGCACACGCGAGATGAGCTTGGCCACGCCCTCGCCGACAAAATACCGGTACGCATCGCGCCCGTGGATGGGGTACCCGCGCGCCGCGAGCACCCGGTTGCAGGCATCGGCGATGTCCGCGAGCGAATCGATCAGCGTCCCATCGAGATCGAACATGACCGCTCGGAACCGCACGCGATGATCTCCGCAAGATCGAACAGGCAAGACACCCGCCGGATCGGCAATTTCGCACCGAGCCGAGCCCGGCTCAGTGGCTCTTGCTTGCCTGTTTCAGAATGAGCGGGCAGAAGTTGCAAAATGCTGTAGAAGACAGGCGGGACGCCTGTCCCACGAGACTTGTAGGGCTCTGCAACGGTCGCCTAGACATCCAGGTTCTTCACCTCGAGCGCATGGTCCTCAATGTACTTGCGCCGCGGCTCGACTTCCTCGCCCATCAGCTTCGAGAACAGCTCATCGGCCCCGCTCGCCGCATCCCACGACACCCGCAGCAAGGTCCGCTTGCCGGCATCCATCGTGGTCTCCCACAGCTGCTCGGCGTCCATCTCGCCCAGGCCCTTGAACCGCTTGATCTCGAGCCCCCGCCGGCCCAGGGCGTGCAGGGCATCGAGGATCTCCACCGGGCTTGCCGCCTCCACCGACTTGCCGCTGGCCTGCCGCGCCACGGACTGCGAGGACTGCTCGGCCGCGCCCTCCTCGGCATCGCCCTCCGCCACCGGCTCCGGGCTCGCCGCGGTCACCCACGCGTACTTGCACGGCAGCTTCTCGCCCGTGATCGCCTCGGCCTGCACGTGCCCGAAATCCTCGATGTCGATGCCCAGCGCGCCAAGCTCCGCGAACAGCCTGTCCAGCTCGCGGTTCTCGTGCAGCTCCCGGATGGTCGCGGTCACCATCACCGGCGCGGGGACCGCCGTGGCTTCGGGCGCTCCGCCGGGCACCGGCTCGCCGTTCACCCCGGCATCCGCCGCGGCGGCGATGCTCGGCCCGGCACCGGCGCCCGCCGCGCCCGGCTCCTGCACGTGGGGATGGGCCGGCCCGTTGGCGTTGGCCGCGTCGGCCAGCGCCAGGCCCTTGCTGGCGACGATCACGTGGGCCTGCTGGTCCGACCAGGCGTAGGCCTCCCCACCGCGCCAGCTGACGCGGAACGTCGGGAGCCGGCCGCGGCCGTCGGGGTCCTGCGCGCGGGCGGCGAGCAGCTCGACAAAGTGCACCCCGCGACGCTCGGCGATCTCGACCAGCTCGGCGAACCTGCGGAGGCTCCGCACGGCTTTGCGCAGCGTCTCTCCCTCGAGCCTGCGGACCTCTCGCCACGCCGAGGCGGTGTGGTGCCTGCCGTCGGTGGGCACCTGGCGGATGACCAGCGCCGCCCCCTCCAGCCCCAGGTCGGTCAGGGCGTCCTGCATGACGCGCTCGTTGAGCACGTACCGCGCCTTGCGGGCCTTGCCCGATCCACGGGCGACCTGGTACAGCGGAGGCTGGGCGATGTACACGTGCCCCCGGCGGATCAGCTCGGGCATCTGCCGGAAGAAGAAGGTCAGCAGCAGCGTGCGGATGTGGGAGCCGTCGACGTCGGCGTCGGTCATGATGATGACCTTGCCGTAGCGCAGCCGCGCCGCATCGAACTCGTCCCCGATCCCGCACTTGAGCGCCGAGATCAGCGTCCGGATCTCCTCGAACCCCAGGATCTTGTCGATCCGCGCCCGCTCCACGTTCAGGATCTTGCCCTTGAGCGGGAGGATCGCCTGCGTTTCCACGTCCCGGCCCTGGGTCGCCGAACCGCCTGCCGAATCACCCTCGACGATGAAGATCTCGCTGCGCTCCACGTCGCGCGTCTTGCAGTCGCGCAGCTTGTGGGGCATCGAACCCGAGTCCAGCGCGCTCTTGCGCCGCGTCAGCTCGCGGGCCTTGCGCGCCGCCTCCCGCGCCTGGGCCGCGATGATCCCCTTCAGGCAGATCCGCTTGCCGTCGGCCGGGTGCTCCTCCAGCCAGGTCTCCAGCGCATCCCCCACCGCCTGCGAGACGAACCCCTCGATCTCCGGGTTGAGCAGCTTCTCCTTGGGCTGGTTGTTGAACGTGGGCGAGGGCAGCTTGACGCTGATCACGGCGATCAACCCCTCGCGCAGGTCCTCGCCCGTCGGCACCGGGTCGCTCTCGCGGATGATCCCGGCCTTGCGCGCGTAGCTGTTGAACGCCCGGGTGAGCGCCACCTTGAAGCCCTGGCCGTGCGTGCCGCCGTCGCGGTTGTTGATGTTGTTCGCGAACGTCAGCAGGCTCTCGTTGTACCCGTCGTGGTACTGGAACGCCACCTCGCAGACCAGGCTCTCCTCGGGGACCTCCTTGCGGACGTACACCGACGGGGAGACCGCGTTCTTGCCCGCCATCAGGTGCTCGACGTACTCCACCAGGCCGTTGTGCGCGTGGTACGTCTCGCTGTGGATCTTGCCGTCGGGCCCGACCCGCTCGTCCGTGAAGTGGATCGTCACGCCCGGGTTCAGGTACGCCAGCTCGCGCAGGCGCGTCGAGAGCGTCTGGAAGTTGAACGTCACGTCCGGGAACACCGTCGCGTCCGGCCGGAAGGTCACCGCCGTCCCGCGCTTGCGCTTGGACCCCGGCGGGATCGCCCCCAGCGCCGTGAGCTCCTGCGTCACCCGCCCGCGCTCGAACTCGATCGTGTACATCTTCCCGTCGCGCCACACCTCCACCCGCAGGTACTCCGACAGCGCGTTCACGCACGAGACGCCCACGCCGTGCAGGCCGCCCGAGACCTTGTACGCCGAGCCCTCCTCGCCGAACTTCCCGCCCGAGTGCAGCACCGTCAGCACCACCTCGACCGCGGGCTTGCCGTCCAGCGCCGGGTTCTCGTTGCGGATCGGGTCGATCGGGATCCCGCGACCATCGTCCACCACGCTGCACGAGCCGTCGGCCTGGATCGTCACCGTGACCGCCGAGGCGTGCCCGGCCATCGCCTCGTCGATCGAGTTGTCCACGACCTCGTACACCAGGTGGTGCAGGGCCGTCAGCCCCGTGCCGCCGATGTACATCCCCGGCCGCTTGCGCACGGCCTCCAGGCCCTCGAGGACCTTGATCTGCTCGGCGTTGTAATCGGTGTCGACGCGGCCCGGCATCGAAACCGCGTCGGCCCCGGTCCCGGCCCCGTCGGCGGGGTTTGTCGCGTCGTTGATCGGCGGTGTTTCCATACCTGTAATGGACATAATGGGTGGTCGATGTGCTGGCGAACACCCGGCCGGGCGCCCTCGATGGCCCATGCCCGATCCGTGGTGTTCCGGGTCAAAATCCGGTGATCCTGAGTATAGGTTGACCCCCTCCCCCGGACGCGATTTGAGGCTTTGAAAACAGGGAATTTCGCCCGCTTTGGACCCTCCGATTCCGGGCCCCGAATTCCGCCGAGATTACGCCCCAATTTGTGATGGACCGTGACGCTCGCCAACCTCGTAAGGCACGCGTCCGGGCCGAACTCGGGCCCGATGTACTCCCCCGTGCGCACATCTGCGGCCCTTCGATCAGAAGACCCCGCATTCCGCCATTTCGCGCGCCCGGCCCGGGGCTGCGCTCCGGTATCATGCCCTCATGCGCCGCAGAACCTTCCTCGGAACAACCGTCGTCGCCCTGGCCTCCTCCTCGTCGTTGGCCCGGCTCCAGCCCGCCAGCAAAGGCGAGCAACCCACGCCCGCCAAACGTGACCTTGCCGCCCAGAAGGCCCTGGGCTGGGAGCTGGGCACCCAGGCCTGGACCTTCCGGGATCGCTCCGCCTTCGAGACGATCGACACCGCCAAGCTGCTCGGCCTGACCTGCATCGAGCTCTTCCCCGGCCAGGTGATGTCACCGGACTCAAAGGACCTCAAGGTCGACGCTTCCATGACCGCCGCCCAGCGATCCGAACTCAAGGGCAAACTCGACTCGGCCGGCGTGAGGGCCAACTCCTTCGGGGTCGTGGGGTTCTCGATGGACGAGAAGGCCGCGCGGGCCATCTTCCAGTTCGCCAAGGACATGGGCATGCGCGGCATCGCCTGCGAGCCCGAGTACACCACCGAAACCGCGCCCGGCAAGACGCCCGTCAACGCCTGGACCCTCGTGGACAAGCTCACCCGCGAATACGGGCTGTACGCCGCCGCCCACAACCACCCCAAGCCCAGCCGCTACTGGGACCCCGAGGTCTTCCTCGCCGCGACCAAGGGCATGAACAACAAGCTCCTGGGCACCTGCTCGGACACCGGCCACTGGGTCCGCTCCGGCCTGGTCCCGGCCGAGTGCCTCAAGAAGCTCGCCGGACGCACCTTCGAGCTGCACTTCAAGGACGTCAAGGACGATGCCGACCGCCCCTGGGGCACCGGCGGCGGGGATGCTCGCGGCCAACTCGCCGAGCTCAAGCGCCAGGGCTTCAAGGGCCCGATCTTCCTCGAGTACGAGACCGGCGCCGGCCGCGAGATCGAGGAGAGCGCCCGCAAGTGCATCGAGTTCTTCGACAAAACCGCCCGGGAATTGGCGTAGCAGCGCCCCCGGCACGTGGTACGCTGGAGCCAACATGCACCGCCGCCGCACAGCGAGTCTTCCGATCGCCGCGTTCCTGCTGCTGGCGATCGCCGGGGGCGCCGCCGCGCAAGCGCGACAGATCGCACCGATCCGGACAAACCGGATCGTCCGCGATGCGGACCATGATGGCATCCCCGATCCTGCCGACCGCTGCCCCGAGGTCCAATACTCCCCAGGGTTCGACTCCGGCGCCTGCGGCCCCATGGACCTCAACCCCGCCAACGATACGCTCCCCGAGTGCAAGGCCCGCGAACGGGTGGCGTCTCTGATCTTCACGGGCGGGGCGTTCGTGACGAACGTGGCCTTCGCGGTGGTCCGCAACGGCGTGGTGCACTTCGCCGATGCGTTTGCCTATCTCGGCGGGGGCCGGTACGCGCACGATCCTTCGGGCGTCTACCGCCTGTACCGCGTCGGCTCTACCTCCAAGTCCATCGTTGCGGTCGCCGCCAAGGTCATGGAGGAACGGGGCGAGCTGTCGTTCGAGGACTTCGTGAACGACGACGACGGCACGCAGGAGTTCACAAACCCCCAGCGAACCCTCGCCCAACTCCTCAGCCACCGCGGCGCATTCAAGGTCGACAACGGCGCCATCCACCTGTTCTGCTACCCCGGCGACCTCGCGGCCTTCTGGGCCGAGCCCGACGACACCGTCTCCCCGCACTACGACAGCCCGTTGTACGGCAATCTCGGGGGCGGGTTCGAGTACTCGGCCTTCAACTTCTCGCTCGCGGGCGCCTACATGGCGCACCGCGCCGCCGAACCATTCGCGCAGCTCATCCAGACCCGCGTGTTCGACGCAACCGGGATGTGCACGGCGATGCTCGACGGCGCCCGCGCCGCCAGGACCTCCATCGGCAACGTCTGGGGAGTCTCGCAGGCCGCGGTGATGCACGTCGGCCCCTACATCAACCTCGTCAGCATGACCGATATCCGCTGCGAAGATAACTTCTACAGCAGCGATGACCTCCCCACCGACAGCTACTCGTGGCAGTTCTACCGCCTCGATGAGGCGGCCGTCCAACCGCGCGACCCCGCCGGCGGCGTGATCGCCTCGGCGATCGACCTTGCCAACTTCGCCGCGGCCCTGCTCGCGAGCTACCACGGCGCCGGCGGACCCGTCTCCCAGCTGGGAATCCGGGACCTCTGGGCCGCGACCAGCGACCTTGGATGCGGGTCCGGCTGCCCGTGCCAGCGCTACTACGGCACGGGGTTCTTCACCGACAGCCTGCCCGGCCAGCCCGTCCACGAGGTCGAGCACGGCGGCAGCCGCGCAGGATACGCCACCGCCTTTGTGCTGCGCCCCGAGAAGAACCTCGCCGTCTGCATCCTCGCCAACGCGGATGCAAGCACCGTGACGATGTCAAACGTCGCCAAGGCGATCCTCGACGACCTCGACCAGTAGGGGCGGTCCCGGCCTACGCAACCGGTCCCTCGCTCCCGGCTTGACCTCCCGTTGTCGGTTTCACCCACACGCACATCATCACATCGTCGCAGTAGCGCCCGCCCCGGAGCTTGAACTCCCCCGATCGCCGCCCCTCCTCGACGAAACCCAGCCTTCGGTACAGCGCGATCGCCCGCGTGTTCTCCGCGAGCACGCCCAGGCGGATCTTCTCGATGTGCGCGTGGGCCCGGGCCCAGTCGATCATCGCGGCGATCAGCGCGGTGCCGATCCCCCGGCCGCGCCAGTCGGCGGCGATCGCGATCCCGAACCGCCCGCGGTGGCGGATCCGGCGCTTCGACGGGGCCACGAACTCCAGGGCGCCCACGATCAGGTCCCCCTCGAGCGCCACCAGCCGCAGGTGCTGCGGGTCCCGCACGTTGTGCTCGATCTCCCTGGCCAGGACCAGGGGATCCCGGCCCGACTCATCCGGCTCGATGACGCTCAGCTCCCACTCTGCCATGTGCCGGTTGAGCGCGATGATCCCCGGCGCGTCCGACGCCTGCGCACAGCGGACCTCCACCGTGGCATCGCACGCCTGCACCGTCCTGGGCGCGATGCTCCCCATCGCTCAGATCACCCTCCGCGTGCGGGCGATCAGGTCGGTGGTCGCCCGCCGCCCGCCCGCCTCGGTGACCAGCCGCGCGATCTGGCCGCGGTGGTACGTCGAGTGGTTGAAGATGTGCGCCAGGATCTCCTGCACACTGCTGGCGTACTTGATGCCCTCGGAGCTGGTGTAGATCGCATCACGGTCCAGTTCGGCGCTGGTCAGCTTCAGGAGGTAGGCGTGCCAGGCCCGGTCCATCTCGGCGTTGGCCTGCCGCAGCTCGGGCTGCTTCCACGCCGGGAACCACTCGGCCGGCAGCTCGCTCCGCCCCTCGAGCCGCGCCAGCCATACCCGGCGGGCCAGCTGGATGTGCGCGGAGATCTGCAGCGCCCGCGTGAACGCCGGCCCGCCCGTCTGCTCCGGCGGAACGCCGGCGAGCGACTCGAACACCGCCTGGTTCGCCCACGTTTCGTACGCGAACATGCCCAGAAAGTGTGTGATGCGTGGATCGTTCATGGAATCCCCGGTTTCTTGGCCAAGCCCGCTCCCGCGGAAGGACCGGCTTCAGGCCATCAGCGCCTTCATCTGTCCCACCGCCTCGCGCAGGCCCGTGTACACCGCCCGGCTCACGATCGAGTGCCCGATGTGCAGCTCGGCGATCTCGGGGAGCCGGGCGATCTCGCCGACGTTGTGGTAATTCAGCGCGTGCCCCGCGTTGAACCGCATGCCGCACGCGCGGATGAACCTGCCGGCCGAGGCGACCCGGTCGATCTGCTCGACCAGCGCCGGACGCAGGTGATCCCCGCCCGCCAGCGCGAACGCCGCGGCGAACGGGCCCGTGTGGACCTCGCAGGCATCGAACCCCGCCTCGGCCGAGGCCTGGATCTGGTCCTCCTCGGGGTCGATGAACGCCGAAGCGGTGATGCCCGCCGCCCGCAGCCGTGCAACGAACGCCTTGAGCCCCTTGAGATCCGCCGCGACATCCAGCCCGCCCTCGGTCGTCACCTCGCGCCGGCCCTCGGGAACCAGCGTGCACATCTGGGGCTGGATCCTGCGGGCGATCCCGAGCATCTCCCCGGTCGCCGCCATTTCAAGGTTAAGCCGCACCTTGATGAACGGCCGCAGGCGCTGCACATCGAGGTCCTGGATGTGCCGGCGATCCTCGCGGAGGTGCACGGTGATGATGTCCGCCCCGCCCAGTTCGGCCTCGTGGGCGGCACGGACGGGGTCGGGCTCATCCCCGCGGCGGGCCTGGCGGAGGGTGGCGATGTGGTCGATGTTGACGCCCAGCAGTGGCATGTGTTCGCTCAGTCTGTTGAAGGCGGGTCGGGAAGCAGGGCCTCGATGTGCGTGATCAACTCGGGGAAGTGTGTTGTTACGACTCTCCAGCGCAGATCGTACCGGATCGAGCCGTACTCGTGCGCCAGCACACGGCGCCGGCCGATGATCTTGTCCCAAGAGATGTGCGGTGACCCGGTCCCGGTCTTCTCGGATACCTGCCGCGCTGCCTCCCCGATGATCTCGATGCGCCGCTCGGTGGCCAGACGCAGGTTCTCGTCCTTGACGAACGACTCGAACGTCGCCCCCGCGAGCGAATCACGGACGCCGCGTGCAAAGCGGAGCATGTCGAACAGCGGCGCAAGATCCACTTCATCAGGCTGCATACAGCGTGCGCTTGCTCGCCAGGATCGACCGCAGGCGGTACGGGTTGGTGATCGTGGAGACCTCCACCAGATCGACACGACGCCCCACCATCGCCTCGAGCTCGTCGATCATGTCGATCCAGTCAGAGAGGCTCAGGTTGGTCCGCGAGGGCAGCCGCACGAGCACATCCACATCGCTCGCGGGACCGAAATCCTCCCGGAAAGCCGAGCCGAACAGGGCAAGCTCCTGCACGTTCCATTTGCGGCAAAAGCCCCGGATGCTCGCCTCGTTCGGAGGAGCAAACGCCCGAGGAGCTGGCCGGGATTCACCCATGCCCAAAGGGTACGGGCATCGCGGGGACGTTTCAATCAGCCCGTCACTCCGCAGTCACGGTCGCTCGCGACCTCTCGGCCTTGCACGAACGGATTCGCCTCACCCCTACCGTCGCCACAGATGCGTCGGGATCGAACAGGACGATGGCTCTGGTGTATTCGCATGTCGCTGCAGGCGGCATCGCTGGCGTTCCTTGCTCTCTGGTGCGTATCTGTTCGCTGGACCGCCTTCTGGTGGTGCCAGTTCGGGGATGCAATCAGCATTGAAGCGGGGAGCGTTTTCTAGCTCTGGTCGTCGGATCAAACCCGCAACCTGGTCGTCGCGCAGTCCGGCCTGCCCATCGCACCATCCTGGGCTTGGAACATGACAAGACGTCAGCTTGACATGGAATGGTCGCCCCTTCCCAGTCTTGCCTCGAGTGGATCCCGGTCTTCAATTGCGCTGCCTCTTGAGTTCCTTTCGACCATAGGGGTTCTCGCGGCAATCGGCGTTTGGGCAATCGAACGCAAGCGATTCCCCCTCGGCTCCTGTCGCAAGTGCGGATACTCAAGAGATGGCCTGCAACAATCCGCGGCATGCCCGGAGTGTGGCAAAGCCGCACCATCATGAAAGTGATTCGCAGCGCCACTCCGCCTCTGTATCTCTTCGTCTCTCCCTGACTTCTACCATCCCCCCGTGATCCTCCTCATCGACAACTACGACAGCTTCACCTGGAACCTCGTCCAGCGCTTCGGGGAACTCGACCGCTCCCTCGAACTCGGCAAGCACCTGCTGGTCGTCCGCAACGATCGCATCACCCCCGACGAGGCCGAGCAACTCAACTCCGGCCGCGGCCCCTCGCACCTGGTCATCTCCCCCGGGCCCTGCACACCCAACGAAGCCGGCATCTCCGCCCAGATGATCGAACGCTTCGGCGGCCGCATCCCCGTCCTGGGCGTCTGCCTGGGCCACCAGTGCATGGCCCACATGAACGGCATGACCGTCACCCGCCACGCGATCCAGATGCACGGCAAGACCAGCCCCGTCCACCACGATGATCGCGGCATCTTCGCGGGCCTGAGCAACCCCTTCACGGCGACCCGCTACCACTCGCTGGTCGTCCTCCCCGAAACCATCCCGCCCGCGCCCGCCGAGCACAACGGCGTCTACGAGAGCGACGGCTGGGTCGTCTCGGCATGGACCGATGAGCCCGATGGCAACGGCGGCACCCGCCGCGTCGTCATGGGCCTGCGCCGCGTGTTCGCCGACCCCTCCCGCATCCCCATCGAAGGTGTCCAGTTCCACCCCGAGAGTTTCCTCACCGAGGAAGGCCCGCGGCTGCTGAAGAACTTCCTCCGCTCCGGTTCGAGCGCCCTCTCGAAGATCGCCTAGATCTCAAGCCAGATCCAAGGGCAGTTCACCACGGAGGCACAGAGAACACAGAGGGAAGAACAGAGCATGAGGGGCAAGACAATGGCCTCATCCTCAGGAATTTCTTTTCTGTGCCTCTGTGGTGAGCCCCGCCTTGAGAAGCACCAGAGCGCGCGGCGACACGGGACTAACATGCGCCACAGCCGACAACACTCCGGCTTCAAGGAGTCACTCCCGTGACCGTCTCAGGATTCTCCATCATCGCCGGCGCTCCCTCCACCGACCGCTCCACACCCTTCCGCGCGATCGACCCGGCCCGCGGCGAGCAGACGCCCCCCACCTACTTCGCCGCCGCGCACGCCGATGTCGACGCCGCCGCCAAAGCCGCCACGCTCGCCTTCGAGACCACCGCCCCCACCCCCGCATCGCTCGCGAGGCTCCTGGAAACCTGCGCCGACAGGATCGCCGGCCTGGGAGATGAACTCATCGCGATCGCCTCGCAGGAAACGGGTCTCATGCCGCCGCGGATCACCTCCGAACGCGACCGCACCGTCAACCAGTTCCGCTTCTTCGCCGCCCTCGTCCGCGAGGGAAGCTGGGTCGATGCCGTCATCGACCACGGAGATCCCAACCGCGCCCCGATGCCCAGGCCCGACCTGCGCCGCGTGCGCCGGCCCCTCGGCCCGGTCGCCGTCTTCGGCGCCTCCAACTTCCCGCTCGCCTACTCCGCCGGCGGCGGCGATACCGCCAGCGCCCTGGCCACCGGGTGCCCCGTCGTCGTCAAGGGACACCCCTCGCACCCGGGCACGGGTGAACTGGTCGCCGCGGCGATCAGCCGCGCGGTGAAAGAGTGCGGATTGCACGCAGGAACCTACAGCTACCTCCACGCCGGCGCCCAGCGCGAGATCGAGGTCGGCAAGGAACTCATCACGCACCCCGCGATCCGCGCGGCGGGCTTCACCGGCTCGCTCACCGGAGGCATGGCCCTGGCCCGCCTGGGCGCCGGCCGACCCCACCCCATCCCCGTCTTCAGCGAGATGGGGAGCACCAACCCCGTCTTCATCCTCCCCGGGATCGCCGAGAAAGACCCCGCGGGGATCGCCCAGCGCCTGCACGCCTCGATCACCAACTCCACCGGCCAGATGTGCACCTGCCCCGGGCTGGTTTTCGTCACCAGGTCCGCCGGCGGCGAGGCGCTGCTCGGCAAGCTCGCGGAGTTGATCGCCGGTTCGGCCGCGATGCCCATGCTCTCGCCCAAGATCCGCGCCGGCTACATCTCCCGACTCTCGCAGATCGCCAGCGTCCCCGGCGTCCGCGAGACCCGCGGCGGCGAACACGCATCCCCCGCTCCCGCCAGTGACAACGCCGTGCCCGTCTTCGGCCGGCCGGCGCTGATGGTCGCCACCGTGGAAGCCTTCCTGGCCCACCACACGCTCTCCGAGGAGTGCTTCGGGCCCGCGGCACTCGGCATCGTCTGCGGCGATACCGACCAGATGCTCGCCGCCGCCCGCCGGATCGAGGGCAGCCTCACCGGCACCATCTGCGCCGATCCCGACTCTGATGCGCCGCTCGCCGGCCGGCTGGCCCGGATCCTCGAAGATCGCGTCGGTCGCGTGATCTTCAACGGCGTGCCCACCGGCGTCGAGGTCACCCACTCGATGGTCCACGGCGGTCCCTACCCCGCCACCAACCAGCCGCACACCTCGGCGGTCGGCCCGCTGGCGCTGCAACGCTGGTGCCGGCCCGTCTGCTTCCAGAACTGCCCCGACGGGCTGCTGTCCGCGGCTCTGCAGGAGGCCAATCCGCTCAAGATCACGCGGACGGTAGATGGCAAGCCCGATCGTCCCGCCTGATCGCCGTTGGCGCTCAGCGCCCGCGGGCCCACGGCAGTTCCTGCCGCGGCCCCCCGGACGCTTGCGAAACCCGCTCGGTCTGCACGATCGCCGTCACGTCCAGCGCATCGGCGAGGCCGACCACCGGCGCCCGGCGCTCCGCGATCGCCCTCACGAACTCGAATACTTCCCCCTCGTACCCCGCGCCCGCCGGCAGCGGCACCCCCTCCACGTTCCCGCTCGAGATCAGCCGCAGTTGCGGCGTGCGCATCAGATCCCAGTCCGCCGCCGCCCGCTCGAACTCCACCAGGTACTGCATCCGGAACGGGAACCCCGGAGAAGAGAGCCACGCCCCGGTCGCCGTCACGCGGGCCGGCGCACCCGCGACCCCCGAATAGTCATAAATCGCCGTCACCCCGAAGTCATCGCCCGTCGCCACGACCGACCGCGGCCGCCCGAACGCGTGCAGGATGTAATCCACATCGTGCACGTGCAGGTCGAACATTGCACCGCCGCTGCGCGCCGGGTCGTGGTAGAACTCCGTCGCCCACGTCGGCCGGCTGCCGATCCGCGTGAACATCGCCGAGTGCACGGCCCCGTACCGCCCCGAGACAATCGCCTCCTTCAGCCACACCCACCCCGGCCAGAACCGCATGCACATCGCCGGCATGCACACCCGGCCCGACGCCCGCGCCGCCCCCGCGAGCCGATCGACCTCTTCGACCGTCAGCGCCACGGGCTTCTCGATCAGGACATGCTTCCCCGCCGCCAGCGCCGCCAGCGCCACGGGAACATGCAGGTCCGTCGGCGTGCAGATGCTCACCGCGTGCACCGAGGGATCGGCGAGCAGTTCGTGGTGGTCGGCGTACCCGCGGACACCCCGCAGCGCATCCGCCCCGCCGGCCCCGGTGGTGACCAGGTTCCCCGCGGCCGCGGCCTGTCCGGACCGGCGCTGCTCGTCACGATCGGCGACCGCGACCAGCCGGCACGGCAGCCCCGCCGCCTGCGCGGCGGCGAACGAGGCCAGGTGCGTGCGGCCCATGAACCCCATGCCGATGATGCCTATGCCGATGGTCCGGGCGCTGGGGGCGGTGCTGCTCATCGGGGAACTGCGGGTGGATGGATCGGTGGTCATGGCGCTGGTCGGATCCCCACGCGGGCAAGCCGCCGGTTCACGCACGCGGGCGGTCGCAGAACCCTAGGCGAGCATCTTCTCGACCATCACCCGGGCCTTGACCACATCCTGCACGCGGGCATCCCCGGCCTCGCGCTCGATGACCAGGTCGGTGGTTCGCCCCTTGTCCAGCCCGCACTCGCGGTAGACCCCGAAAAAACTCTCCCAGTCGACACCGCCCGTGCCCGCGGCCACTTCCTGGCCCCACGTGCCCGGCGTCCCCGTCGGCGTCGCGTCCTTGATGTGGATCTGCCGCACCGCCGGCGCCAGCGCCCGCAGCGCGCCCACCGGGTCCCCCATGCCGTAGAGGATCATGTTCGCCGGGTCGAAGTTGACCCCCACCGTGATCTTGGGAACGTGGTGCCCCAGCGCCGAGTTGATGTCCAGCAGCACGCCCAGCAGAGTGCCGGCGGACTCCTGCCCGGTCTCGAAGGCGATCCGAACACCGCGCTCCGCGAACACCTCGGCAAGGTGCCGCAGCCGGTCGATGAGCACACCCCGCCTCGGATCCGCCCGATCGTGCGGCAGGAACCCGGCGTGGAACGTCACGAGCGTGATGCCCAACCGCTCGGCGAGCGCTGCGTTGTCACGCGCGGCCAGCAGGTTGGCCTGCCAGTGCTCATCGGGCGCGATCCCGCCGGTCCGGCGGATCGACTCGAGCGTGGAGTAGTCCTCGCCGGCCATCCCCATCATGCCCGAGAGTACCGCGATCCCCGCATCGTGCAGGACGGTGATCGTCTCGTCGAGCTTCCAGGCGCCGGTGCGGATCGGGTCCAGCGCCAGCTGGACCGCCGCGACCCCGCAGACCTTGAGCTTGGAAGCAAGCTCGCCGGGCCCGGCCGGCTGGAGGGACCAGGAGCAGACGCCGATGCGGGGCTTCACGCCGCGTCCTCCGGTGCGCGGACGGCATCGTCCATGAACAGCAGCACGAACCCGATGAAGATGAGCAGGGCGGCGCCGCTGGGGACCATCCACACCATCTTCCAGTCCACCACATCCGCCCCGCCCTCGAGCCCCTTGGTGGTAAAGTGTGTGACGATCATCGGGAAGCCCTGGGCGCCCACCAGCATCCCCAGCCCCTGCGTGACAAGCACCAGCAGGCCCTGCGCCTGCCCGCGCACCGTCGTCGGGCACTTCTTGTCCACGTAGATGAACCCGGTCACGAAGAAGAAGTCGTAGCAGATCCCGTGCAGCAGGATGCCCCCCAGGATCATCCACATCACGTGGTGACCCCCCGCCGGATCCCACGCCGCGGCGAACAACCCGTACCGGATCGCCCACGCGAGCATGCCCACCGCGAGCATCCACTTCACACCCAGGAAACGGAAGAACAGCGGCATCACCAGCATGAAGAAAATCTCGGACATCTGTCCGAAGGTCATCTTGAACGGCACATCCTCCAGACCCGCCTTGCCCGCGAACGTCGCCGCCCAGTTGTAATAGGCCGCCAGCGGGATGCACACCAGGAACGAGGCGACCGTGAAGATCTGGAAATTGCGGTCCTTGAGCAGCGAGATCGCCTCGAACCCCAGCGCTGTCGACAGCGAGAACGCCTTGCCCCGCGCCGGCGGGGGCGTGTGCGGCAGGAAGAAGCTGTACAGGCCCAGCAGGATCCCCGACGCCCCCGCGACATAGAAAAAGTGCGGCTTGGCGGCCCTCACCGACTCGAGTTGGTCGGCCGAAACCGAGCCCTCCGGGACGACCATCTTGGCAACCTGCACCACCGCGATCCCCGCCGCGATCCACCCGATCGTCCCCAGCACCCGCACCGCCGGGAACTGCTTCTCCGGGTTGGACATGTGGTGGAACGAGAGCGTGTTGGTCAGCCCCAGCGTCGGCATGTAGCACACCATGTGCGCCAGCAGCACCCCGATGAACGGCCACGCCGAGTCGCCCTTGACCGCCGGCGCCACGCTCGGGGCCAGCAGCAGGAGCGCCCCGCCGATCAGGTGCAGCACCCCCAGCACCGCCTGGGTCGCGAAGAACCGGTCGGCGATCATCCCCAGGAACACCGGCGCCAGGATCGCGCCTATCGGAGCCGTCGTGTACGCGTTGCCGATCGTGGAAGGGTCGGCCCCCCGGTTGCCCAGGAAGGGCCCCAGGGTCACGAACCACGCCCCCCAGAGGAAAAACTGGAGGAACATCATCACCGAAAGCTTCAAGGTCGTGCCGGCTGTCCCCGCGTCGGCCGGACTGGATGGAGTCTGCATCATCGTTCCTGTTCACCCTCTTGGCCAACCGCCTTCACGAACACCGCTGGAGCCCGGACCCCGGATCGGCTAGATTCCTCTCCTGCGAACACCCGGCGGCCCGCTCCAAGGCCCCGATGCTCTGGATTCAACCAGGAGTTCCTCATGCGGTCGATCTCGACTCCGATTCTCGCCATGCTCCTGTCCGCCGCCGTCGCGTGCGCTGCCGACAGCCACGGATCGCCCGCCACCGAGCGCCCGACCGCGGGCGCCCCCGACCCGGTCCGCAGCGCGACAGTCTTACCGAACCGGCACGAGTTTGCAAGGCTGCTCATGGGCGTCAAGACCTCCATCGTGGTCTATTCGCCCGACGCCTCCGGGGCCGCCGATGCCGCCGCCGCCGCCTTCGGCCGGATCGCCGACCTCGACGCGGTCATGAGCGACTACCGATCCGACAGCGAATTAATGAAGTTGTGCGCCCGCGCCGGCGAGGGCCCGGTCCCCGTGAGCGACGACCTTGCCCGCGTGCTCGAGATCGCCCAGGAGGTCTCCCGCAAGACCCAGGGCGCCTTCGACTGCCGCGTCGGCCCGCTGGTGGCCCTCTGGCGCCAGGCACGCGACGGCGGCCACCTCCCCGCCGCCACGCAACTCTCGGCCGCCATGGACGCCGCGCGCGGCTCGTTCTCCATCGACCCCGCCAACCACCTGGCCACCCTCTCGCGCCCGGGTATGAAGCTCGACCTGGGCGGCATCGGGAAGGGGTACGCCGCCGCCCAGGCCCGCGATCTTCTCGTCGCCCGCGGCATGAAGTCGTGCATGGTCTCCCTCAGCGGGGATGTCGCCGTCGGCGACCCACCGCCCGGGAAGCCCGGCTGGAGGATCCAGGTCGACACCGGCATCGGCCAGGCCCGCACCATCGTGCTCCCCCCCGGGTGCAGCGCCTCCACCGCCGGGGACGTCGAGCAGAACGTCGTCATCGACGCCGTGCGCTACTCCCACATCATCGACCCGGCCACCGGCCTGGGCTCCCCGCGCCGCGGCGGCGCCACCGTGATCTCCCGCAACGGCGCGCTCGCCGATGCGCTCGACGATGCGCTCTACCTCCGCGGCGTCGCGGGCGCCCCCGGGATCCTGGCCTCGTTCCCCGGAGCCTCGGCCCTGGTTGAAGAACTCATCGGCGCCGGCCCCGCCGAGCACACCGAGCGGTTCACCAGCGCCGGCTTCCCCTCGGCCGCCGGGGCGCCCCAGCCCGCGGCGGGCGATCAGCTCGACCCCGAGAACTCACCCCCCGCGGGCTTCACCGCGCTCTTTAACGGCAAGGACCTCACCAACTGGCAGGGCCTGATCGACGGCCCGCCCCTGGTCGCCGCGCTTCAGCCCCAGGATCGCCAGGCCGCGCAGGAACGCGCCAACCAGGACATGGCCGCCCACTGGCACGTCCAGAACGGCGTCCTGGTCTTCGACGGCCACGGCAACAGCCTCCAGACCGTCAAGAACTACCGGGACTTCGAGCTCTACGTCGACTGGAGGATCCTCAAGGACGGCGACAGCGGCATCTACCTCCGCGGCTCCCCCCAGGTCCAGATCTGGGACAACCCGCTGGGCTCGGGCGGCCTCTACAACAACCGCCACCACCCCTCCAACCCCCTCAAGGTCGCCGACAGGCCCGTCGGCCAGTGGAACCGGTTTCACATCATCATGCACGGCAGCCACGTCACCGTCTTCCTCAACGACGTGCTCGTCGCCGACGATGTCGAGCTCGAGAACTACTGGGAGCGCGACAAACCCATCTACGCGACCGGCCCCATCGAGCTCCAGAACCACGGCAACACCCTCGAGTTCAAGAACATCTTCGTCAAGGAGCTCCCCCCCATGCCCGAGGGCGGCGACGCCGACTCCTACCGCATGAACTGGTGGCGCGAGGCCCGCTTCGGCATGTTCATCCACTGGGGCCTCTACTCGGTCGCCGCCGGCCAGTGGAACGGCCAGCCCACCCCCGGCATCGGCGAGTGGATCATGCACGACCTGCACATCCCCCCGTCGGAGTACGAGACGCTCGCCCCCCGGTTCAACCCCGTGAAGTTCGACGCCGACCGCTGGGTCACGATGGCCGCCGACGCCGGCGTCCGCTACATCGTCATCACCTCCAAGCACCACGACGGCTTTGCCCTCTTCGACTCGGCCAACTCCGCCTACGACATCATGGACGCGACCCCGTTCAAGCGCGACATCATGAAAGAGCTCTCGGCCGCCTGCGCCCGCCACGGCGTGCGCATGTGCTGGTACCACTCCATCTGGGACTGGCACCACCCCGACGCCCAGAAGGCCGAAACCTACCCCAAGTACGTCCAGACCCTCCGCGCCCAGGTCACCGAGCTGCTCACCAGGTACGGCCCCATCGGCGCGATGTGGTTTGATGGCGAGTGGGATCCCAACTGGACCAACGACATGGGCAAGGACCTCTACACCCTCTGCCGAACCCTCCAACCCTGGACCATCGTCAACAACCGCGTCGGCAAGGGCCGCCAGGGCATGGCCGGCAACACCGCCGACGGCGATTTCCCCGGCGATTTCGGCACCCCCGAGCAGGAGATCCCCGCCACCGGCCTGGGCGGCCGCGACTGGGAATCCTGCATGACCATGAACGACACCTGGGGCTTCAAGACCAGCGATTCGAACTGGAAGTCCCCCCAGACGCTCGTCCGCATGCTCATCGAAACCACCAGCAAGGGCGGCAACTTCCTGCTCAACGTCGGACCCACCGCCGAGGGACTCATCCCCCAGCCCAGCATCGAACGGTTCGCCGAGATCTCCCGCTGGATGAAGATCAACGAGCAGAGCATCCACGGCGCCGGCGCCAGCCCCTTCAAATCACTCCCCTGGGGACGCTGCACCACCAAGCCCGGCACCCTCTACCTCCACGTCTTTGACTGGCCCGCCGACGGGACCCTCCACATCCCCGGACTGCTCAACACCGTCCGCAGCGCCAGGATGCTCGCCGGCGGCGGGCCGCTCGCCGCCGCCCGCGAGCCCACCGGCTGGCGCCTCAACCTCCCCAAGACCGAGCCCGACCCCTTCAGCACCGTGATCGCCGTCGACATCGACGGCCTCCCCGCGATCGTCCCCATCCCCCTCACACCCTCACCCGACGGCTCGCTCACCCTCACCGCCTCCGAGGCGATCCTCGAGGGAAACTCCATCAAGCTCGAGGGCAAGGGCGACGACGCCAACATCGGCTTCTGGATGGATGAGAACGCCAGCGTCCGCTGGCCCATCGGCGGGCTGGCCCCCGGCCGCTACCGCGTCGACATGGTCTACGGCTGCGATCCCGGATCCACCGGCGCCGCCTTCAGCGTCTCGATCGGCTCCTCCCTGCTCACCGGCGAGGTCGCCGGCACCGAAGGCTGGCAGAAGTACACCACCATCAACCTCGGAGAGATCGAATTCCCCGGCGGCCGCGCCGAGGTCGCCGTCAAGGCCTCCTCCAAACCCGGGCTCGCCGTCATGAACCTCCGTTCCCTGGCCCTCGTCCCGATCAAGTAGCGCAGAGCCGCGGCGGAGCCAATGGAACCGTCCGGCACGGTTCACGAACGGTATTGGCGGCTTGGCGGGATATGCTTGGTGCTCGCGCACTTCGCAGAACCGACACAGGGGAGCCGCCATGACTGGATTGCTCGTGCGTGCGTTGGGAGCTCGCCTCTCAGGAGGCCTATTGACAAGCCTGTTGAGCGGGCTGCTGGCGGTCGCCGCCGCGGGTCTCTTGCTCGCGCCCGGGTGCGGGCAGCAATCGCCCCCCCAGCCACAGGCGCCGGCCGGAACAAAGACCCCTCCCAAGCAAACCACCAAGCCTTCCGCAGACACTCTCACCCTCGTCTTCCCCTACAGCTCGGAGAAGAAAACCTGGATCGAGGAAGTCACCGCCCGCTTCAACCAGGAGCGCCACAAGTCATCGTCCGGCAAGGTGATCGCCGTTGATGCCCACGCGATGGGCTCGGGCGAGTGCGTCGATGAAACCCTCGAAGGCCGCCTCGAGGCCCACCTGATCAGCCCCGCATCGGCCGCGTTCATCAAGCTCGGCAACGCCCGCTCCCAGGCCAAGATGGGTTCACCGCTCGTGGGCCAGACCCAGGACCTTGTGCTCTCGCCCGTGGTGATCGCCATGTGGAAGCCCATGGCCGAAGCACTGGGCTGGGGCAAGAAGCCCATCGGCTGGAGCGACATCCTCGAACTGACCGCCAGCCCCAACGGCTGGACTTCGCGCGGCTTCCCGCAGTGGGGACAGTTCCGCTTCGGCCACACCCACCCGGAGTACTCCAACAGCGGGCTGATGGCCGCGATCGCCCAGGCCTACTGGGGCGCCGGCAAGGTCGCCGGCCTCACGCTCGAAGACCTCGCCAACCCTGCCGTCGGCAAGGCGATGGCCGGAATCCAGGGCTCCATCGTCCACTACGGAGAGTCCACCGGTTTCTTCGGCCGAAAGCTCTTCTCCTCGGGCCCCGAGTACCTCTCGGCCGCCGTGCTCTACGAGAACATGGTCATCGAGTCCTACGACCGCACGAAGTACCAGCCGGCCTTCCCCATCGTCGCGATCTACCCCAAGGAAGGCACCTTCTGGAGCGAGCACCCCGTGGCCATCGTCGAGCGCCCCTGGGTCACCCAGGATCACCGCGACGCGGCCAAGGCCTACATCGCCTACCTGCTCGACAGGCCCCAGCAGGAAGCCGCGATGAAGTCCGGGTTCCGACCGTCGGATGTCTCCGTGCCCCTCACCGCCCCCATCGACACCGCCCACGGCATCGACCCCAAGGAACCCACCACCGTCCTCGAGACACCCGGCGCCGATGTCATCAGCGGCGTGCTGGACCTCTGGAAGGTCAACAAGAAGAAGGCCCACGTCGTGCTCGTCATGGACTGCTCCGGCAGCATGCGCCAGGAGCAGAAGATGACCAACGCCCGCGAGGGCGCGGCGACCCTCATCGACCTCCTGGGCGCCGAGGATACCTTCTCCATCCTTCCCTTCAGCAGCCAGCCGCGCTGGGCCCTCCAGTCCGTCCAGCTCAAGGACCAGCGCGAGCATGCCAGGCAGATCACCAGCGGCCTGATCGCCGACGGCGGCACCGCCCTCTACGACTCGGTCTCCGTCGCCTTCGACTACCTCCAGTCCCTCAAGCAGCGCGACATGATCACCGCGATCGTCGTCCTCACCGACGGCGCCGACACCGACAGCGCCCTGAAGCTCGAAGCGCTCCTCAACAAGGTCAGGTCCGACGAGGAGACCACCTCCGTCCGGATCTTCACAATCGGCTACGGCTCCAAGGCCGTCAAGGAAGTCCTCGAGAAGATCTCCGACCAGACCCAGGCCAAGTACTACACAGGCACTCCCGAGAACATCCGCCAGGTGTTCAAGGAGATCGCCACGTTCTTCTGATCGACCCACCGGCGCGCCGCGAGCCGTCCGGACTCATCCGCGGGAGGGGATAGACGATGGCAGATGATGCAAAGCTGACCGGCCTGGGCAAGTTCTTCGTGCTCGCCATCCTGGTCGCGTGCTTCGCGGGAGCTTACTTCCTGTTCGTCAGGCCCGGCGCACTGGGCGGCGGTGCCGGCCAGGGCTCCCAGCCCGGCCCCGGCGGCTCGAACGGCCCCGCCAACACCAACCCCCGCGCTCCTTCGCCCGGCGACGCGACCGACGCAACCGCGACGCCCTCGGTCACCATCGGGATCGCCTACGGCACCGAGAAGAAACGCTGGCTCACCTGGGCCGTCGACGAATGGAAGAAGACCCCCGACGGCCGCAAGATCGCCGTCGACCTCATTCCCCTGGGCTCGATCGAGGGCGCCAACGAGGTCCTCAAGGGCAATACCAAGATCAATGTCTGGTCCCCCGCCAGCTCCCTCTACCGCCACAACCTCGTCGGCGAATGGGAACTCAGAAACGCCGGCGCCAACCCGATCGCCAAGGAGGAGCCGATCGCCTTCACACCCATGGCCTTCGTCATGTGGGAGGAACGCTACCAGGCGTTCATCACCAAGTACGGCGAGGTCAACTTCAAGACCCTCGGGCAGGCGCTGGCCGATCCGGGAGGCTGGAAAACGATCGCCGACAAGGCCGAGTGGGGCTTCTTCAAGTTCGGGCACACCCACCCCAACCAGTCCAACAGCGGCCTCATGGCCCTCGTCCTGCTCGGGTACGACTACTTCAACAAAAGCCGCGGGCTCTCGATGGCCGACATCACCGACCCCAAGTTCCAGGAGTGGATCCGCAAGTTCCAGGCGGCGGTCTCCGGCCTCTCCAACAGCACCGGCAACATGATGAACGAGATGGTCCAGCGCGGGCCCAGCACCTACGACTGCCTGCTGGTCTACGAAAACACCGCCATGGAGTACCTCAAGAACGCCGAAGGCCGCTGGGGAAAGCTCCGCATCATCTACCCGCCCCGCAACGCCTGGAACGACAACCCCTACTACATCCTCAACGTCCCCTGGAGCACCCCCCCGCAGCGGCAGGCCGCCGAGAAGTTCCTCGCCTACCTCCTGAGCGAGCCGGCCCAGTCCCAGGCCGTCGTCCACGGCTTCCGGCCCGCCAACGTCACCGTCCCCATCAAGACACCCGACAGCCAGTTCACCCAGCTCGAGAGCTACGGCGTCAGGATCGACCTCACCGATGTCTGCGAGGTCCCGCCCGCCGAGGTCGTCACCAACCTCCTGCTCGCCTGGCAGCGCAACCGCGGCCCGGGCTGACCATCCCCCAGGGACCGCCCGCCCCGTGCGCGGGCCCGCACGGTAAGATCAGCTCCCGCACGCGAACCACCGGAGACTCCCCCGTGTTCCGAAGACTCTCGAACCTCATCCGCGGCTTCTTCAGCCTGTTCATCTCCGGCCTTGAAAAAGGCAACCCCGAAGCTCTCCTCGAGGTCGAGCAGGAGAACCTCCGTAAGCAGATCGGCCAGTACAACCAGGGCCTGGCCGCCCACGCCGGGCTCGCCGAGCGACTCATGTCCCAGGTCCGCAAGCTCGAATCCGACGAACGCGACCTGCGCGCCAAGACCGCCGCCAACCTCAAGGTCGGCAACCGCGAGGCCGCCGGCCAGATGGCCCTGCGCCTCCAGACCGTCCAGCGCGAACTCATCGAGAACCGTGGACAGCTCGAGGCCGCCGAGAAGACCTACAAGGAACTGGTCGCCGCCCGCGATGTCTCCATCAACGCCGCCCGTACCAAGATCGAGTCCCTCAAGCGCGACCTCTCCGACCTCAAGGTCAAGAAGGCCATGGCCGAACTCACCGAGATGGCCTCGGGCATGGTCACCACCATCGGCGGCTCGGGCGACACCCTCGACCGCCTCCACGGCATGGTCCAGGAGGAAAAGGAAAAAGCCGCCGGCCGACTCCGGGTCGCCAAGGACAGCATGAACCTCGGCGATGTCCAGCTCAAGGAGGCCGAGCAGAAAGCCCTCGCCGACCAGGCGCTCGCCGATTTCGCCGCCGCCGAAGGGATCGCCCTCGATTCCTCCGCAACCCCGGCGCCCGCCTCCAAGACGATGGGACCGGCCGCCGCCGAGCCCCAGGCCGAGAAGAACTGATGGCCCGCCCTACACCATCTCGTGGCACAGGCGTCCGGCCTGTGTCTACAACATCTACCCCCTCCAGTGCCACAGGCGTCCGGCCCGTGTCTACAAGTCCTGCCCGATTCCCGCACACCACCCCACAACCACCCGATCGCACGTGTGAGGATCCATGCTGCGGTACCTGAAGGCCGCCTGGTGGGTTCGACCCCGCATCCCGTTGCTGGGCGCCGTGCCCATCAACCCGATCCTCGCTGTGTGCTTCCTCATCTTCGGGATCGCCGGAAACGCCGGGTTCCTCCTGCTGGGCGCCGGACTCATTGGAGCCTTCGTCACCGCGCTGGCCTCCAACCGGCGGTTCCAGCGCCGCGTCGATGCCCAGGGCTCCGGCCAGCGCACCGCCTTCGTCGAGGCCAAGAAGGAAGAACTCATCCGCAGTCTCGACCCGCCCTCGCTCGACCATCTCAAGGGCCTCGAACGCAAGTGCGCCCGGCTCATCGAGATTTACCGCTCCCAGCAGGTCGACGAGTTCGTCTGCAAAACCAACGCGCAGTCCCTCGAGCAGCTCCAGTGGCTCTTCCTCAAGCTCCTGATCGCCAGGGAAGCCCTCCTTGACCACGCGCTCGAGACCGACGAGAAGTCGATCCGCCGCGAGATGGCCGACATCCAGAAGGAGCTCGACTCCGACGCGCTCACCCCCTCCAACCGCGTCTCACGCAAGGCCACCCTCGAACTGCTCCAGAAACGCCTCGACAACGCCGGCCGCCGACGCCAGTCCATGAGCGAGATCGACAGCGACCTCCGACGCATCGACACGCAGGTCGACCTGGCCCTCGACGAGGCCACCCTCCGCGGCACACCCACCGCGATCTCGGGCAACATCGAACTGGCCAGCCAGCTCCTGGACCCCACCGCCTTCGGCTCGTCGGGCCAGATGATCCTGGACCTCGACGCCGCGTTCCAGGAGCAGCGCTCGGGAGGATCTCCATGACCACCCCCACCCCCACCCCCACCACCCCCGCTCCTTCCGCGCCGGCCCCCGCGACCCCCACGAGCACCCCCCCGCATCCCCCCGCGCCCCCGCTCCCGGCCTGGGCCGCCGAGCTCATCACCCTCTACGAATCCAACGCCGCCAGCCAGTTCATCCTCCACGGCAACGTCTCGGATCGCCTCGTCATCCCTCTCCCCGGGGCCGCCGAGCTCGGCTCGATCAACGACTTTCTCGTCCGCGTCCTGCTCCCGCGCTTTGATGCCGTCCTGACCTACGACCTGGCCGCCGGAATCCGCGTCGACAAGGGCGGTGAGCTCGTCTCCCAGTGGCCCACCTTCAAGCAGACCCAGTCACTCCCCCGCGAGCCACGCGCCGCGATCGACTGGATCACCGCCTTCCTCCGCTACAGCTCCAACCTCCAGAAGCTCGGCCGCCCCCAGGCCCAGATCGCCGTCTTCCTACGCTCGGCCTCGCTGATCGCCCCCGCCTTCCGCGGCGGTTTCAACTACGACCTCTCCGCCCTGGCCAGCCAGATCCGCGAGTGGGCCAGCGACCCCGCGCTCGCCGCCGCCCCCCAGGCCAGCTTCCTGATCACCGAAAACCTCAGCGACCTCCACCAGCTCATCGTCAACAACCCCCGCGCGGCCCGCCTCCAGGTCCCGCTCCCCTCGGCCGACGACCTCCGCAGCGCCTTCGGCATCGTCGCCCCCACCTACCCCACCGCCTTGAAACCCTTCGCGACCGATCTCGGAACCCCCGCCGCCGCGATGGCCGGCGCCACCATGCACGCCGTCGAGAGCATGCTCAAGACCCGGGAGCACAAGAAGCAGCCCATCACCCCCAGGGACCTGGTCGACCTCAAGAAGCAGATCATCGAGAACGACGCCGCGGGGCTCATCGAGTTCGTGCAGTCCGACCGCTCCCTCGACATGCTCCAGGGCCAGGAGAAGGTCAAATCCTGGCTCCGCCAGGACATCGACCTCTGGCGGCAGAACGACCTCAAAGCATTGCCGATGGGCTACCTCTTCTGCGGCCCCGTCGGCACCGGCAAGACCTTCATGGTCGAGTGCCTCGCCGGCGAGGCCGGCGTCCCGGTCGTCAAGCTCAAGAACTTCCGCGACAAGTGGGTCGGCTCCACCGAGGCCAACCTCGAGACCATTTTCCGCCTCCTCCACGCCCTCAACCGCTGCTACGTCTTCATCGATGAGGCCGACCAAGCCCTCGGCAAGCGCACCGCCGACTCGGGGGATTCGGGCGTCGGCGGCCGCGTCTACTCGATGATCGCCGAGGAGATGTCCAACACCCGCAACCGCGGCAAGATCGTCTGGATCCTCGCCTCCAGCCGACCCGACCTCATCGAGGTCGACCTCAAACGCCCCGGCCGCGTCGATGTCAAGATCCCCCTCCTGCCCACTACCACGCCCGAAGAATCCTTCAACCTCATCCGCGGCCTGTGCGCTCGCCGCGGCACCACGCTCGAGGATTCCTCCCTCAAAACTCTCCGCGAACTGATGCCCAGGCTCCTCACCCCCGGCGCTGCCGAGGCGATCGCCGTCAAGGTCTACCGCACCACCCGCACGACGCCCAACGCCACCCCCGAGATCGCCCTCCGCGATGTCCTGGACGACTACCAGCACCCCGTGCCGCTGGATGTGATGCAGGCCCAGATCGAACTGGCAATCCGCGAGAGCAGCGATGCGGAGTTCGTGCCCGCGGCGTTCCGCAACACCAGTCCCTGACGCCACCGGATGCCGGAGGGAACATGCCAGCGACAACCGCAAGCAGAATCGCTTTCGCGGGCTTCATGCAGAAGGTCCAAGACACCGTTGAGTCCATGGGCTTTCACGACTACGAGCCTCCTTGGTACCGGGGGCACTCGAATTCGAGCTTCGGCCTCGCACCCTCATTGATGCGAGACGCGACCTTGGATTCCGTAGGTGCGCGCAGTTCCGAGGTGCACAATCCCGCGTCACCCGAGCGGATCCGCGTCTTGCGGCTGGAGTCCGACCTCTTCTTCGATTTCCAGCTAAGGCTCGGCAAGGAACGGGGGGATTACGCCTCGTGCTGGGACACGCTCTTTGCCATGCGTCACTACGGATTGCCTACGCGAACTCTGGACTGGACGCAGACCATCGGGGTCGCGGTGTACTTTGCCATCAACTCGACCGAAACGCGCGAGCCCGCCATCTGGATCCTGCATCCCTACCTGCTGAACCAGCGGCATTGGGTCGGGAGAGACACAGCACTTCCGAAGTACCTCGGCCAGGTGACCGATGGGCATCCGTGTCCCGACTACGACGACCTACTCGGGTATTGGAAGCACGACAAACTCGCGTTCAAGGGGCCTGTTGCCGTGTGCCCCAGCCGCGCCAACCCGCGAATGCAGGCGCAGACTGGGTCATTCACCGTCCATGGGACCGACTGGCGGCCGCTGGAAGCACAGGTAGGTCCCGAGATCGTGCGCCAGGTTCGAATGCCGGCGGATGCGATCGATGGCGCCCGGACGTTCCTCCATGAAGCGGGGCTTACCACAAGAGTGTTGTTCCCAGGAATCGAAGGTCTCGCTCAGGAAATGCGCCAGCGATTCGAGCGGTGACGACTCCGGCTTGCCGGCTCGAGCATGAGTGAAAGCAAGATCCACCTCGCCAGGTCAAGCCCCAACTCTCCAGAATCCCCGATAACACGGCAGTTTCGCGCACAAAACGTGCTATGCACCACGATGGCTCCAGATCGATTCCAAGCCCTCACCCGGGCCCGCGGGGCCTCCCGCGATCGGACGCGCCACGGAGGCGTTAAACGGCTCTGGTGCGAAAGACACTTGTTGTGCGCACACGCCCGGCCCTCCAAAACGGGCCAAGCCCCCCGCGTGGCGGGAGGCTCGGGCCCCGGCCGACGATCGTCCTTCGATCCGTGATGACTTACCTGCGCCGGCGGCCGGCGAGCACCAGCCCGATCGCGCCCAGGGCTCCGCCCCCCGGGGATGGGGCGCACGAGGCCTCGGCGTCGTACTCGGTCACGCCGCCGAACTGGAACGAAGCGCCCTCCGAGGCCGCGAGCGTCATCTGGATCACAAAGTCGTTCACCAGCGTGAACTCGCCGTCGACACCCACCAGGTTCGCCAGGAACGCCGCCCGGATCCCCGCATCATCCAGCCCGAGCACGGGATTGCTGTTGAAAGCAAACGAGCTGACCCCCGGCGTCACCGTCGAGGCGTTCCACGCGTAACTGAACAGGTTCCCGGGCGCATCGGGGTCAAAGCCGTCGAGCATGTCCGTGCCCTGGCTCCCCAGGATCGACGTCGCCGCAAAGGCGCCCGGCCCGGCCGCGCCCGCATCCATGTGCGTGCCGGCCGTGAACGTCACGCCGAACGTCACGGAGTCCTCACCGGGCCCGACGGTGTAGGTCTTGGGGTCGGTCACGCGCGACTGGGCGCTGGCCGATTCGGGGAGCACGCCGGCGAGCCCGACCACGCGGGCGGAGCTGAACGCGCTGTTCCAGCCGTCGGCGAGGAAATTGCCGGCCGCATCCTGCCTGGTGAACGTCTCGATGCTCGCGGAGGCCTTGGCCCTGAAGCTCAGCCCGAACGCCGACACGGGGAGCAGGTTGTCCGTGAACGGCGGCTCCTGGTAAGGGCGCACGGCCTCATCGTGATCCAGGTTCGGGGTGGCGCGGGAATCAAACGCCCGGTCCATGAGCCCGTACGTTCCGCCGCTGCTCACGCCACCGGTCGTGTAGTTGCGGATCTTGCCCGACGAATCGACGTAGCGCTGCGCCAGGGCCTGCCCGCTCGCGAGCCCGAGCAGGACCGAGGCCATGACGGAACGAACCACCACCGCTCTGCTGAAGAGTTGCATGACATTCCTCGTATTCTTCCGGACATGATGAACGATTGAAACCGCGCGATGCCCGCCGGTCCGGAGGTGATCCCTCCGTCACTCACTTCGGCGGGCGTGTCCGTGATCGCCGCCGCTCTTACAGTGCGGAACGACGGTCGCCGCGCCGCGTAACGCACCGGATGCGAATTTCATGCCCGCTCCCCGGTCGCTGTTCACTGTTCTCTGCTCATCGCACCACCAGCCCCTCGATCCGCGACGCCGCCTCGCGCGCCCCATCCTCCACCCGCAGCACACCCCCGATCACCTCGGCCCGCATCCTCATCTCGCGATCGTTGATCGCCCGGTCCAGGCACCCGGCCAGCCGCCGCGCATCAAACCGGGATCGCCCCAGCGTCAGCGAGGTTCCCAGCCGCTGGGCCCGCGCGGCGTTGTCGAACTCATCGTTCACGAACGGCACGATCACCGTCGGCCGACCCGACCGCAGCCCCTGCCCGGTCGTCCCCGCGCCCCCGTGGTGCACCGTCGCTGCCGCGCGCGGGAGCACCGCGGAGAAGGGCGCGTACCCGAAGGCCCGCACATCCTCGGGCAGCCCCGAGGGCGCGTTGTCGGCTTTGCCCACCAGCAGCACGCCCGGGCGCCCGAGGTTGGCGCACGCCCGCGCGGCGATCCCGTAGAAATCCCCCGCGTGGTGCACGACGCTCGAGCCCAGCGTGAAGACGATGGGCGGCCTGCCGCGCTGCTGGCAACGGTCGAGGAACTCAGAGAGCTCGCGCCCGTCGGCCTCGCGGCCGTGGGAACGGTCGAAGAACGAGTACCCGCAGATGTGCGAGTTCTCCGGATCGTCACGCGCGGCCCCGCGCAGGTGCTTGGACCACAGGCCCAGCGTGATGTCCCCGTCCTTGACCTCGGAGAAGAAGAAGTCCCGGGACGTCTCCAGGCCCATCGTCCGCCGCAGGCGGTTGAGCGGCCGGTCCATGAACCAGCGCATGATGCGTTTGGCGACCTGGAGCTTGAATTCCTGGATCCAGCGCGGCGTGCCCAGGCGCTCCCACGAGCGGTAGACCGCCGCATCCTCGCGCGAGAAGAAGAACGCCGGCGCGAGCACCACGGTCGCGGTGGGGATGCCGTTCCGCCGGGCGACCCAGCGGCTCCCCAGGCTGATGTGGTGGCGCACGATGACATCGGGCCTCCACCGGCTGATCACCCGCTGGGTGAGCTCGACCGTCGGCTCGGCGGTCTTGTGGATCAGCTCGTCGATGATCAGCTTGGGGCTGGCGAACTGGCGGACCAGCCGCGGGTCGGTGACGACCTTGAGGTAGTCGTCCTCGGTGCCCATCGGTTCGAAGACCAGGCCGGCCCCCCGAATGCGGTCCATGAAGTAGGGGTTGGCGGCCAGGCGGACCTCGTGCCCGCGGGCGATCAGCTCCTGGCCGACCCCGATGAATGGGTGGACATCCCCCGCCGAACCGACCGTGAGCATGAGCACGCGCATGGGCACCGCCAGTCTTGGACCCGGGGGCGGATTGGACCAATCCGAACCCCCGGATTCGACTCACTTTCGCTCGGCGGACCGCGTCGGATCTGGTAATGTGTGCCCCGGCGCTCCCTCTCCCGTGGGGAAGGGGCCCTCCGGAGGAGATCACTCTCATGCAGCAAACCCTGGCGATCGCCTCGACCCTGTGCCTGGCGTGCGCCGCCGGCAACGCCCTGGCGCAGAGCGACCTGCTGCCCGACATCATCACGGGCCTGAGCCAGCTGTACGACAACAAGATCACCATCGAGAGCGGCCGCAAGCTGCTGCGGCTCTCCAACGGCACGCCGAACATCGGGGACGGCAAGCTGTACCTGTATGGGGCGACCATCAACGGCGATGGGACGCGGGATGTGATGCAGCGGATATTCCGGACTGACGGGTCTTATTGGGACCGGCTGGCCGGCAAGTTCATTTACCACCCGCAGCACAGCCACATCCACTTCGAGGACTGGGCGATCTACCGGCTGCGCCTGCGCGGGCCCAACGACGAGGTGGGGGATGTGGTCGCCCAGGGCGCCAAGACGAGCTTCTGCATCCTCGATCTCCAGATTTACGACAAGACACTCCCCAATTTCAACCCGAGCGGTGAGTTCCGCAACTGCGGGGCGACCATCCAGGGTCTGTCGGTGGGGTGGATGGACATCTACAGCAAGGACCTGGAGGGCCAGTCGATCGACATCACCGACGTTCCGGACGGGGACTACTGGCTCGAGTCGACGGTGGATCCGGACGGGCACCTGCTGGAGATCACGCGGGAAAACAACACGACGCGGATCCCGATCGTGCTCTCGAAGGACTCGACGATCCTGCCCGACACGTACGAGCCGGACGACACGTTCGCGCAGGTTGATGGGCGGGAGGTGGGCAAGCCGGCGAGCCCGAACCTGGGCCCGGTGGGTCCGGTGATGACGCTGGGCGAGCTGACGCTGCACAAGGCCAGCGAGAAGGACTACTACCGGTTCTATCTGGCGGGCACGGGGACGACGCAGGACCGCATCGTGGGGACGTACCTGGGTTCGCCCCTGACGCTGATCATGTACAACGCCAACCACGCGCAGATCGGCCTGCCGGTGACGGGTAACAACGGTGTGACATCGGTGCCGCTCAACGGCCGCGCGCGGGGCTGGTACTACGTGCGGGCCTCGACGGCGGCGGACTCGACGATCCAGAGCTACGCGCTGGAGTTCGACGTGCCCCAGAGCGCTGCGCCGTTGATCCAGACGCTGACGCCGGCGGAGGGGAACATCACGCTCCAGCACGGGGTGGACACGCTGCAGGTCGATTGGACGACGTCGGACCCCGACGGCGACCCGACGTGGGTGACGGTGTACCTCAACAGCGTGCCGGAGCTGGACGGCAACCAGGTGCTGATCCCCACGAGCATCAACACGCCCGGGGCGATCGGCAGCGCGGTGGTGAACTCGGCGTACCTCGAGCCGGGGACGTACTGGGTGTACTGCGAGTCGACCGACGGCGGGTCCAGGAGCGGCTCGTGGTCCCCGGGGACGGTGACGTTCTCGGAGGATGCCTGCCCGGCGGACTTTGATCACAGCGGGCACGTGGACACCGACGACTTCGATGCGTTCGTGGCGGAATTCGTCGAGGGAACGCCCAGGGCCGACTTCGACGCCTCGGGCTTTGTCGACACCGACGACTTCACGGCGTTCACGTACGCGTTCATCGCGGGGTGTTAGGAACGGGCCCCGGGGATTTGAGAAGGCACCGGGGATCAGGCACTGGGTACTGGTGCAATGCAAACAAGCCCCGCGTTGCGGCGGGGCTTGTTCATGGATCAGCATCCGGTCCGTCTCTCGCTGCGTCGGCACCCGGAACGCAGCGGTTTGGAGCTCGGTCGTTCGTGCGCGCAGTGCCTTTCACGAGTGCCCGGTGCCTGATGCCCGGTGCCTTCTTGTCTTCCCCCTCAACACCCCGACTCGAAGGCGAGCACGAAGGCGTCAAAGTCGTCGGTGTCGACGAACCCCGACTGGTCGAAGTCGGCCGAGTCGCTGCCGGCGACGAAGGCCTGCACGTAGGCATCGAAGTCGTCGGTGTCGACAAAGCCCGACTCGTCGAAGTCCGCGGGGCACAGGATGTTGATCTTCCAGCCCATGCGGTCGTGGATGTCGCACTGGTAGTACAGCAGGTCGGGCGCGGTGAAGGGGACGGCGAACGTCATGGTCGCGTTGCCCGTCACGGTCGTGGGGCTGACGCCGTCGGTCCAGAAGCCCGCGCCGTGGCCGATGACGCTGGTGCTGATGTAGAAGCTGTGGATCCCCGAGACGTTGTTCATCTTGAAGGTGTACGTGCGGCCGCGGACCAGCGTGATGACCTTGGCCTCGACTCCGTTGATGTACCACGCCAGGTTGATCCCGCCCTGGTTGGGGTTGCTCGCCGTCTTGGTGCCGACGGTCACGCAGAACTTGGTCGCGGTGGGCGTGCACTGGCCGGCCGCGTGGCAGGCAAACGCCGCGCAGGCGATCAGCGGCGCCACCGCCCGATGGACGAGTGAAGGCATGTGATTCTCCAATATGACAGCGGGCGCGGCTCGATCGCACCGGGCAGACCCACTGCGCCCGGGGCCGACCGGACGGGTCCGCGCCCTGCCCTGCCCGTCAATGTGGCTCGGGCGGCGGTTTCTTGCATCCCGGCGCGGCCGGGGCGCCGACGGCCACTTCCCGGACGCGCGCCGGCCCCGCCCCCGTTATGATGGTGCCGTGGGAAAGGATCAACCCCGGGTCCTGGCGGCTGGGGGTGCGCGCCCGCGCGGGTCTGACCGTCACGGATCGCGCTGGCGAGGATTGCTACTGCAAGGATCATGGCAGCTCAGGACATTCATCATCAGAATCAGTCCTCTGCCCCGCAGGGCCCGCCCGGTTCCCGGACCGGCCGGCTGGCGAAGGACGAGTTCGCCCGCCTGTTCAAGGAGTCCTGGCGGGTGCTCTGGTGCATCGCGGCCGGTGAGACAGGGGACCGGTCGGCGGCGGACGACATCGTCCAGCAGGCCGCTCTGATCGCCCTGGAACGCCTCGACGACTTCGATCCGTCCTCGAGCTTCATCGCATGGATGGCCAAAATCGTGCGTTTTACATCGATGAACGAGGTGCAGAAGACACGCCGGCGAAAGACCTCCGCCGCCGACCCCGCTTCCATGGACTCGACCACCACAGCCCCCGCCCCGCACCCCGCCTCGGCCGAGCGCACCCCGATCTCACGCTTCGGCCACCTGCTCTCGGACCAGAACGTGTTCGATGACCGGCTGCTCACCGCCCTGCGCACGCTCGACACGGTCGCCAGGTCGTGCCTGCTGATGAGGATCGTCCTGGACTCCCCCTACAAGGAGATCGCCCTGGTCCTGGGGATCCCGCAGGGGACCGCGATGAGCCACGTCGACCGCGCCCGCCGCGCCCTGAGGACCCACCTGATCGCACAGGATCACCCCAGAAATCCGACCGGAATCGCCGATCCTGGAGGGGACAGCACGTCGCCATGACTTCCCGCCCCGAGAATTTCGCGGACCTGCTCGACGCCTACCTCGACGGCAGGCTCAACGACCAGCAGCGCGCCGATCTCGAGGCGACCGTCCGCGCCGACCCGTCCCTCCGGGCCGAGTTCGACCGGGCCCAGCTCGCCGAGGCCGGCCTCAAGCGCCTCTTCGAGCCCCCGGCCGCGCGCGAGCTGCTCCCCGATCAGCTCCTGCTCCCCGCGAGCCTTCCCTTCTCGGCCCACGAGGCCCCCACCGCGCCGGGACTCCCGGCCGCGGCGGAGCCCTCGACCGCGTCCAGGCCCGCCCGCCGCAGCCGCGCACCGATCTGGTGGGCCGCGGCCGCCCTGGTGGGGCTGGCCGGGGCCGCGGCGATCTACGTGAGCAACCCGCCCGCGCCGGCCGTCCAGCCCCCGCGCGGCAAGGCTCCGCTCAGTCCCGCGGAGCTGTACGCCAAGCTCGAGAAGCGCAAGTTCAGGCCGTCGTTCGTGTGCGAGAACGATGAGCAGTTCGCCAAGTTCCTGGGGGACCGCTTCGGCTCGGGAGCGGTGCTGGCGCAGTCCGCCGGCGTGGAAGTTCTCGGCTGGGCGTACGAGGACGGCATGCTCGGGGAAGCGACCGCGGTCATCATGACCCGGTACCAGAGCCAGCCCGTGGTCATCGTGGTGGACCAGAAGAAGTACGACCGCCCGCTCCCCGAGCCGGCGCTGCCGCTGCACCTGTTCAGGTCCGAGTGCAACGGCATGGTCTTCTACGAGATCACCCCGCTGGAAGCGCCGCACATCCTCCCGCTCGTGCGGCCCTCGTACCCGCTGGTGCTCAACTCCGACTGACCGGCGATCATTCGCCCGGTTTGCTCCAGGGCCCCCCGCGGGGGTTCGGCGAGTTACCATCCCCGGCCCGTGCGGCCCGGCCGGCGCTCCGCCGACCGGCTCCCCCGCGCGGCGCGGGAGCATCGCGTGAAGATCACATTCTGGGGCGCTGCGGGCGAGGTGACGGGGTCGTGCTACATCGTCGAGACCGAGCACGCCCGCGTCATGGTCGACTGCGGGCTGCACCAGGGATACCCGGAGGCCGAGACGTTCAACCGGCAGCTTCCGTGGAAGGACTCGATGCACCTGGACGCGGTGGTGCTCACGCACGCGCACCTGGACCACTCCGGGCGCCTACCGATGATCCGCAGGCTGCCGGGGGCGTGGAAGATCCACTCCACGCCGGCGAGCATCGCGCTGACCGACATCCTGCTGCAGGACTCGGCGCGGCTGCAGGAGCACGACGCCGAGCACCAGACCAGGCGTCGCCGCCGCGCCGGGCGGGCGCCGGTGCGGCCGCTGTACACGCCCGAGGATGTGGCGGCGACCATCGCGCGGATGTCCCCGGTGCGCTACGAGCAGCCGGCGACGATCGCCCCCGGGATCGCCGTGCGGTTCGTGGACGCGGGGCACATCATCGGCTCGGCGAGCGTCGAGATGACGGTGCAGGAGCACGGGATCACCCGGACGATCGCCTTCTCGGCGGACATCGGGGTGCCGGGCTCGCCCCTGCTGCGCGACCCGGTGACGCTGCCGCGGGCCGATGTGCTGCTGCTGGAATCGACGTACGGCGACCGGGACCACCGGCCGCTGTCCGAGACGCTCGAGCAGCTCACCGGCATCCTGATCGAGGCCGAGCGCGACCAGGAGAAGGTGCTGATCCCGGCGTTCGCGGTCGGGAGGACGCAGAACCTGCTGTACCACATGGCGTGCCTGCACCGCGACGGGAAGATCAACCACCTGCCGGTGTTCGTCGACAGCCCGATGGCGATCGCCGCGACCGAGCTGTACCTGGGCAACTCGGACCTGTTCGACGACGAGAGCCACAAGCTCATGGCGCTCAAGCAGGAGCTGCTGAAGTTCCCGGGGCTGAAGTACTCGGTGACGGCGGATGATTCCAAGCGGCTCAACGACTTCAAGGGGGCGGCGGTGATCATCGCCGGCTCGGGGATGTGCAACGGGGGACGCATCGTCCACCACCTGCGCCACAACCTCTGGCGCAGGGGCGTGCACGTGGTCTTCGTCGGCTACCAGGGGGACGGGACGCTGGGAAGGCGGCTGATCTCGCGGCCCAAGAGCGTGCGGATCTTCGGGGAGCAGATCGCCGTCAACGCGACCATCCACACCCTCGGCGGCCTGTCGGCCCACGGCGGGCAGAGCACGCTGGTGAACTGGGCCGCGCCGCTGGCGGCGGGCAGGCCCAGGACGTTCCTCACGCACGGCGAGGACGGCCCCCGGGCGGCGCTGGCCAGCTCGCTGAAGAACAGGCTGGGGCTGGACTCGGTCCGCCCGGTGCGCGGGGAGAGCTTTGAGATCTGAACACCGAGGCGGGTGCTCTCAGATCCGGCCCCCGCTCGCGCCCGCCCGGCGCGCGAGCGATAAAACCGCTCGCCGAACTGCCAGATTCGTTCGCCCGCCCCGCAATCTCCTTGAGAGCACGCGGCCACCGCCGGCCCGGGAACTCGCAAAGGAGATTGACCATGACCGTTCGAAACCGCTTCCGTGCCCTGCCCCGCTCCGCCCCGCCGGCGATCGGCCTGCTCGCCGCGACGTTCGCGGGCACCGCGCTGGCCGGGCCGCTCACCGGCTCGGGGAACCACATCCTCCTCCCGGGCACGATCCAGGTCCCCCCCACCGGGCAGTCGGCGAGCCTGAGCAACATCGTCCACCCCACGAGCTTCGATGGCACGTGGGTCTCCCCCGCGCTGCCCGGCTGGATCGGCACGTTCTCGGCCTCCGGACCGGTCACCAGCAACGTGAACCTGGGCACCACCTCGTACGACTTCACGACGCTCGCCGCCGGGCACCTCCCCGCGGGCACGTTCTTCAACTTCGGCGATGTCGACGGCGGCTCGGGGAGCAACGAGAACCTCATCCTCGATGCCTACGCCCCCGGTGGCGCCCACATCACCTCGGCGTGGCTCGACGAGCCCGGCTGGGCCTGGGGCTTCGGGCGCAACTCCGGCAACCCCGACCAGCTCGACATGCCCGGCTGGAGCTTCTCGGGGGGCCAGTACATCATCGACGGGAGCACCGTGACCGGCTTCAACCCCACCATGAGCTTCGCGATGCTCTCCAACACAGCGATCGAATCGCTGGTCATCCAGAAGGCCGACACCAACTACGCCTTCGGGCTCTCGGCACCCGTCCCCACGCCCGCGTCGGCCGCGCTGGTGCTCTCGGCCGGCCTGACCGCCCTGCGGCGGCGGCGCTGAACCGGCGCCAGCAACCGGGAACCTCTCTCCTCCGCCCCGGCGACGAAGCAGCGCCGGGGCGGATTGTTGCTTCGAGCTCGCGGACCGCCCGGCCGGCCCGGGCCTCCTGGCCGTGGGCCTTCCATCGGGTGAATCACCCCGGGGCACCCAGCGGCCGCGGGGCGCGCGAGTCTCGGTCGTTCACACCGCCCGGCGCGGCTTCCTCCGCGCCGTCATCGCCCCGGCGAGCATGATCACCACGCCCTGGCACATGCCCACGCCCCCAGCCCGCGGCCGGGACGGTGCCCTCAACGCCGATTGGCGACCGCACGGAGTCCTCCGCGCCCGTGCGGACCTCGCTGGGGGATGCCGAATCCCGCGTGCTTTGCCGTGCAATCCGGAGCGTCCACGCGACCGGCCGATCGGCCCTTCGCCCGGCGCCGGCGCTATCATCCCGCGTGGTATCGCACGGTGTCGCGGCCCCTCAGGATGCCGGGGCGTCCGAGCCCGCGACCGGGAGCCCGCCATGAGCGCTGGCGCAGCCGGGGCCGCCGCCGCGATGATCGCGGCCCAACACGAAGAGGAGGAATCCTTGACGGGGTACAGCCAATCCGACCTGGCCGATGGGTGGGAGTTCAAGATCCTGCGCTCATCGACGGGGGCGTTCCGCAACCCCGCCCGCATGCGCGAAGCCCTCGAGCAGGAAGCCCGCGCGGGATGGGTGCTGGTCGAGAAGTTCGACAACTCTCGCCTCCGCCTCAAGCGCCCCGCCTCCGCCCGCGCCGGCGATTCCACGCTGGAATTCGACCCGCACCGCACCACCTACGGGATGCGCCCGGAGGTGCTCGCGATCACGATTGTCCTGAGCGTCTTATTCGTGGGCGCGGCGATCGTGACGATCGCATTGCTCCGGCCGCATCCGTGATGGCCACGCGTCGAACCGGCCTAACAGACTGTTTCAGAACCCTACCGGTCTCGTGGGACGGGCGTCTCGTCTGTCTTTTACCACTCCTACTCCAAGGTTCTGAAACAGGGCACCGGTTCGGTTTGGACTGGATGAGGTAGACACAGCCGGGACGGCTGTGCCACGAGCCTTGTAGACTGAACCAGCGCCTGAAACACTCTCCAGTCGCTCGAACACTGCGTTCGCGTACCATTTCGCTGCCGATCGTGCGAGCACACGCCGCAGCACACACCCGGGCCGGGCACGGCCTGAGACCCCGGGCCTGAAAAGGAGCCTTCCATGAGCGGAGCAGCCGGAGCGGCGGGAGCGGCAGCAGCGGCGGCCGCGATCCGCCGTCAACGCGAGGAGGAAGAGACCATGACGGGCTACACCCCGAGCGAACTCGACCAGGGATGGGAATTCAAGATCCTGCGATCATCCACCGGCGCGTTCCGCAAGCCCGATCGCCTGAACGATGCCCTCGCGCAGGAGGCCCGCGCGGGGTGGATCCTGGTCGAGAAGTTCGACAACTCCCGCATCCGACTCAAGCGCCCGTCGTCGGCCAAGGCCGGGGATGCCGCGCTGGACTTCGACCCGCTGCGGACCAACTACGGCATGCGTGAGGATGTGCTGGCGCTGGTGATCGTGCTGAGCATCCTTGCAGCGATCGCGCTGGCGGTGCTGATCGGCGTGCTCGTGTCGCACCGGTGATGTCGACGTTTTTTTCGCGGCACGGGCTACCGCCCGTACAGCAGCGCCGCGACCCGCTTCTCCGTCGGCGGATGGCTCGCGAACAGGCTCACCAGCCCGCCGCCCGCGAAGGGTTCGATGATGAAGAGGCTGTTCTGCGCGGGGTTGGGCTGCACCAGCGGGATCTGGTGGGCGTAGTGGTCGAGCTTCTGGAGCGCCGAGACCAGACCATCGGGCGAGCCGGCGATCCTGGCGCCATCCGCATCGGCCACGTACTCGCGCGACCTCGAGATGGTCGCCTTGATCATCGCCGCGCCCACGGCGGCGATCAGGAACGTGAACAGGCCCACCAGCGGGTTGCTGTCGCGATCGCGTGAGCCGAACATCCAGCCCCACTGGGCGACGTAGGCGAGCACGCCGGCGATGGTCGCCGCGACGCAGCTGGTCAGCGTGTCGCGGTTCTTGACGTGGGCCAGCTCGTGCCCCAGCACGCCGCGGAGTTCCTCCTCGTTGAGCAGCTGCAGCGCCCCCTGCGTGACGGCGACCGCAGCGCTCCGGGGTGACCGCCCGGTCGCGAAGGCGTTGGGCGCTTCGTGCGGGCAGATGTAGATGCGCGGCATCGGCAGCCCCGCGCGCTGGCGGAGTTCATCCACGATCGCGTACAGCCGGCCCCCGGTCTCCCGGGTCACCTCCCGGCCCTGCATCGCGGCGATCGCGATCTTGTCGGAGAAGAACCACGCGACCAGGTTGGAGATGCCGCCGAAGATCAGCGCGAAGATCATCCCGCCCTGGCCGAACTGCGAGCCCACCAGAAGGAACAGCCCCATCAGGCTGCCCATCAGGATCGCGGTCTTGAAGTTGTTGATCAGCCGGACCATTGTCGCAAGCTCCCGAACGGATACCTACATTCCGTCCTATGAAATGTACGCTCCCGTGCCCTCCCGAGTGCACGCGGCGCGCCAACCAGACCACGGCTTTCCAGGTGATTTCATGGGGTTTGAAGGGCGTGTTTGGGGCCATGGACGCCTACCTCGAAGTGGAATGGGCTGCCAAGGTGCTTGCGCACACTGCCAGGATGACGCCACCACGGTCCGCTTGTAACAGATATGCAAGTCATGAATGCAATTGGGGTGTATGCCAAGGGGGGAGAGGACCGCAATCGGGGCGTAATTGCCGGGACGTGCTAAACTTGTGGTGGTGGTATAGGGGTGTCGTGTGGCTCGGTCTCCCGGAGTCGGGCCGCCAGTATCTGTGGTGGATGCTGCAATTCGGCGGCACATGGTGGGAGCACATTGGATGCAGATGCCGGAACGCGCACTGGGCGTGGTCAAGCGCCAGCTTCGTCTTCGCAGGCTGGCGCTCGAGGCCGGGGGCTTTGCCTTTGCTGCCATCGTGGTCGCCGGTTCGGCGATTTGGGCCAAGGAGGTCCGGTACGCCCCGCCGCTCGCCGCCGTCTCGATGCCGCCGCTGACGGCGATCGACCGGGTCCCGGCAAACGACCGAACCGTCGGGAGTGACCCGGCTCCCGTGGTGGAGGCCGAGGCGTCGGCGATCGAGGAAGCGGTTCCGGCTCTTACGGGCCCGAGCCGGGCGGAATCGGCGGACCCGCAGACCCGGTGGTTCAACGGGCGTCCGGTGCGTCCGGCGCGGCAGATCTGGATGACCGTGACGGCCTACTCGCCCGACAGCCGGTCCTGCGGCGAGTCGGCCGACGGCGTGACGGCGACCCTGCACGACGTTTCGACCAACGCCTGGAGGCTGGTCGCGGCCGACCCGCGTCTTTTGAAGTACGGCAGCATGCTGAGCATCCCGGGGTACGACCAGGAGAGCATCGTGCCCGTGCTGGACTGTGGCGGGCGCATCAAGGGATCCCGGCTGGATGTGCTCTTCCCCACGCACGCGCAGGCCAGGGCCTGGGGTGTGCGGCGGATCAAGGTGACGGTCTGGGGCTACGCGGACGGCAAGCCCGCGGACGATCCGCGACGCCTGCGGTGACCGCGCGTGGCGCGGCTGATCACGCGGGGGGCAGGCTCGGGGCGGGGACCCGGCGATCAAAGGCATTCATGGTGAAGTGCACCGCGGCGCAAAGGCCGGCGAGCATCACTACGCCGGCGACGATCGCCGCGCCGATGCGGGGGAAGCTGACGGAGTCCTCGCCGGCGGGCATGATCGAGGCGCGGAACTTGTAGAGCGCCGCGGCGATCCCCAACGAAACCGCGCCGAGCACCACGCCGCGGGCCAGGTTCACCCATCGATCTCGTTCGGAGCCCAGCGCCATGCGGACGGCCGCAGCGCCGATCGCCAGCGCCGCGAGCACCCGGAACGCCAGCCACGGGCGGAGGTTGATCTGGCCGACAGGGCCATCGACGGTGCCGAGCCTGCCCTGGGCGACACTGAGGTAGGCGAGCGTGGAGGCACAGAAGAGGGTGCCGGCCAGGCAGCCCAAGCCCAGGCCCGTGGGGTCGTCCCACTTGCGCCTGAAGAACAGCAGCCCCATCACAACGGGGAACAGGAGGATGGCCTCAAACCCGAACAGAAACCACGCGGGCTTGATGGAGGCGATCAACGCCAGTCCGGCGGTGGCGATGGCGGTCACGCCGACAAGGCCGGAGGTTGCTCCGACGACGAGCCTGAGCTTGGTATCGGCAGCGGGCATGCGTTAGTGGGATCCCATGAGTTCTGTACGAGCGGTGCGCGGCGCGGGCTCACGCGATTCGTTCCCGGACCATAGCCGGGTTCTATGAACCCGACCGCAAGGTGATCGACCGGACGGCGGGGTTTGATGACCGGGATGATCGGACTGGGCGGATCTGGACGGATGTGGGCGGCTACGGGCAGACTTTGCGCGGTCGGGGTCGGCATCAGGGTTGCGGACGGGGTGGGGATCGACCGATAGAGAGATGGTTCGGGGCCCGAGCCCGCGGCTGTCGGTGCGCGACCGGCCGAGAGGGCGGTGGCGTGGGAGTGCGGGGTCGCGGGGCCCCAGGAGAAGTGCATGAGCGGAATCACATCAACGGTCGGGCCCTTCAGCGGGATCGACACCGGCAAGCTGATCCGGCAGCTCCTGGCGGTGGAGGCGCGGCCGATCCAGATCGCGCAGAACCGTCTGGGGCAGCTCCAGCTCCAGCAGACGGCGATCCTGGACATCAACTCGCGCCTGGCGACGCTGCGTGACGCGGCGGCGGCGTTCCGGGTGAACAAGACGTTCAACCTGACGACGGCGGCCTCGAGCGACGAGACGGTGCTGACGGCGACCTCGACGACGACGGCCCAGCCCGGGACGTACCAGTTCCTGGTGGACCGGCTGGTGAGCACGCAGCAGATGCTCGGCCGGGGCTTCGCGGACCGTTCGGCGACCGGGATCGGGGCCAGCGAGTTCACGTTCGAGTCGACGCAGGCGCGGCTGGACCGCGACGTGTCGCTGAGCGACCTGAACTCCGGGGACGGGGTGTCGCGCGGCAAGATCGTGCTGACGCAGGGGAGCAGCTCGACGACGGTGGACCTGTCGAAGGCGGCGACGGTGTCGGAGGTGCTCGACGCGATCAACGGCAACGGGGTGGTGGGGGTGAAGGCGTCGGTGCGCGACGGCAAGATCGTGCTGACGAGCCAGTCGGGGACGGCGTTCTCGGTCTCCAACGGGACGGGATACACGACGGCCGACAGCCTGGGGATCGCCGGGACGTCCAACGGGTCGGGGGTCCTGGCGGGCGCGACGGTGTACGCGATGTCGGCCAACTCGACGCTGGCGGCGCTCAACGACGGCGACGGCGTGGCGATCACGAGCATCGCCGGCACCGGCGCGTACAACATGTCGATGAAGCTGACGGTGGCGGGGAACACGACGGACGTGAAGGTGAACCTCGGGGAGATCTACGAGACCAAGGACAGCAAGCAGGTGCTCAAGGAGACGACGGTCTCGACGGTGGGCGGGGTGCTCAAGCGGATGAACGACGCACTGGACGCGGCGGGGTTCACGAACGTGCGCGCCAAGGTCTCGGCCGACGGTCAGCGGATCCAGATTTCCGACTCGGGCGGGACGGTGACGGACATCCAGTTCGCGGACAACCCGACGCTGCACGACGGGACGGTCGCGGAGCTGGGGCTCACGTCGGGGGTGTTCGGGGGCGGCACGTACTCGGGCACGCGCGTGTTCGCGGGGCTGAACACGACGCTGGCGAGCCGGATCAACGGCGGGCGGGGGATCGCCGGCGACGGGGTGCTGGACATCACGGCGCGGGACGGCACGAACTTCGCGATCACGATCGACACGGACGGGACGCTCTCGCAGATCGCGGCGGACATCCAGGCGGCCTCGGGGACGGGGACCAACGGCAAGCCGCGGATTAGCGTGGAGGTGAACGAGAAGGGGACGGGGCTGGTGGTGACCGACAACACCGGCTCGACGGCCTCGAAACTGATCATCCAGGGGACCGACGGGGTGAACTCCGCCGAGTCGCTGGGGATCTCCACCGGCGCGGCGGGGGTCTCGGCGTCGAGCGTCGACAGCGGCAACCTGCAGCACAGCTACATCGCGCGGGCGACCCAGCTCACGACGCTCAACGGCGGCAAGGGCGTGGGGACGGGCAAGTTCCGCATCACCGACGGGTTCGGGGCCACCACGGTCATCGACGTGGGGGAGGACACCAAGACGGTCGGGCAGCTGATCGACGAGATCAACTCGCAGGCCTCGGGCAAGAACCTCAAGCTCAAGGCCCGCATCAACGACAACGGGGACGGCGTGGTGATCGAGGAGGACGTGGGGACCGGCCCCAAGGGGACGCTGAAGATCAAGATCTCCGACGAGACGGGCACGGTCGCCGGGGCCATGAAGTTCGCGGGCCAGGCCACGGGGCTCAACGCCGACAACAGGATCGACGGCTCGTTCGAGCGGTCGGTGGCGTTCTCGGTGGGCGACACGCTCGACGCGGTCGCCAAGAAGATCAACGAGGCGGGCGTGGGGATGAGCGCGACGATCATCAAGGACGGTTCGGGCTCCTCGCCGTACCGGCTCTCGTTGACGGCGACCACCACGGGCCGTTCGGGGCGCGTGCTGGTGGACACGGGTTCGTTCGACCTGTCGCTGAGCACGCTGGAGAAGGGCGAGGACTCGCGGGTGTTCTTCGGGGCCTCGGACCCGGCCAAGGCGATCCTGCTGACGGGCTCGAGCAACACGCTGGACAACGTGATCTCGGGTGTGACGGTGCAGCTCAAGTCGGCCAGCGCGACGCCGGCGGCGGTGACGGTGTCGAGCGACTCGGCGGGGATCGAGCAGGAGGTCAACGACTTCCTGGACGCGTTCAACACGGCGATCACGCGGATCGACCAGCAGCAGAGCTACAACGCCGACACGCAGGCCAAGGGGCCGCTGCTGGGCGACGGGACGACCAGCGCGCTGCGCGTCTCGCTGTTCAACACGATCGAGGCGCCGACCAGGAACGTGACGGGGATCTACCGACGTCTCGCGGACGTCGGGGTGGAGGTGGGCTCGGGCGGGACGCTGACGCTCAACAGCGAGCGCTTCCGCCAGGCGCTGGCCAAGGACCCCAAGTCGGTCGAGGCGCTCTTCACCGCCCGGGTGCAGGACAACACCTCGGGGCAGGTCGACCTGGGCAACGGGATCACGGCGATCGACCCCAACGCGGGGAACACGTTCAGCTCGCTGGGCGTGGTGGGGCAGGTCGAGGAGCTGGCCAAGCGGTACATCGACAGCACCGGGGGGGTATGGACCTCCAAGAAGAAGGCGACCGACACCCTGATCGATGCGCAGAACCAGCGCATCAGCACGATGAACGACCGCCTGTCGGCCCGCCAGACCATCCTCCAAGCCCAGTTCGCGCGGATGGAGCAGGCGATCGCCCAGCTCCAGCAGCAGCAGTCAGCGCTCTCGAGCATCGGGTAGCCCGAACGGACCGGCCGCTGAAGACCGGCGCCCCGAATTCCGATAGCTCTGCTTGCCATGACCAACACCGCTTCCACAGCCAACTCTTACCTGCGCTCCAAGGTGATGACCGCCTCGCCGGAGGAGCTGCGCCTGATGCTCCTGGACGGGGCGATCAAGTTCGCCTGCCAGGGCCGCGAGGGGCTGGAGCGCCGGGACTACGAGGCGATGTTCAACGGTCTCTCGCAGTGCCGGAACATCGTGACCGAGCTGATCGTGACGATCCGGACCGAGCCGGACGCGGACCTGGCGGAAAAAGTACGGTCTCTGTACGTATTCATATACAACCAGCTGCTGGAGGCGAGCATCTCCAAGAGCCTGTCTCACTGCGACGAGGCGATCCGGCGGCTGGAGTTCGAGCGCGAGACATGGGTGCTCCTGATGAAGAAGGTCGGCCAGGAGCGGGCGGCGGGAGTCGGCGGTCCGTCGGGGACGGGGTCGATGGCCTTCAGTGCCTGACACCGCACGAACACGCACGAGCATTCAAATGGTCGGGACTCCCCGTGCAATGAGCGCGGGGTGCCGGCGTTATCATCCTGTCGGGGGCGGTCTGCCCTTGCTGGCATGGGATTTCCAAAGGCTGGCATGGGGTTTCCAAAGGAGTGATCGATGCGCTCTCTTCTGGGCGGGTTCAAGGTGCGTGTAGGTGCGGCGATCCTCGCCGGCGCTGTCGGTGTGCTGACCCTGGGCGCGGCGGACTGCCTTGCGCAGCCGGGAGGGGGCGGCGGCGGCCGCGGCGGGCCGGGCGGGGGCGGGGGCGGGATGCGCGGGCTGATGGGGGACATGTTCTCCGCGCCCGTGGCGTCGCGCGAGATCGAGCAGTTCTCGCAGGTGGCGGGGCTGTCGACGGACCAGAAGGAGGCGGCCAAGACGCTGCTGGAGGGGTACCAGGAGCAGTTCCGGGCCAAGTCGACCAAGGTTCAGAAGGAGATGGACAAGGTCCGCGAGAAGTTCCAGGACACGCGCGATCCCAAGGTGTGGGAAGAGGTGCGCGGGTCGATGCAGAGCCTGCGGACGGAGCGCAAGGCGGTCGAGGAGCAGTTCCTGGCCGACTTCAAGCTGATCCTGACGCCGGCGCAGACGGAGCGGTGGCCGCAGATCGAGCGTGTGCACCGCCGCTCCCAGACGATGGGGCGGGGGATGATGTCCGGTGAGCGCGTGGACCTGATCGAGATCATGGAGTCCTCGAAGTTCCCGGCGGAGGTGCAGGCCACGGCGATCCCGACGCTCAGCGAGTACGAGGAGGCTTTGGACCGCGCGCTGGTCGAGCGGAACAAGGCGTACGACGACGTCGCGAGCGCGTTCCAGCAGGGCGGACCGGGGACCGACGGGTTCGCCAAGGCCCAGGACCTGATGATCAAGGGCCGCGAGGCCAGCACGCGGGTGCGTGACCTCAACCGCAAGTACGCCCGGCAGCTGGCCGACATCCTGCCCGAGGAGTACAAGGCGACGCTCAACGAGGCCGTGAAGAAGGCGAGTTACCCGGATGTGTACCGCACGACGCTGGCGGACAAGCAGATCGCGGCGGCCGAGCAGTTCACGGACCTGGACCAGGCGCAGAAGGACGGCCTGGCGGCGCTGAAGGAATCGCACTCCCGGACGATCGGGACGATCAACGAGAAGCTCGCGGCGGCGATCACGGACCGCGAGGAGAAGTTCGATCCGCGGCAGATGGGTCGCGGGCGCGGCCAGGGCGGCGGGGGTCGCAACGGCGGCGGGAACAACAACAACGAGGACCCGGTGGGCGTGCTGCGGCGCGAGCGCCGGGAGCTGGACGACGGGTCGCTGGCGAGCCTGAAGAAGATCCTGACCAAGGCCCAGATCGAGCGTCTGCCCGACGAGGAGGCCGACCAGCCCCGCGGCGGCCGTGGCGGCCAGCAGCGCGGCGGTCAGCGCGGCGGCAACACCAACCAGCAGATCTGACGGGGCGCGACATCGAGTGCCGAGCCGAGCGGGGACCAGATCCCCGCTCTTTTCTTGCGCCGGTCGGGAGACGCGCGGGGCCGCTCGCGTCAGGGCGTGCGCGGGAGGACCGCGCACGAGAGCACGCGGATGCCTTGGCGGTGGAGGCAGCCGTGGAGTTCGGCGATGTGGGCGGCGTCGCGGGTCTCGACGGTGCAGACGACGCGCACGGTGGAGATGTCGGCGCCGCCGAAGGCGCGGTCGTGGTCGATGTGCTTGATGCTGGCGCCCGCGGCGGCGATCGCGGCGGCCAGGTCGGCCAGCCCGCCGGGCCGGTCGGAGATGACGGCGGTGAACTGGGTGAGCCTGCCGTCCACGACCATGCCGTGCTCGATGATGCGTCCGAGGATCGTCAGGTCGATGTTGCCGCCGGCGAGCACGAAGACGACGCGCTTGGCGCGCAGGTCGTCGAGTTTCCCGGCCAGGAAGGCGGCGAGCGGGACCGCGCCGGCGCCCTCGACGACCCCCTTCTCGAGCTCGGCGAGCCGGAGGATCGCCAGGGCGATGTGCTCTTCTTCGACGAGCTCGACGCGGTCGACGCGGGCGCGGGCGATCTCGAAGGCGCGGGCCCCGACCTGGGGCACGGCCAGGCCATCGGCGAGCGTGGGCCTGGGATCGAAGCGGACGGGCGCTCCCGCGGCGAGCGAGGCGGCGAAGCTGGCGGCGCGGGCGGGCTCGACGCCGATGACCTGGGTGCGCGGGCTGGCCGTTCTGATCGCCAGGGCGATGCCGGCGATCAGTCCGCCGCCGCCGATGGGGACGATGACGGCGTCGGGCTGCTCGACCTGGTCGAGGATCTCAAGGCCGATGGTCCCCTGCCCGGCGATCACCTCCGCGCCGTCGAACCCGTGGACGTAGGCGAGGCTCTCCCGGGCGGCGATCGAGTCGGCGAGCTTTTTGGCATCGGCGATGTTCTCGCCCTCGAGGATGACGGCGGCGCCCAGGGCGCGGCAGCGCGACTGCTTGATGAGCGGCGCGGTGGTGGGCATGACGACGGTGACGGGGACGCCCAGGCCCTTGCCGTGGTAGGCGAGCGCGAGGGCGTGGTTGCCCGCGGAGGCGGCGATCACACCCTTGGACTGCTGGTCTTTGGAGAGCAGGAGCAGGGCGTTGCGGGCGCCGCGCTCCTTGAAACTGCCGGTGGCCTGGAGGAATTCGAGCTTGGTATAGACCTCGCAGCCGCACAGGTCGGAGAGGGCCAGCGACTGCTCGCACGGGGAGCGGTAGATCCCCGAGGCGATCCGGTGGCGTGCCGAGACGATCTGGTCGAAGGTGACATCCACGGCGGGCAGTGTAGACGGGGATGGTGTGGCGGCCCGCGCGGGCGGACGATGGGTGCGCCGGGCGCGCCGCGAAGGAGTTTCGCGGGCGCCCGGCGCGGGGTGGGGAGATGTCCGTGGCGGGGCGGGGTCAGGCGACGGGGGCAAGGCCGAGCAGGTCGGCGATCTGGATCGCGTTGGTCGCGGCGCCCTTGCGGAGCTGGTCCCCGCAGGCGAGCAGGCACCAGGAGGCGAACTCGCCGCCGGGGCCGGGCTTCTCGGCGGGGTCGGGTCGGATGCGTCCGACCAGGACATCGTCCCGGCCGGTGGCCCGGAGGGGCGTGGGGAAGCTGCTGGCGGCGCGGTCGTCGATGACGGTCACGCCGGCGGCCAGCGCAAGCGCTTCGCGGACCTGGCGCTCGGTGACGGGGCGGCCGAGCCTCACGGTGATGGCCTGGGTGTGGGCCCGCAGCACGGGCACGCGGACGCAGGTAGGCGTGATGGGCAGGTCGGGGTCGAGCCAGATCTTGCGGGCCTCGTCGATGATCTTGCGTTCCTCGACGTTCAGGCCCGAATCGGCATCGACCTCCGAATCGTGGCTGAAGACGTTGAACGCGCAGGGCTCCTTGAAGAACCTGGGCTCGGGGCGGTTGCCCTCCAGGACGCTGCGGGTCTGGGCGCGCAGCTCGTCGATCGCGGCCAGGCCCGCGCCGCTGACGGCCTGGTAGGTCGCGACGCAGACCGCCTCGACGCCGAAGGCCCGCCGCAGCGGATCGAGGGCGGTCAGGAGGATGACCGTGGAGCAGTTGGGGTTGGCGACCAGGCGCGGGCGGACGCTCGCGCGCGTGAGGCGGGCGCCGTTGATCTCGGGGACGATGAGCGGGATGTGGGGCTCGAGGCGGAAGGCCGAGGAGTTGTCGACGACGCTGGCGCCGGCGGCGATCGCCACGGGCGCGAACCTGCGGGCGATGTCGGCGCTGGCGGCGAAGATCGCCAGGCCCCCGGCGCTGAAGGAATCGTCGCCGAGTGCCTGCACGCGGATCGCGTGGGCGCCGTAGGCGAGCGAGGTGCCCGCGGAGCTCTCGGAGGCCAGCGCGACCACGGAGGAGTGCGGCACGCCGCGGGATGAGAGGATGCCCAGCACCTCGCGGCCGACGGCGCCGGTGGCGCCGACGACGGAGATGCGCGGGGAGGGGTCGATGGACCTGACCTCGACGGCGGGGCGGCCCGCGCTGGCCGAGCCGTTGGTCCCGGCGTGCGTGTGAACGGCCGGCTTGCCGTTCAGGGCCGAGCCGACGACCGCCGGATCGGGCCTGGCCCGCGCCGAGTCGGCCGAGCGCGTCGCGCGCAGTTCGCGGCGCAGGTCGAGCAGGTCGGCGACCACGCTCTGGGCGGTAGGCCAGCGGCCGGCGCCGGTGCCGCGGTGGATCTCCTGGGATCCATCGGCGCCGTGGATGATCAGGGCGTTCTCCGGCCCGGGGAGGTCGGCCAGCGGGTGCCCGGCGGGCAGGAGGCGGGGCTCGACGACGCCGACGACGCCCTCGGGGGTGAGGCGGGCCGAGGCGATCAGGCGGACGACCTGGCCCTCCTGCCCGCGGGCGAGCAGCTCGGCGATCGAGGCCTCGCCGATGCCCGCGCGCTGGAAGTCCCGCCAGTCGACGGGCGTGCCGAAGGCGTGGGTCGCGAGGATCGCGAGCTTCTCGGCGGCGTCGGTGCCATCGAGATCACGCGAGGGGTCGGCCTCGGCGAAACCGCGGTCCTGGGCGAGCCCGACCGCGTCGGCGAAGGTGCGGCCGCTCTTGAGCTCCCCCAGGATGAAGTTGGTGGTGCCGTTGATGACGCCCTCGATGCCGACGATGCGGCTGCGGGCATCGCGCCGGCGCGTGATCGCCGTGATCGCCTCGAGAAACGGCGCCGCGCCGCCGACGGCGGCCGAGTAGCGGATGGAACCGCCGCAGCGGGTGGCCAGGTCGTGCAGCTGCGTGCCGTGCGCGGCGACCAGGGCCTTGTTGGCGGTCACGACGTGCTTGCCGGCGGAGATCGCCGCGCGGACGGCGTGGTAGGCGGCATCGGTGCCGCCGAGCAGCTCGACGACGACGTCGTCGCGCTCGGCCAGGGCCGACTGGGTGGGCGACTCGCTGAGCAGGTGATCGGGGATCGCGGGGGTGCGCTGCCTGGTGATGTCCCTGACGGCGATCCGGGTGATATCGAAGTCGCGCCCGAGCTGCCCGAGCAGGTCGATCACACCGCCGCCGACGGTGCCGGCGCCCAGGACGGCGACGCGCAGGGGTTCGGGGTGCTGCCCGGCGGCGAAGAAGTCGTCGGCCGCGCCGCCGACCACGGAGACATCGCCGCGCTGGAAGGCGCCGACCTCGAAGGTCAGGCCGCGGTCACGGGCCAGGCGCACGGCCTTGTGCTGGATGACGCCGCCGTCGAGGGTCAGGGCGCGGGCCCACGTGACGGTGCGGAAGCGCCTGGCCGGCGGGCCGGGGAGCGCGGGGTCGCGCTCGTAGAGCCCGTCGACATCCTTGATGAGCCGGCAGCGCGAGGCGCCCAGCTCGGCGGCCAGGAAGAGCGCCGTGAGGTCCGAGCCGCCGCGGCCCAGGAGCGTGAACTGGTTGTCATCATCGACGCCGACAAAGCCGGGGACGATGACGACGGGGGAGGTCTCCAGGGCACGCTCGATGACGGAGCGGTCGATGGAGGCCGGGTCGGCATCGATCCCCGCGCCGCGGGTGCGCAGCCGGATCGCCTGCGGGCCGAGCACCGCCGCGCCGATGCCGGCGCGGGCGAAGGCCAGCGCCAGCAGGGACGCGGTGGTGAACTCGCCGGTGGCCAGCAGCAGGGCGCAGGCGTGGTCGTCGGTCGCCGCGGTGTACGAGCGGGCCTGGTTGAGCAGGCGGTCGGTCGTGCCCTCGAAGGCCGAGACGACGACGACGACGCGGGAGCCGGCGCGGACCCATCGGTAGGCCTCGTGGACGCCCAGGCGCAGGTCCTCTTCGGAGCGGAGCACCGAGCCCCCGAACTTCAGGACGGTCAGCGGGTAGCGCACACGGCACCTCCCTTGGAACCGGCCGCGGGTGCGGCGGTCTGCTCGACGACGACCGATCCGGCCGCGGTGGAGGCGTCGGACGCGGCGGCGATCGCCTGCTCGAGGTCGGCGATGATGTCGGCGGGGTCCTCGAGGCCGACCGAGAGGCGGACCAGCCCGTCGGTGAGGCCCACGCGTTCGCGCTGCTCGCGCGGGACATCGGCGTGGGTCATGCTCGCGGGGTGCGTGATGAGCGTTTCGACGCTGCCGACGTGCTCGACCAGGCGGCAGAGGCGGACGGAGTTGAGCAGCCGCACGCCGGCGGGGGTCCCGCCCTTGATCTCGAAGGAGATGACGCCGCCGTGGAGACCGCCGATGTGCTGGCGGTCGGCGATCGCGCGCTGGGGGAAGTCCTCCAGGCCGGGGTAGTAAACGGTTTCGATCTGCCCGTGCGCCGCGAGCCACTGGGCGATCACCTGGGCGTTGCGGGACTGCTCCCGGATGCGCAGGGGGAGCGTCTTGAGGCCCTGGAGGGTGAGGAAGGCGTTGAAGGGGGCCTGGATGTTGCCGGTGCACTTGCGGATCCAGCGGAGGCGCTCGATGAGCTTCTCGTCGCGGCTGGTGATCGCCCCGCCGAGAGAGGTCGAGTGCCCCTCGATGTGCTTGGTGGTCGAGTAGACGGTGACATCGGCGCCCAGATCGAGCGGGCGCTGGAGGGCCGGGGTGAGGAAGGTGTTGTCGACGATCAGCGTGACGCGCGCGGCCTTGGTGATGCAGGCGACCGCCTCGATGTCGGTGAGCTTGAGCGTCGGGTTGGCGGGGGTCTCGATGAACACGAGCTTGGTGCGCGGGGTGATCGCCGCGGCGATCTGGGCCGGCTCGCTGGCATCGACAAAGGTGCAGGAAATACCCAGCTCGTTGAGCACCTGCCGGAAGAGGCGGACGGTGCCCCCGTAGATCGCCTCGCCGACGACGGCGTGATCCCCGGCGCGGAGCAGGGCCAGGAAGAGCGAGGTCTCGGCGGCCAGGCCGGTGCCGAAGCAGACCGAGGGGGGTGCATCTTCCAGCGCGCCCAGCACGGCCTCGAGCTGGTCGACCGTGGGGTTGCCGACGCGCGAATACGTCGGGCCGTCGCACTCCCCGACCGCGCGCTGGGCGTAGGTCGTGGACTGGACGATGGGGGTGACCAGCGGGCCGGTTTCACGGCGCTTGTCGAGCGGGCCGTGCAGCGCGGTGGTGCTCGCCGAGAGCCGGCGGGCGGGGGCGGGACGGGAACAGGTGTGCTTGGAACCAGACATGCCGTGAAACTCCTCACGGCATCAAGCAGCGGCCTTGTTGAGCGGGGATGGTGCCGTACGCCGACACCTTTTTTGCTGGCTTTCAGCTGAAAGCCCGCCGCATCTTGCCCCGGAAAACCCGGGACCCCCCGCATGGGGTTGGCCTCGGCACCGCGACCTGATCGTTGAAGATCGGCTCGGTTGCCGCCCGGGTAGAGGCCTCCCGGGTCTCTTGATGCTGGGCGAAGAATACACCGGATCCGAAGAGAATCAAGCCCCCCCGCGCCGGTCTTACGCAAGCAGCATCAGCGCTCGATACCGAAGCCGCCTTGTCGCGGGCTATTGCGGATGTACATGGGGGCCATAGAGGACGGCGGCCCAGACCGCTGCGTGCAGCACGATGATGATGGCGGTCAGGACCAGGAACGCCGGCTTGCGGTTCTTGTGCCGGAGCAGCGTGATCGCCAGCAGCGCCCCGGGCCATCCGCCGAGCATCTCGAAGGTGTGCAGGGTGGATTCCGGGATGCGATGAACACCGCGAACGGCTCGGCGCTTGTCCCATGCGAAGGCAACGAACGTGGCAAGGCCGGCGATCGCGTACCAGCCGAGGATGAACCACCTCAAATCCATGTGCGTTCTCGGACCAGCGATCCCGACAGTCACCGCGCTGCCCTGTGAGCGCAAGAGCGCAAAGCAGCGGGTCACGGGATGGTAATCGAGCCGCGGAAGGCCTCGGCGGCCGGGCCCGACATGTACACGCCGGCGGCCTGTGAACCGGCGGGCTCGCGCAGCCAGGAGATGTCCAGGTCCCCGCCGGGAACTGTCACGGTTGCCGAGTCGTCCAGCTGGCCCGTGAGCGCGCCGGCGACCAGGACCGCGCAGGCGCCCGTTCCGCAGGCGAGCGTCGCGCCCGCGCCGCGTTCCCAGGTGCGGATGATCGCGTGGTCGCGGGCGGCGAGCTTCACGAAATGCACGTTGGTGCGCTCCGGAAAGGCGGGGTGCGATTCGATCGCCGGGCCGAGGCGCTCGAGGGGCACGGCGGCCGGGTCGCGCACGAAGAGGACGGCGTGGGGGTTGCCCATCGAGATGCACGAGAAGCGCGGCGAGCCGTCCGTAACCAGCGGGGCCAGCTCGCGCGCGATCTCGATGATCGCCGCCCGGCCGGGAGAGCCGGGATCGGGGGCGAGCACATCGAGCGGGAGGTCGAGCACGCGGGCCGGCGCAGCGCGGACGGGAATGTCATCCGGACCCAAGGCGGGGGGTCCCATGTTGACGGTGAATCGGCCGCCGGCCGGCTGGGAAGTCCACGTGATGTCGAGCACGCCCCGGCCGGTGTGCACGCGGAGCGATCGGCCGGGCCATGCGCGGTGATCGAGCATGTACCTGGCGACGCAGCGGATCCCGTTGCCGCACATCTGGGCTTCGGTTCCGTCGGAGTTGAAGATGCGCATGCGCACATCGGCGAGAGTGCCGGGGGAGGGGGCACAAAGAAGGAGAACACCGTCGGCGCCGATGCCAAAGCGCCGGTCGCACCAGACCTTCGCGAGCGCGGGCCAGCCGGGGGCGGTCAGGTCGGGACGGTCGGTCGCATCCACGAGGATGAAGTCGTTTCCCAGTCCGTGGTACTTGAAGAAGTCGATGGGGTTCATACGGGCCGCTCCCGGCCGCGGAGCAGGAAGATGAGCATGGGGCCGCCGATGAGGCTGGTGAGCACGCCGATGGGGAGACGGCCGGAGGGAAGCTCGACGACCTTGACGAGCGTGTCGGCGAGCACGACCAGGGCGGCGCCGAGGAACGCCGAGGCGATCACCAGCGGCTTGTGCGAAGGTCCCACGGCCATGCGGACCAGGTGGGGGCAGATCAGGCCGATGAAGGCGACCGGTCCGGCCATGACGACGCTCCCGGCGCAGAGCACTCCCGCGCCCAGGAAGAGGAAGGCCCGCAGGCCCGCGAGCGGCACGCCGAGGGAACGGGCTTCATCGTCGCCCAGGGACGCGGCGTCGAGGGCGGGGCCCAGGCGAGCGGCGGCGATCGCGATCGCGGCGACCATGGCGCCGACCGTAAAGATCTGCGGCCAGGAAACCTCATCGCTGATCGCCCCCAGGAGCCAGCGAAGGACGGCCAGTCCGCGGTCGGGGAGCAGGTGCTGGATGAAGACGGTGGCGCTGGCGGCGAGGATGCCGACGATGACCCCGACCAGGAGCAGGGAGGGTGGGTCGATGAACCCGCGTCGCTGGCTGAGGAGGTAGGTAAGGGCCAGCGCGCCCAGGGCGCCGGCGAGTGCGGGCGGGCCCGTGAACGCCAGGCCGACCTGCGCGATCAGGCCGGTGGCCAGGAACCGCGCATAGGCAGCGCCGACAACTCCCAGGCCGGCGCCCGAGGCCATTCCGAGCAGGTCCGGGGAGGCCAGAGGGTTACGGAACAGGCATTGGAGCATGACGCCGGCGATGGCGAGCGCAGCACCGACGACGCTCCCGGCGGCGGCGCGCTGGACGCGCAGTTCGAGAATGGGGCTCTTGAAAAAGGGGCGATCCGCGGCGTCGACAACGACCGGAGTTGGCTCTACCGCCAAGGCCCCCCCTACCGAGAGACGGGCCACGACCGCGGCGATCAGCAGCAAGGTGCAAATCCAGATCGCCATGGAGCCCCGGGGGTGCACGGGGAGAGGCTATGGGCCGGCGTGGGCGTCTGCCAGCGGTCCGGAGGCGTTCTTTGGGGATCTGTGGGGTATCGCGGGCCGTTGTGGGGAGTATCGTGGGGGTATCGGGGGGGGTATCGGGGCTCGAGGATCGACCGTTGGCCGCGTGACGCATAAACTTGCACCCCTTACCGGAGCCCTCCGCGTGGCCAAGAAGACCTTCCGCTGCCGACTTGTGACCCCTTCCGCGAGCCTGCTCGATGAGCCGGTGAGCTACGCCTCCGTGCCGGCCTGGGACGGGCTGATCGGCTTCCTGCCCGGGCGGGCTCCGATCCTGGCGAAGCTGGGGTGCGGGGAGCTCCAGGTACGGCTGGAGTCGGACAAGGGCGCTGGCGAGGAGCGTTCGTACGCGGTCGATGGGGGCGTCGTGCAGATGCAGAGCGACACGCTGACGATCCTCGCCGAATTCGCCGCGCCGGTGGACCAGATCTCGGCCCAGGCGGCCGAGGCTGAGCTCAAGGCCGCGATGGGAAAGCAGGTGACCACCGAGGGCCCCGCCCGCACCGCAGCGCAGGAGCGATTGAGCCGCGAGCGCGAGAGGGCACGGATGAAGGTCCGGCTCGCCAAGGGCGACAAGTAGTCCCACCGTCCGCGGCCGGAGACGGCCCGGGGATGAGCCGCAATACAGGTTCGCATCAGAACCCTCTTGATCGACGGGCGGTGCTTGGCTTTTGATCGGATTCGGCTACGCTCCGGGCCGTGGGCGCCACGCAGCGACATTTCCTGGGGTGGTCCGAGCCGCTCATTGAGTCGGCCTGCGCGTGGATCGCCGGTCGTTTCGGATCCCACGGCGGCGGCGTCGATCTGACCGGCGTGCACATCATTGTGCCGGGCGGGCGGTTCGGACGACGGCTGCTCGACCGGCTGGCGCGGCGGAGTGCCGCGGTGATCGGCGAGGTCTCGACGATCGATGCGTTCCTCGAACGCGTGCTTCCGGTCGGAAACGCCGCGCCGGACTGGGTCCGCCGGGTGTGCTGGATGCTCGCCGAGGGACGACTCTCCGACGAGCATCGCAGATCGCTGTGGCCCGCCGAGGTGCGGGGCTCTGTCACGCAATCGCTGGCGATGGTGCGGCTGATCGACGACCTCTCGCGTCGGCTCGCGGGCGAGGGCGTCGGCTTTGCCGATGCGGCACGCGCGGTGGAACGGCAGGCGCTGCCGGACCGGGATCGCTGGGAGGCCCTGGCACGGCTGGAGAGTTCCTACCGCGGCGAACTGGCCGAACTGGGAGTGGCGGATGAATGGAACGAGCGCTCGCGCGCTGCGGGCTCGCCCGGTTGCCTGCCGCGTACGCGGGTCGTGCTGGTCGGCGTGCTGGAGATCCCCGGAGTGCTGGGCAAGCTCCTGGCGGATGATGCGATCACAAGCGATGCCTTGATCGCCGCGCCACCCGACCGCGCGGAGCTGTTCGATGAGCGGGGCGCGGTGGCGGCCGCGTGGCAGGATGTACCCCTGCCCATCCCCGACCATGTCATCCGGCTCGCGGAGATTCCGGATCAGCAGGCCGAGGTGGCGCTGCTCGCCGCCGCGGGCGCCGGCCCGTGGCCCGCGATGCACGCCTCGGACGTGGTGATCGCCGTGCCCGATGAGGAGGTGGACGCCTCCATCCGCCGGCTCGCCGGGGCGCTCGCCGCGCCCGAGGACGGACGCACACCGGTGCGCGTGCGTCCGGCCGCCGGCACGCCGGCGACCCGGACCGCCCCCGGCCGACTTCTCGAACTCGTTTCGGACCTGCTGACCGAGGGCCAATTCACGCAGCTGGCGGCGTTGATGCGGCACACCGACGCCGAGCGCGTGATCCGGGAGGGGGCCCTCGGCGCCGCGCCGCAGTTGATCTCGAGCCAGACGGATCTCATCCGGATCCTCGACGAGTACACGGCGCGGTTCGTGCACGGGGCGATCGACGGGCGCTGGCTGGGGGCGGCCACCGCTCGCAACGGGCCGATGCACGCGATCCTGGACTCGGTCTACGCCGGGCTCCGGGACCTGCTGGGCGAACTCTGGGAGGGCGACCGGCCCGCAGGGGAGCGGCCGCTCGCGGAATGGGCGATGCCAATCGTCCGGCTCACGCGGCGGGTCTTTGATGCCTCCGCCGATGAACAGGGCACGCGGGCGTGCGAGGCGATCGAGGGCGTGGCCCGCGGGTTCTCGCAGCTGGCGCCGGTGGGTGATCGCCAGCCGGCCGTCGGGCCGGGGATCGCGCTGCGGCTTCTGCTGGCGGATCTCTCGGCGGCGGCGATCCCGACGGGGCAGGAGCCCGGCGCGGTGGAGCTGCTGGGATGGCTGGACGCGGCGAGCGATCCGGCGCCGGCGATCATCTTCACGGGAATGAACGCCGGATCGGTGCCGCGGCAATCGGATTCCGATGCGCTGATCCCCGAGCGCCTGCGCGAGTCCCTCGGCCTGCCGACGCGGGGCTCGACGCTGGCGCGGGACAAGTGCCTCCTGATGCAGGCGATCTCGTGCCGGGATCGCGTGCTGATCCTTGCGGGCCGGCGGTCCAGGGACGGGACGCGGCGCTGGCCCTCGCCGCTGCTGGCCGAGTGCGACGATGCCAAGGCGGTGGATCGCCTGCGGGCGTTCCTGGAGCCGGAGAGCATCACGCTGCCGCGCCGGGCCGGGCTGGCGAGCCGGCAGCTGCTGGGACCGGCGTTCGAGCTGATGCCGCTGGGGCAAGGAAAGGCGGTCAAGAGCATCCCGGTGACGGCGTTCAAGCGGTTCCTCGAGAGCCCGTACGCGTTCTATCTGCAGAGCGTGCTGGAGCTCGACGAGATCGGGGCCGAGCAGCCGGAGCTCGAGCCGCGGATGTTCGGCACGTTCGTGCACGCGGTGCTGCAGCGGTTCGCTCAAGGGCCGGCGCGCGACAGCACCGACGCGGGAGCAATCGAGGCCGACGTTCTGCGATGCCTCGCGGAGGTCGCGGCCAGCGAGCTGGGGCCGATGCCCCCCACCGCCGTGGCGGTGCAGGTCGAGCAGGCATCCCACCGGCTGCGCGGGTTCGCGGCCTGGCAGGCCGGGCACGCGGCCGGGGGCTGGCGGATCGTCGCGACCGAGTGGGCGCCCGGGGACCCCGTCCATCTCGATGTCGACGGCGAGCCGATCGAGCTGCGCGGCCGGATCGACCGGATCGACTTCAACGCGCGGACCGGTGAACTGGCGCTGCTGGACTACAAGACCGGCGAGGATGCGGGTGATCCCCGGCTCGCGTACAACTCCCGCTCGCGGCGGTGGCGGGACCTCCAGCTCCCGCTGTACAGGCTGCTGGCGCGGGAGTGGATCGACGCCAAGGCCGCGTCGGGCACCGTGCTGGGGTACATCACGCTCCCCAAGGAGGGGCAGGTCGCGCTCGTGAAAGCCGATTGGTCGGAGGAGCAGCTCGCCGAGGCGGTCGCGACCGCCAGGCACATCGTCGGCCAGATCCGCGGCGGCCGGTGGCGCGAACGGGGAGATCACCCGCCCGAAGAAGGAGCGATCGCGGCGCTGGCGGGCGTGTCGATCCTGCTCCCGCCCTCGGTCACCCGTGCCTCAGATCGGCCCGCCAACCCCGCGCCCGGAGGCGCCTGAGCCATGGCGCTCGACGCGGTCGGAATCCTCGCCTCGGCCGGGACGGGCAAGACCCACCGGCTCACCACGCGCCTGCTGCGGCTGCTCCTGCTGGGCGTGCCGCCCGAGAGCGTGCTGGCCTCGACGTTCACCAGGACCGCGGCGGGGGAGATCCTCGACCGCGTCCTCAGGCGCATCTGCGAGGCCTCGGTCGATGAGCGCGGGCTCCGGCGGCTTTCGGAAGAGGTCGACATCCCGGCGCTCACGGGCGAGGGCTGCCGAACGCTCGCGGCGAGCCTGGCCCGCCGCATCGACCGGCTCGCCATCACCACGCTCGACGCGTTCATGATGCGCGTCGCGTCGGCGTTCGCGGTGGAGCTGGGACTTCCGCCGGGCTGGAGGATCGCCGGGGACGACGAGGATGCGCACATGCGCGAGGCCGCCGTCACGCGCGTGCTGCGCGAGGGCGGGCGCGAGGTCATTATCCCGCTGCTGCGGATGCTCAAGAAGTCCGAGGGTTCCCGGTCGGTGCACCAGTCGATCGCCGACACCGTCAACGCGGTGCACCGGATGCACCTGCAGTCCGTCCCCGGCGCGTGGGAGTCGGTGAGAGCAACGGACCGGCCGCTGAGCGCCGAGGCGTTCAACGCGGCGCTGGAGCGGTGCCGGGGGTGCGCCCTGCCCGCGACCCAAGCAGGAACACCGAACAAGACCTGGCAGAAGGCGCACACCGCCGCGATCGAGCTGCTCGCCGCGGGAGACTGGCTGGGCTTCCTGGGCGCGGGTCTGGGCAAGGCGCGGTCGGACAACATCGCGTTCTCCAGGATCGAGTTCCAGGGCGACATCGCGGATGTTTACGCCGTGCTCGTGGGCCACGCCCGCGCGATGGCGGTCGGGGCGCTGGTCAACCAGAACCTGGCCGCCGGCAGGCTCGCCGAGCGGTTCGCGGCCGCGTACTCCGACATCAAGGGCCAGCGCGGCGGCGTGCTCTTCGACGATCTGCCCCGGCTGCTGCTCGCCGGCGAGCTCACGCACGTGCGCGAGGAGTTGTACTACCGGCTCGACGCCCGCATCGACCACGTGCTGCTGGACGAATTCCAGGACACCTCTCTCTCGCAGTTCCGCGTCCTCGAACCGCTGCTGGAGGAGCTGGTCTCCGACGAGACGCGCCCCAGGTCGGTCTTCTACGTCGGGGACGCCAAGCAGTCGCTGTTCGGCTGGCGCGACGCCGAGCCCAGGCTGCTGGCGCACCTCGGGGAACACTGGCCCCAGATCGCCGTCGAGCGGCTCGCGCAGAGCTTCCGGTCCAGCCCTGTCGTCATGGAGGCGGTCAACCGCGTCTTCGCGGATCTGGCCCGCAATCCGGCGATCGAGGGCGAGGCCGCCGGGGCCGCGGCCGCCGAGTGGGACCGGCTCTTTGCCGCGCACTCGTGGGACCGCGGGCTTGACAACGTCCCCGGGAGGGTGATCCTCCGTCAGTACCCCGATGAACTCGCCCAGGGCGGGAGAGGATCGCTCACCGACGGGTGCTGGGATTTCGTCGCCGATCGCGTCGCGGCGATCCGCGGGGAGGCCCCGGCCGCCTCGATCGCCGTGCTCGTGAGGACAAAGGCGAACATCCCCCGGCTGCTGATGGCGCTGGCGCACCGCGGGATCGACGCGTCGGAGGAGGGTGGCAGCCCGATCACGCAGTCCCCGGCGGTCGCGGCGGTTGTCTCGCTCCTGAGGCTCTCGGAGCATCCCGGGGACACCCTGGCCGCGTTCCACGTCGCGACCACCGCGCTGGGAGAATTCGTCGGGCTCGATCGCAGGTCCGACCCCGCGGTCTGCGCCTCGGTGGCGACGGCGATCCGGGAGCAGATCACGCGTGACGGAATCGCCGCGGCGGTCGGCGCGTGGGCCCGGTGGCTGGCGCCGGCCTGCACCGGGCTGGACCGGGGGCGGCTGATGCAGCTGGTCGAAGCGGCCGAGCAGTACGATGCTCGCGGCAGCATCGGCGTGCCGGGGTTCCTCGCGCTGGTGGAATCGACGCGCAGGCCCGCGGCCTCGGTCACCGGCGTGCGCATCATGACCGTGCACGCCGCCAAAGGCCTGGAGTTCGATGCGGTCATCCTGCCCGAGCTGGACGGCAAGGTCCCGGCGCACTCGCCCGACGTGGTGTTCGATCGCGCGCACCTGCTCGGCCCGGTCACCAGGATCAGCCTGTTCGCCGCCGAGCCCGTGCAGCGCGCCAGCGAGGTGCTCGCGGCGCTGGCCCGGGAGCGGCGGACACGCGAGATCCTCGAGTCGCTGTGCCTGCTCTACGTCGCGATGACCCGCGCCCGCCGCTACCTGGAGATGATCGTCCTGCGGCCCCCGCAGGAGGGCCGCTCGCTCCGGCTGGCGTACATCCCGCGGTACGCGTTGCAGGCCCCCGATGACCCGGAGCCGGACGGTCTGCTCTGGCAGAACGGGACCGACGCGTGGCACCAGGGGCTGGTGCGCCCGGCCCAGGACGCTCCGGGCACGGACCTCGCCCCGCCGGAGGTCGGGCCGGCCGCGGACTGTGTGGTGTTGGGCATGCTCCCCGGCGATGGCGAGCCGCCGGTGCGCACCGCCAGCGACGCGGAGGACCGCACCCCCACTCCCGCCGGTGCCGCGCTCGGACGCGACAGGGCCAGGCTCGCCCGGGGCCTGGGCACCGGCGTGCACGCGTGCCTGGAGCAGGTCGCGTGGGCCGATGATGCCCCGATCTCCGATGCGGCACTGCTCGCGTTCCTCTCGCGCGTCGACCTGCCGCCGGACTGTGACCCGGCACGCATCGTCGCGGCCTTTCGCGACGCGCTGCGCCGACCGGGATTCCGCGGACTGCTGAGCCGCGAGCGCTACCTCCGCACGGCCCCGCCCGGAGTGACGCTGGAGCTGCACCGGGAGCTGCCGGGACAGGCGATCGTCGCGGGCGGGGGGAGCCTGCTGCGGGCCCGGATCGATCGGCTCGTGGTCACCCGGCTCGAAGGCCGCGCGATCGCCGCCGAGATCGTCGACTGGAAGACCGACGGCCTGCTGGCGCCGGGCTCCGATCCGACGGACCAACCTTCCCCGCTCGGCGCCGGGGCGCTCTCGGACAAACTCCGGACCTACCGCGCGCAGCTGGAGTCCTACCGGGATCTGGTTTCGCGGGCCCTCGGCCTGCCGGTCGGGAAGATCACCGTCGCGCTGGCCCTGGTGGCGACGGGGCAGGTCGTCGAGTTGCCGCCCGCGTCCTGACCCACCGGTCCCAGGCCCCGTACGCTCGTGCGTATGCCCGAATCGTCGCCCGACATCCGGTTCGCGGTCGGCTGCATGACCGGCACCAGCATCGATGGCATTGATGCGGCGCTGGTCGAGATCAGCGGACGCGGCCCGGACATGTCCGCCCGCTTCGTGGATGCGATCTCACGCCCGCTGGGGGAACTCGCGGCGGATCTGCGGCGGCTGGCCGACCAGCAGCCGATGCCCGCCTCCCGGATCGCCGAACTCTCCTGGTCGTTCGGAGAACTGCACGCAAGGGCGATCCAGGACCTGCTCGCGCGGCCTGCCGCAGCGGGCCGCGCTGCCGACCTGGTGTGCGTCCACGGCCAGACCGTCTACCACGCCAAAGCCCGGTCCTGGCAGCTCGTCCAGCCGGCGCCGATCGCCCGGCTCGTCGGCTCCCCGGTGGTCTTTGACCTGCGGGCGGCGGACATCGCCGCCGGGGGTCAGGGCGCGCCGATCACGCCGCTGGCCGATTGGATCTGCTTCCGGAGCCCCGGCACGCCCCGGGCGATCATCAATCTCGGCGGCTTCTGCAACGTAACGCTCCTGCCCCGGCATTCGCCCGGCGCCGGCCCCGCGCTGGTACGCGGACGCGACGTCTGCGCCTGCAACCAGCTGCTCGACGGCCTGGCCCGGATCCGCCTGGGTCGCAGGTTCGATGAGGACGGCGCGATCGCCGCCGCCGGAAAGCCCATCCCCGCCGCCCTGGTCGCGCTCAAGGATCTGCTCCGGCGCCAGCTCGCCGCCGCTCGGTCGCTGGGCACCGGCGATGAGCTGAGCTCCTGGATCAGCGCCACCGCGGCCCAGCCCGGGCCCGATGTCGTCCGCACGGCGTGCGAGGCGATCGCGCAGGCGATCGCCGAGGCCGTCGTCGCCGCCGGGGACCCCGCGCAGCTCGTGCTGGCCGGCGGCGGCGTCCGCAACCGCACGCTGGTGGGCGCGATCACGCGGGCGGCGAGCGCTCGCGGCGGCGCTGGGATCGATATCGTGCCCTCGGACGCCGTGGGAGTGCCCGCGGCCTTCCGCGAGGCAACCGAGTTTGCGATCCTGGGCGCGCTCAGCCAGGACCGCACGCCGATCACGCTCCCGGGGATCACGGGGTGCTCGACTCCCGCGCCGGTCTCGGGCGCGTGGGTCTACCCGCCCTGACGGTCCACCGCACCGGCCCGCCGCGCCTATCCGCACGCTCCAATCCTGTCACCGGCCCCTTGAACGACCCTGCAACCCACATGTCCAGCCCATCATCCCCATCATCGTTACCGCCCGACCGCTCGAACCTGGTCACCGAGCAGCGCAACCCCTCCTCGATGAACCTCCACACGCTCTCCACGCGGGCGATCGTGGACCTCATCCAGGAAGAGGACCGCGAGGTCTTCCGGGCGATGAAGCGCTCGCGGCACATGGTCGCCCGCCTGATCGCCGCCGCGGAGCCCGGATTCCTGGACGGCGGGCGGATCGTCTACCTGGGCGCCGGCACCAGCGGGAGGCTCGGCGTGCTCGACGCCTCGGAGGCCCCCCCCACCTTCTGCGTCGGGCCCGACCGCATCATCGGCCTGATCGCCGGCGGGGACCCGGCCCTCCGCCGATCCTCCGAGGGCAAGGAGGACGACCCGCGCGGCGCGTGGGAGGAACTCTCGGCCCTCGACCTGAGCGCGAAGGACACCGTGATCGGGATCGCCGCCGGCGGCACCACGCCCTACGTGCTGGGCGCGCTGGAATTCTGCAAGTCCAAGCTGCCCGAGGGCGCCCGGCCGATCACGGGCATGATCACCTGCGTGAACATCCCCGCCCCCGCGCACGCCGACCACTTTATCGTCCTCAAGACCGGCGCGGAGGTCCTCACCGGCTCGACCCGCATGAAGGCCGGGACCGCGACCAAATTGGCCCTCAACACCATCTCCACCACGCTCATGATCCGCGCGGGCCGGGTCTACGAGAACCTGATGGTCGACGTTCGCGCCACCAACGCCAAGCTCCGGGACCGCGCGGCCCGGATCGTCGCGACCCTGACGGGCCTGGCGCGCCGGGAGAGCTTCGACCTGCTCGACAGCGCCGACGGCTCGGCCAAGACCGCGATCGTGATGCACCGCCGGGGCGTCGACCGCCCGTCGGCCGAGGCGCTCCTGGCCGCCGCGCACGGGCGCCTGGAGGAAGCAATCGGGGCGGCCCCGGAGGTCCGGGACCGCCCCGTTCAATGAGCCGACACGCCGGACCGGAGGCTCAGCAGCCGTTCTCGAACGCACGCACGAACGCGTCGTAGTCCTCGGTGTCGACGAAGCCCGTGCCGTCGAAGTCCGCGGCCGACGAGCCGGCCTCGAAGCAGCGGACAAACGCGTCAAAGTCCTCGGTATCGACAAAGCCCGTGCCGTCGAAGTCCGCCGGGCAGCACTGGGTCACGAAGCCCTGGTTGAGGGTGATGATGTCGACGTCGTCCTGGTCGACCGTGCCGGTGCCGTCCATGTCACCCTTGGACCAGCCGCCCGTGCCCAGGACCACCAGCGCCAGGTCGGTCGCGTTGACCTGCCCGTCGAGGTTCACGTCGCCGTACTCGGTGCACAGGATGTTGTGCACCAGGTCGTCGACGTCGGCCTGGTTGATGACGCGGTCCCCGGTCATGTCCGTGGAGAGGTCCGCGTTCTGCGCCTGGGCGTCGACCGACCAGACGATCGCCCCGGCGACGGCGTCGGGGTTCTGCACGAACTGCTTGCACACGTAGTCGATGTCCTTGGCGTCGATCATGCCGTCGGCGCCGGTGGGCGCAAAGCCCGGGGTGACGTGGCCGCTGCCGGCCACGTCGCCGCGCGCATCGCCCGCCGCGTAGCGCTTGAAGGGGTTGGCGATCTTGGTCCCGAAGAAGCTGACCACGTTGCCGTTGCAGGCGCCGCACATGTCGATCGCCGTGAACGCGGCCTTGCGGTCCAGCAGCCGGGTGGCCGCGTCGACCAGCAGCCCGTCGGCGGCGTAGCGGACATCCTCGAGGTCGAAGCTGCCGTCGCCGTTGAAGTCGCCCAGGATCTCGATGCACGCGTCGGCGCCCGGAGCGCCCGCGATCGCGCCGGTGCCGGCCGGGGCCGTCCAGGGCGTGCCCTGGTAGCGGTCGTTCCACGCCGAGACCATGTCGCACGCGTCGTTGATGTCGCGCCTGGCGTCCCCGTTGAAGTCACCGCCGATGCGGTTGCGGTCCAGGGTCGTCGACCCGTAGCCCAGCGACGCCCCGCCCTGGCTCTTGTAGTTGCCCGAGAGCCCGTCGGAGTAGACCTTGTTGGTCTTGCGGGTCGGGTTCCTGCCGTTGAGCGTGAACGTCCCGAAGCTGTAGTACCCCGAGCTCTTGAGGATGTTGTTGGCCCGGGCGTAGTCCTGCACGCTCTGCACGAGCGTCGAGTTGGCGACCCAGTTGCACGGGTTGATCGCCCCGCCGCCGATCACGCCCTGGGGCAGGTCGTCGAGCGCCGAGGTCAGGAGGAAGTTGATCGCCAGGAACTGGCCGGGCGTGAAGTTCGTCGCCGCGCCGCCGGGGTTGCCGTTGAACGCCGCGACCGACTGCGTGATGTTGTTGAGGAACGCCGACGCGTTCTCGTTGCGGAGCTTGGGGTTGCCGTTGTTCGTGCCGCCGAAGGCCGCGGTCGAGCCCAGCGGGTCACCGATCGTCGCCAGGGTCGCCGGTCCGCCGATGCGGTACGAGTCGGCCGTGCCGTTGTCCATCACCGCGTCGATGTTGGGGCGGAAGTAGCCCGTGCCGCCCTGGCTGTCGTTGCGGACCGCCAGCATCTCCAGCCGGCCGCCCGACAGCCAGCCGCTGTTGTACGCACGCTCCGCGCCGGCGTAGCCCACGCCGATGCGGACGTTGTTGACCGTCGCCTCGACGTCGCCCTGGCCGTTCTTGCTCGAGGGGTTGAACTGATCGCCCAGGAGGTTCTCGTTGCCCGAGGAGATGAAGCCGATGTTCTCGCCGTAGCCGTAGGAAGGATCCAGGCAGACGGAGTTGCAGAACGCGTTGCGCGTGCCCGAGCCCGGGTCGCGCGTCGTGAACATCAGGTTCTCGCCGCTGGTGAGCCGGCCCGACAGCCCCAGGTGCCGCAGCTCGGAAGCCTCGATCTGCTGCATGCCGGTGCCCAGGTTGGTCACGACCGCGATCGTCGCGAACGCCAGGGGCGTGCCGAAGATCGTGTTGGTGTCGGGCGAACCGGTGTTCAGGTTGCGCGAGCCGATGTTGGCGAGCTTGTTGTTGTCGCCGCCCGGAACCGAGCTGAAGGGGTTGGCGACCGTCAGCTTGGGATCGTTGCCGTACCCGGCGTCGGCGGGCCTGCGCAGGGCCGAGGGGGTGCCCGCGTAGAAGATCGCCCATGCCGGAGGAACGTCCAGCGGGGCCAGGTCGATGCGGATCCCGGCCGTGGCGCTGGCGTTGAGCTCGGCCAGCAGGGTCGTGGTGTTGGCGACCGAGGGCGCGCCGCCCGGGTTGCCCGCGTTGCCGATCCCGGTGAGGACCTGGCCGGTAATGTACTGCGAGCGGTTGTGGTACGCCGCCGTGGCCTTGTTGGAGTTGATCTGGACGTTGTCGGCGCTGGTCACGAACGTGGAGCCGAAGTCGACCAGTTCCTGGAACCCGTTCACCGAGCCCACCGCGCGGTACTGCAGCACCCACCAGCGCGAGGACTGCGCGTTCGAGCCGCCGTTCCAGCTGTCATCGGACGTCTGCGTGCCGAAGTTCGGGTAGGTCAGCGTCGCCAGCTGATCGGCGCCCAGGCTGCCCAGCTTCTTGGCGTTGCCATCGCCGTCGACGTCGAAGTAGTCGTTGGTCGCCGCCGGCGCCTTGAGGAAGTTCTCCAGCAGCGTCGCCCCCGACGCGTTGATCACCACCTGCCCTTGAGCCACCGAGGCCAGCCCGCCGGCCAGACCCAGAGCCACCAGCGTAAGCATCCGCTTGTCGCACTTCATACGAACCTCTCTTTCTCTTAGCAATACTCTTACGAAGCGATCCAGAACCGATCCATGCTCTCCCCGACGGCGCGCACGCGCCGGCGAGGTTCCATCCCTCCGCAGGTCAGACACACGCCCGGCACGCGGCGAACTTCGCAGCGGCGGGCCACGATCCCGGACTGTCCATCAATCGCCCCGGCCGCGCGTCAGCGCCGCCGGGGCCGTCGATCGATCACTCTTTCTTCCAACTGCCGTCGTCGGTCGTCACCAGCTGGTTGTTGCCGCTGATGCTGTAGAACCGGTCCCCCCACTTGCGGTACTTGATCGTGTCGGTCAGCTTCTGCGTCTCGGCGTGGCCGTCCACGTAGACGAAGTTCGTCGGGCCGCCCATGCCCGACCGCTTGTTCAGGAAGCCGTTGTGGTGCCGGCCGACCGCGTTCAGGATGCTGTTGGCGTCGTTGATCATGTTCGCCCCCATCTTGTCCAGCGAGTAGATCTCGCTGCGGTTGGGGTAGCGGAACGCCGCCTCGGTCGACGGCGGCTCGGAGTACGGATCGGTCCCCGCCGAGAGGCCCACGAACGGGTTGATCGGCCGGTGGCTCTTGAGCTTGCCGTCCACCAGGTCCACCAGCGAGTCCCAGTTGTCGTGGTAGAAGAACTCCGTCGCCAGGATCACGCCCGCCGGCCCCCGCGCCGCCTGGTCCACCAGCGACGAGTTCACGAACCGGTTCTTGCGCGAGCCGGGGCTCTCCCAGAACTTGTTCCTCGGGAAGATCGCCGCGTTGCCCGTGAACGCCATGCGCGACGCCTGACGGTCCATCGGCGGTGTGCTGGGATTGTCGTACGTTGCGCCCAGGTCGTTGCGCTGGCCCATCTCCCAGTTGTCGCGGTTCCCGCCCGGGTTCGTCCGCGGCGCGCCCTTGCGCGGCAGCGACGGGCACTGGAATGCGGCCTCCCCCAGCCCGCCCGCGCCGTCGTACAGGTAGTACGACCAGTGGATGTACCCGTTCTCCGGGTTGGGGTTGTTCGTCTGCTGGTCCGCGAGCCGCCACGTGCTCCCCGTCTGGTCCTGCGCGTACATGTAGTGCGCCGGGAAGTACCCGCGCTCGTTGCCCGTGTACACCGCCACCGCCTTGGCCGTGCTCCCGCTGTTGGATGAGCACACCGCCAGCCGCGCCGCCTCGCGCGCCTTGGACATCGACGGCAGCAGCAGACCCAGCAGCAGGGCGATGATCGCGATCACCACCAGCAGCTCGATCAGGGTGAACCCCCCGGTCGATGCGACGGCGCTGCGAGCATTCTGCCCGGGTCCCACGGTAAACTTCCCGAACACAACACCCCGCAAACTCCGATCGCTTGGCATGGCAGCAGGCTCCTGTGATGGTGCGTGACCGACGTTCGATCCTGAACGGCGGCGGAGTTTACTTCCCGCCCCGCTGTCAATCATGGTGCACAACGCCATTCCGCGCTAAGACTCCCGCAGAGTTGCGTGAAGCCTCGTCCACTTATGAACGCAACGTTGCGATCGTGTGAAACTCCTGCAAAGACGCGCCCCGCCGCTTGCATCGCCGCCCGCCATGCACCCCTGATCACCCCTCCGGACCGAACCAGGTCGCTCGAACCTCTCACCCGCCGCGGCGCAAGGTCTGCGCGGCGACCAGCGCCGCCGCGCGACTCCCGTTCTCCCGTCCGCTCATACCATCCTGAACAGTCGGCGCATCCCATCACCCGCCGGCGATCCGCGGCGACCACGCCGCCAACCCCGGGAGCGACCCCATGCACCTGTTCTTCGCCGCCGCGATCGCCGCGGCCTGCGCCGCGCTCGCGCGGCCCGACCCCGCGACCATCATCCGCGGCGCCGGCATCGTCGATGTCGTGCACGGGACACTCACACGCGGCCAGGACATTGTGCTGCGCGGCGGTCGCATCGAATCGATCACCCCCGCCGGTTCCGCCCCGATCGCCGACGGCGACACCCAGATCGACGGCACCGGGCTGTTCGCTATTCCCGGCCTGTTCGATGCCCACGTGCACATCACCTCCAGCCTCGAGACGTTCCCCACCCTCCTGGTCGCCCACGGGATCACCGCCGCGAGGGACCTGGGCGCCACGACCGAGCAGGCGGTCCACGCCCGCGCTTCGTTCGCCGCCGGAGAGGCCCTCGGGCCCGACATGTTCATCTCCGGCGCGATCGTCGACGGCGTCCCGCCCATCTGGCCCTTCTCCGAGCCGGTCGCCTCGCCCGACGAGGGCCGCGCCGCCGTGCGCAAGCTCCATGACGCCGGTGTGGACATGATCAAGGTCTACACGATGCTCAAGAAGGATGTCTTCGAAGCCGTGGTCTCCGAGGCCCACGCCCAGGGGCTCAAGGTCACCGGCCACATCCCCGAGTCCGTGACGCTCGCCGAGGCGATCGCCGCCAGGCTCGACTGCAACGAGCACCTCATGCGCATCGACGCCGCCCTGGCAGCGCTGACCGGCCGGGAGGAAGAACGCAACCGCCCCGTCGCGCGCATGATGAGCGGCTGGGAGCACTTCGACAAGGTCACGCCCGCGCAGCTCGATGAACTGGCCCGGTCCGTCGCCGCCTCGGGCATGGCCCAGTGCCCCACCATCATCGTCCACGCCGGCATCGGACGCGCTGCGCTCGAGGAGTCCTTCAGGGACCCGCGCATGGACCTCGTCCCCGCGTACATCGCCCAGTTCTGGGCCTCGCCCGGCTACCGCCAGTCCGGCCCGCAGTTCGCCAAGGTGGTCCCGATGATGCAGAAGACCGTGGCCGCCCTCAGCAGGGCCGGGGTCACGCTCATGGTGGGGACCGATCTCTCCAACCCCTTCGTGTTCGCCGGTTCGGCGGTCCACGAAGAGATGGCCCTCTGGCAGGACGCCGGCATCCCCCCGGCCGACATCCTCCGCGCCGCGACCATCGTCCCCGCCGAATTCTGCGGCGCCGCCGATCGCCTCGGCTCCGTCGCGCAGGGCAAGACCGCCTCGATCGTCCTGACCCGCGCCAACCCGCTCGATGACATCCGCAACGCCGCCCAGATCGAGCACGTCTTCCTCCGCGGAAAGCAGTTCGACCGCGCCGCCCTCGACGCCCTGATCGCCGGCGTCCGCGATCAGGTCTCCGGCGCCCGCCCGGCGCCCTCGGGCGAAGAAGGGAGAGTCGACCTGCCGGGCACGGAGATCGCCCGCGGGAAGTTCCTCTTCAAGTTCGGCCAGCTCGAAGCCGGCGACGAGGTCTACGTCATCACCCGCGCGACCGATGGATACCACCTCCACTCAAGCACTCACCCCAAGGGAGGCGCCGGGGGCCCCACCTCCCTCACCGCCCACGCCGGCCCCGACGGCCGCATCACCTCCGCCGTGTGGCGCCGAAACCTCGCCGCCGCCGTCGAGGCCACCTACGCGCTCAGCCCCGACCACCTCAGCGCCAAGGCCTCACGCGCGGGACAGCCCGAGCCCGAACAGTCCATGGACCTGGCCCCCACCGACCTCTTCTCGCTCCCCTCCTACGCCGCGGATGTCCTCTCGCTGCGCCGGCTTGCCCTGGAGGTCGGCCAGACCCGCGATCTCACCTCCCTCACGTTCGGATACCCCGACTGGCGCGTCGAGGGCCTGCCCTACACCATCACCCGCCACCCGGACACCACGATCCAGCGCGGCAACGCCGCGATGCCCTGCTCCCACTACACCGCCGAGCTCAAGACCACGTCGGGCGTCTTCAAGAGCGAGAGCTGGCACGATCCGGACCTGGTCCCCTACCGCCTCACCGTCGCCACGCCCTTCGGCACCCTCTCCGCCGAACGCCAGTGAACCCCGCCCCCGCGCAGCCCAAGGTGCCCCGCCGCCTGGTTCTGGCCGCATCACGCCCCCGCCACCGGCCGCGCTCTATGCTCCCCCATGCACGGAATCCTCCACGTCGGCGTCGGGCCCCTCGGTCACCGCATCATCACCGAAATCGTCGAACGCAACATCGGACGCATCGTCGCCGCCGTCGATCCCGCTCCCAACCTCGTCGGTGAGCCGCTCTCCAGGATCTGCCCCGCCGTCAAGGACTCCGTCACGGTCGCCGGCACCATCGACGCCGTCCGCGACTGGAACGCCGTCGACTGCGTCGTCGTCTCCACCAGCTCGGACCTGCGCCTCTGCGAGCCGACCTTCCGCGCCGCCCTCGAGCACGGGAAACCCGTCGTCAGCACCTGCGAGGAGCTCATCTACCCCTGGCTGCGCCACCAGACCCTCGCCGATCGCCTCCACCAGCTCGCCCTCAAGACCGGCGGCCGGCTCCTGGGCACCGGCGTCAACCCCGGCTTCATCATGGATGCACTCCCCGTGCTCGCCTCGGGCGTCTGCCGATCCGTCCGCTCCGTCCACGTCGAGCGAATCCAGGATGCCTCTTCCCGCCGCGTCCCCTTCCAGAAGAAGATCGGCGCCGGGCTCGACCGCGAGCACTTCGACAAGAGGGTCGCCGACGGCAGCCTCCGCCACGTCGGCCTCGGCGAGAGCCTCCACTTCCTCTCCAAGTACCTCCACCTCACCATCGAATCCTGGGATGAGAACATCGAGCCCGTGTTCGCCGACCGCGAGCTCTCCTGCGCCCTGGGGCCCATCCACAAGGGCATGATCGCCGGCGTCCGCCAGGTCGCCAAGGGCTACGCCGACGAACGCTGCGTCGTCTGCCTCGAATTCCAGGCCGCCATAGGCCAGCCCGACCCCCGCGACCGCGTCGTCCTCGAGGCCGAGCCCCCCATCGACCTGACCATCCGCAACGGCGTCCACGGCGATGTCGCCACCTCCGCCATCGTCGTCAACTCCATCCCCCGCCTGATCGAGGCCCCTCCCGGCCTGCACACCATGGCAACCATCCCCTCGATCCGCTGCGGATGATCCTCCGCGCAGGCCCCCCCGCGCACGCCCATTTTCTTCGATCTCCGGCCCCGACCCGGTCCGATACTCCCATCGGTCCGAACTACTATTTGCACCCACGGGTCACCCATGCCGCGCATCCCCATCGAGGCCAATACCGCATCCACCGTCACCGTCAACGGCCGCGAACTGGTCGCGTTCGGCGGGTGTAACTACCTCGGACTGGGTCACCACCCCGACGTGAAGGCCGCCGTCGTCCGCGCCCTGGATTTCCTCGGAATCACCACCTCGGCCTCCCGAGAGACCAGTGGAAACACCCTGGAGCACGAACTCCTCGAATCCGAGCTCGCCGCGTTCCTGGGCACGCAGGCCGCGATCCTCATGCCCGAGGGCTACACCGCCAACCTCGCCCTCTCCCAAGCCCTCGGCTCCCCCGCCGCGGCCGGGTCCGACGACCCGGGCGTCGCCGTGGTCGACGAGAAGTCACACCGCAGCATCCGTAACGCCGTCGAGGCCGCCGGCTTTGAGATCGCCGACTACGAGCACCTCAACCCCGCCGACGCCCTCCGCACCATCAGGAGCATCTCGGCCCGCTCTCCGGGTCGCCGGATCTGCCTCTGGACCGACGGAATCTTCGCCGCCGACGGCACCATCGCCCCCCTCCCCGAACTGCTCGCTTCACTCCCCCACAACTCGCTGATGGTCGTTGACGATTGCCACGGCTTCTGCGTTCTCGGACGCACCGGCCGCGGCACCTGCGAGCACTTCAACCTCTCCGACCCCCGCATTATCTGGACCAGCACGCTCGCCAAGGGCCTGGGCTGCTACGGCGGCGCGATCGCCGGCTCCCGCCACCTCATCGACGCCGTTCGCTTCCACGCCGGGATCTACAAGGGCACCACGCCCGTCCCTCCGATCCTCGCCCACGCCGCCCGCGAGGCGTTGCGTGTGGTGGACCGCGAACCGCAATTGCTCGCCCACCTGCACTCCAACATCCTCCGCATCCGCCGCGCCCTGGCCGCGATGGGACTGCCCGTCCCCGAAACTCCCTCCCCGGTCATGACGTTCGTCCTCGACTCCCCCGCACGGATGCGGGCCTTCTACGACCGCCTCATGGGCCACGGTATTTTCATCCCACTGATCGACTACCCCAACGGACCCGCGCCGCTGTACTTCCGGCTCTCCGTCTGCGCCATGCACACTCCCACCCAGATCGATCACCTGCTGCGCGCCATCGAGGCGTCCCTGGCGGCGACCGCTTCTCCCGCCTGCGCGCCGCGGGCCGCCGGCTGATCCCCGGCCCACCACGCCCCGGCCCGATCGGTTCCAAAACCGCCTTCCGGAGGCCGCTTGCCTGAATCCGGGGGTCCCGATCCGTCGCTCCTATCATCATGGCGCGGAATGCCCGGCGGCCGAAGGGAATCGGCCGGCACGTCCGCGCCGCCTCGGGGACGATGATGAACGCGACGATGCGAGTGCTGCCCAGACCCGCCGCCGTGGCTTTCTTCCTGACGGTCCTGCTGGGATTGACCCTCTGGCCCGGCGCCGGTGTAACCACCGCGTGGGCCCAGGCCGCGCCCGCCCCGGGCATCCTCGCCTCCGTCCCCGCCGCCCGCCAGGCCTCCAACGTCGCGATCATCACCATCGAGGGGCCCATCTCCGCCGTGACCGCCAAGAGCGTCGAGCGCCGCATCAAGCTCGCCCAGCGCTCCGGCGCCGATGCCATCGTCATCGACCTCAACACCCCCGGCGGAGAACTCGGCCCCGCCCTGGAAATCTCCAACGCCATCAAGCAATGCCCGATCTCCAACACCGTCGCCTGGGTCCACCCCAGCGCCTACTCCGCCGGCGCGGTGATCGCCCTGGCGTGCAGGGAGATCGTCACCTCCGACCCCGGCACCATGGGCGATGCGCTGCCCATTATGATCGACCGCACCGGCGGCCTGGTCCCCCTCCCCGAGCACGAACGCCAGAAGCTCACCGCCCCTCTGCTCGCCGAGGTCGTCGACTCGGCCCGCCGACGCGGGCACGATGAATACCTCGTGCAGGGCATGGTCGCCCTGGGCGTCGAGCTGTGGCTCGTCGAGAACCCCAAGACCGGCGAGCGGCTCTGCATCAACCGCGCCGAGTACGAAGAACTCTTCGGCGCCCCGCCCCCCACGCTCCGCCCCCGTCTCTTCTCCGCGCCCGCGGGCTACGGCTCTCCCGACCCGCTCAGGTCCCGCAACAGGCCCCCGGCGAGCACCCCCGACTCGGGCGCCCCGGCCGCCACCCCCGACAGCCCGCCCCCCGGTCCTTCGACCGCAGCGCCCTCCCCGAAAACCCCTACACCCAACACCCCCACGCCCAACTCCCCCGCGGATCCCAACGCAGCGCCTTCCCAGTCCCAGCCCGTTCCCGAGACCTCCAGCCCGCCCCCCGAGCCCGCAACCCCCGACACCGTCGGGTTCAAGCCCGCCTCACCCCGCTTCGAGAGCATGTCCCGCGAAATCACCATGGGACAGGAACGCTCCAGCCAGCGCCCCGCGATCACCGCCGCGGATCGCGGCAAATGGCGCCTGATCGAGTACGTCAGCGACGGCCACGGCCCCATCACCCTCAGCGCCGACGACCTGGTTCACCTCCGGCTCGCCGCCTCCAAAGTCAGCTCCGACGAGCAACTCCGCCAGTTCTTCGGCGCCCAGAACGTCCGCCGGCTCGACCAGAACTGGTCCGAGTCCCTGGTCGTCTTCCTCACCAACATGATCGTCCGCTACTTCCTGACCGCGATCTTTCTGATCGCACTGGTCATGGAGATGCTCCACCCCGGCCTGATCCTCCCCGGCTCGATCGCCGCTCTGGCCTTGGTCCTCCTGATCGCGCCGCCGATGCTCATCGGCATGGCCATGTGGTGGCAGATCGCCGCGATCATCGGCGGGATCCTCCTGCTCGCCGTCGAGATCCTCGTGCTCCCCGGGTTCGGCATCCCCGGCGTGTTGGGCATGCTCCTGCTGTTCGTGGGCCTCATAGGCACCTTTGTCGGCCAGGGCGGAGGCCTCTTCCCCAACAGTCCCGAGGGCCGGACCGAACTCCTGGGCGGCCTGGTCACCGTCCTCACCTCGTTCATCACCGCCGGCATCTCCATCTACTTCATCACCAAGAACCTCTCGTCCATCCCCGTGCTCAACAAGATGGTCCTCAAGCCCCTGGCCATCGGCGACGACGACAACGCCAGCGTCTTCGAGGCCTTCGCCCCCCCCACCGTCCCCGTCGCCGTGGGAGACATCGGCATCTCCCTCACCCCCCTCCGGCCCTCCGGAAAGGCACAGTTCCAGGACCGCATCATCGATGTCTCCAGCTCCATGGGGTATATTGAACCCCGGACCTCCGTCCGCGTGGTCAGTGCCGACGCCTTCCAGATCACCGTCGAACCGGCCGCGCAGACGGCCTGAGAAAGGAACCGCCCGCGCTCGCCCGCGGCCGACACGATGGACAACAGCTTCCTCATCTGGGGACTCGCACTGCTCGCCGTCGCCGCACTGCTGCTGGTCATCGAGATCTTCATCCCCTCGGCCGGCCTGATCGCCACCGTCTCCATCCTCTCCGCGATCGCCGGCCTGGTCTGCCTCTGGCGCTACGACAGCATGTGGGGGGCCATCGGCACGCTGGGCTCGATGGTCGCCGGCCCCCTGATCTTCTTCCAGGGACTGAAGATCTGGCGGCACACACCCCTGGGCCGCCGAATGGTCGGCGAGCCCACCGAGGAAGAGATCGAGACCCGCCGCGCCGAGGAAGAACGCCAGGCCCGGGAACTGCTCGCCCTCATCGGCGTCGAGGGAGAGGCCATGACCGACCTGCGCCCCGTGGGCATCGTCCGCATCAAGGGCAAACGCTTCGATGCGCTCTCCGAGACCGTGCTCATCCCCGCCGGTTCCAGGGTCCGCGTGACGGTCGCCGAGCCCAACCAGATCAAGGTCCGCCCCGTGGAAGAGCCCAGGGCCTGACCGATCCCGCTCCCCGCGGCGGCGTTGCGAGCGTTCTCCCGCTCACGCCGGCAGCCCCCGGCACGCCCCGGTGCGGGCGCGGACCTCCAGAGCGATGCAGAACCGTCCCGCGCGCTCGGCAGCGCCCGCGATCGGCATGCGTCTGCTGTCCCTCGTATACTGCCCCGGCCCGCGCGGCAACCCGCCGGGCCTGACGGGTCTCAACGGACAGACATCATGAACAACTTCATCATCGCCCTTATCGTCGTCGCGATCCTGATCGGGCTGGTCTTCTTCTTCGCGATCTTCCAGTTCCTCAACCTCTGGATCCAGGCCTACTTCTCCAACGCCAGCGTCGGCCTCTTCGAGATCGTCGCCATGCGCCTGCGCAAGATCGACATCCGCCAGGTCGTCATGGCCCGCATCCGCGCCGTCCAGGCCGGCCTGGAGATCTCCACCAACCAGATCCAGACCCACTACCTCGCCGGCGGCGACATCCGCCGCGTCATCTCCGCGATGATCGCCGCACGCGGCGCCAAGATCAACCTCCCCTGGGGCGTCGCCACCGCCATCGACCTGGCCGGCCGCGACATCTTCGACGCCGTCCAGACCTCCGTGAACCCCAAGGTCATCGACTGCCCCAACCCCTCCGGACCCCGCCCCACCATCGACGCCGTCGCCCAGGACGGCATCCAGCTCAAGGCCAAGGCACGCGTCACCGTCCGCACCGCGATCGAACGCCTCGTCGGCGGCGCCATGGAAGAGACCATCATCGCCCGCGTCGGCGAGGGCATCGTCAAGGAAATCGGCTCGGCCCTCACCCACAAGCTCGTGCTCGCCAACCCCGAGAACATCTCCAAGACCGTCATGCACAAGGGCCTCGACGCCGGCACCGCCTTCGAGATCCTCTCCATCGACATCGCCGACATCGACGTCGGCGACAACATCGGCGCCAAACTCCAGGCCGACCAGGCCAACGCCGACAAGCAGCGCTTCCAGGCCGAGGCCGAGAAACGCCGCGCCCTGGCCATGGCCACCGAGGCCGAGAACAAGGCCAAGATCGAAGAAAACAAGGCCAAGCTCGTGCTCGCCGAGGCCGAGATCCCCCTGGCGATCTCCGAGGCCTTCCGCAAGGGCAACCTCGGCATCATGGACTACCAGCGCCTGCGCAACATCCAGGCCGACACCGCCATGCGCTCCTCGATCGCCGGCGACGGCGGTCAGAGCGGCTCACGCACCGGGCTGTAGTCTCATCGATCGAACACAAACCGAGGCGTCAGCAGATCGCGGGTGTCTCACGGAGGGCCCGGCAGAACTTCATGGCCGGTGCGCGCAGCCCTACGGTCCCCCGACCGCGCCTGCGATTACTGCGAAGGCACGGCACTTCACACGCAGCGCCCGCTTCAAAAGCCGAGCTTTCGGATGGTCTCTCGAATCGACCAACTTCCGGAGATTCTCTTCGCGGCCGCCTTCGCCTGCACGCGCACGGTCTCGATGGATCGGTCCTCCGCAAAGGCGATTTCCGAGATCCGCCTGCCACCAAGCAGGAACGCCAGCACGACCCGCGTGGCTCCTGTCAACAGGCACATCCGGGCTGTCATGCGCTCGTTCCGACCCTCGGCCCGACACTCAGCGACGTTTTCCATGATCCAACCCGCGATCGCCAGCTCCGATTGCCCGAACGGCGGCTTCCCAATCCGGCGAAAGAGGGTGACCCCGCTCATCAGCCATCGACTTCCCGATTGCCGGATCGGAACCATCGCGTACAGAACATCGGTGCAGCCGGACGCCGCGATCCACCTGCCGCCGGGCTTGCCCTCGCTCCAATAGTCTGCGGGCGAGTTGACCAGGATTCGGTTGGATGTTGCGAACGGCTTCCCGTCCAATGCACTCGCGTGAATGAGCGGATTCTCCGGCGGCATGCCGTCCACGGCGTACACACGTCGAATATACGCCAGTTGTTCCCGCAGGCTCAGATTGCCGGCCGCCTCTCCATCAAGACTGGTCGGAATGCACTCGTCCGGATCCACCATCGAGTACGCCCAGAGCCAGTGGTCCGCCCCGATGCGCCGCGACATCTCGTCCAGGACCGACTTGCGCCGACCCCGTTCATCGCCCGGCGGGTGCGCCCCATTCTCCGCTGCGGTTCGACACCACGCGATGTCGTCGGGACCAATGCCCGCGACCTCCAAGCTCTTCGTATCAACCGCCATTGCGGGACAGCGTACCCGAAGCGGCGCTGCCGCTCAAGCGCGGCGGGCTGCGTCAAACTTATTGCCGCGTAACCCACCATCACGCTTCGCGCCACAGCGCCAAGCAAGTAACGTCATCGCAGCCGGCTTTCGCAGGCCCGTCGCCCGCAACAACCGGCCCTGGGGCCATGACATGATGCAGTTTCTCTTCCGGACACTGAAGTTCAGTTTCACCCTGTGGCTCGGCTGCGCCTCGGTAATCGCCGCGGCGGCCCCGCCATCGGGACCTCCCAACGTCATCGACCTCGGTGATGTGCAGGCGCTCGCGACCATCACCTCGAACAACATTCCTGTCACTCCCGGTTCCACCGTCTGGTTCCGATTTCGACTCCTGCACGCGATATCCTCGCTGAACAACTGGATGGACATCGACACTGCCCGGAGCACGATCGATACCGAAATGTGCCTGTACGACGAGAGGGCGAACAAGGTCATCGAAGACGGCGACAGCGGAGGGCGGGGCCCGAGCACGTCGTATAATACCGCGTCCGCGCTGACCTTCGGCTCAGGGTCGGGCCGCCGTCTCGGGGCCGACGGACCAGGTTGGTTCGGCGCCCGCATCAGCACGGGCTGGAATGCATCGACTGGCTCAGTCTGGCCGACGCTCAACCCCGGTGTTTACTATGTCGCCGTCGTCGGTTACAACGCCGATTTCAGCCAGGACCCAAATCCTAACTGGCAGGTTTCAACGAATTCCAATGCCTCGGGCACCATCCGCCTACGCCTCGCCACGGGCCCCACGCCAGGAACCTACTGGAACGAAGCGTACCGCGGTGTCGACGCTGGGGATCAACTTGGCGACTCCCAAGTCATTGAAGGTGTTGGCCCGCTCACCGATGTCGTGACGGCCTACAGCGTGAACGGACGCGACATGTTCAAGATCAACATCTGCGATCCGGAACACTTTGCAGCGACGGTGACACCGACGCGGCCTTACGAAACGGGTATGGATCATGCGCGAGTCTTCATCTTTGATTCGGATGGGCGGGGCGTGTGCGCGATCAACAACACCCTTAATAATACGACCACGGTGCTGAATTTGCCTCCCGGAACGGCGCCCGGGGACTACTACATCGCCGTCAACAACTACTGCGGCAGCAGCTACGGCGATCCCACTGCATTCTCGTTGGGGGGAGCGATCTGGGACTTTTCTTCCAGCGGCAGTTGGAACAAGATGCTCCTCCCCAACGGTCCCGGGGCCGGAAGCCCACTTGACCACTGGGGTCGACTGAGTGCCAGCTGTGAAAACAGCACCGACCCCTACATCACGCTGATTTCGCTCTCCGGCGCCTGCCACGTCCAGACCGACTGCCCCGCCGACTTCGACAATTCGGGATTTGTCGACACCGACGACTTTACCGCCTTCATCGAGGCCTTTGAGGTCGGCTGCTGAATCGTCCAATCCTTGCAGCTCGTTCGGCCGCGCGAGAGTCCGGCCGAGCGAATTCGAAGGTGGCTCGGATGGTGGAGGCAGCTCGCAGCGGTCACGCCTTCGCCGCCTTGTAAAACGGCATCGGAACCACCTTGCCCTCCAGCTCCGCGCGGCCGGTATCCACCGTCACCGGCGTGCCCGGGGTCATCAGGTCACGCTCGATGAACCCCATCGCGATCACCTTGTCCAGCGTCGGGCTCAGGCACCCGCTGGTGATGTGACCCACCTCCCGGCCCCCGCTCTTGATCACGTTGCCCTGCCGCGCGGCACGCTTGCCGGCGATCTCCAAGCCCACCAGCTTGTGCTTGGGCCCGCCCTCGGCGACCGTCCGCTCCAGGGCATCCTGGCCGACGAAGCGCTCCCCCTTCTCCTGCGTGTGCTTGTCCAGCGCGATCGCAAAGTCCACACCGCACGCCAGCGCGTTGATCCCCTCGCCCAGCTCGTGCCCGTACAGCGGCATCGCCGCCTCCATCCGCAGCGTGTCGCGCGCCCCCAGCCCCACCGGCTTGAGCACCGCGTTGGGATCCTTGGGGTTCACATCCTTGAGCAGGAGCTTCATCGCCATGTCCACCGCCCCCGCCGGCAGCACCACCTCCACCCCGTCCTCCCCCGTGTACCCCGTGCGGCTCACGATCAGCTTCAGGATCACCAGGTTCTTGATCGCGAACCGGTACCGCTTGAGCGTCGGGATCTCCTTGGAGACCTTCCCCACCAGCTCCATCACCTTCGGGCCCTGCAGGGCGACCATCGCCGTCGACAACGTCTGGTCGTCGATCTTCAGCGACAGGTCGTTCGCCGTGCGCACCTGCTCGAAGTGCTCCAGCAGCTTCTCGCGGTTGGACGCGTTCACCACCACCATGAACTCATCCTCGTCCATGCGGTACACGATCACATCGTCGCGAACCCCGCCCGCCTCGTTGCACACCAGCGAGTACCGGCACTGCCCGGCCTGCATGTCGCTGATCCGCCGCGTGCACAGCCTCTCCAGAAACTTGCGCGCGTGCCGGCCGTGCACCTTCACACGGCCCATGTGCGAGACATCGAAGATCCCTCCGCTATTACGGACCTGGCGGTGCTCTTCGATGATCCCGGAATAACGGATGGGCATCTCCCATCCCACGAAATCAACCATCTGGGCGCCTGCATCGGTGTGGAAGCGGTAGAGAGGGGTGCGTTGCACGGGAATCTCCTCAAGTCCGAGAACAGCCGCCCGCCGGCGGCCGTGAGCATGAAATCCCAGGAACGGCCCGACGGGAGGCCGCCACGAACCCCCACCACCCCCACGAACAACCCCCACGCCCGCGAAAAAGCCCCCGCGGACCTTCCGCACGGGCCCGAACGACAGGCTAGCGCACCGGCAGACCAAATTCCTGCTCCCGCGCGTGAGTAAACCGCCGGACCGGCGTTCATAGACCCGTCAGGCCCGTACCGCGGGTCTCCGGGACGGCAGGGAACAGTCTCACATACCGAGGAGTGGACCAGATGAACAGCGTTCGTACGGGCGTTTGCGGGTCGATCATCGTGCTCACGGCCTTCTGCGGGCTCACCCAGACCGCCGCGGCCGCCGAGGTCGGCTTCAGCCTCGACATCACCAAGTTCGGCAAGGTCGCGAACGTCGGAGATAACTGCGGTCCGACCTCGACCGCAAACTCCTTTGTCTTCCTCCAGAACAACTACCCCAACATCTACAAGGATGACAACCGCATCATCCGCGACGCCGCCGGCGCCATCACCGCCGACGCTTCCAAGACCCGGGATGCACTGGGCGCCGGCTGGGGCGACAAGACCGGTGGCCGCGCCGGCATGGGCGTCAACGGCACCACGCTCAAGCCCTGGTGGACGACCAAGGTCGCCTGGCTCGAGGACTGGGCCCCCGGCAAGACCCGCTACGCCGCCCAGATGTACAACGAGCCGGATGCCAAGAACTGGGTGCAGGGCAAGAACATCTCCTCGCAGTACCCCACCTTCACCTTCATGTGGGATGCCCTCAACCACGGCGCCGACATCGAGCTCAACATCATCAACAAGGGCTTCACCAAGGCCCACGCCCTCACCCTCGTCGGCCTCACCTTCGGCGACGCCAACGACAACAAGAAGTGGGACAACGGCGAATCCCTCAAGATGCGCTTCGTCGACCCCAACGATCCCAACCAGGCCAACGCCGGCAACACCCAGCCCCGCGCCCTCTCGGTCGGCGCCGATGGCCGCTTCGAGTTCACCTGGTGGCAGGACAAGGACACCTGGTACATCGACAGCGCCCTGACCGAAACCCCCGTACCCGCCCCCGCCGCACCGGCCCTCCTGGGCTCGGCCGCCGGCCTGCTCGCCTTCCGCCGCCGCCGCGCCGTCCCCTGACCCGCGCCCCGCGACCGACGACAGCTCCTCCTATGAACCACAGGGCCCGGCGAGCACGCTCGCCGGGTCCTGTACGTTGCGCTCGCATTCAAACCAAGGGAAGATCGCCGCCGGCGAAGGCCGCGGCCCGAGGTCCGAGCCCATCACGCCCCCGCGACCACTCCTTCGACCGCCGGATGCGCTGTCCCGTTCCCATGCGCATCGATCGCCGCCCCCCCGCGGCCCGCCCGCCGCTCGGCGATCTTCGAGTGGTCCCGCGCGATCAGCACGTAGATCGACGGCACCACGAACAGCGTGAACAGCGTGCTGATCGCCATCCCCGACACCAGCACGATGCCGATGCTGTTGCGCGCCTCGGCCCCCGCCCCCGTCACCAGCACCAGCGGGAAGTGCCCGAACACCGTCGCCGCGGATGTCATCAGGATCGGACGCAGCCGCGTCACCGCCGCCTCCCGCGCCGCCGCGAGCCTGCCCATCCCCTGCTCCTGCAGCGTGTTGGCGAACTGCACGATCAGGATGCCGTTCTTGGCCACCAGCCCCACCAGCGTGATCAGCCCCACCTGCGAGTAGATGTTCACCGTCGTGAACTTCAGGAACGTGAACACCAGCGCCCCCGAGATCGCCAGCGGCACCGAGCCCAGCAGCACGATCAGCGGGTCCCGGAAGCTCGCGAACTGCGCGGCGAGCACCAAGTAGATCAGCCCCAGCGCAAAGCCCAGCGTCACCGCCAGCGAGGAGCCCTCCGAGCGGATCTGCCGGCTCTCCCCCGCGTAGTCGATCGAGTACCCCGGCGGCATGATCCGGCGCGCCTCGGCCTCCAGCCAGTCCAGCGCCTCGGCCTTGGTCACCCCCGGCATCACCACGCCCTGGATCTTCACGCTGTTGCGCTGCTGGAACCGGTTGAGCGAACGCGGGGCGCTGGTCGTCTCCAGCGACACGAACGACGAGACCGAGACCAGCCCGCCGCCGGGCGTCCGCACCTTCATCTGCAGGATCTGCTCGGGCGTGTCGCGCATGGCGTCGGCCACCTGCGGGATCACCTTGTAGCTGCGCCCGTCGAAGTTGAACCGGTTGACGTAGTTGCCCGACAGCAGCACCGCGATGTCACGCCCCACACCCGCCAGGTCCAGCCCCAGGTCGGCCACCTTCTGCTTGTCGATGTTGATCCGCGTCTGCGGCAGGTCGATCTTCAGGTCCGGGTCGACGAACAGGAACTTCTTCTCCCTGGCGCCGAACACCGCCCCCACCAGCTGGTCGGAGACCCTGGCGATCTGCGCCGCGTCGTCGTTGGACGAGATCACCAGCTCCACGTCGAAGTTGGTCGCCCCCGGCAGCGGCGGCGGCAGCACCGGGATCACCCGCAGCCCCGGCAGCACCGCGACCGCCGCGAACGCCTCGGGCTGGATCTGCTTGGTCGTCCGGTGCCGGTCCTGCCACTCCACCGCCTGCATGCCCCCGAACCCGTTGTTCAGGAACAAGAGCTGCCACACGTTCTTGGTCTCCGGGAACTTCCGCAGCGCCTCGTGCAGCCCCGCCGCCGACCGCGTCGTGTACCCCAGCGACGAGTCCGGCGCCGCCTGCAGGATGAAGAAGATCCCCCCCTCGTCCTCCGTCGGCGCCAGCTCCTTGGACGACATCATGTACAGCGGCGCCGCCGCCGCGCCGATCAGCACCGCCGCGATCGCCATCGTCCACCGCAGGTCCAGCGTCCAGTCCAGCGTCCGCGCGTACACCCGCCGCAGCGCCTCGAAGTGCCGGTTGACCATCCGGGCGAACCAGCCCTCGTGCCCGTGCGCCGGCACCAGCCCCGCGCTCATCACCGGCGAGAGCGTCAGCGCCACCACCCCCGACACCACCACCGCCGCCGCCAGCGTGAACGCGAACTCCTTGAACAGCACCCCCGTCAGGCCCCCCTGGAACCCGATCGGCGCGTACACCGCCGCCAGCGTGATCGTCATCGAGATCACCGGGCTCAGCAGCTCCCGCGCCCCCTGCAGCGCCGCCTCGATCTTGCTCTTGCCCTCCCGCACGTGCCGCTCGACGTTCTCCACCATCACGATCGCGTCGTCCACCACCAGCCCCACCGACAGCACGATCGCCAGGATCGTCAGCAGGTTCAGGCTGAACCCGAACAGCAGCATCGCCACGCACGCCCCCACCAGCGACACCGGCATCGCGATCAGCGGCACCAGCACCGTCCGCAGCGATCCCATGAACAGGAACACCACCACCGCCACGATCCCGATCGTCTCCGCCAGCGTCTTGCCGATCTCACGCAGCGCGTGGTCCATGTAGAACGTGCCGTCGTAGGCGATCCCCACGTCCGTCCCCGCCGCCAGCGTGGGACGGATCCGCTCCATCGCCCTGCGCAGCCGCGCCGCCACCTCCAGCTCGTTGGCCGTCGGCAGCGGCCAGACCGCCAGGTACACCGCCTGCTTGCCGTTGAACCCGCACTCGATCGTCCGCTCCTCGCTCCCCACCTCCACCCGCGCGATGTCCCCCAGCCGCAGCAGCGAACCGCCCCGGTCACGCACCACCAGCTGCCGGAACTCCTCGGCCGTGTGCAGGTCCGTGTCCGTCAGCAGGTCCACCTGCACGTCACGGCCCTTGGCCTGCCCCACCGACGCCAGGAAGTTGTTCCGCCGCAGCGCCGCCTCCACCTCCTGCGGCATCACGTCCAGCGCCATCATCCGGTCGGCGTTGAGCCAGATCCGCATCGCCATCTGGCTCCCGCCCAGGATCTCCACCCGCTGCACCCCCTCCACCGTGCTCAGCTGCGGCTGGATCTCCCGCGACAGATACTCCGTCAGCTCCGTCAGCCCCAGCTTCGAGCTCGTGCAGCTCAGGTAGAACGTCGCGTACGGCTTGTCCGTCCGCGTGATCTCCACCGACGGCGCCTCGGACTCCGGCGGCAGGTCGCTCCGCACCTGGTTCAGCCGCGCGCTGATCTCCGCCAGCGCATCGGTGCTCCGGTGGTTCAGGCGCAGACGCACCGTGATCTCGCTCACCCCCGCCGTGCTCTTGCTCTCGATGTAGTCCACCCCGTCGATCGCCGACACCACCCGCTCGATCGGCGTCGTGATGAACCCCCGCACCGTCTCGGCGCTGGCCCCGATGTACACCGTCCGGATCACCACCGAGCTCGACTCGATCCGCGGGTACTGCCGGATCGGCAGGCTCCCGATGGATCGCCACCCCACCGCCAGGATGATCAGGTTCACCACCACCGCCAGCACCGGCCGGCGGATGAAAATATCCGTGAACCACGTCCTGCCCATCGCCGCCCCGGCCCCAGGGTGTTCCTTGCTGCTCACGACCCACCCCCGGCCTCACCACTCCCACCCCCACTCCCACCCCCACTCCCACTCACACTCACACTCCCAGCCGCTCCGGGAGCCGCCGACGCCGCCTCCTTGGCCGGAGCCTCCGCGCCCGCCGGACCCGTTCCCTGACCCGTGCCCGGCCCGCCCCCCGGCGCTCCCCCCGGCCCGCCCTCGCTCACCAGCGAGTTCTCGTGCAGCTTGAACGACCCGCCCCCCGCGATCCGCTCACCCACCGCCAGCCCGTCGAGCACGATCACATCGTCCCCGACCGCCGACCCCAGCCGGATGAACCGCTGGTGCGCCCGCATCGCCGGCGGGTTCTCCCCCGCCGACGGCACCACCACGAACACGTGATCCCCGTACGACGCCCGCCGGATCGCCGTCCGCGGGATCATCGTGTACTCCCGCGCATCCCCCACCGGCACCGACACATCCACGAACATCCCCGGCCGCAGCTTCCCGCCCGGGTTGTCGATGATCCCCCGCACCCGGATGTTCCTCGTCGTCGAGTCCGCCACCGCGTCCAGCGCCACCACCCCGATCTGCACCGGCTGATCGCTCAGCACCGGCGCCTGCGCCATCACGATGTCCCCCGCCTTCACCCGGAACGCCTGCTCCTGCGGCAGCGCAAAGTCCAGGTAGATCTTGTCCGAGACCGCCTGCAGCCCCGCGATGTCCGTCCCCTCCTTCACGTACTGCCCGGGATGGATGTTCCGCAGCCCCACCAGCGCCTTGAACGGCGCCCGCAGCGTCTTCTTGGCGATCGTCGACTTGACCTGCGCGATCCGCGCCCCGGCCTGCTCCACTTCCGCCTGCGCCTTCTCCAGCTTGGCCCGGCTGCCCGCAAAGTCCGAACGCGACTTGTCCAGGTCCGCCACCGGCACGACCTTGGCCTCGCTCGCCTGCACCATCCGGTTGTAGTTGGCCTCCGACCAGCTCAGGTCGGCCTCGGCCGTCCGCACGCTCGCCTCGGCCACCCGCCGGCTCGCCTCCGCCGCCGACAGGTCCGCCTCCTCGGTCGTCGCGTCGATCCTCACCAGCACCTGCCCCGCCTCCACCACGTCACCCGACCCGAACAGCACTTCCTTGACCGTCCCGGCCACCTCGTTGCTGATCGTCACCGATTGCAGCGCGATCACCGTCCCCGACAGCTCGGCCGTCGGACGCCACGTGACCTTCCGCGCCTCGACCACCTGCACCGACTCGGGCATCTCCGGCATCGGCGGCATCGCCGCCGCCCTGCGGATGCTGTCGTACTTCCAGTACGCCAGCCCACCACCGACCGCCAGCAGCCCGCCGAGCACCAGCGCAGCCTTCAGGAGTGTCTTGATGTTCATCGCTCGCCGATCGCTTCCTCTGCCCGCAGGCACGTCCAACCCCGCCCCAACTCACGCGGCCAACTCCCGCGGTCCCGGGGTTCGCAGGAGTCTATCTGCCGTACTCCGCCCCGGCCCGAACTACCCCCTCCACCGCTGCGCCACCGGCACCCGCCGCCCGCTCCCGAACGCGACCCCCGTCACCTTCAGCCCCACCGCCGACTGCTGGCGCTTGTACTCCGACAGGTCGATCATCCGCGCCACCTTCCGCACCACCGCCTCGTCAAACCCGGTCTCCCGGATGATAGTCCCGATAGATTGATGGTTCTCGATATAGCGGGCGATGATCTCGTCCAGAATCTCGTACGGCGGCAGCGTGTCCTGGTCCGTCTGGTTCGGCCTCAGCTCCGCCGACGGCGCTTTCTCGATGCTCGACGCCGGAATCGGCGCCCCCGCGAAACCCGCAGCGCCCGGCTCACGGTTGATCCACCGCGAGATCCCGTACACCCGCTGCTTGCTGATGTCCGCCAGCACCGCCAGCCCGCCGTTCATGTCCCCGTACAGGGTCGCGTACCCCACCGCCATCTCGCTCTTGTTCCCCGTCGTCAGCACGATCGCCCCCGAACGGTTCGACAGCCCCATCAGGATCGTCCCCCGGATCCGTGACTGCAGGTTCTCCTCCGTCACGTCCGGCATCTGCTCCCCCAGCCGCTTCCACCCCCGCGCCCCGAACGCCCCGTCCAGCGCCACGCGGAACCCCGCCACCGGCCCCGCTATCGGCACCGTCAGCCACGCGATCCCAAGCCGCTCGGCCAGCTCCCGCGCATCGGCCTTCGAGTGCTCCGACGAGTACGGCCCCGGCATGCTCACGCCCAGCACCCCGCCCTTCCCCAGCGCCCGCACCGCCAGCACCGCCGTCAGCGCCGAGTCGATCCCGCCCGAGAGCCCCACGATCGCCGACGAGAACCCCGTCTTGGTGCAGTAATCCCGCACCCCCAGCACCAGCGCCTCGTACAGCAGCCGCTCCTCCCGCGCCGACAGCAGCGGATCCTCCACCGCCGCCGCCCCGCTCACCCCCACGTCGGTGATCAGCAGCTCCTCCGCGAACCCCGGCCCCGCGGCGATCAGCTCGCCGCGCGGATCGAACACCGCCGCGTGCCCATCGAAGATCAGATCGTCGTTCCCGCCCACCTGGTTGACCGACGCCACGTGCACCCCGTGCCGGGCCGCGTGCGACCGCAGGATCTCCCGGTGCCGCGCGCCCTTGCCGATCACAAACGGGCTCGCGCTGGGCACCGCGATCACCCGCGCCCCCGCGCCCACCAGCTCCGTCACCGGGTCCGGCAGGCCGCGGTACCGCGACGAAAACCCCGCGTCGTGCCCCTTCCACAGGTCCTCGCAGATCGCCAGCCCCAACCTCACGGCCGCGCCGCCCCCCGCCGGAACATCCACCACGCACGGCGCTGAGCCCGGCTCGAAGTACCGGTCCTCATCAAACACGTCGTACGTCGGCAGCAGCCGCTTGTCGTACCGCGCGACCTCCCGGCCATCCCGGAACACCAGCAGCGAGTTGGTGATCCCCTCGCCCAGCCCCCCGCGCCCCGCCCCGCCCTCCACCCGCATCGGCGTGCCCACCACCACCGTCATCCCCGCCGAACTCTCCCGCCCGACCCGCCGCGCGGCCCCCTCGCACGCCTCCACGAACCCCTCGCGCGCGAGCAGATCCCGCGGCGGGTACCCGCAGATGCACAGCTCCGGGAACACCACCACATCCGCCCCCGCCGCCGACGCCCGGACCGCGTACCGCGACACCAGCTCGGCGTTGGCGACCACATCCCCCACCGTCGGATTCACCTGGGCAAGCGCAAGTCGCACGCCGCAATCCTAGTCGGCACCCCGCATCCGCCGCGCCCCGTAAGATAACCCGCCGCAGCGCGCCGCCACCGCCGCGCGCCACGGTCGGGGGGAAACGATGTCACGGACCATCGACGACTGCCTCTGCTCTCTTGGCCTCAAGGGATGGAACGGCGCCAGGATGCGCCAGATCACGTCCTGGCCTCCCGATGTGTTCGCCGCCGCGATCCTCCTGCTCCGCGACTCGGGCGCTTACCTGCACTGCCTCGATCCCCACGTGCCCTCCCGGCCCAAGGGCTGGGACGACCGCCACACCTGGTCCATGCGCATGCAGCGCACCGGGCAGAAATGGGCCCGGGACGTCCGCGCCGCCCCGCCCCCGGTCGCCGCCCACTGGAAAAGACTCGCCCGGCACGCCGCCACCCCCGTCGCCGACATCCGCGAAACTTCACTCTGGACCTCCCTCGTCGAGCTCGCCGCCTGCGCCGACGAGGCATGCCAGGGCGCGGGCCTCTCCAACCTCGACGACTTCGCCCACATGAACGAGAGCGGCTTCGAGCGCTCTCTGCACTTCCTCGCCCTCGTCGAGCTCTACCGCAGCCTGGACCTCCACGGACGCTCCACCATGGCCCGGCTCGTCGACCCTTCCGTCGCCGTCGTCCTCCCCAAGACCCGCACGCCCCAGTCGGGGGTCACCATCCGCTCCATGTCCCACCACCTGGCCTTCTTCGACGGCCGCGAGATCAAGCCGCTCTGGAACCACGTCCCCCGGACAGGCTCCCAGTCGCTCATCAACCCCGACTCCGAAGAACTCACCCCCGAGAGCTCACGCTACAACATCCTCCTGGTCCCCTACCCCTACACCGTCAACCCCCTGCAGTTCCAGGAGTGCGGACCCTCCATGTCCGTCGGCGGCCTCCGCAACCTCTTCTGCTTCAGGCACCAGGGCCTCCGCGACGGCCCGGCCGGATTCCGCCGATGGCTCCACGGCCTCGTCCGCGAGGCGCAGACCCGCGTCGGCACCATCCACGGCCTGGTCCTGCCCGAAGCGGCCATGTCCTGGGACGATGCCAGAAGTGTCTTCGGTGAAGAAGATGTCCCCTTCGGCCTGCGCTTCCTCGTCTGCGGCGTCACGTCCCCGCCCACCCGCACCGCGCTGGGCCGCAACGCCGTCATGGTCCGCTGGGATTCCGGCGGCGAGGCCGTCCAGCACATGCAGGACAAGCACCACCGCTGGAAAGTCGACGGCGCCCAGATCCGCATGTACCACCTCTCCAGCGTCCTGGACCCCGACCGCAACTGGTGGGAAGCCATCAACATCGCCGAACGCAGGCTCGGCTTCCTCAACCTCGACTCCCAGTTCACGTTCACCGTCCTCATCTGCGAGGACCTCGCACGCCCCGACCCCGTCGGAGACCTCATCCGCGCCGTCGGACCCAACCTCGTCATCGCCCTCCTCCAGGACGGCCCCCAGCTCAAGACCCGCTGGCCCGCACGCTTTGCCGGCGGACTCGCCGACGACCCCGGGAGCTCCGTCCTCACCGTCACCAGCCTCGGAATGGTCCAGGCCGCACGACCCTTCGATCGCATGCACGAACCCCCCAGCCGATGCGTCGCCATGTGGCGCGACCGCACCAGCGACGCCAGGGAACTCTTCCTCCCCGCCGACGCCGAAGCGCTCGCCATCACCCTCGTCAGGACCGCCGGACGCGAGTACACCGCCGACGGACGCAACGATCGCTCCAGGTCCGGGAATCTCACCCTCGGCGGCGTCCACCCCATCCGCGCCGCCAATCGCCCGCCCCCCCACGTCCAAGCCCCCCACGTCCAAGCCCCCCACGTCCAGGCCCCCCACGTCCAGGCCCCCATCCGCGCCCGCACCGCCCGCACAAAACGCGCCGGCGCCTGACCCGATCGCGTATACTTTCACCCATGGCAGCTCCCAGGTCCAAGGTCATTCTCGTCGAGGATGCCTTCCGCGAATCCATCATCGATCGCATGCCCCGCAACCTGCGCACCGCCGCCCGCAAGATCCTCGAGAACATCGAGAACAGCGTCCCGCCCGCCCGACGCTACCAGGCCAGCAGGCTGGTCGCCGAGCCGCAGGTCCTCCAGAAGTTCCACAAGAAGCTCGGCTCTTCCGCGCCCCCGGCCAACCCAGCCCCGGCCGCCAAACCCGCCGGCGCTCGCAAGCTCCTCACCAAGAAGCCCGGCCGCAAGACCTGATCGGCGCCCCGCCCCATCTCCCCACCCCCACCGCCGCACCCCGTCACCGCGCCCCATCGCGGCACCCCACCCTCATAACATCCCGCCATGTCCATGAACGACTCACTCGCCGCCCGGCTGCACGAGATGTCGCAGCTCATGGACCTCCTCGGCGAGGACTCCTTCCGCTCCAGCGCCCACTCCCGCGCCGCCCGCGCCGTCGAGGCCCTCTCCGAAGACATCTCCTCCCTCGCCGCCGACCGGAAAAAACTCCTCGCCGTCCCCGGCATCGGCCCCAAGATCGCCGACAAAATCGAGGAATTCATCAACACCGGCAAGATCCACGAGCACTCCCAGCTGCTCGAAAAAGTCCCACCCGGACTCCTCCAGCTCCTCGAAATCCCCGGCCTCGGACCCAAGACCATCCGCGCCTTCTGGCAGGATGCACGCATCACCGACCTGCCCGCCCTCGAGAAAGCGATCGCCGACGGCTCGCTGCTCGCCCTCCCACGCATGGGCGCCAAGGCCGTCGACAAAATCTCCCACTCCATCGCCTTCCTCAAGCAGCAGGCCGCCATCACCGGCGGAGGCTCCGCGCCCAAGCGCTTCTCCATCGGGATCGCCCAGCCGATCGCCGACCGCGTCGTCGGCCTCATCTCCGCCGCCGCCAGCCCCGGCCTCAAGGTCACCTTCGCCGGCTCGCTCCGCCGCGGCAAAGAAACCATCGGCGATATCGACATCCTCGCCGCCCCGCGCTCCCCCGCCGAATCCGCCGCGATCACCAAGGCCTTCACCTCCATGCCCGGCCTCTCCGAAGTGATCGCCGCCGGCGAATCCAAGACCTCCGTCCGCGTCACCCTCGACGGCGACAACGGACGCTGGGGCAAAGACCACGCCGTCGCCGGCACCGGCATCCAGATGGACCTGAAGCTCGTCCCCCCCGAGTCCTGGGGCGCCGCCCTCATGTACTTCACCGGCTCCAAGGAGCACAACATCGCCATCCGGGAGCGCGCCCGCAAACGCAAACTCACCCTCAACGAGTACGGCCTCTACCCCGACGACGACCCCGACCGCAAGCTCGGCCCCCCCCAGAAACGCGGCCTCAAGTCCGTCTGCCCCGCCGACACCGAAGAGTCCCTCTACAACGCCCTCGACCTGGTCTACATCCCCCCCGAGATCCGCGAAGACCACGGAGAACTCGATCTCACCTCTACCCCCGCCCTCATCGAACTCCCCGACATCAAGGCCGAACTCCACGCCCACACCACCGCCAGCGATGGCCGCATGTCCATCCTCGAGCTCGCCGAGCAGGCCAGGTCACGCGGCTTCCACACCATCGCCATCACCGACCACTCCCGCTCCTCCGCGATCGCCGGCGGACTCACCACCGAACGCCTCCTCGAGCACATCGACGCCATCCACGCCGCTCGCGGCAAGATCAAGGGCATCACCCTGCTCGCCGGCTCCGAGGTCGACATCCTCGCCGACGGCCACCTCGACTACCCCGACGACGTCCTCGCCAAACTCGACATCGTCGTCGCCAGCCCCCACGCCGCCCTCTCACAGGACCCCGCCGCCGCCACCGCACGCCTCCTCCGCGCCATCGAGAACCCCAACGTCCACATCCTCGGACACCCCACCGGCCGGCTCATCAACAAACGACCAGGACTCGCTCCCGACATTCCCAAGCTCTGCCTCGCCGCCAAAGCCCACAACGTCGCCCTCGAAATCAACACCCACTGGCTCCGCCTCGACCTCCGCGACATCCACGCCCGCGCCGCGATGCAATCCGGCTGCCTGCTCGCCATCGACAGCGATGTCCACGAACCCGCCGACTTCGACAACCTCCGCTACGGCATCCTCACCGCCCGCCGAGGCTGGGTCACCCCCGACCGGTGCATCAACACGTGGGGGGCCAAGAAGCTCCACGAGTGGCTGAAAATGAAGCAGAAATAAGCCCTGCTCTGAAGGAAAAATGTGGGTAGACTTCTAACGCAGCCCTTGAAAGGGTGCCAGCGCAAAGACGATCTCGGCGCGTCCAGCGACTGTATGAAGTTTTCGCTTTCATTGCCTTTGGACTCAAAGGCGGCGTGCCTTTCGGGTTGGTACCGAAAGGGAAGCAGCATTCCGGATCGGCCCCGGTTTGCGAGCGTGCCTGGAACCCAATGCCTTGCGGCATCTGAGTGAAGTGACCAGTGAGGCTAGGCCGTGCTGTTCCTGACCCTTGGGCTCGGCTGCTGGATGAATCAATCGATGGTGCATTGACTTGGCTGCCGAACCAGAGTGCAATGCATCTCTTGGTCAACATCAAGCAACCACCCTGCGGCCGGAACGCTGTGACGGGAGCACGAACATGACTTGTTCTGTCCTCCTGACGCCGCGTTCATGCCGCCGTCTCCCGTCCGGGAGCGGTGCATGGACCGGAGTCGACGCAAGCCCAAGCAGGTAAAACCAGCCCACACGTGATCACACCCGACTTCTCCGCATGGGAGGGTCTCCGCGAGGCTTCCACCTCGTGGTACAACAACCCCCTCCTCAAGCGCGGAGGAGTCGCCGCGATCGCCGGCATCACCATCTGGCAACTCGGCCACATCGCCCAGCAGTTCCTCCAGTCCCAGACACTCAGCGAGACCGCTCGCGTCATGGGCTGCTCCGGGACCTGCATCCTCCTGGTGATCGCCATGGGCCTGGCCGCGTGGTTCGTTCGTTCAGGCGAGCACAATGCCCCGAACCAAGAGACCCGAAAGCGTCCGCCTCAACCTGGAGATCAGCCCTCAGGTCCGTGACCGCCTCGAGCGCCTCCGGGATGACACCGAGGCCGAAAGCCTCACCGAAGTCATCCGCCGCGCGCTGACCGTCTACGAGACGCTCATCAACATCTCCGGCCAGTCGCTCGAGGTCATCATCCGCGACAAAGACGGCGAGGAACGCCCCCTGATCTTGGTTCCCTGACCCCACCGCGTATCCCGCCCCGCATTTCCGCGCGCTCAGCGCCTCTCACGGTTGGCCGTGTCGCCGCCGCCTTTCAGGCCCCTTCAGCGGCCTTGCCCGCTCATAGGCCGCCGCTTCAGCGGCGGTCCGGCATCCCCATCACCGCAAATCGTCTCGTGCGCACCCAGCCCGCTTGAGCGGGCTTCTCCACCGCCGGCTTCAGCCCCGCATCATCCAAACAGCTTCGGCCCATCCTCCACCGGCACCAGCTTCCCATCCACCAGCCGCATCTTCGGCTTGCTCGCCGACTTCTCAGCCTTCATCTCCGGCGGCACCACCGCCCCCTTCACCTTCCCCGCCACCAACTTCGCCGACTTGGAACTCACCCCTTCCCCACCCTTCTTCGCCTCCCCCTTCGGCGATGATGCACCCTTCCCCCGCGCCGGCCCCTCATCCTCCTCGCGCATCGCCGCCACCTTCAGCGCCGCCGACTCGGCCCGCGAGAACTCCAGCGGCGGCGTCGCCTCCTCTTCGCCCCCGCGCGAGCGCTTTGATCTCCTCAGACCCGCCGCAACCCGCGCGGCCTTCTCCCCCACTTCCGCTCCCCCCTTGGTGCCCCGTGCCCCACGCCTCGCGCCTTCTTCTTCTCCGTTCCCCCGAGTGCCCGATGCCCGATGACCAGTGTCTTCTTGTCCCCCCCCAGTGCTCAGTGCCCGATGCCCAGTACCTTCCACGATAATGACACCATCCTGGTCCGCCGGATCCTCACCCCCACCTCCACCCTTGATCGCCTTCCCCTCCTCATCCAGCTCCAGGTCCGCGATCGCCGTCTTGGCCTTGGCCTGCTCCAAGAGCGCCTCATAGAACTTCTTCGCATCCCCGCCCGTGATCGCGCTCACCGCCTTGGCGATCTCCCCGATGTACTTCTGGAACACATCCCGCCGCTCGCCCTCGCGCCGCATCCGCGCCCGCTTCTTCAGGTACATCCCCAGCTTGCGCCCGCACTCCATCAGCGCCAGCTTCATCTCCTTGCGGATCTCGTCGTAGTCCGCGATCGCCTCCTTGCTCTCGCTCGTGAACGGCACCCACACGCTCGCCATGTGGATCATGATCACCAGCGGACCCACCGGCGGCCCCCCCCGCGGCTGCTGCAGGTCGTAGTTCCTCCAGTTGGTGTCCGCCACCGCCCTGAACGACGAGCACGCCGACTGCTGGAACAAGAGCGGCACCCGGTTCGCAAACCGGATCACCCGGCACGCATCGTCCGCCGCCAGCTCCCCGCCGAACGCGAGCTCGCCGCATAAAACTCCGCCCGCACACCCTTGAGCAGACCCGCCAGCAGCTGCCGCACCCCGATCGGCGCCAGGCAGTCCGTCGGCGGCGGAGGCAGCCTCGCCTCCTGGAACTCCTTGAACAGCTTCTCCACCTGCGGAGGCTCGATGTCCCCCACCTTCGCCCGGCTCGAGACCCCGATCTTCTGGCAGAACGATGCCGCCGTCTGCGCAGAAATCCGGCTGAACTGCTCCTGCAGGAACTTGTAGAGCGTCCCCCCCTTCTCCACCGCCTCGTAATCCTTGAGCATCTGCAGCAGGATCCCCAGCTCGATCCCCTTGGGGTGCGGCTGGATCTCCTTGGTCTCCGGCGGAAGCTCGCTCACCCCCCGCGGGAACAGAATCACACCGTTGGTCTCGGTCGTGATCGCCGGTGCCGGCGCAGGCTCCACCACCGGCGCTGCCTCGCCCGTCCCCTCACTCGCTCCCCCCTTCCCCCTCCGCGCCGGCAGCAGAACCTCTTCCTCCGCCGCGCTCTCACGCGTCGGCGGCACGAACACGATCCGCGCGTGCGGGTTCGCGATCGCCGTCAGCTCCAGGAACTCATCGACCGACCCCCGGCCCTTCTGGTACCGACCCTCCAGCTCGATGCTCACGCTCGTCCCCGTCGGGAACGCCTCGGCGCCAAGGAACTGCCCGGATCGCACCAGCTCCCGCGTCCCCGCGCTCCACTCGCGCAATCGGCGCGGCGGAAAATCGTCCGTCTCCGTGTCCTCCGTCACCTCCGCCCGGTTGGTCTTCGTGTTCATCGCAAGCTCGATGTGGTGAGCCCGCGCCCTGGCCGACGGCTTCGTGTGGATCACCATCGGCTTGCCCGTCGTGATCAGCCCGTACATCCCCGCCGCCGAAATCCCGATCCCCTGCTGCCCGCGCGACATCTTCAGCCGGTGAAACTTCGATCCGTACAAGAGTCGCCCGAATATGTTCTCCACCTGCTTGCGCACGATCCCCGGACCGTTGTCCACCACCGTGATCCGGTACCGCGAACTCTTCACCGTCGCCGCCCGCTCCGGCTGAAGGTCCTCGATCACCACCACGATCTCCGGCAGGATCCCCGCCTCCTCGCACGCGTCCAGCGAGTTGTCCACCGCCTCCTTCACCGTCGTCAAGAGCGCCTTGCGCGGGTTGTCGAACCCCAGGAGGTGCCGGTTCTTCGCGAAGAACTCCGACACCGAGATGTCGCGCTGCTTGGCAGCCATCGACTCGGCGGTCGCCCTCCGGGGTGCTCTCTTGCTCGAGGGTTCTGTCACGGGTTCATCAAGAAGCAGATTCTCACTCATGCTCGCCCTCCATGGCGCTGCGCTGGCCGCAAGTGTACCGCTCCCGAATCCGCCGGTATCCCACCGGATTGGCCCCCGCCCCCTCCCCGCGCCCTCCGCCCCGACGCAATACCATCCCCGGCGGAGGGGGCCCCGCTCCGAAGGACCACCGAGGCCCACACGCCATGCAGGATTCGATCGCCGCGTGGATGCAGGACCTGGCCACCGCCCCCGTCCTGCTCGTCTACTCCCAGGACCCGCCCGCGGGCGCCCTCGAACCCTTCCGCTCACTCCCACACACCCACGTCGTCTCAGGAGACCCCGCCCAGCTCGACGCCGCTCGACACCACGCCGGCGCTCCCAGCGTCCTGCTCCTCTCCTCCCACGGAATCTCCACGCTCGCCGACGGCGATAAACCCGTCGACCTCGCCCCCGCCCCCCACACCGACGAGTTTCTCACCGAGCTGCTCGCCCGCCGCCGCTGGTGGCTCAACCACCGCGACCTCACCCCCATCAACGCCCACTCCATGCTCTCCGACCAGCGCACCATCGCACTGGTCGACCCCCACGGCTCGATCGTCTGGCTCTGCCTCCCACGCATCGATTCCTCCGCCATCTTCTCCCGCCTGCTCGCCGACCCCTCCCGCGGCATCTTCTCCGTCGCCCCCCTCAACCCACCCGCGCGCCCGCGCCAGCAGTACATCGACGACTCCTTCATCCTCCGCACCCGCTGGGGACCCTACTCGCTCACCGACTACCTCGACTGCTCCGCCGGCAGGCCCTTCCAGCGCGCCGGCCGCAGCGAACTGGTCCGCTGCCTCGAAGGACCCGGACCCTTCCGCATCCACTTCAGCCCCCGCCTCGACTTCGGCCGCACCCAGACCAGGCTCGTCCCCGTCCAGGACGGCCTCGAGATCGACGGCTGGACCGACCCCGCCGTCCTCCACTCCCCCTCCGTCCGCTGGACCATCGACGACGATGGCAAACACCACTCCGCCACCGCCACCGTCGACGCCTCGCTCGGCCCCATCACCCTCGAACTCCGCTACGGCACCGCCAGCACCGAGCCCTCCATCATCCCCGAACCCACCCGCAGGGAACAGACCCTCCGCTTCTGGAACGGCTGGGCCCGCACCCTCCACCTCCCCGGCCTCGCCGACGACCTCGTCAAACGCTCCGCCCTCGTCATCAAGGCCCTCACCTACGGCCCCACCGGCGCCATCGCCGCCGCCGGAACCACCAGCCTCCCCGAACACTTAGGCGGCGTCCGCAACTGGGACTACCGCTTCTGCTGGATCCGCGATGCCTGCATGGCCGCCAGCTCCCTCGCGCGCCTCGGCAGCACCGGCGCCGCCATGAAACTCCTCGACTGGCTCATCGGCCTGCTCGACCACACCGATTCCCCCGAACGCCTCCGCCCCCTCTACACCGTCACCGGCGGAAACCTCCCCCCTGAGGCCGAGATCTCCGACCTCACCGGCTACGGCGGAAGCAGGCCCGTCCGCATCGGCAACGCCGCCTCCAACCAGGTCCAGCTCGATGTCTTCGGCAACATCGTCGACCTCGTCGCCACCATCTCGCAGCTGGGCGCCCCCATCACCCCCGACCACTGGCGCCTCGTCGAGTCCATGGTCAACGCCGTCTCCGCACGTTGGACCGAACCGGATCACGGCATCTGGGAACTCCGCGCTGCCAAGCGCCACCACACCCACACCAAGGCCATGTGCTGGCTCGCCGCCGATCGCGGCCTGGTCGTCGCCCAGCGCGCCATGGGATACAAACGCCCCGCCTGGGCCGACCTCCGCGCCCGGATCGCCCACGACATGCTCTCCAACGGCCTCTCCCCCGACCGCCGATCCCTCATCGGCGCCTACGAAGTCCCCTCGCCCGATGCTTCCACACTCCTCCCCGGTCTCCACGGCATGCTCGCCGACCACCCCGACCTCTTCCTCCATACCGCCGACAACGTACAAGCCTCCCTCCGCCGCGGACCGGTCGTCGATCGCTACCACTACCAGGACGGACTCCCCGGCCGCGAAGGCGGCTGGCTCATCTGCGCCTTCTGGCTCGCCGAAGCCCTCGCCGCCACCGGCCGGCCCGACCAGGCCCGCTCCCTCTTCGATCAGGCCAGACGCCTCGCCGGGCCCACCGGCCTCATGAGCGAGGAATTCGACCCCGAACAACGCGTCTGGCTCGGCAACTTCCCCCAGGCCTATTCCCACCTCGGACTTATCGACGCCGCCGTCCGCCTGGCCCGCCTCCCCACCGCCTGACCGGACGGCGTACACATACCAAATCCCTGCCCCCGCCAACCCAGGGCCCCATCAGCGCAAAGTTCGCGTGAATCCTCTTTTCGTAGGACGCCCTCCGAACACCCATTCGATATACTTTGGCCCGCCCTCGGGACAGGGCGAAGACCGTTTCCCACCCGCGCCGGTAACCGTTCGTCGCGGGCGTCGAGAGAGTCAGTGGTCCGTTTAGCTCCATAGGAGGAGTACCCAATGAAGAGTTTCGTTCTAGCTATGGCTGCGCTGGCGAGCATCGCCGGCACCGCCGCCGCGTCGGTCACCCTCGTTTCCTGGGACTCGACCGGCATGACCGGCACCGAAGCCACGATGCCCGTGAGCTTCTCCGCCCCCCACATCACCGGCATCGTCATGACCCGCGGCGCGGGCCTGGCCGGTAACGCCGGGGCCAACAACCTCAACACCATCGGCTGGAACAACAACGAGGCCACCGACTACGTCGAACTCTCCTTCACCATCGAAGCCGGCTACACCGTCAACCTCGACAAGTTCACCACCGCCACCCGCTCGTCCGCCACCGGCCCGGGCCTCATGGGCTTCCGCTCCAGCGTCGACGCCTTCGGCTCCAACATCTTCACCATCAATCAGGCCCCCGGCGCCAACTACGTCAACGCCATCTACAACGTCGGCTCGCTGACCGGCCTCACCGGCACCGTCAAGTTCCGCTTCCAGCTCGCCAGCACCTCCGCCGCCAACGGCGGAGCGATCGGCGGCACCGGCAGCTGGCGCGTCGGTGACTACTCCGACGGCGCCAACTTCATCGACACCAACTTCTCCGGCACCGTCACCCCCGCCCCCGCCTCCCTCGCCCTCGTCGGCCTCTCCGGCCTGTTCGCCGGCCGCCGCCGCCGCTGAGTGAGATCGCCCAAGTAGACCTCGAGCCATCCGTTCAAGGCTCGCCAACCGATACCTGACCCAAGCAGCGGGATGCGCAAGCATCCCGCTGTTGTTTTTCAACCCCCACCCCCACCACCTTCATGTCCGCCTGGCTGCTTAACGCTGCCCCGCACCGCGCATCACCTCCCGCGCGCGCACAAAATCACCGCGCAAACCCGCGCCGGAACGGTTTCTTGAAAATTCCCCTTCACCGCCACGCAACCACAGTCTCAACAACACCTTGCGCCCCAGGTCCGCCGCCGGTTATGCAACGTCGTTCGACACGTTATGTGCGCACAAACGCGAGCGCGGCCGGTAGATATAGCGGGCCCGTTCCCGCCCACCCGAACCCCGGATTCGCCTCTGTGGCGGAGGCTCGCGGAAACCCCCGCGCCCGCCGAGTGGTTGGCGATCCCCCGGCCAACGGTGGGCGCGGCACCCCGGCTCGCTACGGTCGGTCGGTGAACCAAGGTGATGGTCACGCGGCGCACGAAAGGAGGTGAAGCACCCGCGCCCCCCTCACCCGATGTTCGCGGGGACACGCCCGCACGACCGGCGATGCCCAGCGCACCGCCGCGTTCCGTCCGCCCGTCTGAGCCCGGCGTCCCCGCAGAGCGATCGACCCGGCCACGCAAGGCACCGGCCACGCCCAAGGACCGCAAGGGCACGCCACCGCCAAGCCGACCCCGGCGCCGCACGCAACCACCACGCGCCGAGTTCGGTCAAACCACAACACAATGCCCCCCGGCACCGGCCCGACCCCGCGCCGCCGGGCAACCTCCGCGCCCACGCCGAGCCGTCGGCCCATGGCCCCCCGCCCCCCAGCCCCCCAGCC
>JBGAOZ010000019.1:0-101676 GCA_044221545.1 Phycisphaerales bacterium
CCACCCCGCCCACCCCGTCCGCCCCACCGCGCCGCCGCAAGGCCAAGCCCGCGGTGGATTCCGTCGACGCGTTCATGCACGATCTGGATCACTCCCTCAAGGGGACCATCGAGGCCCTGCGTCGCGTCATCCTGGGTGCCGGTCCGGCGATCGAGGAGGGAATCAAGTGGAACTCGCCCTCGTTCCGCACCACGGAGTGGTTCGCGACCATCAACCTGCGCGGCAATAACGGCGCGGATCGCGTGTGGCTTATCCTGCACGCCGGCGCGAGGGCCAAGCCCGACCTGAAGGGCGCGGGCGCGATCCCCGACCCCGGCGGCCTGCTCGAGTGGCTCGGCAACGACCGGGCGCTGGTGACCTTCGGGAGCGTCGCGGACGTGCGCACCAGATCGCCCGGCCTCCGGGCGATCCTGCGGGCGTGGATCGGTCGGATCTGATGCGTGGCCCCCGCGCGCGTGGCCGCGCAGCGCTTTGCGGCGGTCGCTCTCGGTGGCCGCTGGGCGTACTCTGAGCATCAACTGTCGCCGGCACCCGCGGGATGTGCCCCGAGGGGGCCGGCGGTGATCCCGAGGTTCGTTCGAAAGGCCCCCGCATGCCCACCCGAGCGTTCGCCGCGCAGTCCGCCACCTCGCCGCTGGGCCCGATGACGATCAACCGTCGCGAGCCGCTCCCCACCGATGTCGAGATCGACATCCTGTACTGCGGGGTCTGCCACTCCGACCTGCACTTTGCCCGCAACGAGTGGGGCATGACCGCCTACCCGATCGTGCCCGGGCACGAGATCCTCGGCCGCGTCACGCGCATCGGCGCCAAGGTCACCAGGTTCAAGGTCGGGGACACCGCCGCCGTCGGGTGCCTGGTGGACTCCTGCCGCACCTGCTCGAGCTGCGCCCAGGGCCTCGAGCAGTTCTGCGTGAACGGCGCGGTCTTCTCGTACGGCTGGCCCGACAAGCACTCGGGCGGGATGACCTACGGCGGATACTCGGAGAAGATCGTCTGCGACGAGGCCTTCACCCTCAAGGTCCCGACCGGCCTGGATCCCGCGCGGGCCGCGCCCCTGCTGTGCGCCGGCATCACCACCTACTCCCCGCTCCGCAAGTGGGGGGCCGCCAAGGGAAAGAAGGTCGGCATCGTCGGCCTCGGCGGCCTGGGGCACATGGGCGTCAAGTTCGCCCACGCCCTGGGAGCCCACACCGTCCTGTTCACCACCTCCGAGGGGAAGATCGCCGACGGCACCCGGCTGGGCGCCGATGAGGTCGTCATTTCCAGGAACGCCGAGGCGCTCGCCAGGCACGCCGGCAGCTTCGACATGATCCTCGACACCGTCTCGGCCGATCACGACCTCAACGCCTACCTCGCCCTGCTCAAGCTCGATGCGAGCCTGGTCGTGGTGGGAGCGCCGCCCAACCCCCAGCCCGTCAACGTCTTCAACCTGCTCATGCCCCGCCGCAACCTCTCGGGGTCGCTCATCGGCGGGATCCCCCAGACCCAGGAGATGCTCGACTTCTGCGGCACGCACAACATCGTCTGCGACATCGAGCTCATCCGCATGCAGCAGATCAACGAGGCCTACGAGCGCATGCTCAGGAGCGACGTCAAGTACCGCTTCGTCATCGACATGGCCTCCCTGAAGGCCTGAGGCCGCGGGTAGGCCCGGCGTTCTTCCGGTAGCATGGACGGCCCGCGCCGGTGGCGGTTCATTGCCCGCCATCCGCGGCTCGCGCATTTGTTCTTCTACCGGGAGTCAGCAAGCATGGATCGATCTTCGATGGGCAAACGCATCGCCGGCCTTGTTCTGGTTCTGGGCGCCGCAGGCATGATCGCCGCCGCCTGGCCGGGCGTGCCCGAACTCGCCGGGCAGCCGGCGGCCGCGGCCGATGAATCCGAGGCGGTCGCCAAGGCGCTCACCAGGCTCGACGACGACTGGTCGAAGGCCGCGGCGACACGGGACGCCGAGAAGGTCGCCTCGTTCTACGCCGACGATGCGATCGCCTACCCGCCCAACGAGCCGGTCTCGGTCGGCCGCGCCGCCGCCAAGAAGGTGTGGGCCGCGTACTTCGCCGACAAGACGTTCAAGATCTCCTGGAAAACGGTGCACGCGGGCGCTGCCCGGAGCGGGGAACTCGGATTCACCGCCGGCACCTACGAGGATTCCTTCCAGGGTCCCGATGGCAAGCTGGTCACCGAGAAGGGCAAGTACGTCTGCACGTGGAAGAAGCAGAAGGACGGCTCGTGGAAGGCGATCCACGATATCTGGAACACGGACTCGAAGTAACAGACCTCGGCTTGCATCGTTGCGCTAATGGACATTGGCCACCGGTCGGTCCGGTGGGCGGCTGGCATTTACTTTGCCTATGACACTGATTGTGCGCACGGAAGTGGATATGCACCACGATGCCCCAGGATCGATTTCAGAGGCATGGGTGGACCCTCCGGGCCTCCCGGGCGAGCGGCCCGCAGCCGGGCGGGAAACGCGGTTTCCTGCCAAATCGCTTTCCGTGCGCACAAGGGCGGCGATCGACGGCCATCGGGGCGGCTAGGGCGCCTGGTAACCCTCCCACAGCCACTCGAGCGCGGCGGGCAGGGTCTGCTTGACGACGGCGCCGTCGACGTGCCAGGCGCCCTGCGCGAAGACGTAACGGTACTTGTAGCCCTTCATGCGCAGCGCGGTGGCCATGTGCTGGTTGGCGAGCACCCAGTTGTGGAGCGAGGCCTCTTCGCGGAACGCGCCCAGGTCGTTGTCCGAGATGTGCATCCACACGCGGATGGGCTTGGGGGGCGAGTTGGGGATGAGCGTCTGGTGGTACTCCCACGCCCCGCGCGAGACTTCGGGGTGCGGGGGGTTCTCCTGGTTGACGAACGTCCCGGAGTAGCTCAGCACGCGGCGGTACAGCTCGGGGTGGAACCAGGCCATCGTGAACGCGCAGGCCGCGCCCGAGCTGCCGCCCATGGTCGCCCGGCCCTCGGGGTCGGTGGTGAAGGTGAGGTTGTACTCCTTGGCGACCCTGGGGAGGACCTCGGTCTCGATGAAGGTCGTGTACGTCCCCGAGACGGTGTCGTACTCCAGGCCGCGCTGGCTGCCGAACCCGTCGCCGCCGCCGCTGTTCACCATCACGGCGATCATCGCCGGCACGCGGTGCTCGTGGATCAGGTTGTCGAGGATGACGGGCAGGGTGTCCCTGTATCCCGGGCTGTCGCCGTCCTGCACGACGATGAACGGCGCCGGGGCGCCGGGGGTGTACTGGGCCGGGACGTACACGTTGACGACACGTTCGTAGGGGACCACCGCGCCGGGCTTGTCGCGGGAGATGCCCGGGTAGGTTGCGCTGTCCTGCGACTTCATGACCAGGCGGTGCACGGTGCCGCGGGGGACGCCGGGCCGGGTGGTCAGCTCGGGCGCGGGCGCGTACGGCGCCGAGATGACAAACTCGTTGGGCGCCGGCGCGGCGGGCCGGGCCGGCGCGGGCTGCTCGCGGGTCGAGGCGCACCCGGCGATCGACGCGGCGAGGCAGGCGGAGGCGATCAGGGGTGCGATCGGCTGCTTCACGGGCTTCTCCTGGAACGGCGCCTGGGCGTCAGGCGCTCTTGAACAGGTCGGTGCTGAGGTACTTGATGCCCGTGTCGCACATGACGGTGACGACGGTGGCGCCGGGCCCGAGGCGCTGGGCGAGCGTGAGGGCCGCGACGACGTTGGCGCCGGTGGAAGTGCCGGCGAAGATCGCCTCTTCGCGGGCGAGCCGGCGGGCCATCTGCTTGGCCTCCTCGGTCGAGACGGGGACGACCTGGTCGACCAGGTCGGGCTTCCAGAGGGGCACGACGAACCCGGCGCCGATGCCCTCGATCTTGTGGACGCCGGTGGGGCCGCCCGAGAGGACGGCCGATTCGGCGGGCTCCACGGCGGTGATGTGGATGCCGGGCTTGCGCTCCCGGAGCCGCTCGGCGATCCCGCGCACGGATCCGGCGGTCCCGACGCTCTGCACGAAGCCGTCCACAGCGCCCTGGGTATGGTCCCAGATCTCCTGGCCCATGGCGCGGTAGGCGATCAGCTGGTCGGCGTTGTTGAACTGGTCGGTCCAGAACCCGCCGGTGCGTTCCCGGATCTGGCGTGCGGTCTCGATCATGGTGCGCGTGAGGGTGGCATCCATGCCGCCGTCGAGGCTCTTGATGAGCGTGAGATCGGCGCCCAGGGCGCGCATGTGGTCGCGTTTCTGGATGCTGAACGCGTCGGAGGTCACGATGTGGAGGGCGTACTTCCTGGCGGCGCAGATGAGGGCGAGCGAGACGCCCGTGCTCCCGCCGGTGTACTCGACGACGTTCCCGCCCGGTTTGAGCCGGCCGTCGTGCTCGGCCGCCTCGATCATGGCCAGGGCCATGCGGTCCTTCATGCTCCCGGTGGGGTTCTGGCTCTCGATCTTGAGCAGGACGCGGGCGCTGCCGGCGGGGACGACCGAGCGGAGCCGGACCAGCGGCGTGGAGCCGATGCGCTCGAGGATGGAGGCGTGGATCGGGGTGCTCTGCATCATGCGGATGTTCCGGAGGATGGCGCGGTTCGGGGCCGGTGGCGCGGCCCGCCGGGGCGGGATCGTAGCGAAACGCGCGACGGAACGATCCTCACCCGCCGGACGCGACCGGGGCGTCGGCGGTGTGGGGCTCGGCCTCCACGCCGACCAGCAGGCGATCGATGACCTGCGAGGCGCTGTAGCTGGTCGCGCCGGGTTCGAGGAACTGGCAGACGGTGGCGACATCGTCCCCGCAGGTGATCAGCGGGGGCTCGTGCTCCTGGCCGTGATCGCCGCGGACCTGGCCGAGGCCGATGCTGGCGAGCAGGCCGTTGCAGACGCACATCCGGCCGCGGGTGTCCTCCTCGCGGCCGCCCTTGTGCACGTAGTCCTCGACCGGCTCGGCGGGGCAGCGCCAGCCGACAGCGCCCGATTCGGACTTGTAGGCGTGGCGCAGGTAGCCCAGGTCGCAGATGCGCGAGCTGCGGGGCGGGGTCAGGGGGTGCGAGACCGAGCCGGGCAGGTGCAGGACCTTGAACGGGAAGCCGGTGGGCGAGGCGACAGGATCGGTGAAGACCTCGGCGGCGCCGCGGCGGCTCAGGGCGAGGACCTGGTGCTTGATCCCTTCGTCGAGGCCGGATTCCTCGCAGTAGGCGAAGGCGGTCCCGACCTGCACACCGGCAGCGCCCAGCCGGAGCGCTTCGGCGAGCCGGTGCGGTCGGCCGTACGAGCCGGCGAGCCAGAACGGGAGCCCCAGCGCGGCGATCGCCTTGAGGTCGGGCTCGTCGCGCTCGCTGTAGATGGGCTCGCCCTCGGCGGTCAGCTGGAGCGGTCCGCGCGGCGGGGCGTTGTGCCCGCCGGCGGTGGGGCCCTCGATGACGAACCCGTCGACCTTGCCGCTGGCCTTGCGGGCGAGCACGGTGGCGAGCGTCGCGGAGGAGATGATCGCCAGGAAATCCGGGCGTGCGAGGTCGGTCATGCCCTCGGGCCAGAACGCGGCCGGATCGAAGCGGGCCATGACTTCTTCGGAGGCCGCGGCGCCCTGGACATCGAGGCGGAGTTCAACGGCCTCGCGGCGGGCGAGCCGGTCGAGGATGCCGGGGATGGCGCGGGGGATACCGGCGCCCATCAGCACGCACGAGACACCGGCGAGCATGGCGCCGTAGAGGGATGCGAGCGTGGGAGTCTGGATCTTCTCCAGGAAGTTGATGCCCACGGGGGAGCTGTGGCCCTCCCTGGCGAGGAAGACCTCGACGAAGTTGCTCGCGACGATGAGTTCCTGGGCGGCATCGGACGGATCGTGCGACGGGATGGGCTTGGACTTGAAGGGGCGGTCGGCGGGCTTCCCGCCGGGCGTGAAGTAGCGGTCGAGGATCCGCCGGGCGACGCCCGGCAAGGGGAAGTGGGCCAGCGCGCGTCGCACGTGGCCGCCGGCATCGCCGGTCTCCAGCCGCCGAGGGACGATGACGTCCAGCGCGGTTCCCGAGACGACGCCCAGTTGTCCGGCGATCGACACAGCGCGGGCCAGCCGCCAGTTCGACACCCCGACGCCCATTCCTCCCTGGATGATCAGCGGCCGCCCTGCTCGTTTCATACCGAAGTCTACACCACTTATGGATAACAATATCCTGAAATAGATGTTGCGGCCGCAGAAGGGCGTGGAAGATCGGTTTTCCCGCCCTTGGAGGCGTGGGGACTTTCACCCAAGATGCTCGCTTCGGGTATGGTCAGCGCGGTTCGACGGTGCGGGTTGCGGGAGGACGCTTCACGATGTCAGGGCGCACGATCCCGACGGTTCAGAGCAAGCTGCCCGCGCTGACGTTCCTGTTCTGGGTCATGAAGATCGCGGCGACCACGCTGGGTGAGACGGCGGGGGACCTGCTGTCGATGACGCTGGACGTGGGGTACGCGATCAGCACGATCATCCTGATGTCGGGCTTCGCGGTGGTGCTGGTGGGGCAGCTGCGGTCCAGGCGGTACCACGCGTTCCTGTACTGGGCGGTGATCCTGGCGACGAGCACGGCCGGGACGACGATGTCGGATTTCATGAACCGGACGCTGGGGCTGGGCTACGCGACCGGGAGCGCGATCCTGTTGAGCACGCTGGTGGGCGTGCTGGTGGTCTGGCGGCTCACGGAGAAATCGCTGTCGGTGAGCGATGTGCGGTCGCGGCGGGGGGAGATGTTCTACTGGGGGGCGATCGTGGTCTCCAACACGCTGGGCACCTCGCTGGGTGACTACCTCGCGGATGATTCGGGGCTGGGCTTTGCGGGGGGCGCGGGTCTGATCGGCGGGCTGCTCGCGGTGATCGTGCTGCTGTTCTACTTCACGAGGCTGTCGCGGGTGGCGCTGTTCTGGGCGGCGTTCGTGCTCACCAGGCCGTTCGGGGCGACGATGGGCGATGTGCTGACCAAGGCGCCCGGGCAGGGCGGGCTGGGGTTCGGGACGATCGGCTCTTCGGCGGTGCTGGCGTTGGTGCTGGTGGCGGTCATCCTGTACACGGTGCGGCGTGAGGGGCGAGGCCGGGGCGCGGGGCTCGCCGGAACTTCGGGATCCTGACGGGCCGGTCCGGGAGCGCCGCGGCGTCGGGCGTGGATCTTCGAACACTGGTCTTGCCTTGTTCGGCGGGGCGCGGTAATATGCAACCCGGAGGTTGCACATGAGCACGGCGAGCACCGACCGCATCGAGAAGAAGATCGAGCTCAAGGCCCCGGTCTCCCGGGTCTGGCGGGCGTTGACGGACCACAACGAATTCGGGGAGTGGTTCAGGGTGAAGCTGGAATCGCGCTTTGTTCCGGGCGGCAAGACGCGCGGGCGGATGCTGTACCCGGGGTACGAGCACGTGACGCTGGAGATCGTGGTGCGCGCGATGGAGCCCGAGAGGCTCTTCTCGTACCACTGGCACCCGTACGCGGTGGACCCGAAGGTGGATTACTCGGGGGAGACGCCGACGCTGGTGGAATTCCGGCTGGAGAAGTCGGGCGCCGGCACGCTGCTCACGGTCACGGAGTCGGGGTTCGACAAGGTGCCGGCGGCGCGGCGGGCCGAGGCGTTCCGGATGCACGAGGGGGGGTGGGCCGAGCAGCTCACCAACATCGAGAAGCATGTCAACACGCGTTGAGAGTGCGGGGCGGAGGCTGCGGCAGCATGTGCCGGTGTTTGCAGCGCTGGGGGATGAGACCCGTCTGGCGCTGGTGGTGCGGCTCTCGGGGGGCTCGGCGCTGTCGATCACGAGCCTGACGGAGGGATCGGCGCTGACGCGCCAGGCGATCACCAAGCACCTGCGCGTGCTGCAGGGCGCCGGGCTGGTGCGTGGGGTGCGTCGGGGGCGGGAGAACCTCTTCGAGCTGGAGCCCGAACCGCTGGACGAGGCGCGGCAAGCGCTGGATGGGATTTCGCGTCAGTGGGATGAAGCGCTGGCGCGGCTCAAGGCGCTGGTGGAGGGGTGAGGGGGAGTGCGAACCGCGGGACGGGTGGACTGACATCCGTGGGTAGACTCTGGTGTGGGCTTTGGCGCGCACCGGGGAGTACTTGCGATGGGCCACGTCACGTCGGGCGTTCCACAAGGCGGTGAGGTCCGCACGCAGATCACGGCGACATTATCGGTGCGCGACTGGCCCCGCGCCATCGAGTTCTACAAGACCGCCTTCAGCGCGGTGGAGGTGTATCGCGTTCCCGGCGGCGGGGTCGGCCGGTTTTCGGTGGATGGCGCGGAGTTCTGGGTCGCCGAGGAATCTCCAGCGCACCAGAACTTCAGCCCGCAGTCGCTGGGCGGGTGCTCGGTGCGGATGCTGCTGATGGTTGCGGATCCGGTGGAGGTGTGCCGGCGGGCGGTCGCGGCGGGGGCGGTGCAGGTGGCGCCGGTGGGGCAGGGGCACGGCTGGCAGCTGGGCCGGATCCTGGATCCCTTCGGGCATCACTGGGAGATCGGGCGTGAGCTGCGGTGATGTTGCGGGAGGACTGCGCTAGGCGGCGAAGCCTCCGTCGATGGTGTGGCAGGCGCCGGTGATGAAGTCCGCCTCGGGGCCGGCGAGGTAGGCGACCATCGCGGCGATCTCGTCGGGCCTGGCGTAGCGGTGGAGGGCCATGAGGGCCTTGAGGCCCTCGGCGAACGGGCCGTCGGGCGGGTTCATGTCGGTGGCGACCGGTCCGGGCTGGATGCAGTTGACGGTGATGCCGTCGGGGCCGAGGTCGCGTGCGAGCCCGCGGGTGAGGCCGGCGACCGCGGCCTTGCTCATGGCGTAGATGGAGCCGCCGGCGAAGGGCATGCGGTCGGCGTTGACGCTGCCGATGGTGATGATGCGTCCGCCGGTCCCGGCGGCGATCATGTGGCGTGCGGCCTGGCTGGCGGCGACGAAGACCGCGCGGACGTTGATGGCGACGGTGCGGTCGAAATCGTCGACGGTGAGCTGGTGGACGGGCTTGATGACGGCGATCCCGGCGTTGTTGACGAGGATGTCGAGCCGTCCGAGGGGCGCGGCGGTGTCGTCAACGGCGCGGGCGAGCGCGGCGGGGTCGGCGCTGTCGGCGAGGATCGCCGAGGCCCTGCCGCCGGCGGCGCGGATGGCGCTGATGATGTCGTCGGCCCCGGAGGCGGCGTTGGCGTAGGTGACCGTGACGGTGGCGCCCTCGAGCGCGAGGCGTCGGGCGATCGCGGCGCCGATGCCGCGCGAACCGCCGGTGACGAGGGCGACCTTGCCGGTCAGGGTGGATGCCATGGGCTCTCCGGTGAGTACGTGATGTGCGGGATGCAACGCGGGGACGTTGATCTGAGCGTAGCGGCGGGTCAGGCGTGGCCGGTTGCGATGTGGTTGCGTCCGGCGGAGGTGTGCGCGCGGTCGTTCGGATGAGCGCGGGCGCGGTGGAGGGGCGGGGGGTCAACAATCGGGACATGGGAATCCACGACCGGCGGTACAGCGAGGGGGGTGATCGCGGGGGCGGGTTCGGGGCGGCGATGCGGCGCATCTTCGTGGAGGGTGACGGCTTCTACGGGTGGTCGCTGCCGCTGCTGCGGGTGCCCGACCGGGTGCCGGGGATCGGGGGGATCGAGGTGCGGGTGCACCTCTTGTACATCCTGATCGCCGGGAGCGAGCTTCTGGCCTCGTCGCGTGACGGGGCGGGGGCGGGGGCGACGGCGGCGATGATGGGGATGCTGTTCGTGCTGGTGCTGCTGCACGAGTTCGGGCACTGCCTGGCGTGCCGGCTGGTGGGCGGGGAGGCCGACCAGGTGCTGATGTGGCCTCTGGGGGGCCTCGCGTTCTGCCGGCCCCCGCAGCGGTGGAAGCCGGCGCTGATCACGACGATCGCGGGGCCGGGTGTGAACGCGGTGCTGGCGCCGGTGCTGGGGGCGGCGCTGCTGGCCGCGGGGGCGGGGTGGGGCGCGGTGGTGTTCAACCCTCTGAGCCCGGGTCCGGCGTGGCTGGAGGTGCACCGGTCGGGGAGCGCGGCGCAGTGGTGGCTGTGGTCGGCGCACTACATGAACCTGGTGCTCCTGGCGTTCAACATGCTGGTGCCGATGTTCCCGATGGACTGCGGTCGGGTCGTGCAGGAGGTCCTGTGGGCGCGGCTGGGGTACAAGCGGTCGATGCAGATCGCGGTGAACGTGGGGCTGGTGGTCGCGGTGGCGCTGGGGCTGTACGGGGTGGCGACCTCGAGCACGAGGCTGATGGCGCTGGCGATCTTCGGGGGGATCACGTGCTACAACGAGCGCCAGCGTCTGAAGATGCTGGAGGATGAGCCGGCGTGGGCGTACGACACCGATCGCGGGTACCGGGGGTTCGGGGAGCCAGACGGCGGGCGTGGGTCGCGGCGCGAGTACCGGGAGGCGTTGAAGCGTCAGAAGCAGGAACAGGAGCGCGATGCGCAGGTCGACCGGGTCCTGGCGAAGATCGCGACGCGGGGGATGCAGTCGCTGACGGGGCGCGAGAAGAAGCTGCTGGAGGAGGCGAGCGAGCGGACGCGCCGGCGGGGCTGAGCCTCCATGAAATGCAGAGCCCCGGGGGAGAGTCCCCGGGGCTCTGGTCGATGATCGGTCGGTCCGAGGAGTGTGGACCGGCGGATGGCGTGTTCAGCAGCCGGCCTCGTAGGCGTGCACCATAGCGTCGAAATCGTCGGTGTCGGTGAACCCGGTGCCGTCGAAGTCGCTGTCGCAGTAGAGGGTGTCGACGCGGAGGAACATGTTGGCGGGGTTGGCGACCCCGGTGAAGGTGTAGACCATCTCGGTCTCGGGGATGATGCCGTTGCTGTTGGTGTCCTGGGCGAAGCGGTCGTCGCTCCAGCCGGTGACGGGGCCTCCGACGTCGAGGTTGAAGATGTTGTAGGCGTTGGTGTCGCGGGTGGTGGTGCCGTGCTTGTAGATGTCGATGGTAAAGCCGGTGAAGGTGTCGGTGAGGATGATCGCCGACGAGAGCTGCGAGAGGTTTTGGATCTGCCAGATGTTGAAGTTCGGGAAGCTGGAGGTCGTGACGGGGAGGGCGATCTTGATCGAGCCGACGATGGTGGTGGCGGCGGCCTGGAATCCCCCGGTGCCGGCGGTCGTGACTTCCCAGTTCTTGGGGTTGTCGAAAAAGGTGATGACGACGTCGTGGAGCTGGGCGCCGCCGGCGACGGCTTCGGAGACGCCGAAGTAGACCTCCTCGACGACGTTGGGGCGCGGGCCGGCGACGCCGGGACCGACGCGCGGGAGGTCGAACGCGCCCCAGTCGCCGCAGTAGGACTTCTGGAAGCCGGCGTACGCGGGGGTGCCGTCGCCGTTGAGGTCCACGGTGTCAAAGACGGTGGTGAGCTGGGCGGTGCGGGTGGAGTTGCCGTCGCCGGTGTCGACGGCGCTGATCGTGCCGATGCTGAAGGGGACCGCGCCCATTTCGGGCGTGACTTCTTCCGGCGGCGCCGCGGCAGCGCTGCCCGACAGTGCGGCCAGGACACCCAACGCAAGGATGCTTGAACGACGAGCCATGGAACGGACCCTCCCGGTGAACGGAACGCGCAGACCCTCCCCATGAAGGTCTTTGGAATCGGTCCGGCCCGCGGGCAGGCGGTGCGGAACGAACACGCGTAGGGCTGCAAAGGGGCGACGGCGGCCGTTGATAGATTTCACCCATGATACAAATAGCGCGGCGAGTTGCACGTGCAAATGCCGGGAATTCGCGGGGGGCCGGGAGGGAATGGCAAAAAGAAAAGCACCCCGGGGAGGGGAGCCCCGGGGTGCGTGAGGAGTGACCTGTCGGGCCCCGCGCGTGGGGGCCTGGGGATCCGGATCAGCAGCCGGCTTCGTAGGCCTGGACCATGGCGTCGAAGTCGTCGGTGTCGGAGAAGCCCGAGCCGTCGAAGTCGCTGTCGCAGAAGTTGACGTTGATCTGGAGGAAGAGGTTGGCGGGGTTGGAGTTGCCGGTGAAGACGCGGTTGCACTCGGTCTCGGGGATGATGCCGTCGCCGCTGACGTCGCGGGCGAAGCGGTCCTCGCTCCAGCCGATGATCGGGCCGTTCTCATCGACGTTGAAGATGTTGTAGATCTGGCCGTCGCGGGTGTTGGTGCCCTGGACGTAGGTGTCGATGGTGATGCCAAAGAAGTTGTCGGAGAGGTTGATGGGGGAGGACAGGGCCGACAGGCCGGTGATGGTCCAGATGTCGAACGTGCCGAACTGCGAGGTCTCCTGGGGCAGGACGACCTTGAAGGAGCCCAGGACGGTCGTGGAGGAGGCCTGGAAACCGCCGGTGCCGGCGGTGCCGCCGACTTCCCACATGCGGGGGTTGTCCCAGAAGGTGATGACGACGTCGTTGAGCTGGGTCGCGGTCACGGCCGAGAGGCCGAAGGTGACTTCCTCGACGGTCTGGTAGAAGGTGCCGAGGTTGCCCACGCCGGTGCGGGGGAGCCGGAGCGTGCCCCATTCACCGAAGTAGGGCGAGGCGGAGGTCAGGCCGGTGTACGCGGGGACGCCCGTGGCGTCGATGTCCATCGTGTCGTACACGGTGACCACGTGCAGCGAGCGCGTGTTACCGGAACCATCGGGGTTGACGTTGATCGTGCGGTGCTGGCCCTTGACCACCGGGGACGGGGTGTCCTCGTTGGGCCCTCCGGCGTACGCGAGGGAGGCAAGGCCGGCCAGTGCGGTCAGGGCGAGCAATCGGGTGCGGTTCATCATGACACTCATCTCCGTATAGAACGAAACTCGGACCCTTCCCACTGAAGGTTCTCGAAAAGGCCCCGTGGCCGCCGTTAGGCGACCTCGGACTGACTTCGGACTCTCCGGGACGTGCTGACGACCGATCAGGACGCGAACAAATAGGCTCACCCGATGGCACCGATAGCGCACATCGCCGTGAGTACAAACACAATCGGTCGATCCGGTATTCCCTTGAACCCGGGATTACGGACGAACCTGAACAACGCTGATGCGTTCGGTGAGCATTTCGTAGACGGTGGCGACGTCCTCGTTCAGGAGGCGGACGCAGCCCATCGACTTCTGCTTGCCGATCGAATCGGGGTCGACCGTTCCGTGGATTCCGAACCCCTTGTATGCGGCCGAGGGTCCCACTCCCTCCCAGCCGAGCCAGTACTCTCCGATGGGGTTCTTGGGATCATCCGCCGCGAATTTCTCTCCGGTCTTGGGATTTGTCCACGGAGGGTTCACCTGGCGGCTCTTGATGATGAACTCGCCGACGGGGGTGGCGTTGCCTTCGCCCAGGCCGACCTTGAAGGACCGGATGTAGAGCCAGTTCTGGGTGTCGTCGGGGGAGCCGGCGAAGATGTCGAGGCGGAAATCGGCCTTGTTGACGACGGCGTGGAAGGGCCCGTGGACGAGCTTGATCTTCTGGCCGACCTTGAGGCGGGTCAGGTCTTCTTCGGACATCTTGTTGATGCGTTTGAGCAGCCGCCAGTCGATCGCCAGTTCGCGCTTGCGGGGCAGCCGGGCGATCGCATCGCCGGATTGGATCGCGTAGGTCTCGGTCAGCGGGTCCCCCGCGGTGACCTTGGGGGAGAAGAGCAGGTCGTCGTTAATCGCCGAGAGCTTGTCGCGCAGGGCGGCCTGGTCGGCCGGGGCGGCGCTGGTGCTGAGCAGGGCGCGGCTGTAGAGCTGTCGGGCCTGGACGAGCTGGCCTTTCTGCTTGGCATCATCACCCTGGGAGATCAGTTTGCGGACATCCTCGGTGGAGCCGCTGGCCGGGAGCGTGCTGCTGGGCGCCGGCGGGCGCGTGTCGGTGGCTTCGGGGGTCTTGGGACCCGGGGCTGCGGCGGGGTTGGAGACATCCACGGGCGAGGGCTTGCCCGAATCGGACTTGCCCGAATCGGCGGGCTTGTTGGGATCGGGCCTGGATGGATCGCCGCCGGCGGGCGCGGGGGGGGCGCCTGTGCCGGTAGCAGGCGGGGAGGAGCGGTTGGTGCCCTGGTTGAGCGTGACGGGCGCGGGAGGCTTTTCGGCAGGGGGCGGTGGTGTCGCGGGGTTCTTGGCGGGGGAGGCGCCGGTGGGGGGCATGGCGCCGGAGACGGGCGGGGTCTTGGCGGAGTTCTTGGGATCTCCCGCGGGAGTGGGGACGCCGGCGTTTGAGTTGGCCGGGTTGGTGATGGGCTGGTTCTTGAGGTAGATGATCCCGAAGACGCCGCCGGCGACCACGATGAGCGCGGCGATCGTCCCGACCGTTCTGGAGGAGAACCCGCGTGACCGCGAGGCGGAGACGCGTGAACTGGAGCTGGAGCGTTCGGTCTGGGAAGGGAGGGCCATGGGTCGATTCCTAAGGGGTACGGTCTGGAGCGCTCGCTCGTCGGGCCGGGGCCCGCGACTAGATCGGACAACCGAGGTCCGGACGATCAACCTCCGGAGGGCATCGGGGGCCCGTGGGGGACGATGACCCGGGTGGGGGTGACGACGGCATCGAGCACGGCATCGTGCGGCTCGCGGGGGATGCGATCGACGATCTGCAGATCGAACGCGACACCGACGCGTTGGGCACGAATCTCCCTCCGGGACAGGAAGCGATCATAGAACCCGCCGCCGCGTCCGAGGCGCTGCGCTCGGGAATCGAACGCGACCCCGGGGACGAGGACCAGATCGATCTGTTCGGGGGAGATCCCGGGGCAGGCGGGGCCGGGCTCGCGGATGCCCATCCGGCCCGGGCGGAGATCCTGGTCGAGGTCCGAGATGCAGGCCGGCTCGAGGGAGCGTGATTCCCAGGCGATCCGGGGCGCGAGGACGCGCCGGCCGGAGGCCAGGCAGTCGCGTGCGATCGGGAGCAGGTCGACCTCCTCGGGCATGGGGATGAACAGCATGACAGCGCGGGCGGCGCGGTAGAAGTCCGAGGCGAGGATGCGGGCGCAGAGATCCGCGGATTGCGCCTGGCGGGTTGCGGCGTCCTGGGCTCGCAGCGCGGCGACGATCCGTGCCCGCAGGGCTTTTTTTTCGGCGTGGATCGGCGGTGGTGTGGGGTTGGCGCTGGGCTCTGCGGGATTGTCCGGCGACGGGGTCACGGCGGGGGTGCTTAGTGTCCGGACTTGAGGAGCTGAGCGACGGCCCTTCCGGCGTCGTCGTCCCGGGCGATCGCCCAGTCGAGGGCGGTGCGGCCGGATTTGTCCTTGGTGTCGACCGGAGCGCCGGCCTTGAGGAGCATGCCGGCGCGGGCGGCGTCGCCGCGGTCGGCGGCGCGCATGAGGGGTGTCACGCCGTCGGAGTCGGCGATCTTGGGATCGGCGGAGGCTTCGAGGAGCGCGGCGACCACGGGGGTGGAGTCTTCTCCGCCGCCGCAGGCGACGTTGAGTGCGGTGAGCCCCGCGGCATCGGCGGCGTTGAGGGGTGAGCCGTGGATGAGCTTCTTGACTTTCTCGACGTCGGCGACCAGGGCGGCGCAGATGAGAGCGGTCTGTCCCCAGCGGTTCTTGAATTCCATGTTGGCGCCGCTCTTGATGAGGGCGTCGAGGCTGTCGAGGGTGCCGCGGCTGGCGGCCATCATGAGGGCGGTCCACTGGTCGTCGGAGCGGGCATCGATGCGGGCGCTGGCGTCGAGGAGTGCCTTGACGGTGGGTGCGTCGGCCCATCCCGCGGCGTACATGAGGGCGGTGCGTCCATCCTTGGCGCGGGCCTCGACCTTGGCGCCGGCCTTGATGAGTGACTCGACAGCATCGTGCTTGCCGCTCTGGGCGGCGAGCATGAGGGGCGTCATGCCGGCCTCGCCGGGCTGCGAGTCGCTCTCGGCGACCGGGGCGTTGACATCGGCCTTGTCGGCGATCTGTCGCGAGAGCTCGACGGCGTCGCCCTGGCGGGCGGCGGTGTAGAGCGCTGCGCCGGCGCCGGTGGGGGCGACGGAGGCCTGGACATCGGAGGCCAGGCGGTTGACCTGGAAGACCAGGACGATGCCGGCGGCGAGCAGGCAGAGGATGACGAGGAGGAATGCACCGGAGCGGCGTTGTTCGGCCATGAGAGTGCTCCTGAAGGATCGGTGGGGTCTTGTGAAGAGCGCCGGGCGATGGAACCGCCCATTCCGACCTTGACCCCCGCGGCTAGTGTACCGGCGCGGGGACGGCTGGGGCACGGCGGGGGAGGTGGCTCTACGTATTTTGGCCCCGTCGGGGCCGCAGAAGCGAACGTTCAAGACGTGGGCCACGGACCGTTTCAGTCCGGCTGACGGTCTTCGGTGCGCAGCGTTCGAAGGCCGCATGCCGCGCAGGGCGGCTCCGGCTGTTCAACTTGCGGGGGATACAGGCATCGCGGGCAGGAATGCCGCGTGCGCTTCGGGACCAGCATTCCGACGCCTTGAGAGCGGTTGCCCCTACTCTTCCTCGGCCTTGGGCTTGTACGCGGCGACCACGGCGGCCTGGATGTTGCCCGGCGTGTGCTCGTCGTGGCTGTACTCCATGCTGTAGCTGCCGGCGCCGCCGGTCATGCTCTTGAGTTCGTTGGCGTAGTTCTGGAGTTCGCCCAGCGGGGCGATGGCGCGGACGATGCAGGTGTCGGCACCGACGATGTCGGAGCTCTGCACGCGGCCGCGCTTGGTGGCCAGGTGGCCGGCGAGGTCGCCCATGTACTTGCTGGGGGCGGTGATTTCGAGGTTGACGAAGGGTTCGAGCAGGACGGGGCGGGCCTTGTGGACGGCGTCGATGAAGGCCTTCTTGCCGGCGGTGATGAAGGCGATTTCCTTGCTGTCGACGTCGTGGTACTTGCCGTCGTAGACCTCGACGCGGATGCCGGTCATGGGGTAGCCGGCGACGGCGCCCTCGGTGAGCATCATGCGGACGCCCTTCTCGACGGCAGGGATGAACTGGCGTGGGATGGAGCCGCCGACGGTGGCGTTCTCGAACTCGAAGCCCTCGGTGTGGTCGGTGGGCAGGGGCATGACGCGGAGGTAGACCTCGCCGAACTGGCCGGCGCCGCCGGTCTGCTTCTTGTGGCGGTGGTGGCCGTCGGCGTTGGCGGTGATGGTCTCCTTGTACGCGACCTTGGGCTGGCTGGTGAGCAGCTCGAGGTTGTACATGTGCTTGAACTTCTCCATGACGACGCGGAGGTGGAGTTCGCCCAGGCCGCGCATGACGGTCTGCTTGGTGGCGGCGATCCTCTCGATGAGGAGGCTGGGGTCCTCGGCCATCATCTTGTGGGAGGCGGTGGCGAACTTGGTCTCGTCGGCGTGGTTCTTGAGCTCGATGGCCAGGCCGTACATGGGCCTGGGCAGGGGCAGGGGGATGAGGTGGACCGAGTCGAGCTCGTGGCTGTCGTGCATGACGCCGTTGAAGCGGACCTCGTCGACCTTGGCGACCCCGGCGATCTCGCCGGGCCCGACCTCGTGGACCTCGACGTGGTCTTTTCCCTGGAGCTTGAAAAGGTGCCCGACCTTGACGGGCTTCTTCTGGTCGTCGATGAAGACATCGGCCTTGTGCCTGATGGTGCCCTGGTGGACGCGGAAGATCGCGAGCTTGCCGACGAAGGGGTCGGTGGTGACCTTGAAGATGTGGGCGAGCACCTTGGCGGCGGGGTCGGGCGTGGCGTGCCACTCGAGTTCGGGGCCGTCCTCGGTGTCGCGTTTGAGGAACTCGGGGGGGCTGACCTCGATCGGGCTGGGGCAGAGGCTGGCGAAGATGTGGAGCAGGTCGGCGCAGCCGGTGCCGGTGCGGGCCGAGCAGAAGCAGATGGGGATCAGGTGCCCCTGCTCGAGGGCCTTCTCGAAGGCGGCGTGGAGCTTGACGGCGTCGAATCCGTCGTCGCCCTTCTCCAGATACTCGAGCGTGAGCTCGTCGTCGACCTCGATGACCTGCTCGACGATGCGCTTGTGAGCTTCCTTGACTGAGAGGAACTCGGTGGAGTTGCCGGGGGCGTCCGAGCCGTCGTGCTCGAAGACGTTGATGACATCGCCGCGTCCGGGGACGGGGAGGTTGATGGGGAGGCACTCGGAGCCGAAGGACTCGCGGATCTGCTCGACGAGGACCTCCAGGTCGGCCTGGGTGTCGTCGATCTTGTTGACGATGATCATGCGGGGGATCTTGCGCTCGGCGCCCACGGCCATGAGCCGGCGGGTGACGCTCTGGATGCCCTTGGCCGCGTCGATGACGACCGCGACGGTCTCGACGGCGGGGAAGCAGGCGATCGCGTGGCCGAGGAAGTCGGCCAGGCCGGGGGAGTCGATGAGGTGGACTTCGTGGTTGTCCCAGTCGAAGTGGAAGAACGAGGGCTGGAGCGAGTGCTTGTGCTGGCGTTCCTCGTCGGTGAAGTCCGAGTGGGTGTTGCCCTCCTCGATGGTGCCCAGGCGCTTGGTGACGCCGCTGGTGAACAGGAGTCGCTCGGTGAGCGTGGTCTTGCCGGCGCCGGTGCCCCCGCAGAGCAGGACGTTTCGGATGTCGGCGGGGGACCTGGAAGAGCTTGAAGCCATGATGACAGGACCTCCAATCACGCCGGCGGATCGCGGCGCGCAGAACACGGATTGTCGAGGGTGGCCGACCGTCTGCAAGGACCCACCGCGCGGTCGATCGTTACAAACCGCCACCCCTCCCGAACCTGCAGTGTATCGGGTACGAAGGCCGGGCCAAGGGCGGAGCGCAGATGAGCGGCCGGGTGGGGTGCGGTGCGGATGAGGGGGAGGGGCGAGGGAGGGGCTGGGGTGGCTGGTGGAGGCCGGGGATTGGTTATCGCCACCTGGTGCCGGGCCGCGGGCGGTGGACCCTACAGAATGCGGCCCGTCGGCCCCAGGGTCTCGAGGCCTCGGTGGGAGTACTCCCCGGCAAATCGGGGGTGTTTGGTTTCGTGCACCGCCTGCGTGGCGGCGTCCTGGTTCGGGGGGGTCTTGGACCAAACTCGATCGGATCGCGTGCCCGGCGCGTTCGGTTACGGATCGCGTCCGCGGAGGGCCGTGTGGGGTTTGGCTACCGGCTGTACCGGAGGATGCAGCGCAGCGCCGAGATCCCATCCTTCCAGCCGATCTTCTTTCCTTGCGAGCGAGATCTGCCGGCGTAGGAGACGGGTACTTCCACGACGCGGGCGGGAGAGCTGGCGCCGTCGGGGCCGGGGAGCCTGAGGCGGGCGATCTTGGCGACCAGCTCGGGCTCGAGTCCGAAGCGGTCTTCCTGGATGGTGATGCGTTCGAGCACGCGGCGGGCGAGCACCTTGGTGCAGCATTCCATGTCGGTGATCGCCAGGCCGCTCAGGGCGTTGCTCAGCTGCGTGAGCGCGTGGTTGACCAGGCGGTGGATCGGCCCGCTCCCGTGCGGAGCGGGGCCGGCAAAGCGGGTCCCGATGACGACGTCGGCGCGGCCTTGGAGGATCGGGGCGCAGGCCGCGGGGTGATCGGCGGGGTCGTACTCGAGGTCGGCATCGTGGATCAGCACGAGGTCGGCGCCGCGAGCGAGTGAGGTTTCGAAGCCGGTGCGGACGGCCGCGCCCTTGCCCTGGTTGCGCCGGTGCGCGACGGCGATGATCCCGGGTTGAGCGCCCAAGTGCGCGAGGATCTTCCCGGAGCCGTCGGTGGAGCCGTCGTCGACGAGGACGATGAGGCGGTCGCACGCTGGCGGCGGCGGGGTTGCCAGCAGTCTTCGGACCGCCGATTCGAGCAGCGCCGCTTCGTTGTAGACGGGGATGACGACGGCCAGCAGCACCGGTGATCGCCCTCGAATCAGGACTTGGGTGCGTTTGGAGACGCGTCTTGGGGTGTGTCTTGGGGTGCGTCTGGGGGTGGGGCGGGCTGGGGGGTCGGTTCCGCGGGATCGGCGGGCGGTAGGGCGGAGGTCGCGGGCGCGTCAGGGGCGGGCGGCGGTGATGGCGCTGGGGAGGTGGGGTGGCCTTCGGCGCGCTCGGGGCTGGTGCGGGGCTTCATCGGCTTACGCATCACCAGGACGTCCTGGGCGTCGGGGACGACAAAGTCGATGCGGTTGCGTTCGAGGGATGTGCCGGTCGCGGCGTAGAGGTCGGCGATCGCCGAGTGGTAGTCGGTGAGGGCCTGCACCTCGTCGCGCTCGGCCTGGGCGAGGGACTCTTGGCGGTTGAGTTCCAGGTCCAGGCGTTCGACGGTGTAGGCGCCGATGGTCTGCTTCTCGACCAGGAGGGAGCGGAGGACCTCGGCGGCGGCGATCCGGCTGAGGCGGCGCTGGTCGATGAGCGAGTAGTTGGTCTCGACGTCATCGAGGGAGTTCTTGACCTCGAGCATGACCTGCTGGATGGTGTTGCGGTAGCTGATGACGGCCTGGGCGCGTTCGAGCCGGCGGCGGCGTTCCTCGGCCTCGGCCTTGCGGTTGCCGATGGGCTGCTCGAAGGACAGGCCGATGATGTAGTCGATGAAGTCCCCCGCGAACACCTCGTTGTAGGTGTTCCCCGCGCTCTCCTGGAGGGCCCACCAGCGGGTCATCAGCCGGAGGTCCAGCTGCGGCAGCAGGCCGTTCTGGGCGACGACCTGGCGGATCGCGGTGTCGTCGATCGACAGGATGGACTGCTGGATCTCCGGGCGGTTGGTGATCGCGGCCTCGATCGAGTCGAGCACGCCGAACTCGATGGGGGCGTCGATCGCGTCGTCGATGGGCACGAGCAGGGTTTCGCCGCCGACGGGGAGGTCGGGGTCGTTGATGAGCTGCTTGAGCTTGTCGCTGATCTGCCGCAGGGCCTTCTGGCCGAGGATCACGTCGGCCTTGCGGCGTTCGACGCGGGCGGTGGCGTCGGCGATCTGGGCTGGGGTGGCGTCGATCCTGATGCGCTGGACGAGCTGGTTGCGGACGGCGACCCCGCGCTCGGTGAGGCGCTGGAGGATGAGCAGGTCCCGGTGGGCCCGCAGGAGCTGCCAGTAGGTCTTCTCGACGTCGGTGACGGTCTTGATCAGGTCGTGCTTGAGCTGCGCGATGGAGTTGCGTTCGGCGTTGCGGTTGAGGCGGACCTCTGCCAGGGCGGTGTCGGAGCCGAAGTTGCGCAGCAGGGGCTGGTCGAGCTGGAGGGTGACTCCCAGCTGGGTGTTGGGGTCGGGCTCGACGGTCTGGCCGACGGTGCTGTCGTCGCTGTACGTGAGCTCCTGCTGCACCGTGAGCTGGCCGCCGGAGGTGAGCTTCTGGCGCAGGCCGGTGGTCGAGATCACGTTCTGCTGGGTGTTGCTGGTCAGGCCGGTGTTCGAGGGCGTGAGCGTGGTGCGGGCGCGCGGCTCGTCGATGTTGTTGTACGTGAAGTTCTGGAAGAACGTCCAGTCGAAGGCCGCCTCGGCCTGCACCACCTGCGCCTCGCTCACGGCGGGCGCCATGCGGCCGAACTGGATCTGCAGGTTGTACTCCACCGAGGTCTTGATCGCCTTCTCGAGCGTGATCGCCACGACGCGCTGGGATTGGCCCAGGAGCGTGTCGGCGAGCGGGAGCGTTTCGCCCTTGTACGAGTCGGGCCCGGACCTTTTGGAGATCTCGTCCAGGGCCGCGGGCGAGAGGCCCAGGCGCTCGAGCCCGCCGGTCTCGCGGGCGGTGAGGCGCCGCGCGGGGTACTCCTGGGCCTCGGCGGCCTCGCGGCGGACGGATTCCATCACGGTGTGGCGGAGCTGGTTCTCGCTCTCATCGGAGAGCCCGGAGCTCGAGCACCCGCCTGCGGCGAGCATCAGGCCAAGGCAGACCGAAATCCCGGCCCGGGGGGTCGATGTGAGGCGATCTGGGTGCAACATGCGGGAACAACGTACACCAGCCGGGGGTGAGGGTCAAAAAGAGCCGACCGGGGCACATTCTGCCCCACAGAAGCGCCCGACGGCATCGCCGCGACGGTCCGGATCGCGGTCGGTACCCGTGGAGATCAACATCCTGCCTCAAACGCCCCGACAAAGGCCGTGAAATCGTCGGTGTCGACGAAACCAGACCCATCGAAGTCCGTCGAGAGATCCCCCGCCTCGTACGCGAGCACGAAGGCATCAAAGTCATCTTTGTCGGCGAACCCCGACCCGTCGAAATCGGCCGCGCAGGGGAACTCCAGGCTGGCGGGCCAGCTGGCAACCTGCCCGCAGGCGCACGAGACGACGCAGTCGTAGTCGCCCAGGTCCGAGGCCGTCACGCCGGCGATCGAAATGAGCGGAGAATCCGCACCCGCGACGACTCCACCGCCCGCGGAGGCCCCGCCGGCGCCGTCGGCGATCGGCACGCCGTTGCGTCTCCATTGATAGGTGAGGGCGGAGAGTTGGTCGTAGCCGTCGGCGACCTGGATCGGGAAAGCTGCGCCCCCACCATCGTTGGTTCGGACGGTCTGGGGCTGGGAGGCGATCCAGGGGATGCCGTCGTCGGTCCAGCGGGCGATGAAGTTGTTGCCCTGTGGGGATGTGCACATCGAGTCGCCTACGACGACCAATTCGCTGCCGAAACTCATGATGGCGCGCCCTACGGCGAGTTTAGGGCCGAGGCCATCGCCCACGGGCTGCCAAGCAGTGCCATCCCATCGCGCGATGTCGACGACGATGGTGCTTCCCGAATCGTGAAAATCGCCGGTCGCGTACAGGCTTCCGCGATGTTCGGCGAATCGCCGGACGCTCTTCTGTCCGTACTGGGACTTGAATCCGGCCCCCATGGCTTGCCAAGAAATCCCATCCCATCGAGCGACCAAGCTCGTAGCTGTGCTCCCGGACTTGGTGAAATCGCCACCGGCGATTAGATCGTCGCCCCAGACAAAAAGAGTTCGCACCAGTCCATTGAATGACTGTCCCAGCGGCGTCCATGCCGATCCATTCCAGCGAGCGACCGACGCGCCGACGGGCCAGAAATTCTGACCGCCGACGATCAGATCTCCGTGGTACATCGCCATGCAGATGCCATCGCCAGCCTGCAGTTGGGACGGTCCCAGACAGTTCCATTTGGTGCCATCCCACGCCGCGACTACACCGTCGTTGCCGCTGCTGTCGGCCAGCCCGCCGGGGGCGCACACTGTGATCTTGCCGTTGTGAATCAACACGTCATCGAGTTGTTGAGCGTAGAGGAGGTTGTCGCCTACCTGCGACCATCCTTCGCCGTTCCATCGCCCAAGGAGCTGCATCGACTGCCCGTCAATGTGGAGTCCTGCGCCAAGCGCGAGGCGGGCTGGCCGTCGGCAAGTAGGAAATCTCCGCCGGCGATCAGCTGGTCGTTGAACGCCGTCACCGCGCGGACGGTGCCATCCATCCCCGCCCCCAGTGCACGCCAACTCGCGCCGTTCCATGCGGCGATGTGCGGGACGGCGATCGTACCTTCCTCGGTGAACATGCCGCCGGCGATCAACTCGTCGTGATAGACACACAGCGCGTGCACCGGCGCGTTGAGCCCATTGAGGGGCTGTTCCCACGAAGACTCGCCGAAGCGGGCGACATATGCCGGGTTCCAGTTTCCAATCGCAGTGAAGTCTCCGGCGATGTGGAGCTTGCCCTGGTATACCGCCAGCGCACGCACCGCTGCGTTCGGGGTTGCGAGCAGGCTCGAGTAGTCCTTCCCATCCCATACCGCGAGATTCTGGAAGGACGTGCACGCGGATTGGTTTCCGAAGCCCATGCGCCCGCCCAAGACAATCACATCGCCTAGCGGTCCATCTCCGTCCGGATCCCAGTTCATCATCGCATTCACCGGGCTCATGGTGCTGTCAACAAGGTACGACGGACTTGTCTCCGGCAGCCAACTCGCACACTGCGCGCCTGCCCGCGAGACAATCGATGACGCCAGGGCAACAACTGCAAATAGTCTGCGGAGTCCCACGCCGGGCGCGTGCCATTTCAACGACCGATGAAGATCATTGGTGACCGGGTTCATGCTGGGTACTCCGTGGGCAACGTCGCCACCGCTCGATTGAAGGTCGCTAGTCCTGCCTACCGCGCCCGCCCCTCGGGGGTGCACATTCTGACCGAGCCAACGGCTGGAGACTGTCTCGCGAGAGCCTACCGCCGCCCCGAACGGGAGCCGAGAGGCGGAGGCAGTACACTCCCCCCATGCGAGCCATCGTCGTAGAAAAGCAGGGCAACCCGGTCACGCCCAACATCCGCCTGCGGGGCGACTGGCCCGACATCGCTCCCGCCGACCTCAAGCCCGGATGGGCCCTGGTCCGCACGCTGGCGACCGCGTTCAACCACATGGACCTGTGGGTGGGTCGGGGGGTGCCGGGGCTGAATCTCGCGTACCCGCGCATCAGCGGGTGCGATGCCTGCGGAACCGTCGAGCACGTCGGGGCGGGCGTCGATACCGCGTGGGTCGGTCGGCGCGTGATTGTCAACGCCGCGATCCGCGTGCCGGACCGCATCCATCCAGACGACCCGCCGGCCTCGACGCTCTGCCCCAACTACGAGCTGATCGGAGAGCACCACAACGGCATGCTCGCCGAGAAGTTCCTCATCCCCGCGGCCAACCTCGCGGCGGTGGGGGAGTCGGCCGATCCGGCCGAGGCGGCGGCGTTCGGGCTCTGCGCGCTGACGGCCTACTCGATGGTCCGGACGAAGGCCAACCTGCTTCCCGGCCAGTCCGTGCTTATCACGGGGATCGGCGGCGGAGTGGCGACCTCGGCGCTGGCGATCGCCGAGCACCTGGGGTGCCCGGTCGCCGTCACCAGCCGGCACCAGTGGAAGCTCGACCGCGCCAAGGCGATGGGGGCTGATGTCACGATCCTCGACCAGGGTCAGGACTGGTCGAAAGAAGTGCGGGCCTGGACGCGCAAGCGGGGCGTCGACCTCGCGGTGGATTCGTCGGGAAAGGCAACGCACCTCAACTGCATCAAGTCGCTGGCCCGCGGGGGGTGCTACGCGACCCCGGGGTGCACGAGCGGTCCGGACGCGACCACGGACCTGGCGCGAGTCTTCTGGAATCAACTCCGGATCCTCGGGTCAACGATGGGGAGCAACGAGGAGTTCCAGGAGGTCGCGAGCCTGTACCGCGCGGGCGCCCTGAAGCCCGCGGTCGATCAGGTGTTCGCCCCTGAGGACTGCCAGAAGGCCTACGCCCGGCTGGAGGCGGCCGAGCAGTTCGGCAAGATCGTGATCAGGTGGTAGGGATTACGGCCGCGATGTTCCCCGGGCCACGGAACGGTGAGGGGTCGCTCCCCGCGTCCGCTTGAAGGGGAGTTTGATTACACTTCCGATCGAATGCCCACTTGCGGTTCTACTCTGGGGATCTACACCGTCGAGCGCGAGCTCGGCCGTGGCGGCATGGGCGTCGTTTTCCTGGCCAGGGACACGCGCCTGGACCGGCTGGTCGCGCTCAAAGCGCTGCCGGAGGATCTCTCGGACGACCAGGAGCGGCTGGGACGCTTCGAGCGCGAGGCCCGGCTGCTGGCGTCGCTGAACCACTCGGGAATCGGGGCGATCTACGGCATGGAGGTCGCGGAGGGCCGCCGGTACCTCGTGCTCGAGTATGTCGACGGGACCACGCTCGAAGAGCGGCTGGCCTCGGGCCCCATGGGGATCGAGGAAGCGCTCCCCATCGCGCGGCAGATCGCCGAGGCGCTCGAGGTGGCCCACGAGAAAGGGATCGTGCACCGGGACCTCAAGCCCGGCAACGTCATGCTCCGCGGCGACGGAGCGGTCAAGGTCCTGGATTTCGGGCTGGCACGGTCGGCGCCTCCCAGGTCGGGGATCTCGGCCGGTTCGGGCTCCTCCAGCTTGCCCACGATGACCTCGGCGCCGCTGGGTCAGAGCCCGACGATGCCGGGGGCGATCCTGGGCACGCCCGGGTACATGAGCCCCGAGCAGGCCCGCGGCCGGCCCATCGATGCGCGGGCGGACATCTTCGCGCTGGGCTGCGTGCTCTTCGAGATGCTCACGGGTCGCCGCGCGTTCCCAGGGGACTCGCAGGCCGACTCGATCGCCGCGGTGATCGAGCGCGAGCCGGGCTGGCAGGGGCTTCCGGCCAGGACTCCGCTCCAGCTGCGGGAGCTGCTGGAAAAGTGCCTGGAGAAGGAGGTCCGACGGCGGATCCGTGACGCGGGGGATGTCAGGCTTGAGCTCGAGCGGTGCATCGAGCGACGGGCGTGGATGTCGTCGACGCTCGCGCCTCGGGCCGGCGCCCCCGCGGCCCGGCGGCTCCCGGCGGCGCTGGGGTGGATCGTGGCGGGGGTCGCGGTGGTTGCCGGCGTGCTTGCCTGGAGGCTCGGAGGCGTCCAGGCACCCTCCCCGGCCGACAGCGCACCCGCGCCGGCGGGGACGGTGCGGTTCAGCATCAGCAGCGACGGGTACCGTGGAGCGCTGGTGGACACACGGGGGACGCTGGCGATCTCGCGTGACGGCCGGGCGATCGTGTTCACCGGCGAGGGGCCCGACCACGGCCTTGGAATGCTCGTTCGCACGCTGAACGACCCCATGCCCAGGCCGATCCCCAACGGAGCCAACTGGGTCTCCGGAGATCCGATGCTCTCGCCCGACGGGCGCAGCGTGGCCTATTTCGGCTCGACGGACCTGTACTCGGTTCCCATCGACGGTGGGGTCCCGGTGCTGGTGTACCGCGGACCGGGGATGGCCAAGGGCGCTGTGTGGACCGCGTCGGGAATCCTCTGCAGCCCGACTCCCAGCTCGGGGCTGGTGATGATCCCCTTGGACGGCGGCACCCCGAAGGTGGTGACCACGCCCGATGCATCCGCGGGCGAGGTCTCGCACCGCTGGCCCGATGCGCTCCCCGGCGGGACACACTTCCTGTTCACCATCAAGAAGTCGGACATGCTCACGTTCGACGACGCGGACATCGGGCTGCTGGACGCCACGACGGGGAAGTGGAAGCAGATCATCCACGGCGGTTCGTACGCGCGGTACGCGCCGCCGGGCCACATCGTGTACGCGACCAACGGGCGGCTGCTGGCCGTGAGCTTCGATCTCCAAGCGCTCGCGGTGACATCGTCGGCCGTCGAGGTCGTGCCCGGGATCATCACCGACCCGGGGAGCGGCTCGGCGGGGTTCGCGATCGCCCCGGAGGCCGGCATGCTCGTGTACCAGGCCGGCGGCCGCAACGAGCCCGCCCACCAGGCCGTGTGGGTGGACGCCAAGGGGACGATCACCCCTACGAAGCTGCCGAACAGGAATTACGCTTCACTGGCGATCTCCCCCGACGGTACGAGGGTCGCGTGCACGGTCTTCGGGGCCTGCGATGCGATCTTTGTCTACGACTTTGCCGCCGGCACGAGCTCCCGGCTTACGTTCCGCGGGAACTGCTCCTCGGCGGCCTGGACGCCCGACGGCGCGGGGCTGGTGTTCAGCTCCGACGCGGAGGGCCCGCAGAACACGTACCTCGCCCCGGCGGACGGGTCGGCCGAGCCGCGCAAGCTGTTCGACGGGATCCTGACGGGAGGTTGCAGCATCGCCAGGCTTCCCTCGGGCGAGTTAGTGGTCGTGTACGAGAGCGGCGGGGACATCTTCATGCGGTCCGGGGACCGGCCGGGCCCGCCCACGCGACTGGTGGGGTCTCAGTTCTTCGAGGGGAGGGCGAGCGTCTCGCGGGATGGGAAATGGCTGGCGTACGTCTCCGAAGAGAGCGGCCAGGCCGAGGTGTACGTGCGACCATTCCCTTCCGGAGAAGGCAAGGTGCAGGTCTCGCGCGGGGGCGGCGGCGGCGTGGCGAGCTTCTGGGCCGCCGACGGGAAGAGCCTGATCTACATGCGAGCCCACGTCCCCGTCCGCGTGACGTACCGGGCCGACACGCAGTTCCGTGTCGACGATCAGGCCGAGTTGGGGGCCGCGCCCGAGGACTTCCGGGCGCCGTCATTTGCTCCCGATGGTTCCCGGAGCCTGTGGGTCAAGCCGGTGGCGACGCCCTATGCCGGGGATCGCGTCTACGCCGTGGTCGGCTGGAGCCAGGAACTCAAGGCCAAGCTGCCGGGCGGTTGAGCGCACGGCGCGGGCTCACGTGCCGCGCACCTTGCGGATGGTGCCGGTCGTGCTGCGGCCCTCCACCAGGCCGGCGAGCACGATCCGGCCGCCGTAGCTCTCCACAAGATTCCCGCCCACGACACGTTCCTTGGTGTAGTCCCCGCCCTTGACCAGCACATCGGGCCGGATCGCCTCGAGCAGGCGGACCGGCGTGTCTTCCCCGAAGAGTACGACCGCGTCCACCGATCCCAGGGCGCCCAGCACCCGGGCGCGGTCCTCCTGGTGGTTCACGGGCCGCTCGGGGCCCTTGAGCCGGCGGACCGAGGCGTCGTCGTTGAGACCCACCACCAGCAGGTCGCCCTCCTGGGCCGCGCGCTCCAGCAGCGAGATGTGCCCGGCGTGCAGCACGTCGAAGCACCCGTTGGTGAACACGACCTTCCCGCCGGCGCGGCGGGTCGCCGCGGCCTCGACGAGCACCTGGCCGAGCGTGCGGAGCTTGCCGTGGCGTGCCGTGCTCATCGAGAGCAGCGAGTGGTGGATCTTCTCCAGCGGGATCGGCTCGACCCCGAAGATCTCGACCTCCAGGCCCGCGGCCGCGTTGGCGAACCGGACGGCGTCCACCCACGCGCAGAGATTGGCCCGTGCCGCGGCCAGGGCCGCCAGGAACATGTCCCCCGCGCCCGTGACGTCGTAGACCTGGCGGGCGATCGTCGGGACCGCGACCGGATCCCCGCCGCGCTCCAGCAGCAGCGCCCCGTGGCGATCGAGCGTCAGGACGACCGCCTCGAGTTCGAGCTCTTCGAGCAGCCTGCTCGCCACGGGCGCGTTGCGCTCCGGTCCGGTATCGGCGCCGGTCACCAGGCCGGTGGCAAACTCGGCCTCCGTGCGGTTGGGGGTGATGACGGTCGCCCCGCGGTACTTGGAATAGTCGCTGAGCTTCGCGGGGTCGACCATGACGGGCTTGCCGGCCCGGCGCGCGGCGGCGATCACGCCCCCGCACAGCTCGGGGGTGCAGACGCCCTTGGCGTAGTCCTCGATGCACACGACGTCCACCGAGGGCAGCACGGCCTCGAACGCCCCGAGCACGCGCGAGACCATGGCCGCCGAGAGCGGCGCCCGTGACTCGTAGTCGACGCGGAACATCTTCTGCGGGTGGCGAGCCTGCGCCCGGCCGATCAGGTTCTGCTTCACGGTCGTGGGCCGGGAGCCGTCGGGGACCAGACCGCCCGCGTCCACCCCGCGGGCCTGGAGCTCACGGACCAGGATCCCGGCCGTCGCGTCGGACCCAACCACGCCCAGGGCGCTGACGGCTCCGCCGATCTCCGAGAGGTCGAGGCAGACGTTCGCCGCCCCGCCCGGGCGGTGCTGTTGTTCCTGTACGAGCAGGACCGGCACCGGGGCATCGGCGCTGAGGCGCTCGGCGTCCCCGTACACCAGCTGGTCGAGCATGAAATCCCCGACCACCGCGGCCTTGAAGGGCTTCCAGGCGCTGAGATGTTCGAGCAATCGGTCCATGGTCCATCCTGCGGTCGACATCCGTCGCGGAGGATCGTACGGGCCCCGCGGCGGCTCTCAAAAAAGCACGCGGGCCGCCCGGTTCGGGCGGCCCGCGAAGAGTGCGTGGTGAATCCGGCGAGCGGTCAGGCCTTCTTCTCGTCCTTTTTGGCCTCGCCCGCGGCGGCGGCGGCATCGGCGGCGGCCTTCTTGGCCTCGACCTTGGCACGGTCGGCCTTGCGGTCGGCCTCGTAGCGCTTCATGTCGATGAGGTTGCGCTTGGCGAGCATGTCGCGGACCGTTTCGCTGGGCCTGGCGCCCTTGCTCAGCCAGTACTTCACGCGCTCCTCGTTGAGCGAGATCTGCTTGGCCGGGTTCTTCTCCACCGGGTTGTACCAGCCGAGTTCCTCGACGGGCGCCCCGTCGCGGCGCGTGCGCCGGTCGATGGCGCTGATCCGGTAGAACGGGCGATTCCTGCGGCCAAACCTCTGCATGCGGATGCACAGCACGTGAAAACCTCCGGCGGTCCGTTTTGCGACGCCATTCCGGGCCTAGATCCTGCCCGCCACCCTTCCGACCCGCCAACGGAGTCGGGCCAAGACATTAGGCCAGCCGCGCCGGAGCATCCACTCCGGCCAGCGTTCGCGGCAATCTGTTCTAGTTATACTCGGTATATCCGACGGCCTAGCAACCGGCCTCAAACGCCAGGATGAACGAGTCGTAGTCCTCCAGATCGACGAAGCCGCTGCCGTCTACGTCGGCATCGATGAGGCCCGATTCGAACATCGCGACGAACGCATTGAAGTCCTCGAAATCTACAAAGCCCGAGCCATCGAAGTCGGCCGGGCAGGGCTTGGCGTTGGCGCAGCCCATACCGAACGAGGCGCCGAACAGGCCACCCGTGGCTCCCACCACGGTGGCCGCGCCGGTCGACTTGCTCACCTTGAGGAGCTGCTCGTTGGAGGCGTTGATCGTGTAAAGGCTGTCGTTGGCGGCGCAGTAGGCCAGGCCGTTGCAGTCGGTGATCCCCGAGCCCAGCGCTGTCCCGATCACGGTCAGCGCGCCGGTCGACTGGTTGACGATCACCAGCTTCGAGCCGCCGACGGTTGCATCGGAGATCCCGTAGAGCGTGTCGGTCGAGGTGTCGAAGTCCAGCGCGCCGACGTTGCCCCCGCCCGGCGAGCCGACCGTGGTGACCGCGAGCGTGTCGCGGTTGATCTTGAACAACTGCCCGTTGCTCCCGGCGATCCCGAAGAGCGTGCGGGACTTGGGATCGAACGCGAGCGAGTTGATCGTGCTCGCCGTGCCCGTGACGGCGCCCATCAGCGTGCGGGACCCGCCGGCGGTCATCGTGTACAGCTTCCTGGTGCTGTCGATGATGTAGAACATGTTGCGGTTCCAGTCCCAGGCCATGCCCTGCGAGACCCCGGGGACCTCGCCGAGCTTGGCGAACCCGCCGGTGCTACGGCTCGCGGTGCCGAAGTTGTTCGCGGCATCGCCCGAGACGTAGAGATCCCCGCCGGGCGTTCCCTTGCCGGTCTTGCACACGCCCAGGGGTGCCGTCAGCGCGGCCTGGAGGGTGGCGTTGGTGATGCCGGTGCCCGTGTTGTAGCTGGAGGCCGAGGTGCTGCAGCCGGCGTTGGTGTGGATGCCGAAGGCGTTCTGGAGCGTCTCGTCAAGCACCGGGGAGCCGCTGTTGCCGCCGGTGGTGTCGACCGCGTATCCGATGGTGGTGCCGGACTTGAACTTGTACGGGCCGGTGTGGGTCTTCTGGACCTGGTTCCAGGTGTTGGAGACCGGGGCGCTGGTCGTGCCGTACCCGGTCACGCGGATGGTCTGGCCGGACACCGCCGGCAGCGACGTGGCGAGGTTGTACCTCAGCCCGTACGCCTGGTAGGGCGTCAGGCCCGTGTTGGCGTTGATGTTGACGCCGAAGTAGCACCAGTCGTCCCCGATCGTGACGTAGTGCGTCTGCACGCTGGTGCTCTCGACCACGTACTGGTGCTCGGGGCCGGGGTTGACCAGCGAACCGCTGGAGGTCGAGAGCGGCACCTTAAAGCTCATCACGCTGCCGGCGGTCGCGTCGCAGTGGCCCGCGGTCAGGAACATCGTGTTGCCGTCGTTGATCAGCCACGAGGAGCAGCCCACGCTGTGCCGCGCCTGGCGGTCGTCGTAGCTGAGCTGGCGGTCGTCGGTGGTCCCGCAGATCGTGCGATCCCCGAAGGGGTTCAGCCCGGCCGTGACCTTGCTCATGACCAGCCGGTTCTCGCCGGTCCCGGGGCTGGCGATCAGCTCCACCAGCACCGTGTCGCCGTTGAAGTAGGCCGACGTGCGGCTCCACTGCGCGACGTTCTCGGCGGTCAGCCACTGCACGCCGCCGTCCAGGGTGGAGGTGAGCTTCAGCCGCGAAGCGTTGTCGTTGGCCGGATCTCCCGCGAGCTGGGCCAGGTCGAACGACAGCCGCATCCAGGGCGCATCGGTCACGTGCACGACCGTGAAGAACACCGTCTGCTGCTCCCCGCCGGCGGGGTCGGCGCTGACCAGGCCCGAGTCAACGTCGATCCCGACCTCTTCGCTGGGCGGGGTCGGGATCGCGTAGTCGTCCCCGCCGCCCCGCAACCCACCGGGGTCGCGGGCGGTCTGGGCGAGCACGGAGGAGGCCAGCCCGCAGGCGGCAACGAGAGCAAAGATCGCACGCGATGTGGTGTGCACGGTGGGTCTCCAGAATCGGATGGTTGGCAGGCGCACGAGGATACCGGAACCCTCCCCGCGGGGGAAGCCGTTCGTTCCCGGAACGGTCCGATAGCCGTGAGACCGGCGGGCCTGCTCACCGGGCCGGATCACGCGGCGCGACTCAGGAGGGCAGGTCCGGGGGATCGTCGTTGCCGCCGGTGCCATCGAAATAACGGTTGGTCAGCGTCACGGTCGAGGCATCCAGGTCGATGAACTTGCCGTCGTTGATCAAGCCGTATCCCATGTCCTCGACGCCCTTGCGGTCGGCGTGCATGTCGAGGAAGACGAAGTTCGCCCGGCCCGCGTGGCGTGCGTCGGGCCCCGAGCGATCGGGCGCCGAACACCGGTCGCTGGTGGGAGTCAGTCGCGGCGCATCGAGGTTGAATCCCTCGTTGCCCGGGGCGCGGTCGTCGCTGCCGTCGTTGGTGTAGACGGTCCGCTCGGAGCGCGAGAAGGACGCGGCGGTCCCCAGGCTGTCGGCGGCCATGACCGTCATCGACATCTGCTGGATCATGGCGCGCTTCTTGGGGTACCAGTTGTACTTGTCGTTGGTCACGCGGGAATTGCCCAGGAACAGGTAGTTGTACCCGTAGCAGTGGTTGCGCTCGTCCCTCCACTCCGGGGTCGCCGCGCACTGGAACACCTTGTTGTCGTAGTCCTGGCGGTTGTACAGCGGGTCGGTGTCGGGCGCGGGCTCGTTGAACGGGTAGATGCCTACGTACGCGCCGATGGTCGCGATCCAGGTCGGGCGGAACTTCATCCCGGTCCCCACGTGGTACCAGTTGAGCGGGTTGGCCTTACCCCCGGGGAGGTTGGGCATGCGGCCCCCGGGCATGATGTCCTTGTTCTGGTCCGCGTACAGATCCCAACCCTGGGCCAGCGTCCGCATGTTGGAAAGGCAGATGGTCCCGCGGGCCGTCTCGCGCGACTTTCCGAGCATCGGGAGCATGATGCCCATGAGCAGCGCGATGATCGCCACAACCACCAGCAGTTCGATGAGCGTAAAGGCGCGGCGCTTCATGACGGGCTCCCAGGGGCCGACGGGTCGGGGTGGCAAAATCCACCATCGACGTCGGCAATGCCCCCTGTTTACCCGAATGTTCGCCCCGTTTCAAGATCAACCAGCTTCCATTTTCGGTCCCGGCAGAGCTTCGAGAGGACCGGCCAGGCAATCTCTTCGTCGGTCACGCTCGCCATGATCTGTGTGACGGCTTCCGATGATGTGGGGATGTCGACCACCATACCCGGCCCGTACAGCACTTCCGTGCCCAGCGAGCGCCCGGGGCTGCCGTCGGGCGAGGTGTTGTACAGCTCGAGGATCGACTTGACCTGCTTGCCCGTGCCCAACGACGGCAGAGCACCGCCCGCCGCGGAGGTCGATGCCATCAGAACGAATTGGCGTTTCTTTGACACGCGGGGATCCTATTCACCGCCGTCGGCCCCTTCGCCCGCCGCATGGGGCCCGATGGCGGGGCCGGCGTGTTTATTCGGACGGGAATCTGGTGTCCGCGGACGGGCCGCCGCCCCATCGATCCCCGCGACGCGCGGCCCAGCCCGAGACCGGGTACGCGTGGAGTGCGCCCGTTGCGCAGCTACTCCTGCTCGTCGTCCTCTTCGGTCTCGGCCTCCCAGATGCGGACCGCCTCGTCCAGCAATCTTTCGAGAGGCACGGGCTTGAGCATGTACTTGTCGACGCCGAGGCTCTCGGCGTAGGCCTGGTGGCGCTTGCCCTCGTTGGCGGTCACCATGATCACGATGGGGCTGTCCTCCTTGCCCTTGATCTTCTCGAGCACCAGGAAGCCGGAGCGCTTGGGGAGCATCATGTCGAGGATGACCATGTCCGGCGGGTCTTCCTGGCAGATGCGAACCGCCTCGTTGCCGTCCATGCACGCCTGGGTCAGTGCGCCCTCGGACTGGAACGCGGCCTCGATCGACTCCAGGATGTCCCGGTCGTCGTCGACGATGAGCACGCGGACATCTTCGAGCCTGCCCCCGCCTTGGTATTCCAGGTCATTTTCATCGCCCGGCATAGTGGTTCCCCTTGAGGGCGGCTGCCGCCGCGTGCCGCCCCATGGTCGTACGAACATAGCACGCCGATGGTTGCTCCGCCCTGAAGCGTTCTTCACCGGAGGCTTCAGGATCGGGGGGTGTGCTCCCGGGCGTCCCGTTCGCTCCGGTCCACGATGCGATCGAGCTCCTGGTCGGTCATCCACGGCAGCGAGCGCAGCTTGCCCTTGAGCCCCGGCGGGAAGGGCCGGCCCAGGCGCTCGTGCCGCGGCCGGCTCTTCCAGATCCGGTGCATCCACAGGTACTGGTCGGGCGCGTTGATGACCGTCCGCTCGATCGCCCGCCGGTACGCGGCGGTGATGAGGTAGAGCGGGTCGGGCGCCGATTCCCACTCGGAGGGGTAGAGGACCTCGCTGGCGTCCAACCGATAGCGGAATCCCGGCCGGTTGAGCCGGGTTGCCGTCCCGCACACCAGCGGGGCCTTGAACTGCATCGCCAGCAGCCCGATGGACTTGTACGTGGACGCCAAGCGTCCGAAGAAGGGCACGAACAGGCCGCGATCTCCCGCGTTCTGGTCGGCGACGAACCCGACCGGCATTCCCTGGGCCATGATCCCCGGCAGCCGGTCGACCGCGCCGAACTTGTCGACCAGCGTCAGCCCGCGTGCCTCGCGGGTGCGCCGGACCCACACATCCAGCGGGCGCAGGTCCAGGGGCCGGTAGAGGGCGTGGATCCGGAACCCCAGCAGGGCCATGGTGTAGCCGAGGACCTCCCAGTTGCCGACGTGGCCCGTGACCATGATGCACGGCCCGCCCGAGAGCAGGGGCTGGAGGGCCTTCTTGACCCCGCCGATCTCGACGTGCGACGCCCACGCGTCCTCGGTGAGGTACCGGGTCGTGAAGGCCATCTCCACCCCCAGCGTGAAGAGGTGCTCGTAGGAGCGCACCGCCGCGGCGCGGCGCTGGTCGTCGTTCCACTCCGGGAACGCCTGCCTGAGGTGATCGACCGCCCGCTCCATGCGCTTGCGGTTGGCGCGGTGGCCGCAGTAGAGCCGCGCGACGGCCTTGGTCGCCTCGGAGGAGGCGTCAAAGCCGGCGATCAGGGGCAGGGACATCGCCGCGCGGACGGCCGCGGAGACCGGGCGCTGGAGCCAGCCGGGGATCTTGACGTGTTTCTTGGCCATGGGGCCGCGGACGGGGCCTCAGCGGCGCATCGGCTTGTCCCGGCCCAGCAGCGTGTACAGCCGGTTTTCGTTAAGGACCGGCAGCGAAGTGCTCCGGGCCTTCTCGTACAGATCGTCGTACTTCTTGACGATCTGGTCGAGGCGGATGTAGTTCTGAACCACTTCGAACGGGGCGCCCGAGCCCGGGGGCGGGGGGAGCACGGGGCGCTCGCCCAGCACCAGGAAGTCGGTGTCGCCGGCGAGGCCCTTCTCCGAATCGAGCACCTTGCCGCCCCAGCCCTCGATCATCGCCCGGATCGACTCGGCCTCGTCGGGCGTGGCGACCCCGTCGTTGTTCACGTCGAAGTTCCCGTAGACCACCATCTTGTAGACCTTGCGCGGGTCGTACACGGGGTTGGCGAGCACGTCGCCCTTGACCAGCGGGTTGCCGCGCGCCGACCACACCACGCGGCAGGTCGACGAGTCATCGTCCACGCGGATCACCTCGAGGCCCGCCTTGCCGCGGGGGTAGGCGCCGGTCGCGTCGTCGGGCTTGATCGCCGCGGCGTCGGAGTACGCCGAGAACGTCATGCCGACGGTGACCTTGTCCTTCCGGCCGCGCGAGGTGACGACGGTGCCGTCGGCGGCGTTGAGGCCCACGATCTCCGCGTCGACGAGGGAGAATTCGGGTCGGCCCGAGAAGATCTCCTTGGACCGTTCGCCGCGGAGCAGCGCGACCTGCGACTGGAGGACGAGGTTCTCTTCCATCAGGCGGGCCCGCTGCTTGTCGTTTTCTTCCTGGCTCTGGGAGATCTGGTTCTGGAGGTTCTGCACCCGAGCGTCCATCTCCTTGCGCGCCGAGTCGGTTCCTTCGCGGTACCTGGTGATCTCGTCCTTGTACTGGTTGATCTGGTCGTTGAGAGCCGCGACGGTGTCGGCGTGGCTCTTCTCCAGCGAGGCGACCCGCTCGACCTCGGCCTTCTTGTCCGCCAGGGCGCGGGCGCGTTCGGCGTCGCTCTTGGCGAGCGAGTCGGTGAGCTGCGTGATCTTGGCGGCCTGGTCCTTGGCGATGTTCAAGAGCGGCGTGTTGGAGCCGCCGCCGACGCTGCCGACCTTCTGATCGAGCGTGGTGAGCGTCTCGGCGGGCACCCCGGTGACGCGCTGCATCATGCCCTGCTGCTCTTCGACCAGGAACGCCACGAGCGACTTGTGCGCGGCCTTGGCGGCCGGCAGCAGCCGGTTGATGTCGTCGCGGTTGCGTTCCGCGGCGGTGATGTACTGCTTCTGCTGCTCGTCGGCGTTGCGCTTGTCGGTGTTGAGCGTGTTCCACTTCCCGTAGAAGATCGCGAACAGGATGAACAGGCCCAGGCTCAGAACGCCCAGGATCGCCACCGTGACTCCCATCCCCAGGCCCGTGCTCGTGCGTGACATCGAAACTTGCTCCTGACGGGACCAACGTCCCGTGTGTTTGCCGCTTCCCGCGAGCACCCGCCCGCGCCGGAGAGCACCGTGGAACTCCCCGACCAGACGCAATACCAACCCCGGCCGACCGTCGCCGGGCCGGAACAATAAGCGCTCACCCCTTGCCGGGCTGACCACCCCCCCGAACCCACGACCCCAACAAACCCCCGCGAGCCCCCGGAATCCCAAACCCGCCAGCCAGCGCATCAGGGCTTGGGTGGACCAGTGTCCCGGATAGGCCGGCGATCGTCAAGCGGCCGGGCCTGTTGACAGGCGTCCCTTTGGGCCAGGGTTCGTTTGGTGTATGAACGGTCCGCGGGCTAGCGACGGTATTCGAGGTCGCCCACCGAGATCTTGAGCCGACCCATGGCCGAGGCAACCCCGAGCATGTCGGCCGAGCCGTCCGCGTCGGCGAGCGCGGAGACGAAAAGGGCGATGTGGGTCGCATCGAAGCCGGGGTTTTCCGATAAGGTCGCGTCCAGGTCCACCCAGCGCGGGGAGCCGTCGACATCGATGAGCGCTTCGACCCACATGTGGTAGCCGAAGATGTCGCTCTGGCCTGCGAACCGGTCGGCATAGATCAGTCCCCCGGCGACCCGCGAGGGGATGCCGTCGGCCCGCAGCGCTGCGGCGAGCAGGACCGCGTGCTCCGTGCAGTCTCCCCGGCGGGTCCTGACGATTTCCGACGCGGCGGCGAACCCGACGTCCAGGTTTTTCTCGGTGATGTGGTTGTACACGGCACGGCGCAGCGCCTGCGCCCGGCCGAGCGTGTCCTCCCTCGGCATGGCCTTCACGGCCGTGCTCGCCAGTTCGCGGACGAGCGCATCGTCCGAGGAGATGGTCCCCGACGCCCTGGTGAATGCGTCGTTCTGGATGTCGGCGGCCGGCGCCGGCCGCGGGGAGAGGGCGTTGACCGAGATCGTGACACTCGTGCCGTTCTGCGCGGTCACCGTCTGGGTTCCGGTCTGCGGCACCGCCGGGACTTCGCCGCTCACGTAGTCCAGCGTGTACAGGGCCCTGGTCGTGCGGTACGGATCGTGGATCACGCGGTCGGGCTTGATGAACGAGGAGACCATGACTTCGGGGGCCCGGCCCTTGTCCTCGGTCACCTCGGGTCCGGCGGCGATCATCACCACGGAAAGGCCGCCCAGCGAGGTCGTCTGCTTGGCCAGCGTGCCGCCCAGGTCCAGGAAGTCCTCTCCGACGACACCCGGCGAGTTGCTCGCCGATGATCTCATGGAATACCCCTCGATCGTGCGATCCCCGATCTGCTGGCTGGCCCGGCTGATCTGGGTGTGGGTGATCGCCACGGGCTCGGTCCCCGAGAGTGGATCGATGGTGCGGTAGGAGATCTCCTTGGCGCTTGCCTTGAGCCGGGCCAGCACGAAGTTCGCCGCGGCCGCGGGCGTGAGCCACGTCTCCTTCGGGAGCGGCCGCGTGCTGACGGTGCGCGTGCCGGCGGGATCGGAAACGACCTGGATTCCCTGCTCGCCGAAGGTGTACTCGACCACCACGGGCTGGGCCCCGATCTGCTGCGAGGATCGCATCGAGATCGGCTTGCCGTCCTTGGTCTCCACGAACTCCGTTGTCATCCGGGCCGAGGTGGTCGCTTCTCCGCGGCGGATCTTGAAGCGCATCTCCTGCGAGTTGCGGATCCGGTCCCCCTCGGTCTTCTGCACCGAGTGCATCCAACCCGCCGGGCTGCCGTCCATCAGGACCCGGTAGAACAGGTCGTGGTCCGCGCCACCGCCCGGCAGCCCGAGCGCTCGCGGGCAAATCAGCAGCCCCAGCGCCAGCACGACACACGCGATCAACCGTCCGCCCGGACGAAATGAGTGCATGAACAAGGGTAGTGCCGGTCGGTACGAGCCGGCCGCCGGTCCCGATCGTCGATTCATACCCTTGCGCGTGATTGATACACACTGCCACCTTACCTTCCCTGATTTTGATGGTCGCATCCCCGCCGTGCTCGCGAAGGCCGCGCAGCACGGCATCACCGGCGCCATCACGATCGCCACCACGACGCGGAATTCGCTCGACGTGCTGGCGATCGCGAACTCGTTTCCCAACGTCTGGTGCACCGCGGGCGTGCACCCCGGATATTCCGACCAGGGCCCGCACGAGTGGGAGTTGCTCGGGAGGGTCATCCGGGAGCCGCGGTGCGTCGCGTGGGGCGAGTTGGGCCTGGACAACCACTACCCCGATCCGCCGCGAGCGCTTCAGGACAAGGTGCTCTCCGAGCAACTGGCGTACATCGAATCCACGCGCCGGCAGGGGATCGAGAAGCCCGTGGTGGTGCACTGCCGCGAGGCGTTCGACGATCTGCTGCCCGTCCTGCGGCGGTCGTCGCTCAACCCCGCGAAGTACATCTTCCACTGCTTCACCGGCACGCCCGACGAGGCCCGTCGCGTGCTGGACTTTGGCGCCTGGATCTCCTTCACCGGCGTCGTGACGTACCGCAACGCCCGCGAGGTGCAGGAGGCCGCGCGGCTCGTCCCGGCCGACCGCATCCTGGTCGAGACCGATGCGCCGTACCTCTCGCCCGATCCGCACCGCGGCATGCGTCCCTGCGAGCCGTGGATGTCCAGCGTCACCGCCCGGAAGCTCGCCGAGCTTCGGGGCATTTCGTGGGAGGAGTTCCATTCCCAGATCAACCGCAACACCGAGCGGTTTTTCGGCATTCCGCAGGTTGCCTGACCGGCCGCCGACCGGTGAGCGGGCGAGCTGCCAATTCGGCAGACGGGTATCGTGCGGGGCCACCGCGAGGCAACGCCGGGAGCTCTTGCCTGCACTTCGGAACGACTTTCCGGGGCAGCCTGTCCCTTGCCGGTTGGCATGGGCATTGCCCTAGTCCATAGCCCAGCGGAACTCTGTGGTTCGGTGGGGCAAGGAAGGACTGAGAAATGGCCAAGATCATCGGAATCGACCTGGGCACCACGAACTCCTGCATCGCCGTCATGGAAGGCGGGCAGCCGAAGGTGCTCATTAACAGCTCCGGCAACCGCATTACTCCCTCGGTGGTGGCATTCACGGACAAGGGGGAGCGCCTGGTCGGCCAGCCCGCCAAACACCAGCAGATCACCAACCCCAAGAACACGATCTACTCGATCAAGCGGTTCATGGGTCGCCGGCGCGTGGAAGTCTCGGGCACCGGCGAGAGCGGGTACGGCAAGAGCGGCAACGAGGAGAGCAAGGTGCCGTACACGATCGTCGGCGGACCCGACGAGTTCGTGAAGGTGCGGGTCAACCAGGGGGAGTTCACGCCCCAGCAGATCTCCGCGTTCATCCTCCAGGATCTGAAGAAGACGGCCGAGGACTACCTGGGCGAGAAGGTCGACCGCGCGGTCATCACGGTGCCGGCGTATTTCAACGATGCGCAGCGCCAGGCGACCAAGGACGCCGGGGAGATCGCCGGCCTGAAGGTCGAGCGGATCATCAACGAGCCCACCGCCGCCGCGCTCGCGTACGGCCTGGACAAGAAGAAGAACGAGAAGATCGCCGTCTTTGACCTCGGCGGCGGCACCTTCGACGTCTCCATCCTCGACATCGGCGACGGCGTCTTCGAGGTGCTCTCGACCAACGGCGACACCCACCTGGGCGGCGACGACTGGGACCAGCGCCTGATCGATCACCTCGCCGAGGAGTTCCGCAAGAAGGAGGGGATCGACATCCGCAAGGACGCGATGGCCCTCCAGCGCCTCAAGGAGGCCGCCGAGAAGGCCAAGATCGAGCTCTCCACGATGCAGGAGACGACGGTGAACCTGCCGTTCATCACGGCGGATCAGACCGGCCCCAAGCACCTGCAGGTCTCGCTGACACGCTCGAAGTTCGAGTCGCTGTGCAACGACCTGTTCGAGCGGCTCAAGGCCCCGTGCCAGAACGCGATCAAGGATGCCAAGCTCGACCCCAGCAAGATCGACGAGGTGATCCTGGTGGGCGGCTCGACGCGCATGCCCCGGGCCCAGCAGATCTGCAAGGAGATCTTCGGCAAGGAGCCCAACAAGAGCGTGAACCCCGACGAGGTGGTCGCGATCGGCGCGGCGATCCAGGGCGGGGTGCTCATGGGCGAGGTCAAGGATGTGCTCCTGCTGGACGTCACCCCGCTCTCCCTGGGCGTCGAGACCCTGGGCGGCGTCATGACCAAGCTCATCGACCGCAACACCACCATCCCGACAAGCAAGAAGGAAACCTTCTCCACGGCCGCCGACGGCCAGACCAGCGTGCAGATCCACGTGCTCCAGGGCGAACGCGAGTTCGCCCGGGACAACCGCACGCTCGGGCAGTTCGAGCTCTCCGGGCTCGCCCCGGCCGCCCGAGGCACTCCGCAGATCGAGGTCGAGTTCGCGCTCGACGCCAACGGCATCCTGACCGTGACCGCGGCCGACAAGGGCACGGGGAAGAAGGCCGACATCAAGATCTCCAACTCCGGCGGCCTCTCCAAGGACGAAATCGAGAAGATGAAGCGTGACGCCGAGGCGCACGCCGCCGAGGACAAGGCCCGCCGCGAGCTGGTGGACCTCAAGAACCGCGGGGATGCCATGGTCATCCAGACCCGCAAGGCGCTCGAGGAGCATGGCGGCAAGGTCTCACCGGAATCGCGCGGCAAGATCGAATCGGCGATCTCGAGCCTCGAGGGCAAGATCAAGGGCGACGAGAAGGCCGCGATCGAGGCGGCGATGAAGGAGCTCGAGAATGCGAGCATGGAACTCGGAAAGGCCGTCTACGAGGCCAGCAAGGCCGCGGGGGGCGCCGGGGGCGCGAGCGCATCGGGCGGGTCGGCGCCCGGCCCAGATCAGGCGGCGGGCGGCTCCAAGAAGGACGATGTGATCGACGCCGAGTTCAAGGTCAAGGACGAGTAGCCGGCGGGACAGGTTGCCGACGCACGCCGGACAGCCCGCGCCCGATTCCAACGAACTCAACCACGCGCCCCGATGAAACACGATCATCGGGGCGTTGTTCATTCTCCTCGTGTCAAGGCAAGTCCGGGCGTCGGTCCGGCGCGATGCCGGCCCCGACCACGAGATGGCGCGCCGGACAGAACCGTGATCGCCGGAGTGGCCCGCGTGTGAAATGCAAGGCCCCGGGGTGTTCGAGCCCCGGGGCCTTGTCGCGTGGGGAGAATGGGAGTGAGAGGAGAGTTCGGGGTGCGGCGGAGGCTCAGGCCCTGCGGCGCCGCTTGAGGACCAGCAGCGTTCCGCAGCCGGCGAGCATGAGCGAGCCCGGCGAGGGCGCGCTCGCCATGTCCATCGTGAAGGTGCTGATCGCCGACCAGCCCTTGAAGTTGTCGTCCTTGCCGTTCTTGAGCGCGGTCGTGATCAGGTCGATCGAGGTCTTGTCGACCGCGATCTCCTTGCCGACCGTCGAGGTCCCCTTGGGTCTTTCGCCGTCGTCGCCCTCGTAGTGCCACGTCCAGCCGGCGAGGATCAGCATCTGCTTCTTGCCGTCGAGCTCGAACTTCTTGTCGTCCTGGAGGATCAGGAACGTCGAGAAGTCAAAGCCATTGCCCTTGCCGCGGCCGGGAAAGTCGATGAACTGCGAGTAGGACCGGTCCCCGTGCAGCGTCCGCGAACCGAACTTGTTGTCCTTGATCCACTCGTCCTGCGAGTAGTAGTGCGGGTACGCATCGTCGGTCTCGGGATCCATGCTGGGGATCTTGGAGAAGATCGTTGTGGGGTCTCCGGTGACCTTGGTGCACACGTTGATCCAGTTGAAGTCGTACGTGTCGTCGAGCTTCCTGAACTTGTCCATGAACGTGAAGTAGCCGTTCATGAAGCTCGGCTCTCCTTCCCATCCCTTGCCGTCCTTCTTCCCGGCCTCGACGGCGATCGAACCGACCTGCTGTGGCTTGTCGAAGCCCTTGACCGTGCCGTTGACCGCGATGGTGGTCGCCGCGGCGAGCGCCAGGCTCGGAAGGGCGCCGACGAGGGCGATCAGAGTGGCCGCGCCGGGGGCGGTGCCGCGATCGGCTCGGGCGGTGCGCGGTGATTCCGTTGCGGGCATGGTCCTTCTCCTTGGGATTCGCTCGTCGGTGTGCCGCAGGCCCGCGGTGGTGCTCTCACACGCCGGTCTTGCTGGGATGTGAACGAATCCCGGGCCGGCGGCTCACGCGCCGATCGACGCAATCCCGAAGGATCGGCGGCGAGTTCGGAACGACGCCGTCCAGTCACCGTCCGCCAAGGCATCGGCGGCGGACGGGGGCGCGGTGGCGATCGGAGCCATCGCCGGCCCGTTGTTGGCGTCGTGGTTGGAGTCCGCGCGGTGATGGGAGTGAACCACCTGCCTGCGCGAGGTTCCCGCACGGCCGGGCGATCGCCGGTATCAGCCGCGGACTGGGCCCCGGGCGTTCCACACCGCCCGGTACCTCCCCGCCATCGCCTCCAGCGCCGCCGGGATCACCCGGACCTGGCCGACCGTTGTCATGAAGTTCACATCCCCGCCCCAGCGCGGCACCAGGTGCACGTGCAGGTGCTGCGGTACTCCCGCGCCCGCGGCGCGGCCCTGGTTGACCCCGATGTTGATGCCCTGCGGCTCGAGTGTCTTCTGCATCAGCTCCGCCGCCAGTTCCGTCAGCTCCCACATCTGCGCCCGCTGGGCCGGCTCGTAGTCCAGGAGCGTCGGCCGCGCATCTCCCAGCGCCACGAGCAGGTGCCCGTTCGCGTACGGAAACGCGTTGAGCAGGATCAGCCCGTGATCCGTCCGTACGATGATGTGGTTCTTCTCATCCGACCCCGGATCGCGCCAGTAGTCCAGCAGGAACGAGCCGCTGCCGGAAGCGGGGGGGCCGGAACCCTTCTCCTTCTGATCCATGGACGAGAGGTACTCAAGCCGCCAAGGCGCCTGGAGGGCCGGAGGTCCCGGATTGTCGGGCGAAGACTGCGACATCGCCACAGTCTAGTGACCCCGGTCGTGGGAATACGGCTGATGACATTCTCTCATCGTCGTGCCGACGATGGCGAACGTCGTGCGCAGAAGCGCGCGGCCGGCCCGGATGCGGGAAGTACCCCGCAACCTCCCGAAATACCGGCTTTCCCGGGTCCTATGCTGCGTGCGAGTGGGATCATCGGGAGTGACCATGTTTTCATCGATTCAAGTCGGCGGCCGTGGCAAGAGCGAAGTCCTCGTGCTCGGTGTCTTTGCTTCCGAAACCGCCTCCGAACGGCCCAAGCTCGATCGCCAGAGCGCATCCATGGATCCCAGCGGCAACGCCGCCGAGGCGATCCGCAGGCCCGAATTCACCGGTGAACCGGGGTCTGTTCTGGAGGTCTATGTCGGCAAAGCGCTCAAGTCGGGCCACTCGCGCGTCTGGGTGATCGGGCTGGGCAAGAAGACCCTGTTCAAATCCGACACCCTCCGGCTCGCCGCGGGCAACGTCGGGCGCAGGCTCGCCGGCTGCAAGGCCGCTTCGGCCGACATCGAGCTGCTCCCCCCCTGCGCGGCCGCCAGGATCGATGCCGGCAGCTCCGGGGCTGCCTTCGGAGAGGGCCTGGGCCTGATCGGCTGGGTCTGCGATGAATTCCGCGGTACCGGCGGCAAGGTGCCCGAGCGCCGGGCCCTGTCCGTCCGCGCCTCGAGCCAGCGGTTCTCCGATGGACTGAACAAGGGCCTGGGACTGGGCAAGAGCACCAACCTGGCCCGCACACTCAGCCAGACCCCGCCCAACATCGCGACCACGGGCTACATGGCCGACCAGGCCCGCAGGCTCGCCCGCCAGTGCGGCCTGACGTGCAAGGTCCTCGAGGGCCAGGACCTGGTGCGCGAGAAGCTCGCCGGTCTCATCAACGTCGGGAAGGCCAGCGAGAACAAGCCCTGCATGGTCCGGCTGGAGTACAACCCACGCAGCGCCCGGAAGGGCTCAAGGCCCCTGGTGCTCATCGGCAAGACGATGACCTACGACACCGGCGGGCTGTCACTGAAGATCAACAACGGCATGGTCGGCATGAAGCGCGACAAGGACGGCGGGTGCGCGGTGCTCGGCGCCATGCACGCGATCGCCACCGTCATCAAGCCCAACCGTCGCGTGGTCGCCCTCCTCTCGATCGCCGAGAACTCCATCAGCGACGAAGCCTACCGGCCCGACGATGTCATCCGCTACCGCAACGGCGTCACCGTCGAGGTCACCAACACCGACGCCGAGGGCCGCCTCGTGCTCGCCGACGCCCTGTGCTGGGCCTGCGAGAAGGAGGACCCCGACGGGATCATCGACCTGGCGACCCTTACCGGAGGCGTCGTCGTTGCCCTGGGCTCCACCTACTGCGGGCTGTTCTGCGAGGACGACCGCCTGCGCGCCAAGATCGAACGCGCCGCCGCGACCGCCGGGGAACGCGTCTGGCGCCTCCCCATGCACGAAGAGTACCGCGAGATGATGAAGAGCCCGGTCGCCGACATCCTCAACAGCAACGCCAACCGCAAGGCCCACCCCATCCAGGGCGCTGCCTTCCTCTCCTACTTCGTCAAGGACTCCATCCCCTGGTGCCACCTCGACATCGCCGGCGTGCACGTCTCGGACGGGAACAAAGGCTGCCACATCGACGGCCCCACCGGCTGGGGCGTCCGGACTCTCGCGTACCTGCTCGAGCAGGACTGACCGTCGGTTGACGGGCGCCCGTTGATGACCGACGAGACCGGATGGACGGCGAGTATTCCTGCGCGAGTCAGAATGCCATCGGAGCGGGTTCGGCGGAGGGCCTCTCCTGATGGGCCGCCCGCGGTCGTTGCAGAAGTGCCGACAAGTCAAGTCCAGGCCGTTGACGGCGGACTCGGTTGCGTGGCCGGAACGTACCTCTCCGTGGCCGCGGGTGGATACTCCGGGATCGGGCTGATTCGGGCTCCGGGCGGCGCGGCTCTGCTTGCCGCGCTGCGATGATGGGCATGCGCCGGTGAGTCAATCCCGTGTGGACGGTGGGTGTTCTTCCTTCGGTTTCCGCAACCACCGCCCGTCCAGCCTGTACAATCTCCCAGCGCCATGCAATTCCGCCACCGTGGGAAACGGTGAACGCATCGGCTTAGGAGGATGATCCCATGGGACGCTCTCTCGAGAGTCGCATCTGTTTTTGCGCCGCCGCGACCGTGCTCGCGGCGACCACCGCCCCCGCGCTGGCCGGCAACATCGTCACGTGGGGTGACACGAAATTCGGATTGCAGTCGCCGCCGGATGCGGTCGTCACATCGATCTCCGCGGGCGATTTCCACGCGGTCGGTGTTCGGCCCGACGGCACGCTGGTGTCCTGGGGCGATAACGGCTATCACCAGATCGATGAACTGCCCACGGGCGCGTTCCAATCGGCGATCGCCGGGAGTTTCTACTCGGCGGGCCTGCGACCCAACGGCTCGCTCGAGGTGTGGGGCGGGCGCACCGAGATCGGCGGCACCTCCGAGTTGATCACGTCGGCCCCGACCTCCGGGCATTTTCAGTCGATCGCCGGGGGGCTCTACCACGCGGTGGGGCTCGCCACCGACGGCACGCTGGTGCCGTGGGGCCTGCATTCGATCGACACGACCTACAACACGCTCCAGGCGCCCTCGGGTTCCTACACGCAGGTCACCGCGGGCAGCTACCACAGCGTGGCGATGCGGGCGGACGGCTCGCTCGTGGCGTGGGGCTGGAACCAATTCGGCCAGCTCAATGTCCCTGCCGGCAGCTTCACGCGGATTTCCGCCGGCGGGCATTTCACGCTCGCGCTGCGGCCCGACGGAACGATCGCGGCCTGGGGTCGCGACGATTTCGGCCAGGTCAGCGGCGTGCCTTCGGGGCAGTTCGTGTCCATTTCTGCGGGGTTCTCGTTCGCGATCGCCCAGCGGGCCGACGGCACGGTCGCGGCCTGGGGGCGCAATAACCACGATCAGCTCAACGTCCCGAACCTGCAATTCTCGGCGGTCGACGGCGGGGGATTTTTCGGGGTCGGAATCATCCCGGGGCCGGGCGGGCTGTGCGCGGGGCTGGGAGCGGGCCTTTCCGGGGGCCTGCTGGGGATCCGCCGGCGGAGGTAGGCCGGTGCCGACCGGCCCGGCTTGCCTGAGTCGAGTCGCGGTCTATCATCCAGACCCATCCCGCAGGTCCTGCGGCGCGTGGTTGTTCGGAAAGGGTTCAGTCATGCCCGCAGTCTGCTTTTATACCGGCAAGAAGACCACCTTCGGCAAGAAGCGCGCCTGGCGCGGCCAGGCCATCAAGAAGGGCGGCTTCGGTCTCAAGCCCACCGGCATCACCCGCCGGACCTTCAAGCCCAACCTCCAGCAGGTCACCGCGGTCGTCGAGGGCCGTCAGGAGCGCATCCGCGTCTCCACCCGGGCGATCCGCCAGGGGCTGGTCGTCAAGGCCCTCAAGCGCAAGTACGGGTACACCCGGGCCAAGAAGGCCGCCGCCAACGCCTGATCGGTGGATGCTCACCCATGACATGAACGCCGCCCCCCGTCGGGCGGCGTTTTTCTTGCGCCCGGTGCGAACGGCGCCCCGGGACCTGCTCATCCGCTCGCCGGCGTTCGCGCACCCGCGACGCGGACCCTCCGGCGTGTTCAGCACCCGAGCTCGAACGCCAGGACGAATGCATCAAAGTCCTCGTGGTCCACGAACCCGGTGAGGTCGAAGTCGGCCGCATCTCCGCCCTCGACGAACAGGTCCACGAACGCGCCGAAGTCCTCAAGATCCACGAAGCCGCTGCAATCGATGTCGGCCGCACACTCCCACAGGTGGGCCTGGGCCGACTCGACCGAATCGCACGCGCTCGAGACCACGCATGTGTAGTCGCCGCCGTCCGAAGCTCCGATGCCCGCCACGCTGAGCGTCGCCGTGCCGCTGCCGGCGATCGCCGAGCCCCAGGGCGTTGGTCCGTCGGACAGTTCGACCCCGTCCCGGGCCCACCGCCGGGACAGCGGTCCCGTTCCGCCCGCATCGGCATGGAAGATCGCCGTCCCGCCGCGACAGATGACCTGATCCTGCGGCTGCAGCGTGATCGCGGGCGGCGCCGGCCACCGCAGCTCCCACGTGTCCGAGAGCTTCTGGCCTCCCCCGAATACCAGCACGCGATCGCCCGATATTCCCTGCGCCACCGCCGCGCCCGACCGCGGCAGCGGACCGGCGGGCGAGACCATCGAACTCCACGCCGATCCCTCCCAGAGCCAGAGGTTCTGGCCCCCCGTGGTCCCCGACCCCGAGAAGTACAGCACGCGCCCCAGATCGGGCATGAAGACCGCCGCGCCGAACGCCCGCCGCGGGCCTGTCGATGCGTACAACGTCCACGCCGTGCCGTTCCAGGTCCAGGTGTCGGTGTTCTGGGTCCCGTTGGGTGCGAGGTAGCCGCCGGCGAGCACGGCGACCTGCCGCACCGGGTCGTACGCCATCGACGCCCCGGTCGCCACCGCCGGCGTTCCCGTGGACCGCAGCGTCCAGGCCGTGCCGTTATACGTCCAGGTCTTGGGCGTGGAGTTGACGACCCCGCCCCCGTGCAGCACCGTCACGCCCCGTGCTGCATCGAACGCCATCGCGTGTGTTCCGCCATCGGGGCCCCAGACGCTCCGCTGGGTCCACTTGATCCCGTTCCACTCCCACGTGTCGCCGTACTGCATGGGAGTGTCGTACCCACCGAACAGCACCGTCCGCTTGCGCTTGGAGTCGTACACCATGCACGCGTGCTCGCGCGGCGTCGGGCCCGTGCTCGCTCCCAGCCTCCACCGCGAGCCGTCGTGGATCCACGTGTCCCCCAGCGGGATGTTGCTCCCGTCGCCGATCAGGCCCCCGAACATCACGAACTCGTGCCGGTCCGAGTCGTACGACATCGCCGATCCCGTCCGGCCCTGCGGGGTGGCCGGATAGTCGTTGTGCCATGTCGATTTCCAGGACCACACGTCCGCGTGCGTCGTCGGGTAGTACGTCCCGAACGGCCTCCCTCCCACGATCACCAGCGAGCCGGTCCGCGTATCGAACGCGCCGCCCGCCATCGCACGCGCCGAAGGACCCGACGAGGTGACCTTCGACCACTGCCCGCCCTGCAGCAGCCACGTATCCCCAAGGTATCCGGTTGTGCTCTCCCCGCCGAACAGGATCACGTTCCCCGTCACCGGGTCGCACCCCATGGCGTGCAGCCGGCGCGGCCCGGGGCCCGACACCCCGGCCTGGCTCCACTGTGCCCCGTTCCACGTCCACGTCTCGGCGCTGACCCCGCCCGACGCCGAGCCCCCGAACAGCACGACGCCGCCGTTCAGGCTGTCCGTGGACATCGCCGCCGCGTACCGGCTCGACGGCCCGCTCCCGGTCACCGGCGACCAGCTCAACCCCGTCCACTCCCACGTGTCCCCGTACACCGTCGTGCCGGAAGTCGTCGTCGTGCGTCCTCCGAACAGCAGCACACGGCCCCGCACGGGATCGAACGCCATCGCGCACTCTGTTCGCGGCGACGGGCCGGACGTCGTTACGTGCGTCCAGCCCGACCCGTCGTATTCCCACGTGTCCCCATAGCAGGTCGGCACCTGGAACGTCACCGACATGCCCCCGAACAGCACCATGCGACGCCGCACCGGGTCGTACGCCATCGCCGCGCCCGTTCGCCCGGACGGTCCGGCCGCGATCACCTGCGTCCAGGAGGTGTCGTCAAACTCCCACGTGTCGGCGTAGTAGCCCAGGTCATAGGTGTAGCTCGGGTACCACGCCCCGCCGAAGACGAGCAGGCGCTGGCGGTCCGTGTCGTACGCGACCGCCGCGCCCTCGCGCGTCGTCATGATCTTCTGTGTCCACTCCGGCCCGCACTGGCCCCGTGCGCCGGCGACGGGCCAAGCCGCCACCAGCATCCCGGCGGCCAGCAGCGCCGCCCGGCACGCGCGCACAATCCCCATGGCATCCTCCCTCCCTGCCCGTCGCGGGCCCGGGGACAGCATACAGGGCGGCCCGCGTCGGGTTCAAGACGTGTCGTCAGCCCGACCCCGCCGGGCTCGCCGGCGCAGGGCCGAGTTCGGCGAGCAGATCCCTGGCGATCGCCAGCTGGTCGGCCTCGTGCAGCCCCGGCATCGCCTCTCCAAGCAGCGACCGTGCCCGGGGCGCCTGGTGCAGGTACCGCCCCGCGATCACCGCGAGCAGGAGGCGAATGTGCGCTGCCTCCCCGTCGCGCGGGAACGCCTCGAGGAACCTCTCGTACGCGGCGATCGCCGAGCTGTAGTCTGAGGTCTGGAAGAAATGGTTGGCCAGGTCGAGCTGCTGCCTGCGGCTCATGGTCGCCGCGCCGGGAACCAGCCCGTACTTCTCCAGCAGAGACCGGTACCTATCCGCGGCGGCGGCCGTGTCGGAGGCCGCGAGCAGCCGCGCGATCTCGGCGCGGGCCTCGGCGACCGGCCGCTGCATCTCCGAGATCGCCGGCTCGACCCCCTTGGGCAGGCCCTTGGGCGCGAAGGCGGTCTCGGCTCGGCCGACGTGTTCCCGGTACGCCTCGCGGATCTCCGCCCTTCGCCGCGCCTGCTTGACCATGTGGAACAGATCGAACGGCTCGCCCTTGAGCAGCCCGGTGCCCAGCAGGCCGAACGCCACCACCATCCCGTAGCCGTACCCGAACAGGTGCGCCCCGTACGCGATCTGGTCGGGCCGGTGCATCACCGCGCCCAGGATGTTCAGGATCACCGACAGGGAGATGAACCACAGCGCCGACATGTGGATCACGCCCACCGTGAAGAACAGGAAGAACACCCGCACCTGCGTCCGCGGGAACAGCACCATGTACGCCCCGGTTACCCCCGCGATCGCTCCTGAGGCGCCGATCGCCGGACCGTCGGAGACCAGGATGTGCCCGAACCCCGACGCGATCGCCGCGATCAGGTAGAAGGCCAGGTACCCCAGCCGGCCCATGCGGTCCTCGACGTTGGGCCCGAAGACCCACAGGAACAGCATGTTCCCCAGCAGGTGCCACATGGACGTCATGTCGTGCAGGAACGCGTAGGTCACCAGCCGCCAGGGCTGCGAGAGGTCACGCGTGAGCATCCAGCGGTCGACGATCCCGTCGGTCGCGGCCACACCCTGCTCGGTCCGCAGCGCGGCCACGGTGATCGCGCCGAACACGATGATGTTCGCGAGGATGAGCAGGTGATTGACGACCGTCGGGCGAGCCAGCCCCCGGTCGGTGCCCAGAGGAATCACAGACAACATAATACGGGAGCGGCTCCCCGCGCGCGGATTCCGGGCCCGGCGATCACCACGCGGAGACAGCGCCTCGGTTCCTCCAGTCTCCGGACCCGCGGAACCTCGGCCGCGAGGAGGTCCTGCCCGTCGCCCTTGGCGCACCCCTCCGGCCGGGCCTTCCGCCTGTTCTCCGAGACCGACCCATCGCACAGTGTTGTCGGCGGATGTGTGCAGCCACCCGCGGTCGCGTCCCCCGGTTCATTCTGCGTTGCCGCAGTGTTTCGCGCCGCGAGGGGGGTGCAATCCTGCACCGTTGGGTTCCCCCCGAGCATCCGGCTACACTCCCTTTCCCTATCTGGAAAAGGAGGTTGCGGGCGGGTGGCCCACGACGCTGCTTCTCCATCTCAATCCGGTGCCGGGGCCGATCGCTCAGGACGTTCCGACTATGCCAAATTACTCCAAGGGTCTCGAAGGCGTGATCGCCGCCGAAACGAAGCTCTCCTTTATCGACGGCGAAAAGGGCGTGCTCGAATACCTGGGAATCCCCATCGGCGAACTGGCGAGCAACTCGAATTTTGAGGAGACCGTCTACCTCCTCTGGAACGGCCGGCTCCCCCGCAAAGATGAGCTTGAATCCTTCAACTCCGAGATCCGCCGCCGCTACGCCCTGGGCCCCGAGATCGCCAAGCTCCTCCAGCAGTTCCCCAAGACCGGCGAGCCGATGCACGTCATCCGCACCCTCGTCTCGGCCCTGGGCCTGTTCGACCCCAAGCCCAACTTGATCGACCTGCCCTCCATCCGCGACAAGGCGATCACCATCCTCGCCCAGACCCCCACGCTCCTGGCCAACTTCCAGCACCTGCGCAAGGGCACCCCGATGGTCGCCCCCGATCCCACGCTCCCGCTCGCCGAGAACTTCCTCTACATGCTCAACGGCAAGCGCCCCACGCCCACCATGGCAAAGGCGCTCGACGTCTGCCTGGTCCTCCACACCGACCACGGCCTCAACAACTCGACCTTCTCCGCACGCTCGGTCATCTCCACCGAGAGCGATATCTACTCGGCGCTCACGGCGGCGATCGGCTCGCTCCGGGGCCCGCTCCACGGCGGCGCCAACGAGGGCGTGATGCGCATGCTCGGCCAGATCCCCACCGTGGACGCCGCCGAGGAGTTCATCAAGCACAAGCTCGAGCACAAGGACAAGATCCCCGGCTTCGGCCACCGCGTCTACAAGAGCTACGACCCCCGCGCCAAGTATCTCAAGGTGCTCGCCAAGCAGCTCGCCGAGGACACCGGCAACAAGGACCTGTACGAGAAGAGCGCCCACATCGAGGCCGTCATGGAGCGCGAGAAGGCCGCCAAGGGCATCTACCCCAACGTCGATTTCTACAGCGCCACCACCTACCACTGCATCGGCCTGCCCCTAGACCTCTTCACACCCATGTTCGTGGTCGGCCGCGTCGGCGGCTGGTCCGCCCACATCATCGAGCAGCTGGCCGACAACCGCCTCTACCGCCCCAGCGTCGACTACACCGGCCCGCACGATGTCCGCTACACGCCGATCGCCCAGCGCTGAGAGCGTGTCCAGCTACCAATCTTGTGGAACAGGCGTCCCGCCTGTTTGCCACACCCTCTGCTTCAGGCTCTGCGGCCTTCTCGGCTGATGATCTCAGCAGCGAGCTGGCATCGGATCCCGTGGCTCGCCCGCCTCCGCGATCACGCCCCCGGATCCGGCGACCAGAACTCCACCAGGTTCCCATCCGGGTCGTAGCAGTACCACGCCTCGGCGAGCATCCACTCGAGCCGCTGCGGTCCGTACAGCCTGACCCCCTTGGCCCCTAGCCCCGCGATGTACCCCGCCAGCTCCTCGCGCCCGACCTCGAACGCGAAGTGCACCCGCCCGAACCGCTCCCCCGGCGGGTGCGGTGAGTGCTCCTCGAACAGGAGCGTCCCCTTGTGCACCGCCAGCCGCTGCCGACCCTCGGGCGCCCCCACCCAGAACCACGCCCACGCCTCCGTCTGCGGCCGCGCGGGCGCCAGCCCGATGACATCCCGGTAGAACGCCGCAGCGAGCGCAACATCGGAGACGACCAGGACGATCTCGGAGAGGCTGCGGATCATGTGCCGATTGTTGCGGTATGACCGAACCACGCGTCAGGATTCCGGACCCCGGGAACGCCGGTCGAACTGAGACCGGATTCGCGCTGACGCGATCCGTTGCCACCTCCGACTCGTACCATTGAACACGTGTCCCAGAACCGCGACGATCCCGACCTCCCCAGGCCCGACGCCGAGGGCCTCCTCCCGGCCGATACCCCGCCCGCGTGGGGGACCGAATCCGACACCGCCCGGCTCGCCCGCCTCCTCAAGAAATCCCGCAACCTCCCCGACCTGCCCGGCGTCTACCTCATGAAAGATGCCAAGGGCATCGTCATCTACGTCGGCAAGGCCGCCCGCCTCCCCGACCGCGTCTCGAGCTACTTCGTCCCCTCCGCCGACCTGGGCTTCAAGAAGCAGCCCATGCTCGAGGTCGTCCACGACTTCGAGATCCTCACCTGCGAGGGCGAATGGGAAGCCCTGCTCACCGAAAACCGCCTCATCAAGGACATCAAGCCCCGCTTCAACGTCCGCCTCACCGATGACAAGACCTTCCCCTACCTCGTCATCACCCAGCGCGAGGATTTCCCCCGCGTCTTCGTCACCCGCAACCCCACCGGCCTCCAGGAGAACCGTTCGATCGCCCCCGAAATGAAGGGCGCCCGCATCTTCGGCCCCTTCGCCAGCGCCGGCGCCCTCCGCGAGGCAGTCGGGCTCCTCCAGCGCGTCTTCAAGTTCCGCACCTGCCGGCTCGACATCGTCGACGGTGATGACAAGAACCGCTTTTTCCGTCCCTGCCTGCTCTACGCGATCAACCAGTGCACCGCCCCCTGCGCGGCCAAGATCTCCAAGGAGGCCTACGCCGCCGATGTCGACCACTTCGTGCGCTTCCTGGGCACCAAGCGCACCACCGTCCTGAGCGAGATGCAGCGTGAGATGGAGCAGGCCTCCTCCGAGCTGAAGTTCGAGCGGGCCGCCGTCCTCCGCGACCAGATCCGAGCGATTGAGAAGCTCGACGAACGTGCCAGCCGCTCGGACGGCTGGCAGCCCGAGTCCGAGATCGCCTACGTCGACCCCCAAAAAGCGATCAAGTCCCTCCAGAAGACCCTCGGCCTCGATGAACCCATCCGCTGCATCGAGGGCATCGACATCGCCCACCTCCAGGGCGGCGAGACCGTCGGCAGCAAGGTCTGCTTCATCGATGGTCGCCCCTTCAAGAGCGAATATCGCCGCTACCGCATCCGCGCCGGCGCTGCGGGCCCGGTCCGCCACGATCCATCCACGATCGCCACCGACCTTTCAAAGCCCACCACCGATTCGGGCGATCGCGGTGACCCCGGCGAGCCGATCGAATCGCCCGCCCCCGACGATGTAGGCCTGCAAGATCCAGCCCCAGACGATCCCGACACCTACGAGATCACCCCCATCCCCACCCCGATCGCCGAGGCCCTCAACGCCCCCTTCCTCCCCACGCTCGCCGGCCGCCCCCTCACCCCCCTCACCCCCCCGACCTCCATCAACGACGACTACAGCAGCATCCGCGAGGTGGTCAGCCGCCGCTACCGCGAGGCCGGCACCGGCCACGAGCTCTACCCCGATGTCATCCTCATCGATGGCGGCCTCGGCCAGCTCCACGCCGCCCTCGAAGCCTTCGAGCAGCTCGACATCAAGCCCCCCATGGTCATCTCGCTCGCCAAGAAAGAAGAACTCATCTACATCCAGCGCAAGAGCGAACCCATCCGCCTCGGTCGCGACAACCTCGGCCTCAAACTCCTCCAGGCGATCCGCGACGAGGCCCACCGCTTCGCCCAGCACTACCACCACATCCTGCGGAGGAAGAAGACGCTGGAGGAGGAGTAAACAATGCCACAAGGCCCGGCGGAGGTCGCCGACGACCGGCCCAACGGCAAGGCCTCAAACGCCGGGTTTGCTCAGTCGTCATGGACGCTCAAGCGGACTCGGTGGCATTCATCCGCTTGGGGCCTGCTAGCTTGCACCGGCTTCGGCGTGATGTGTGGAATCCTCAGTCAGCATGATGAGCGCCCGCCGACCGTGTGGTTGTTCCCTTTGACGACGATGGTATTCGGGATCATCGGGGTCACCACGGAGTTGGCCGTGCCCGTGCACCGGGTGAGTGTGAACGGCCACGAACTGGTCTACCAGCGCGGTCTGGGAAAGCCATTTCGCATTTCACGTACCGACATCCGTGGCGTGGTCACTCGCCCCGATCGCATGCACACCAAGAGCATTCGACTGGGACTTCGCTCACGCATCTGCCCGCTTGGCCTGCCGATCTACCTGCTGGGTCCGTCACCCGATGCGATCCGCTCTGGGCTCGCCGCGATCCTCGGCGAATGCGAAGCGGTCTCCCAACTCGAGCCCGGATCGGCGCCGATGCTCCGCGCCCAACAGCACTTCGAAATCCAGGGCGGATTCGCCTGGAGCCGTCGTTGGACGCGGGTGATGCCAATCGTGGGCACACTCTGCCTCCTGCTCAGGATCTCGATAGTGGCATCCTGGAGCTGGTGGCTCCCGATGTTCATCGGCATGTCCCGCCAGACCGATCGCTGGATCGGCGTGTACGCCCTTTGCGCGATGTACCCGGCCGGCGCGGCGGTCGCGCTGGCCGTACTCACGGTCCTCGACGCTTTCCGAGGTGGCGCTGTCGTCGGTCTCTCGGCCGATCGCGCAGGCTTCACCCTGCGCCGCAGGTGGCGTACCAGACGCCTTCCGGCCGAGTCGATCCGTATCGAGCCGTTCGTATCAAACAGGAAAGGAGCGCTCGGCGCCCAGGTATGGCGCGGACGGCGTCGATTCATGCGGCTCTACGAATCGCAGTGGACGCCCGGCAAAGACCAGATAGTCCCCGCCCTCCTCCTGCTCTTTGATCCCAAGCACTACCAAGATCCGCAGGCAAACGCCGCGCAACCCGCCGGCGCGCCCACCTCATCCTGATCACTCCTACCTGCGCCGCCGCAACGCGCCAAGCATGCCCATCCCCGCGATCCCCACAACCCCCGGCGCCGGGATCGGCATGATGTCCAGCCCGTCGATGATGTCATCCGGCCAGAGCACGAACCCGCCCAGCGGCGCGCCATCGGCCCCCAGGTGCGAGACCCGGCCGTCCGCGTGCCCGACGTACAGCGTGCCGTCCGCTCGATCGAACGCGATCCCGCACGGCCCCCCCCGCGGATCATCGAACGACCACAGCACTTGGCCCGACGCCGTCCTCTGCTGGATGCCCCAACCCGCGGGTCCATCTGTCGTCCAGATGTTCTGACCATCCCACGCCACCCCGATGTGCGTGCCCGCCGTTGCGAACAGCGGTATCTCCAGTCCCGCCGCGGGGTCGATCTTCCAGACCGTCCCGTCCAGCGTTCCGGCGAGCAGCGAGTCGCCCGTGTACCCGCTCATGTCCCCGATCCATCCCCCGCCGACGCTCGCGGTGTAGCCGCCCAGCGGCGCGTTCGCCTCGTCGACGTGCTCGAACACGTTGCTCCCGTCCGCCGGGTTGCAGATCCAGAGGTCCCCTCCCGTCATCACCGCCGCGCCGCTCGCGTGCCCGAGGTGCCCCCAGTCGTACACGTACTGCCCGTCCTGCGTCCACTCCTGCGCTGGGTGATTCCCCCCGAAGCCGATGATGAGATTCGAACCGGCCAGCGCCGGCGCACACGCTCCGAACACCACAAGTAATGCAGCGAGTTTCATGGAGATCTCCTTCGCGCTCGAGGTGGCTTCCGACGAGGCCCACGGCGACGGATCGCCGTGGAGACGTGCTGAGTCTTCACACGCCAAGCCCGACGGCACAGCAACCGCACCGCGCGAACGCGCCGATCAGGGAAACTTCCGCGCGCATCGTTGCGAACGAGTTGTGAACAAGACCCCGGGCAAGCCGCCCGCCGACCGAGCGATCGGGCTCTCCCGCGTGCCCGCCCCCGGCAGCCGCTAGGCGCGCTCCTTGGCCCCCAGCGGCGCCCTCTTGGGCTCCCCATCCCGCCGCGGATAGTCCTTCGGCGTCCCCGCGCGCTTCGTCAGGACCACGATCCGCCCAGTCGGCGTGTCGATCGTCCCCTCGTGCACCGCCTTGAGCAGGTGCAGCGCCGTCGCCGCCTCCCCGAGTTCCTCAAGCGCCTTCTCTCCCTTCACCAGGAGCGCCCGCCCACCGATCTTCACGAACGGCAGCGCCAACTCCGCCAGTGTGTTCAGTCTCCCCACCGCGCGGGCCACCACCGCCTCGTACCGCTCACGATGCCCGCCCTGTCGCCCACCCGTCGGCTGCTTGACGCCGCGGTCATGCCCCGCCGTCTCCGCGCGCGCCTCGACCACCGTCACATTCTCAAGCCCCAGCGCCGCCACCACCGCCTTCAGGAACACCACCTTCTTCCCCGTCGCCTCCAGCAGCGTGAAAGAGAGCCGCGGGCAGCAGATCGCCAGCGGGATCCCCGGCAGCCCGCCCCCCGACCCCACATCCATCACCCGCGCCCCATCCGCCAGCTCCGCCAGCGCTGCGATCAGCGTCAGCGAATCCAGAATGTGACGTCGCCATCCCTCCTGGGGGTCCGTGATCGCCGTCAAATTCAGCACATCGTTCGCCGCCAGCAGCATCCCAAGGTATCGCCCGAGTTTTTCCACCTCACCCGGCTCAAACTCGATGCCGATGCTCCCCGCCTCCGCCAGCCACGCCTCCGTCGGCGCCAGCGGACCGATCACCGCCAGGTCCGGCAGCGCCAGCGGCTCCCGCGGCGGCGGCGCCGGGCGATCCCGGTTCCTGGCCACCCGCGGCGGCGGCTTTGCCGCGGCCGGTCGCGTGATGATCGGCGGGCGCGGATCGCGCTGCCCGGGCTTGTTGCGCGTGGGGGCCTTGGCTCGTGGTCGCGGTCGTGGCATCGCACGCATCGTTGACCCGCTCGGAGCGCATAGCAACGCCCGCGCCGGTATACTCCGCGCTGGCGCTGGGCGCCGACGTTCCCCGGGGGTCCGCACATGAACATCTTTCTCTGGGCGATTCTCTGGCTGGTCGCGATCCCGCTCGCGCTGGCGCTGGGTGTCGTGCTGCTGGTCCTGTCCTCGCGCATCCCCGCGGTGATCGGCAGGCTGCTGGGCGCCGCCCTGCTCCTCGCGCTGGCCGCGTCGGCCGGCTGGTACGGCTGGACCTGGGCCGACCACCTCCAGGGGCCCTTCGGGGGCCTCGTCCTTCTGCTCTCGGCGATCACCGCACTCGGCCTGCTCGTCGCCGCCATCTCGGCGCTCAGGTCCCGCTGATCCCGCGATGCGCCCGCCTCCGGTCGGCCGTTCACCGGTCCTCCCTACTCCTCGAAGAACTCGAACGACCTCCGCGGCCCGCTCTTGGGCCGCCGCATCATGATGTTCGCGATCAGCCCCACCATCATCCACACCGTCAGCAGGCTCGACCCCCCGTAGGAGATGTACGGCAGCGTGATCCCGATGATCGGCACCAGCCCGATGTTCATCCCCGCGTTGATGAACACCTGCGCCGCCACGAACGCCGCCAGCGCCACGATCACCAGGCGGCCGAACGGGTCCTTCGTGCTCGCCGCGCACCACAGCGCGCCCGCGAACCACACCGCGTACAACCCCAGCACCCCCAGCCCGCCCAGCAACCCCCACCGCGCCAGCACCACCGCGAACACCATGTCGTTGTGACGCTCCGGCAGCCGGTTGAAGTACAGCAGCGACCGCGCGTGCTCGTCGCTCAGCCCGCGAACCTGCCCCGCCGCCGCCAGCGTCTGCGCCGTCGACGACTGGAAGTTCTGGTCCTGGTCCTCGCTCTTGTCCCCCTGCAACTGCTTGAGCAGGCCCGCGATCCGCTGCTGCTGGTGCGGCTTGAGGATCGGGTACACCGCCGGCGCCGCCATCGCCGCCAGCATCACGATGATCGCCAGGTGCCGCAGGCGCGCCCCGGCGGCGATCAGCACCGCGAACAGCGCCGGCACGAACAGCGTCGCCGTCCCCAGGTCCGGCTGCAGCGTGATCAGCGCGATCGGGATCCCCGTGATGATCGCCGGCGGGATCAGACCCCCGAACCGCCGGTGCTCCGTCCGGTACCGCATGTACCACGCCAGCGTCAGCGAGTACGCGATCTTCATCGGCTCCGAGGGCTGGAAATCCGTGAACCCCAGGTTGATCCAGCTCCGCGCCCCGTTCCGCGGCGCCACGATGCTCCACGGCACGATCGGGAGCAGCAGGAAGACCAGCAGCCCGATCGACGCTGCGTAGAAGAACCACGACGCGTACGCCAGCCACCGGTAGTTGGGCAGCACGATCACCACCGCGGCCCCCAGCGAGATCGCCAGGAACATCGCCTGCTTGACCCCCGCCGGGCTCAGCCATGTCCCGGGATGAGGCTTGGCCGCCTCCGCCACGTCGATCGCCAGCAGCCCCACCAGCGTGAGCGCCGCCGCCGCCGCGATCACGATCCACGCCGGGCCGATCCGCCCCAGCGGGGCCACGATCCCCGCGACCGACCACCCGCGACTTGGCCCGGAGGACGATGGCACGCTACCGGCGTCCTTCCTGGCCCTCGGCCCCGTCCCCCGCCCCGTCGACCTTCGCCGGCGCCGCCGCGACCGGCGCGGGCTCCAGGTACCCCTCCTCCACCAGCGCCTTGACGATCTGGTTGGCGATCGGGCCCGAAACTCGCGCCCCGCTCCCCGCGTACTCCATCACCACCGCGATCGCGTACCGCGGTGCATCTCCCTCCCGCCCCGCGAGCACCACGAACCACGAATGATCTCCCGATCGCACGATCTCCGTCCCGCCCGGGTCCTTCGCGTGCGCCTCCGAGGGCGACATCCCGTCGCTCTCATCCTCCCGGCCTATCTCGTCGACCGCGTCGCTCCCCGGGTCCCTCCGCAGCTTCAGGTCCGGCGCCGCCGCCGTGCCCGTCTTGCCGATCACCCGGATACCCGGCGTGTTGAAGATCGGTTCGGTCACCCGCACGCCGTTGCGCATGTACGTCAGCAGGTGCCCCGCCCCCATCTCGTCGTTCACCGACCGCCGCAGGCCCTCCAGCGCCATCGCCGTCGCCCCCGGATCCAGCCCCAACTCCGCGCGGTCCCCCGCCGCTCGCCCCGCGCCCCGCGGATCGTTCTGCACGATCGAGGGCGACAGTGCCACGCCCCCGCGCGCCAGCGTCGCGTACGCGCACGCCGCGTGCAGCGGCGTCCACGACACCGGCCCCTGGCCGATCCCCATCTGGATCGCATCCCCGACCTGCAGCGGGTCCCCGCCGGCCCGCCTGCCGATCAGCCCCGGGTTCTCCGGCCCCACCCCCAGGTCCCACGTGCGCCCCGCGCCGAAGTCGTTGAATGTCCCCGACACCCCCGCGACCCCCAGCCGCTTGCCCATCGTGAAGAAGAAGATGTTGCACGACTCCATGATCGCATCCGCACCGTCAAGGTCGTGCCCGAGGATCGCGTTGTGCGTCGTCTTGAACTGCTTCCACACCCAGCACTGCAGCATGTTGGGCTTGTTGGGGATCAGGTACCCCGTGCACTCGATCTTCTGGTCCAGCTGGTACACCCCGTGCTTGACCGACTCCACCAGCATCAGCGGCTTGACGATCGACCCCGGCGGGTACGGGCGGTTGATCGCCCGGTTCAGGTACGGCGTGTTCAACGCGTCGTCGAACACCGCCTCCGGGTCGTCCCTCCGCAGACGCGCCGGCACCGGCGGCGTCGACACCATCGCCAGGATTTCCCCCGTGTCCACGTCCAGCACCACCGCGGCCCCGTTGATCGGCGTGCCCGCGGGCATCGTTGGGTTCGGCTGCGCGATCGCCGCGCGGTGCCATTCCTCCACCCTCGCCAGCCCCAGCGACGGCGTCATCGCGCCCTGCACCCGTGCCTGGAGCATCACATCGATCGAGAGCTTCACATCCCGGCCCGGCTCGGCGGCGATCTCCTCCACCCGGTCGGAATCCAGCGACTTGGTCCTCATGCCGCGCAGACCGCGGAGCGTCGTCTCGAACGCCCCCTCCACGCCCGTCTGCCCCACGCGATCCCCCTCGGCGTACTCCCCGCGGTCCTTGCTCTCACCGTCCGGCAGCTCGAGCACCACGCGGTCGGCGATCCCCCGGTTACGCGCCAACAGCTCGCGCCGCGCCAACTCGTCCTCGACCCACACCTGCCGCATCCACCCGATCACCTGCGACCCGATCCCCTCCACCAGCACCTGCTCGGCGTGCTCCACCCGCAGCGGCAGCGGCAGCGTCCGGCCGTCGACCTCCACCATCATCGTGTCCATCGGGTAGTCGCGGTCCCCCGCGTCGAACACGTGCAGCCCCGGCACCCGCTCGACCGGGTCCTCCGCGCGGCTCCCCGGCTCGTCCCCCAGAGGCCGAAGGTCGACCTCATCCACCACAAGCGACTGGAACGCGAACGCCAGCTTGTCGGAGATCCGCGGCAGGATCACCCGCGAACCCGCCAGCGAGGCGTTGGCCCGCCGCTCGATCGTCTTGAGCTCATCCCCCTCGGGCTCACGCTGGTTCCTCGCCCGGAACTCCTGAAGCTCCGTCTGCCGCCGACGCGTCGAGACCGAGTCGTGCATCCGCTTGACTGTCGCGATCGCCTCGTCCCGGGCCTTGCGAACCTCCTCCACCGGCATCCCCGCCGTCCTGGCGATCAGCTCCCACCCCTGCTCCACGTGCTCCGCGTACGCCCGGCTCGCCCGCCCGATCAGCTCCGCCCGCTGCCCCGCCGTCAGCTCCGGCCACTGCTCCCGGAACGCCCGGCGCGCGAACTTCTGGGCCCGCTCCGCGGCCCACCGGCCGTCGAGCACCTGGAACGACACCGCCACGTCGTAGCTCGGCCGGTCCTGCGCCAGCACCCGCCCCCTGCGGTCCAGGATCCGACCCCGCACCGTCGGCGTCATCTGCCGTCGCACCAGCTTCGACTCGGCGACCGACAGCGACTCGGCCCCCCGCCCGATCGCCAGCCGGGCCATCTGCACCCCAAGCAACGACACAGCCACGCCCATCCCCGCCAGAAGCAGGAGGAGCCGGCGATGGAACATGCTCGGAAAGAGGCTCTTGATCAGCGACATGCCGTAACCGGGTGCCTTGCCGGCCGGCTCGCCCCTCCACGGGCGCCCGTCCGCAACGCATCATACGGATCGGCCATCACGCATCGCCAAGAGAAATATCCACCCCGACGCCTTCACCCCAGTGACCAGTGCCTAATGCCCGGAGCCCTTGTCTCTGGTGATCTGCGCGTACGCGTTGTGATTGTGGATCGACTCGAAATTCTCCGAGTTGATCGAGTACCACGTGATCCGCTCATCCCCGTTGAGCGCCAGCGCCAGGTCCCGTACGATGTCCTCGACGAACTTGGGGTTCTCGAAGGCCTTCTCGGTCACGTACTTCTCGTCCGGCCGCTTGAGCACCGCGTACACCGGGCTCGACGCCGCCTTCTCCAGGAGCTCCACCAGGTCCTCGATCCACAAGGTCCCCTTGAACCGCACCTTGGCCTCGATACGGCACCGCTGGTTGTGCGCCCCGTACTGGCTGATCTCCTTCGAGCACGGGCACAGGCTGGTCGCCGGCGCCGAAACCGTCATCACGAAGTCCTCGTGATGGTTCGCCACGCTCTCGAACGTCACCCGATAATCCATCAGCCCCACCATCCCCGTCACCGGGGCCGGCTTGCGGATGAAATACGTGAACGACGCTTCCAGGTGCGCTTCCTGAGCGTTGAGCTTCTCCCTGATCTCCCTCGCCACGTGCACGAACCGCTCCGGACACAAGGGTCCCTTGGTCTGGTCGTTCAAGACCTCAAGGAACCGGCTCATGTGCGTCCCCTTCTGGTGGTGGGGGAGCGACACGTACATGTTGATCGTCGCGACCGTCGACTGCTCCCCCCCATCCCGCTCGTGCAGACGCAAGGGGTACGTCACGTCTTTCACACCCACCCGGTCGATCGCCACCCGACGCTGGTCCGATAACGCCTGCACATCCGGCATCGGCCCGGCGGCCGGCGCTTGCGCCGCATCCCTAGCGTGAACCGAACCACTCTCGCCGGAAAGTCGAGGATTACCCCGGCGATCGGACCCGCCGCGCCCGGCGGCGACCGTCACCGGCCTTTTGCTGTGCCCGTTGCTCTTTGGCATGGTCGTTTCCAACCCCATGATAGGTGGTCTCCCACCCACTTCGATGCCATCGACACCCCGGCGGTGCACGAACCACCCCCGCCGCCGGCATGACCGGCAAGCACGCACGAGAAGCCGCACGCACGCCGGGAAGCGGCGGTCAGTACGAGATGTTCGACCACGGGCTGCTGGTGCCAACCCCGGTCCCGCCCGTGGTCCCCGAGATCGCCGGGGAGTCCACCGCCGCGACGATCTGGCCGACCTTGTTGTTCGCGACGATCGTGAAGTACGTCGTGCACCTGGTGATGCAGTTGCCCACGATCAGGTTGTTTGTCCCGTCCACGTCGATGCCGCGGGCGCCGTCGATGCCATTGTTGTGCTCCACCCGATTGTCATCACCGGTGATGTGGATGTGCGCCCCGCTCCCCCCGTTGCCCGCGAACCGACCGCTGCAGTTGGTGATGACGTTCTGGTCCTGGGCGCGGATGCCGTCCTTGTCGTTGTTCTCGGCCAGGCAGCCCTCGACCGCGCACCCGTCCTGCACCACGATCCCGTTGTTCCCATTGGCGACCGCCGTGCACCGCGCCACCAGGCAGTCGCTGGTCACGGAAACCCCCGCGCCCAGGTTGTACGCCGTCGAACACTCCACGACGGTGCCGGCCACGTCCAGACCGATCCCGTCGCCCCCGTTCCCCCCGGACGCGCACCCCCGGATCGTCACCCCGCTGTATCCCCCGAACCCCTGCGAGCCGTTGTCGTAGGCGCTGCACCGTTCGATGGAGCACGAGCGGTAGGCGTACAGGCCCGTGAACCCGTTCGAAGTGAACGAGCAATCCGAGATCGAGCACGCGGTCGAAGCGTACATCCCGCTGTCCCCGTTGTACTCCATCGTGCAGCCCGAGATGACCCCGGAGCTCCCGCACTCAACCCCCTTCACCCCGTTGGATCGGAGATCGCACGACAGGACACGGCAGCCGTTCCCGACCAACACCCCGTCGCCCCCGCAGTTCTCCACGATCATGCCCTCGACCGTGCATCCGGTCGCCGACTGCAGGTTGATCCCGCTCAGGCTCGCGCCGTGGATCGTCCCGTTCTTGACCGCGATCCCCGAACCCGTCGTCGTCGCCGAGACCGCGTCCAGTGAGTTGTTCGCACTTCCCGATCCGAAGATCCGGAACCCGCGCATGTCGATCGTCACGTTCCCCGCCGCGATCTCGATCCCCGATTTGCCCGCGACCAGGTTGATGCTGGACGTCAGGTAATACGAGCCCCGCGCCGAGATCCGGAAGATCGAATCCGCATCCCCCGGAGTGTTCGTGTCGTTGATCGCCACCCGCGGCTCCACCTCCGCCAGTGTCTTGTACGTCCCCGCCACCGGCCCCGCCGGCGGGTCCAGCGGGCCGGCGCGCGAAACTAACGCCGCACCGATCACCATCGAACCAAGCAGGGTCGCCGCACAAACAACTCCAACCGATCGGTCCATGTGGTGTCTCTCCCGGAAGCGCGCAAGGCCGCGCGATCCCAGACTACACCACCTCGTCCAAACGCAAAAGCCAATATCGAGCCGGCCGCCCTACCCCCCCATCAACCTCTCTGCCGCTCCGAAATACAGCTCCTGCAGCACATCCACCCCCAGTCCGAACCCCCGCAGCCGTGGGCTCGACCACTCATCAAACTTCCCCGGCTCCACCATCATCAGGTCCCCATCCGCGATCGGCGAAGGGCCGTCGTACCCCGTCTCCATCATCGTCCGCAGCGCCCAGTACCGGCTCGCGTACAGATCAAACGCCGCCCGCGGGCTGCTGGCCTGGTCCGACTTCGGGTGCGCGGGGTTCACCTTCTGCGCCCGCACGTGATCGTCCGCGGTCACGATGTCCGTCCCGAAGAGGATCCGCCCCTTCCACTTGCCCATGAACGCCGCAAACTTCTCGCGCGGGTGTTTGGAGATCTCCCGCACCACCCACTTGGTCGCCGAGCAGTCCAGGTGCAGATTGGGGTGCCTCGTCAGCATCCCATCGAGAAACCCAAGATCTTCCGGCCACCCGCCCATGTGCGCGGCGATCCACTTCATCGTGAACCGGTCCAGCATCTTCTCCAGCCCCACGTAGTGCGCGCGCTTGGTGTCGTACTTGGTCGCATCCGCGTACTTGGTTGCGAACCACGTGTCCGGGTCCGCCACATGCACCATCACCATCATCCCGAGGTCCCGCGCCGCCTCCAGCTGCGTCACCCGCCACGGCGCATCGATCGTCACCAGATCGACGCCCGACTCGCCCGGGAAAAAGTCCCTCAGCCGAGGCGCGTTCCAGATCTTCATCACCCGCGCACCGTACCTGTCGCGGAAGATCGCCAGGTCGTCGACATACCCCTGCCGGAACGCCCGCGAGCGGTCCGACGCCCCCCAGGTCGGGCACGCAACGAACCGGATCCGGTCCCCCAGCACCTCCCGCACCGGCTCGATCTCCGGCAGCGGCGTCTGCGAGTACGTCAGCCCAACCCCGTAGGTTCCGGCGACATCGGCGTATACCCGGCTCGCCTCGCGCCCAAGGATGTGCGTGTGGAAGTCCACGATCGGCCGGCCGAACCGGCGGAATCGGGCCACCTCCGCGCGGTAGTCCAGCCCGAGAAGATTGCTGGGATCGCGCCGGGCCCCCGGGCCCCCGCCCGCCACGCTCCCGGCCGATGCCTGTGTGCTTTCCTGCGACATTCCCCATGGTAGACGCGCTCTCCGCATCACCGGTATCTGTTGAACCAACCATTCCGGTCGGGAATCCACGCGCCCTGCCCGGCGGACAATCCCGGCCCGACCACGCCCTGAAGCACACGCGGATCGCGCTCGTCCACGACTGGCTCTGCGGCTACCGCGGCGGCGAGGCCGTCCTCGAACGCCTCGCCAGGCTCGTCCTCGATCACGCCGTGCCCGCCGGCCTCTGGGTCATGCTCGACGACCGCCGGCCCGTGGCCCCAGCGATCGATGCGCTCCCCAGGCACACGTCAATCCTCCAGGACATCCCGTTTGCCTCCGGCCCGCTCCGCCGGCACCTCCTCCCACTCTACCCCCGCGCCATCTCCGATATCTCCGACCAGCTCGAGCGAGTGCACCGCGCCGCACCCATCGACCTGGTCATCTCCACCAGTTCCGCCGCCGCCAAGGGCGTGCGCCCGCCGGCCGGCGTGCCCCACCTGTGCTACTGCCACACCCCGCCACGGTACCTCTGGTCCCAGCCCGAGCAGTACGCCCGCGCTGGATTCACCACCAGGCTCGGCCTGCGGCTCTGCGGCCCCGTGCTCCGCCGCTGGGATTCCGCCACCGCCGTGCACGTCACACGCTTCCTCGCCAACTCCCACCACACCGCCCGCGAGATCTCCCGCCGCTACAACCGCGACTCCCGCGTCCTCTTCCCGCCCGTCCGCACCGACTACTTCACACCCGATCCCGCCGCCTTCCGCGAGGACTTCTGGCTGCTCGCCGGCGCCCTCGAACCCTACAAACGAACCGACCTGGGCATCGACGCCGCCCTGCTCGCCGGGCGACCCGTCGTGATCGCCGGCACCGGAACCCAGCTCGCCCACCTCCGCGCCCGCTACCGCAACCTCCCCGTGCGCTTCCTCGGACGCGTCCCCGACGATGGGCTCCGCGATCTCTACCGCCGCGCTGCCCTTCTCGTCTTCCCTCAGGTCGAAGACTTCGGGATCGTCGCCGTCGAGGCCCAGGCCTGCGGACTCCCCGTGCTCGCGCGCGGCGCCGGCGGCGCTCTCGACACTGTCATCGAAGGCCAGACCGGCGCCCTGTTCGATTTTCCCACTCCCCATGCCATGGTCGATGCCACCGCCCGCCTCCCCGACAGCGCCGCCCTCCTCTGCCGCCACAACTCCCTCCGCTTCTCCGAGGACCGGTTCGATCGCGAGATCCTCGACGAGATCCGAGGGCTGGTTTCCGAACATAATGCAAACGAAACGCATCCACCCCTGCGGGGCTAGGAATCAATAACTTCCCACCCCTCACGATCGAAACCGACGCCCCGCTTCCACGTACCATCAATCACCGGAGCCCTCCGGAAACGGGTGCGACCCGTCCGATGAACCCAGGGCTCGGGCCGGCGATCGCAGCCGGAGCATCTCGAAGGAGGCAGCCATGCTTGCGTCACGTCTGCGTGGGATTCCGGGCATATCCGGGTGGAAGCGCTCGGCGGCCTTGGTGGCGTTCGGCCTCGCGGGCCTCGCGTCCTCGGGTTGCAACAACGCCGGCGAGGGCGCGCTCACCGGCGGTGCGCTGGGAGCGCTGGGCGGCATGGCGATCGGCAGCCTCACCGGCGACATGGGCAAGGGCGCGGTGGTCGGCGCGGTGATCGGCGGCATCGGCGGCCTGATCATCGGCGACCAGAACCAGCGCAACGACTCGCGCTCCGGCCGCTGATCCCACGCGTCCGCACGATCGATGAACGCCGCGCCCCGCGAGGGAGGATTGATCTCCCCGAAGGGCGCGGTTTTTCATGGCTACTCGTCGTCGTCCTCGAAGGCCACGTCCCCGGCCGCCGTCGGGATCTCCGCCAGCGTCCCCGGGACCATCGTCGGCATCCACAGGTCCGCCTCGTCCTGCCCGTCGTTGTGCCGCCGCAGCAGCAGGTAGATCAGCGTCGACGACACGAAGTACGCGCTGACCGCAAACCCGCCCACCAGCAGCGCCGGCACATCCTCCCACAGCCCCATGATCGCCTCGGTGGCGCGCCGGCTCCACCCCGGATCGTCCGTTCCCGGCGCGGGCGCTGTCACCCAGACCATGGACGCCCGCGAGCACAGTCCCAAGGCCCATGACGCGATCAACCACAGGATCCCCGCGGCGATCCCCGTCTGAACCAGCGCCGTGAGCAGGTACGCGATCAGCCGCACCGGGCTGGCGACCACGTACGCGAACGCACGCTGCACCGCGTCCAGCGCATCGGTCCCCTCGCACGAGACGGCCGGAATCAAGAGGTGCTTGCCCAGCGCCGTCCCCAGCACCATCAGCACCGCGATCAGCCCCGCCAGCATGAACAGCGGGTACGCCAGCGCCCCCAGCACCTGAACGTACGCCAGGTTCAGCAGCACCCACCCGCCGATCGCCAAGCCCAGCAGGATCATCCCCGCACTGATCGGCGCCAGCAGCATCGCCGCCGCCGAGCTCTTCCACTTCGAGATCGCAAACCCCACCGCCCCCGGCCAGGCCATCCGCACGCCCTGTCCGAACTCCAGCGCCGACATCCGGCAGATCGCCGCGCCGCCCAGCGTCCACACCGCGATCGTGGGAATCGCCAGCGCCAGCGTCACCCACGGGGAACTCAGCGGCAGGTCAACCACCAGCGCCCACGTCGCCCGCCCGATCCCCCGCGCCACGCCCGAGAGGTCCCCGCGCCCCGCCCCGAGCGCCAGCTGCTCCCGGGCCCGTTCGAGCGTCCGGCCCGCGAACGCAAACCACAGCCGCCCCGCCTCGGTCCCCTGCAACGCCCGCACCACCAGCAGGATCACCGTCAGCACCACCGTCCCCAGCACCCACCGCTCCGGGCGCATCGCCAGCCCGGTCGCACGGCGCAGCTTCGGCCACAGCAATTCCTCCGTGAGGTCCGAGAGAAGCACCGGCCGGATGGGCTGGCCCCGCCGGGTCCGACCGACCGCCGCAGGGATGTTCGCGGTTTGTGCCGCAGGGCGAGCGCTCTCCATGCCGCGATGCTAAAGCCTCCGGCGTGCCTCTGCCACCCTGGGGCCTTCCCGGGGCGTGTATTTCTTCCCCCCGCACCTCCCGCCGCTTGCTCTGGCCTCTCGGAGGGCCGATGATCCTCCCCGATGAGCCGAGAGTTCTTCCGCAACGTCGCCCTCTTCGTCGAACTGCTGGCGATCGGCCCGCTGGTCAGCATGCTGGTGACCTTCCTGCACGGCGCTGACGGCGGGCCGGTGATCTCGCCCCTGGTCAACGCTTCTCCGCTGCTCGGCGCCGGGATCATGTGCCTCATCCTGCTCGCCGCCCTGCTCGTCGGCATCGCCGACGCCCGCTTCTTCGGCCCCAGGTCCGGGCTCGCCGCCGCGGGCTTCATCCTCGGCTGGTCCGGCTGGCGCACCGGCGAGATCGGCTCGCTCCTGCGCACGGGCGGACACCCCGAAGTCCCCCTGGCGATCGAAGGCCTGGTCATCGGCGCCGCGGCCCTCTACATCGTTCGAGAGATCGCCCTCGTGGGCAGCATCTTCATGCCCAGCCCCGCGCACCATTCCCAGGGCTCGGCCAACGCGTCCCAGGTCGACCACCGAATCAAGTACTTCGCCGTCGGCGGTATCTGGGGTTCCCTGGTCGTCGGCAGCATGGTCCGCCCGGCGCTGGCCCATCGCCCCGGGTCCGCCGGAGATCTCGGCCTCCGCGAATCGCTCGCCAACATCTCCCCGGCCCTCCATTTCCGCACGTTCCTTCGCCCCACATCCATGCTGGCGATCGGCGCGGCCACGATTGCCGCCGGACTTGTCGCCTGGCTCATGGCTTTCCATGGCGCCAAGGGGCAGACCCTCTTTGCCGCCTTCCTCGGTGGGATCGCCGCCGGCGCTGCCGCCGCGATCGTCTCCGCCGGCTCATCCGATTCACAGGACGATGTGCCCGCCGATCCCGTCCTCTCGGCGTCCCTTGGGATGGTCCTTCTGGCTGTTATCGCCCCCCTCGCGGCCGTGATCATCCACGGCGTTCCGGGATCCAAAGCTCTGGATTCGGCGATCATGACCGGCAACCTCTTCCACCTCAGCCATATCGGGGCCCTGGATTGGGCCTTCGGGGCCCTCATGGGGGTCCCTGTGGGGCTCGGATGGGCCGGCGCCCACGCCCAGATCACCACAGAAGATTCCTCCCCGGCCGCCGCCTGAGGCCTTCCTGACCCCTCGCGGACCCAAAAACAGCCCACGGCGGCCCGGTCAGGAGCCGATCAACAGTTCCAGAGGGAACCGCTGGAAACCCCGAGCGTCCAACCCGGTACGATTGGTGTACCAACCCGCCGGACGGCCCTCCAAGGCCGACCCCGGCAGCCCCAGCCTGCGGAACCGCTCCGCGGCGTCCAGAGGAGCCCGCCATGACGACTCGCCGCCGGTTTGCCGTTGCAGGTCTGTTGGTCGCATCCGGGCTCGCCGCTCCGGTCCTCGCGCAGCAGTCGCCCGCCGTGCAGGTCCCCACCCAGCAGACCACCCGCGTGCAGACGAGTGTCTCGGCCCCCGCGGGCACGGAGACCATCGTGATGTCCTCGCGGCCCGAGCGCGACACGCTCGCCAAGTTCGCCCGGCCCCTGACCGTCGAGTTCAAGGAGTCACGCCTCGAGGATGTCATCAAGTTTATGACCGAGGTGACCGGCGCCGACCTCGAGCCCATGTGGCAGGACGACCGCAACTCCACCGGCCTCAACAAGGACATGCTGATCACGCTCAACGCCAAGGGCACCAACGCCCTCAAGGTGCTCGAGAAGATCCTCCAGAAGGCCAGCGAGAAGGGCGACCTGCTCGAGAACACATGGCAGATGTCCGACACCGGCGCGATGCAGATCGGCCCCAAGGAACGCCTCAACGCCTTCAAGCGCCTCGAGATCTACGACATCAACGACCTGCTCGTCGAACTCCCGCGCTACGACCAGGCCCCCGAGTTCGATCTCCAGTCCGTCCTCCAGAGCTCAGGCCAGGGCGGCGGCGGCAGCAGCCAGAGCCCCTTCCGCGATACCCAGAGCGGACGCAATCAGAACCCCGGCCTCTCCCGCGAGGACAAGGGCAAGAACGTCATCGACATCATCACCGGCCTGATCGAGACCGAGCAGTGGTCCGACAACGGCGGCACCGGCGGCACCATCCGCTACTACCAGGGCACCCTCATGGTCAACGCCCCCGACTACATGCACCGGCAGATCAACGGCTACGACTACTGGCCCGCCGGCTCCCAGTCCGCCACCGTCGTCAACGGTCGCCGATGGGTCTCGCTCAACCTCGACACCGCCGTCTCCACCCTCGACGGGCTCGCCAACCAGCCCGTGACCGCGGTCGTCCCCGGCGGTCGCTGAGCCCACGCCACGCTCGGCGGGCCCCTCCACCTCGATCCGCCCCCCTGCTCGCGAACACCGCGCGATCATTCTTCCTCCGCTTCCTCATCCCCCTCGTCCGCTTCGCTCACCGGCGCGGGGAATCCGATCCCCATCAATTGCTCCATCTGCCCCGCGATCCGGCGTGATCGCCAGACCCCCAGCGGCCCGCCCGGCAGCGAGAGCAGCTTCAGCGTGACCGGCCGCGCTGCGCCCGCCCCGCCGCGCTCCAGCTCGACCATCACCGAAGTAACCTCCCCGGCAACCTCCGCGTGGAACCGCGCGATGTCCCGGGCCTCCAGGTCGACCACGCGCCGGATCACGATCCAGCGCACGATCTCGATGCTCAGCCGCGGACCCCGCCCCGTCTGCTCGACCATCCACTGCACCACCTGCGGGCCGACCAGCTTCGACAGCCCCCCCGCGATCGCGCCGATGTGCAGGAAGAACTGCCAGCCGTGCACCGATCCCCCACGGCCCCGCGAGCCCAGGATCGCCGCGCCCAGGCCCAGCGTCACGCCCGCCACGATCAGGATCGCGTAGCACAGCCGGCGGAAGATCCACAGCCGCGTCGGCGTGCCCAGCGCCAGGTGAAGACCGTGCTCCGAGCTTTCCACCACACGGAACGGTTTGAACCACTCCCCCAGCACCGGCGGCACATCCACCGCAAGCCGCTCGGCCGGCGCCCCCTTCACCGCCCGGCTCGCCCGCTTGCGCAGCGAATCCCTCACGCAGATGAACACCACCGCGGAGATCACGCTCACCACGCTCAGGCCCAGCCCGACCGCCATCTCGATCATGTGCACCGGGGCGGCGCGCGCACCCGACGACCACGTCAGCGCGATCGCGCCCATCGCCACCGCAAACCACGCCCCCGACATCCACCAGCTCAGCCTCGCGCGGCCGGCCATCCGCTCGGCGCGATCCTCCAGCCCCATCACCCGCTCCAGCAGGTCGATCGGGTCGGGCGGCGGGACCGGTGGCGGGTCCGTCGGCCAGGCCGGTCCCGCGGCCGCGCCGGATGATGAAAGGGGCTCGGGCACTCCCAAAGATACCCCACGGACGCCCGAACGGTCTCGCCGCCCGCCACGCAGGTGCATCCTCGGCCCCGGTTTGCGGTAGAGTCTGCATATGTCCGAACCAGCAAGAACCCGCTCGTTCTTCCGACGCTACCCCGGGCTGACCATCTCCTCGGCGATCTTCCTCGCACTGGTCGGCTACTTCCTCTACGAACTCACCCGGGCGATCACCGCCAAGCCCGGCGCCGCGGGCCTGTACGCCAAGGACATCGAAGCCGCCGTCCGCACCAGCCAGAAGAACCTCCCCGGCCAGGATGCCTGGGGGCAGTTCCTGCTCGCGATGAACGCCCTGGACGCCGGCCAACGCTCCTACGCGAGCAGGATCGGCAGGCCCTCCACCGGCGGTGCGTACCCCGACCCCCCCGTCGACTGGCCCGATGGCGTCGACTGGCCCGTCGACCCCTCGGCCGTCGGAACCGAGAAGTCCTCCCCGCGCACCGAGGCCTACGTCCGCGACCTGCTCACCCAGCTCCGCGCCGATGGCTCGCTCGCCGAGCTCGCCAAGCTCGTTCCGCCGGCCCCCGCCGTCCGGCCTATCCCGCCCACCAAGATGCTCGAGCTGCTCTTGCCCGAGCTGGGCAAGTCACGCCAGGTCGCCCGCCTCAACCGCGCCCGCATGGTGCTCGCCCTCGACGCCGGCGACACCGCCGAGTTCCTCGCCGCCTTCGAGCAGTCCCTGGCCCTGGCTCGTGTCGTCGGAAACCAGGGCACGCTCATCGACCACCTCGTCGGCCTGGCGATCACCGCCATGACGCTGGACCACCTCCGCTACCAGATCGCCGACAACCGCCTCGACGCCCCGACCCTGCGCAGCGCCCTCGCGGCGATCGATCGCCAGCTCCCCTTCACCGGCATGTCGGTCGCCCTCGACACCGAACGCTACATGGCCCTCGACACGATCGAGTGGACCCACTCGACCGAGGGCCGCGCCATGGTCGGCAGCTCCATGTCGATCGCCAACGGCTCCGGGGACGCCAGGCCCGTCTCGCTCGGCGGCGTTGAGAACATCGTCTCGATCGTTCTCCCCTCCAAGAAGCAGTCGCAGGACGCCGTCGAGCAGTTCCACACGCTCGTCCGCAAGCAGGCCGAACTCCCCTTCTACGCCCGCGCCCGCCCCTCGCCCGCCGAGACCTTCGCCGAAGGTCTCTCACGCCGCTACGTCGTCGTCAAGCTCCTCATCCCCGCCGTCGACAGGGCCCTCACCACCGAGTCCGCCGTCCATGATGCGATCGCCGGCACACGCATCATGATCGCCCTTCAGCTCCACCGCCTGGACAAGGGCGCCTACCCCGCCGCCCTCCAGGACCTCGTCCCCGCGTACCTTCCCGCGCTCCCCCCCGACGAGTTCAACGCCGCCGGCATCACGTACAAGCTCCGCGACGCCGCCAGCGCCGACCCGGTCGCCGCCTACGTGCTCTACTCCTTCGGCGCGGACCTGGCCGACAACGGCGGCGCGGTCCCCCCCGACGGCATCCTCAACGCCAACACCTCGGGAAGCGATCTGCTCTACAACACGCACCGCCCGCGCGCCAAGTAGCCCGGCTCACCGACCCGGCGCATCCTTGGCGTCCGTGCTCGACGGTGGAGGCGGCGGTGGGGCGGGTGCCGGCGCAGCGCCCGACGCATCCCTGGCGCCCGCCGGCGCGTTGGCCTTGTCCACTATCCGGTTGAACACCCTCCGGATCAGGTCCGAGTATCGCGGCGGAATGCTCTGCTGCTCCAGCGCACGCTCCACTCCCTTGGCCGCCTCGCGCGCCGACTCGCGCGATACTCCCACGGGCGCCCGGGTCGCCGGCGCATCCCCGAGGATCTTCGGTACATCCGCGATCGGCCGCTCTCCGGTCGCGTCCGATGCGCTGCGGCGAGCATCCAGGCCCTCCCGACGCGTCGGGTCGCCCTCGAACGGCCGCGCCGGCTCCCGGCGCTTGTTCCCGTTCCTCCCATCCCCGCGAGGATTCCCCGGCCCATCCCGCCCGCGCGCCCCGGGATCCTCGTCCGCGCCCGTCCCCTCCTGGCCCGGCGGACGTTCTCCGCTGCCCTTGGGCTGCGTGCTCTTTGGATCCTGCTCACCCGGCCGCGGCTCCTGGCCCGCGCGATCCTTGGCCATCTGCTGCGCGAGCTTCTCGAGCTCCCGGCGCTGCTCGGGCGTGGCGCGGCGGAGCAGCTCCTCGGCCTTCTTTCGCAGCTCCTGGCTGTACTGCTGGTTGCGCTGGGCGTCGCGCCCCTGGTCGGCGAGCTTCTGCATCTCCTTGGCGATCTTCTCCAGCCCGCTCATGTCCGACGGCAGCTTGTCGGGCAGCCCGGGATCACCGGGTGATTCGCCCGGCTTGGCGCCCCGCGGCGACGGCTCCGCATCCTTCCCCTCGGCGCTCGAATCCGGCTTGCGATCCGGTTCCCGCTCCGCGCCGGTCGGGTCCTTCTCACCCGGCCGAGGCTCCTGCCCTTGGCGCTCATGATCGTCCGCGCCCGGCGCCTCCTTCGGCTGCTCCCCGGGCTTCTGGCCCTGCGATCGGTCACCCCGCTCGCCCGCCTGTTTGCCGGGCTGCGGTTCAGGCTTCTGATCTGCCTTCTGATCCGGCTTCCGATCCGCCCCTTGATCCTGTGTCTCGCGCGGTTTGGATCCGCTCTCCGGTTCGCGCTGCGGATCTCCCGGTCGATCCGACCGACCGGGCCGTTGGTCCCCAGGCTTGGGCGTTTCGCCGGGCCGCTCCCCGGGTTTCTTCTGATCCGGCTGCGACGACCGCGTGTCCTGACCCTCGCGCTGCTCGCCGGGCTCGGCACGCGGCCGGTCTTCCTTCTTGGGCGACCCCTCGCGCAGCTCGCGGGCCGCCTGCTTCATCGCATCCCGCACTCCCTGCGTCGGGCTCTCCCGCGGCTTCTCGTCCCCGGGCTTCTGTTCGGCGCTGTTCTTTTCACCGGACTGCTTCTGATCCGCCGCGCCCGCCGGCTGGGATTTCTGATCCCCGCCCTGCTGCGCGCCATCGCGTTGCTCGCCCGGCGCTGATGAGTCCTTCTTCTCCCCGGCCTGCCCGCTCGCCTGCTCCTCGGAAGACTTCCGGCCTTCATCCTTGTCCGCATCGCTCTTCTTGTCCTGCGCTTTGGAATCCTCGCCGCTCGCGGGTCGATCCTTCGCGGGACCTTGGTCCTTGTGCTCGGCCTGCTCATTCCCCGACGGCTCGGAGGGCGAACGCTCCTTCGTTCCCGTGCCGTCCTTGCGATCCCCGTCGCGCTTGGCCGCATCATCCTTGCGATCCGGTGCCCGGTCCTTCGGCGCGGATGGATCCGCGGAGTTGTCTGTCTGCTTCTGGTCCTTGTCGCTCTCGCCGCGATCCGGCGATGATGTTCCAGACTTGGGAACCGGCCGTCCGGGCTCCTTGTCGCCCGCGGGCTCCGCCTGGCGTGCCTTCTCGCCGGCCTTGTCTTTGGTCTTCTCTTCGGCCTTCTCCCGCGGAGACTCTGCCCCTGGCTCTGCTTCCGTCTCCTTCGGCCCCTGAGCCTTCTGCTCGGTCGGCGGTGGGATCCGAGGCTTCTGGGAGACCGGCCGTTCCGTTGTCCCGAGCGGCTCGCCCTTCTCCGCCGGCGATCCGTCGCGCATTCTCGTCGATTCCGCTTGCCCGGCCCCGGAGTCGGCGGGCGATGTGCTCGCGTTCCCGTTCTCCTCGGGCTTCTGCTTCTCGAGTTCATCCGCGAGCCGCTGGAGTTCATCCGCCAGCGCTTCCCGCTGCGCCGGCTCGAGACCCTCGGCGGCCTTGGCGATCCTCTGGGCCGCCGAGTGCGCGGCGTCGAGGTCCCCCTCGCGCACGGCCCTGGAGAACTCCTCGGCCGCCGCGCTGCGCTGGGCCTGGCTCGTCCCGCGCCGCGCGGCCTGCGCCAGCTGCCGCCGCGCTTCGCTCACGCGAGCGTCCTCTTCCTTCGATCGCGAGGCCAGCGAGTCGGCGATCTCATCCACCTTCCGCGCCGACTCGGCCAGCGATTCGCTCGCCGGCTTGCCCTTGCCCGGCTGCGCGAGTTCCTTGGTGATCTCATCCAACTGCGCGAGCCGCCGCTGCGCTTCGGCCGCCCGCGGGCCATCCAGCGCCGATTCCCTCACCACTTCCTTCACCGACTGCGCCACCGAATCGACCGTCTGGGCTGCCGCCGTGCGTGCAACCTCCTGCTCGTGCGCTGCGATCGCCCGAGGATCGACCCGCTGCGGCAGGTACCACGCGCCGATGCCCAGAACGGCGGCGAACCCCGCCGCGATCCACGTCCGACCCAGCCGGATCGGCACCGCCGGCCCGATCCGGATTCGCTCGGCAAGCCGCTCGGCATCCCCGATCGCCAGCGGCGCAAACACACCGCCAGAAGCACCCGCGGCGCCGCCCGCCAGCGCCAGCGCCGACGACAGCCGGTCTTTGAGCCCCAGCCGCTCATCGAGCGTCGCGGCGGCCTTGAGTTCTCCCCACCGCCGCCACCACGCGACTCCCGCGGCGACCGCGATCGCAGCGCACGGCGATGCGCCCAGCAGCATCATCCACGTCTGGCCCGCCAGGTGCACGATCCCCACGCGCGCGGCCGCGATGAGCAGGGCATCGGCGACCCCCGCGCACGCCAGCGCAGTTCCGGCCAGGCGCACGAAGTCGGCAACGATCCCCCGCCGCCCCGCGGCCCGGGCGATCCGCCGTGTTTTCAGGGGGGTGGCGGGCATGGGGAATGGTATTCGCGATGCACGATCCGCACGCTGGAGCATCGATTCGGTCTACCCGTCTCGTGGCACAGTCCGTCCCGGCTGTGCCTGCCCCATCTACCACACCGAACCGGCGTCGAGCCCGCGCTGCGAACATCCACCCGGCGTGCCCTGTCTTGCCTTCCAAGTCTTGCTCCGGTCTTACCTACCGTAGTTGCCATCGGTCCGCACGTTCCTGTTGCCGCGCCTCCCCATGCACCCCCGCCACCCCTTCGATCGCCTCCTCCCCGGCCATTCCCTCACCTCCGACGAGGCCGAGGCCGTCTTCTCCGACCTGCTCGCCGGCGCCTACGACGACGCCCAGATCGCCTCCATCCTCTCGCTCATCCAGGCCCGCGGCCCCACCGTCGATGAACTCATCGGCGGTGCCCGCGCCATGCGCCGCTGCGTCCGCGCTGTCCCCGCATCCACCTCCGGCGGGCCCATCATCGACACCTGCGGCACCGGCGGCGCGCCCAAGACCTTCAACATCTCCACCGCCGCCGCGATCGTCGCCGCCGCCGCCGCCGGCCCCGCGCGCATCCGGGTCGCCAAGCACGGCAACCGTTCGCGCTCCGGACGCGGCTCGGCCGAGGTGCTCGCCGCTCTGGGCATCAACATCGATGCGCCCCCAGAGGTCCAGGCCCGCTGCCTTGATGAGATCGGGGTCTGCTTCTGCTTCGCGATCCACTCGCACCCGGCGATGAAGCACGCCGCCCACGTGCGCAGGTCCCTGGCCTTCCCGACCATCTTCAACCTGCTCGGCCCCCTCACCAACCCCGCGCACGCCGGCCGTCAGCTCATCGGCGTCTACGGCCGCGAGGAAGCGCAGAAAGTCGCCCACGCGCTCGCGGGCCTGGGCGCGGAGCGGGCCTGCGTCGTCCACGGCTTCGATGGCATGGATGAGATCACCACCCGCGACAGGACGCACCTGTTCCAGGTCTACGGCGCGGGCGTCCATTCCACGACCGGCTGGGCGGCCCGGGCCGGCGCAGCGCCGACGATCGCGTACGGCGACCCGGTGATTCCCGAGACGTTTGACGCCCAGGACCTGGGCATCCCTCGCGCCCCGGCGGGCACGCTCGAAGCCCGAGACCTCGCGCACGGGGTCGAGATCGTCCGAGCCGTCCTCGCGCCCGGCCCACCGGTTGAATTCTCCCACGCCCGGAACATTGTCACCCTCAACGCCGCCGCCGCCCTCGTGATCGCCGGCGCTGCCGACTCACTCCCCACCGCACTGCTCGCCGCGAACCTCGCCATCGACTCGGGCGCGGCCCGATCCACGCTCGCCGCACTCGCCCAACTCAGCGCCTGAACAAACGAGCCCTCAGCGCAAGCTCAGGGTGCCTCTGCCTGCGCCACGACACCTCGGTGTGGCACGTGGAACATGTGCATGCGTGTGCGCACAGAATGTGACATGCCCGGAAATCCCCTATTACGCCCGTCTGCGGGGCGGCAACGCGGGAGGCCCCGCGGGCCCAACCGTGCCGCCCGAACCGTTCCTGGGGCGTCGTCGTGCAGATCGCTTGTTGTGCGCCAATCTGCTCAAAAACGCTCGAAATGCAGCGATTGGCGGTGGCCCGGCGCTTGACCCACACCGGCCCGGAGCGGGGAGCTCACTACTTGCTCAGCAGCCGCAGCACCCCCGGCCCGCGCTCGTACCGGGGCACGCCCGCATCGGCCGCGAGCGACCAGAGCTCCATGCCGCCGGCGATCGACATCGCGTTGGGGTGGCCCAGGGCCCGCAGCGCCAGCGCGGCCTTGAGTGATCGCACGCCGTGGTGGCACATGATCGCCAGCTCCTGCCCGGGCGCTGCTTCGATCTCGTCGTGGCGTTTCTCGATCTCATCGAGCGGGATGTGCACAGCGCCCTCCAGGTGCACCAGGTCCCACTCGGGCTTGGTGCGCACATCCACCATGACCATCCGGCCCGGCTGCTCGAAGATCGTCCTGGCATCGCGGGGGGTGATCTCCAGCGCGGGCTTGAAGGGGTAGCCGGCGGGAAGTCCGCGAGCATCGAGGCCCGGTGAGGATGGCGGGTTGCCTGCGGGGTTGCTCATCGCGGGTACTCCTGGCGGCGGGCGGCGTGGGTAGGCGTGTGCGGTCGGACCGGGCCGGAACTACTTTGATCCGGGCGCTGCGGAATTGGTTTGGGGACCGGTCCCGGGCTGGGATTGGGCGGGCAGGCCCGGCCCGGCTTCGTGCGAAGCGCTCGCCGGCTCCTGGCCGGCGGGCCAGCGGTCGTAGCTCCACGAGGGGCTCCAGTAGGTGCGGGACTGGGGCTCGAGCAGGAGCCTGAAGGGAACGGCGATCGCCTCGCCGGTCATGACCAGGGGCATGTCGATGCTCTCGACGAGCTGGGCGTCGGTGAAGCCGCCATCAAGTTCCAGAGCGGTGAGGGCGGTGGGGAACTGGCCGCGCTGTCGGGCGGTGGCGTGCTTGAGCTGGAGTGTGTCGAAGTAGGTGGGCCGGTGGCCGGTGCCATCAACGGGCACGAGGAAGGGGGTGGTTTCCCAGTTGGCGCGGTCGATGGCGAGCAGGGAGCGTTTTCCCTCGGGGAAGGCGGGCACTGGGCTGGGGAGTTCTTCTGCGCCGCTGGAGCCATCCTGCGGCCCCTGGAGCGCGCCGGGGCGATCGGGGGTGAGGGCTTCGAGCTCGACCTCGTGGCCGATGGTGAGCCGTTCGTTGTCCGAGACGCAGCCGGTCGGGCCGGCGAGCCCCAGCAGGCAGGCCGCGCCCGCGAGCGCTGCGATCGGCAGCGCCCGCTGGGGTGAGGAGGGCATCGGGTTGCGGGGAAGGACCATGCCGCAACGGTATCAGATCCACAGCGCCGGATCGAGTGCGGGCCGGGCGAGCCAACCGCGCCATCGCGCGGCGGGCGGCTTGTACAATGGAAGCATCGAGAGCACCGGGGGCTGCCTCAAAGCCAGGGCCGCCCACATCGCCGCGTGCTCGGGGAGTCCTCATGCGGGAGACCGAATCCCGGGAGGGGGCGCGTGCTGGTCCAGCGACGACATCGAGGCCGCGCGGCTGGCTTCTCGTGGGGCCGCCAATGCCTTCAACCGGCCCTGGGGTGTTCAAGGACCCACACCCGACCAGCGGTGGGATGCCCGCCCGCCGATCTCCCGCGAGCGACGGACTCTGTTCGTGCAGAGCGTCGATCGCTTCCGCGCCGCGATCGCGGCCTCCTGGCTGGAGCGTCAGAACTCACTCAACACCGGGGCGATGCACGCCCCGGACCAGATCCCGGCGGGCCCGCGGTCGAGCGTCGACCGCGCCGCCATCCGCTCGGCTCTCGTCGAGCTGGGCGAACTCACCGTCAGGAGACCCGCCAATACGTCCACCCATTCTCCTCCGAAAACGCGCAGAAATTAGCCGAGCAGCACAGGCGCATGGGTGGATGGTGACTGGAGTGGGGATTTGGCTGTAGGCGGTAGCATGGGTGGCAGCGGAGGTGTTGGTGCCGGTGGCGAGCTTGTGGGAGGACAAGGTGGATATGCTTGGGGTGAAGAAATCACGGGAAATAGGAAGGGACGCGATGTGCGGTTCATCTACTTCGGAGGTAATCTATTGATCGGCACTGGAGGCCTTGCGTATGATACCGTGGATTCCAAATGGCTTTATTACTTTGGAGTCGGTGGGAAGGTTACGGCGCTCGGAGCAGGGGTGCATGGCGAGGCTGTTGTTTATGGAAAGCTTGAAGACTTGATAGAACTTATTGCGTATTTTAATTCGGGCTCGACCCCTCCACCACCACCAACACCGCCCTCATCATATCATCCGACAATCAACCCAGGTGTCTTCAATATTATCCAGGGCTTGTGGTCTCGGTGGACTGGGAATCCACATTGTTATTATTATTCTGCAGACTCCAATAGTTGCATGATATGATAGACAAAGACCATAATCCAAAACTTTGCCGCGTTGTATCCGTCGGCACCTGCATCATCGGACTTTGGCTTATCTTAGAAGTCCTTGGGCAAATTGGTTCGCATTATTACTATAAACATTCAATCGGCTCGGTTGTCAACTGTACCGCATCTCCAGGCGGCATGCATGCATCCGACAAAGTGTTCATATCCGTCAAGTATAGGTACGTGGTCGATGGACAAGCTTTCTTCGGAGACGGCTATTCGCATGTTTCTGGGTCACGATTCGCATGCGATAGGTTCGAAATGCCGAAATATGCTGGAATTTATGCGATAAACTCTCCGGTCGATGTGTACTACTGCCCGCTCATCCATTCCATTGCGGTATTGAATACTGATGTTACAAATGCAGATTATGTGCAATTCGCGGGTGGAGCGTTTATTATATTTGCTGGAGTGTTTGTTTGGCTTTTCTATGGACGCCACCAGCGAACAATGATCGTGAAGGGCGACCACCAACCCAGTTTACGCACCATGTAGCCTCCAAGCCTGTCAATTATTGGATCGCACCGCTTCAACTCGATCGAGAGGTAGCGCCTCTGCAGTACGCTCAAATTTGGATCCTATCCGTGCTGAGCTAACGTCTTGGAGGTTCTGCTCCGTCCCCCATGCGCGTTGGGCGCTCAACAATGGGGGCGGGAGGCTCTCATGGCGGCGAAGAACGGCGTGAACGGCACGGGTGAGATCGTCGGCGAGGAGATCCAGCGGTGGACCAGCGGTCGCAAGGCCGCCGTGGTCCTGGACGTCATCAAGGGCAGGGCCACACCGGCGGACCTGGCGCGGCAGCATGATCTCACCGTCGGCGAGATCGAGGGGTGGGTCGAGAAGTTCCTCGAGGGCGGGCGGGAGGGCCTCCGCGCCGTGCCGCGTGACCTGGAGGCCCGCTTCGACGGCAGGTGGCACCGGGGTCCGCGATCAAACGAAGGGCCTCCAAACCGTGCCACCGGGGTCGGCTCTGCGACCCCGGTGTCTTGGTTCTCTCTCGATCCCCATCACATGAACCCCTTCCAGTTCACCCACGATTGAGGCCTTCCCGGCGGCGGATCGCACTCGATTTCCCCCTCGCGCAGGCCCATCCACCACCGCACACTCGACCAGCGCCACTCCTCGGGTGCGAGCACCAGCCCGCGCTCGACCGGGTTGCGGTGGATGTACCGGACCTCGCGGCAGAATTCGTTCTCATCTCGCACGTTGCGGTCGAACCCGGCAGGTGGCACCGGGGTCCGTGATCAAAACCATGGGCCTCCGCGCCGTGCCACCGGGGTCGGCTTTGCGACCCCGGTGTCTTGGTTCTCTCTCGATTCCCATCACATGAACCCCTTCCAGTTCACCCACGACTGGGCCGGGTGCCCGGGAAAACGCTGTGACGGGGGTGGCATACTCAACCTGCTCTGAGGTTGAGCACGTGAATTCGAAGCACATGCCCAAGCTCAGAGCAGCTTGAGCATTCCACCGGGGCAGCTCGTTTCCCCTCCGTGTTCCCCGTGGCCCCCGTGTTGATCCCTCAATTCAGCTCGAGCAAAAACGCCTGAAGCTCCGAGACCGCATGGCCATCGCCGGCCTTGCGGGCGCGGGCGATCCCATCCTGGAGCGTCTGCTTGGTCTCGGCCATCCGTTCGATCGCCTGCTGGCTGCGGGCTTTGTGGTAATACGCGTAGCAGTAGTCCGGATCGCTCACCAGGCAGCGGTCGTAGTAGGTGATGGCGGTCTCGTGCTGGCCGAGTTTGGCGTATTCGTGGGCGAGCCCGTAGAGGATGAAGGCATCGCCGGGGTCGGCCTTGAGCAGTTTTTCCAGGGCCTCGATCGACGGCATCGGTGACGGTAGACGGGGCCGGGGGTGCGGTCGACTGCTGGCCCGGCACTGGTTCAGTGGGGTAGGTGGAGTGGACACAGCCGGGACGGACTGTGCCACGAGACGGGTAGACTGAGCCAGGGCCCTCCTCTCCCTTCCCTCCCGCCCGCGCGGTATCCTTCGGTCTCTCAACCCACCCTTCCCACCAGAATCTCCCGTGGCGGTTCAGGAGCCCTCGCGATGAATGTCAAGACCCTCGGAATCATCGGCGCCGGCCAGATGGGCGGCGGGATCGCCCTGGTGGCAGCGCTCAACAAGTTCAGCGTGGTGGTCTACGACAAGTCGGTGGACCAGCAGCACAAGTGCGAGGCCGACCACAAGAAGCGCCTGGCCCGCGAGGTCGAGAAGCAGCGGATCCCGCAGGCCGATGCCGATGCGGCGGCGGCGCGGATCAAGTACTCGCACGTGCTGGACTTCGTCAAGGATGTCGACTTTGCCATCGAGGCCGCGGTCGAGAACCTCCAGGTCAAGAAGGAGATCTTCACGAGCCTGTCCCGCATGCTCCGGGAGGATGTCATCCTGGCAACGAACACCAGCTCGATCAGCATCACCGAGATCGCCGCGGCGGCCGAATCGGCCCGCAAGGGCGCCGGGGCTCGCGTCATCGGCATGCACTTTTTCAACCCCGTGCCGGTGATGAAGCTCGTCGAGGTCATCAAGGGCGTGCAGACCGCCGAGGCGACCACGGCGAGCACGCTCGAACTGTCCAAGCTGCTGGGCAAGACGCCGATCCCGGCCAACGACCGCGCGGGGTTTGTGTCAAACCGCGTGCTGATGCCGATGATCAACGAGGCGTTCTACGCGTGGATGGAGGGTGTCGCCGAGCCCGCGCACATCGATGAGATCATGAAGCTGGGGTGCAACTTCCCGATGGGGCCTTTGCGGCTCGCGGATTTCATCGGCCTGGACACGTGCGAGCACATCATGAACGTGCTGGCCGATGGGCTCAACAACGACCGGTACCGGGCGTGCCCGCTGCTCAAACAGCTGGTCGCCGCGGGGCGGATGGGGGACAAGAGCGGGCGCGGGGTGTTTGATTACTCGCAGCAGAAGTAGAAGGCACTGGGTATCAGGCACTGGGCACTTGTGCGAGGCGGGAAGGCTCCCGGGGCCGGACGGGTCTCCGGTGCGATCTCCTGCCCGCTCGGCGGTGGCCCGTGGGGCTTGGTCTTGAATGCTCGCGAATCGGAGCCGGCATAGACTTTGATGGATGCTCGCCATTGCCTGACCATCTCCGCCGGCCCCTGATTCCGCTTCCTCTTGACGCGTGAATCCCGGTGCTCGCTGCGCCCGACATTCGGGCCGCGGGACTGCCGGCGGTGCTGCATCTCTCACTCCAACACCACCAGGTCCGATACACACGCAACACCATCGCGGTTGCTCGCATCCCGCGCCCCCGAGCCTTCCACGGGGAGAGCACGCGTCCGATGCCTTCGCCCGCGCGAGAGAATCACTCCACCAATGCCTCACGACACTGCTTCACGCGGCTTTACCTGCTGCCGATGCCGCTCGCCCGTGCCCGACCAGTCCTGGGGAACCAACCACCGCAACCACTGCCCACGATGCCTGTGGTCCCGCCACCTCGATAACCAGCCCGGCGACCGGGCGAGCCCGTGCCGGTCGGCGATGGAGCCGATCGGGATCGAAGTAAGAGAGGGCGGCGAGTGGGCGATCATCCATCGATGCTCGGCCTGCCACACGCTGCGGACCAACCGGATCGCCGGCGACGATGATGAGCGGGCCCTGCTCGCGCTGGCCCTGCGTCCGATCGCCAACCCCGCGTTCCCGCTGGATTCCATCCGGCCGATGCCGGGGCCGTGAGCGGCCCGCGACCGCCACGCCCGCCGTATCGAGCGCACCGGGCACCGTGGATAGGCGAACAACTGGACTACCGGGGATCCCCCCGGCGCGGTAGACTGGGGCGACCCCTCAGAGGGAGACAACATGAGCGTCCAAGCCGCCTTCGAGCCGTGGCAGGTCTCCGCGACCAGGTATCCGGGGAACGATGCCGGTCACGAGGAGCAGCTGCGTTTCATGCTGTCGTACGCGATCCTGGCGCCCTCGAGCAACAACACGCAGCCGTGGCTGTTCCGCTTCCACGGTGCGCGGGTGGGGGTGTATCTGGATCGCTCGCGGGCGCTGCCGGTCGCGGACCACCCGGACCGTGAGCTGACCATCTCGTGCGGCGCGGCGATCTTCAACCTGTGCTGCACGATCAAGCATTTCGGGTTCAAGGCGGTGGGGGAGCTGCTCCCGGACCCGGCGCGGCCGGACCTGCTGGCGCTCATGGGCCTGGGGGAGCGCACGAACCCGGACCACGAGTGCAACTCTCTGTTCACGCAGATCCCGCTGCGGCGGACGAACCGGATGCCCTTCGAGAAGCGATCCCCCGACAAGATCTTCATCGAGCGGCTGGACCAGCTCGCGCGCGGCGACGGCGCGTGGATCCACGTCGTGCACGGCCGGCAGATGCGCCACGCGGTCGCGGAACTGGTCGCCGAGGGCGATCGGTTCCAGTGGCACGACGCCCGCTACCGCCAGGAGCTGGCCCACTGGATCCACTCCAACCGCAGCGAGAGCCACGATGGCATGCCCGGGTACTCGTTCGGGCACGGGGATCTCCAGTCGCTCCTGGACCCGTTCCTGATCCGTACCTTCGACCGCGCGGAGAAGATCGCCGCCGCGGACCTCGATATGGCCGAGAACTCGCCGGCGCTGATGGTGCTGGGCACGCCCGAGGACACGCCGCGCGACTGGCTGCACGCCGGGCGGGCCTTGCAGCACATCCTGCTCACGGCGGCGGCGGGGGGCCTGTCGGCGTCGTTCTTCAACCAGCCGATCCAGGTCCAGACGCTGCGCCCCCGGCTGGCGCAGGCGATCAGCCGCACGGGGTACCCGCAGCTGGTCCTGCGGATGGGCTTCGGCCCGGAGGTGCGTCCGACGCCGCGGAGGTCGGTCGGCGAGGTCGTGCGGGGGCCGGTGTGATCGGGACATCGCGGGCAGCGCGCGAGACAGGCCAGTCGAGCAAGCGTGCGAGGGCTTGTGGTACCATTTTGCATGCGCACGATCTCATTCCTGCTCGCGGCGATCATCGTGGCAGCGATCGGTTCGACCGCTGCTGCCCGTCAACCCGCCCGCCCCCGGTCCGAGCCCGTCCTCAACGCGCAGGTCCTCCTCCAGTGGATCGACCCCGACACCTGCTGGTATCGCCGCCAGACCGCCGGCGGGGGCTCGGAGTTCATCCGTGTCGACCTTAAGGCCGGCACCCGGGCGCCGTTGTTCAATCCGGCGAGGCTCGCGGCCGCGCTCTCCGGGCAACTCTCCCGGCCGGTCGATCCGGCCGCGCTGCCGCTCGAAACGGCGACGCTCGCGGCGGGCCGGCTCATCATGCTCATCAGCGATTCGGCCCAGGTGCTCTCGTGCGATCTGGAGTCGTACCAGATCGCGGTCGCGAGCCCCGAGCAGCTGGGAGAGCTCCGGATCCCGCTGGGCGGGCGCCCGCGACCCAGCCGCGACGGCGGGCCGGCGACCTCGCTGCTGGTCGTGAACGGGACACAGACGCCGGTGTCGATGGTCTGGCTGGATTCGGGCGGGCAGCGGCACCCGTACGGGACGATCAAGCCCGGTGATTCGTTCCGCCAGCACACGTACACGGGCCACGCGTGGGCGTTCGAGCGGCCCGACGGCTCGGCGATCGGGTACCTGCGGGCCCGGCGCGAGCCGCGCATCGTCGTGCTCGACGGCAAGCCGCTCCCGGCGCCGCCTTCCAATCCGGGGGCGGGCGAGAACTCCGACCAGCCGGAGCAGTCCGAGCCGCCGGGCGTGCCGCCGCGCAACCCGGCGATCTCGCCCGACGGCGCGCGCGAGGTCGTGTTCCGTGACCACAACGCGCTCCTCCGTACGATCGCCGACAACTCCGAGCGCGTCCTGACCACCGACGGGACCGCCGACGACAGCTACGGCGGGCCGGTGTTCTGGTCCCCGGATTCCTCGCACGTGGTGGTGCTCCGGAGCACCACCGGCCAGGACCACAAGGTCTTCTACGTGCAGTCCTCGCCGCCGGACCAGCTCCAGCCCAAGCTGCACTCTTACGACTACCTCAAGCCCGGGGACCGGATCCCCCAGTCGCGGCCGCGCCTGTTCGACGCCGGGGCCGGCAAGCCGATCGCGATCCCGGAGGACCTTTTCCCCAACCCCTGGAGCATCGACGAGATCGCTTGGGCGGCCGATTCGTCGCGGTTCACGTTCCTCTACAACCAGCGCGGCCACCAGGTGATGCGCGTGATCGCGGTCGATGCGGCCGGCGGCGCGGCGTCGGCGATCGTGGACGAGCACTCCGATACGTTCATCGACTACTCGCAGAAGACCTACCGCCACGATGTCCCCGGGACCGGCGAGATCGTCTGGGCCTCCGAGCGCGACGGCTGGAACCACCTGTACCTCTACGACGGCCGCAGCGGCAAGGTCATCAACCAGATCACCAAGGGCCCGTGGGTCGTCCGCGGCGTCGATCGCATCGACGATGAGCACCGCCAGGTCTGGTTCCGCTGCGCTGGCATCGTCCCGGGCCAGGACCCGTACTTCATCCACTACGCCCGCATCAACTTCGATGGCACCGGGATGACCCTGCTGACGGCCGGGGACGGCACGCACCAGGTGAGCTACTCGCCCGACCGGCGCTACATCGTCGATACGTGGTCCCGGGCCGATCTGCCGCCGGTCACGGAGATCCGCCGCACATCCGACGGCTCCCCGGTGGTCGAGCTCGAGCGCGCGGAGTGCTCCGGGCTCCTGGCGGGAGGGTGGAAGCCGCCGACCCCGCTGGTGGCCAAGGGCCGCGACGGCGTGACGGACATCTACGGGCTGATCCTCTGGCCGCGCGACTTTGACGAGTCGCACAGGTACCCGGTCGTCGAGTCGATCTACGCCGGCCCCCACGATGCGTTCGTGCCCAAGGGATTCCGGGAGCGCCACGGTCACGAGGAATTCACCGACCGCGGCTTTGTCGTCGTGCTGATCGACGGCATGGGCACCAACTGGCGCAGCCGCGCGTTCCACGATGTCTGCTGGAAGAACGTCGCCGATGCCGGTTTCCCCGACCGGATCGCCTGGATCAAGGCCGCCGCCGCCGAGTATCCCCAGCTCGACCTGGACAACGCGGGGCGCGGCGTGGGGATCTACGGGGGATCCGCCGGCGGCCAGAACGCCATGCGCGCCCTCATCGACCACCACGACTTCTACAAGGTCTGCGTCGCCGACTGCGGCTGCCACGACAACCGCATGGACAAGATCTGGTGGAACGAGGCCTGGATGGGCTGGCCCGTCGGTCCCGAATACGAAGCCTCCAGCAACGTTGCCCAGGCGGGCAAGCTCGAGGGCAAGCTGCTGCTGGTGTGGGGCGAGATGGACGAGAACGTCGACCCGGCCTCGAGCATGCAGGTGGTCAGCGCCCTGGTCAAGGCCGACAAGGACTTCGAGATGCTGATCATGCCCAACACCGGCCACGGGTCGGCCGAGTCGCCCTACGGCCGCAAGCGCAGGCTCCAGTTCTTCCTGAAGAACCTCAAGGGCCAGACGTGATCGGCGCGGGAGGGCCGGCGCCGCACTCCGGGCACGCCGTCCGCGCGGCCAGGCCCGCGCGGCTGTACCCGCAGCGCCCGCACCGTCCGCGGCGCCGGCGGATCCAGCGCACGATGGGGACCGGGACCACGAGCAGCCCCGCGCAGGCGGCCGCGTACAGCAGCGAGTCCAGGGCGAACCCCCACCACACCGGGCGCATCGGCACCGGCCGGGCCGAGAGCCTCGCCCACAGCGTGTCCCCCTGGGTTGCGTAGAGCTGGTACGAGAACGGCCGGGGCGGCTGGTACCGCGCCGGAAGCCACTCCCGCAGGTCGTACTCCCACTGGGCGTAGTGCGCATCGATCGCATCGGCGCGGAGCGATGGCAGCGGCCACCCGCACTCGAGGGATTCCCGGCACGCGTGCAGGCTGGCGCCCAGGTCGTCGCCGGCCCGGCCGACGGACCCGATCAGGATGCGCCGCGACATCCCCGGGCGATCGCCCAGCCCCTCGGAGACTTCGGCGAACCGGCCGGGCTTCCACCTGGGGCTCCGCGGACCCAGCGGGAGCCCAAGCTCGCCCGCGGCCCGCTCGGCCCACGAGATCCCGGCGCCGCCGGAGCTGCGTTCGAGGACCGCCGTCCCGTCATCGGCGGCGGTGAGCCGGACGGCGCGTCCCGCGGTCGCCTCGGGGATCTCGCCGAGCTGGGCGCCGCACCAGGCAACCACGGTCGTGATCGCAGCGCCCGCCGGCAGCAGGAGGATGATCCTCGTTCGCAGCGGCATGACCGGAGTGTAACCAAAGCCCGCGCGCCGCGGCCCGTCGGCGATCCACTCCGCGTGGTGCGAGCTCGGGCGCGATGCCCGCGGAGCTCACCTTGCTCAGCGCGCACCGGGGCGGCGCGATTTGCCCCGGAAGTGGTTCATGCCAACGCGCGGCCCGGCCTGCGGGCGCCCGGAGCCGCCGTGGCCCGGGTGCGCGCCGGTCCCGCCCCCCGCCGGGGCACGCCGGTCGCGCGAAGCGGGCGCTGCCTGCCTGGTCTGGCCGCGGGCGCCCGATCCGCGATGGTCGGTCCGCGTGCCCCCCGCGCCGCCGCGTCCCGACTGGCCCGGGTGACCGCCGCGGCCGCGCTGGCCGTGCGAGTGCCCCATCCCCGAGTGCTCCCGGTCGGAGCCCGCGGACTTGTGCTCCCGGACCGGCAGGTCGGCGATCGGCTCGGCGATCGTCACGCGCTTGCCGATGAGCCGCTCGATGTCGCGCCACAGGCCGCGCTCCTCCTCGTCGCACAGGGAGATCGCGGTCCCGGTCTGGCCGGCCCGGCCGGTGCGTCCGATGCGGTGGACGTAGGCCTCGGCCTCGTTGGGGACGTCGTAGTTGAAGACGTGCGAGACGCTGTCGATGTCGATGCCGCGCGCCGCGACGTCGGTGGCGACCAGCACCCGGCAGCGGCCGGACTTGAAGCCGTCCAGGGCCCGCGTGCGCTGGTTCTGGGCCTTGTTGCCGTGGATCGCCACAGAGACGATCCCCGAGTCGTTCAGCCGCCGGGTCACCACGTCCGCCCCGCGCTTGGTGCGGGTGAACACCAGCGCCTTGCCGATCTTGCCCTCGACCAGAAGGTGCTCCAGCAGCGACTGCTTGCGCGAGCGCGGGATCATGTACACGGACTGCTCGATCAGCGCCGCGGTCGACGCGACCGGCGCCACCGACACGCGGACCGGGTCCTTGAGCAGCGATTCGGCCAGGCCCTGGATCTCGCGCGGCATGGTCGCCGAGAAGAGCATCGTCTGCCGCGCCTTGGGCAGCGCGGACGCGATCCGGCGGATCGGCACGATGAAGCCCATGTCCAGCATGCGGTCGGCCTCGTCGAGGACGAAGATCTGCACCCTCGAGAGGTCCACCAGCCGCTGCTGCATGAGGTCCATCAGCCGCCCGGGGGTCGCCACCAGCACATCGACGCCCCGCTGCAGGGCGCGGACCTGGTGGAACTGGCTGACGCCGCCGAAGATGGTCGTGTGCGAGAGGCCCGTGTGACGCCCGTACGCCGCGAACGAATCTGCGATCTGGCTCGCAAGCTCACGCGTCGGGCTGAGCACCAGCACGCGCGGCAGCGCGGACCCGCGCTGCGTCTTGTCGACCGGGCCCGCCAGCAGCCGGTGCAGGATCGGCAGCGCGAACGCGGCGGTCTTGCCCGTGCCCGTCTGCGCGCAGCCGAGAAGGTCCCGGCCCTCCATCGCCGGCCCGATCGCCTTGGCCTGGATCGGCGTGGGCGTCGTGTACCCCTCCTGCTGCAGCGCTCGCAGGAGCGGCTCGGCGAGGTTGAGCGACGAGAACTTCAGGACCTCGATGCGCTCGGCGCCCGCCTTGCTCGCCAGCGCCTTGACCGCGCTCACGCTCGCCACCGGCCCAGTGGGAGAGTGCTCACCCTTGAGCCCCTCGTGCGAGAGACGCTTGGGGTGCGGATCCAGGTGCGAGCTGATGTCGCTGAAGCGGTGGGGGGCGTGATTGGAATGAGCAGTTGCGTCGTGGCCCTGCGCTGCGGGAGCGCTCGCGGGCCCATCGATCTCGGCGGACGTCATGTCCATCGCGTCATTGCTGTTGGTTGTGTCGGGAAGGGAAGAACCGAGGGAAATGGAGGAAGTGGGGGAGTTCATATCGGAGCTAGGCATGAAAACGAGGACTCCTTCACCCCGGCCCGCCGCGATGTGAGCGCAGCAGGACAGGCTGAGGTTGGTTCGGGCATCCTTGCGCCAAACCCGTTCATCGGGTGTATTGGATCAAGTGAGGCCGTACTGGGCTAGAGCGTCCGGATCTTCCCCGCCCGACATTGGGCAAGGCACGGACGCTGCCAGCAGATTCCCAGCACGTTTTTGGCCCCCCGCGAGACTCGCAGACGGGCGAAAAAATGAAACTGAGGCTACCGGCGAGTAACGAATGATAGGCGCGCCGCCCGGCACCGTCCCCCGAAGGCCCGCGGCAGACTCCCCAAACGCGGTGATCCCCGAGGAACGAATACCCCCGGCGATCATCCGCGCTCTGAGATCCCACCAGAGCTTTTTATTGGACCTCGATGATGTCCTTGGCCGTCGAGGCCGCAAAGGACATCACCGCGCTGCGGTCGGCGTCCATCGCCCCGCCGGCCCTCAGCGCCGCGTCCAGGTTCCCCGCCAGGGCGTTGAACTGCGCGGTGGTGATGCGCATGCCCCGGTGCACCGACTTCATGTCGCGGCCGGTGTACTTCAGCGGACCGCCCGTGCCCGAACTGATCAGCTCGACCAGCATCTGCTTGAGGTGGGCGACCTGGGGCTCCGAGGGCTTCCACTCGTACGCGCCCGCGACATCCTTGCGGAAGAAATTCACGTTCGGATCGCTCGCCGCGCGGCCCACGAAGTCATCCACCACCTTCCGCACGTTCGCCTCGCCCCCCAGCCTCTCCCAGACCGTCGACATCTTCGGGTCCATTCCCTTGGAGTCCATGCTCCTGGACTCCATCGGCCCGGACTTCATGCCGGACCCCGCGTTGCAGTCCGGCTCGCCCCTGCATCCGGCGGCGAGCACTCCCGCTCCCACGATCGAGCACACCAGCACGGCACGTTTCACGCCACGGATTCGCATGGAAATCTCCCGGTTGCCCCCGCTCGAACCGCGAGCGGTTGGTCGACGGTCTTTCGCGGATCGAGGGGGTTCGGATTCCCGATTTGCCCGCGTGCTCGCCCCGTGGGCGTTCGTGCCCGGCCGACCCGCGGCGAGCGGGTCCCACCGCGACGCCGGTTTGACCCGTGTCATCAAAGTGATATCATTTCGCTAGACAGCGGACGGGACCGGGTTCGGCCCGCTGGGAAGGAGTGTTGCGATGACCTCTGAATTCGATGCCCGGCCGCGCGGCGGTCTGCGTGTCCTCGTGACGGGGCTGGTGGCGCTGCTGGGGCTCGCCACCATCTTCGGGTGGTCGGTGCATCAGCTCAAGGACGAGGGAGGGGATCCCGGGACGTGGGGGTGGCTGCTCGCCGCCTGCGTGCTGGGATTCCTCGCCGACATCGTCCTGCTCACGGGCCTGACGATCGTCGCGCCCAACACCGCCAAGGTCGTGGTGCTCTTCGGCACGTACCGGGGGACGATCAAGCAGACGGGCCTGTGGTGGGTGATCCCGTTCGCGCGGCGGTTCCCCCTCTCGCTGCGCACCCGCAACATGGTGACCCCGACGATCAAGGTGAACGACGTGCGCGGCAACCCCGTGGAGATCGGTGCCGTCATCGTCTGGCGCGTCGTCGACACCGCCCGCGCCACCTTCGATGTCGACAGCTTCAAGAGCTTCGTCGACACCCAGTGCGAATCGGCCCTGCGCCACCTGGCCTCCGTCTTCCCCTACGACACCGGCGTCGAGCACGAGACCTCCCTGCGCGGCTCCACCGACGAGGTCAGCAAGGCCCTCACCGCCGAGCTCCAGGAGCGCGTCGCCCAGGCCGGCGTCACCATCGAGGAGACCCGCCTGAGCCACCTGGCCTACGCCCCCGAGATCGCCGGCGCCATGCTCCGCCGCCAGCAGGCCGACGCGGTCGTCTCGGCACGGTTCCGCATCGTCGAGGGCGCCGTGGGGATGGTCGAATCCGCGCTCGAGCACCTGGAGAAGGGCGGCAAGGTCGAGCTCGACGCCGAGCGCAAGGCCGCCATGGTCAGCAACCTCATGGTCGTGCTCTGCGGAGACCACAGCGTCCAGCCGGTGGTGAACACCGGCACGCTGTACAACGGATAGGTCATCCCGGCAGAGGGCCCACCGTCCGCCGGCCCGGCGCCCCATCGTCACGCCACATGGCCCAAGAGCGCAAGTCCATCCTGCTGCGGATCTCCCCCGAGCTGTGGGAGCAGCTGAGCCGCCTGGCGCAGGCGGAGCTGCGATCCACCAACGCCCAGATCGAGTTCATGCTCCGCCAGGCCCTCCAGAACCGGAGGGTGCCGCCCAAGGACAGCGCTCCGGCCGGAGGTCATTCCGGAAAGCACTGAAGCGGGATCCGCGCTTTCGGTGCGCGAGTCCCGCGGATGGAGCGGCCAGAATCCACCCTGCCGCGCCGCGTCGAGCACGTGGTCGCCGCCGAACTCCGATGCCCGAGATCACCTCATGTTCGCATCGGCCTTGTCCGCCCACTGCCGCCGCGGTGTGTCGAGGACCGATTTCGCCCGCACCAACTCATCGGGTGTCGGCATCGCCAAGGGATCGATACCGATCCTGGTCGGACTCCGGCCAGAACCCCATCTCGATGCACGTGACACTTCTCTTCGATGCGCACGGTGCACGATCGGATGTGAGAGGCTCGCCACGCAAGCGGCAGGGATTCATCAAGCGCTTGCTGTCGGTGCCGGCTGTCGGATATTGTGTGCCATTCGAGAAACCCGACTACACCTGCAGGACCCCCGTCCGGAACTCCCGCGCGTAATCCCACCCCTGATTCGCCGCCTCCAGCGCCGCGATCAACTCCCCACGCGTCTCGTGCGGAGCGATGATCCGGTCCACCCACCCGCGCGCTGCCCCGTGCCGAATGTCCGCCTGCGCCGTGTAGCTCGCGTGCACACCCGCCAGAATCTGCTTGTGCGTCTCCTCGTCGATCGCCTCGCCCCGACGCTTGCGCCCCGCCTCCTCGATGGTCGCCAGCGTCCCGGTCGCCTGGTTCGCCCCCATCACCGCGCACTTGGCCCCCGGCCACGCGAAGCTCACAAACTGATCAAAGGCTCGCCCGCACATCGCGTAATTCCCCGCCCCGTAGCTCCCTCCCATGATCACCACGATCTTGGGCACCACACAGTTGCTCATCGCGTTGACCATCTTGGCGCCCGAGCGGATGATGCCGCCCTGCTCGCTGTCACGCCCCACCATGAACCCCGTCGTATCGTGCAAAAACACGATCGGGATCTTCCGCTGGTTGCAGTCCATGATGAACCGCGCTGCCTTGTCGGCCGAGTCGTCGTAGATCACCCCCGGCATGTTCGTGAACTTCGAGGGCCCCGCCTTGCCGCCAGGCATCTGGCGCTGGGTGAGTTTTTTCTGGTTGGCGATGATGCCGCAGGGGTGGCCGCCGATCCTGGCGTACCCGCAGACGATGGATTGGCCGTAGTCGGCTTTGTACTCGTCGAAGTCTGGAACGAGGGACTCGTGGCCCTCTGGGTTCTTGGCATCACGAACATTGACGAGGCAGCCGATGATGTCCTTTACATCGTATTGGGCGCCGGGTTTGTCCGTAAAAACCGAGTAGATGAACTCCGGTTCGGCGAGGGGAGCTCGGTTCGCCACTTTCCAAAGGCGAACAAGCTCCTCCCCAATAACACCCGCCCTTGTGCCCTCGATTGCGCGTTGTAATGCGTCGGTCTCGGGGTCCACGGAGACTTCGAGCAAATCGTCAATCGTTTGGCGAATTCCACGCTTGGGAGCGTACTTCCCAAGAATCTGGCGGATGCGTTGCAGGCACGCCTCATCATCCTTCTCCCTGAAATCAATCGTCCCCGAAATCGACGCGTGCATGCTCGCACCCCCCAGCTCCTCATCGCTCACCTCCTGCCCGATCGCCGCTTTTACCAGGGCCGGACCCGCCAGATACAGCCCGCTCCCCTCGGTCATGAGCAGGGTGTCGCACAGAACCGGCAGGTACCCGCCCCCGGCGACGCAGTAGCCCATGATCGCCGCAATCTGAGGTATCCCCTCCGCGCTGATCACCGCGTTGTTCCGGAAGATCCGCCCGAAGTCATCAACATCCGGGAAGACATCCTCCTGCATGGGCAGGAAGACGCCCGCGGAGTCGACCAGGTAGATCAGGGGCAGGCGGGCCATTTGCGCGATCGTCTGGGCGCGGATGATCTTCTTGCAGGTCATCGGGAAGAACGCGCCCGCCTTCACGGTCGCGTCGTTGGCGATGATCATGGCCCGCCGGCCCGTGACCACGCCGACGCCGGTCACCACGCCCGCGGCCGGGGCGCCGCCGGCCTCCTTGTACATCTCCCACGCGCACCAGAGGCCCATTTCCTGGAAGAAGGTACCCGGATCGATCAGTTTGGCGACCCGTTCGCGGGCGGTGAGGCGGCCTTTCTCGTGCTGGCGATCGATCGCCTTGGCGCCGCCGCCCTCGCGGATCTTGGCTTCGAGCTTGGTGTACTCGGCCGTGATGTCTCTGATGCCCGACGTCGGTACGGCTGTCATGCTCGGTCTCTCCGGGAGGGCCCAAAGCATAGGGATCGCACGCCCGCGATCCCCGGCCGCCGCGGCCGGACTCTCGGCTACGGCCGCCCAGCGCCGCGGGCATCGGGCGCGATCAGAACCCGCAGCATCCCGATCATCCACCGCCGCTGATCCTCTCGCATCATCGCGCCGAACTTGACCCTGGGCCCCACAAGCTCGATCGCCCGCCTGGGCTGGTTGTTCTGAAGGAAGGCATCGCATTCGCGGACCTGGGTCACCGCACCGAGTTCAAATCTCCGCGTCCGTCCCACCGAACCCACTCCCAGGAACGTCGATCCGTCCATGCCGTCCAGGGTCACCCGCACGCACCCCGCCAGCGACAGCGGCACGCACGCCGCAAGGTACAGGCCGACCAGCACGAACGGGATCAGGAACACGGCCATCCCGATCGACATCGCCAGCGGCGTCGACCCTTTGACCTGCGGAACCCACGACGGCAGCGGCCCGACCAGGTTGAGGTACAGCCCGCAGGCCGCGAAGAAGACGAAGCACGAGACGATGGAGTTCCAGAACAGGCACGCGAACAGAGTCCCCAGGAAGCCGCCGATCGAGGCGATCGACGCGCAGACCACCGTCCGCGAGCCCGATTGCTCGACGGTGCACCCGCGCGGCGCGGGCAGTTCCGCGGCATCCCGAGCGTCGGCGGCGTCCAGGCAATCGGCGACCCTGGATACCCGGGAGCACGCCCGGCACAGCGCGATCCCTTCTTCGATGTTGACATCACTAACCCCTAAGTGCTCCCGGCACGATGGGCACACCAGGTTCGACATCGCCCGCCCCTCGCTCGTCCCGCCCCTACTCCCCCACATCGTCCCCGCACTCGCGCCGCACCTGCGCCACCAGCTCGGTCACGTGATCAAACCCCTTGATCGCCGCTCGCACCCGCGGCTCGATCGGCTCGATCACCTGGCGCTGGAAATCCTTCGCCGCCTTGTCGTCCCACATGGTCTTGGCACGCGCCCAGCGCTCGTGCAGCGCCTTGAGGGCATCCACCAGGTTCGCCTTGGCCACCTGCGCGCTCATGCACCGCTCCTCTACACCAGCCCGACTCCCCAGGCATCCCGGTTGTCCGCATCCAGCACCGCCTTGATGATCCCCCGGTGCATCACCATTAGCGTCCCGGCCTTGAGCGCCAGGATCGGCGCCAGCCCCGGCAGCTGCCCGAGCAACTCGCCGACCCGGCACACCCGCGTGCCGCCGGTCGTCTCCGGGTACTCCAGCGGCCCGACATACCACCCCGTGTCCCTCGATGCATCCCCGCCCGCGGGCGGCAGACGCACCAGGTACACCGCCTCGTCCTTGCACGCCCGCCACGCCAGCGTGATCAGCTGCTCAGCGCCGGGTCCGGGCCCCGCCAGGTCGAGCCGCGCGAGACCCTGCGAATCAACCAGGCCGGGAACTCCGGCCTGCCAGTCCAGCTTCGAGAGCTCAAAGTCCGGCACGTCCAGGCGGTCCTTCTCCGAAGGCACAAACGCCCGCAGCCCGCCGTAGCGATCCCCCGGGTGCGCCAGCGCCTTCTCCGCGGCATCCCCCCCGCGCGCCATCGACCCGCCCTCGCCCCGGCCGCTCCCGTCGGCCGGCTCGGTCGCCGGCGCTGCCATCCGGAAGTACTCCTCCAGCGAGGCGATCATCTTGTCCAGCCTCGCGATCGCCTGCGGGATCTCCCGGTGCAGCACCTCGTTGAGCGGCGCGCACCCGCCCTTGAACAGCGTCGCCTCACGCTCCCACGCCGGCGCCCACTTGCGGACCCGGTCGCGTTTCTCCATCGCCCGCTCGAGCTTCTCCTTGCACCGCTTGAGCGCCTTGCGCTCCAGCACCGTGTCGGCCGGATTGGGGAACGCGGCCAGCTCCTTGCGGCGGATCTCCGCCTTGGCCGCCTCGACCGACTCTTCCCGGCGGCGAACCTCGTGCTTGAAGTGCGCCGGCCGCTCGAGCGTCAGCCACTGCCCCACCCGCTGCACATCCGCATCCACCGCCGTGATTGTCAGCGCTGCCTCCTTGGCAAAGTCCAGCAGCGCTGCCTTCACATCCTGCAGCACCTCGATCGACTGGATCCGGGCGATTTCGGCCATGCGCTGATTCTACCGATATTCCAGCTGTCAGATCTCGGATCTGACAGCTCTCTCCCCGCCTCCGAATCCGAGCTCTGCATGTGAACTTTGCTGATTTGAGCTTTGAGCTTTCCTCCTATCCTCCACCATGCCCCCGCGCCACGCGATCATCGTCGGCGCCGGCCTCGCCGGCTCCCTGCTCGCCGTCTCGCTCGCCCGCGACGGCTGGCGCATCAGCCTCTACGAACGCCGACCCGACCCCCGCGCCAAGGGCTACTCCGGCGGCCGCTCCATCAACCTCGCCGTCTCCGCCCGCGGGATCGCCGGCCTCGCCTCCGTCCACCTCGACCGCGAGATCCTCGCCGGCCACGCCATCCCCATGCGCGGCCGCATGATCCACGCCAAGGACGGCTCGCTGGCTTTCCAGCCCTACAGCAAGAACCCCGCCGACGCCATCAACTCCTTCAGCCGCGGCGGGCTCAACCTCGCCCTCATCAACGCCGCCGCCCGCGAGAAAAACGTCTCGCTTCACTTCAACCACCCCTGCCTCGATGTCGACTTCGCCGCCCCCGCCGCCATCTTCGCAACCCCCGACGGCTCGACCACCCGGGCCACCGCCGACCTCGTGCTCGCCGCCGACGGCGCCTACTCCGCCGTCCGGCTCGCCATGCAGAAAACCGACCGCTTCGAGTACTCCCAGTCCTACCTCAGCCACGGCTACAAAGAACTCCACATCCCGGCCATTTCCCCCACTACCCAATCGAGTGGCACAGGCGTCCCGCCTGTGTCTACACAATCCCCCTCCTTCTCTCCCCCCTTCGCCCTCGACCCCAACGCCCTGCACATATGGCCCCGCGGCGCCGCGATGATGATCGCCCTCCCCAACACCGACGGCTCCTTCACCAACACCCTCTTCTGGCCCTTCGAAGGAGACCACTCCTTCGCCAACCTCGAATCCACCCTCCGCGCCCGCCGCGAGCGCGACCCCGCCGCGGCCCCGCTGCCGGCCGACATCGAATCCGTCCAGGCGTTCTTTTCAGAACACTACCCCGACGCCCCCGCCCTCATGCCCGCGCTCGCCCAGGACTTCTTCGCCAACCCCACCGGCTCGCTCGTCACTGTCCGCTGCTCCCCCTGGCAGAAGAACGGCAAGGTCGCCCTCCTCGGTGATGCCGCGCACGCCATCGTCCCCTTCTACGGACAGGGAATGAACGCCGCCTTCGAAGATGTCATCTGCCTCGCACGACTCCTCCGCGAATACCCCGACCAGAACGACGCCCTGCTCGCCTACGAATCCGAGCGCAAACCCAACTCCGACGCGATCGCCGACATGGCGCTCGCCAACTTCGTCGAGATGCGCGATTCCGTCGCCTCACCCCTCTTCCGGTACCGCAAGAAACTCGAGCACACCATCCACGAGATGTTCCCCGACCGCGTCTTCCCCCAGTACAACCTCGTCAGCTTCTCCACCGTCCCCTACACCGACGCCCTTCGCCGCGGCAACCAACTCGCCGCCGTCCTCGACCGCCTGCTCGCCCAGATCCCGCCCGACTCCGGCCTCGACGATCCCGCCTGGCGCTCCAAAGTCCACGCGCTCGCCGACACGCTCCTCACGCCCCAGGCCCGCGCCGAGCCCGTCCGCGTCCCCGAGCCCGCCGCACGCCTCATCGACATCACGCCCACGATCTCGCCACGCCTCAAGGTCTGGCCCGGCGACACCCCGCCCTCACGCCAGGTCCTCTGCGACCTCAGCAAGGGCGACAACATCACCCTCAGCACCCTGCACGCGACCGTCCACCTCGGCGCGCACGCCGACGGCCCCAATCACTACGGCAAGGATGCTCCCTCCATCGAGCAGATGCCCCTGGACCGCTACTTCGGCCACTGCCAGGTGCTCGAGGCCGCCGCGCCCCGCGGCGCACGCATCACACCCGCCGATGTCCGCGGCCTGGATCGCCTCCACGCCCCCATCGTCCTGCTGCGGTCCGCCAGCGTCGCCGACCCGCAGAACTGGAACGAGGACTTCTCCGCCCTCTCGGTCGAACTCGTCGACGACCTCGCCGGCCGCGGCGTGCGCACCATCGGCATCGACACCCCCAGCGTCGACCTCTTCTCATCCAAGGATCTCGAAGCCCACCACGCCATCCTCGCGCACGGGATCGCCATCCTCGAGGGCCTCATCCTCAAGCACGTGCCCGCCGGCCCCGATCACCAGTACGAGTTGATCGCGCTCCCCCTCCCGCTCGAGGGCTTCGACGCCAGCCCCGTCCGCGCGGTCCTCCGCCCCCTGGCGGGCGCTTGACCCCCCGGGCGATGCATCCCCCGTGATCCCTGATCAGCGTGTGGTGTCCGCGCGACGCCCGTCGGCGGGGCATCTCAATCCGCTCCCGGCGCATCCTTGTCCGGCGGGGCGTCCTCGGCCTGCGGCTTGGCCTTGCTCTCCCCCGCCCCGCGCTCACCCGACGCCTTGTTCACCTCGCGCGTGTACGGGTCGTCGGCGACCACGTCCTTGGTCAGGATGACCTCCACGCGCTGGTTCTGGCGGTCCTGCTCCCGGTCGTACGTCCGCGCCACCAGCCGGTCGGAGTCCCCGCACGCCACCACCCGCATCTGCTGCCACGAGACACCCTGCACCGCCATCGCCTGCGCCACCGCCATCGCCCGCTCGTAGCTGAGCTTGCGCGACCGCTCCTCGTTGCGCATCGACTCGGCCGGCGTCGTGTGGCCCCGCACTTCCACCACAAAGCGCAGCTGCGCCACCTTCGCCGAGATGTCCGCGATCTTCTGCTTGGCCGTCCCGCTCAGGATCGTCGAGCCGTCGTCGAACGGAATCTTCCCGCCGATCGCCGAGTACTCCGTCGGCTTGATCGACTCGCTCTGCGGCCCCTTCTTCGTCGGACCCTCGTCCACCGTCGCCCCCGTGGCCTTCTCGCGCAGCCGCCGCACCAGCGGCTGCTCCCTCGGGTCCGTCGAGTTGCGGTCCACCGGGTTGTGGAACGCCTCCCGGATCCCGATCGCAAGGTCCAGCATCTGCGTGTTGGATTCCGAGGGCTTGTCGGCCTTCTCCCCTTCGGCCGCCTTGGTCGCCTTGGGGCCCATGTTCACCGCCAGCAGGATCACGAACAGCCCCATCATCAGCGCCGTGTTGTCCGCGAACGAGATCAGCCACTCGGGCGCACCCTCGTGCCCCTCCTCGTGCCCCCCGCCCCCGCCGTGGCCCCCGCCATGGCCGCCACCGTGGCCACCACCGTGGCCCTTCTCCTCTTCACCGTGCTCGTTCTCGTGCTCGGCCATGGTTCACACCAGCCCCCGCTCGGTACCCCCGCCCCTACGCCGCGATCTTCAGCTTCTCGCGGCCCACCGGCGGCACGAACGCCATCATCCGGTCCAGCGTCACGCGCGGGTTGTCCCCCGCCTGGATCGACAGGATCCCCTGGAGCATCATCTCCTTGGTCAGGATCTCCTCCGCCGAACGCAGGCTCAGCTTGTCCCCGATCGGCCCCGCGATCGCGTTGGCCAGCACCGTGCCGTACATCGTCGCCACCACCGCCAGCGCCAGCATCTTTCCCATCGCCCCCACGTCGCCCCCGCCCAGCTGGCCGAACATGCCGATCTGCCCGATCAGCGTCCCCACCAGCCCCCACCCCGGCCCGTACAGCTTCACAAGGTCGAAGAACTTCTTCCCCGCCTTGTGCCGGTCCTGCATCGCCAGCACTTCCATCCGCAGCGTCGACTCGATCGCCGTCGGGTCCACCCCGTCCACCGCCATCTTCAGCCCCGACGCCAGGAACTTGTCGTCGATCTTCGCGATCTCCGCCTCCAGCGCCAGGATCCCGTCGCGCCGCGCCTTCTCGCTGAACATGTTGATGATCTTGATCACCTCGGCCGGGCTCTTGCCCTTGTGGAACAGGAACCGCTTGATGTACTGCGGCAGCGACAGCACCTTGTCCAGCGGCAACGCCATGAACACCACGCTGATCGAGCCGCCGATGACCGTGAACACGCCCTCCTGGGAGAAGTACATCTCCAGGTGGCCGTGCGATCCCTCGTACGCCACGAAGCTGATGCAGAACAGACCGATCAGCGCTCCGATGAGACTGGATTTGTCCACGCGGGTCTTGGCCTCGGGTCCGAAGGAACTTCGCCCCGCGCGCACGCTCGCGCGGTCCGGCCCTCCTCTATCGGCCCGACCGACCCCCCGCGTGGGCACTTCCCTCCCCTCCGCGCCGCCCCCCGCCCCGCACACCCGACATCACCCGCGCCCCTCACCCAGCCCCCACCCACCCACCCCCGCCCGCGTCCCAGAACTTCGCCCCGCGCCTCCTCCAGCCGGCCCCGCCGACCCCAGCCGATCCCGACC
>JBGAOZ010000051.1:0-13305 GCA_044221545.1 Phycisphaerales bacterium
CCATCCCCGTCGCCCGTCGAGCCTCCCCATGCACTACCAGACCCTCATCGACAAATTCAACGCCCGCAAGGCCCGCATCGGCATCGTCGGACTCGGATACGTCGGCCTCCCCCTCGTCCGCGCCATGCACGATGCCGGATTTGCCGTCACCGGCTTCGACATCGATCAGGCCAAGATCGACAAGCTCCGCCGCGCCGAGGGCTACCTCATCCACCTCGGCGAGCAGTTCTTCAAGGATCTCGCCGCCTCCCCACGCTTCGAGCCCACCTCCGACCCCTCACGCCTCTCCGAGTGCGATGCCGTCGTCCTCTGCGTCCCCACTCCCCTCGGGCCACACCGCGAGCCCGACCTCTCCTACGTCATCCAGTCCACCCAGTTGCTCGCCAACGTCCTCCGGCCCGGCACCCTCATCTCCCTCGAATCCACCAGCTACCCCGGCACCACCCGCCAGCTCTGCCTCCCCATCCTCGAATCCGCCGCCGCCGCCCTCGCCTCCCCCTGCCGCGTCGGGCACGAGTTCTTCCTCGTCTTCAGCCCCGAACGCGAAGACCCCGGCCGCAAGAACATCGAGACCCGCCAGATCCCACGACTCATCGGCGGAATCACCGACGCCTGCACCCGCGTCGGCCAGGCCCTCTACTCCGCCGCCATCGACCACGTCATCCCCGTCCCCACCGCCGAGATCGCCGAGTCCGCCAAGCTCCTCGAGAACATCTACCGCGCCGTCAACATCGCCCTCGTCAACGAGCTCAAGACCGTCCTCACCCCCATGGGCATCGACATCTGGCAGGTCATCAAGGCCGCCTCCACCAAGCCCTTCGGCTTCCAGCCCTTCTACCCCGGACCCGGACTCGGCGGACACTGCATCCCCATCGACCCCTACTACCTCTCCTGGAAAGCCCGCGAACTCGGACACTCCACACGCTTCATCGAACTCGCCGGCGAGATCAACCACGCCATGCCCGCCTACGTGCTCGCCCGCACCGCCGAAGCACTCAACCACGACTCCAAACCCCTCAAGAACTCACGCATCCTCGTCATCGGGCTCGCCTACAAGCCCGACATCGACGACGTCCGCGAAACCCCCGCCGCCGAGATCATCGAACTCCTCATGGACGCCGGCGCCATCGTCCACTACCACGACCCCCACATCCCCACCTTCCCACCCATGCGCAAGTACCGCATCGAACTCACCAGCCAGCCCCTCACCCCCTCCACGCTCGCCAACACCGACGCCGTCATCATCATCACACACCACTCCGCCATCGACTACTCCCTGCTCGCCAACCACGCCCCCCTCATCATCGACACCCGCGACGCCATGTCCCAACTCACCACCCCCACCCCCCCCAAAGCCCGCATCATCAAAGCCTGATCTCGCCCTCAACCTAGCCTCAGATCTCAGGTCTCCGATCTCTGATCTCTGGTCACTGGTCTCTCGTCTCCGGTCCCCGGTCCCCGGCTCTTGTTTTCAAATCTCAAGTCTCAAATTCCGCCTTCTGATCCCAGACTCCAGACCCCAACTCCCCACCGCAACTCCCAAGCTCTCCCCCCGCCCCGTCTTCCCCGCTCTCTACCCTCCCCCATGCTCCCCCCCAAGTCCCTCATCGGCATGGTCCACGCCCACGCCCTCCCCGCCTCGCCCCTCTCCCAGCGCTCCCTCCGCGACATCACCGCGCTCGCCGTCTCCGAAGCCAAAGCCCTCCACGCCGCCGGATTCGATGCACTCATCCTCGAGAACATGCACGACCGGCCCTACATCAACTCCCCCCACCCCCCCCACACCACCGCCGCCATGACCGCGCTCGCGCTCGCCATCCGCCACGCCACCAGCCTCCCCCTCGGAATCCAGATCCTCTCCCGCGGCGAGCACGAAGCGCTCGCGGTCGCCCTCGCCGCCGATGCCCAGTTCATCCGCTGCGAGAACTTCATCTACGCCCACATCGCCGATGAAGGCCTCCTCCCCGACGCCGCCGCCGGTCCCCTCCTCCGCTACCGCCGCTCCATCGGCGCCGATCACATCAAGATCTTCTGCGACATCAAGAAAAAACACGCCTCCCACGCCATCACCGCCGACATCTCCCTCGCCGATGCCGCCCACACCGCCGAGTTCTTCGGCGCCGATGCCCTCATCGTCACCGGCGCCTTCACCGGCTCCCCCACCTCACCCGTCGATGTCCAGGAAGCCCGCCAGGCCTCCAGACTCCCCGTCCTCGTCGGCTCGGGCGTCACCCCCGACCAGCTCCCCGCTCTCCTCGCGCACGCCGACGCCCTCATCGTCGGCTCCTACATCAAACACGACGGCCTCTGGTCCAATCCCATCGATCCCGACCGCTGCCGTACCCTCATCCAGGCCGCCGGTGCACTCCGCACCCGCACCCACACGCCCGGATGATCCAGCTCTTCCTCATCCTCTGCTTCGTTTCCGTCTACGTGCACGACTCGATGGGCCCATCGGCGCCCCGACCCGAGCTCTCCCCTCCCCTGGCCATTCTCTGGTCGCTCGCCTCTTTCGCCGCCCTCATCCTCACCACCCACCTCGCCATCAAACGCCTCGGACGTCGCGTCGACCGCACCGGCTCCTGGGCCGCCGTCCGACGCGCCGAAGACATCGTCCGACGCGCCCGCCTGCTCGCCGTCGCCCTCCACATCTTCAACGTCTGGTACATCGGATGGGTCGACGCCATCCGCCACTACACCACCGACCTCGTCCTCCTCGACGAGCTCATCATCCTCGCCCCCGTCCTGCTCGCCTGGTCCCTGGGATGGTGGTCCCTCGAACCCATCGAACGCCGCATCCGCGAGGCCACCCTCGTCCGCGATCTCGACTCCGGAAAACCCCTCTACCCCATCGTCACACGCTGGCAGTTCGTCCTCAGCAACCTCCGCTACCACGTCCTGCTCATCCTCATCCCACTCTGCATGCTCCTGGCCTGGTCCGAGACCGTCGAGACCCTCGCCCCCCGACTCCTCGGAACCGTCAACGATCCCGACACCGGCGCCCGGGTCCTCAACCCCGACCGCCGCACGCTCGCAGACATCATCCAGCTCGCCGGGGTCGCCGTCGTCTTCTTCCTCATGCCCCTGGGCCTGCGCATCGTGTGGGACACCATCCCCCTCGGGCCCGGACCCCTCCGCGATTCCCTCCTCGCCCTCTGCACCCGCGCCAAGGTCCGCATCACCAACCTCCTGGTCTGGCGCACCCACGGGCTCATGCTCAACGGCGCCGCCGTCGGACTATTCTGGCCCCTCCGCTACATCCTCCTCACCGACGCACTCCTCGACCACCTCGCCCCGCCCCAGGTCGAGGCCGTCGCCGCGCACGAGGTCGGACACATCCACCACCACCACCTCCCCTGGCTCGGCGCTGCCATGGTCACCACCGTCATCGGCGCCGGGCTCGCCCTCGGTGCCCTCGCCCTCGCGCTCGCCGGACCCGACGCCGCCGCCTCCAACTCCGTCGGATCCCTGCTCGCCCTCGTCTCGCTCGCCGGCGCCCTGGCCGTCATGGGCTTCGTCAGCCGGCGCTTCGAGTGGCAGGCCGACGCCTACGCCGCGATCGCCACCAGCCGCCTCACCACCCCCGAGGGCCTCACCCTCCCCAGCCCCACCGTCACCCCCGAAGCCGTCACCGCGATGCAGACCGCCCTCACCACCGTCGCACACTCCTCCGGTCTCCCCCTCCGCAAATTCACCTGGCGCCACGGCTCCATCCACACACGCCAGTGCAGGCTCGCCGCCCTCGTCGGCCGACCCATCCACCGACTCCCCATCGATCGCCAGATCCGCTGGCTCAAGCTCACGATCGCCGCCGCCGCGCTCGCCGTCACCCTCGCCGCGCTGGGCATCTACTCCCTCACCGCCCTCCTCCACCACCTCAACCAACCCTCTCCCACCAGCACCCCCACCCTCACCCCCTGAACACCGCGCAGGCTCCCCCGATCCATCTACCCCATCTCGCGGCGCAGGCATCCCGCCTGTGTCTACTCCATCTCGCGGCACAGGCATCCCGCCTGTGTCTACCCCATCTCGCAGCACAGGCATCCCGCCCGTGTCTACTCCATCTCGTGGCACAGGCGTCCCGCCTGTGTCTACCCCATCTCGTGGCACAGGCGTCCCGCCTGTGTCTACTCCATCTCGTGGCACAGGCGTCCCGCCTGTGTGTACTCCATCTCACTCCGTCTCTCCGTCTCTCCGGCGCCCCAGGCCGCTTGCTCTCTTCTCTGTGCCCTCTGTGTCTCCGTGGTGAGTCTTCCTGCCTTCCTATCTCCCTATCTCCCCATCCGTTTGAGACTTGAGATCCCCCCACCCCAACACCTCCCCAATGTCACCCTTTGTGCGCAAATCTGCACCCGATGTCCACGCTTGTGCGCGCTTTGACGAAGATCCGCTTTGCGCCCCACCCCCCGAGCGGTAATTTCGAACCCATGCTCAACGCCAACCGCTCGCTCGCCAACCCCACCATCACCGCCGACATCTCCGACAAGCTCACACGCGACGAACTCAACACCCTCCTCAACCAGCTCCTCCAGACCGACAAGCCCACCTCCGAGATCGCCACCGACACCGGCGCCTCCGTCCTCAAGATCGGCGCCTGGATCAAACGCCGCGCCTGCGCCGACATCCTCTCCACCGTCGCCGATGTCGCCGAGGCCCGCGCCCGTGCGCTCGCCGCCGAAGGCGTCGTCAAATCGCTCGCCGCCCTCAACGCCATTCTCACCACCAACATCATCAACCACCGCCACGCCGAAACCGTCCGACGCGCGGCCAACTCCCTCCTCAAAATCCACGAATCCCTCGAACGCCGCGCCGCCACCACCCCACCCACCGACCCCGACTCACCCGATCCCGATCCGCCCGACCCCGAGAATCGCCCCACCCACTCGGTCGCCGACCCCCTCCCCGTCGCCGCGCCCCCCAAGCCCTCCCCTCCCACCCTGCCCTCGCTCACGCCCGCCGAATCCCGCCGCGTCCCCGATCCAGCGCGCGCCCACCAACCCACCCCGCCTCTACCCTTCCCCCATGACCGCCGTCTTCCTCGACCGCGACGACACCCTGATCTACGCCAACGCCCTCCCGGCGCCGGCTCCACCCGCAAACCCGGGCGATGTCACCGACCCCGCCCTCGTCAAACTCCTCCCCGGCGTCAGGATCGCCTGCGCCCGCCTCAAGCAGGCCGGCCTCCGCCTCATCGTCAACAGCAACCAGGGCGGCATCGCCCGCGGCGCCATCCCCATCAACACCGCGATCGCCATCAACGACCGCGTCCGCGCCCTCATCGGCGATGGCATCATCGAGGCCTTCTACATCTGCCCCTTCCACCCCAAAGGCAACGTCCCCTCCCTCACCCGCGAACACTCCTGGCGCAAACCCGGACCCGGCATGATCCTCGCCGCCGCCGATGAACTCTCCATCAACCTCGCCGATGCCTTCTCCGTCGGTGATCGCCAGCGCGATGTCGATTCCGCGCTCGCCGCCGGACTCGCCCCCGACCGCTGCTTCCTCCTCTCCCCCGACTCACCCACCCCCGACCTCCAGGCCGCCGCCGAACTCATCCTCCAGCGCCTCGCGCCCCCGCCCGCCACCGCGGCCACCACCCAGAACGCCGGCGCCACCATGCGACTCACCGCCCGAGAGGGTTCCCCGCTCGCCGACCCGCGCACCCGCGCCACCGTGATCGCCACCGCCTCCGCGATCGCCGAACGCACCGGCATCACCCTCTCCGCGATCCACGCCGAGGATACCTCCATCACCGTCACCCTCCTCACCGACCGGATCGCAGGCCTCGGTTTCCTCGCCGAACTCCGCCGCACCACCAACGCCTGGTACGCCTCACGCAACACCGGCCAGTCCCTGTGGGGCGACCCGCCCACCGATTCCTCCACCTGAACCCCCACATCCTCAACCCTTCCCGTGAACCCCGCATCCTCCACCATCCTCGCGCTCGCCTCCGCGCCCGGCTTCTCCCCCCGCGCCATCCTCCGCGCTTCGGGCCCCAGCGCCGGCGAACTGCTCGATGCGATCACCGAGTCTCCCATCCCCCGCGCCCGCGGCGCCTACACCTCGCGCCTGCGCCTCACCGACCACGGCCCCGCCCTCCCCGCCCTGGTCTGCCGGTTCCTCGCCCCCCATTCCTACACCGGCGAGCACTCCTTCGAGCTCCAGATCCCCGGTAACCCGACCCTCGTGGACCGCCTGCTCCAGCGCCTGCTCACGCTCCCGGTCGACCCGCCCGCCCGGCTCGCCGGGCCCGGCGAGTTCACCGCGCGCGCCTTCATGGCCGGCAAACTCACCCTCGACCAGGCCGAAGGGGTCGCGGCGATCATCTCCGCCCGCTCGCGCGACCAGCTCGACGCCGCCCGCCGGCTCCTGGCCGGCTCGACCGGCGCTGCCTACCGCGCCTGGGCCGATGAACTGCTCACCCTGCTCGCCCTCGTCGAGGCCGGCATCGACTTCACCGACCAGGAAGATGTAGTCGCCATCGATGCGCCCACGCTCGACGCCCGGCTCGCACGCCTCGAATCTCAGATCGCGCCCCTGCTCGCCGGCGCCGGCCCGCGCGAGGCCGCCGGCGCGCTGCCGGTCGCCGCGCTGGTCGGCCCTCCCAACGCGGGCAAGAGCACGCTCTTCAACACCCTGCTGGGCCGCCGCCGCGCGGTGGTCTCCGACATACCTGGCACCACGCGCGACTGCCTGCGCGAAACCCTCGAGCTCGGCCGCGCCGCCCCCGGCGCCGGGCCCGTCGAGCTCATGGACCTCCCCGGCCTGGACCCCGGCGCCACCCTCGACGGCCCCAGCGCCGCCGCCGCCCAGCACGCCGCCCGCCACGCGCTCGCGCACGCCGACATCATCATCCACTGCGATCCCTCGGGCCGCTTCGAGCCGATCCCCGACGTCGCGCCCGCCGCGCGCACCATCCGCGTGCGCACCAAGGCCGACCTGCCCGGGCCGCGCCCCGACACCGCCGGCGCCCTGGCCGTCTGCGCCCTGGACGGCTGGCACCTGGGTCCCCTGCGCCGCGCGCTCGCCGACGCCGCCGTCGGCGGCTCGTCCGCCGCCGCCGATGCGATCTCCATCCCCCGCCATCGCCGGGCCCTGTTCGAGGCCGGCTCGGCGATCCGGGACTGCCGGGCCGCGCTGCGGCGGGCCGGCCCCCGGCGGCTCCCCGATCCCGAGCTGCTCGCCGAGTCGCTCCGCCGCGCCTGCGACGCCCTGGGGGAGCTCACCGGCCGCGTCGCCCCCGACGATGTGCTGGGACGGATCTTTTCCACGTTCTGCGTCGGCAAGTGATGGGCGGAACACCCCCGGTCCGGGGGCTTGCAACGGGCGGTCATTCGTGGTGAACTGAGGATGCGGGGAGCGCCGGTCGCGGCGCCAGGCAAGGGAGGCCATGGGCAGATCCGTACCGCAGCGCCGCGCGTTCACGCTCATCGAGCTGCTGGTGGTCATCTCGATCATCGGGCTGCTGCTGAGCATCCTGCTGCCGGCCCTTGGCCAGTCGCGCCTGGCGGCCAAGAGCGCGGTGTGCCTCTCCAACGTGCGCCAGATGGGCACCGCGCTGGTGGAGTACCAGTTCGACAACCGCACGTACTTCCCCGGCCACCACACGCCGACGAGCACGCCGTACATCGTCTGGCCGCCGCGCCTGCGCGTGTACATGGCCGGCAACCACCAGATCTTCTTCTGCCCCTCCAACGACCCGACCTTCAAGTGGCAGCGGGTCTTCCAGAACGGCGCGAAGGCCGAGTTCGGCTACGAGGAGAACGAGCGGCGGCTCACCAACAAGAGCGGGTTCAGCTACGGGTACAACGACTGGGGCGTGCAGGAGTTCACCAAGCCCCACCTGGGCCTGGGCGGGTGGATCGGCGACAAGAACTGGGGCGAGGTCCGCGAGTCGCGCGTGCAGTTCCCCTCGGAGATGGTCGCGATCGCCGACAGCAAGTCGGACTTCAACTGGGACACGGCGCTGGACCCGACCGACAACGTCGACGCCGAGTGGCCCAGCCCGCGGCACTTCGGCAGCTCCAACGTCCTCTGGGCCGACGGGCACGGCGCTGCGCACAAGCAGCGGGACCTGGTCGAGGACACCGACCAGGCCAAGCGCAAGTGGAACAACGACGGCGTCCCGCACGAGGAGTACTGGAAGTGACCCCGCGGACCAAGCTCATCGCGGCCACGATCGCGGTGCTCGCGTGCAGCTTTTTCGTGTGGCGCTCCGTGGGCAGCCTGCGCGGCCCGGCCACCGACACCCCGCGGGGGACCCTGTGGGTGTGCACCGACCCGGCGTGCGGCGGGGAGTTCTCCATCAGCGTCGCCGACCTGGGGGCGTTCTACGAGAAGCACGCCGACGGCACGCCCCCGTGCCCCAGGTGCTCCAAGACCACCACCGCGCGGGCGATCACCTGCCCGCAGTGCGGCAAGGCGATCCCCAAGCCGGCGCGGTCGGCCTCCAAGAACCCTCCCGTGTGCCCCAAGTGCGGAAAGGCCCTGAAATGACGGGCAGAACGAGGCTTCGCATCGTGGTCCTGGCGGCCCGCTGCGCCCTGGGGGCGGGCCTGTGGGGGGGCCTGGCCGGGTGCCAGAGCACGCCCGGCGAGAATGTTCTGGTGGTGCCCCCGATGCCCGAGGTCGGGACGGCCGCGCCGGAGCTGACGATCGACCAGTTCGTGCGCGGGCCCGACGGCCGCAGCGCCGACTGGTCGTCGCTGCGCGGGAAGGTGACCGTGATCGAGTTCTGGGCGACCTGGTGCGCCCCGTGCCGCGCAGCGATCCCGCACCTCAACCGCCTGGTCGAGCGTTTCAGGGGCGAGCCGGTGGTGTTCGTCTCGATCACCGACGAGCCGCGGGACAAGGCCGAGGAGTTCCTGGGCCGCAACGCGATGGACGGGTGGGTGGGCTGCGATCCGGACCGCTCGGTGTTCCTGTCCTACCGGGTGGGCGGGATCCCGCGCACGTTCGTGGTCGACGGGGCGGGTGTGATCCGGGACATCACGTACCCGCTGGACCTGGGCGAGGGGCTGATCCAGTCGCTGCTGGATGAGCAGAAGGCCCGGGTGGCGCAGGGTCAGTAGGAATTGTGCTTGCGCAGGAAGCCGGGGGCGCGCGGGTCGGTGCGCGCCAGCCAGTCGGCCGCGAGTTCGCCCGCGCGGCCGGCGCCGTAGGGGTGCGTGATCCGGTGGCGGTCGATCTCCATGGCGCGGCCGATGGCGTCGGCGAGCGCCAGCGGGTCGCCGTCGGGGGCGTGGACGGCGTTGGCGGCGCGCTCGCGGCCGGCCTGGCGATCGCCGACATCGACGACGGGGAGCCCGAGCGCGGCGGCCTCGATGAGGGCCGAGGAGCTGTTGCCCACCAGCAGCCCGCCGGCGGCGGCGACCCGCTTGAGCAGGCCGATGAACATCTCGCGCGGCAGGTGGCGGAGCAGCCTGGACTCGGGGATCGCCGGCTCGAGGGCGCGGAGGATGCCGCGGCGGCCGGGGTCGTGGTTGGGGTGCAGCGCCAGGGCGTGGTCGAGCAGCTCGGCGCGGCGGAGGGCCTCGATGAGCGCGGCGGCGGACCACTCCTCGGCCTCGTCGTGGCGGCCGACGGGGTGGAAGAGCAGCACGGCGCGCGGGGAGCCGAGCTGGGCGTACTGCTGGTCGGAGAGCTGTGGGATCGAGTCCAGGTCGTCGATCGCGGGCGAGCCGACGGTGTGGATGCGGGCGGCGGGCTCGCCCATGCGGGCCAGCCGATCGGCCGAGAGGGCGGTGGCGGGCAGGTGCAGGTGGGCGAGCTTGGAGATCGCGTGGCGCATGGCCTCGTCGGCGATCCCCTCGGCGCGGTCGCCGCCGTGCAGGTGGGCCAGAGCCCATCCGCCGATGGAGGCGGCGGCGGCGGCGGCGAAGGCCTCGATGCGGTCGCCCAGGACGACGACCCAGTCGGGGTTGAGGGAGGTGAACGAGCGGGTGAAGCGTGCGATCCCGCGGCCGACGGCGTCGGCATCCTCGGCGCGGCCGATGCGGCCGGCGATCTGCATGGGGACGGTGTCGGCGATCGCGAAGTCGCGCTTGACGTCGTAGAAGGTTTCGCCGGGCGAGATGAGGTGGGAGCCGGCGGCGATCACCATGAGCCGGAGGTCGGGCCTGCGGGCGATCGCGTGCATGACGGGCTTGAGGAGCCCGAACTCGGCGCGCGAGCCGGTGACGACGGCGACGTTGCGTGGGGGTCGGGGTTCGGTGGCGGGGTCGGGCACGTGCGGGCAACGTAGGAGGGAGGGGTGCGCGAAGCGAGCCGGGGGCGGGCGGGCGAGGGGGGAGGAAAGGTGCAAAGTGGGATTGACAGATATATCGGCGGCCGATATATTGGTCGACGAGAGTGGCGCGTGCGCGGCTGGGGGTGGGGCCGGAAGACTGTTGAGGTGTGCGATGCTGAGCCGGGATTCGCAGAGGGATAACGCGGAGCTGGTGATCCTGTCGCTGTTGGAGGGCGCGGGTCAGATGTACGGGTACGCGATCTCGAAGGAGGTGTCGGTCCGGTCGGACCGGCAGATCCGGATGACGCCCGGGGTGCTGTACCCGCTGCTGCGCGAGCTGGAGGCCGAGGGGCTGATCTCCGGGAGCGTGGAGGAGGTGCGCAGCGAGCGGCGGGAGGCGGGGGAGGGTGAGCAGGAGGGCGGGGCATCGGGTCGCAAGCGCAAGTGGTACCGGCTGACGGCCAAGGGTCGCAAGCGGCTGTCGGCGCGGGTGGATGCGCACCGGACGTGGCGGCGGGTGATCGACCTGTTCATCGGCGGCGAGGGCGCCGACCGGGAGCGGGAGGTGCGGCCGTGAGCGCAGCGTTGAGGCTGACGGATGATGGGCCGGATCGCGATGGGCCGGATCGGAAACGGCCGGGCGGGGACGGGCCGTCGTCGGACCTCGTCGGGGATGAGGTGGGGGGTGAGGTGGGGGGTGAGGTGGGGGGTGCGATCGGTTCGTGGCTGGCAGCGCTGCGTGGGTCGCTGCGGCTGCCGGTCGATGAGCGTGAGCAGGTGTGCGATGAGCTTGAGTTCCACCTGAGCGAGCGTGTGCGGGAGCTGATGGTGACGGGCGTGGCCGAGTCCCGGGCGGCGGCGCGGGCGATCGCGGAGCTTGGGGACGCCGGGGTGATGGCACGGCGGTACAGCGCGGCGCGGTCAGCGCCGCGAAGGAGACTGATCATGAACTTCCTGATGGTGATGACGGCTTCGGCGGCGGTGCTGGGCGGGGCGGCGCTGATGCGGCACTCGGGCCCGGTGGTGCAGTCGGCGGTGTTCCGGGCGGGCGAGGCGCCGCCGGAGTCGGGGGCGCTGTCGAAGGTGATGGTGACCAGCTCGGGCACGCAGCAGATGAACTGGGACGCCCTGTTCGAGTTCATGGGCCAGTCGGCGAACAAGCCGTTGTCCGTGCACTGGTTGTCTCTGCGGGATCTGGTCGGGAACTCCGGGATGGTGCCCGACGGGCAGGTGGGCGTGGATGTGCAGGGGACGATGTCGCTGGACGAGCTGTTCGAGAGGATGAACGAGGAGCTGGGGAGCCCGCCGACGAACCGGCTGGAGTACCGGGTCGAGAACGGGCGGCTGGCGATCGCATCCACCGCGTACTTCGACCGCAAGGAGACGAAGCTGGTGACGTACGACCTTTCCGAGGTGGTGCGCGAGCGGCTGGGGAACGATGCGGAGAACCGGGACCAGGCGCAGGAGGCGGCGGAGAACATCGCGAAGCTGTTCTCGGGGCTGGTGGAGCCGGAGAACTGGGCGGACAATGGCGGGGACCGGGCGAGCGTGACGGTGTACGGGACGAAGGTGTTCGTGAAGGCGCCGCGGCGGATGCTCGAGCAGGTCGAGTGGGTGCTGGGGGAGCTGAAGGGGGCGGGGAAGGCCGGCCCGGGGAAGGTGGGCGGGATGGAGGACGACCGGTTGAGGGACAGGTTCCACGCGGAGGCTTCGGGGGTGGAGCGCCGCAACGAGCGGGTGACGCTCGAGCACGCGAGCCCGACGAAGGTGCGCGAGCTGCTGTCGAGGGTGTTCAACGCGGTGCCGTCGGCCAAGTCGCCGGCGGGGGCGCGGATGATCGAGGTGGATGAGACGCAGAGGCGGCTGGGGGTGTCGGCGGGGGCGCGGCAGGTGGAGCTGGCGATCGGGTTGTCCAGGGCGCTGGACGCGGCGAGCGCGGCGGCGGAGCCTTCGCAGGCGACGACGGCGTATGCGATCCCGCTGGCGCGGGTGGACGCCGTGCAGTGCGCTGCGTTGATCGGGGCGGCGATCGAGGCGTGCCCCGGGCTGGCCGGGGCGCAGGTGGGGGGGCCCGAGGTGCGGACCAACTCGCTGATGATGATGTCGGCGCCGGGGCAGGAGGCGATGGTGAGGCGGATCGTGGGGCTGATCGATGAGGACTGGTCGGAGGCCGCCCGGCCGGCGTCCAAATCGGCCAAGGAGGGCGCGATGCTGGAGGGGGTGCGGCGGGTCGAGGTGCCGGTGCTCGCGGATGTGCCGATCCTGGCGCCGATGTTCCGTTCGAGCGAGCCGGCAGCGCTGCGGATCAGCGCGGAGGGCGGGAAGGTGCGGATCACCAGCGAGAAGGGGGAGCAGATCGAGGCGGATGTGCTGGAGATCGCGCCGGTGGGGGCTCGGTAGCGGTCCGTGCGGGTGGGGGTCGGCGCGGTGGGCTGGTGGATCCGGGGGGCCGCGCCCGGGGAATCCGTGGGCGCGGGGTTTGACGGATCGGTCGGGAGTCGTCACCATACCGCCCTTCGGGGAGAGTCACGAATACTCCCCGACGGGCGGTGTACATTGATCTGTCCCTACTGCAACGCGAACAATGACAAGGTGATCGACAGCCGCGAGTCTGATGGTGCGCGGGTGGTGCGCCGTCGGCGAGAGTGCCTGGGGTGCTCGAAGCGGTTCACGACGTACGAGCGGGTAGAGCAGACCGCGCGGCTGGTGGTGATCAAGCGTGACGGGACGCGGGTGCCGTTCTCGCGCGACAACGTGATGCGTGGGATCATGGCGGCCTTCGGGAAGAGGCCGGTGGCGGAGGATGTGAAGGAGCACCTGGTCGACCAGATCGAGGAGGAGCTGCACCGGGAGTTCGACCGGGAGGTGGAGTCGCGGGCGGTGGGCGAGCGCGTGATGCAGAAGCTCAAGGACCTGGACGAGGTGGCGTACATCCGGTTCGCGAGCGAGTACCGCAAGTTCAAGAGCGTGGACGATCTGCTGGTGGAGCTGGCGCAGCTGCAGAACCGGGTGAAGGATGTGAAGGACCAGCAGAAGTTGTTTTGAGAGAGGAAACGAGGGGCGGCTGAGAGGGCGGG
>JBGAOZ010000020.1:0-97189 GCA_044221545.1 Phycisphaerales bacterium
GAGTTGATCCGGCCGATGTCGCAGGCCGATGCGCCGGTGGAGGATCCGGAGGGCAGGGGCCGGGAGTTCCGACGGAAGCACTCGACGTTCCAAACAGGCGGGGGCGGGGCGTCGCTGACGGTTGGCGGGGGTGGGGGTGGGGGTGGGGGTTGTTGTCCGTGCGGGAAGACGCGCGGGTCTTGCTCGAACAACTGAAGACGCGGTCCGGGCGCGGGTTTTGCGCTGCGGGGATGGTGGGATCGGCGGCGCGAGGTCGGCGGGCGGTGCCGGTGCGCCCGGGCATGGGGTGCGCGGGGTGGCACGGGACTTGTGGTGGGTCCGGTCAGATCGCGCATGGATTACGGACTCAACATCTCCGCATCGGGCGCCCAGGCGGCGATGTCCATTCAGGATGTGTACGCGAACAACCTGGCGAACGTGACGACGCCGGGGTTCAAGCCCGACACTCCAGCGAGCCGGCAGCGGCTGGCGGCGCGGCAGGAGGACGGGCTGGGGTACCTGCCGTCGAACGCGCTGCTGGAGCGGCTGGGCGGGGGCCTGCAGCTGGCGCCGCCGCGGACGAGCTTCGAGCAGGGTTCGCTGGAGGAGACGGGGAACGACCTGGACTTTGCGATCCAGGGGGATGGGTTTTTCGTGGTGCGGTCGCAGACGTCGGGCACGGCGGACCGGTTGCGGCTGACGCGTGACGGGCGGTTCACGCTCGGGGGCGGCGGTCGGCTGCTGATGGAATCGACGGGGATGCCGGTGCTCGATGCGCAGAACCGTCCGATCGACCTGACGGGGACGGGGAAGATCACGGTGGGGGCGGACGGGACGATCAGCCAGGGCGGGGTGGAGGTGGCGCGGCTGCGGGTGGTGGACATCCCGGACCGCGCGAAGCTGACCAAGTCGGGGAACAACCTGTTCACGGCGCCGGCGGCGGCGATCGGCAGCGCGTCGCGGGCCGGGGGCAAGGTGATGCAGGGGATGCGCGAGCAGTCGTCGGTGGATTCGATCCGGGCGATGCTGGACCTGCAGGAAGCGGGGCGGGACGTGCAGGGCAACCTGAGCATGATCACGGCGCAGGACAAGCTGCTGGAGAGGGCGATCACGCAGTTCGGGCGGATCGCGTAAGGGGAAGTCATGGCGATCATCGCGCTTCAATCGGCCTCGACGGGTCTGTCGGCGCTCAACACGGCGCTGGACGTGACGGCGAACAACCTGGCGAACGTGAACACGCCGGGGTTCAAGGAGTCCCGGACGAACTTCCAGGACCTGATGTACATCGAGCGTGCGCAGCCGGGGACGGAGAACGCCAACAGCGACCAGCGTCCGACGGGGCTGTACATCGGGCTGGGCGTGAAGGTGTCGGGGACGCAGCAGAACTTCGAGCAGGGCTCGCCGCTGTCGACGGGCCGGATGCTGGACGTGATGGTCGAGGGGAACGGGTTCTTCCGGGTGGCGACGGAGAACGAGCTGGGCGGGGGGACGGGGTACACGCGGGCGGGGAACTTCACGCTCAACTCCGACGGTGAGATCGTGATGGCCAACGACCAGGGCCGGCGTCTGCAGCCGGTGGTGACGATCCCGGAGGATGCGCAGTCGATCTCGATCTCGTCCAACGGCGTGGTGACGGTGACGACGCCGGGGGACATCGACCCGCGCGAGGTGGGTCGGCTGGAGCTGACCTCGTTCATCAACCCCTCGGGGCTGGAGTCGGTGGGCGAGAACCTGTGGGTGGAGACGGCGGCGTCGGGCTCGCCGCAGAACGGGGAGCCGGGGACGGACAACCGCGGGACGCTCAAGCAGGGGATGCTGGAGGCCTCGAACGTCGACCCGACGAAGGAGCTGATCGAGCTGATCCGCACGCAGCGGGCGTTCGACATGAACAGCCAGACCATCCGCGCGGCCGACGAGGTGCTCCGGACGGTTTCGCAGCTGAGGGCCTAGGCGGGTGAGGGTGCGGGCGGCGTGAGCGCGTGGGCAGGACGGGCTGGAGCACACCGGTGAGAGAACTTCGAACAGGCAGGCGGGCCGCACGGTCCGGATGGATCGCCGGGAGAGTGCCGGCGCGGTTGGGAGCGGTGGGCGTGCTCTGGGTGTTGGGAGTGCTGTCGCTGGCGGGGAGCGCTGCGGCGCGGGACTCGATCGAGCTGCGTTCGACGGTGCGGGTCAGGGGCGGCGAGCCGATCACGCTGGGGACGATCGCCGAGCTGGAGGGTCCGGATGCAGCGCGGTGGTCGGGGCTGGAGATTGCCCAGGCGGCCAAGGACGGGGCCGGGGGGAGCGGGCGGGGAGGGCGGGCATGAGAGCGGGCGGGGGAGCGAGCAGGCCGGGGGCGATGCGGGGACGGGGGATTCCCGGACGATCACGATCGAGTCGGTGCGCGAGCTGCTCCAGGAGCAGGCGGGCGTGCGTTGGGAGCGGCTGGTGCTGCGCGGGCAATCGTGCAGCGTGATGCGGATCGACGGGCGGCCCGCGAGCCACCCCGCCACCGCGATCGCCAGGAGCATCCGGCCGGCGGAGGCGGGGCCGACGGTGCGGACGCTGGTAGAGGCGCGGGTGGCGCAGATCGTCGGGGCGTCGGCGGCGGATGTGCGGGTGGACTTCGGGGACAGGGACCAGGCGCTGCTGGAGACACCGGCGGGCGGGCGGGTGGTGGAGATCCAGCCGGCGGGGCGGTCCGACCGGATGGCGCTGAGCGTGCGGGTGTACCAGGGTGATGTGATCGTGGCGGGCGGGATGGTGCGGGTGGGCGTGGAGATCCGTCGGGATGTGCTGGTGGCGCGGGAGGGGCTGGCGCACGGGGACGCGATCACGGGGGAGAACACCGCGGTGGAATCGCGGTGGCTGGGCGCGGCGGAGGAGCCGGCCGATGCGGTCAAGGCGATCGGGTCGGTGGCGCGGAGCCGGCTGCGCACGGGGGATGTGATCGGGGAGCAGGACATCCAGGCGCCGGTGGTGGTGAAAAAGGGCGACCTGGTGAACGTGGACTGCCTGGCGGGGGCGGTGGTGCTGCGGCGGACGATGCGCTCGACCGAGCAGGCGCGGGACGGGGAGGTCGTGACGCTGGCAGCGCTGACGGGCAAGAAGACGGTGCGGGCGCGGATGAACGGGGCGGGCCGGGCGGTGATGGTGGTGGAAGGGGTGCCGGGGCCGGCGGGCGGGTCGGCGGGGGATGAGGGGGCCGGGCGGGCGGATTCGCAGGATGAGGGCGTGGCGGCGGGAGCGCCGGGCCGGGAGATGCGCGTGGGGGGCGTGGTGGTGCAGAAGTCGTCGGGATCGGGCCGGGGGGACCGGGTGGGCAAGTACTCGAAGCTGGCCGACGGGGCGGTCGAGGTCAAGGGCGGCGCGGCGGGCGCGGGCGGACCGGCGCGGGGAAGGAACTGAGCCATGAAGAGCGAAAAGCGCGGGGTTGGGCGGGTGCCGGTGTTCGCGGTCGCGGCGGGCGCGGTGGTGCTGCACGCGGGGGCGGGGTGGGCGGGCGCGCAGAGCCTGTTCCAGAGGCAGTCGGAGGTGCCGACGGCGCAGGACGGCAAGCCCGACCCGCAGGCGCCGCTGCGCGAGGTGAGCCTGACGTATACCGAGGCGCCCCCGCCGCGGCAGATCCAGCTCAACGACCTGGTGACGATCATCATCGACGAGACGAGCAAGCAGGAGAGCAAGCAGTCGCTGGACACCAAGAAGGACTACGACTGGGCGGCGGCGATCCAGAAGTTCCCGAGCCTCAAGAAGCTGATCGACGGGGAGCTGCAGACGGGCAACAGCGACCCGGTGGTGGAGCTGGGGCTGGACAGCAAGAACAAGTTCAAGGGCGAGGGGACGTACGAGCGCAACGACCGGTTCAGCGCGAAGATCCAGGCGAAGGTGATCGACGTGAAACCCAACGGGGTGCTGGTGCTCGAGGCGCGCAAGACAATCGAGAGCGGGGAGGAGCGCCAGACGATCATCCTTTCGGGTTCGTGCCGGAAGGAGGACATCACCAACGCCAACTCGGTGCTCTCGACGCAGCTGGCGGAGCTGTCGATCTCCTCGAAGCAGGAGGGCGAGGTCAAGGACTCGTCGACGCGCGGGCTGATCCCCAAGGTGCTCGAGGCGCTGTTCAACTTCTGAGCCCGGTGAGGCCGTGTGGGGCCCTGGGCGGGCCGGTACCATGGTGGGATGATTGAGCAGCTGGCACGTCTGCACGGGGCGCGTCCGTTTGTACCGTTCCTGATCCGGCTGGGGCCGGGGCGATCGCGGCGGATCGGGGCGCCCGAGCGGCTGGCGCGGCCGGCCTCGGGCGGGGCGATCCACATCGCGGGCGAGTCGGGGGTGGAGACCTTCGGGTCCGGTGAGATCACTGGGCTGGAGGTCGACACGGGCGGGCGGGCGATGACGCCGCTGGAGCGGGTGCGGCTGGTGGCCTTCGACTTCGACGGGGTGTGGTCCAACAACCAGGTGCTGGTGATGCAGGACGGGACCGAGGGGGTGCTGTGCAACCGCTCGGACGGGCTGGGGCTGGGGATGCTGCGCGCGGCGGGGATGGCGATGGTGGTGCTCTCGAAGGAGGAGAACCCGGTGGTCGCGGCGCGGTGCCGCAAGCTGCAGATCCCGTGCCGGCAGGGGCTGGACGACAAGCTGACGGTGCTGGCGGGGATCGCGGCGGACCGGGAGATCACGCTCGCGGAGGTGGCGTACGTGGGTAACGACGTCAACGACGTGCCGTGCATGCGGGCGGTGGGCGTGCCGATCGCGGTGGCCGATGCGTACCCCGAGGCGATCGCGGCCGCGGCGCTGCTGACGGGCCGGCGGGGCGGGGACGGTGCGGTGCGCGAGGTGTGCGGGTGGTTCCTGGGGGCCCTGGGAGGTTCCTAGCGGTTCTCGGCCCGTGCGCATGCTGCGGCGGGTGTCGGGGCTGGGCGTGGGAGTCGGGTTAGAATCCCGGCCCACCGGACCGACCAACGGAGCCCCGCATGCTTGTGGTGTATTCGGCCGCGATCTTTGTTTCCGCTGCGCTGCTGTTCCTCGTGCAGCCGATGGCGGCCAAGCAGGTGCTGCCGCTGCTGGGCGGTACGCCGGCGGTGTGGACGACGTCGATGCTGTTCTTCCAGGCGTCGCTGCTGGCGGGGTACGCGTACTCGCACCTGCTGACGAGGCTGGTGAAGGTGAAGCTCCAGCCGGTGGTGCACCTGGCGGTGATCGGGGCGGCGGTCTGGGTGGCGCTGCCGATCGGGGTGCCGTCGTGGGCGCCCCAGCCGCCGGACGCGACCGGCGCGGGGGCGCAGCTCACGCTGGTGTTCTACCTGATCAAGCTGCTGGGGCTGTCGGTGGGGCTGCCGTTCTTCGTGCTCTCGACGACCGGCCCGCTGCTGCAGAGGTGGTTCTCGCACACGGGGCACCGGACGGCGGCGGACCCGTACTTCCTGTACGCGGCGAGCAACGCGGGGAGCTTCATCGGGCTGCTGGCGTACCCGTTCGCGATCGAGCCGGTGATCGGCCTGCGCGAGCAGGAGGGGTACTGGTCGTGGGGGTTCATCGCGTTCGGGGTGCTGGCGGTGCTGTGCGCGGTGGTGCTGTGGGCGCGGGGGAGCGGCGGAGCGGCCGCGCAGGGGGCGGGGGCGTCGGGGCCGGACACCGACGGGCTGTCGTGGGGTCGGCGGGGCCGGTGGGTGCTGCTGGCGGCGGTGCCCTCGTCGCTGCTGCTTGGGGTGACGCAGCACATCTCGACGGACGTGGCGGCGATGCCGCTCTTGTGGGTGATCCCGCTGGCGCTGTACCTGGTGACGTTCGTGATCGTGTTCTCGAAGCGGCAGGTGCTGGGGGCGGGTCTGCTTGGGTACCTGGCGGCGGCGGCGGGGATGGGGGTGTGCCTGGCGGTGGGGCTGTACCTGCGCAAGCCGATCATGCCGCTGATCGTGCTGCACGTGGGGGCGTTCTTCGTGATGGCGCTGATGTGCCACAAGCGCCTGGCCGACGACCGGCCGAGCCCGCGGCACCTGACCGAGTATTTCCTGTGGATGTCGGTGGGCGGGGTGGTGGGCGGGGTCTTCAACGCGCTGGTGGCGCCGATGATCTTCCCGGAGATCCTGGAGTACCCGCTGGCGATCGTGGCGGCGTGCCTGCTGCGTCCGCGCGCGGAGATCGGCGGGGCCGGGGCGGCGGTGATCAGGTGGCTGGGCCGGCCGGCGGCGCAGGCGGGGGCGGTGGTGCTGGTGGCGGGGCTGGTGGGCGCGGGGCTGGCGTACCAGCGCGCGTACCCGGCGACGCCGGAGCAGCAGTTCACGGCGGGGGATGCGATGCGGGTGGTGGCGCCGCTGGCGGTGGCGCTTGTGATGGTGACGAGGATCCGGGTGTTCGCGGCGTGCCTGGCGGTGATTTTCGGGGTCGCCAAGCTCGTGCCCGATTATGCGCGGGAGCGGTTCCTGTTCCAGGAGCGTTCGTTCTACAGCGTGCACCGCGTGAAGGAGACGCTCGACGGGCGCCAGCGGGTGCTGATGCACGGGACGACGTGGCACGGGATGCAGAACCGCGACGCCCCGGGGGCGGGGACGCTGTGGGAGAAGGTGCCCACGTCGTACTACCACCCCAGCGGGCCGCTGGGGCAGATGTTCGTGGGGCTGGAGCGGGACAACCGGGCCCGGCTGGGCCGCGTGGGCATCCTGGGGCTGGGCGTGGGCGGGCTGGCGGCGTACGCGCTGCCGGGCTCGAAGTTCACGTTCTACGAGATCGACGACGTGGTGATCAGGATCGCCAAGGACCCGACGCTGTTCACGTTCGTCTCCAACGCGGGGGACCGGGTGGACACCCGGCTGGGGGACGGGCGGCTGAAGATCGCCGCCGAGCCCGACGGAACGTTCGACATCCTGATCCTGGATGCGTTCAGCTCCGACTCGGTGCCGGCGCACCTGCTGACGCTCGAGGCGGTGCGGACGTACGTGGCAAAGCTCAAGCCCGCGGGCATCCTGGTGTTCAACGTGACGAACAACCACGTGGACCTGCGCGGGGTGCTGCGGAGCAACGCCAGGGAGCTGGGGCTGACGGCGATCATCCAGGACGACCAGAACGTGGACGAGATGACGCACCGCCAGGGGCGGCTGCGGTCGACGTGGGTGCTGATGTCGCGCGAGGACCGGAACCTGCGGCCGATGATCGACGACATCGCGCGGTGGCACCGGCTGGAGTGGAAGCAGGGGGACCCGCTGTGGACCGACAGCTACTCGAGCCTGGTGAGCGTGCTCAAGGCGCTGCACCCCGAGTCGGCGCGGTGAGCGGGGCCGGGTGTGGGGCCGGGTGTGGGGCCGGGTGTGGGTGTGGGTGTGGGTGTGGGGGTGGGGGGTGGGGGTGGGGGGTGGGGTGGGGTGGGATCGGAAGATCGGAGGCTGCCCGCGTCAGGCCGGCGTGACGGCGGCGCGCCAGCGGTCGAGGTCCTCGTGACGGGTGAGGTCGTACTTCAGGGGCGTGACGGTGATGTGACCGCTCTTGAGCAGGTCGACGTCCGAGTCGGGCTCGGTGGCGTGGAAGTTCAGGCCGTGGCCGGTGGCCCAGTAGTAGGCGTCCCCGGAGGGGCTGGTGCGGCGCTCGTACTGGTCGACCAGCCCGTGGGTGTTCATGGGGCAGACGCGGATGGGGGGCATGGGGCCGTCGGACTCGGTCCGGGGGATGTTGATGCTCAGGCACTCGTGCGGGCGCGGGAGCTGGTGGCGGATGAGCATCTCGATGGTGCGGCGCGCGTAGCCGGCGGCGATCTCGAAGGCCGGGCGGCCCTTGCCGACCAGGAGGCTGACGGCGATCGAGGGGACGCCGAGGAAGGCGGCCTCGATCGCGGCGGCGACGGTGCCGGAGTAGATGACGTTGACGCCGCAGTTGGCGCCGGCGTTCATGCCGGAGATGAGGATGTCGGGGCGGGAGCCGGCGCCGAAGGTCTCGGGCCAGAGCGAGGAGATGGCGAGCTTGACGCAGTCGGCGGGCCGTCCGTCGACGGCGATCCCGTGCATGGAGGGCGTCACCTGGCCGGGCGTGGTCATGAGGGGCGTGTGGAACGTCACGCCGTGGCTGGTCGCCGACTGGACGGTGAGGGGGGCGACGGTGTAGACCACCGAGCGGGGGGCGCGGGTGGTGGTGTCCCGGTTGTCCAGCAGCGGGCCGCCGTAGCGGCCTTGCGCATCGACCAGGGCGTCGTGGAGGGCGATGATGCCCGGGGCCGTGAGGCCGTCGTCGTTGGTGAGCAGGATCCGCATGGCGGAAGATAGGACGCGGTCCTACGCGATGCTCGCGGCGTCGAACTCGTAGCGGCCGCCGCGAACGCCCAGGCCCAGCGGGGCGGGCGCACCGATCAGCGGGGTGCGGGCGTAGGCCAGGAGGGGGCGGGCGTCGGGCAGGGCGCGGCGGTCGGGCTCGCCGGGGAGGGTGCCGACCGAGAGCGAGAGGAGGGCGGACCGCTCGCCGAGGAGCTCCAGGCCGGTGATGTGGTGCTGGGGGTCGGCGTGGATCCACAGGCGCACCGAACGATCGGCGTGGTCGCAGGCGAAAATCGTGCGGACCGGCTCGCCGGGAGCGTCGCAGAGCGTGGCGCCGGCCTGGGAGAGGAGCCACTGGCCGCCGCGCTGCTCGAAGCGGACGAGCCAGTTGAGCTGGAGATCCCGGCCGGTGGGGGCAAAGCCAAAGTCGGGGCGTGCAGCGCCGATCGCGCAGCGCGAGACGAGCCAGCGTGCCTCGGCCCGGCAGGCGCGGGCGGTTGTGGGGGTTGTGGGGGTTGTGGGGGTGGGGGTGGGGGTGGCGGTTGGAGCGACCGCGCGGGCGGGGATGGAGATCTCCAGCGGTCCGCGCTCGATTCCCTGACGGCTTGTTCCCCGGACCACGGTCACGTTCGACGCTCCTGCGTGAGGGCCTCGATGACGTCCCCGGCCGGGCGGGGGACGGCCTGGGACCGCTCGGGGCGGACCCTTTCGGGCGCGGAGGACTCCTGGCGATCACGGGCGTTGCCCAGGAGCGAGGCGGCGGCCTGGAGCCCGCGGCCGGCGGGGCCGGTGAAGGCCTCGCTGACGGCCTCGATGGTGGTGAGCAGCTCGACGATGGCGTCGAGGCGCTGGTTGTGCGAGGCGATCTGCTCGGGCGTGGGCGGTGTGGGCCCGCCGGCGCTCTTGCGGGCGGGCCTGGCGGCCTTGGCGGGGACGCCGGTGAGGTCGCGGATCTCGTAGAGGCTGGCGAGCAGGGGCTCGACCTCGCGCTTGAGGCGCTCGCGGACGATGGCGCGGGCCATGGCCCAGACATCCTGCTCGGCGCGGAAGTATTCCTTGCGATCCCCGCGCTTGTGGGAGCGGACGACGATGCCCCACTCGACCAGGGCGCGCAGGGACATAGAGGCGTTACCGCGGCTGATCTGGAGGCGCTCCATGACCTCGTCGGTGCAGAGGGGGTCGTCGGTGATGTAGAGGAGGGCGTGGACCTCGGCCATCGTGCGGCTGATGCCCCAGACGCTGCCCATCTGCCCCCAGGCGGCGACGAAACGGTCCTGGGCCTCGATGATGGATCGGGGCTCGCGCGGCGCGGCGGGAGCGGGGTGGGAGCTCACGGATCAAGTATGCGTGGGCGGGCCGCGGAAGTCCATAGAACTTTCAGAAGCAACTGAAAGGAGTGGGACGCATCCAAGGTCCGGTCAAAAAGAAAAGCGGGCGGCGAGGCACCGAGGTACGCTCGCCGCCCTTCCGGGGGCAGAGTTTGGTGGGCCGTTCTTAAATCGGATCTTCGTGGCCCTTGAACAAGACAAAGTATCGCCAGGATCCGGTTTCTGGTCAACTGTCAAGGGGATAAAATCATCATCTTTTCAAGAGTGCTGGCCACAAACCTATTTTTATACGAACGCGTTCCGATCGGTGGGGCGGACTGACTTGACACGGGGCGTCGATGTCCCTTTCCTGTCGCCCGGAGCGATGCGTTTGGACACCCCAGCGGGGGGTGATTCGGCGTGCCAAGAACAGCGATGGCAAAGAAAAGTCCACACACAGCGGCCGAACCCAGTTCAGTATCCGGCGCGGCGAGCGGCGAGCCGGGAGGGGATTCCGGCCGCGCAGCGGGCGGGAGGAGCGCGGGGGGGCGTTCGGGCAAGGGGAGGTTCTTCAGCTACACGTCGGGGGCGGCCAAGGGCAAGGACCTTGTGATCGTCGAATCGCCGGCGAAGGCCAAGACCATCAATAAGTACCTGGGCTCGGGGTACCTGGTGATGGCGAGCGTGGGGCACGTGCGGGACCTGCCCAGCAAGGAACCCAAGGCGACCCCGGAGCAGAAGGCGGCCGCGAAGAAGGCGGGCGTAAAGGGGAAGAAGTCGGCGCGGTCCCCGGTGCCGGGGGTGGACCTCGAGAACGACTTCAAGCCGACGTACGAGGTGCTGCCGGGGAAGGAGAAGGTCGTCAGCGATCTGAAGCGGGCGGCCAGGGACGCGAGCACGACGGGGGGGAACATCTGGTTCGCGACCGACTTGGACCGCGAGGGCGAGGCGATCGCGTGGCACCTGGCGCAGGAACTGGGGATCACGTCGAAGGATGCCAAGCGGGTGATTTTCCCGGCGATCACCAAGGGGGAGATCGAGAAGGCGTTCAAGAACCCGCACCAGATCGACGAGGACCGGGTGAACGCGCAGCAGGCGCGGCGGATCGTGGACCGGATCGTGGGGTACCAGGTCTCGCCGCTGCTGTGGAAGAAGGTGGCGAGGGGGCTGTCGGCGGGCAGGGTGCAGAGCGTGGCGGTGCGTCTGGTGGTGGAGCGCGAGCGGGAGATCCGGGCGTTCGTGCCCGACGAGTCGTGGCAGGTGCTCGCGGACTTCGCGCTGGGCGCGGCGGATGCAGCGCGGCTGGCGCCGCTGTGGGCGGGGTTCCTGGACAAGAAGGACGAGAAGGGCAACGGGCCTTCGATCAAGGCGCAGAACTCGTGGCTGTCCGAGCACGGGGGCATCCGCGGGGAGCTGGTGGAGGTTGGCGGGGAGAAGTTCGACCTGACGACGGCGGGGAAGGTCGAGGGGCTCAAGGGGCCTGACGATCGGTTCGCGAGCGCGATCTCCAGCGACCGGACGGTGGAAGTGTCGGGGATCGCCCACGCGGCGGGGCTGGACGGGATCAAGGGGTGGGTGGTCGAGGACCCCGACGGTCGCGGGCCGGCGCGGTGGAAGCGGACGGTGACGGGGAAGATCGATCCGTCGGTGCCGTACCGGATCGCCTCGATCGAGACCAAGCGCACGAGCGTGCGGCCGGCGGGCCCGTTCATCACGTCCACGCTCCAGCAGGCGGCGGCGAACCGGCTGGGGTTCGGGGCCCAGCGCACGATGCGGGCGGCGCAGCAGCTGTACGAGGGCGTGGAGATCCCGGGCGAGGGGCCGGTGGGGTTGATCACGTACATGCGTACGGACTCGACGCACCTGTCGCGCGAGGCGCTGGACATGGCGCGGGGGTACATCGAGAAGACGTTCGGGGCCCGGTACCTGCCGGAGAAGCCCAACTTCTTCTCGTCGTCGAACAAGGATGCTCAAGAGGCGCACGAGGCGATCCGGCCGACGAGCGTGAACCACCCGCCGTCGAAGGTGAAGAACGCGCTGTCCGCGGACCAGCTGCGGCTGTACCAGCTCATCTGGGACCGTTTCATCGCGTGCCAGATGGTGGCCGCGCAGTGGGATGCGACCGGGGTGCTGATCAAGGGCGGGCGGGGGGGGACGCGGCCGGACGGATCGGCGATCGGGGAGCTGACGTTCCGGGCGAGCGGACGGACGCTGGTGTTCGACGGGTTCTACAGGGTCACCGGCGTGCCAAGCGCTGCCGAGGAGCAGACGCTGCCAGCGCTCAAGCAGGGGCAGGCGATGAGCCCCTTCGGGGTGGAGGTGAACCAGAAGTTCGGCTCCCCGCCGCCGCGGTACAGCGAGGCGTCGCTGATCAAGATGCTCGAGAGCGAGGGGATCGGCAGGCCGTCGACGTACGCGTCGATCATCGGCGTGATCCAAGAGCGCAACTACGTCGAGCAGGTGGACCGGCGGTTCTACGCGACCGACCTGGGCGAGGTGGTGACCGACAAGCTGGTGGAGGCGTTCCCCGAGATCCTGGACATCGGGTACACGCGCGACATGGAGGCGCAGCTCGACAAGGTCGAGGATGAGCACCTGGACTGGGTGGACATGCTCCGGCGGTTCTACGGTCCGTTCAAGAAGGCCCTGGCGCACGCGCTGGAGACGCTGACGCACGCCAAGGCCGAGACGGTGCCGGCGCCCAAGGAGTACACCTGCCCGCAGTGCGAGAAGGAGGGCCGCGGCAAGACGCCGCTGGTGTACCGGTTCGGCAAGAACGGGCGGTTCCTGTCGTGCTCCTTGTACCCCACGTGCAACTACGCGAGCCCGGTGGACCGCGAGGGCAAGCCGCGACCGGCGGCGGACACCGTGAACGTGGCGTGCCCCAGGTGCGGCGGGGCGATGACGCGGCGGACGGGCAAGTTCGGTCCGTTCCTGGGCTGCGCGCGGTACGGGGACAAGACCAGCCCGTGCGCGGGGATCCTGAACATCGACAAGAAGGGCAAGGTGGTGGCGCCCAGCCCCCCACCGCTGCTCACGGACCTGCCGTGCCCGACGTGCGAAGCGCCGATGAACCTGCGCGGGGGGGTGCGGGGTCCGTGGCTGGGGTGCTCGCGGTTCCCCAAGTGCCGCGGGCGGGGCAAGTGGACGGACCTGGATGAGAAGCGGCGCGCGGTCCTGGAGGCGGCGCTCTTCGAGCACGAGAAGAAGAACCCGGTGGCGATCATCCGGACGATGGATGGCAAGGCGCTGACGGATTCAAAGGGCAAGGCGCTGGCGACGGCGCCGACGGTGGATGTTTTGGCGGGGAAGGGCTCTGATGTTGGCGCTGAGGGTGGGGCGGGTGGCGGGGAGACTTTTGAGAGTGTGGCGGATGAGGTGGGGGTGTAGGTGAGAGCACGGCTTGTCTAATTCGGAGCATCTCAAGGCAGTCCTTGCTGGCCGTGACGCAGTTGAAGCGTGGTGGAATGTCCGCAAGCTGTCCATCCCCGAACTGGGAATGGACCTCGCCGGTGCTGACCTCTCGAACGCAAACCTGCGCAGTATGCCACTTGTCTGTGCAAACTTGATCCAAGCCAATTTGGCTGGCTGCGACATGTCGTTTGCAAACCTGCAGCACGCGCTCCTATTCAAGGCCAATTTGGCAGGTGTAAACCTCGAAGGTGCTGACCTTCGCGGAGTTCACATTGCAGGAGCAGACTTCAGCAATGCCCGTTTCTCGATTAATTGTTTTGACATGGTGGATCTATCAGAAGCAATCGGTCTGGAAACGGTCAATTTTGCGTTACCTTGTAGCATTACTGTCGACACGATCGTGAAGTCCAAAGGGAGGATCTGCCGTCATTTTCTTGAGGGCTGCGAAGTACCAGACGAATTCGTTACGTTTATTCCTTCCCTCATTCGTTCGCTACAGCCAATCCAGTTCTACTCGTGCTTCCTCTCCCACAGCTCGTCTGACCAACCGTTCGCCGAGAAGCTCGCCAATCGCCTCCGCGCCGAAAGGGTCAATGTCTTCTACGCCCCCGAAGACATGAAAGCCGGACGCCAGTTCACTGCCCAGATCGACGAGGCGATCGGCCGGATGGACAAGCTGCTGCTCGTCTTGTCGCCCGCGAGCGCGGCGAGCGGGTGGGTCGCCCACGAGATCAAGCGTGCCCGTGCCAAGGAGAAGCAGACGGGGTTGGACACGTTCTTCCCGATCGGGCTGGCGAGCATCAAGGCCCTGGAGGAGTGGTCACTGCTGGACCTCAAGACCGGCGAGGATCTGGCGGATGTGGTGCGGTCGTACCACATCCCGGACTTCTCCAACTGGCAGGATGAGGCCTCGTTCGAGCGGGCCTTCCAGCAGCTCATGCGCGATCTCAAGGCCGAGGGGTCGGTGGGGGATGTGAAGAAAGGGTTATGAAAGGGTTGGGGGGGGCGGAGGCAGCCGGGAAGAGCCAGGGCGGGTAGATCACAGGCGGGGACGCCTGTGCCACGAGAGGATGTAGGCGCGGAAGTCGGGCGCGAGAATTGCAAGATTCCGGGCTTCCCGCACGATGGACGTGGCGGGGCGGCCGCGGTGGGCAGCGGCGTTCCGGGGGCTTGCATTTCCGAACGGGAGATCACGGGATGTCCATCACCGCACACGTTCGCACGGGCGCTGTGGCCGTTCTCGTTGCGCTGGCCGGGTTGGTAAGCACCCCCGCGGCCGCGGGGGTGCTGTACGTCCGTGCCGACCTGGCGAGCGGGGCCAACAACGGCGGTTCGTGGGCCGATGCGTTCCGGGGGCGGCTGGGGCTGCAATCGGCGCTGGCGATCGCCCAGGCGGGGGACCAGGTCTGGGTCGCGCAGGGGACGTACGCGCCGGCGGGGGCGGGAGGGTCCCGGATGACGGCGATCATGCTCAGGAACGGCGTCGAGATCCTCGGCGGGTTCTCGGGCGTGGAGACGCAGGCGGGCCAGCGCAACCCGGCGGCGCACCCGACGGTGCTGACCGGCGACCTCAACGGGGACGACAACGGATCGGGTCACGAGTGCGACAATGCAGCGCACGTGGTCGGGTCGACGGGCAATGACGCCACGGCGAGCATCGATGGGTTCATCATCACGGGGGGCTACGCGGTGGATTGCGGGCAGCTCAACCTTGTGGATCGCCGGGACGGGGCGGGGATGCTGATCGTGGGCGGATCGCCGACGGTCCGCTCGTGCACGTTCCGGATGAACATCTGCAACGGGGCGGGGGCTGGCCTGTGCGTGGACGGGGCGGGGCCGGGGATCCTCGCGTGCACGTTCGACCAGAACACCAGCTACGACTACGGGGCCGGGGCGGCGAGCATCCACGGATCGACGGCGAGCTTCGAGGGGTGCACGTTCACGAAGAACGAGGGCGGGCAGGGGTCGGGGATCTACCACGGGGCGCGGTTCGGGGACCCGGCCGACACGGGGGTGCTGACGGTGCGCGGGTGCCTGTTTGTCTCCAACGACGGGGACATCGGGGCCACCAGCGGCGGCGGGGTGATGGGACGCCAGAGCACGGTAGAGATCGAGGGCTCCACGTTCGATCGCAACACCGCCAACGGGGGGGGCGGGGTGTTCTTCGAGGATGCGGTGGCGAGCATCCGCGGGTGCCTGTTCACGGGCAACATCGCCAACGGGGACCTGGGGGATGCGATCACGCAGCGGGAGGGCTCGGCGGAGATCGTGAACTGCGCCGTGGTGGGCCACCTCCGGAGGGGGACCGCGTTCTCGGATGCGAGCCCGATCCTGGTGCTCGGGCTCATGAAGGTGGACCATTGCACGCTGGCGAACAACGGCGGGACGGACACGAACCAGAACTTCGGCTCGGGCCTGTTCGTGGTGCAGACCGGGGGAGACCTGCGCGTGAGCAACTCGATCGCGTGGGGAAACCGGTCGTTCGGCGGGACGGGGCAGGAGGCGGTGCTGGGCCTGTTCGGCGGCTCGGCACGGTTCGATTCCTGCTGCATCCAGGGGTGGAACGGGACGCTCACCGGCGTGGGCAGTTTCAACGCCGATCCCAAGCTCACCGATCCCAACGGCGCCGACAACATCCTGGGCACCGCCGACGACAACGTCCGCCTGCTCGCCGGTTCGCCGTGCATCGACCGGGGCAGCAACGCGCTGGCGCTCGAGGTCGAGATCCTGGACCTGGACGGTCAGGACCGGTTCGTCAACGACGGGGCGGCGAGCGACCTGGGCGTGCCCGGCGGCGCGGGGGGCTGCGCGATCGCGGACCTGGGCGCGTACGAGCGGGTTCCCGCGGGGTACTGCCCGGCGGATGTCGACTGCTCGGGCTTCGTGGATACGGAGGACTACGACGCCTTCGTCGTCACGTTTGAGGCGGGGGATGCGTCGGCTGACTTTGACCTCTCGGGCTTCGCGGACACCGAGGACTTCGATGCGTTCGTGGAAGCGTTCGAGGCCGGTTGCTGAACGAACGCCTTCGGCGCTGAGCCAAGAAAATAAATCCCAGGCCGCGGGAACACTCTTGCACCGCGCGGGCTCAAAGCGGATAGTCTGGTGATCTATTCCTGCGGCGATGCACCGAGTGATCGCCGGGGAATCTGCTGAGCATTGGGGCGGGCCTTCGGAGCCCGGCCTGAGCGGGATGTGGATCTGGATGGGAAGAAGGAGTGGCGTATGAGCCAGAGGCTATGGGTGCGCGCAGAGGCAGGCGGGGGCGAGGGTCGGCGATCGGGTCGTGTCCGTCGCTGGGTGCGGATCGGCGCCGTGGCGGCGATCGCGGGGGCCGGGGCGACGGTGCTCCTGGGCGCCAAGAACCGGGAGATGGCCGGTCCGACGCACGTGGTGCTGGCGTACAACGAGCTGGGCATGCACTGCATGCAGCAGGATTTCTCCGAGATGATGATCCTGCCGCCGTACAACAACCTGCGGGCGCAGGTGATCGACCGGACGCACGGGGAGCCGGAGATCGTGCGCGACGGCGTGACGGTGCGGTACGTGCTGCCGGGCAACACGCGTTCGGCGGACAAGTGCAATTTCTGGACGTACGACCAGGCGCTGCTGGGCGTGGACCTTCCGCCCAACGTGGGGCTGGGCGGGTTCGGGATGGCCGGGACGATGGCGGCGACCGCGGACCGTGACTGGCAGGCGACCGGGGTGCCGGTGACGCCGGTGGACGACACGGGGCGCGAGAACCCGTACCCATTGGCGCTGGTGAGCGTCGAGAAATCGAACGTGGTGGTCGCCCAGACGCAGGCCGTGGTGCCGGTGTCGTGGGAGATGAGCTGCAACATCTGCCACAACACGCCGGGGGTCTCGACGGCGACGGACATCCTGCGGGCGCACGACAGGCTCCACGGGACGGACCTCGAGAACTCCAAGCCGGTGTTCTGCGCGGGCTGCCACGCCGACCCGGCGCTGGGGACGACCGGGCAGGCGGGGGTGCCGTACCTCTCGACGGCGATGCACGGGGCGCACGCCTCGCGGATGGCGGCGGCGCACCTGGACAACGAGTGCTACGCGTGCCACCCGGGGTTCCGGACCACGTGCCTGCGTGACGTGCACGCCGGCAAGGGCATGACCTGCAACGACTGCCACGTGGGCGGGATGACGGGGCTGGGGAGCCCGACGCGGATCCCGTGGGTCAACGAGCCGGCGTGCGCCGACTGCCACGCCCGGCAGGGGTTCCAGTTCGAAGAGACGGGCAAGCTGTTCCGCCAGTCGCGCGGGCACGGCGGGGTGATGTGCATGGCGTGCCACAACTCGCCGCACTCGATCACCCCGGCGACCACGGCGGCGGACAACCTGCAGGCGATCGCCGCGCAGGGGCACGCGGGGAAGATCGACACGTGCACGGTGTGCCACCAGTCGCAGCCGGGGGATCCGTTCCCGCACCGGCGCAACGACTGAGCGGCGTGATGTTCAACAGGAACGTGTCGGCTTGAATCACGGAGACAAACCATGGCGCTGAACAAGTGCATGATCGGTGCGGCGGTTCTGATGGCGGCGGCGGGGGTGGCGTGCGGGCAGACGTACACGGTGGTGGACCTGGGCTCGCTGGGGGGCGGGTCGGCGGCGTTCGCGATCAGCGACGCGGGCCGGATCGCGGGGTACGCCTCGATGCCAAGCCCGGACAACAAGTTCCACGGCTTTGTGTGGGACGGCTCGATGACGGACGCGGGCGTGCTGTCGCCCTCGGACCAGACGGCGGCGTTCGCGATCGACGGGGCGGGCGATCTGTGGGCGATGGGGTACTCGTGGACCTCGCTGACGCCCCAGGCGCTGCGGTACTCGGGGGGCGTGCTGACGGCGGTGGCGAACTTCGCGCCGCGGGCCGCGAGCGTGACGGGCGTGATCGCCGGCGCGATGCCGGTGACCGTCGGGACGCTGCGGGCCGAGCACGCCTGCTCGTACCAGGGCGGCGTGCTGACGGACCTGGGCACGCTGGGCGGCGATTTCAGCTACGGGCTGGCCGTGAACAGCGCGGGCTGGGTCGTTGGGAGTTCCACGACGGCGCGGAATCTCCAGACGCACGCGTGCCTGTGGATCGGGGCGGCTCCGCACGACCTGGGCAGCCTGGGCGGGGCCCGCAGCCAGGCGACGGGGATCAACGACGCCCGCAAGGTGGTGGGCATGTCGGACACGGCCTCGGGCGCGCCGCACGCGTGCCTGTGGACGCTCGACGCCGCCGGCGCGGTGATCTCCCGCACCGACCTGGGCGTTCTGGGCGGCAACTCGTCGGTCGCCTACGGCATCGGGCCGTCGGGGATCGTCGTGGGCACGTCCGATGGACGCGCGGCGATCTGGAACGGCGGTGCTCCGGCGGACCTCAACACCCTGGCGGCGACCGCGGCGGGGTGGCGCCTGGAGGTCGCCTACGGGACCGACGGGCTCGGACGGATCGTGGGCGCGGGCTCGCTCAACGGGTTCCCGCGGGCCTTCATGCTCACGTGCCGCGCCGACTTCGACGGCACGGGGTTCATCGACACCGATGACTACGACGCGTTCGTGCAGGCGTTCACGGCGGGGCTGGACTCGGCGGACTTCGATGCCACCGGCTTTGTCGACACCGACGACTTCGACGCGTTCGTACGGGCGTTCGAGGCCGGGTGTTGAGCGAACGCGCCGGGCACCGGTGACAACGCGACCCAGAACCCGGCCGGGCGGCCGGGTTCTTTTCTTTGCGGGGGTGGGCGAGTCAGTCGTACAGCGGCGCCCGGTGCGTGGCGCCGAAGGCGCTCCAGCGGCGGATCTCGCCGTCGTTGGTCGCCGAGACGATCGCCGTGCCGTCGGGCGTGAAGAGGGTCACCATGACCGAGTAGATGTGTCCGCGGAGGCTGAGCAGCTCCTGCCCGGTGCGGAAGTCCCAGAGCCGCGCGGTGTTGTCCCAGCCGCCGGTGATCAGGCGCGAGCCGTCGGGCGAGAGGCTGGCGCTGTAGACCGGGCCCTTGTGGCCCGCGAGCAGGCGCGGGGGGCCGCCGGTGTCGACGTTCCACACGCGCACCCCGCCGTCCTCGCTCGTGCCGATGATGGAGCGGCCGTCGGGCGCGTAGCTCATGCTCCAGAGGTAGTCCCCCGAGCCGGTGTAGACGGCGACCGGCTGGAAGCCGGGGTCGGGCTTCTCGACGGGCCTGGTGCCGGGCGGGATCTTCAGCACGTCCCAGGTGCGGATGCTCCAGTCCTTGTAGCCGGCGGTGGCGATCTTCCGGCCGTCGGGGCTCCAGGCGATCTGGGTCACGCCCCCGTCGTGGGGGACGAACCGCCGCATGTTGCCGCCGTCGAGCGCATCGCAGACCACCACCTGCCCGTCGAACGACGCCAGCGCCAGGCGCTTGGAGTCGGGGGAGATGCTTATGGAGGTGACGCGGTCCTGGAATCCGTCGAGCCGGTAGAGAAGGCGGCCGGAGGCAAGGTCGGTGACGCGGGAGGTGCGGTCGTGGGAGCCGGTGGCAAAGAACGTGCCGTCGGGGGCCAGGTCCATGCACTGGATCGCCTTGCCGTGCACCCTCATGACGGTCGTGGGGGGCACGCCGAAGCGGGCGGGCGTCCAGCGGTGGACATTGCCGGCGTTGTCGGCGAGCAGGAGGTTCATGCCGTCGGCGGAGATCTTCCCGGCGGTGACGCCTCCGGGGAGGCGGTAGGTGGCGCTGTCGGCCGAGTCGTCGTCGTCCCACCAGCGGAAAGTCTGGTCTTTGGAGGCGCTCAAGACCCTGCCGTCGTGGGCGAACTTGACGGCGACCACGGTGTTCTCGTGGCCGGCGAACGACCGCAGCAGCTCCCCGGTGAACGTGTCGCTGATCTGGACCGTCAGGTCGGTGCCGCAGGAGGCGATCCTGCGGCCGTCGTCGCTCATGGCGACGCACCAGACCTTGTTCTGGTGGGCGCGGATGGTGTTCCAGCAGCTGCGGCTGGCCAGGTCCCAGAGCTTGACGGTCTTGTCGGCGGAGGACGTCATGAGGTTCCCGCCGTCGGGCGTGAAGAACACCCGGTGGATGGTGGCGTCGTGGGCGTGCCAGCCCGCGATCTCGGCGCCCGAGCGGGCGTCCCAGACGTGCACATCGCCCGGGAAATGCGAGGTGGCGAGCATGGAGGCATCGCCCATCATGGCGATGCTCGTGATGCGGCCGATCGCCGCCTGCGACACGGTCTGGCCGGTGGTCGCGTCCAGCACCGCCCACCCGGCCTCGACGCCGTTGCGGATCACGCGGCAGGCGATCCGGGTCGAGTCGCTGGAGATCGCCAGGGGCAGCGCGTACGCGCTGGTGGGCGTGGAGTAGAGCAGCTGCCCGCCGGCGGCGTCGTACCACTCCAGCCGCGTGGGGGAGGGGCGGCCGACGACGAGCATCGACCCGTCGGCGGTGAACAGCGCTGCGCCGACCTGCTCGGGGCTGTCGAGGCAGAACAGCTGCCGGCCCGAGCGGGTGTCGAAGACGGTCGCGTAGTTGGGCTCGCCCCAGGCGACGGCCTTGGAGTCCTCCGGGGAGAAGGACCAGTAGGCGACCGGATGGTCGAGGACCTGGCCCATGGACTGGCTGACGTCCGAGAGGCGCCGGAGGTAGTGCCACTCCCAGCCGCGCAGGTCGGGCTGGCAGGAGCCGAGCACGCGCTTCATGCGCTCGGTGTCGTTGTTGAAGTACGAGGCCTGGGCGATGGCGATCGCGCTGACGTACAGGTTGCGGCGCAGGGCCTCGGCCTCGCGGTCGGCGCGGGTGGACTGCTCGACGGCGCGGGCCTGCTCCCGGACGGCGTTCTGGCGCTCGTCGTCGGCCACGCGGCGCGCCGACTCTTCCTTCATGAGGGCGCTGAGGGCGTTGGTGCGCTGGATCATCGCGTAGACCGTGAAGGCCACCAGCGCGACGATGAAGATGGCGCCCAGCGCGACCGCGTGGCGGTAGCGGCGCAGCTGCTTGCGCAGCACGTAGAACGCCGAGTCCTGCTTGGCGAGGATCCCCTCGCCGGAGAGGTAGCGGCGGATGTCGTCGGCCAGTTCGGCGGCGGACTGGTACCGGCGGGCCCGGTCCTTTTCCAGGGCCTTGGAGACGATGGTCTCGATCTCGCCGCGCAGGGCGCGGTCGATGGTGCTCAGGCGCGCCGGCAGCTCGTCGCGGATGATCCGGGCGGCCTCGGGGAGCGGGCGGCTCTTGAGGTCGTGGGGCAGCTTGCCGGTCAGCAGCTCGTAGAGGACGACGCCCAGCGCGTAGACGTCGGTGCGGGTGTCCACCGTCCCGGGGTCCCCCACCACCTGCTCGGGACTCATGTACGGGAGCGTGCCGATGATCTGGCCCAAGCCCGTCTGCATGGTGGTGACCCGGTTGTCCGAGTCCATGGCGCGGGCGACCCCGAAGTCCAGGATCTTGGGCTGGCCGTCGTCCCCGACAAGGATGTTCGCCGGCTTGAGGTCCCGGTGGATCACGCCGCAGCGGTGGGCGTGCTGGACGGCGTCGCAGACCTTGGCGAGCAGCTCGAGCCGAGACCGGATCGAGAGCTTCTGGCGCTGGGAGTGCTGGTTGAGCGCCAGGCCCCGGACGAACTCCATGGCGATGTAGGGGCGCGGGCCCTGCTCGGTCTGCCACCTACCAGCTTCATAGATCTGCGCTATGCCAGGGTGGGCCAGGCGTCCGAGCACCTCGGCCTCGTACTCGAACCGCCGGAGGATGCGTTCGGAGCGTGCCCCGCCGCGCACGAGCTTGACGGCGACCGTGCGGCGCGGGGACTCCTGCTCGGCGACGTAGACCACCCCCATGCCGCCGGACCCGATAACCGCGCGGATGGTGTAGGCGTTGATTCGGGTGCCGTCGGGGAGAACCGGCTCATCGGCGGCGATATCCACGCCGATCTTGGTGAGCAGGCGCTTGCCGGGGGAGTCCCGCGAGTCGAGGAACTTGTCCTCGATGATGTGGGACAGCAGGGACTCGACCTCCTTGCGCAGCTCGTCGTCGCCCCTGCACTGCTGGGTGAGGAAAGGTTCGCGCGCGGAAGTCTCCATGTCCGAAGCGGCCAGGAAGAGTTCCTCGACCCGGTTATGGCGGGAGGACGTGGACATGCGCAGCGACATCCTAACGGGGAATCCCCCCGACGAAAGGTCAATGCGCGGTCCGGGTCGCGGAGGCCAGGCAAAGGTCGGAAATAAGCTCGCGCGGGGGCGGTTATGGGGGGTCGGTTGGCCTTGACTGGGCCTCCCCCGGCCTGTTAGCCTGCAGTATTCACCGGGTCGGTTCGACCCGTCCTTCCCTGCATCTCAACTCGTGGAGGGCGCACTTGAGAGGAGTTGCGTGATGAAATTCTCTGCCCATCTCGGGGTCGCAGCACTTGTGCTGTCGGCCGGAACGGTCCTGGCGGCCGACCTGAATCAGGACGGCGCAGCGCCGACCGCTCATGTCTCGGCCTCGGTCGCGGCGGCGACCCGGCACTTCGAGCTCGCCAACCCGGGCGCCAAGTACTACTGGGACGGCGGCCAGGTCACGACGCTCTACGGAAAGGCCTTCTCGGGCGGCGCGTCCTCTCAGGCCAGCGCCGATGCCTTCATCAACGCGGGGCTGGGCGTCTTCGGGGTACCGGCGGGCCAGCTGGTGCCCGGTTCGCTCGCGACCGACCACGCGGCGGTGCGGGGGATCATGCCCGACCCGGCGACCGGCCAGATGAAGTTCAGCATGCACAGCTACGTGCAGCAGCTCGACGGGATCCCGGTCTACCGCGGGGAGCTCAAGCTGCTGGTCCGCAACGAGGCGGGGTTCCCGCTGGTGCTCGCCAAGAGCTCGCTGCGCGAGCTGGGCAGCTTCCGCATCGACCAGGCGGCCGCGGGCGATCCGAACCTGAACTCGGCGTTCGCCGAGGCGGGCAAGCTGGTCCAGGGGATCACCGACTGGGGCACGCCCGAGCTGGTGATCTGGGCGGGGCTCAACGGCAAGGCCGTCGAGCCGGTGCTGGCGGTGAAGTTCACCGTGACGGCCGGGGAGGCGTGGGACGCGGGGTACGCCAAGACCACGCTGCTGTGCGACGCCCGCACGGGCGCCGTGCTGCACTCTGAGAACGAGATCCACGACGTGGACGTGTCGGGCAACGTGTCGGGCCTGGCGACCCCGGGCAAGAAGGCCGACGCGTGCGCCACGGAGGTGTCGACGCCCATGAAGTACGGGCGGGTGGGCATCGGGACGACGTTCGTGTTCGCGGACGCCAACGGCAACTTCACGATCCCCAACGCCGGCAGCACCGCCGTGACGGTGACGGCCCAGTGCCGCGGGCAGTACTTCCGGGTCTACAACCCCTCGGCCGATGCGCCGACGGTCACGCTGAGCGTGACCCCCCCGGGCCCGGCGAACATGGTCTTCAACAGCGCCAACAACGTCGAGCAGCGGCGGGCCGAGTACAACGCGTACGTGAACGCCAACATCGTGCGTGACTTCCTGCTGACCTACGCGCCGACGTTCCCGACCATCCCGACGCAGACGGAGTTCCGCGTGAACACGGGGGTGTCGGGGACGTGCAACGCGTTCTACGACGGCACCTCGATCAACTTCTACAACGCCGGCGGCGGGTGCGCCAACACCGCCTACGGCGACGTGGTGTGGCACGAGTACGGGCACCACATCGTCCAGACGGCCGGTTCGGGCCAGGACGCCTACGGCGAGGGCTACGGGGACCTCATGGGCGTGATGATCTCCGACGAGCCGATCCTGGGATACGGGTTCCAGAACAACTGCAGCGCCGGCATCCGCACGGCGAGCAACACGATGCAGTACCCGTGCGTGGACGAGATCCACACCTGCGGGCAGCTGCTCAGCGGCGCGTTCTGGGAGACGCGCAACGAGCTGGTCCTGACCAACCCCTCCACCTACCGCGACATCATCTCCAGCCTCGCGTGCAACAGCGTGCTGCTGCACAACGGCGGGGACACGGCGATCAACCCCCAGATCACCATCGACGTGCTGACGCTCGACGACAACAACGCCAACATCGGCGACGGCACGCCGCACTACGGCGAGATCGCCACCGGCTTCGGTGAGCACAACCTCGATGCCCCGCCGCTCTCGCTGCTGGCGTTCAACTACCCGACCGGGCGGCCGACGCTGGTCAGCCCCTTCGGCGGGGTGGAGTTCACGGTGCAGGTCTCGGCCCTCTCGGCGAGCCCGCAGGCCAACACCGGCGTGCTGATGGTCGACCCGGAGAACGACGGGACGTACGTCGCGTACCCGATGAACATGGTCTCGCCCAACCTGTACGAGGCGAGCTTCCCGGCGATGGACTGCGGCAGCTCGGTCCGCTACTACGTGACGGCCAAGACGACGACCAACGCCACGGTGAGCGACCCGACGACCGCGCCGGTGGCCTACTACACGGCGATCGCGGCCGCGGCGACCACGACGGCGTTCAACGACAACTTCCAGACCAACCAGGGCTGGGTCGCGACGGTCAGCGGTGCCACCTCGGGCGGCTGGCAGCGGGCGGTGCCCAACGGCGGCGGGGTGCGCGGCGACCCGGCGACGGACTACGACGGCTCGGGCATGTGCTACGTGACGCAGAACGGCGCGGGCGACACGGACGTCGACGGCGGCTCGGTGCTCCTGACCAGCCCGACGCTCAACGCCTCGGCGGGCGAGGCCTTCCTGTCGTACGCCCGCTGGTACGACAACACGGGCTCGGGCACGGGCGCCGATCCCAACAACGACCTGTTCGTGGTCGAGGTCTCCAACAACAACGGCTCGAGCTGGGTCAACCTCGAGACGGTCGGCCCGGCGGTGGAGTCGACCGGCGGCTGGTACTACAAGACCTTCAAGCTCTCCTCCAAGCTCGCCCTGACCAGCACCATGAAGGTCCGCTTCACGGCCTCGGACCTCAACTCCGGCTCGGTGGTCGAGGCGGGCGTCGACGCCGTCAAGCTCGTGGTCGTCACCGACTGCGGGTCGTGCCCGGCGGACTTTGACCACTCGGGCTTCGTCGACTTCGAGGACTACAACGCCTTCGTCGCGGCCTTCGAGGCCGGCACCGACGATGCCGACTTCGACGGCTCGGGCTTCGTCGACATCGAGGACTTCGTCGCCTACGTGGGCGCCTTCGAAGCCGGGTGCTGAGGAAGGCACTAGGCACTAAGGCACGAGGCACCGATTGATCGCAACAAGGACCCGGCCGGGTGGCCGGGTCCTTTTCATTGGCGGACAGAGTCATGCTCCCGGGAGCCCGCACGGCCGCCGGGGGTCCGGCGTTCTGCCTGCCAGAACCCGGACCAATGAAAAACCCCGCCGGTCGGCGGGGCTTTGAAGTGGGAGCGGAGGGATTCGAACCCCCGTAGGCGTAAGCCAACAGATTTACAGTCTGCCCCGTTTGACCACTCCGGCACGCTCCCAATCGGCACGCCCTTGCATCGGGCGGCGGGAGGGAAATGTACGCCCGCGAGGGCCGGCTGGCAATCGAATGGGCGTTATCGGGGGTGCCGGAGGCGGCCGGGACCGTCCGCTCGCCCCGCGGAACGGGCCGGGAACGCCGGCCGGCGGCCCTCGGGCCGAGGATCAGTATCGCGCGGTTCCCGCCGGCGCTGGCCCGGGGACCGGCCCGGCAATATCCTTCTGGCCCCCGCGGGGGCGCCGAAGAGAGAGTCGGCCGGCCGGTCCTTCCGGGGCCTCGATCCCGGTTCACACACCATCGTGGGTGCAGGAGGAGTTGCGATGCGCACGCGCTGTCTGGGCTTTGTGGCGTTGATGCTGGCGTGCGGTCAGGCCGCCGCCCAATGGAACCCGCCCGCGGGCCAGTGGGGGAAGAGCGATCCCAACGACGTGCGGATCATGACCTGGAACATCCAGGACGGGATCTGCCGGACCAACAACAAGGTCGAGGACCTCGCCGACTGGGCGGCGATCGCCCGGATCATCGCGACCCTCAAGCCCGACATCCTCATCCTGCAGGAGTGCGGGGACAACTCCGGCGAGGGGACCGGCTCGGGCGTCGACTCGGTGTCGCAGCTCACCACCGTGATCAACTACCTGTTCGACGGGGGCACGGACTCGTTCAAGGGCAACACCCCCATCACCTCGTGGGTGAAGAAGTACGCCGCCAGCTACGACCTCAACAACATCTTCGTCAGCACGGTCACCGACAACTTCAACCGCAACGTCATCCTCTCCAGGTGGCCCTTCCAGGACCTCAACGGCGACGGGCAGTCGATGGTCCCCAACTTCGTGCAGGACGCCGACGGGTACTCCCCGGGCGGCACGGGCGGCATCCGCGGCATGATGTTCGCCGAGATCAACCTGCCCGACGCGACCTACGCCGGCAACATCGTGGTCGGCACCGCGCACCTCAAGTCCGGCAGCGCCAGCTCGGACTACTCCGACCGCCTGCTGGCCTGCAAGAACATCGCCTACTACGTCGACTACTTCTTCAACGGCGCGGGGACGGGCGTCCCCGACCCGCACAACAAGATCTTCGACGCCGGCGCCACCTCGATCCTGTCCCCCACCACCCCGGTGGTCTACGGCGGCGACTGGAACGAGGACGAGAACACCAACGGCCGCGACGGCCCGGCCTTCTGGATGGCCAACGCCCAGGCCCTCGGCGGCACGGACGGGACCGACCGTGACCGCACCGACGGCTCGTACGACGACGCCCGGGACCCCTTCAACAACAGCCGCGCCACCGAGGGCTCGGCCAAGTTCGACTACCTGCACTGGCAGGACTCGATCGCGACCCTGCGGCGGGCGTTCATCTTCAACTCGGGGACCATCGGCGGCTCCAACACCTACCCGCCCGAGTGCATCGGCTACCCGGGCGGCCCGGCGCTGGTCTCCTCGTTCGCGGCCGACCACAAGCCGGTCATCATCGACCTGATCCTCCCGCCCGCGGTGACGGCGCCGGGCGCCTTCGGCCTGACCAGCCCGGCCGACGGGTCGGTGGGCGTGGACCTGGACCCGACGCTGACCTGGAGCAGCTCGTCGGGGGCGACCTCGTACACCGTCAAGATCTCGGCCAGCCCGTCGCTCTCCAGCCCGCTCTGGACGACGACGACGGCCGGGACCTCGGCCGCCGTGCCTGATGGAACGCTGGTCAAGTGCACGGAGTACTACTGGGGCGTGACGGCGAGCAACTCGGCCGGCTCGACCAGCTCCACGCCCTTCTCGGCGTACATGGAGACGCACCGCCCGGCGGACTTCGACAACTCGGGATTCGTCGACATCGAGGACTACGACGCGTTCATCATGGCGTTCGAGGCCGGCGGGGACGATGCGGACTTCGACGGCTCGGGCTTCGTGGATGTCGAGGACTTCTACGCGTACGTGGAGGCGTTCCAGGCCGGGTGCTGAAAAGGAAAGCACTGGGCACTGGGCACTGGGCACTGGGCACTGGGCACTGGGCACTGGGCACTGGGCACTGGGCACTGGGCATCCGGGATTGACATGATGTGCGAAGACCCGGCCGCGGGGCCGGGTCTTTTTTTCTGTCCGCTCCAAGGGGCGCCGCGACGGGCGGGGGTCACGCCGCGCGGCGCTGGGGTGTGCGGCGCTGGACCAGGGCCTGCACGTAGCGGGTGATCTGCGCGACGACGAAGTCGCGGTGCGACGGGTTGAACCCGAAATCAAACGCCAGGCCGGCGTAGGTGTTCTGCGCGCTGTCCATGTGCGTGTGCACGCAGCGGGCGGTCATCGCGATCGGCGCCGGGATCTCCGGCCGCAGGTCGACGCGCAGCCAGAGCGTGCGGACGCAGTCCAGGCCCGCGGCGTCCGAGCGATCGACCAGCAACCCCGCGCCGCCGCCGCCGATGTTGAGCAGCTGGGCGCGGAAGCTCGGCCCGACGTCCGGCAGCAGCACCGGCTCATCGACCCGCCGGTCGATGCGGATGCCCGAGATGTCCTGGCCCTCCATGTCGAGGATCAGCTCGCGGTTGGCGATCTCGGCCGGGATCGCCGAGGCCGGGTCGCGCAGGGGCCAGCACTCCACGTGCGGCAGCCGCAGCTCGGCGGTCGACATGCGGTAGAAGTTCCTTCGGCTGCACCGCTCCACGTGCTCGGGCATCGAGAGCCGCAGCGCCGCCTGCTCCCCCACGCGCCCGGCCGAGACCTCGAAGCGCTCGACCACGGTGGACTGGAACATCCAGCGGTTCTGACCGATCGCCATCGCGGCGATCACCGGCGTGCCCTTCTCGATCGGCACGGGCCTTCCCATGGCGTTGGGCATCTCGACGGTGACGTCGTCCTGCGCGACGCCCAGCAGGCGGACGCGCCAGACCAGGTCCGAGCCCCGGTCCGCATCGGACGTGAGATCGCCCTCGCGGACGACCGAGAGTTCCAGGCCGCCGCCGCGCTCGTACACCTGGTGTAGACAATCACGCCAACGCTCGGTTCGGGATCGGCTTGCAGGCACAGTGATGCTCCGTGGGTGCGGTCCGAACATGAGGATCGACCCTTGCGGCCTCGGGGTTTACACGCGAGCGCGGGTCCCCGGACCGCGGGTGGCCCTGCGCGGGCGCGGTGTCTGATAAGCCGCCGGCCCCCCGCCCTGCGCGCGTTCCACGGAGGTTTCAGGACGTTGGGCCCGGCGCGGCCGGGATGGCAAGGGCCGGGGCCCGGCGATCGAGCACGGCGTGCACCACCTCGTCGACCCCGATGCGCGACATGAGCTCCACGCCCACCGACGGGTCCTTGTGGTCGGCCCGGTCGTCCTCGCGCAGGTGCTGGATGACATCCCCCTCCCGGCGGTAGGGGCCGACGCGGGAGATCCTCGTCGGCCCGTAGAGGGCCACGATGGGTCGGTCAAATCCCACGGCCATGTGCAGGACCGCCGAGTCATTGCAGAGCACCACCGCCGCGCGGCGGACCAGGGCCATCAGCCGCCCGATGCTCGTGGCCCCGATGCGGTCGACCACGCGCGGGTCGGACGCGGCCATCGACGTCAGCACCGAGCACTGCTCGCGCTCCGATTCCGAGCCCACCAGCACGACGCGGTCGACGCCCGACTCCAGCAGCCTCCGGATCGCCCCGGCGAACCGCTCCTGCGGCCAGCGCTTGCCGGGCCAGCGGCTGGTGGGAGCGATCAGGACGTACCCGCCGCCGCGCAGCTGCGGATCCTCTTCCACCGCGGCGGCCTCCTCGGGATCGCAGTACAGCCGCATGTCGGCCCGCGCGGGGATGCCCGCGGCCTGCACCAGCCGCAGCATGCGGTCGACCGCGTGCAGCGAGCGCTCGACCCGCTCCCGGATCGTGTACGCCAGCCACGCGCCCTCCTGGGCGTTGGCGTAGCCGATGCGCCGGGGGGCCCGGGTCGCCCAGGCGAACATGCCCGAGCGCGCCAGCCCCTGGCAGTCGAGCACCAGGTCGTAGCGGGCCCGGCGCAGGCCGCCCATCCACCGCAGGATCGGCCCGAACCGCGCGCGGCGCGAGTACCGCCCGAACAGCCCGCGCGGGAACGGCACCGCCGAGCTCAGCGCCGGGTGCCGCAGGATCGCCGGCGCGAACGTGTCCTGCACCAGCCAGTCGATGCGGGCCCGCGGGTACGCCGCCCGCAGGCTCGCCAGCACCGGCACCGTCCGGCAGACATCCCCCAGCGCGCTGGGGCGGATCAGCAGGATGCGCTCGGCGTGCGGCGGCGGCAGCGGGGTCGAGGGTGATTCGGGCGGTGAGTACTGAGCCATGCGCGGCCGCGCTAAGGGATCAACGCGACAGGTTGGGATCAACTTCGACGACAAACTCGATCTCGACCGGCGCGCCCAGGGGCAGGGCGATCGAGCCGACCGCGGCCCGGGCGTGCTGCCCCGCCGGGCCGAAGATCTCCATCAGCAGCTCGCTCGCCGCGTTGGCGACCTGGGGCTGCTCGTAGAACCCCGCCTCGCTGCACACGAACACACCCACGCGGACGAACTGCCGCACCGCATCGAGCGTGCCCACCGCGGCCTTGATCGCCGCCAGCCCGTTGAGCACGCACCGGCGGGCACACTGCTGGGCCTGCTCCATCGAGACCTGCCCGGGGACCGAGCCCTTGAACAGCAGGGCGGGCTTGCCGTCGGGCCCGGGGGCCACCGGGATCTGCCCGGCCACGAAGACCAGGTTGCCGCTGCGACGCGTCGGGATGTACGCGGCGACCGGCTTGGAGGCCGCCGGGAGCGTCAGGCCCAGCTGCGCGAGCCTGGCCTCGATGCCCGCGGTCTGGGCGGGAGATGAAGCCGGCGAAATCGGAGGGGAACTCGTGGGGGAACTCGTGGGGGAACTCGTGGGGGTTGATGCCATGGGTGGATCCTCGGGGTCGGGAGGGGGATGCTAGGTGGCGTGCGGGGCGGGCCATGCCGCGGCGAGCCGGGGCCCTTCCGCGGGCCGGTCCGGCGTGTCTAATCTTGCCGGATGCGGTTTGTCTTCCTGGGCACGGGTACTTCGGCGGGGGTGCCCGCGATCGGGTGCGACTGCGCGGTGTGCACCAGCGCCGACCCGCGCGACCAGCGCACCCGGACCAGCGGCGTGCTGCAGTTCACCGACGCCCAGGGCCAGGACCGGACCATCCTGATCGACACCGGCCCGGACCTGCGCTCCCAGGCGCTGCGGCAGAGGCTGCGGCGCTGCGATGCGATCCTGTTCACGCACAACCACGTCGACCACACCTTCGGCCTGGACGAGGTCCGGCGCTTCAACGCGGTGCAGAAGTCGCCGATCTCGATCTACGCCGAGAGCAAGACGCTGACCGACCTGCGGCGCGTCTTCCAGCACATCTTTGACAAGGACAAGAACGTCAACGACAGCTTCGTCGCCAGCCTGATCGCCCACCCGATCGAGCCCGGCAAGCCGTTCACCCTGTTCGGCGTGCGCATCACGCCCATCCGGGTGATCCACGGCAGGCTGCCCGTGCTGGGCTTCCGGTTCGACGCGATCAACAAGGAGCTGCTGAAGCGCGAGGACGGCAAGGAGAGCTCCGTGCTGCCCCTGGCCTACTGCACGGATGTCTCGGGGATCCCGCCCGAAACCTGGAAGCACCTCAAGGGGCTCGGGACGCTGGTGCTCGATGCCCTGCGCTGGCGCAAGCACTCGACCCACCTGACCGTTGATGAGGCCGTCAGCATCGCCGACAACGTCGGGGCCGACCGGACCTATTTCGTGCACATGTCCCACGACCTGGGTCACGCCGAGACAAACAAAGCGCTGCCCGAAGGGATGCAGCTGGCTCACGATGGGCTGGTGCTGGAGTAGGCAACCGACGTCGCCTTACTCCGGTGCCGCGCATCGGTGCGCCAGAACCCAGCGGATCGTGTCGTACGGCACCTCGCCGCCCAGGTGCTCGAAGACCGGCTTGAGCGGACCCCCCGCCCCAACGACCCCAACGACCCCAACGACCGGGACGTCCCCCACCGCTTCCGCGGCCGCGATCACCCGCGCTCGCGTCGGTTCATCCACCCACGCCGCGATCGATTCGGGCCGTTCGGCCGCGATGAAATCCGCCAGGTACCCGCTCACCGTGCTCCGCGCCCGCCCGGTCGCCGCCATCACCTCCTCGATGCTCGCCCCGGCGCGGAAGCTCGCCGCCGCCTCCAGCGATCCGGCCGATCGTCGCGGCGGATCCTCCGTGCGCAGCCGGTCGGTCCGCGATCGCGTGCCCTCCCGGGCGTCCAGCGCCAGCCCGTTCTCCACGCAGTACGCCTCCATGCACCCCACCAGGTCGTGCCCGAAATCGTCGCTCTTTTTCGTTCCTATCCCCCGCACGTTGAGCAGGGCCGCACGCGAGCCCGGCCGCACCCGCGCCAGCTCCTCGAGCGTGCTGTCCCCCATGATCACGTACGGCGGGATCCCGCGATCCTGCGCCAGCTGCCGCCGCCAGCGCCGCAGGTGCTCGAACAGGTGCTCCTCCTCGGCCGAGAGCGGCGCGGCCTTGCTCGCCGCCTGGCGCGAGCGCTTCGGCGGGCTCGCCGCGACCCTCGGCTCGACCAGCACGCCCGTCCGCACGCTCTTGAGCACCTCCGACGAGCCCGGCGTCAGCCGCAGCACCGGGAACTCATCCTCCGACCGCTCCAGGTCACCCGAATCGATCAGCTGGTTGATGTAGCTGACGATCTGGCTCTTGGAGAGGTTCGCCAGGAGCCCGAAGGTGCTCAGCCTCTCGTGCCCCTGCCGCGTGATCCGCTCCGAACCGGACCCCAGCAGCACATCGGCGACGTGCTGGGCCCCGAAGCGCTGCCCGCACCGCGCCACGCACGAGAGGATCTTCCGCGCGGTGTCGTGGGAGTCGGGGATCTGCTCCAGTTCCCCCAGGCAGTAGTCGCACGCCCCGCACGAGCTCTCGGCGTGCTCCTGGCCGAAGTACTCCACGATCGCCCGGTGCCTGCACCGCGCCCCGGCGATGAACCGGTGCATCTGGTTCAGCAGCCCGACCTGGGCCCGCAGGTGCTCGGGGGCGCTGCCGGTCTCCCGGGCGTTGCGCTCCATCAGCTGCTTCCAGCGCACCACGTCCGCCGCCGAGTGGAACATCACGCACTCGGCCGGCATCCCGTCACGCCCCGCGCGGCCGGTCTCCTGCTGGTAGTGCTCGATCGACTTGGGCATCGCCGCGTGGATGACGCACCGCACGTCCCCGCGATCGATCCCCATCCCGAACGCCACCGTGGCGCACACCACGTTGAGCCGCTCGGAGCGGAAGTGGTCGGAGATGCGCGTGCGCACCTTCGCGTCCAGCCCCGCGTGGTAGGCCCGGGCGTCGATCCCGCGCCCGGTCAGCGCCTCGGCGGTCGCCTCCGTGTCCTTGCGCGTGATGCAGTACACGATCGCCGCGCGGTCGGCGTGCCGGCGGATCGCCTCGGCGATCTGGTCCTGCACGTCCACCCGCGGCAGGATCCGGTACGTCAGGTTCGGCCGGTCGAACGAACCCACCAGCACCACCGGCTCGCGCAGGTGCAGCTGGCGCGCGATGTCCTCCCGCACCCGCGGGGTCGCCGTCGCCGTGTACGCGCCGAACGGCACCCCCGGCAGCACCTCGCGCAGCTCCGAGAGCCGGCGGTACTCCGGCCGGAAATCGTGCCCCCACTGGCTGATGCAGTGCGCCTCGTCGATCGCGATCGCCCCGATCTTGAGCTTCACGCAGAACGACAGGAAATCCGGCATGAGCAGCCGCTCGGGCGCCACCAGCAGCAGCCGGATCTGCCCCGAACGGCTCAGCTCCCGCAGTTCCGTGACCTCCCCGGGCGTGAGGTTGCTGTGCGCCGCCGCCGCCGGAACCCCGGCCAGCCGCAGGCCCGCGACCTGGTCACGCATCAGCGCGATCAGCGGCGAGACCACCAGCGTCGGCCTCCCCGAGACCAGCGCCGGCAACTGGTAGCACAGCGACTTGCCCCCGCCCGTGGGCAGGACCGTCAGCGAGTCGCGCCCGGCGAGCGTGGCCTCGATCGACTCGGCCTGCATCGGCCGCAGCACATCAAACCCCCAGTGACGCTTGAGGGCCTCGAGGATCTGCGGGTTCTCCGACATCCCGGCGGGCATCGCGGAGAATGTAGCGTCGCACCAGAGCGGCGACCGCGCCGCCGGGTCAGCCTCCCGATCGCGATCGGCCGCTGCGTGACGGGGTGGAACCTGGCATCGGGCGCGGTGGTGAAGCTGTGGCCGTACACCCGGCCCGACGGATCCAGGTAGATCCGGAAATCCCCGTTCCCCAGCCCGGTGCGCACGCGAGTATCCCCCGCGAACCTCGAATCACCCGGCCCGTGCCCGCTCGCCGAGGCATCGATCACGTGCACATCCCACACGCTCCCAGCGCCCGCAGGCATCACCAGCCCCGCCCGCTCGATCGCCGCCGAATCGGCGACCATCACGTGCCCCGTGTTCCCCGCCCCCGGTTCGTTCCGCACGGCGATGATGTCCCCCGGCCGGCACTCGCGCAGGTCCGTGATCCTCACGAACCCGTTCTGGTCCGAGATCGCCTCGAAATACGTCGAGGCGACCGGCCTCCTGCGGCCCAGCCAACCGGCCAACCCGCCATCGTCCAGCCCCAGGTCCCGCTTGAGCAGCTCGTTGATCAGCCCCGAGCAGTCGGCGCGGCACTCCCCCGCGGCCGGCCCATCGGCCCAGCGCACCTCCGTCGGCGTGTGCTGGTAGGTGGTCGACTCCGCCGGCACCTCGCGGCACAACTCCCGGAGCATCACCAGGTGTTCGGGCTCCCGCGGCGCGGAGTGGCACCCCGCGCACAGGACTTCCAGCACTCCAGCAACCCCCACGCCCCCTGCCGCCCTGACGAAGATCCGAAAACCGCGGCGAACAAGCGAACTGGCCATGCGGCAGAGCATACCGGCAGGCCGAGTGCGCGTGCCGGCCGACCCCGTTCGCACGCGCGCGGGGGCCGGGGGGGCGGCCCGTCAATCCCCCGTGGGCACGATCCCCTCGCCCTCGACCATGAGAATGACCGTCCGCTGCGGCGCCCTCGGCCGGTGCATCACGCCCTTGGGGATGACGACGGCCTGCCCCGGACCCAGATCGATCGTGCGGTCCTCCAGGTCGATCAGGAACCGCCCGTCGACGCAGTAGAAGAACTCATCCAGATCATCGTGCTTGTGCCAGTGGTACTCCCCCTCCACCACGCCCAGCCGAACAACCGACTCATTCACCTTGCACAGCGTCTGGTTGAACCACTTGTGCTCGCACGCCTTCACCAGCGCCGGCACATCGATCTTCTCCAAGGACTTGAAGGCGATGTCGAGGTTGGTGATGTAGGGGTATTCCTTCGGACTTCCGGTCATGACGCATCTCCGGATTGCGGCCTACGTCTCCCCGCCCGGCCCTTCACGCCGGCACCTCACGCTCACACGCCTACCGGCTTCTTGCTCTCATTGAGCAACCGCCGCAGCACTGTCTGCAGTACGCCTCCGTTGCGGTAGTACTCCGCCTCGACCGGCGTATCGATCCGGCACCGCGTGTTGAACTCGACGGTCTTGCCATCGGGCCTGCTCGCTGGTGGGGTCGCGACCACCCTGACCTCGCATCGCGGCTCGACCAACCCCTCCTGCGACACCGGCAGGTGGATGTCGAACATCTCATCACCCGCCAGACCCAGCGACCCCGCGCTCTGGCCCTCCAGGAAGCACAGCGGCAGCACGCCCATGCCCACCAGGTTCGACCGGTGGATCCGCTCGAAACTCTGGGCGATCACCGCTCGCACGCCCAGGAGCAGCGTCCCCTTGGCCGCCCAGTCGCGGGAGGAACCCATGCCGTAGTCCTTGCCGGCGAGCACCACCAGCGGCGTGCCCTCGGCCTTGTAGCGCATCGCCGCATCGTACATGTACGTGATCTTGCCGCCGCCGGCCTTGGACATGTCCTTCGTCCAGCCGCCCTCCTTGATCTTGCCATCCGGACCCACGGCGATCTTGTTCTTCACGCGGACATTCGCGTACGTGCCGCGCAGCATCACCAGGTCGTTGCCGCGCCGGGTGCCGTAGCTGTTGAACTCCGACTTGGGGATCCCCAGGCTCTTGAGGTAGTCGCCCGCGGGCGATGCCTCGGCGATGTCGCCCGCCGGCGAGATGTGGTCGGTCGTGATCGAGTCACCCACGTACGCGAGCACCCTGGCCCCCCGGATCGGCCGGATCGCCGCCGGCGTCGCCGACATCGTTTCGAAGAACGGCGGGCGATGGATGTACGTGCTCTTGTCGTTCCACGCGTACAGCTCGCTCTTGGAGACGGGCACCTTGTTCCACGTCTGGTTGCCGCTGAAGACGTTCCCGTACTCCTTGCGGAACTGATCCGGGGTGATGCACCGGGCCTTGGTCGCCTGCACCTCCGCCCACGTCGGCCAGATGTCCTTGAGGTACACCGGCACCTGCTTGCCTCCGGGCCCGGCGCGGTACGCCAGGGGCTCGGTCGCCAGGTCCAGGTTCACCGTCCCCGCGATCGCGTACGCCACGCACAGCGGCGGGCTCGCCAGGTAGTTGGCCTTCACCGCCGGGTGCACCCGGCCCTCGAAGTTGCGGTTGCCCGAGAGCACGCTCGCCACGATCAGGTCACCCTGCTTGATCGCCGCATCGATCTCCGGCTGCAGCGGCCCCGAGTTGCCGATGCACGTCGTGCACCCGTACCCCACGGTGTTGAACCCGATCGCGTCCAGGTCCTCGGAAAGCCCCGCCTTGTCAAGGTACGCCGTCACCACCTTGGAGCCCGGGGCGAGGCTGGTCTTGACCCACGGCCGCCGGGTCAGGCCCAGCGCGCGGGCCTTGCGGGCGACCAGGCCCGCGGCGATCAGCACATCCGGGTTGCTGGTGTTCGTGCACGAGGTGATCGCCGCGATCACCACATCCCCGTTGTACATGCGGAACTTGCGATCCCCGAGCTCGACGCACACGCCAGGCTGATCCGGCGCTGTCGTCGGGTGGGCAGCGCCGCGGCCCGCATCCCCGCCCTCGTTGGCCCAGCGATCCTGGTTGGTAATCTCGGTCGCGGTCGGCTTGCCGAACGAATCGGCGAGCTCCTTGAGCCACGTGGTCTTCATCTGCGAGAGCAGCACGCGATCCTGCGGACGCTTGGGCCCCGCGAGCGAGGGCTGCACGGTCGAGAGGTCCAGCTCCAGCAGGTCGGTGTACTCGGGCTCCGGCGTGCCCGGCTGCCAGAACAGGCCGTTGGCCTTGCAGTAGGCCTCCACCAGCGCCACGGTCGCCTCATCCCGGCCCGTGAAACGCAGGTAATCGATGGTCGCCTTGTCCACCGGGAAGAACCCGACGGTGGCGCCGTACTCGGGGGCCATGTTGGCGATCGTGGCGCGGTCCGGCACCGAGAGCGCTGCCATCCCGTCCCCGCAGAACTCAACAAACTTGTCGACCACGCCCTTGGCCCGCAGGATCTGCGTGACCGTCAGCACCAGGTCGGTCGCGGTCGTCCCCTCGGGGAGCTTGCCCTTGAGCCGGAAGCCGATGACCTCGGGGGTGAGCATGTAGATGGGCTGGCCGAGCATGACGGCCTCGGCCTCGATGCCGCCCACGCCCCAGCCCACCACGCCCAGGCCGTTGATCATCGTCGTGTGCGAGTCGGTGCCCACGCACGAATCGGGGTAGGCGACGTTGTCGGCGCCGTCCTTGCGGGTCAGCACGCCCGGCGCCAGGTACTCGAGGTTGACCTGGTGGACGATCCCGGTCGCCGGCGGCACGCAGCTGAAGTTGGTCAGCGACTGCTGCCCCCACTTGAGGAACTCGTACCGCTCGGTGTTGCGCTCGAACTCGCGCTGGGCGTTGATCGTCAGCGCGGTCTTGGAGCCGAAGGCATCGACCTGCACCGAGTGGTCGATCACCAGGTCACACTTGACCAGCGGGTTGATCAGGTTGGGATCCCCCCCAAGCTTCTTCATCGCCTCGCGCATCGCCGCCAGATCCACCACGCACGGCACGCCCGTAAAGTCCTGCAGGACCACCCGCCCAGGCATGAAGGGGATCTCTTCCTTGGCGACGCTCCTGGCGTTCCAGTTGGCCAGGCCCGCGACATCATCCTGCGTGACCACGAACCCATCCACGTTGCGGAGCATGGACTCGAGCAGGATGCGGATCGAGAAGGGGAGCTTGGAGACGTGGCCGATGCCGGCCTTGGTGATGGCATCGAGGGAGAAGTATGTGTAGGTGCCGTGGGCGGTCTTGAGCGTGCTGCGGGAATTGAACGGGTTTCGGGCCATGGTGAACTCCGTGGAGGATGGGAACGAAGAACCCTAGCCCTGTACCGGCATGAATCGAATCGATTTGTGTATGCTCTGTCATCAATTCCAGTAATGCTGTGCCGGCCTAGGCCCGGCGGTCCCGCGCCGCCTCCGCCGGGACCTGCCGCCCGCTCCACAGCAGCAGTTCCCGCTCGAACTGCTGGGCGGCCACGGAGGGCACCCGCTCCCGCCGCCGCACGATCGCCATCTTGCGGCTCAACCGGCTGTCGGCGCAGGGCAGACCCTCCGATTCTCCCAGCGCAAACCGCGACACCAGCCCCACCCCGATCCCCGCGGCGACCATCCGCTTGATCGACTCGATCGACCGCAGCTCCATCACCACGTTGAGCGTGACGCCGGCCGCCCGCGCCGCATCATCGATGATCGCCCGCACCGCCGTCCCCGCCTCGAAGGCCACGAACGGCTCGCCCGTCAGGTCGCTCCAGACAAACGAGCCGGCCCGCCTGGCCGGCGCCCGCGACCGCAGCGCGTGGCCGGCTGGGGTGATCAGCCGCAGCTCATCCTGCACCAGCGGCACCACCGCCAGGTCCGCCGCCATGTGCTTGGGGACCGGCAGCGTGATGATGCCCAGGTCCAGCTCCCCGCTCGCCACCGCCTGGGCCACCTGCATCGACCCGGCCTCGCGCACGAAGAACCGCAGCCCCGGGTGCTTCTTGCGCACCACCGAGACCACCGGCGGCAGGATGTACGTGGTCGCGGTTGCCCCGCCGCCGACGCGGATCGAGCCGCGCTCCAGGCCCATGAGCTCGCGCACCGCCTTGATCCCCGACTCGGCCGCCCGGATCGCCTCATCGGCGTGCTGGAGGAGGATGCGCCCGGCCTCGGTCGGCTCGACGCCCCGGCCGGTGCGGTGCAGCAGCTCGGCGCCCGCCTCGGCCTCGAGCTTCTTGACCACCGCCGAGAGCGCCGGCTGGGTTATGCCCAGGGACCGCGCTGCACGCGTCATGTGCCCCGCGGAGACGATGGCACGGAAGTATTTCAGAGGCGTGAGTTCCATGGGCGCGGGAGGACTGTACCCGCGGCTGCGCGGCGATGCCGGCCGCCCGGGCTTACCACCCCACGCGCGAACGGACGGCGGACCATTCTTCCGTGACGCCCAGCTGCGCAGCCCAGCGCTCGAGGTAGCTGGCATCCCTGCTGTTGAGCAGGTCGGCCGGCAGCAAAGGAAGGTCACGCGGTCCCACGTGCGAATCTCCGCGGCACTTCAAACTGCACGGCCCTCTTGTCCCAGGTTGGATGGGACGGCCGGACGATCGACTCGATCATCTCACGCGCCTGCGTCACCAGCCGATCGACCGCTTCCCACTTCTGAGCCGCGCTCATCCGCCGGAAAATCTCGGCGGTCCGGTCGCCAATCACCTCGATGCGGCGGGGGTCCACGGGCATGCCCGATCGTGCGCGATTCAGGGGTGATGGGAGGGATCGGGCCGCCGCGGGCCGTACCAGATGTCGAGCCTGTCGCGGCTGCGGACCGAAGCGCGCGGCGAGAGGCCCAGCTTCAGGAAGATGCCCAGGATCTCGCGGCCGGAGTAGGCCCGCAGCTTGCGCCCGGAGGTGACCACGGGCGCGCCGACGATCACGAACCGGCCCAGGCGCTTGAGCCGGCGGGCCATCTCGATCTCTTCGCTTGCGAACAGCGACTCGTCCCACCCGCCCGCGGCGTCGAAGGCCCTGCGCGTGCAGAAGAGGAAGCACCCGCCGGTGTAGCGCAGGAGCCGGAAGAGCACGATCGTGACCCCGAGGGTGCAGCGGGCCCAGAAGGGGATCCGGCCGTCGAAGCGGACCATCGCCCCGCCCCCCACCGCTCCGCGCTGGATCGCGGCGATCGCCTCGCGGACCGCGCCGGGGGTCACGCAGGTGTCGGCATCGACGAAGATGAGGATGCCGCCGCGGGCGAGCCGCGCGGCGGCGTTGCGCGCGGCGGCGATCTGACGGGCCTCGATCGGGATGACGGTCGCCCCCAGCTCGCGGGCCACGGCGGCGGTGCGGTCGGTCGAGGCATCGTCGGCGACCAGGATCTCGTACTCGATCGCCAGCTGCCGCGCCGCGTCATGGATCGCCGCGATGGTCGCCGGGAGCAGCCCCTGCTCGTTGTGGGCGGGGATGGCAAAGGAAATGAGCACGAGCCAGCCTACCGGCCGCACCGGCACCGGGGTGCAGGATTTCAGACAAATGCACGGTCAGCCACCCCCGCGCGCCGACCCGCGATCGCCCGCCGGGATCGAACGGCGGGCTCACTCGGACACGGGTGTCGGGTTTTCTGCTCCGGTGTCACGCCCCGCAGGGCCGGGGATGCGCGCACAGGAAGCGACATGGCAGGAAAGGGCGTTTCCCGCCCTCCTGGCGCGTCCCGGCGCGGGAGGTCCCGTGACCCCTAAATCCGCTCCGCGAGCCTCCTGAGGGATCGTAGTGCATATCGATTTCCGTGCGCACAAACCGTGTCGATCGGGGCTGATCCGACGGCTTTCGGCGCGGGGGGCGGCCGGTCACTCGGTGGTGAGCTCGGCGAGCTTGCTGCGCGTGGCCTCGTCGACCTCGCCGGTGACGGTCAGGTCGTAACGCTGCTGGAAGGCCTTGAGGGCCTCGTCCATGGGCGTGTCGTCCGTGAGCATGCCGAGGTTCTCGAGCCGGTGGCGGACGCCGGATTCTTCGGTGATGGGGTCGATGCCGCCGAGCTCGAAGTCGTAGGCCCGCTGGGCGATCTCGGGGTCGGCCGATTCGAAGGTGATGTGGGCGTTGCGGGACCCGGGGGGGATGGGGATGTCGATGACGCCCTGTCCGTCGGTCTTGAGGCGCTGGACGGCGCCGTCGATATCGACGACGGCGGTGGTGTCGGCGATCGGGTCGTCGTCGTCGTCGAAGAACTGCACGCGGAGCTTCTCGGGGACGCCCTTGCGTCGGAAGCGGTGCTTCTTCTCGACCGGGACGGTGACCGAGCCGGGGTCGAGATCGGGGACGACGACGACATCGCCGGGCATGAGCACGTGCATGGACTTGCGGCGCGAGCGCAGGTCGTCGTTGGCCGAGTGGTTCCAGATCGTGTCGGGGAAGAAGCCGTACTGCAGGGCGATGCTCGCGATGCAGTCTCCCTGCTGAACCTCGTGCTCGATGGGCATGGCGACTCTCCTGGCGGCTACTGCCCGAGGGTGTGGAACTCGACGCGGAACGCTGCGTTGACCCGGAAGACGACGCAGACGACGACGCCGCGGGCGGTCGGCTCGATGCGCAGGCGGACGACCTGCCCCTCGAGCGGCTTGACGATGGGGGACTGGAGCGATTCGGGGCCCAGGGAGGGGAAGACCACCAGCGCGGGGCTGTAGCGTTCTCCCAGCGCGTAGGCGACCGCGAGCGTGCCGGAGGGGCGCGAGGCGACGTCGAAGGCGTAGACGGGCACGCCCACGACGCCGGGGAGGATCTCCTCGCGGGGTTTCCAGAGTCCATCGTCGGCGCGGGCGGCCCAGGCGATCGGGAGCAGCCGCGGCCCGCGCGAGAGGCTCAGGACCGGGTCGTCGCTGTAGCTGTCCCAGGCCTCGTCGGGCCGGCGGTACATGACGAGCGTCTTCCCCTCGTAGAGCAGCGGCACGGCGTTGATCGCCGGCGGATCGACGAACCCGGCGTCGGTGGCCTTGCCTTCTCCGGCGTCGATCTCCGAGAGGGCCGAGTGACCGTCGGCGGTCTCGAGCGCGGCGAACAGCTTGCCGCCGGGGAGCGGCTTGAGACGGGGCGAGAAGACCCAGGACTGGGGCGAGATGCCCGCCGAACTCCAGAGGCGCTCGCGGGGGAGGGTGACGGCGCGGGTGATCGGGACCCAGGGCAGGGCGGCGGAGGGGAGCGGCGATCCGGAGAGCCCCTTGAAGCCGTCGGCGACGTTGGGCCAGCGGAGCAGCTTGCCGGAGGAATCGGAGTTCGAGGCGACGAGGGCGGTGAGCTGGCCGGCGGGCGAGAGGACGAAGGAGGATTCGTGGCCGGAGACGAAGGGCCCGGCGACGGGCTCGAGGGTCGGCGCGGGCTGGTCGGGGTCGGGGTTGAGGCGGAAGAAGCGCCAGCGGCGGTCGGTGGGTCTCTGGGCCTCGGTCTTGACATCGACGTCAAGCACGGCGCCCCAGAGGCGGTCTGCCTGGCGGAGGATCTCAGCGCCGACGTAGCGGGGAACATCCACGGACAGGGCCGCGCCGGGCGCCGGGGCGGGCTTGGAAGGCGTGTCCTTGGGCTGGGCGGGCATCGCGGGCTCCAGTCAATTGATGTAATTGCGGCCGGCGTCGAGGCGCGGGTCGCCGGGGTTGGCCGTGGCGACCGTCACCCAGTTGCCGGTGGTCCGGGAGACGACGCGGAAGGTGACGACGCCGGTCTCGTAGGCCGCCGGGGGGACGAGGGTCGCGGCGGCCGAGGGATCGGCCCAGGGCATCGAGACCCCGTAGGAGGGATCGTGCAGCGACCAGACTCCGCCGACGAAGACGGCGGCGATCCAGTGGTTGTTCCAACTGGAGGGCGCACCGGGGTTGCCGTGGCCGTTGCCGTTGGGGATTCTCCAGCCGTCGGGGTTGAGGTACTGAGCGCCGGTGGCGGCGTGTGCGAAGACGTAGCCGGGGGGCAGGCCGGTGCGCACGTGGCCGCTGAGGGGCTGGGAGGCGAGCCAGTACAGCACATCGGGCCAGCCGGCGGGCGGTGGCCCGTTGGCGTTGACGACGGCGTCGACGTGGCCCATGTAGACCGGGTCGCCGTTGTACTTGGCGAGGAAGGCGTTGGCGTCGGGCATCTCGGGGTGCGCGACGATGACCATCTCGGCCGAGCGGATGCCGTGGGCGGCGAGGCAGTTGCAGAAGATGCGGTCCCAGACGACGCAGCTGATGGCGTACTGCTGGAGCCCGACGGCGTCCATGGAGCGGATGCCGTCGGCGAGGTTCTGGGCGGGATCGATCGCGGGCTGGCCGCGCCAGTAGATCAGGCCTGTGTCGTGGGCGGCCTTGATGGGCGTGAACTGGGCCCAGATGGCGGCGGAGGTGGTGTTGGCGGCGTTGGTCGCCAGGGCCCAGCGGCACGACCAGTCGAAGACCTCGAAGTAGAACTGCTCGGGAGCGGCGCCGGCGTGCCCGAGCGCCTGCACCGGGTTCTGGAGCACGAAGTAGAACGTGTGGTCGGTCTGGTCGAACTGCGTCCACTCGCCCTCGCCCGCGTGGCTGACGTACCAGCGCAGGACCTCGCGGACCTTGCGGTCGACCGTGTTGGGGCAGCCGGTGAGGGTGAAGGTGGCGACGCCGACGCCGTTGGCGAACGTGACGGTCTGCTGGCCCAGGGTCAGCCCGCCGGCCGAGTCGGCCTTGATGTCGCGATCGCCGTCGAAACCGGCGTGGCTGGTGCAGCGGAAGATGACGCGGACCTGGCGGGGTCCGGCGGCGGGCGCTGCGCCGGAGTCTCGTTCGAACGCGACCGGCAAGCTGCCCGGGGAATTGGCGTGCGCGGTGCGTTCGTAGTGGGGCCAGGGATCACCGGCGGGGTTGTTGCCGGCGGGAGGGAAGACCACGGCGGGCGTGATGTGGGTGGCGACGGCGAGCGCGGGTTGTCCGGGGTAGGCAAAGGGCCTGCTCTCGAGCCATCCGACGTTGGGGGCGGCGGAGTCGGGGATACGGGCGTACCAGATGTCGATGTTGTGCTGGAACCGGAGTTCGCGGACGGCGAAGGTGCGTGGACCGCGGATGGCGTTGGCGATCCCGCGTGCGGCTCGTCGCAGTAGTCCTGGAGGCGGCATGCTCTCTCCTGCGGGCGCCCGAGGCTGGGACTGGGCGAGAGCGTGATTCTAGCACAACGCGTCGGAGGCGAGTCCGTGTTGCGGGGATGCGAGGGCGGACGGCCGGGGCGGAAGCTCGGCGGCGAAGGGGCGTTACCGGGAGGGGCACCGGCCGACAGTGGCGACGGTCAGGCGATCAGCACGGGGTCGCGCTGCATGACGCCGGTGACGATCGGGCCTTTGTGGGGGTCGACGTAGATGTTGACCTCGCTGCGGACGCCGAACTGTCCGTCGAGGTAGATTCCCGGCTCGATGGTGAAGCCGGTGCCGGGCATCATGCGGCGGGTGTCGTGGGTTTCCATGTTGTCGAGGTTCATGCCGATGCCGTGGGCGCCGGGGGTGCCGGGGCTGAGGGAGTGGCCGGTGCGGTGCTTGATGTGGGTTTCGTGGCCGGCGTCGATGATGACCTTGCGGGCGGCGTCGTCGAGCTGCCAGCCCTCGACGGGGGCTACGCCGGCGCGGGAATTCTCCCAGCCGCGCTGGGCGGCGAGCACGGCGGCGTCCCGGGCGCCCAGCACCGCGCGGAAGACTTCCATGTGGCGGGCGGGGACGTTCTTGCCGCAGAAGCCGGTCCAGGTGATGTCCCCGTAGACGGTGCTGTCGCCGGGCTGCTTGGCCCAGTGGTCGATGAGGACCCAGTCTCCCGGGCGGATGATCGCGTGGGTCTTCTCGTCGGGCTCGTAGTGGCAGTCGGCGCCGTTGCCGTTGACGGCGACGATGGGGCCCGAGTCGGTGACCAGGCCGCACTTCTTGTGCTGGCCCTGGATGAACTGCTTGACCTCGAGCTCGGTGGCCGAGCCGGCGGCGGCGAGGCGCTGGGCGAGGAAGGTGAAGGCCTCCTGGATGATGCGGTCGCAGTGGCCGATCGCGGCGGTGTGGGAATCGAGGCCTGGCTGTCCCCAGGCGGCGGCGTAGAGCTGGACGAGGTCGGCCGAGGAGATGACCTCGACGCCCATGGAGCGGATGAGTTCGATGGTGCCGGCGTCGACGATGCCGGCGGTGGGCAGGGCGCCGCCGGGGGAGTACTCCATGGCGACGCGGCGGTATGGGGCGAGCATGGCGGCGACGGCGGCGTGCATGCCGCGCCAGGTGCCGTAGGTGGAGTACGGCTTGCCGGCTTTCTTGAAGCTGGCCTCGTCGATGAAGTGGCAGAGCAGCTGGGGCTCTCCGGAGGCGGGGAGGAGCCAGAAGACACGGCGGGTGAGGTGGTAGAGGCCGCCGAGGATGCGGGCGAGCACGGGGTTGTTGTTGCGGAAGTCGAAGACGAGCCAGGCGTCGATCCGCTGTTCACGCATGTAGGCCTGGACGGACTGGTAGCTCATGGTGCATCTCCCGTTGCGGAGCAGAGGGTAGGAATGAAGAACCGCCGGAGAAGTGCGGTGTTCGCCGAGCTGCGGCTCAGCCCGGTAGATGATGGAGACACAACCGGGACGGACTGTGCCACGGGACGGACGGACAGAACCAAGGACTGACTATTGGCCGCCGGGGTCGAGCTTGCGCTGGGCGGACTTCCTGCGGAGGCGGAGGTTGAGCATCTCGACGCCGAGGGAGAAGGCCATGGCGAAGTAGATGTAGCCCTTGGGGATGTGCTGGCCGAGGCCGTCGGCTACCAGCATGACGCCGATGAGCAAGAGGAAGGAGAGGGCCAGGACCTTGATGGTGGGGTGCTTGTCGACGAAGCGGACGATGTGTCCGGAGTAGGCGAGCATGATGGCGATCGAGACGATGACGGCGGCGATCATGACGATGCGGTTGCTGGCCATGCCGACGGCGGTGATGACCGAGTCGAGGGAGAAGACCAGGTCCATGAGGAGGATCTGGAAGATGACGCCGGCGAAGGAGACGGGCTTGGGGGCGGCGTGGGGGTCGTCGCCGCCCTCGACCTTGTGGTGGATCTCCTTGGTGGCCTTGAAGATGAGGAAGCCGCCGCCGAGGATGAGGACGACGTCCTTGCCGGTAACGCCGTGGTCCATGACGTTGAACAGGACGTTCTGGAGGCTCATGACCCAGGAGATGCCCAGGAGCAGGAGGATGCGTGCGATCACGGCGAGCGAGAGGCCGATGATGCGTGCCTTCTCGCGCTGGTGCTGGGGGAGTCGCGAGGCGAGGATGGCGAGGAAGACGATGTTGTCGATGCCCAGGACGGTTTCCATCGCGGTGAGGGTGCCCAGGGCGACGGCGTTCTCGGTGGTGAAGAGGCCATCGAGGGAGAGGGAGCCGGCGGCGGCGGGGACGGGGGCGTGGGAGGCGAGGATGGAGAGCCTGTTCATGGTGGTGTGAAGGCTACGCGGGATCGGGGCGTTGTGCGCGGCGGCAAATCGGTATGCTGTCGCCCTATGAATCTCCATCGTTCCATGCGTGTTCTGTGCGGCGGGGTGCTGGCGTGCGTGACGGCGTCGGCGCTCGGCCGCCAGTCGAATTCCGCGGCGCCGACGGCGACGACGGTGCCGCCCTCGGCGGTGCCGGGGCTGAAGTACGACGCGGAGTTCTTCCCCAGCTTCAAGCACGATCCGGGGGTGCCGACGCCCGACTCGGTGCTGGGGTTCCGTCTGGGGGACAGGCCGGTGATGCACGCGCAGGTGGAAGCGGTCCTCAAGGCGATCGCGGCCAAGAGCCCGCGGTGCAGGTTGTTTGAGTACGGCAGAACGCACGAGGGGCGGACGCTGTACTACCTGGCGATCTCGTCGGAGGAGAACATCAAGAACCTCGACGGGATCAAGGCGAGCGCCGCGAAGCTCGCCGACCCGCGAACGACGACGCTCGCGGAGGCCGACGGGCTGGTCGAGTCGATGCCCGCGATCGCGTGGATGGCGTACGTGATCCACGGGGACGAGATGTCGGGGACGGATGCGGCGCTGGCGCTGGCGTGGCACCTGGCCTCGTGCACGGACGATGCGGTGAGGAAGCAGCTTTCGGAGCTGGTGGTGCTGATCGACCCCTTGATGAATCCCGACGGGCGGGACCGGTGCATCACGCTGATCAACCAGAACCGGACGAACGCGCCGTCGGTGGACGACCAGTCGATCATCCACGCCGAGGCGTGGCCGGGCGGGCGGATGAACCACTACCTGTTCGACATGAACCGGGACTGGATCTTCGGGACGCAGCCCGAGACGCGGGGGAGGATCGCGGCGGTGCACGAGTGGCACCCGCACTACTTCATGGAGAGCCACGAGCAGGAATCGCAGGACACGTTCCTGTTCATGCCGCCGCGCGAACCGGTGAACCCGGCGCTGTCGCCGAACGTGAGGCGGTGGGAGCAGGCGTTCGCGGACGACCTGGGCAAGGCGTTCGATGCGCACGGGTGGCGGTACTACAACGGGGAGTGGAACGAGGGGTGGTACCCGGGGTACTCGGGGTCGTGGGCGGCGACCCAGGGGATGGTCGACAACCTGTACGAGCAGGCGCGGATCGAGTCCGACGGGGTCCGGCGGGGCGAGGGGACGATCGAGACGTACCGGGAGAGCGTGCACAAGCAGCTGGTCAGCTCGCTGGCGAACCTGACGACGCTGCAGCTCAACCACAGGGAGGTGCTGCGGGGGTACGTGGCCGACCGGCGTGAGAACGTGTCGGCGGAGGGGCCGCTGGCGCGCAGGTCGTACCTGATCGCGAAGGACCTGACGAACCTGTGGAGGGTGGACGGGCTGATGGGGCTGTTGGCGCTGCAGGGGATCGAATCGGCGGCGATCAACACGGATGTGACGTTCTCGGGGCGTGACTGGCTGGGGCGGCCGTTCAAGGACCGCACGTGGAAGGCGACGGACCAGGTGATCTACGTGATCCCGGCGCGTCAGCCGCTGGGGAGGCTGGCGGCGACGCTGCTGGACCTTGACCCGCGCATGCCGGCGCAGTTCGTGACCGATGAGCGGAGGGAGCTGCTGCGGCTGGGGCAGAGCAAGCTGTACGACATCACGGGGTGGAACATCGCGATGCTCGCGGGCGTGGAGGTCTACGAGATCGATTCCCCGCTGCCCGACAACGTCCAGCCGCGGGTGCGCGAGGCGGGCGGTGGTCGGGAGCACATGACCAGGACCGTTCCGGGGCTCATCGCGGCCGGGGAGCAGGCGGTGGCGTACGTCTCGCCGGGGCAGGACGACCGGTCGGTGGCGCTGGCCGCGCGGCTGATGGAACGCGGGGTGCGCGTGCGGGTGGTGGACAAGGCGACGGTGCTGGACGGGAGCCCGGTGGCGCGCGGCTCGGTGTTTGTGACGCGCAAGGACAACCAGGACTTCGCGGGGGACCTGAAGAAGGTGCTCGCCGATGCGGCGGCGGAGCTGGGCGTGGATGTGCGGCCGGTGGTGTCGGGGATGGGCCCGGGGGACAACCCCGACCTGGGCGGGCAGCACTTCTTCCTGCTTCACCAGCCGCGGATCGCGGTGCTGACGAGGGACCCGTTCAACCCGTACACGGCGGGTGAGATCTGGCACGTGATCGACCAGGAGATGGGGATCCGGGCGTCGTACATCAACAGCGAGATGGCGGGCGGGGTGGACCTGCGGCGGTACAACGTGCTGGTGATCCCCGACGGCGGGCCGGAGATCGCGGCGAAGATGATGGAGAATCTCAAGCCGTGGGTGGAGGCGGGCGGGACGCTGGTGGCGATCGGGTCGAGCTGCTCGGCGATCACGAAGGACAAGGAGGGGATCGGCTCGACGCGGCTGCTGGGGGATGTGCTGACCAAGCGGGATGATTACCGGGTGGCGATCATCCGGGACTGGCTGGGCAAGACGTGGACGGTCGATCCGGCGACCTCGTGGAGCCAGACGGTGCCGGCGAAGATCGAGTATCCGTGGGCGATCGACGGGGATACCCCGAGCGAGGATGAGGCCAAGCGTCGCGATGCGTGGCGGGCGATCTTCATGCCGCAGGGGGCGGTGCTGGCGGCGCGGACGGACGACCGGAGCTGGATGACGGCGGGGGCGGGGGAGGTTCTTCCGGTGCTGTACCAGGGGGGGACGGTGCTGATCCCGTCGTCGGGGATGAATGCGCCGGTGCTGATGGGGGCGATCGTGAAGGAAAGTGAGCAGGCAGCGGCGAGCGGCGAACCGGGGAAGGCGGGTTCACCTCAGGCGGAGATGAAGCCGGATTCGATGCAGAAGGACAGCGCCAAGCCGGATGAACCGAAGAAGGAGCCTGACAAGGCGAGCACGGACAAGAAGGATGGGGAAAAGAAGGACTCTGATTCCAAGGACGACAAGAAGGAAGACAAGAAGGATGACAAGAAGAAGGACGAGCCCAAGCCGGGGTGGACGGTGGCGCCGCCGGGGTACGAGCTGCGGCTGCGGATGAGCGGGCTGCTCTGGCCGGAGGCGGCGGACCGGATCGCGCACTCGGCGTACGTGACGAGGGAGGGCGTGGGCGCGGGGCAGGTGATCCTGTTTGCGTGCTCGCCGACGTTCCGGGATGCGACGCAGGGGACCAAGAGGGTGTTTGTGAACGCGATCATCTGCGGGCCGGGGATGGGGGCGAGCCAGGCGATCAGGCCGTGAGGAAGTGAGCAGTGAACAGAGACCAGCGGGCCGCGGGGCCAGCGGGGGAGAAGGGCGGATGGCCAGCGCGACGGAGATCGCCGCGGCGGAGCAGGCGAGCCAGGTGTAGGCCTCGGAGAGCTTCAGTGGGATCACTCTGATCCGGATCCTGCAAACACCTTCCGCACGCGCGGGCGTTGCGCCGGGGTCTCAACGGGCCGCAGAGCCCGGTGAGGAATGTACGCGGGCCGCGTGGGGGGCCGACGGCTCCGGGCCTTCCGCCTATCATTCCCCCCTGTTTTTTCAACACAACCCACGCGAGGAATCTCCCATGCGTCGCGCCAAGATCAGCATCATCGGAGCGGGAAACATCGGCGGCACCTGCGCCCACTGGGCGGCCGCGAAGGAACTCGGGGACATCGTCCTGCTGGACATCCCCAGCAAGGACAAGCCCGAGCTGCACATGCCCAAGGGCAAGGCGCTGGACCTGGCCTGCTGCGGGCCGATCGAGAACTTCGACTGCAAGGTGACGGGGACGTTCGACTACGCGGACATCGCCGAGTCGGACGTGGTGGTGATCACGGCCGGGCTGCCGCGCAGGCCGGGGATGAGCCGGGACGACCTGGTGCAGGTCAACGCGGGGATCGTGAAGAACGTCGGAGAGCAGGTCAAGAAGTACGCACCCAACTCGATCGTGATCGTGATCTCCAACCCGCTGGATGCGATGGTGTACGTGGCGCAGAAGGTGACGGGGTTCCCGGCCCAGCGCGTGATGGGGCAGGCGGGGGCGCTGGACGTGGCGCGGTACAAGACGTTCCTGGCGATGGAGCTGGGCGTGAGCGTGGAGGACATCCAGGGGCTGCTCCTGGGCGGTCACGGGGACGACATGGTCCCGCTGCCGCGGCTGACGAGCGTCAACGGGATCCCGATCTCGGACCTCCTGCCGGCGGCGAAGATCCAGGCGTGCGTGGACCGGGCCAAGGCGGGGGGCGGCGAGGTGGTCAAGCTCATGGGCACGAGCGCGTATTACGCGCCGGCGGCGGGGGCGATCGAGATGGTCGAGGCGATCGTGCGCGACAAGAAGCGGGTGGTCCCGTGCGCGGCCTGGTGCGAGAACGAGTTCGGGGTCAAGGCCGCCAACGGGGGCAAGGGGCTGTTCGTGGGGGTGCCGTGCGTGCTGGGCTCCAAGGGCGTGGAGAAGGTCATCACCTTCAACATGAACGCCGAGGAGAAGAAGTTCATGGACGAGTCGATCAGCCACGTCAAGGACCTGATCGCGGCGACCGTGAAGCTGTTCCCGGATCTGGCCTAGGCACGGCGCCTGGGCCTGGCACCGTGAGGTGGGCGGGGTCCGGGAGGGGTCCCCGGGGCTCGGGCGTGTGAACCGGCCCGGGTGTTCGGCCCGATAGACTCCCCACGGATGATGGGGTCTTTGCTCGGCTGTCGCGTACAGCGGTCGAGACGGTGGGGCTCGGGCGCTGACCGTCCGCGCCGACGCGTGGATGCCCTGTCGATGCATTTCAAGGTTCCTCGAGGATCACCATGAAACTGAAGCAGACCGCGGTCGTCACTCTCCTGGCAGCGCTGGCCGGCAGCGCGTTCTCCCAGCCGGCCAACCCGCCCGCACCCCCCCCCGCCCCCCCCCCCGCCCCCCCCCCCGCCCCCCCCAGCCGGCCCCCCAGCCGGCCCCCAAGCCCGCTCCGGCCCCGGCTCCCAAGCCGGCCTTCCCGACGCCCAAGCCGCCGGCGCCTTCTCACCGGCCGGACCCCGCGGACCCATCCCAGCCCGGCAAGGCCGAGATCCCGCCACCCCCGCCGCCGACGTACACGCCGCCGGTGTGGGGGACCCCGGAGATCGAGAAGATCGGGAAGATGCTCTCGGGGTCGTGGAAGACCACAGCGCCGGTGAACCAGCAGAATCCCGCGGCGGGCAAGATCGACGTGTGGATGCACATCGTCCCGATGGCGGTGCAGGGGCTGGACGGCACGATGTACGTGGAGAACGCCCGGTCCGATGCGCCGCACCGGCCGTACCGCCAGGCGATCTTCCAGCTGTACAGCTACAAGGGGAAGGCCCGGCTGCGGACCTACGAGTTCCGCAACCGCGACACGGGGGGCATGGTGGGCCTGTGGCTGGCGCCGCAGTACCTTCCGCAGATCGCGGCGGGCGAGCTGATCGCGACGATCGACATCGACATCTCCCCCTCGGGCAAGGGGTACGCGGGCAAGTCGCCGTACCCGTTCCCCACGGGCGTGGGCGGCGCGGTGGAGATGACCAGCGAGCTGCAGCTGACGGACGACACGATCGTGACCGAGGATCGCGGGTTTGATGCGACCGGCAAGATCGTGTGGGGCTCGAGCGAGAACGACTCGTACACGTTCAAGAAGACCGCGCCCGCGTCCACGGCCGATGTGCGGGACAATGGGCTGATCGTCATCAGCATGGTCCCGGGGACTGGGGAGAAGAAGATCGCCCGGGGGGACCGGGTGTCGATGCACTACACGGGCTGGCTCGCCAACGGCAAGCTGTGGGACACCTCGCGCAACGTCGACCGGCCGCTGATGTACAACCAGGGCGCCGGGATGGTCGCGGGGTTGACGCAGGGCATGGAGGGGGCGGGGCTGCGCGAGGTCCGCCGGCTGGTGATCCCGTGGGACCTGGGGTACGGGGCGGCGGGGTACCGCAACGTGCCGCCGTACACGAACCTGATCATCGAGACCGAGGTGATGTCGATCGAGACGCCCGAGACGCCGCCCGGCCCGCCGCCGCAGGCACCGACCCCGCCGGCGCCCGCGGGGGAGCCGCCGGCGCCGGCCCCCGCGCCCAAGTAGCGTGCGGGATCCGCGGAGCGTTCCGTGAACCAGGGCCCGGCGATGTCCGGGCCTTTTTCATGCCTCCCCGGCGCTCCCCAGGAAACGCTCGATCCGCGGGTCGGGGACGAGCCAGAGCAGCGCCACCGCCGCGTACAGCGAGCCGGCGGCCCAGGGGAGGTAGAACGCCAGCGGGATGGCGATCGCGTAGAGCACGAGCGAGAGCTTGCCCTTGAGATCGCCGCCGATGGCGCGGGCCAGGAGCGACTGATTGCCGTGGCTCTTGAGGATCGCGCGTTGCAGGAGCAGGTACGCGCCGGCCGAGATCAGGAGCACGGCGCCGTAGAGGGCGGTGGGCACCGGCGCGAAGTGGTTCTCGCCCATCCAGCCCGTGACGAACGGGACGAGGGAGAGCCAGAAGAGCAGGTGCAGGTTGGCCCACATGACCGCGCCATTGATCCCGCGGGTCGCGTGGAGCATGTGGTGGTGGTTGTTCCAGTAGATACCGACGTACACGAAGCTCATCACGTAGCTCAGGAAGACCGGGAGCAGCGGCGCGAGGCCCGGGAGGCCGGGCTCGTGCGGGACTTTCAGCTCCAGCACCATGATGGTGATGATGATCGCCAGGACGCCGTCGCTGAAGGCCTCGAGTCTGGTCTTGTTCATGGTCGCCTCGGCATGCGCGCCCCGACGCGGGGTTCGGCCCCGAAGCGTTGGCCGGCCGGCCCCGGCGGACCATTCCGGGCCCGGGAGCCTGCTGGTATCATCCTCGCGGGAGGCTCCTGCCGATGCACTGCGCGATCACCCTTGCCGCGTTCTTTTCGTTCTTCCTGCTGGCGGCGTGCGCCTCGGACCGCCGCGAGATCGGGGACCCCGTGACCACGGGGGTCCCGGCCGACCGGATCGCCGCCGTGATCGACGACTGGCACGACGGGGCGAGCAGGGCGGATTTCGGGCGGTACTTCGGGCACATGACCTCCACCGCGGTCTTCATCGGGACTGACGATACCGAGTACTGGACCGGCGCGCAGTTCAAGGAGTTCGCCAAGCCGTACTTTGACCAGGGCAAGGGCTGGACGTACCGCCCGCACGATCGCCACATCTACGTGGACCGGGCGGGCGAGACCGCGTGGTTCGATGAGAAGCTCGACAACGAGAAGTACGGGCGCTGCCGCGGCTCGGGGGTGTGCGTGCTCGAACAGGGTGAGTGGAAGATCTCGCACTACACGCTGTCGTTCCCGGTGCCCAACGAGCTGGCCGAAGGCGTGGTCGGGATGATCAGGTCGAGCAACCCCGGTGCGGGAGGCAGGTAATCAACGGAGCGTCCGGGGTTGGGCTCAGCGGGCCCGCTGGTAGAGGTGCACGGCCATGGTGCCGTACTCGTGGGATTCCGGCCCGAGCGCGCCCTGCATGGCAAGGTCGGGGATGACCTTCTGCGGCCTGGCGGCCTCCTCGCGAAGGCGAACGGCCTCGGCCTCGCGGGCGTCGATCTGGTCGATCTGCTGTTCGGAGAGCTCGGCGATCGATTCCTCGACGTCCTTCTCGATCGACCAGAGCTCGACCTCCTTGTCGTCGAGCCGGCCGGTGCGGGTGCGCCGGGACCGGCGGTCGGGGCGGGCCCGCCCGTCCCGCGGTCTCTGCGATCCGGGGTCGGGCTCGGGCTCCTGGGACTCTTCCCGTGCCGGGGAGCCGTCGGGCATGACCAGGTGCACGAACGGGTGGGGCAGCCGGATGATGGCGAACGCATCGTCGCCGAGGCACTGGATCAGGCGCTCGAACTGGGTCTTGACGCGCTTCCAGCCGACCGGGTCGCGGACCAGGGGGTAGGGCGGGTCGAGGAAGACGATGGTGGCCGGTCGCGGGCAGCGGGCCAGGGCCCCGGGGCCGAGGGCATCGCCGACCACCAATTCGCTGCGATCCTCGACGCCGAGGGTCTGGATGTTGCGTTTGAGCAATTCGGCGGCGGCCTTGTCCTTCTCGACAAAGACGCAGGAATCGGCGCCCCGGCTGAGGGCCTCGAGCCCGAAGGCGCCCGAGCCGGCGAACCCATCGAAGACCATCGATCCATCCAGGTGACCGCGGAGCAGGCCGAAGAGCGACTCTTTGACGCGGTCGGGGATGGGCCGCGTGGTCATGGAGTCGGCGGGGGAGAGGAGCTTTCTTGAGCGGAATTCGCCGGAGATGATGCGCATCGGGCAAGGTTAGGCCCCGGGCGAGTGCCCCAGAACGGAGGGGAGCTGCAAGACTCACGCGGCGGCGCCCGCACCTGGAGTGGAGTACTTGCCCCACTCCCAAAGGCCCGAACGGGGGGGTGTTTCCCGCAACTTTGTGCGTGAATGAAACATCTCAGGCTCCGTTCCGTCATATAGGGGGGGACGTGTACCGAGGATTAGAAGGGCGGCCGGGGCGGGAGCACGAAACCACGAACAGGCGTTTCACGAACAACGTAGTGAAAGGCAAGGACCATGGAACGGCGCGGAGACAATCGGGAGAACGGATCGCCGGACAGCTCGTCGGGGCGGGGTTCGGATCAGATCGATGGCCTTCGATTGATCGAGGCGGTGGAGGCGGCGCTCAGTGCCGCGCAGGAGATCGCCGAGTACACCGGGCAGGCCCGGCCCTACCCGGCGGACCTGATGGGCACCGCGCTGCAGCCGCCCTGCCTCGCGCCGTTCACGCTGTACGAGATCGAGCAGGCCAGCCAGTTCCTCCGACGCATGGACGAAGTCGGTCCCTCGTGCCGGGCCCAGCGCCCCGCCGCGTAAGAGCCAACCGCCGCACCGTCGGGCAAGACGCCCCGCCGTGCGATTGAAGACAAGCCACTCTCTCTCCCTTCGGGGGCCCGGGCGCGATGTTCGTGCGCCCGGCCCCTGAACCTGAACTCCCCCGCGCGAGCCCCCCGCCATCACTGACTGGTGGGGGGTTCTGTTTTTGAGATGCGGCGGGGCGGGACAGCGGCGGCGTGAACGCGGGAAGGGTGCGGGCGTACGGTTAGGCATGACTTGCCCACTGTGCGAGCGGGTGCGTGCCGCCGAGTTCGGGGATCACGAGCTGGTGATCGCGCAATCGGAGTACTCCCTGGTGGTCCTGGGCGACAACCAGGATTGTGCGGGCTGGTGCGTCGTGATTCTCAAGGAGCACCGGGAGCACATGGCGGAGCTGGCGATCGGGCAGCAGGAGCGCATCTTCGCGGATGTGGCGCGGGTCGCGGCGGGGATCCGCGGCGTTTTCGGGCCGGTGCGGATCAACTACGAGTGCCTGGGGAACCAGGTGCCGCACGTGCACTGGCACGTGATCCCCAGGCACGCGGACGATCGGGAGCCAAGTTCTCCGGTGTGGGGGTGGCCCGCCGAAGTGCTGCGGGGCGCGATGACCGACGCCGCGCGCGTGGAACTGGTGGGGAAGCTCCGAAAGGCCATGGCCGCCTCGTCCGCCGAAGGGTGATGAAGGCTGTTCGATCGCCCGGGAGGTGCGGAGGCACGCTCGCCGCTTCCCCCGGGGCGGGGCGAGTCTCAGGGGGACCTGTCGAGCACCTGGGCGACGCGGAAGACATCGATGAACGAGTTGTAGAGCGGGACGGGGGCGAGCCGGATCACGTCGGGCTCACGGAAATCGCACACCACGCCGGCCTTCTTGAGGGCCTCCATGGTGCCGCGGGGGTCGCGCGAGAAGACCAGCGAGAGGTGGCATCCACGACGGTGCGGGTCGGCCGGGGTGACGATCTGGATCGGGGAGCCGGGCCGCCGGGCGTTGATGCGGTGGATCCACCATTCCAGGTAGGCGGTCAGGCGCAGGGACTTCTCGCGCAGGGCGGTGATGCCCGCGCGGTCGAACTGCTCGAGCGCGGCGATCAGGGGCGTGAGGGAGAGGATCGGCGGGTTGGAGACCGACCATGCGTCGGCCGAGACGTCGGGGGTGATGCGCGGGGCCATCTTGAAGCGGGTGAGCGGCTCGTTTGCCCACCAGCCCTCGAAGCGCGGGAGGGAGCGGTCGGCGTGGTGGCGCTGGTGGATGTAGGCGCCGGCGATCGCCCCGGGTCCGCCGTTGAGGTACTTGTACGAGCACCAGGCGGCGAAGTCGACGTTCCAGTCGTGCAGCCGCATGGGCACGTTGCCGATCGCGTGGGCGAGGTCCCACCCGACGGTGCAGCCGGCCCGGCGCGCGGCCTGGGTGATGCCCGGCATGTCGAACCACTGGCCGGTCAGGTAGTTGACCGCGCCGAGCAGGACCAGGGCGGTGCTGCCGGCTTGGCGATCGATGAACTCGATGATGTCCTGGTCCCTGAGGGTCTGCTCCCCGGGCCGTGGCGCCAGCCGCACGATGGCGTCCGCGGGATCGAAGCCCGCCGACGCGGCGTGGCAGGCCGCCTGGGAGGCGACGGCGTAGCTGTCGGAGGGGAAGGCCGAGTCTTCGATGACGATCCTGTAGCGCTGCGAGGTCGGGCGGTAGAACGAGACCATCAGGAAGTGCAGGTTCGCCGTGAGGGTGTTCATGGCGACCACCTCGCGATCCTGCGCGCCCACGAGGCGCGAGAGGGCCCCGCGGAACTGCTCGTGGTAGGGGAGCCAGGGGCGGGCGGCGTGGAGGTGGCCTTCGACGCCGAGGCGCGACCAGTCGTCGAGTTCCTGCTGCAGGAGAGCGCGGGCGCGGCGGGGCATGCAGCCCAGGGAATTGCCGCACATGTAGATGCACTCGTGATCGGCACCAGCGCGGGTCGACCTGTCCCCGTGCCCCCCACCGCTCCCACTGGCGATCGCGGCGATGTCGGCGGCCCGGGGGATCTCGAACTCGGCGCGGAAGGACCGCAGCGGGTCGGAGTCATCGAGGGCGCGGGCGAACGCCTCGTCGGGCTGGAACTCGTGGATCATGGCGGATCGTACACGCGGCGCGGAGCGCAGCACCCCCGTGGGGAGCGTGAACGAACAGCGGGCGGGCGGATCGGCGGGCCGAGGCCCGGGAGATCCGCCCGCCCGTGGCGATCCGGACGGGTGGCTTGGTTCCTATGCCGGCCTGTGCGCCTTGGCGTCGGTGTGTGACGCCGTTTCGGTGCGGGGCTCGGGGGTTCCCTGTCCCTCGCGGGTGGCGAGCTTGCCCAGGGCCGCGGGGAGCTGGATCCCGGCCTGCTGGGCCAGCTCGTGGAGCCTGGGGAGCGAGTTGACCATGCCGGCGAGGAAGTCGGCGGTGGCGTTGCGACCGCCGGCGTTGGTGCCGTTGTCCCAGACGGTGATCTTGTCGATCTTCAGGGCGCTGATCGCCTTGACCTGGTGCTCGACGAGCTTGGGGAGCTGCTCGATGAGGAGCAGGGTGGGTCCGACGGCCGGGTCGGTGCCGCAGGCCTCGATCAGCCTGCGGTAGCCCTCGGCCTTGGCTTCCATGACCTTCTGGACGCCGGCGGCCTCGGCCTCGTACTTGAGCAGGACGGCGTCGGCCTCGCCCTTGGCTTCGCGGCGGCGTTTCTCCGCCTCGGCCTCGGCGGCCAGGGCGATCCGCTGCTTCTCGATCTCCTGGGGGACGATCTGGTCCTTGGCCAGGCGGGCCAGTTCGCGTTCGCGCTCGGCGATCAGGATGGACTTGAGGGCCTCGGCGGCGGCGACCTCGGCGCGGCGTCTGCCCTCGGCCTGGACCTCGGCGAGCTTGGCCTGGGACTCGACCATCTTCTGTCGCGAGGCGTTCTCGCCCATGACGGCGGAGGCCTCGGCCTCGGCGACCCGGACGCGCTGCTCCTGCTCGGCCTGCTTCTTGGCGGCGAGGGTCTCGGCCTCGCGCTGGGCGCGGGTGATCTCCATGTCGCGTTGGGCGGCGGCCTCGCCCTTGACGGCGTCGGCCTCGAGGGCGGCCAGGGCGATGCGCTTCTGCTGCTCGGCCTTCTTCTGTCCCTCGGCGGCGGAGGCCGATTCGTTGGAGACGCTGACGTTGCGCTGGCGGACGGCGATCGCCTCGCCGGTGGCGCCGTCGCGTTCCTGCTGGGCGACCTCGACCTTGGCGCGGTTGATCGCCTCGGCGGCGGCACGCTTGCCGATGGCCTCGATGTAGCCCGACTCGTCGGTGATATCGCGGATGTTGACGTTGATGAGTTCCAGGCCGATCTTGTTGATCTCCTGGCCGACGTTCTCGTTGATCAGGGTCATGAACTTCTCGCGGTCGCGGTTGATCTCCTCGATGGTCAGGGTGGCGATCACCAGGCGCAGCTGGCCGAGGATGATGTCCTGGGCCTGCTCGCGGACCTGGTCGAGCTGGAGGGACTGGAGGCGCTCGGCGGCGTTGTTCATGAGGACGGGGTCGGTGGAGATGCCGACGGTGAAGGTGGCCGGGACGTTGACGCGGATGTTGTTCTGCGACAGGGCGCCCTGGAGCGGGATGTCGATGACCGTGGGCTCGAGGCTCATGTAGGAGTAGTCCTGGATGAGCGGGACGACGAACGTGCCGCCGCCGTGGAGGCACTTGGCGGCCTTCTGCCCGCGGACGTTGCCGTAGATGACGAGGATCTTGTTCGGCGGGCAGCGGCGGTAGTACCGCAGCGCGAAGATCGAGACGAACAGGAACAGGAAGAGGATCACCCCGCCGGTGGCGTACAGCACCAGCGTCGTGTCGGCCAGCGTGATCGTGCCGTTCAACATGGTCCAGGACTCCCCTCTGAAATAGCCCCACGAGACCGGGCGCAAACGCGTACTCCGAGCCGTCCCCGCGCGACCACCGCGCAAGGCTACCAGACATCGAGCCCGGGCGCAGGCAGACCCCGCGTCCCGGCCCCGGGGTCTGCTACTCCACCGGCATGACGGTGACCGAATTGTCCGGGTTGGTCCCCACCACCAGCACCCGGCCCCGGGTCGGGATGGGGGTCGAGTCCGTGACCGCGGCGACGAACCGGGCCCGGTCCCCGACCACCACGCGCACCTGGCCCAGGCCCTCCCCGCGGACCGGGACGCGGATGTAGACCTCGCCCTCGGCTCCGAGCAGGCGCTCGTGCGTGAGGGTCCCGTCGGACTTCATCCTGCCCAGAAGCCCCAGCATCCAGACCATCGCGGCGCCGCAGAGAAGTCCCGAAGCCATGCCGATCAGCACGTGCACCGCCATCGGCCACTGGCTGCGGGTGAGGGAGGCCAGGCCGGCCCAGCCGAAGCCCATCATGGCGGCGGCAATCGTCTGGGTGGAGAGCAGCTTGAAGACCTGCCCCGCGCTCGAGGTGTCTTCGGCGTGGGGATGCGCGGCCTGTCCGGGGTCGTGGGCGCCCCCGACGCCCGCGCCGGAGTCGGCGTGCGCGGCGGCGTCGTGGCCGCCCCCGGCCAGCGCCATGAGCGCGAGCCGGAACACAAAGACCAGCGTCCCCACCAGGGCCGGCACGGCAAACCACGCGGCCGGCAACGCGAAGAAGCTGCTGAGCATCACGCCTGACAGCCCTCCACCCGCTGCGTGCCCCGGCCCGGCCCTCGCCCACACGCGACCCGGCCCGGGGCTGCACGCTCACAAGATGATATGAGCCGAGTCCAGCGCCCGATTCCAAAATCGGCGCCGATTGCGTCCGACGGGCGTCAGGACAACGGCGACCTCACAATCGCCGAAACCGGTGAACGGGCAGGGGTTGCGTACCGCCGCCGGGACCCGCCCGGTCGCCCCCCGGCAGCGGGTTCTGTTATCATCCCGACCCACGTCGGTGCGCGGAGGACTCCTGTGGCGGGCACACCGGGCGAGTATCACGTCGATCGCAACCTCCCGGACGATGGGCTGCCTCGGCGCGTCGGTCCGTGCCGGATCATCGACAAGCTCGGCCGCGGGGGGATGGGAGTGGTCTTCCGCGCCTTTGACGACGATCTGCAATGCGAGGTCGCGCTCAAGACGGTCGACCCTGTGCTCGCGGCCGAGCAGAAGTACGTTCACCGCCTGCGGCACGAAGCGACGGCGCTGGCCCGGATCGGGCATCCGAACATCGCGCAGATCTACGGCACGATCTCCGAGAAGGGCCTCTTCTACATCGTGATGGAACTGGTGCCCGGCGAGAGCCTGCGCAGTCGACTCCGCAGCGGTCCTCTGCCGATTCCCCTCACGCTCGAGGTCTCGTGCGCGGTTGCCAACGCTCTGCTGGCGGCGCACCGTCGGGGCGTCATCCACCGAGACCTGACACCGGGGAACATCCAGATCACGCTGCCGGACCCGAGCGTTGCCAAGGTCCTGGACTTCGGACTGGCCAAGGTGAACATGCCCGCGCCGCCCGCCGCCGGGTCGACCGGTGGTTCCACGGCCACCGCCTCGGCCGCTTCCATCTCTCACCTCTCAGAGCTCCGATCCGGGACGCCCGGCTACATGGCCCCCGAGCAGGTTCGCGGCAGGGCCGCCGAGCCCCGCAGCGACCTGTTCTCGTTCGGATGCGTGCTCTTTGAGTGCTTGGCCGGCAGTCCGGCGTTCAGCGGGGGGGACTTCTTCGAACGGTACCTCGCGGTGATCGAGGACGAGCCGGACTGGAACGCGATCCCGCGTGACACACCCGAGCCCGTCCGGCGTTTGCTCTCCAGCTGCCTGCAGAAAATCCCCGCGGATCGACCGGCGCACGCGGGCATCGTCCGCGATGCGCTGCAGTCGGCGATCACCGACTCACCCTCCCGGGCTGCGCCGGCGCAGGCGCTATCACCTCCCCCCGCGGTGAGGCCCAGGACCCGTATCCCGCGTCCGCTCGGATCGCTGGTGGGATTCGAGCACGAGATCGAGCGCCTGGTGTCGCTGCTGACCGAGCGCCAGCTCATGACCCTGACGGGCGCGGGGGGCGTCGGCAAGAGCCGGCTGGCCCATGAACTCGCGTACCGCTCGGCCGGTACATTCCCCGGCGGAGTGATCATCGCCGAGCTTCACCGCGTGCGGTCGAGCGCCGAGGTCCTTGCGGCGATCTCGGTGGCGGCGGAACTTCGGGCGGCGCACGCCGACCACGCGGGCATCGCCGACCGCTTCCAGGAGCATCGCACGCTGCTCGTGCTCGACGGTTGCGAGCACGTTCTGGAGCCGGTCGCGCGGCTGTGCGTCTACCTGCTGGAACGGTGCGAACAGGCGGTCGTCCTTGCGACCAGCCAGGAGATGCTCGGGCTGCCCGGAGAAACGGTGTTTCCGGTCTCGGCCCTCCCCGTGCCCGGCCTGGAGGCCGAGCTTTCTTCGGAGGTGCTCCAGTACGCCTCGGTGAAGCTGTTCATGGAGCGGGCTCGGGCCGTGAACAGTTCGTTCGAGCTCACCTACCGGAACGCGGGAGCGATCGGGCGGATCTGCCGCCGGCTGGGCGGGCTGCCGTTCGCGATCGAGCTTGCCGCGTCGCTGGTCGCGACGCTCCCGGCCGAGACCATCGACCGGCAGCTCGACGGCTCGCGCTTCGACCTGCTCCCGGCGGGAAACCCGTCGCTTCCCGAGCACAAGCGAACCCTGCGCGGCACCATCGCCTGGAGCTACAACCTCCTCGACGACGATGAGAAGAGGCTGCTGCGGCTGTTTGCGTCCATCTCGTGCGACCTTTCCTACGCCTCGGCGCTGAAGAGACTCGGCGTGCACATGCCTTCGGAGAAGATCTCACGCGTGCTCGACGCACTGGTCAAGAAATCTCTGCTCACGCGGACCGCCGCCCGGACGGGCAACGAGTTCTGGTTCCACATGTCCGAGTCGATCCAGGCCTACCTGCTGCATGAAATGAAGCTGATCGGAGAATGGCCCGAGCTCAAGAACGCCGGCCGGAACGCAGACCGGGCGCCCCGCTGACTCACGGCGCCGGCACGGAAGGTCCCCCTCTAGACTTTCGGCCATGCCATCCTCCGCACGGGACCGACCCGGTCCAGACTTACGCCCCAGGACCGCCCTTGTCAGCACCAGCACCTACGACATCCCGCTCCGATGATCCAGCGGCCGGCGTCGGGGGCTCGCGCCGGGATGTGCTGGGTGTCGCCGCGTTCCTGGCGACCTCGTGGACCTGGTGCATCGGCATGTTCCTGCCGGTCCTGCTGCTGCGGGACCTGGGGCTCTGGTCGTTCCTGGTGTTCGCGATCCCCAACTGCGTCGGCGCTGCGCTCATGGGGTGGGTGATGCGCCGGCCGGGTTCCAGCGAGCGGTTCATCGCCGCGCACCGGCGGGCGTGCATCTGGTTCAGCCTGATCACCATCGGGTTCCACGCCTTCTTCCTGATGTGGATCACGCAGATCCAGGGCCTGCCGGTGGCGCTGGTGGGCGGGTTCCTGGTGAACATCGGGATCAACCTGCTGACCACGTGGCGCCGGTGGTCGGGGTGGATGCCGGCGGTGCTGACGTACGGGGTGTCGCTGGCGTGCGCGGCGATGATCGCGTACCTGGGGCATCTCGGCGGCGACGCGCCGGGCCCGGGGGTGCTGCCCGGAGCGCAGGTTCTGTGGCTCGCCCCGGTCTGCGTGTTCGGCTTTCTGTTCTGCCCGTACCTGGATCTGTCCTTCCACCTGGCGCGCCAGACGCTTCCCGGCCCGGCGGGCACGCGGGCGTTCGTGGCCGGGTTCGGCGGGCTGTTCCTGGGGATGATCCTGTTCACGCTGGCGTACGCGGGGATGTTCCTGCGGACCAACCCCGCGCTGAGCCTCTCGGACCCCGGGCTGATGGTCCGCTCGCTGGGCCTGGGCGCGGTGTCGGCGCTGCTGCTGCACATGTCGGCCCAGGCGGCGTTCACGATCCACCTGCACATCGGGATGGTCTCACGCACGCTGCACGGTGTTGCGTGGAAGCCCGACTGGCTGACGGGGATGGCCCTGCTGCTCCCGACGGTGCTTGGTGTATTCTCGTCGTGGCTGCCGAGCGTCGGCGGGACCTTCGGCGGGCCGGGGATGTCGGGCGGCGAGGCGATCTACCGCGCGTTCATGGCGTTCTACGGGCTGGTATTCCCGGCGTACATCTGGATCTGCGCCCTGCCGGGTTGGAATACGCGGCCGACGCGCCCCCAGATCCTGATGTTCGCGGGGGCCGTGGGCGTGGCGGTCCCGATGTTCTACATGGGTTTCATCGAGCGGCAGACGTGGTGGCTGGCGCCGGGGCTGGGGGTGGTGCTCGCGGCACGCTTTGCATCGCCGGTCCGGCAGAACTGACTACACCAGCCACGAATCCTCCACCCGCATCCCGCTGGGGATCAGCGCGTCGGCCCCCGATTCCACCATCCCCGCCACCGGGTACGCGCAGTAGTCCAGGCTGAACGCGCCCGCCGGGCGGTGGTTGCCGGAGTGCCCGATCCCGCCGAACGGCAGCTTGCTCGAAGCTCCGGCCGTGCCGCAGTTGATGTTCACGCAGCCGCAGCGGCTCTCGGCCAGGAACCGGGCGATGCCGTCCCCGCTTTTCGTGAAGATCGCCGATGCCAGGCCGTAGCTGGTCGCGTTGGCCTGCTCGATCGCCTCGTCGATCGACTTCACCACGCACACACGGACCACCGGGCCGAAGACCTCGATGTCGCAGCCGGCATCGAACTCCTTCCCGCACCCGCAGCCGCCGCCCGCACCGGCGCCTCCACCGGCCGCAGCGCTTTCGCGCCCGTTGTGGAACCGCTCGACGCGCACCACACCGGGCGTCAGGTACCACCCGCCTCCGGGCAGATCGACTTCCGTGCTGGGTACCAGCACCTCCGCGCCCACTCGCCGCAGCGCGGTCTGGAACTCGATGACGGCCCGCCGGGCCTGGTCGGTAATGATCGGGCCCATGAAGACGGGGTGCTCGGCGCGGGGGTCTCCGACGATGAGGGAGCCGGCCGCCTTGCAGAAGGCGCTGAGGAAGCGGGCGGCGATCTTCTCGTGCACGACCAGTCGGCGGGTGCACGTGCACCGCTGGCCCGTGGTGATGAAGCAGCAGCGGACGCACTCGATGACGGCCTGACGCAGGTCGCAATCGTCCATCACCACCGCGGCGTTGTTGCCTCCCATTTCCAGGGCGATGATCCGGCCCGGGCGGTCGAGGTTGGCTTCGAGGATCCTGCGGCCCACCGGCCACGAGCCGGTGAACAGGATGCCGTCAACCCCGGGGTGCTGCACGACCGCGGAGGCGACCTCTGCGGCTCCTTGGACGAGATTGAACACACCGGCGGGCGCCCCCTCGGCGTCGAGGGCCTCCTGGAACAGCTCGGCGAGCATCTGGCCGCAGGCGGGCGCCTTATCGCTGGGCTTGAAGACCACCGTGTTGCCCATCGCCAGCGCGGGCACGATGTGCCCGTTGGGCAGGTGCATCGGGAAGTTGTAAGGTCCGACCACGGCCATCACGCCGTGCGGTCGGAACCAGGCCCGGCCCGCGCGGGAGGCCGAGACACCGACCTCCAAGGGCATCACCCGGCGGATCGCGCCTCCGTCCGACCGATCGAGCGTGATATCGACCTTGGCGCCCAGAAGCGCGGCCTCGGCCTTGGCATCCCACATCACCTTGCCGGTCTCGTCGGCGATCAGGCCCGCGATCGCGTCCAGCCGCCGGGCGCAGAGCCCCTGGAATCGCCGGAGGACGGCGATCCGACGCTCCAGAGTCCAACCGGCCCATGTCCGCAGTGCGGAGCGTGCCGCCTGGATCGCCGGTGAAACCGCGTCCACCGTCGGGGCACCCTCCCAGACGATCTGCTTGGGACGGGCGGGGTTCTTCGACACGACTCGGCGCCCGGGGATCTCCCTCCATTGGCCCGCGATCAGGTTCGAACCGGCCCGCTGCAACGATGGATGGAGGTTCGCCACGCGCAAGGGTAGTTCCGTCGGGATCGCCCCGGGCAGCCCTCGCGCAACGGCTGGCAACTACGCACGGCGGGGCCGCCGACGCGTACGATCGCCCCGTGAGCCAGGTGGCCGAGCCACAGAACACCGTTCCAGCCGGACCGGATCCACTCCCCCGGATCCGGCCGATGTCGACCCTGCTGGCGAGCCAGATCGCCGCGGGCGAGGTGATCGAGCGCCCGGCCTCGGTGGTCAAGGAGCTCATCGAGAACTCGCTGGACGCCGGCGCGACGCGTGTGCAGGTGGATCTGGAGCAGGGCGGGGTCGAACTGGTGCGCATAGGCGATGATGGCGGGGGGATCCACCGCGACGACCTGCCGCTCGCGCTGGCGCCGCACGCGACCAGCAAGATCTCGGCCGCGGAGGATCTCGACCGGATCGCGACCCTCGGGTTCCGCGGGGAGGCGCTGGCGTCGATCGTCTCGGTCGCGCGCGTTTCCATCCGTTCGCGTACGCCCGCCGACACCGGCGCGTGGGTGATCGAGGGGGAGGGCAGCGGGGTCGGCGCGCCGCGCCCGACCGCGGGACCGGTCGGCACTTCCATCACCGTCCGCACGCTGTTTTTCAACACCCCGGCCCGCCGCAAGTTTCTGCGCACGATCCAGACCGAGCAGACGCGCTGCATGGACACCGTGCGCGAGCTGGCGATGGCCCGCCCCGCGGTGGCGTTCACCGTGACCTGCGACGGCCGCGTCACGCTCGACCTGCCACCCCACCAGACGCCCCGCCAGCGCGTGATCGCGATCCTGGGCAAGGAGCTCGAGCCCGAGTTGCTCGAGGTGCACGCCGACGAGCACGACGCGCCCCGCCGCTCGAACGCGGCCCCCGGCGATGCCGGCCCGGTCCCGGTCGCAATCTGGGGCCTGGTCGGCCGCCCGAGCGTGGCGCGGGCGAGCAACAAGGCCCAGCACATCTTCCTCAACGGGCGGGGGATCCGGGACAAGACGATCCAGCACGCGATCATGGAATCGTTCCGCGGGCTGATCGAGCCCGGCCGGTACCCCACGGCGGTGCTGCTGATAGAAATGCCCTCGAGCGCGGTGGATGTCAACGTGCACCCCGCGAAGGCCGAGGTGCGGTTCCGGGACTCGTCGCTGATGCACAGCGTGGTGCTCACGGCGATCCGCGGGTCGCTGCGGGCCGCCGATCTGACGCCCAGCGGGTTCAACACGGGCTTCGGGGGACTGAGCGCTCCCGGCGCGGCGCTCGCGGCGGGCATGGATCGCGCGATCCTGCCGCCGGGAAACCTCGCCGCCCCGCCCACGCTGCCTTCCGCGCAGCGATACGGGCAAAGCGAGCCCGGGCCGGCCCCGGGCCCGGCTTCGGCCGCGGCGTTCGTCGACTACTTCAAGCGCTTCTCGCCCGCCCGGCCGTCGGCCGAACCCCTGTCCTACGAGGAGATCCGCCGGACCATCGAGCAGGGCGAGGCATCGCGGGCCGCATCGACCGCCCTGCCTGCTGCAAGCGCGCCCTTGCCCACGCAGGATCCCGCGGCCCCACCCCCGACGGCTTCTGCCGCCGCGACAGGCGACCCGCAGCTCCCCACGGTCACGCCGGCGAGCAAGCTGCTCCAGGTCCACTCGAGCTACATCGTGACCCAGGACGAGCAGGGCATGCTGATCATCGACCAGCACGCCCTGCACGAACGGGCCATGTTCGAGTACCTGCTGGCGCGGATCGCCCAGAATGAGCTGGAGAGCCAGCGGCTGCTCACGCCGGCCGTCGTCCCCGCGACGCCCTCGCAGATCGATCAGCTCCCGGCTCTCCAGGGGCTGCTCGCGCGGATCGGAGTCCAGGCCCAGCCGATGGGCCCGCGCACCATCGGCATCCACGCCTTCCCGACGTTCCTGTTCGATCGCGGGGTCGATCCGGTCGACTTCCTGCGCGACCTGTTCGAGCGGGCCGAGGCCGAGGGCTTCGCGCCCGATGGGGAGCAGGCGATGCGCGATGTCCTGGACATGATGTCGTGCAAGGCGGCGGTCAAGGCCGGTGACCGCATGAGCTCGGAGGAGCTCGACCATCTTGTGCGGCTGAGGTCCGAGGTCGAGCGATCCAGCAACTGCCCGCACGGCCGGCCGACCTCGATCCGCATCACGGTGCGCGACCTGGAGCGCATGTTCGGCCGCGGGTGACCCGTTCAACCCCGGAACCGCACGCGAACCGCCTTGATCGCCGTGCGCTGGCGGTCGATGAGGAACCGCGCACGCAGGGGGATTTCCTGCGCCTCCAGGCCGGCGGACCTGATCGCCTCGATCGGAGCGGGTGACCCCGGCACGGAGCCCGCGACATCCGTGGGTGCCGGCGTGGCCCGCACCAGCAGCGTGTATGTACCGCCGTCGCGCCTGGCCCGCTCGATGAAGCTCGCCAGCGGCGTCTCGGCGTGCGGGTAGTCCACCCACGGCCCCTGCGCGGTGACCGGTTCGACGTGGCACCCGGTATAGAAATCCAGCGAGCCGATCCAGAAGTCGACCGAGGCGATCCGCGCCGCGTCCACCCCGTGCTCGGGCGCGAGCAGCTCCGCCAGAAAATCGCGGGGGGATCGCAGCCCTTCAGCGCCGGCCCGCCACCATGCGTACCACGCCGATTGGCCGGCTCCAAGCGCAAGCACGCCCGCCACGCCCCACCGCGCGAGGGCTCTGCCGGACGGGAAATCGCGGACCGCCCGCGCCATCCAGACGCCGCCGAGGATCCCCACCGCCGGCCACAGGGGCGTGAGATAGCGCCCCGTCCCTCGCCCCAGCAGGCTGAAGGCGATCAGTCCCAGGCCGATCCACGCCAGGATTACCCACCAGGACCCCGACAGGCGCGGGCGCTTGGTCACCAGCCAGACCAGCGCGGCGATCATCGCCGCCGATCCAAGGCCCACGCCGTAGGCGATCGCCTCGAGATTCTGCAGGGGCGCCTCCGGGCTCAGGACGCGCAGGTTGTCCGAGGTCTCCTGCCCGATGGTGCGCGCGATCGCCTCGGCGCCGATGCGGGCCTCGACCGCGCGTGTCCACCACCACAGCGCGCCGGCTCCCGCCGCGAGCACCGGGGCGATCCCGCCGCGCCACCAGGCCCGCGCCACGGCGGGCCCCACGCCCGCCGCGGCCAGCAGCGGCGCGGATGCGGCCAGCCCCGCGCCGCAGACGCCCATCAGCACGATCCCCATCCACGTGCGTACCGAGCCGAGCTCGGTCCGCGCCATCCAGGCGCACGATCCCGCGCCGGCGATCATCCCCATAACCGCCAGAGCCGCGGCCAGCCGCGGACGAGCGCGGGCGCCCTCCCGCGCCCACGCGGTGGCGAGCATGATGCCGCCCCCGCCCGCCAGGCCGATGGCCATGATCCCCGGGGGGCCCTTGGTCAGAGCCGCGCCCGCGCACCCCGCCGCGGCCCCAACGATCGCCGCGGCCCGCCGCCACCACGCGGCGGTGGGGTTCAGCCACGCCCAGGCGGTCCCCCAGACGGCCAGAGTCGTGAACGGCGCCAGCAGGATGTCCAGCTCCCCCACCCGCGCCGATCGCACGTACATCACGCCGGTGGCGACGAACGCGCCCGCCCACAGCGCTGCGCTGCGGTCCAGCCCCGGTGGCTCGGTCTGGGCGCGATCGATTCCCCGTGCGAGCACCGACCTGGCGGCGAGGTAGACCATCAGGACGCCCGCGAGCCCGGCGAGCGCCACGGTCCAGCGCAGCGGCGCTTCGCCGGCGGTCATCCCTGTCGCCTTGCAGAGAACAAGCTCGCACCAGTAGAGCATGGGCGGCTTGGCGAGGTACGGCTCCCCGGCGATCGTGGGGACGATCCACCGGCCGCTCGCCTGCATCTCGCGGGCGGCCAGGGCGCGGGCGGATTCCTGCCAGTTGACCAGCCCGACGGCGTTGAGGCCGGGGAGGTACGAGAGCGCGCACAGCGCCGCCAGCGCCGCCAGATCCCGCAGGGTGTTCATTCGCGCCGGTTGTGACACGGTCCGAGCATACCCACGACCCCGCCGCGCCGCCTCGGCCGCGGCTGATACGGACGCGTGCGGCCCGGAAACAGCGCCGCCCCGGCGTGTGCCGGGGCGGCGCGTTGCGCGGCCGTTCAACCGGGTGCTATTTCTTGATGTCGAGCGTCTTGACCAGGAACGCGTAGGTATCGGCCAGTTCCTCGATCCGCTTGCCAGTGGGCTTGCCCCCGCCGTGGCCGGCGCGGGTCTCGATGCGGATCAGGATGGGGTTATCGCACGCCTGGGCCGCCTGCATCGCCGCGGCGAACTTGAAGCTGTGGGCCGGGTAGACGCGGTCGTCGTGGTCGGCGGTCGTGATCAGCGTGGGCGGGTAGCAGGCGCCCTGCTTGATGTTGTGGTACGGCGAGTAGGCCCGCAGGGCCTTGAACTCGTCGGCCTTGTCGCTGGTGCCGTAGTCGCCCACCCAGCCCCAGCCGATGGTGAACTTCTGGAACCGCAGCATGTCCATCACGCCGACCGCCGGCAGGCAGGCGCCGAACAGGTCGGGACGCTGGGTCATGCACGCGCCCACGAGCAGGCCGCCGTTGGAGCCGCCCTGGATCGCCAGCTTGGGCGTCGAGGTGTACTTGCTCTGGATCAGCCACTCGGCCGCGCTGATGAAGTCATCGAAGACGTTCTGCTTGGTGAGCTTCATCCCGCCCTCGTGCCACTGCTCCCCGTACTCCCCGCCGCCGCGGAGGTTTGCGACCGCGTACACGCCGCCCATGTCCATCCACACGGCCGTGGCGGGGCTGAACCCGGGCGTGATCGAGATGTTGAAGCCGCCGTAGCCGTACAGGATGGTCGGGTTGCTCCCGTCGAGCTTGAGGCCCTTCTTGTGCGTGATGAACATGGGGATCTTCGTCCCGTCCTTGCTCTTGTAGAAGACCTGCTTGGTCTCGTAGAGGTCGGGGTTGAAGTCGACCTTGGGGGCCTTGTACAGCTCGCTCTTGCCCGTGGCGATGTCGTAGTGGAAGATCGAAGGCGGCATCGTGTAGCCGCTGAAGCTGTAGAAGGTCTCGGTGTCCTTGCGCTTGCCGCCGAAGCCGCCGGCGGTGCAGATGCCGGGGAACTGCACCTCGTTGAGGAACTTGCCGGTCAGGTCGTGGATCCGCACCTGCGTCTTGGCGTCCTTGAGGAAGTTGAGGAAGAACTTGTTGCCCGCCATCGAGACGCCCTGCAGGGCGTTCTCGGTCTGCGGGATGACTTCCTTCCAGTTGGCGCGGTCGGGCTTGGCGGTGTCGATCGCCCAGACCCGCCCGCGGGGCGCCTCGAGGTTCGACTGCACGTAGAAGACCGGCCCGTCGTTGCCCACGAAATCGTACTTGGCGTCGAACTTGTTGAGCAGTTCGACCACCGGGGCGTCGGGCCTGGAGAGGTCCTTGAAGAACATCGCGTTGTTGACGGTGTCCCCGGCCTCGGCGCCGATGATCAGGTACTTGCCGTCCTCGGTCACGCCCGCGCCCAGGTACCACTTGGGCTGGTCCTTGCGCTCGTACACCAGCGCGTCCTTGCCCTGGGGCGTGCCCACGAGGTGGTAGTAGATCTTGTGGAACTCGTTGACCGTCTTGAGCTTCTGCGACTCGTCGGCCGGGGCATCGTAGCGGGCGTAGTAGAAGCCCTTGTTGTCCTTGCTCCACGAGGCGCCGCTGAACTTCACCCACTTGAGCTCGTCGGTGGTGTCCTTGCCCGTGCTCAGGTCGTGGACGTACCAGGTGTTCCAGTCGCTGCCGGCATCGGACTTGCCGTACGCGACGTAGCGACCGTCCTCGGAGACCGCCATCCCCGCCAGCGACACCGTGCCGTCCTTGCTCCAGGCGTTGGGGTCGAAGAGGACCTTGGGCGTCCCGGTGAGCGAATCGGTCACGTACTGCACGCTCTGGTTCTGGAGCCCGTCGTTCTTGGAGAAGAAGTACTTGCCGCCCTCCTTGAAGGGCATGCCGAACTTCTCGTAGTTCCACAGCGCCGTCAGGCGCGACTTGATCGACTCGCGCTCCGGCACCGCCTCGAGCCACCCGAACGTCAGCTTGTTCTCCTCCTCGATCCACTTGTTGGTCTGGTCGGAGTATTCCTCCATCCACCGGTACGGGTCGGCGACCTTCGTACCGTGGTAGTCGTCGGTCACGTCCCCGGTCGCCGCCGCCGGGTACGCGAGCCTGGCCGGCTTGGCCGGCTGGGCTGCCGCCGCCGGCCTGGCCGCTGTCCCGGACGGCTGGGCGATCGCCGCCCCGACAAAGACGCACCCCGCGGCCGCGGCGATCATGGCGCCCGACCCGAACTTCTTGCCCGTGCTCATGGATTCATGCTCCTTCGGTGTCAACTCCCACTGACACGCCGATGGCATGATCATATGACGCGATTCGGACCAACGCCCCGCCCACGGCCGGGTCCGCCCCCTGCCCGCGCAGGGCGGCCCCCCGGGTCACCAACGCACACGGGGCCCGGGTCGTCCCGGGCCCCGCGAAGGGGTCCGGCGGCCGCTCGCCGCCGGCTCATGAATCCGTCCCGCCGGGGTCCCCCGCCCCGGCGGTCTCTCTCTCTAGCATCCCGACTCGAACGCCATCACGAAGGCCGTGAAGTCGTCGGTGTCCACGAAACCCGAGCCGTCGAAGTCCGCGTTGTCGGTCCCGGCCTCGAACGCCGCCACGAAGGCGGAGTAGTCATCGGTATCGACAAAGCCGCTGTGGTCAAAGTCCGCCGGGCAGGGCACGAACTGGAACTCGAAGCACCCGCGATCGATCTGCGGCGCAGCGCCCGAGCCCGAGTCGACCACCTGCCAGTCGTCGACGAACCGCGGCCGGCGGTTGAGGTCCAGGGGCGTCGGCTCGAACAGGTTGCCGTCGGCGTCCAGGTCCCCGAAGTCGAACCCGACGTTGGAGGCCGACGCCGCGTCGATGCACGGCGAGTCGTCCTGCAGGTTCAGGTTGTCGTCGAAATTCCCGGCGATCCCGTCGGAGCCCTTGGCGTTCACGAACTGCGGGTTGTGCCCGTCGACGCCCGCCAGGCCGCCGATGGTCGTGTAGGAGTGCGTGTAGCCCGAGGCGCTGGGGCTCACGTTGCCCTTGAGCACCGAGCCGCTGTTGGGGTCGGTGTTCCCCCACACGATCGAGTTGTACAGGTAGATCTTCGAGCTGTTGTTGGCGTCCACGCCGCCGCACCAGGTGTCCGAGACGTTGCTCGAGATCGAGCAGTTGACCAGGTAGACGTCGTTGCCGGCGTTGCCCGCGACGTGCACCGCGCCGCCGTTGCCGAACTCGGCGTGGTTGCCCGAGAACATGCACCCCTCCACGTACGCGCCGCTGAAGTTCAGGTGGAGCCCCGCGCCCGCGCCGATGCACGTGTTGCCCAGGAACTGGCAGTTGTAGAACTCCGGGTACGAGCCGGTCGAGGCGTACACCGCGCCCCCGTCCCCGTTGCTGCAGTCGCTCTTGTAGAACGAGCACCCGCTGAACCATGGGCCCGAGTCGTTGATGTACACCGCCCCGCCGTCCAGGTCCGCCCAGTTGGTCGAGAAGTGCAGGTCCCGGACGTGCGGCCCGTTCCCGCCGACCACCCGCATCCCGCCCCCCTTGCCCGAATTGGTGTTGTTGGCGCTGTAGATGTAGAACCCGTCCATCACGGTGGTCTGGGAGCAGTTGCTCATCGTCACCACCGTGTAGCTGTTGTCGCCCTGCGACGAACCGCCGATACCCCCCGACAGGCCGCTCACCACCACCACCGGGCTGGCCCGGTCGTTGAGCGAGTTCTCCGAGCCCGTGAAGCCGCCGTACATGCGCAGCCCATCGGGGATCGTGAAGGTCGCCGATCGGTCCGAGCCCGTCGTCGGGTAGTAGAACCCCGAGCGCACCCAGATCTCGCACGAGAATCCCCCGATCATCGCCGCCTGCGTGAGGATCGGCTGCAGGTCGCTGAACGCGCTGCTCCAGGTCAGGCCCGTCTCCGGGTTGGCCGTCTGGCTCTTGGAGACCAGGAACCGGATCCGCCCCGAATCGATCTTGCGGATCTGGATCCCCGAGCACGAGGCGTTGCCGTACGGGCTGTCGGAGACCTTCAAGACGATCGAACCGTCGGCCGCCACGGTGACGACGTGGATCCCCTCGCTGATGCCGGGGACGAGGTCGTCGCCGAGATTCCCGCCCACGTACTGGTAGTCGCTCCCGGTTCCCGTCACCGTCACGCCCGCGCGCGCCGTCGAGCCGGGCGTTCCCGCGTAGGTGTAGACCGCGTACGTCCCCGCCGTCATGTGCGCGAACGTGTAGGTCAGCGTCCCGAAACCCGTCATGAACTGGCCGTCGAGCATCAGCCTTGCGTTGTCGCCGGTCACCCCCGCGTCGGAGATCCCCGTGATCGCCTTGCTCTTGTCCCAGTTGAGCGTCGCGGCGATCGCCGCGCCGTTGAGCCCCACCAGCGACGCGGTCGCCGACGACGCGCTGGTGATCGAGTTCCACGAGCCGGCCTGCCCCGCCGCGCCCGCGTAGATCACGCCCGGGGCCCCCGAGCCCGTTCCCGAGGTCATGTTCAGGTCCACGTTGATCGACTGACCCAGCGCGCCGGCCGCGCAGAGCATCAGCGCACCGATACCCAGAAACCGATTCATGGTTGATCCCTTCGCCTTGTGGTTTGCATCGAACGGCCGCACGCCGGCCTCCGCCGACCCGCCCGTCCACAGACCCCGGCAAAGCGTCATGCGCCGATCGCACGCCCAAGGGACAAGGAATCACCCCGGATTCTGCAAATACGGTCCGAGAATCGGCGGCGACGTCGGGGGATGGCCCCATCGGGCCGCTTCCGGCCCGGATAACCCGCCCCCGATATCCCCTCGTAGCGACCGTCGCGCTCCGCCCGACCGCCGGGACCGGTTACTGCACCATGCCCTTGGTCAGCCGCATGAACGCCGTCTCGAGGTTCACCGGCTCCTCGGTGAACTTGGTAAGCCGGAATCCCTGGTTCACGAGGATGTTGGGGATGTCCGTGAAGCTGTGGCCCCCCTCGTCGTCGTAGTTCAGCTGGATCATGCGGCCCCCCGCCGGCTGCTTGTTCTTGCCCGAGGAGTTCATCGCCTGCCCGGCGGCCTCTCCGTCCAGCAGCACCGCGGCCTTCTTGACGCCCGGGACCTTGGAGAGCACCTCGGCGGCCTGCTCGACCCGGTCCACCACGCCCACCAGCAGCACGTGCCCGATCTTGGCGCGGCGCACGATCTCCTCGACCGTCCCGCTGAAGAGCAGCTGCCCGCGCTCGATGATCCCCACCACGTTGCACAGCTCGGCCAGCTCCGGCAGGATGTGCGACGAGATCAGGATCGTCTTGCCCATGCGCCGCAGCTCCTTGAGCAGCTCGCGCATCTCGATGCGGGCCCGCGGATCCAGGCCCGAGGCCGGCTCGTCCATCAGCAGCACCTTCGGGTCGTGCAGCAGCACCCGCGCCACGCTCAGCCGCTGCTGCATGCCCCGCGACAGGCTGTTGACCTCCGCGGTCGCCTTGTACGACAGGTCCGTCAGCTCCAGCACGTCCGTGATCACCTTCTTGCGCTGCTGGCCGTGGATCCCGTACGAGGCCGCGAAGAACTCAAGGTACTCGGTCACCACCATGTCCTCGTACGCGCCCATGAAGTCCGGCACGTACCCGATCAGCGGGCGGATCTGGCGGTTCTGGTACCCGATGGTCAGCCCCGCGATGTTCGCCTGCCCGCTCGACGGCTTGAGCAGGGTCGCCAGGATCTTGATGGTCGTGGTCTTGCCTGCGCCGTTGGGACCGATGAACCCGAAGCAGTCACCCTCGTTGATGGTGAGGTTCAGATTGTTGAGCGCCACCAGTTCACCGTAGCGCTTGGTCAGGTTGATCGTCTCGATCATCGGCACGGCGGTATTCCCTCGCTGTTCCAGGGCCGCCTCGGCGAGCCCCGCCCCTGGGGGCGCCCCTACTTCGGCCCCGACGGGCCCAGCCCGTCCCTGGCGTCCCCCGGGGTCGCCGTGTCCTCGGCCGTCTTGGCGTCCGGCCGGAAATACTCCGGCGGATGCTCGGGCAGAGGGTAGACCCACCGCACCACCGTCCGGCCCGCGGCGAGCACCGGCTCCCCGTTGATCCGGCACGGGATCGGCGACGGCTGCGGTTCTTTTTCCGATCCCAGGTGCCCCACGATGATGATGCACGGCTGCGTGAACCACACGCCCAGGTCCCAGCCGTGGGTCTCCATCCGGCGTGCGATCTTGGGCTGCTCGTTGCTGATGTTCTGCGGGTCGAGCACCGGCGGCGGCGGGAACTGCGTGAGGAACGCGATCGCCGAGAGCCGCTGCGGGGCCGAGGCGTCCGATCGCCCGCGCGTCGGGGCCGCCATCACGTCCACGGAGGCGCCGATGCTCAGCAGGTCGGCGAAGTACTGGTCCGGCAGGAACGTGTTGCTCGCCGATGCCGATTGCCCCGTGATCTCGCCCAGGTCCAGCGTCTCGCCGGGCTCCCACGGGTTGTCCGCCGCGAGCCTGAACGAGTAGCACGGGGAGACCATCGAGTCTCCCAGGGGCTTGCCGACCTGCTGCTGCTCACGCACCACCAGGATGGTCACGTCCCGCAGGGCCCCCGGAAGCTCGTGCACCAGCTTGCCCTCGACCCGCCGGCCCTCGAGCAGCTTGAGCTCCCCCGTCCCGGCCTGCCCGTCGGCGCCCACCGGCATCGGCATCTTCCACGTCGGCCCCCCCGACCAGTCGGCACGCAGCTGCTTGACCGTCTGCCGCGTCGGGAACGTGATCGACCGCGGCGCCTTGGTCGACACCGGGTACCCGCGGGCATCGGGGAACATGTCCTGCCCCGCCTGCGCCTGCTCGGGGCTGGTCCACGGAACCACCACGTCACCGCCCCCGTGCGTCTCGAGATCCCCGCTCTTGGGCGCCTCCCCCACCTCCACCGTCGCCTGCCCGTACCAGGGGATCAGCACGCTCATCCACGACCTGGCGCGCTCCACCGGCTGGCCGTACACGTGGTCCAGGAACGTCAGGTGGGACACCTCCACGCGCGAGGGACGCAGCACCCACGCCCCGCCCCAGGCGATCGCCGTGAACACGCCCGCCGACGCGAAGAACGCCAGCCACGCGTGCCGCACCCACCCCGTCTTCTTCAGCCCCGCGTACCCGCCCGGGCCGGCCACCAGCCAGTACATCGCGAACACCACCAGCGCCAGCAGCAGGCCGGTCGCCGACCGCCCGCTCTTGGCGATCACGTTGGGGATGTCGCTCTCGAACAGCCGGTCCTGGCGGTTGTAGCTCATCGGACGCTGCAGCGTGCCCAGCTCGGCCGGCGTCCACACCTTGCCGCGCTTGCCCAGCACACGGTTCCAGAACACATCGGCGTTGATCGCGTCCTGCGACTGGATCATCCGGTGGTTCAGGTCCATCCCGATCAGCGTCACCACGCCCGCGCCCACCAGCCGCCGCGCCACCACGCAGCGCCCCTGGTCGTCGTTGAACAGCCGGATCGCCTCCCCGGGCTTGGCCGACGGCACCGTGGTGAACGAGTACAGCACCGCGTCCTTGGGCAGCCGCGCCTGCACCTTCCTGGTCAGCAGCGGCCGCAGCGCCTCCATGTCCACGCCCTCGTGCCGCGCGATCGTCACCCGCGGCAGCAGGTCGTAGAGCTCGTTGGACGAAGCGTTCGTCCAGGCCTGGCCCGCCACCGGAAGGATCACGATCAGGTGGCCGCCCCGCTGCACCCATTCGCGCAGCGCCGCGGCCTTGTCTCCGCGGAGCTCCTGCGGGTCCCCCGAGCCCCACACCATCGCCGAAACTCCCGAGTACCCCATCCACCGGTCCGGCAGCGCATCGCCCCGCAGGCCCTCGATGATGTGGATCAGCTCGTGCCCCGAAGCCGGCGACGAGCCCTGCGCATCGGTCACCGAATAGTCCCCCAGCCCGTAGCTCTGGCTGGTCGATCCGATCACCCCGATCGCGCCGTCGAACGGCGGGGATCGCCGGCGCATGCTGATCTCGCTCCGGCCCAGCAGCGCCCCCAGCTTTCCCTCATCACCCGGCGTGGACCCCTCGCCCGCACCGCCCCCCCCCGCGGCGCCGGCCTGCGCCACCTCGTACACCGAAACCACCATCTTGTCGGTCGTGTCGAAGTTCCGCGGCAGCAGCGGGTACAGCCACACCCCCTGCACCACGCCGGGGTTGAGCACCACCTGGCGCTCGAACAGCGGCGTGTCGCCGTCGGGGTCCCGGCCCTCCATGCGGATCAGGACCTCCCGAGGCTTGACGCTCACATCCGCCGCCGAGATGCGGATCGCGGCGATCTCCCCGGGCCGCGCCCAGTCGCCCAGCCCGAACCGCTCAAGGCCCAGGGTCACCTCGCCGGTCGAAGCCGCCGGCTGGACCGGCCCCGGGTTGCCGGCTCGCCCCCCGCCGGCCCCCGCACCGGACGCCGGGTCCGCCGAGGTGGACGACCCACCCCGGTCCGACGAGTCCTGGCCCAGCGCCGGGGCCGCGATGATCGCCACCGCCGCGCAGACCCCCCAGACTGCGCACTTCATCCCCGTGCTCCAGCCCACGTTCCTCCCCGCCGGGGCGCACCCCCCGCGCCGGGCCCCCACAACCCCACCGTCCCCCCGGAAATGTCCTTCTGCCTGCGCCATCCTCACCGGCTCCAGACGCCCTGACCGCCGCATTGTACAGACCGTCAACACACCCGGTTCCATATCCGATCTCTACCGGATGCCCGATCATTCCCTCACCGTCTGGATATTGCTCATCCTGATCTGCGGCGGCGCCACCCTGGGCTTCCTGCACCTGATCGCCTCGCTCGTCCGGAACGAGATCTATGTCCACGACCTCAAGGTCAAGGTCGCCGAACTCCAGTGGATGGTCGTCGAGAAGACCAAGGCGCAGCGCGAGAACGCGATGTTCGCCGACCTCGACGTCGAGCCCGTCCCCGAACAGGCCCCCCGCCCCGCCCGCAAGGCCGCCTGAGCCTCCGGGCCGCCGGGCTCACAGCCGCGACAGCTCGTCAATGAACAGTGCGTGGCTCCGGGCCCCCAGGTTCAGGCAGTCGATCTCGAATTTCTCGTTGGGCGAGTGCACCCGGTCGTCGTCCAGCCCGAATCCCATGAAGATCGTGTCGATCCCCAGCACGTCCTTGAGCATCCCCGCCACCGGGATCGACCCACCGGACTTGATGAGCGACGGCGACTTGCCCGAGGCTCTCTTGAGGGCCCGCGAGGCCGCCAGCATCCCCGACGAGTCGATCGGGGTCGTCACCCCCAGCCCGCCGTGGTGATCGATCAGCTCCCACCGGCACCCCGGCGGCGTGCGGTCCTTGCACCACTTGAAGAAGACCTTGGTGATCTTGCGCGGGTCCTGGTCGGCGACCAGGCGGAAGCTCACCTTCGCGCTGGCGTGGCTGGGGATCACCGTCTTGGCGCCCTTGCCCGTGTACCCGCCGATGATCCCGTTGATCTCGGCGGTCGGACGCCCCCACTCGCGCTCCACCGACGTGAACCCCGCCTCGCCGATGTCCGCCGCCGGCGGCAGGCCGATCTGCTTGAGCGCCGCCTTCTGGTTGAACTTCAGCGCCTTCCAGTTGGCGCGCTCCTGCCTGGTCAGCGGCACCACGCCCTCGTAGAACCCCGGCAGCGTCACCCGGCGCTTCTTGTCGTGCAGCTGCGCCAGCACCCGCGCCAGTTCCGTGATCGGGTTGGGGCACCGGCCGCCCCACAGGCCCGAGTGCAGGTCCTGGTTGGCCGCGTGCAGCACCACCTCCGTGTACGCCAGGCCGCGCACCCCGTACGTGATCGCCGGCTTGCCGCGCCCCAGCATCCCCGTGTCGCTGATCAGGCACACATCGCACCCGGCCAGCGTGCTCTTGTACTTCTTGACGAACGCCTCGAGGTTCACGCTGCCCGTCTCTTCCTCGCCCTCCAGCAGCACCGTGAACTTCACTCCCCCGCAGACCTTCCCCGCCGCTTCCTTCCACGCCCGCAGCGCCTCCAGGAAGGTGATCACCTGCCCTTTGTCGTCCACCGCGCCCCGCGCCACGATCCGCCGCCCGCCCGGCTCCCCCGGCCGCGCATCACGCACCACCGGCTCGAACGGATCGCTCTCCCACAGGTTCACCGGATCCACCGGCTGCACGTCGTAGTGCCCGTAGAACAGAACGTGCGGGCCCTTGTACCCCGGGTCACCCTCGTAGTGCCCCAGCACCACCGGGTGCCCGCCGCCCTTGGCCAGGTCCCCCGGGCTGGCCGGATCGCCCGTAGCGATCGCCCGCGACCGCACGCCGCACTCTTCCAGCCGCGCCGCGGCCCACTCGGCGGCGCGCACGCAATGGTCCTTGTACTGCGGATCCGTGCTGATGCTCCGGATCTTCAGCCAGTCGACCAGCCGGTCCACCGTTGCGTTCTCGTTGGTCTTGAGCCACGACAGCACGCCGTCCACCGACATGGGCACCTCCGCGTTGGAAAACGGAGCATAGCCCGCGTCAGTCGAGCGAACCCCGCTCGATCACCCGCTGCGCGGTCTGGAACGCATCACGCAGCCGGCCGCGCTCGTCCTCGTCCTGCCCGCGCCGCGCCACCAGCCAGCAGTTCATCACGTCCGGGCCCGGCTTGCCGCCCGCCGACGCCGGCACGCTCCCGCGGAACCGCAGCACCAGGTCCGCGCCCTGGTCGGCGCTCGCCCACCCCGAGACCGCCTCCCGGAACTGCGGCGAATCGCCCGCCAGGCCCGTCGTCAGCGTCACCAGCCTCGCCTGGCGGTCCAGCACACGCTGGGTCTGCTCGGCCGTCCGCTGGATCCCCGGCACGTCCCCCACCACCTCGAAACCCTCTTCCTTGAGCCGGTCGGAGATCTCCTTGACCATCGCCTCGTGCTCGGCCGACAGCGGCCGCGCCATGTCCACCCACACAAAGACCGTCGCGTCCGCCGAGCCCGCATCCGCGACCGGGTCGACCTCGATGTTCCCGTCGCCCGGATCCTCGACGTCGGTCATCGGCGCCTCGGCCGCCGGCACGCCCGAGACCGAAGGCGCTCCGGGGGCCTTCACGTGCCCGGCGCCGGCGTGGGCCGGCACCACCGGCAGCGTCATGACCGCCCAGCCACCCTCCCAGTCCGACTCGAGCTGGCTCGCCGCGCCCCGGCGCTGCTGGCTCATGCTGAACGCGACGATCGCCCCGCCGATCAGCACGCACACGCCCAGGAACAGGAACAGCGCCATGAACACGCCCGCGTTGGGCTCGTTGGAGAACGACTTGCCCCGCCGGCCCGCCATCCGTGTGCGCACACGCTCCCGTGCCGCCGCCGCGCGAGACCGCGCTGCGTTCAACTGCTCGGCCGCCGACCGGCGGACCGCGGGACGCACCGGTTCGACCCGCGCCGCCCCCATGCCGACACCCATGCCGACACCCATTCCCGCTGCCGCGCCACCGATGCCGGCCGCCGGACCGCCCGCCCCCGCGCCAAACCCGGCCCCTTCATGCCTGACGGAGAACTCTCCCGTCCACCAGTTCTTGATCGAGATCCGCGCCCTTCCCGTGCGCGGCACCCCGCCGCCACCTACGCCACCCGCCGATCCAGCTCCCACGCCTCGGGGGATCGGCGGCGGGACCGGCGAGCCCGCGTACGCCACCTCGGGCCCCACGCCGGCGCCCATCCCCATGCCCGGCATCGAGACGTACGCCGGCCGGTACGCCACATCCTCCACGGGGCGCGGGGAGGCCGGCACCTGGCCCTGCATGCTCGGAAGGTCGATCGGCTTGACCGCGAACGGGTCGGCGGCCTCGGCGACGCACTTGAGATCCAGGATCATCGCCGCCGCCGACGGGTACCGCTTGTCGTAGTCGGCCATCGCGCGGCGGATCACCCACCGCAGCGCCTCGGGGCAGCGCTTGGTCACCTGCGAGAGCACCCCGTGGGCCGGGAACGAGTTCTCCACGATCGAGTACAGCACCGCGCCGGCCGCGTACACATCGAACCGCGCCCCGTCGACCTCGCTCACCTTCACGCCCTTGAGCGCCAGCCGCACCAGCTCGGGGTCCCGGAAGTACTCCGTCCCGTGCGTCGTCAGCGTCATCGACGAGCGCAGCGGCGTCACCAGGCCGAAATCCACCAGCGTCGCCCGGTCCCCGTCCACGATGATGTTGTCGGGCTTGACGTCCTTGTGCCACAGCCCCCCGCGGTGGTAGTTCTCCAGCGTCGAGAGCAGCCCGCCGATGTACCCGATCCCCACCCGCAGGTGCCGGTCGTCCAGGCCGTTGCCGCCGCTGGCCGCGTGCAGCTGCGGGGTCACCAGGCCCAGCGGCTGGCCGGGCACGTACCGCATCGCGTAGTAGAACCGCGAGCCCGTCAGCTCGTGGTCCAGCACCAGCCCCAGCTTCTTGGCCGCGTCCAGCGCCCGGCTCTCCCGCACGATCTGCGGCAGCTCGCTCCCGTCGTCGAGGCTGAACGTCTTGATCACCACCTGCTGCACGTCGCGGTGCCCCGCGCGGTCGAACGCCGCCCGCTTGGCCGCGTCCGGGTTCGCCACGTACAGCTTGCCGCCCGAACCGCCCGCCTGCAGCGAACCCACGATCGTGTACCCGTCGAACTGCGCCGCCCGCCCCGCCGGACGGTCCACCGACGGCGCCGCCGCCACCGCCGCCGGCAACCGCTTCTCCAGGCCCTCGGTCAGCGCCGACAGCAGCAGGAACCGCGCCGGGTGACCGATCGCCACCCGGTAGATCGACAGCGCCCCGTTGACGATCTCCGACTGCAGCGAACGCCCGTAGTGCGCGGCGCCCGACCAGCGGCCCAGCACCACGTTGGCGATCACCAGCGGCACCATCACGATCGCCGTCACGATCGACCCGACCAGCCTCAGCACGTCGAGGATCATCCCGAACACGAACGTAAAGACGTGCTTGACCAGCCACTTAATCCCCTTGAACAGGGGCACGATCAGGAAGACGATCAGGAACACGCCCACGGCGATCGCCAGCACCATCAACAGCAGGAACAGGATGGGAGTTCCCAGCGCCATAGAGCCCTCGCGCATCGTTCTCTGGACCGGCCCGGGCCCGAACAACGGCCCCGCGCCGACCAGGCCCGCCCGGCGATCCCCGCCCGGGCAGGCTCCTGACTACACCAGCCGGGCCGCCTGGTCTCGGCGGCGGAGCTCCATCTGCTGGTGGTAGATCTCGCCGATCGCCTCGTCGAACATCGCGTCGTCGGCGGCTCCGGGATCCTGTTTGGGAGTGAGCTGCAGCCCGTTTCGCGCCGCCTCCTCACGCTCCTCCTCCGTGAAGCTGTAGGTCGCGATCACCTCCGCGAGCTTTCCCCGCAGGAGGTCACGCACCTTGGCCAGCCTCCGGGACACCGTCGGCTCGCTCGTCCCCAGCTGGCCCGCGACGTCCTTGCCGCTCTTGCTCTCCAGCACGCGCATGCTGAAGATCGAGAAATCCAGGAACTCCGATTCCTTCTGCACCAGCCGGATCGCCGCCTCCACCTTCGCGCGGAACACCGCCGCCTCGTACGCCGCGTCCACCCGCGCCCCGCTCGACGCCGCCATCCAGCTCTCGTCCAGCTCGGTGAATTTCTTCTGCCCGCCGCGCTTCTGCGCCATCCGCCGGTCCATCTCGTCGCCCAGCACGTGCTTGGCGATCGCCAGCAGCCACGTCGAGAACCTCGCCCCGCGCGACGGATCGAAGCGGTCGATCGATTCTGAGAGCGCCGCGAGCGTCTCCTGCGACAGGTCCCGCACCGTCTCGCTGCCGATCCGGCCCCGACCCCACTTGGTGAGCTGCCCCCGCACCACCGGCCCGAACGTCTCCCACAGCTCGAACCACGCCCCCTGGTCGCTGGCCTTGAGCCGGCCGATGAAGTTCGTTGTCAGGCTGCTGAGCATCCCGTGCCATCCCCTTCGTGCCGACCGGCGCGCACCCGCCCCCACGAACCACCCGGCACCCCTTGTTCGGATCATGCCCGGTCCCCTTTCAATGGTACGGCCCCCGCCGCCCCCGCCCCGCCCCACCCACCACCCGTCGCGAGCCCGGAACGGGCCCCCGGGCCCGATAAACCCGAGCTCGCGGCTTCACGGCCATCTCCGGCCGCCCGCCGCCAGCTCCCCGCCGCCCGCTTCTTCGCCCAGTGCCTGGTGCCCGGTGCCCGGTGCCTTCTGTTTTTCCCTGAAATCCCCCGCGACCCGCTCCCAATCACTCTCTCGAGCACTTTCGGGCCGCTGTCAGACGACCCGGTTTAAGGAGATTCAGCCATGTTCGTGAAAGCCCTTGTTCGCACCGCGGTCATCACCGGTCTGGTCGGCGGCGCGGCGGTCGTGATCGCCGGCCCCGATCGCGTCGGGGCCCTCGTCTGCCAAGCCCGCGGCGCCATCAACACCAAGATCGATGCCGCCATCGGCGACCCCGTCGCCCTCCGCTCGCAGATCCGCTCCCTCGAGGCCCAGTACCCCGAGAAGATCGCCGAGGTCCGCGCCGACCTGGCCGAGCTCCACCAGCAGATCGCCCAGGTCAAGCAGGACCAGGAGCTCTCCGAGCGCGTGGTCGCCCTGGCCGACCACGACCTCAACCAGATGCAGGGCCTGCTCGCCCGCGCCCAGAGCGCCCAGACCGACGGCGCCATCGTCCGCGTCGTCTTCAACAACGAGCCGGTCAACCTCGACGAGGCCTACGCCAAGGCGACCCGCATGCAGCAGGCCAAGGAGGCCCACGAGGTCCGCGTCAAGGACTCCGAGCGCAACCTCGCCAAGATGGGCGAGCAGGAGCAGCGCCTCACCGAGCTGCTCGGCCAGCTCGAGACCGAGCACGTCGCCTTCCAGAGCCAGCTCTGGCAGCTCGAGTGCGAGATCGACTCGATCGCCCGCAACGAACGCATGATCTCCACCATGGAGAAGCGCGAGCAGTCCATCGACCGCCACAGCCGCTACAACGCCGGCAGCCTCGAGCAGCTCAACACCCGCTTCGCCGAGATCCGCGCCAAGCAGGAGGCCCGCATCGACTCGCTCACGGCCGCCCGCCACATGACCAACTACGAGAACCGCGCCAAGCTCGAGCTCGACGCCCAGGGCCTCAAGTCCCACAAGACCGAGATCCGCATCAAGCCCCCGGTCATCGAGATCAAGCCCGACGGCACGGTCGACTCCACCCCCGCGACCAAGGGCGACGACACGCTCGCCCCCAAGCCCTCCAACGGGATCGCCAGCCGGGCGAGCTAACGCCACACCCTGACATCAGGTCGCCCACGAACCGCCGGCCCGACGCCGGCGGTTTTCATTGGGCAACCCGGTTTGTAATCAGCCCGCGGGAGAATCAGCGGCGGCGGCGGCCGGCGACCAGAACGCCATAGCCAACGAGGGCCATGGCCGGAGGAGCCGGCACGATCGTCGCGGTGATCTCGACGTCCGTGAGCGCGTAGCTGGAGCCATCGCCGTAGTCTGAAAGCCCGCCGCCGGCATAGGAAGCGCCGGGCGCGAAGTCGTCGAGTTCGATGGCGCCGTCGATCACGGCGTTGCCGGCGCCGGGCGTCGGCGTCGTGCCGCACCGAAGCTCGAAGAGCTGGCCGGAGCCGGAGTAGAACGTCAGGTATGTGCCGCCGGGCGAGCTGAACGCCCCGGCGAAGGTGGGGTAGAACCCGACGCTTTCACTGGTGTTCGTGGTGGTGTTGTCGATGTCGTAGGTGGCGCCCGAGATGGTTATCGAGCCGGGGCCGCCGTCGACCGTCGGGAGGCCGAAACGCTCGATGTAGACCCCGCCGTCATCGAACTGGGCCTTCAACGTCAGCGAGGCGCCGTTGAACCCGCCCGCCCCCGTTCCACTCGCCAGCAGCATCGTGCCGGACAACCTGTACTCGATGGTGGCGGCGGCGGCGCTGCCCGCGGCCAAGCCGCAGATGGCAGCCAGGCAAGCAATCGACTTCATTGGATCTCCATCCGCTGCTCGATCTCTCCATGCAATCAAGAACGCGTTGCGAAGCTAACGACATTCGCCCTCGTGGTCAAGCGCGAGCATCGTGTTGTTCGCGTCCCGCACCCGCGCACGCGAAAAGGGGGTCAGCGCTTTGTGCGGGGGCCGCAGCGCGCGGAATGCCGTACGGGGCCGATAACCACGGCCGACAGTTGCCGACGCGGACGAGGGAACCGCAGGAGCACGCCGCCGGGCACCCACGCCGCGGAACACGCATCACCCGGCTGTGCCCCAGGTGCGCTCACGGCCGCCGCGATTGCATCACCGGGCACGGGGCTCGCTGGGCCGCCGGGTGGCACGACGGTGCCATGATCGCACCGGCGCGCACCCTCGAGGATGTCGGCTGATTCCACGGGTGAGCACATCCGCGCGGCGGCGGTCGGGCCAGCACCCCAAGCCTCGAACCCCGCTCGCTCTCGCGTTGCGCAAGGCGGTGCATTCACCCTGAAACCGCCAGCCCCACGGATCGAGCAACTTTCCCCGATTGTCCGCCCGCCACGGCCCCGCATGATCAAGGCACCCGTACGACACACGGGCCTCGCGCGGTGCACCTCTTGGGCGGCTCTTGCATCGCGAGCGAGCGGGAGACAGCCATGAGAACATGCACACCGCTGCTCGGCATCCTGATCGCGTCGTGCTGCGCCCCGGGCGCCCCGGGCGCGTACAAGGACTTCTACTGGAGCGACCCCGATCCCGCGCCCCCGTTCGACCCGACACCCAGGAGCGACTGGGACACGAACGCGGGGTGGGACTGGTCCGCCGATGCCTGGCCGCACATGAACCAGACCAGGACGATCCCCAACGGAACGGTCATCTCGCCGGGGGCGAGCCGTAACTTCGGGCTCGAGGATGAGTTCACCCTCGACTGGGATTCGCTGCTCTGGATCAAGTTCTCGTACGCGGGGGGCTCGCCGTCCAACACGTTCCGCACGTGGGGAGTCCATCCGATGAGCGGCACGGCGGGGCCCGCGCTCTATTCCACCGAGTACGACGACGGCAACGGATATTACATCGTCCGGGTCGGGACCTACCCAACGCCGGCCTGGGAGTGGTTCACGATCACCAACATCGGGACCTCGGACATGCGGATCTACAACTTCGAGATGGACAGCATGCCCGTGCCCGCCCCGGGCGCTGCGGTCGCTGCCGCCTGGGGGATCATCGCCGTGTCCCGCCGTCGGCGCTGATCCCGTTAAGACCTCCGCTCCCCGGCCCTACTTCAGGAGGCCCTGCTTCTTGAGTTCTTCGGCCGCGGCGCGGGCGACCTGGTGGACCAGGTCCTTGATGTTCGCCGGATCGTCGGTCGACGTGCTGCCGGCCCACAGCAGCCGCGCCTCGGGCACGGAATAGACGCTGATCTCCGCGTACACCGTCACGATCGTGGTGGTGTACCCGCGCTGGGGCGCGCCGTACATCGGGCCGCCGTAGAAATCCCACCGCGCCGAGTACGTCGGCGGCGTGTAGATGTGCTGCGTGTCGCTGGAGACCAGCCGCAGGACGACGGCCCCGTCGGCGCCCGCGGCCCGCAGGGACTGCTTGACCTTCTCGCGGTCCTTCAGGTCGTCGTCGGCGATCAGGGGGTACGCGGGGACCCCCTTGGCGACGTGGATCTCGGCGGCGAGCTGGTCCTCCGCGGCCCGCCGTTCGGACGGCGTCGCGTTGACCACCAGCGCCGCGATCTTCGTGAACTCCGCCGGCGGTGGGTCGGGCGACTTCCACACCGTCTGCACCCGCGTCGACTCGCACGCTCCCAGCAGCACGATGACGGCGGCCCAGGCACCGACGAGAATGAACTTCATGGCCGATCCTTTCGCTGCGGCATGGTAGACGATCCCAGCGCCACGGATCGGCGCAGGTCACGCACCGGGATCTCCGCGCCGACCCTCACGCCCTGCGGCGCCGGCCAGAGGCCAGCAACCCGGCCGCGAGCAGCACCGCCGTGGGCGCTGCGGGCGCCGAGTGGACCGAGGCCTGCGAATCCGAGTACAGGTAGAACCTGTAGGTCCCGGATTCGGGCACGGTGTACTTGAACGTGGCCGTCTCCATCACCTCGCCGAACTGGTACTTCTCCCCGTCCTTGACCACCGACACGCCCGTTTCCCCTTCTCTCAGCGTGTTCACCCTCTTGTCGAACTCCTTGATGGAGCCGCCGTCGGGCCCGCCGGTCATGTAGACGGACGCCACGCCCTTGGCGATGTCCTTGGGCTCGTCGGTCCACAGCGAGAGGCCCAACTTGTACTTGAAAGTGAACACGATCTCATCGGCCGTTCCCAGGCCGCCGATCGTGATTGCCCGGTACGCCCACCCGGACGAGTACGCATCGATCCAGACGCCGGAGGGGCCGGTGGCCCAGGCGTTCGATTCGATGTAGCCTCCCCCGAAGCTGGCATAGGCTCCGGAGTGCCCGGTCGAGACGCTCGCGGCGTCCAGTCCGCTCGTCCCGGTATCGTCGTGCTTCTTGATCTTGTTCCAGGTCGCCGACGCATCCGCAAAGCCCCTGGGATCCGCCGACCAGTCCAGCTTGGTACTCCCCCTCCTGGCATCCAGGGTCAGCAGGTTGATCTGACTCCAGGCCTTGGCCTCGACCAGGGCGCTTGCGGTCGGTGCAAGCACCGCGCCCGCGAACATCGCGATGGCGGTTGTCGTGCGCATGTTCTCTCCCTTCCAGATCGGGTAGTGCCCGCGCCGACGCGAACGGTCGGCGTAGCGGTCTGGCTCCATGATCAAATTCCCGCATCGGGCGGTGTCAATCTCAAACGGCGACCGGGAACCACATGAGATTCGGTCTTATTCCGAGGTCGGCGGCGTCGCCCGGCCATTGCTTCATGAGGTGTTGCTTCCGGGGACACCGCCGATGCACGCGGAACATTCACGGAGCATGTCAAGCGTACTCGCACCGATGACACCCAATCAGCGCACAAACGGTGATATGCACCACGATGCCCCCAGGTCGATGCCAAGCCCCCGGGCACACATCCGGGCAGTCCGGCTCCGCGACCTCTCAGGAGGGCTGTAAAGCCATCTGGTGGCAAATCGCTTCCTGTGCGCACACCACGCGACATCCGGACGGTCCCCGCAGGGAAACTGGGCCTCAAGATCCCCACGCGCGAACCAAACCGCTCCCCGTCCGTTCCGCGTGCCTCCGCGCCCTGGGAACTTCCTCAGGCTTCCGCTCTCCAGCGCCGGCACAGGTCCAGCGCGGCCCCGGGCCACTGCGGGAATTTGAACTCGAAACCGCCGGCGAGCAGGCGGCCGGGAATGACCCGGCGGCTCTTGAGGATGAGCTCGGTCTCGGTGCGCAGGAAGACCGCGCCGAGCTCGAGCATCCACGCGGTCGCGGGCAGTCCGACCGCGGCTCCCCAGGCGCCACCGGCCGCGCGCCAGGCCCTGCGCAGCTCGCGCATGAACTGGGCGTTGGGCAGCGGGTTGGGAGATGTGATGTTGACCGGGCCCGAGACGTCTTCCCGGGCGATCAGCCAGTCGATCGCCCGGACGAAGTCTAACTCGTGCACCCACGAGACGAACTGCCGGCCGTCGCCGCACGTTCCGCCCAGGCCCTTGCGCACAAGACCCAGGAGCGTCGCGAAGATGCCGCCGGGGTCCGGGCTCATGGTCATCGCCGAGCGCATGGCGACCTTGCGCGTGCGTGGCGTCGGCGCCTCATCCAGCGCCCGCTCCCACGCGCGGGCGACGTCGATGCTGAACCGCCACGTGTCGCGCGCCCGGCTCGGCGCCGCCGATGATGCCGGCGGCCTCGTCGTTGGGGGCGTCGTAGCGGTGCGCGTAGATGGTCGCCGTGCTGGCCTGCAGCCAGATGCGCGGCGGACGGGAGGAGGAGGCGATCGCCGCGCCCACGGCCCGGGTCGAGTCCACCCGCGAGTCCATGATGAGCCGGCGGTTGCGCGGCCCGTAGCGGCAGTTGACGCTGCGGCCGGCGAGGTCGATGACGACATCAGCGCCGTCGATCTGGTCGCACCAGGGGCCGGGCGTGCGGGCATCCCACTGGACCAGGCGGGCACCGGTGAGGCCACGAGCGCCGCGATCGGCGTCCGGCCGGCGCGTCAGCACCACCACGTCATCGCCTCGCCTGGACAAGGCCCTGGCCAGCACTCCGCCGATCTGGCCGGTCCCCCCCGGAATGACCACCTTCATGAACGATCATTGGCCGCTTCATGAAGACCTGCTTTCCAAGGAACAAGGAATCGCCCGCTGGCACGGTGAAACGCATGGACGTTCATGAGGCGGTTCTCAGCGAAGCCTCATCGCCCGCTCATCGGGCGGGTGGAAAGTGGTCTCGCGGGGGACCTCTGGTGGTGTAGGAGGACGGATCGCCGTCGGTGTCCGGCGGGGCGCGAAAGCGGACGTGATCGGGTGATCACGGCTCGACGAGACTTGTCGACTGCCTGCGAGGCTCAGGAGATTCCATGGTTCACAGCGCGCAGCCCGGAAGCTACGCACGGGTCGTGAGGGACCCGGGCATGGATGAGTGCATCGCGGCGTGCATGGAATGCCGGCGCGCGTGCATCGAGACGGCGGCGCGGTGCCTCACGCTGGGCGGCAAGCACGCGTTCAGGGAGCACCAGGTGCTTCTGCTGGACTGCGCGGACATCTGCGGGCTGGCCGCGGACTTCATGTCGCGCGGCTCCCCGAGCCACGCGCAGGCGTGCGGCGTGTGCGCCCAGATCTGCGCGGCCTGCGCAGCGCACTGCGAGCAGATGATCGACGGCGATCAGATGATGCGCGCCTGCGCGGACATGTGCCGGCGGTGCGGGGACCGCTGCACGCGGATGCAGCAGGGAACTCGGGCAGTTACGGACACACAGACGACCGACCACCCCGGATCGGGCGTGGCGCATCGCGCCGGGCGGCCCGGCGAGAGACCCGAAGCGCATGAGGCGCTCGACTGAGGAGAGTGAGAAGAGAGGCCCGATCAGGGTGCGATGGTCCCATCGAAACCGGATCGAGGGCGCGGGCCAGGATCCTCCCCGCTCGCCGCAGGCGGCGGGGAGGATCTGAGCCGCAAGCGGGCGGCCCGCAGAGAACGGATTGACTCTCTCAACCCGGCCGTCACCGGCCCAAGGGCCGGTGGCGGCGATTTTCGTGCGCGGAGCGCCCGCCCGGCGCGCGATGCGGCGAGGATCGCCCCTCCTGTATGATGGCCGCATGCTGATCGGCACGATCCTGCTTGCGTTGGTCGCGTGCGGTTCCCGCGCGGGGACCCTGACCGTGGGACCCGGGCAGATGTTCGAGCGGCCGGAGCAGGCGCTGCGGGCCGCCTCCGAGGGGGACACGATCGAACTTCGCGCCCCGGGGGAGGACGAGCTGGTGCTCACGGGGGTGGCGCTGCGGATCACCACGCCGCGGATCACGCTGCGGGCCGCCGGTCGCGTCGTGCTCGAGGGCGGCGGGTTCGACTACTCGGGCGAGGGATCGGTGCCCCGGGCGATCGTGCAGGTGGAGCCGGGCGGGCGCGGCGCGGTGGTGCAGGGTTTCGTGCTCCGGGGCGCGCACAACGCCAGCGGCAACGGCGCGGGCGTGAGGATCAACGCGGCCGACGATGTCACGGTGCGGGCGTGCGAGATCCGCGGGTGCGACATGGGGATCATGTCCAACGGCGCGGCGGGGCAGGGGATGAACCAGCGGTTCGAGTCGTGCATCGTCGAGGCCAACGGGTCGGAGCGGGCGCCCGGCCTGAGCCACAACCTGTACCTGGGCGGGGAAGGGGCGACGCTCGAGGGGTGCACCGTGCGCGGCTCGACCACGGGCCACAACCTCAAGAGCAGGGCGAGGAAGCTCTCGGCGAGCCGGTGCGAGATCTCGGGGAGCGCCAACCGGGAGATCGACCTGGTCGACTCGGATCTGACCGAGCAAGGGGCTGATGCGAACTTCGAGGCGTGCATGATCGCCAAGCGTGCGGAGTGTCCGGGCAACCGCGGTGTGATCCACTTCGGGCGCGATGGGGAGCATGCTCGCAGCGGCCGCCTGGTGCTCAAGAACTGCCGGATCGTGACGTACTCCATCAGCCCGGTGGTGATGCTCTCGTCGCCCGGGGTAACGTGCGCGATGGAGGGGTGCCGGATCGAGAATCCAGCGCAGAAGAATGCGGTGCTCGCGGCGTGGGCGGATGGAAAGCGGGTGAACGGGCTTGCCAATGCGGGGTGCAGGATCGATGCGTGCTTCGGGGAAGATGCAACCGAGGCGCCCGGTGCGCGGTGAGATCCAAGACACCGAGGTCGAGGCGACCTGTGTGGCACGTCGGGTTGGTTGAATCTCGGTGCCGCCAGCCGGCGCGCCTACCTGGCCGGGGGCACGCCGTCGAGTGCTTCGCGCACGCGCTGGGCGAGCATGGTGGGCGTGTAGGGTTTGGCGAGGAACAGGATGGACTCTCCGCCGGTGCGGTGCTCCTCGATCGATTCCTCGGAGTAGCCTGAGGAGAGGATGACCCTGAGCCCCGGCCGCAGCGCGGCGATCTTGTGGGAAAGGACGAACCCGGACATGCCGGGCATGACCACGTCCGAGAGCAGGAGGTGGATGTCGCCATTGTGCTCGGCGGCGATCCGCAGCGCGACCTCGGGCGCATCGGCTTCCAGGACGTTGTACCCGGCGATCCGCAGGGCGGTGGCGGCGACCGTCCGGACCAAGGGCTCGTCCTCGACCAGGAGGATGGTCTCGCGTCCGGAAGGAGCGTGGTCGATCGCCTGCGCGGCGGGGGCGGGCTCGCGCTCCTCGGCGGCGCGGGGGAAGAGCATGCGGAAGGCGGCCCCCTTGGAGGCAGAGCCGGGGCCCGTGGAGCTCTTGACATCGATGTGGCCGCCGTGCTGGGTGACGATGCCGTGCACGGTCGCCAGGCCCAGGCCGGTGCCCTCGCCGGGGCGTTTGGTGGTGAAGAACGGCTCGAAGATGTACGGCAGGACGGCCTGGTCGATGCCCTCGCCGGTGTCGGTAAAGGTCAGGGCCGCATAGTCACCGGCGGGAATCGAATCGAGTTCCATCTCTCCGGGGTGGGTGACGCGGACGTTGGAGGTCTCCATGGTGATGACTCCGCCCCGGGGCATGGCGTCGCGTGAGTTGGCGGCGAGGTTGAGGATGACCTGCTCGATCTGGCCGGGATCGACCTTGACGGGCCAGAGGCCGGTGGAGCGGCGGTGCTCGATGCGCACATCGTCGCCCACGAGCGTGGAGGCCAGGGTGTGGACGCCGGAGATGAGCGAGTCGAGGTCGACGGTGCGCGGCTCGAGGATCTGGCGGCGGGCGAAGGCCAGCAGCTGTCTGGTGAGGCCGGCGGCGTGGTCGGCGGCGCGGTGGATGGAATCCAGGCCCTGGCGCAGGGCGCCCTGGGAGCGGGCGTGCGGCTCGACGATGCCGAGCCAGCCGAGGATGACGGTGAGGGCGTTGTTGAAGTCGTGGGCGATCCCACCGGCGAGCCGGCCGATGCTCTCCATCTTCTGGGCCTGCACGAGGCTGGCGGCCAGGCGTTTCTGCTCGGTGATGTCCTCCATCATGCCGACGATGAACTGGAGCCGTCCGTGGCTGTCGCGGACGGCCGAGACGCCCATGCGACCCCATCCGACCTGGCCGTCCTTGCGGACGTAGCTCCATTCGCGCGGGATGCCGTTCTCCTCGCCGGGGAGGAGCTCGGCGAACGTGGCCCAGCTGAGCGGGCGGTGCTGGCCGACGGCGAGCACGAGGGGGTCGGTGGACGCCGACTCGATCATGCGGATCGCGGCGGGGTTGGCGTCGAGGAGCTTGCCGTCGGGGTCGGTGAGGGCGATCCCGACGGGGGCGTGCTCGAAGATGAGCCGGAGCTTGTGCTCGCTCTGCTTGAGCTTGAGCTCGACGGCCTTGCGCTGGGTGGTGTCCTGGAGGATGCCGTACATGCGGACGGGCTGGCCCGCGTCGTTGTAGATGAACCGCCCGGCGGCGCGGATCCAGCGCTCGGAGCCGTCGGGGTGGTTGAAGCGGAACTCCTGGTCGTAGAGCTCGCGCGAGTCGCGGGAGCTGTTGAGGGCGGCGCGGACGCGCGGGGAGTCCTCGGGGTGGATGTGGTTGAGGAACCACTCGGCGTCGGGCTCGGGCCCCACGGCGGGCCGGCCGGTGAGCTGCACGTACCCGGGCGAGCGGGAGATGATGTGGTTGACCAGGTCCCAATCCCAGGTGCCCATGTTGCCGGCGGACATGGCCAGCGAGAGCTGGTCCTGGCTGCGCAGGCGGGCCCGCTCGGACTGCACGCGTTCGGAGAGTTCGCGGCTGGCGCGCTCGAACAGGGCGCGGTTCTCGGTGGCCTGGGCTTCGGCGCGGTCCTTGGCCTCGCGCAGTTCGCCCATGAGCCGGACGTTCTCCATGGCGACCGAAGCGGCGTCGGCGAGCATCTGGAGGATCTCGACCTGCGCGGGCGTGGCCTCGTGGTGGCTGGCCCAGTACGAGCCCAGGGCGCCGATGGGATCGTCGGCGCGGATGGGCACGCACATCATGCTGCGGACGAAGGTCTTGCGGTAGGCATCCTGGGGGATACGCGGGTCGCTGAAGATGTCGGGGATGACGGCCGGCTGGCGATGGAGCATGACCCAGCCGGTCATGCAGGAGTGCAGGGGGAACCGCTGGCCCTTCCAGAGAGGTCCGATCGCATCCTCGTCGATGTAGTGGCAGTAGCCGTTGTCTCGAAGGACAAAGGTGATGCCGTCGGAGTGCAGGAGCTGCCGGGCGACAGTGCGGACGGTCTGCGTGACATCCGAGAGGGTGCGGGCGCGTGCCAGGGTGGTCAGCGCACGCACGAGCACGTGCGGCATCTGCCCTTCTACATCAATTTTGGTGCCGAGGAGCTGCGCCATGAGTTCATCCGCGCGCCGGGGACTTCACCCACGAGTCGATCCCGCCGTCGCACGCCGCATACGTGAGGGGGCTCCTTTGTATACCCTGATCGACCGGGCGCTGCCAGTTTGTGAACCTGGAATCCAACATGTGCGCGGGAACTAGAGCGCGGATCCGGGGAAGCTCACGGGGATTTCGGATTCGCGTATCCTCCTTGGCGTGGGTGCGCACCTCACGCGTGCTTTGTACATGCGCGTGCGTGAGATCGAGACCCTTATGAAGATGAAAACGCTCTCATTCGTTGCTATGGCAGGCCTTATGTCTCTTGCCGGCGGCGCCGCGGAAGGGGGCCAGCCGGAGGGTGCGTGGTTGGAACGTGCTCGAGGGCTGGCGGGTCAATCGCTGATTACCCGGGATAAGTACGGGGTGCCGCACGTGTGGGGGAAGACGGATGCGGCGGCGATCTTTGGCGGGGTGTATGCGCGCGCGGAGGATGAGATGGCGCGGATGGAGCTTGGGTACGCGCAGGCGGTGGGGATGGCAGCGCTGGCGATGGGCGAGTCGGGGCTTGCGTGGGACCGGTTCATCCTGTCGTTCGAGGTGCCCCGGCGGGCGCGGGAGCTGTACGAATCGGCGCCGGCCGATGTGCGGCTGATCACCGAGGCGGCGGCCGATGCGATGAACTTCTACACGGCGCAGCACCCGGAGTTTCATCCCCGGGCGATCGAGCGCTGGGAGCCGTGGATGTTCTACGCGCGGGAGTTTTCGTGGTCGCTGTACCACGCCCAGCAGGAGATCGAGCGGCTGCCGGGGCTGGTGGGCCCGCTGACGGCCCGGCCGGGGGAGACGCCGGTGACTCCGCACGAGCAGAAGAAGGCCCCGGACGGATCCAACGCGTGGGCGATCGGCCCGTCGCGGACCGCATCCGGCCGCGCGATGCTGTACATCAACCCGCACATCCCGCTGGATGAGCCGTACGAGCTGGACCTGCGCAGCGACGAGGGGCTGCACATCACCGGGATGGTCGCGTACGGGGGCGGGCTGATCCCGATGGCGGCGTTCAACGATCACCTGGGCTGGTCGCTGACGGTGAACTACCCGGATATCGCCGATACGTACGCGATCCGCTTCGATGTGCCCGGTGATGCGCTCGCGTACCACCACGGGGACCAGGTGCTGCACGCCCAGAAGTGGACGGAGAAGGTGCGCGTGCGGACGGCAAGCGGCGTCGAGGAGCGGGATGTTGACTTCTACAAGACGGTGCAGGGCCCGCTGGTGTACGAGGCCGGCGGCGTCGCGTACGCCGTGCGGGCGGCCAAGGTCGAGGATCTTCGGGGCGTGGAGCAGTGGTACCGCATGGCCAAGGCGCGGACGGTGGAGGAGTGGAAGGCGGCGGTGTCGATCTACGGCGTCGTGTTCCACAACCTGGTGTACGCCGACGAGAAGGGGAACATCGGGTACATCTACAACTCGGCGTGCCCGAAGCGCGACCCATCGCTGGACTGGTCGGGGATCCTCGATGGATCGGACCCCAGGACCGACTGGCAGGGGTACCACACGCTCGATGAACTCCCGCAGGTGTGGAACCCGCCCTCGGGGTACCTGCTCAGCTGCAACTCGCCGCCGTTCTCGGTGACCGCCGATGGGGAGAACCCCGACCCGGCCAAGTTCCCCAAGGACATGATCGGGCACGACCTGGTGGATGGGCGGATCGCGATGTCCAAGGACCTCCTCTCGCACGCCAAGGGCTGGACGCTCGACGACCTGGAGCGGGCGGCGTTTGACACGAAGGTGTACGCGCTGGATGCCAGCCGCACCTCCCTGATCGCCGACTACACCAAGCTCAAGGAGACCGCGCCGGAGAAGGCCGCGAAGATCGCCGAGGCCGTCGGGCTGATCATGGACTGGGACGGGCGCCTGACGCTCGACTCCGTGCCGGGGACGTTGTTCATGGTGTGGATCGAGAAGCTCTTCGGGACGGAGTGGAGGGCCAAGCGTGCGCCGGGGGACCTTTGCGCGTGCCTGGCCGAGCACCTGGACGAACTCACCCGCGACTTCGGGGACTGGCACGTCAAGTGGGGCGAGATCAACCGGCTGGAGCGGTTCGATTCATCCGCGGGCCTGGCCGTGAGCGATGATCGCGAAAGCCTGCCGACGGCCGCGGGGCATGGGGGCGTGGGCGTGAGCTTCTGCTTCCTGGCCAGGGCCGACCACACCAAGCGCAGGTACGGGTACCACGGGAGTTCGTACGTGGCGGCGGTGGAGTTCGGGGATTCGGTGGCGTCGCGCAGCATCGTGCCGTTCGGGGCCTCGCGGGACCCGGCCTCCGCGCACTACGCCGACCAGGCGCTGATGTACGCGGCGGGGAAGATGAAGGGGGCGTTCGATGGGAGCCAGGTGGAGCGGAAGTACCACCCGGGCGAGTGACCGCCGATCGGCACCCCCACCACCCCCCCACCCCCACCCCCACCACCACCACCACCACCACCGAAGCGAGGATCCCGCCCCGGCGCTGGAGTGCGCCCGGCTACTTCGGCGGCGGGCCCAGCGGCGGGCGCTTGTGGGTGCTCCGCTCGCGGATGCGGACCGAGTCCACGCCCAGCTTGACACCCGTCGACTGCGGGTTCTTGCCGATGCACTCGAACTTGAGCGTGTGCTCGCCGGCCGCCAGCGGCGACGTCGAGAGAAGCAGGTCGTGCAGCTCGATCGCGGGGGAGTAGAAGTCCACCGGCCCCTCGGTCAGCTTGCCCTCGACCGCCTCGCCGATGGGCTTGCCATCGAGCGACACCCGGTAGATGCCGAAGTCGTTGGAGTGCGTGATGGGCACGTACGCGCGGTGGGGGTAGGGCTTGGCATCGGGGGGGATCGTGAACTTCATCTCCACCGCCGAGCCGATGCCGCCGGCGTTGATGAAGACCTGCCCATCGCCGGTCCAGGGCGGGCCCTTCTGGAGTGAGAGCTCGGCCTTGATGGTGGTGGCGGTGGCCAGGAGGTCCTTGCCCTCGATGATGCGGTCGAGGTTGGGGAGCTTGCGGTCCTTGGCGCTGGGCAGAGTCGTGAACCGCTTGGGCTGGCCCTGCTGGTACCAGAAGGCCACGGTCGCGAAATCATCCTCGCGCTCGACGAAGCCCTCGACCTTGCCGGTGGTGGTCTCATCGGCGCTCATCCAGCCGGCGTGCTCGATCTCGACGCGGAGGGTCTTCTTGAAGTGGATGGCATCGGGGATGTGCCAGCGGTACATGGTGCCGGTGTTGCCCAGGTCCCCGAGCCAGCCATCGAGCTGGGTGACGCCGTTGTACGGGAAGCAGCCCTTCTCCATGCCCCAGGCGTTGAGGAAGTAGTCCTCGGTGCCGGTGCCCCGCATCGTTGGCGTGGTCGCCTTGGCGTCCACATCGATGTAGAACAGGTCATCGCCCTCGCCGAACCACTCGGGGCTGCGGGAGCGGACGGACATCACCGTGCCCACGTATTGCCCCCCACCCCCCCCATTCCCGCTCGCATCGATGTCGGCGATCAGGTAGTCGTGGCCGAGCTGGGTGGGGAACTCCTGGCGGTACTGGGCGCAGAAGTACAGCGAATCGGCCGGCAGCGAATCCTCGCGCGAGTAATCGACCTGGTAGTACAGCGCTGCCAGCGGGCGGTCGCTCTCGTTGGTGAGGGTGATCTTCGCCGACTTGAAGAAGGGCATGGGCCAGTAGCAGTTGTACGAATCGCCCCCCTGCACGATGATCGGGGCCGACTGCACGGGGGCGCGGCGGCCGAAGCCGGCGGCGAAGAAGTCGCCCAGGGGCGATTCGACGGCGGGCTGCTCAGCGCCATCCCAGTACATGCGCAGGACGATCTCGGAGTGGTCGGCAGCGCCCTGGCCGGAGATCCACGAGGGCGCGGGCTCGGCGAAGGTGAACCAGATGTGGCGGATGATGCCCGGGCCCTTGAGGTCGGCGATGGTGAGCGAATCCCCGGGCTTGATCCAGCGGTTGTCGCGGTTGGACCAGGGCTCGGGGGCGGCGGAGGATTCGCGGGCCGAGGTCGAGTGCGAGGGGCGGGTGCGGGCGTCGAGGGGGCCGACGGTGGGGGGGGCGGGCTGAGAAAGGGCCTGCGCTAATA
>JBGAOZ010000021.1:0-97116 GCA_044221545.1 Phycisphaerales bacterium
GGACGGGGTGGGCGCGGTCCGGGTGGGTGAACGCGCCCAAGCCGTGATGCGGGCGGGGGGGCGGGTTCAGGGCCGCCGGTGCGATTCGGTGTGCATGATGATCCCGGTGGCGAGCACGGCCGCGGTCTCGATTCTCATGGTGTGGACCCCGAAGCTGGCGACCAGGAGCCCGGCGCTGCGGCAGTGGTGCAGTTCCTGCGGGGACCAGCCGCCCTCGGGGCCGACCAGGAGGCGCACGAACTGGGCGCCGGTGGGGTGGTAGGGCTGGCCGGAGGCGTCGGCGAGCACGGGCAGGAGTTCGGGGGCCTGTATCGCCTCGTCGAGGCTGCGGCCGGGGAGGATCTGGAGTTCCCAGGCCCGTCCGCACTGCTTGCCGGCCTCGTGGGAGACGCGTTCCATGCGGGCGAGCTTGCCGTCGCGGGGCTCCACGATGGTGCGGAGGCTGGTCAGAGGGCCCCAGGCGGCGGCGCCGACTTGGGCCAGGCCGTCGATGAGCTGTTCGAGGCGGTCGCCCTTGGGGACGGCCGAGAGGACCTCAACCCGGGGGTAATCGGGGGGCGTGGTGCGGCAGGATTTGAGCTCGAGTTCGACTTCCCACTCCCCGTGCCGGGAGACCCTGCGGGTATCCCGGACGGTGGCGAGCCCGATGCGGCCCTTGCCGTCGAGCAGTTCGAGGCTGTCGCCGGCGGTGATGCGGCGGACGCGGACGGCGTGGTGTGCCTCCAGGCCGCCGAAGATGACCCGAGATCCGGGCTGGTCCGGGAACCCGGCGAGCCAGACGCGGTGTAGTGACATGGAGGTTTGTAGCACCTTTGCGAGGGTGTGAGGTTTCGTCCCCGGGTGGCGGGGTTGATATCGTGTGGCGGGCGGGCCGATCTTGTAGTTACACCTCCTCACCCCCGGTTGGGCGCCGAAGTTCTGAATCGATTCCCCTTGCGGCCAGCGGGCCGATGCGACTGACAACGCGATGGCCGAAGCGGCACCACAAGCTGAGGAACCCTCGATGGAGGATCTGGCGTCCCAGATCGAGTCGCTGCTTGGTTCCAGTTCTGAGAGCGGCCAGAGCGCCGGCGTCGCTGCCGCTGCGCCCGCGGCCGCGGAGGCCGCCGTGGAGGCGGGATCGCCGGCGGGGGCGGGACCAGAGGCCTCGCCCAAGGACGATCTGGGCTCGCAGGTCGAGCAGATGCTCGACGATGCGATCTCGAAGGTGAACGAGATCCGGGAGCAGACCCAAGGGGCGCGCGCGGAAGCGCGGGCGGGCGCTGGGGATGTGAACGGCAAGGGGAAGTCGGAGCTGGACCGGGATCTGGATGCGCTGACCAAGGATGAGAGCGCGGCGAAGGCCGGCACGCCGGGCGAACCGGTGAGCGCTGGACCGCAAGAGGTTGCCCCCGCGCCGAGCCAGGTGCAGGAGGAAGCGGCGTTCAAGCCGGCGCGGCCAAAGGTCGAACCGGCCGAGCCCAAGCCTGCCCAGCCCGACAGGTCGCTGCCCACGCAGGAGGCTCCTCCGCCGCCGGTGGCGGCGCCGGTTGAGGCGCCGGCGATCCCGAAGCGTTTGCTGGGCGAGCGGGTCAGGCCCCTGGTGGCGATGATCGCAGCGCCCGCGCGGCGGGCGCTGGCGGGTGCCGGTGGGGCCGTGGTCGGGGTTCTGGGGTGGCCGCTTTCGAAGCAGCAGCCGCTGGTCCGCGACTCGGTGGGATGGGTGGCGGTGGTGACGGTGTTCATGGGCGCGTGCATGTGGGCGGCGGTGATGCTGCGGGATCCCAAGCCGTTCGTGCCGGCGATCGCGCCGGTGACGATCTCGAAGGGTGAGGGAGAGGGCGGCGAGGGGGGCGAGGCCAAGAAGGACGCCCACGCGAAGAAGGAAGCGCACGGGGGCGGTGAGTCGCACGCCAAGAAGGCCGAGGGTCACGGCGGAGGCGAGCACGGCGGGGCGGCCGCCGCGCCCGTCAAACGCGAGCCGTTGATCCAGCCGGGCAAGCCGGGGGCCAAGAAGGACGCCAAGAAGGCCGAAGGGCACGGCGAGGGCCACTGATCGGGTTCGCCGGGGCGCGCGGGGCGGGCGCAGGCCGCTGCGGCGTTGAAGCGCCGATTGCACGTCAATTTCCGCGGCGGGTCGACATCCGCCGGCGACGCGACTTCCATTGGGCGCGTGCGTGAACCGACACTCGAGAGATTCCCGGTCATCGTCGGGCCCACCGCCGGCGGCAAGTCCGCGTTGGCGGTGCGGACGGCCCACCTGCTGCGCGAGCGGCAGGGTGTGAGCGCGGAGATCGTGACGGCCGATTCGATCCAGATCTACCGCGGGCTGGACATCGGATCGGCCAAGCCGACGCTCGCCGAGATGGAGGGGGTCCCCCACCACCTGATCGACCTGCGCGAACCGACCGAGGGGTTCAGCGTGCACCAATGGCTGGAGCTTGCCGAGGGGGTGATCTCCCAGATCAGGGGCCGGGGCGGGGTGCCGATCATCGTGGGGGGAACGCACCTGTACGTGAAGGCGTTCCTCGACGGGATGTTCGAGGGGCCGGCGGTGGATCCGCGGCTGCGGGCCACGCTGAACGCGCGGCCGCTGCCGGAGCTGCGCGTGGAGCTTGAACGCATCGATCCGCTCGCGGCGACCCGGATTCATCCGGCCGACCGGAGGCGGACGGTGCGGGCGCTGGAGGTGTTCCACGGGACGGGAACGGCGATCAGCGAACTCCAGCGGCAGTGGGACCGAGAGCAGACGCGGCGGACGGACTGCGTGGTGATCGGGCTGGCGTGGCCGATCGAGGACATCAACCGGCGGATCAACGAGCGGGTGAAGGTGATGTTCGAGCGGGGGCTGGCGGAGGAGGCCCGGGAGCTGTGGGCGGGCGGGAGGCTGGGGGTTCAGGCGCGCGAGGCGCTGGGGTACAAGCAGCTGATCCCGGTGTTCGAGGGGCGGGTGACGCTGGGGGATGCGTTCGAGCGGGTGAAGATCGAGACGCGGCGGTTTGCGAAGAACCAGCGGACGTGGCTCAAGAGGCTCAGGCAGATGCGGGATTCCAGGTGGATCGATGCGGTGGATACGCCGCCGGAGCTTTGGGCCGACCTGGTGGTCAAGGCGTGCGCGGGGGCGGCGGGGGGCGGCGCTTCAGGGTGACTGGATCGCGGGGATGATCTGCGCGATGCACGAGTCGATGTCCTTGCCTTCGACTTCGACGACAAGACCGGCGAGCGAGGCATAGAGGGGGTCGCGCGCGGCGAGCACGGCGGCGATCTCGTCGAGCGGGCCTGCGCCGGTGAGGCTCGGTCGGCCGGCGCCCGGTCCGGTGGCTTCGAGGCGCCGGCGCAACGCCGGGGCGGGGGCGCGAAGGTAGACGATCACAGCGCGGCCGGCCAGCGCGTGCTCGCGGAGCAGATCGGCAGCGCGCGGTGCGGTGGGAGTGCCGCCGCCGAGGGCGAGCACCCGGCCGCGGAGGGTGAGCTCCTGCTCGAGGGCCCTGGCCTCGGCGCGGCGGAAGGCGAGCTCGCCGTCGTGGCGCCAGGCGTCGGCGACCGAAGCGCGGCCGAGCAGTTGCGGGGTGACATCGTCGAGATCGACAAAGGGCAGGCCGAGCCGGTCGGCCAGGGCGCGGCCGAGGGTGCTCTTGCCACTGCCGCGCAGGCCGATGAGGACGATGTTGGGGCCGGGCTGCATGCGGGATCAGGATACACGGGCGGGGGCGGGCTTACCGCGCGCGTGCCTCGGCGGCGCGGGCGTGGCCTTCGAGCCCTTCCATGCGTGCCATGGCGGCGACATCGCGGTAGACCTCGGCCGGGAGGGGCCGCGGCGACCGGATGAACGTGCGGATGCGGAGGAAGTTGAACACGGACAGTCCGCCGGCAAAGCGGGCGGCGCCGCCGGTGGGGAGCGTGTGGTTGGGGCCCAGGCAGTAGTCCCCCAGGACCTCGGCCGCGCCGGCGCCGATGAAGACCGCGCCGAAGTTCGTGCACGTGGTGGCAACGGCCATCGCGTCGGCGGTCATGATCTGCAGGTGCTCGGGGGCGATCCCATCGCTGAGGCTGGCCGCCTCGTCGAGCGAGGCGCAGAGCACCGCGCCGCCGTTGCGGAGGCTCTGGAGCGCGATGGGGGCGGTCGGCAGATCGGAGAGCTGGCGGGCGATCTGGAGATCGACCTGGTCGAGCACGCGCGGGCTGTCGGAGAGGATCCAGGCGGCGGCGTCGGGGTCGTGCTCGCACTGGGCGAGGGCATCGGCGGCGATCACGCGGGGGTCGGCGGTGTCGTCGGCGATGATGAGGACCTCGCTGGGTCCGGCGAGCATGTCGATGCCGACTTTCCCGGCGACCAACTGCTTGGCGGCGGTGACCCAGCGGTTGCCGGGCCCGACGACGACGTCGCAGGCGGGGATTTCCGCAGCGCCGTAGGCGAGCGCGGCGATGGCCTGGGCTCCGCCGGCGGCCAGGAGGGCATCGGCGCCGGCGATCGCGGCGGCGGCGAGGGTGATGGGCGTGGGCCTGGGCGAGGCGGCCCAGACCTGGCGGACGCCGGCGGCTCTGGCGGTGCAGACGGTCATGAGGACGGAGGAGGGGAGCGGGAATCGGCCTCCCGGGGCGTAGCAGCCGGCGCGGGAGACGGGGGCGATCGTCTGGCCGGCGCGGGCGCCGAGAGCATCGCTTGAGAACTCGGCGACCGAGTTGCGCTGCGCGTGGGCGAAGGCGAGCACACGCCCGGCGGCCTGGTCGAGGATGCGGCGGGAATCTCGATCGAGGGCATCGGCAGCGCGGAAGAGCGCGGGTTTCTCGATGATGATGGGATCGGTGGGGGTGAGATCGCCGAGGCGCTGGGCGTGCTCCCGGAGGGCGGGCATACCGCGGGCGCGGACATCCTCGACGATCGCGGAGGCGGCCAGAAGGGTCTGGGCATCGACGGGGTCGCGCTTCTGGCGGCGGACGCGGTCGGGCGTGAGGCGTGGCAGCGGGCCATCGTGCCGTGGGGCGCTCATGGGCGGGCTCCCTCGGGGGCCGTGGGTTTGGCATCTCCGCCGCGGCGGGAGACCTTCAGGGCACGAGAATCCAGCTCGCGTTCGACGTCTTCGAGCCGGACGCCGGAGGCGGCGAGCCGTGCGAGCGTGAAGTACATGACATCGGCGGCTTCGCGGGCGATGTGGGCGGGGTCGGCGGCCTCGGCCAGTTCGCGGGCCTCCTCGATGAGCTTTGACTTGAGCAGCGCGGGATCGCGCAGGAGCCGGGCGGTGTAGGAGCCCGGTTGGGCGTGGGCTCTGAGGCGGTCCATGCGGTCGGCGAGCGCTGCGAGGCCCGAGCTTGGGCCCCAGCAGGTGCGGGTGCCCTTGTGGCAGAAGCCAGCGCCGCTCTGGCGCACGGTGAACCGCAGCGCATCGCGGTCGCAGTCCAGGTCGATGCGCAGGAGCTGCTGTGTCCGGCCGGAGGTCTCGCCCTTGCGCCACAAGCCGCGTCTGCGGGAGTGGTACACACCGGCCTGCTCGCGGATCGCCGTCTGGAGGCTCTGGGCGCTGGAGTAGGCAAGGCCCAGGGCCGTTCCACGCTCATCGACGACCACGGTGGGCCAGAGTCCGTCGGACCGGTCGCTGGTGAGGCATTCGGCGAGCGAATCTTCGAGTGAGAGCAGGCCCTTGTAGAGGGCCATGCCGATCTGGGCATCGACGCCGCGGCGATCGAGCGCGGCGACCTGGGCGGGGGAGGTGATGCCGCCGGCGACGGTGAGATCGCGGCCGGCGGCGGCTTCTATCAGCGGGAGGGCGCGGGCGACATCGAAGCCCGAGAGCGTGCCCTCGATCTCGACAAACGTCACGAGAAAGCCGCCGACGAGGGGAGCCAGTTCTCGCACCTTGTCGAGCAGGGCCGCGCCGGTGGGCCGGGTCCAGCCCTCGATCACGACCTGGCCGTCGCGGGCATCGACGGCGGCGATCACGCGCTCGCGGGGCAGGAGGCTGAGGACCTCGGGGACGGCGCGGGTGCCGAGGATCACCTTGCTGGCGCCGGCGTCGAGCCACTTGATCGCCGAGCCTGCGTCGCGGATGCCGCCGCCGACGCGGCAGCGTGCGATCTTGAGCAGGTCGCGGATGACGGCCTCGTTGCTGCCCTTGCCCATGGCGGCGTCGAGGTCGATGACGGCGATCTCGCCGACGAGGCCGAAACGCTCGGCGAGGGGGCGCGGGTCGCCGGCCTCGAGGACCTTGGTCTTGCCCTGGACGAGCTGGACCGCCTTGCCGTCCATGAGATCGATGGAGGGGACGATCATGGGTGCTCCTGGATCTGCGCGGGGTGGGTCTGGCGGACGCGGATGCCGGCGGCGGCGAGGTCCTGCTTGAGGTTGGCGACGGTGTGCTCCCCGTCGTGGAAGATGGAGGCGGCGAGCACGGCGTCGGCGCCGGCGTGCAGCGCGGCGATCAGGTCGGCGGGGGAGGCCGCGCCGCCCGAGGCGATCACGGGGACGTGGACGGAACGTGAGATCGCGGCGACCTGCTCGAGGTCGTAGCCGGCGCGGGAGCCGTCGCGATCGAAACTGGTGAGGAGGATCTCCCCGGCGCCGCGATCCACGCCGAGGATCGCCCACGCGAGCGCATCGAGTCCGGTGCGTTCGTTGCCGGAGTGGACGACGACTTCCCAGGGGCTCTGGCCGGGCGGGGCCGCGGCCCGGCGGCGGGCGGCGTCGATGGCCAGCACCACACACTGGGCGCCGAACCTCGCGGCGAGCCGGGAGAGCAGGCCGGGATCGCGGACGGCGGCGGTGTTGACGCCGACCTTGTCCGCGCCGGATTCCAGCAGCGCGGCGGCATCGTCGACGGACCGGACGCCGCCGCCCACCGCGAGGGGAATCGACAGCTCGCGGCGGACGGCGGCGACCGTCTGGAGGCCGGTCTTTCGCCCTTGCGGGGTGGCGGAAATGTCGAGCATGACCAGCTCATCGGCGCCTTGGCGTTCGTATTCGGCGGCGAGCGCGACGGGATCGCCGGCATCGCGGAGGCCGGCAAACTGCACACCCTTGACGACGCGTCCGTCGCGGACATCCAGGCAGGGGATGATGCGGGGGATCAGCATGGGCGGGCTCCGGGCGCGGGGAGGGCGGGGTCGAACCCCGCGGCGAGGAGCCAACGAGAGAGGATGGCAGCGCCCCAGGGGCCGGAGAGCTCGGGGTGGAACTGGCACGCGAGCACGGGCCCGCGTTCGATCGCGGCGATGAACCTGCCGCCGTGATCGGTCCACGCGGCGGACCATCCGGCCGGCGCCTGGTCGGCGCGGTAGGAGTTGGCGTAGTAGGCAACGCCGCTGCGCAGGAGGCGGCATTGCTGGTCGGCCTCAACGGCGTTCCAGCCGAGCTGAGGGACGCGGACGTCCGCGCTGAAGCGGGTGATGCGGCCGTAGACTGCGCCCAGGCCGCGCACGCCGGGGGATTCCTCGCTCTCTTCGAACAGGACCTGGAGCCCCAGGCAGATGCACAGCGTGGGCCTGCCGGTCGCGACGCGATCCCGGAGGAGGGGGGCCAGGCCGTTGTGGTCGATGGCGGCGATCGCGGCGGCGAACGAGCCGACGCCGGGCAGGACGAGGGCGTGGGCTTCGGAGAGCTCGCGCGCGTCGCTGGTGAGCACGGCGGTGACACCCTGGCGATCGAGGGCTCCGACCACGGAGGCCAGGTTGGCGGTGCCGGTGCGGACCACGTGGACCTTGGGCCGGGCGGCGTCGCTCACAGGACCCCCTTGGTGCTGGGTGGGTCGGCCGAGCCGGTGGTGGCGATCGCCTGGCGCAGGGCCAGGGCGAGCGACTTGAAGGCGGCCTCGAGCCTGTGGTGGTCGTTCTCGCCGCGCAGGACGTCGACGTGCATGCAGAGGCGCGCGGCGATCCCCAGGGAGCGGAAGAAGTGCGGGGCGTTCTCGCAGGAGAGCTCTCCGAGCTTCTCGCGCTTGAGCCCCAGGTCGACGGTGACCGAGGGGCGGGTTGCCAGGTCCACGACGGACCGCGCGAGGGCTTCATCCAGCGGCGCGTAGGACCAGCCGAAGCGGGCGATCCCGCGGCGATCACCCAGGGCCTGGTCGATCGCGGCGCCCAGGGCCAGGGCGCAGTCCTCCGTGGTGTGGTGATCGTCGACCTGGAGGTCGCCCCTGCAGGTGAGCGCCAGGTCGAATCCGGAGTGGCATGCCAGGGCGGCGAGCATGTGATCGAGGAAGCCGATCCCGGTGTCGATGCTCGCCTGGCCGGTTCCTTCGAGCGTGAGCTGGACGGTGATCCGCGTCTCGCGGGTGTTGCGCTCGAGCCTGGCGGTGCGCGGCGTTGGCGAACGTGTGCTCATGATACTTCCTCCACGGCCCGCAGGAGCCGGTCGAAGAGCCCCGGCTCGCCGGGGCATGTGATCCTGACCCATTCTTCCAGGCCGGGGCGCGTGCCGAAGCCGCGCACGGCGATCCCACGCCGGGCAAGCCCTCCCACGAAGCGGTCGGGCTCGGCGAACCGGGCGAGGACGAAATTGCCGTGTGCGTCGAGCACGCGGGCGCCGGACTGCCGCAGCCGCGCAGAAAGGGCGGTTCGCTCGAGGCGGACGCGTTCGACGGCCTGCTTCATCTGGGGCTCGAGTTCCGCGATCGCCCAGCCGGCGATCACGGCGGAGGGCCCGGAGACGGCGTAGGGCTGGCCGACCGCGCGGAGCCACGAGATGACCTCGGCGGAGCCGATCGCGTAGCCGATGCGCAGCCCGGCGAGCCCCCAGGCCTTGCTGAGCGTCCGGACGATGACGGCGTTGGGGAGTGAGAGGGCCGCATCCGTCAGGTCGTGGTCGGCGAACTCGGTGTAGGCGAGGTCGACGACGAGGAGGGCGCCGTGTGCTCGCCTGGAGAGTTCGCGCAGGTCGTCGGCGCCGGCGATGCCGCCGGTGGGGTTGTTGGGTGTAACGACGAAGATCGCGGCGGTCTGATCGGTGATCGCCGAGGCGAACTGGTCGGTGGGGAATGGCCCGTCCATCCAGGGTCTTTCGATGAGCGTCGCGCCGGCGAGCCTGACGTAGCGGGGGATCATTTCGAAGGTCGGGGTGCTGGCGATCGCAGCGCGGCCGGGCTCGAGCACGGCCTGGCAGATGCGGCAGAGGGCATCGTCGCCGCCGGCGGTCACCGCGAGGCGTGAGCGGTCGACGTTCAGTCGTCTTGAGAGTTGGTCCTCGAGCGCTGCGACATCCGGGTACCGCCGGGCGGCGTCGCGCAGGAGCGGGGCGTCGATGCGGTCGATCCCGATGCGGTCGAGCAGCGTCAACGGCCCCTCGTTGGCGTCGAGGCGCAGGTCGATATTCGCGGGGCCGGCGGCGCGGGCGTACGCGCGGGCGCCGGCGGCGCGGGATGTCGGGGTGGGGCCCATCAGGGCACCACCTGGGAGAGGGGCGTGATCACGATGTCGGTCCCGCCGCGCGACTTGATGAGCGGGATGAGCCGTGGGAGCTGCTCGCGGGGGACGGCGGCCTTGACGGCGTACCCCGCGTCGCCGTGGAGTTTGGCCATGGTCGGTTCGCGCATGCAGGGCAGGATCTCGACGACGGCCTCCAGCCGGTCGCTGGGGACGTTGAGCTCGAGCATGACGCGCTCGCGGGCGTCGAGCACGGAGCGGACGAGCATCGCGATCTCCTCGATCTGGCGGCGGCGGTCGGGGTCCTCCCAGGCGCCGCGGCTGGCGTACATGCGGGTGGAGGATCGCATGATCTCCTCGACGACGGCCAGGCCGTTGGCCTCGAGGGTGGCGCCGCTGGCGGCGATATCGATGATGCAGTCGGCGTCCTCGGGGGGAAAGACCTCGGTGGCGCCGTAGGAGCGGACGAAGAGGTCGCCCTTGCCGCGCTGCTCGATCCAGCGCCGGCTGATGCGTTCCATCTCGGAGGTGACGACCAGGGGGCGGTCGGGCAGTCTGCCGTTGGTGAGGATCTCGCGCGGGGCGGCGACCACCAGGCGCACGGGGTCGAGGCGGGTGTCGAGGACCTCGGCGACGCTGGCGCCCAGTTCGGCGACCCAGTCGGCGCCGGCGAACCCCAGCTCGCGGGTGCCGGCGTGGAGCATCTCGACGATGTTCTGCGGTTTAAGGATCTTGCACTCGAGGCCGGGGAGGGAGACGGTGGGCCGATAACCGCGGGAGGAGACCCCGATGCGGATGCCGGCGTCGGCGAGGATCTTCACGATCCCGTCGTGCATGCGTCCCTTGGGGATGCCCAGGCGCAGCGGTCCCTGGCGGGGCTGGATGGACGCCGGGGCGTTCGTGGATGTTGCGGGCGGGGGCATGCGGCTCTCCTGGTTCGATTCAGGTCTGCCGGTTGCCGCCCTCGCGGGCCTGCCCAAAAGCAAGCCGACGCCGGCGGAAACCGGCGTCGATCGTGATCGTCAAACTCTCGTCTGCGGTCACACCTTCACCGGTCCATGCGATGGGCATGATGATGATGGTGGCCGGAATGGATGCTGCGCGGAATCATCCGCAAAACACTAGAGGGGGGCGGCGCGCGGGTCAAGCGGGCGTGCCGCGGGGTTGGGAAGGGCTCGCGGGGCGCCGGGGTCAGCTTGCCCAGCGGATTTCTTCCCACCAGCGATCGAGCATGTCGCGGTCGCCCGCGGCAGCGCCCGCGACGGTCACGCCCTGGGGCGCGGGAACGAGCGAGGACAGATGCTGGGCGACCCGCAGGCGAGCGGGGCCCTCGGCGCGGGAGAGCAGGTGCCAGAGGGTGGCGCCGTCGGCCGGGGCGGCGGCGAGCAGGAGGGCATCGACATCGTCATCGGCCGCGCGGTCGGCCGCGCCGATCCGCTCGACGATGGCCTTGAGCGGCGCCGGGGCTTCGGCGCGGCGCGGGAGCTGCGGGTCCAGGCCGCGGGCCATGGTGCACTCGTAGCCCGCGGGCACGCGGCTGGATGCGGCCTTGCCGGTCAGTTCCACCCACCCGAGCGAGACTCGCAGGACGCTCGTGCCTTGCGGATCGACGGTCAGGTCGTAGACGCAGCCCATATCCAGGGCGCTGCCGGCGGGCGTGTCGACGGCGAAGAGGCGGGGCGGCGCGGTGATGAACGCGTGCAGCGTGCCGGATGCCAGCTCGAGCCGCTGCTCGCGCTGGGCGGCCTTGACCAGCCGCAGCCGCGAGTTGGGATCGAGTGTGACGCGGCCCACGCCGGGGACGGACATGGTCGCCTGTGACCGGGCATCGGTCGTGAGCCAGTCGCCGGCCTGCATGCGCCCGCGATCCCCTACCGCCTCGGCGCCGATGCGCGGGGAGCCAGCGAGCGGCTCGACGGACCAGGTCTGGGCCGCGGTCGCCGGCGTTGCCGGCACGTGGAAACCGCTTCGGTCGCGGAGCAGGGCCAGTCCCAGGGCGCCGAACAGCATCACCAGTCCCACGGCAAGGCCCGCCCACGCGGGTCCGCGCGCGACGATTCCGATCCGGCCCACGATCCGGGCGGGCGCGGGGACCGGCTGGTCGCCGGCCGACATCCGGCGCGTCGCCAGTGCTTCTTCCAGTTGCCGCACGCCCGGATCGGCGGGACTCGAGCGGTCCCACAGGTACGGATCCACGGGGAGCTGCTGGTCTTGGGTTTGCGAGTGCTGTTGCGGGTTCATGATCGACCCTCCGGCTCGGACCGCGGGGATGGTGCGGGGTCCTTCAGACCCAGTTCCTGCTTGAGGATGCGCATGCCGCGTGAGAGGCAGACGCGCACGGCCGCGTGCGACCTTCCGGACCACGCGGCGATCTGCGGGCCGGTGAGCTGCTCGACCAGGCGGAGGATGAGCACCTCGCGGTACTCCTCGGGCAGGCGGCGGATCGCGGCGAGCACGTCGTCGGCGTCCAACTCCTGCGCGCCGGCCGCCGGGTGCTCGCCGTGGCGGTCGCTCTCACGTCCCAGGCTCAGCAGCAGGCTCCAGCGGCGGCGGATCGCCCGCTTCCAGCCCCGCGCTTCGTTGCGGGCGCAGCCTGCCAGCCACGCGCCGATGCTGGCCTGCTCCCGGAGCCCTGCGATCCCGCCCAGGGCGCGCACGAAGACCTCCTGCACCAGGTCGTCGGCCTCGTCGGGCCCGACGTACGCGAGCAGGACCGCCCGCACCATCCGCGCGTGGCGCTGGTAGATCCGGCCCATCGCCGCGGGGTCGCCGCGCTGGGCCGAGCGGACATCGGCGTGGTCGGCGTCGTGTTCCCCGATCTGCGGGGTGAACCCGTCGGGGGGCGGACCCATGGAAATGCCCCGCGTGACTTCACGAGGGGCATTGGGTGCGATGTTCGCATCACGCGTCAGCACGAGTCTCCCGCGATGGCCCCGGCGGGCGGTGATCACTTGCCCGCCGCCACCTTGCGGACCTGGTCGATCGACTTTCCGTAGGTCTTCAGGTGCGCGGCGATGTTGGTCTCCAGGAGATCATTGCCCCTGGCCGCCCGCAGGGCCGCGAGCACGTGCTTGTCGTAGATGTCGTCCTTGGTGCCGATCGCGTAGTCCCAGTCCTTGTGCCGCATGGCGGGGAAGGTCATGATCGCCGCGCCCAGCTGCATTTCCGCGAGGTCCTTGTCCGACCAGTTCTGCTCGGCGGCGGTCTGGAACGCCTTCTTGATGAAGAGGTACCCGGGCACGCCGTCGGCCTCGGCGAACCTGAACCCGCCGGCCACCTCGCCCCCCACCTCGACCCCCATCTGGACCTGATTGAGGCAGCCGATGAAATAGGCGACATCGAACCAGGCGGAGGGGTCGCGCTTGCCGGAGGCCTCGCCGAGCATCACCCATCCGGCCCGGCGGCCGATGAGTTCCCAGGCGAGCGGGGCGCCCTGCTTGGCGCGGTTGGCGCTGAGGTAGACCGCGGCCCGGCGCAGTGTTTCCATGCGGACCAGCGCGCTGGGTTCCTTGATGAGCAGATCGACGGTGTCGGCGGGGAGCCTGGTGATGTCGTATTTCGGGTCGGTGCCGAAGCTCCCGCTGTCCCAGGGCAGGCTCTTGCCCGTGCCGATGAGCACCTCGTGGCAAACCATGGGGGGCCCGAACATCGCCGCCGCGGGTGTTGAGTTCGCCGCGGCCCGCGCGGCGGCCGCGCATTTTTCTCCGCCCGCCCGGGCGATCATGCCCGACACCCCGACCGCCGCGCCGCCGACGATCAGCGCGATGCCGGCTCCCAGACCGACGAGGATCCGCCCGGCCCGCCCCATCCCGTTCATCCGCCGCTGTGCTGGCTTCATGAGAGGTCTCCATGGGCCCGGCCGACCATGGGCCGGACCACAGGAGATGCCTCCGGCCGCGCGGGTGTGAGCCGGGGCGCATGATTTCGCCCCAGATTCCCCGCCGGTAGCGGGTCCGGTGCGGCCCGTGCTCCCCGAACGCACACGCGGGGCCCGGGCTCCCTCCCCCACCTCCAAACACCTACCATCGTGCCCTACCGGAGTCCCCGATGAAGATCCATGAATACCAGGCGCGCGAACTGCTCTCCAATTACAAGATCCCCGTGCCCACCGGGCAGGTCATCACTTCGTTCGAGCAGGCCGCCGGCGCGTTCAAGACCGTGACGGCCGAGCAGACTTCGCCCCTGGCGGTCATCAAGGCCCAGGTGCACGCGGGCGGACGCGGCAAGGCCGGGTTCGTCAAGCTCGTCAAGTCCCCCGAAGAAGCGACCGAAGCGGCCCGCTTCATGTTCTCCAACCCCATGAAATCGCCCCAGACCCCGCCCGAGGGGCTGGAGGTCTCCAAGCTGCTGGTCGCTTCGGCGGTCGATATCGCCGACCGGGCCTCGGGGGGCAAGGAGGAGTTCTACCTGGCGATCACCACGGATCGCCGCACGCGCCGGAACATCCTGATCGCCTCGCGCGAGGGGGGCGTGGAGATCGAGCAGGTCGCCCACGAGCGGCCCGAGGCGATCATCAAGGAGCCGCTGCACCCGCTGCTGGGGCTCCAGCCGCACCAGGCGCGCCGGATCGCCTTCAACCTCGGCCTCAAGGGCAAGCACATCGGCCAGGCGGCCGACATCATGCTCAAGCTCTCCAGACTCTACGTGGAGAAAGACTGCTCGCTGGCCGAGATCAACCCGCTGGTGATCGCGACCGGGGCCACGGGATCTTCCGAGCCGGCGGTCATCGCGATCGATGCCAAGTTCAACTTCGATGAGAACGGGCTATTCCGCCACGCGGACATCGAAGCGCTGGCCGACCCCGGCGAGGAGTCGCCCGCCGAGGCGCGGGCCCGCAAGTTCAGCCTCTCGTACATCCCGCTGGACGGCAACATCGGGTGCCTGGTCAACGGCGCCGGCCTGGCGATGGCGACCATGGACATCATCAAGACCTGCGGCGGCGAGCCGGCGAACTTCCTGGATGTGGGCGGCTCGGCGACCGAGGAGGCGGTGACCGAGGCCTTCGGGATCATCCTCTCGGACCCGGCGGTCAAGGGCGTGCTGGTCAACATCTTCGGCGGGATCATGAAGTGCGATGTGATCGCCCAGGGGATCATCAACGCCGCGCGGAGCTACAAGAACCGGGATGGCTCGACGGGGTTCAAGGTGCCGCTGGTGGTCCGTTTGGAGGGAACGAACGTGGATGCGGGGCGGAAGCTGCTGGATGCGGCGAGGAGCGCGATCCCGACGATGCAGGCGGCGACGGACTTGGCGGATGCGGCGAGGAAGGTGTGCGGGGCGGTGGGGTGATCTGGCCAGCGTGGGCGCGTCGCGAAAGTCGCTGAGCGATGAAGTACCGAGAGATCATCGCGATCATTGAGTCTGATGGATGGCGGATCAGTCGAACGCAGGGCAGCCACTTCCAGTTCCGTCATCCCATGAAGCCCGGCACGGTCACGATCGCTGCCGGTGGGAAGCTCAACCGGGATATCCCGCCGGGCACCCTGAACAGCATCAGGAAGCAGGCTGGGCTAAAATAGCCGCGTGGAGTACATCGTCATCATCGAGAAGGCCGAGGACGGGAGCTTTTCGGCGTACGTGCCCGACCTCCCCGGATGCGTTGCGTGCGGCGATACGCTCGAAGAGGCTCGCGCGCTCATCCGCGAGGCGGTGCCGCTGCACGTGCGGTCCCTGCGGGATCACAACGAACCGGTACCGCCCCCTTCGACCACTGTTGATCGCGTCATCGCCGCGTAGCCGGGCCCGCCGCGCTTGCCGATCAGTCCCTGTCCCCGTGACAGCACAAATCCACCACCACGGTCGCCGCCAGGATCAGCACCTCATCCTGCCCCTCCGCGATCTGGACACCGTACGTGTCGCTGATCGCGAACCACCTCTTTGAGACGGTGGCGAGCACCTCGCCGGCGGTGTTGGTGAACTCGTACTCCATGTCCATGAAGTTGCCCGAGGCTTCGATGTCGTCGGGCCCGGGGACATCGACCTAAAAGCGGCAGTTAAAGAGCGTGAACATGTGCTTGTGGACGGTGGTGATGTGGCCGCCGCGTTCGATCTCGTAGGTCTGGCCCAGGGCAAGGAGCCGGCGGTAGATGTGGGCGAGCTCGTGGCCCTCCATGTCCTGGAAGCTGGTGCTGTTGCGTATGGAGAAGGCAGCGCCATCGACCACGAAGTGCGGGGTGCCCTCCTCATCGGTGATCTGGTAGTCATCCCCGAGGCAGAAGACCTTCTGACGCATCTGGTAGATCATGGCGGGAGTCTACAGCAAACACCGGGGGTTCGGGATCGCCGCCGCGCAGCGCCGGCGGGGAACCGGGCCCGCCCACGCGGGTAGCATCATCCATGCCCCTGCTCCGTGCGATCCTGATGAGCCCGCTGAGCCTGATGATCCTGGTGAACCGGTCGCAGCCGGCCTGGAATCCCCTGGACATCGGGGCCACGCCCGCCGACACGGTGATCCTCTCCGCCGCGCTGGCCGACCCGGTCGATGATGGCACGCTCGATTCGCCGATGCTCGCCAAGCTCTCGGGGATCATCGCGACCCTCAAGGGGCCGGCCGCCAAGGCGTTCCGCGCGGCCGGGCCGGGGACCACACCCATCGATCCGGTCAGGGATGCCGAGCACATCTGCTACGTGCACCTGTCCGCCAAGGCAGCGCACAAGACCGTCGAGCTCGCCCAGACGCAGACCGGCGCGTTCGTGGCGTTCGAGCTCAAGGGCGATGGGGCAAGGGGCCGGCCGGCGATCCTGCGCGCAGATGCCATCGCGCCGGTGCTCGCCGCGGGCGACCTGTACACGGGCTCGTTCGATCCGGCGACCCCCACGAGTTCCCCCACAAGTCTCCCCACTTCCCCCACTCTCCCCACGAATCCTCCCACGACCTCCGGCATTCCTGACACGACGACACAGCCCGCTCCCCCGGCAGCGGGCGAGCCCGCGTCCGGCGGGGCTGGCGTGGCGGCGAGCAACCGGCCCGGCGAGACCTCCAAGCTCGAGGGCCCGTACTTCGCGGGCTGGTTCATCCTGAGCCAGGAGACGCTCGGGGATCGGCTGCTCAACGGAGGGAACACCAAGGTCGAGGGGATGAAGCGGGTGCTGGCGACCCAGGAGATGTGGGTGCGACTGCCCAAGGGCTACACGCCGCGGCGACCCGCGGGGCTCGTCGTCTGGATCGACCCGACCGATGCGGGGCGGATCCCGGCGGAGTTTGACGAGGTGCTCGACGAGCTCAACCTGATCGGGATCGGCGCTGCATCGATGGGGAACCAGACGCCGATGGGTGACCGGCTGCAGCTTGCGTTCGATGGGATCGCCACGGCGACCCGGCGTTTCCACGCCGATACGCGGCGGCTGTACGTCACCGGGGTTTCCGGGGGCGGCAGGCTCTCTTCGCTGCTGGCGGCGTGCTTCCCGGATGTCATCACGGGCAGCGTGCCGATCGTGGGGGTTTCGTGCTACGAGAACCTGCCGACGGGCGTGGGCGGGTTCTGGGCCGGGGGGTTCCGCAAGCCGCCCGCCAAGCTCTTTGCGGTGTTCAAGAAGCGGCCGATGGCGCCGATGACCGGCGGCCGGGACTTCAACCTGACGGAGATCCAGAAGGCCGTCGAGGTCTACCAGCGCGACGGCTGCCTGGTCCGGCTCTTTGAGTACCAGGACCTGGCGCACACGGTCCCCTCCACCGCGCGGCTCGCCGAAGCGTTCGCCTGGGTCGACAAGCCGGCCGCGGACGTCCGGGCGAGCGAGGCCAGGAACGCCGCGGGAGAGCTCGCCAAGCTCCGCGTGAAGATCTCCAAGCGCCCTCTGTCGATCCCCGAGCTCTCGAAGGAGGCCGTGCGGATCACCAAGCTCGCCCCGTGGAGCGCCCCGGCGTGGGAGGTGGTGGAACTGCTCAGGAGCGCACCCGCGGCGACCGGGTCCGGGAGCGCCCCGGCGCGCTGAACGGGCCGGCACGGCACTACGGCCGGGGCTGGTGCACCGTCGAGACGATGCCGTGGATGATCCAGTCCGAAGCGCCGATCGCCCAGCCCATCGTCTGCCCGCCGATCACGTAGAACACGATGATGATCCCGACCATCGAGATCATCGGCCCGCGCTCGCTGTAGATCAGGTTCCGGTACGCCGGGATGAACGAGGCCAGGATCTTCGACCCGTCCAGGGGCGGCACGGGGAACAGGTTGAGGATCATCAGCGACACATTGACCGCGGCGCCGACCCTCAGGAACACAAACACGTTGTGGGCAAACTCGCCGGGATGGGCCGGGGGGGCCCAGATGAGCCAGATCGCCGCGAGCACGCTGGAGGCCAGCCCCAGGCCCAGGTTCATGGAGGGCCCGGCGGCGGCGACCACCGCATCGTCGTGGCGGCGGCGGAAGTTGTACGGGTTGACGGGCATGGCGCCCCAGCACATGCCGACGATCGCGAACATCAGCAGGCTGTAGCCCCCCATGTGGACCAGGGGGTTCCAGGTCATGTGCCCTGTGGCTCGGGGCGTGGGATCGCCAGCCCGCAGGGCGGCCCAGCCGTGCGACAGTTCGTGCATGATCACCGAGAAGATCACCCAGAAAACCCAGGAGAGGAACAAGGGTGGGCTGAGTTCCCACATGCGCGCGGCCCACCAGCTCGGTGTCATCGTTCGAGGCTCCAATGCCCCGGGGATTGGCCGGGGCCCGAGATCATTCACCTCGGCGACGCCGGAACCACCGGCAGGGGTGCGGAATTGGGTGCCCCGCGCCCTCCAAAGCCACAAGAGGGCCGGCAACGCCGACCCTCTCGCGGAGGAACAGGTGAATTCCCGGCTATGTAGCGGCTCAGCGGCGCCGGCGGGTGCTCGCCAGACCGGCGATCCCGACCAGAGCGAGGCTGCCCGGGGCCGGAACGAAGCTGAAGCGGAAGTGGAACTCGCTGCCCAGGGCCCAGTCGCCCTCGGGGGTGCCGGGGGCAAAGTCGTCGTACGTCTCGGCGAACTCCCAGCGCATCTGGCCGTTGGGCATGACGACGTCGGGGATGGAGTTGGCCGCGAGGTTGATCAGCCCTCCCGAGCTGCGGAAGACCGAGCCTGGGTAGGTGTCCGCGAAGCCCGGGGTGACGAACAGGCCCGACAGGTCGGGGGAGATCGAGTCATCCCAGTAGACCGTCATGTCGGCGAGCCAGGACGGGCTGTACGCGTTGATCGTGACGTCCCAGCCGATGTCGGTGAGGGCGATCGTCGTGCCGCTGGGCAGGCCCAGGTCGGCGGCCGTGTCCGTGATGAACACCGCGTTGGTGCCGGAGAAGAAGTAATCGACGCTCGGGATGTTCCCGCCGACGATGGTGTACGTGATGTCGGCCGAGGAACGGGTCTTGGTGATGCTCTTGACCTGCACCATGTCGGAGAACGAGCCGCCGCCCTCGTGAGATGCACCGCCCGATCCACCGGAAACCGGGCCGCCGAGCGCGGCGCCGGCGAACGCCGCCAACGACCCGACCGCAACAAGGATTCTCGTCTTCATGTCGCCACTCCTGCTAACAAACAACAGAACACCCGCGCCTCACAGCGAGACGCGTTCGGAAACACACGAAGTGCAACGGAAGGAGCGGCATACCGCTACGCGCGATCGAATGAGAGCAATCATCGGCAACCGATATGCTTGAAGACCTTGTCTCTCCTCCCGTCGAAGCGAACGCTGGGCCGCCGGGCGGAATCCGGAGCCGGTCCCCAGACTAGCGGCTGCATCCCCCCATCGCAATTGCACTTTACTGTAATTGAATATGCTTTCTTCGTATCATGCTTAGCGCACGGCGCAATGGCTCAAGTCGCAATGCCGGCCGTTAAACAGTACGTGTATGTGTGCAATGGCGATCGCCGTCATTCCCACTCGATGGTCGCCGGCGGCTTGCTCGAGATGTCGTACACCACCCGGTTCACGCCGCGCACTTCATTGATGATCCGCGAAGATACCCGCGCCAGCACATCGAACGGGATCCGGCACCAGTCCGCGCTCATGAAGTCCTGCGTCTCGACCGCCCGGATCGCCACCACGCTGTCGTAGGTCCGGCCGTCCCCCATCACCCCCACCGACTGCACCGGCAGCAGCACGGCGAACACCTGGCTGGTCGAACGGTACAGGTTCGCGGCGACGATCTCTTCCAGCAGGATCTCATCGCACTCGCGCAGCACCGCGAGCTTGGGGGCGGTGACCTCGCCCAGCACGCGCACCGCCAGGCCGGGCCCGGGGAACGGGTGCCGCCAGATCAGGGCCTCGGGCAGACCCAGGACCTCCCCGAGCTTGCGGACCTCGTCCTTGAACAGCTCGCGCAGCGGCTCGACGAGCTTGAAGCCCAGGTCCTCGGGCAGCCCGCCCACGTTGTGGTGCAGCTTGATGTTCGCCGATTCGCCCGCGTGCCCGTGCCCGGACTCGATCACATCCGGGTAGAGCGTCCCCTGCGCCAGGAACGAAGCCCCGGGGATCGAACCGGCCGCCGACTTGAACACATCGATGAACCGGTGCCCGATCCGACGGCGCTTCTCCTGCGGATCGGTCACGCCCGCCAGGTCCGAGAGGAACTGCATCGAGGCGTCCACCGTGCGCAGGTCGATGTGGAAGTGGTCACGGAACGTCTGCTCGACAAGGTCCCGCTCGGCGTTGCGCAGCAGCCCCGTGTCCACGAACACGCACGTCAGCCGCGAGCCCACCGCCTTGTGCACCAGCGCGGCCGTCACCGCCGAATCGACGCCACCCGAGAGCCCGCAGATCACGTGGCCGTCTCCCACCTGCGCCCGGATGTTCGCCGCCGCCTCCTCGGCGTAGTCGGTCATCCGCCACCCGCCGCGGCACCCGCAGATCTCGTGCACGAAATTCCGGATCACGTCCGCCCCGTGCGGGGTGTGCGTCACCTCGGGGTGGAACTGCACCCCGTAGACCCGTCTCCCGCCGGCCGACAGCCGGATCGCCGCGAACGGGCACGTGGGCGTCGAGGCCAGCGACTCGACCTGGAGCGCTCCCATCCCCGTCAGCTGGTCCCCGTGCGACATCCAGACGATCGTGCGGTCCGGAACGGTCGCGAACAGCATGTCCTTGCGGTCGGTGATGCTCAGCTGGGCCCGCCCGAACTCGCGCGAGGGACCCGGCTGGACCTTCCCGCCCAGCAGGTGGCACACCAGCTGCATCCCGTAGCAGATCCCCAGCACCGGAACGCCCATCTCCAGCACCCGCGCATCGAGCGTCGGCGCCCCCGCGTCGTACACGCTCATCGGTCCGCCCGAGAGGATGATCCCGCGCGGCTTCATCGCCGAGAGTTCCTCCGGCGTGATCTTCGGCGAGACCAGCAGCGAGAAGACCCCCGCCTCCCGGACCCGCCGGCAGATGAGCTGCGCGGTCTGACCACCGAAATCGACAACCGGAACGATCTGATCATGGATCGTGGACATGGAAATCCCTGCGTTCACGGGCGAGCATCCCGGACGCCGTGAGTCGCCGACCGGGGAAACGGATACCTTAGGCGCCAGCCCGCGACCGGTCACCACGCCACGCCCCCGCCGGCGATCATTCATGTCTCCCCCACATCGCCCCCCTTGGGCGCGGTACCATCACCCCGTGAAGGCACTTTCCCGACACCTCCGGACTTGGGCTCTCGCCGTGCTCGCCGGATCCCTCCTGAATTCCTGCGCCCCCTCGGCGCCCCGGGGGCTCGACTCCCCGGTCTCCCAGGAACGCATGGAGGCCGCCGTGCTCGCCTCCCAGCGCCGCGATACCGCGGCGGTCCCGCAGCTGGTCGTCCTGCTGGGCAGCGACGACCCGGCGGTGAGGCTGGTGGCGATCAACTCGCTCGAGACGATCACCGGCCAGACCCACGGCTACCGGGACTACGACCCCGAGCCCGACCGGGCGGCGGCGATCGAACGCTGGAGGGTGTGGGTCGGCGAGAAGTACGGCCCCGCGGCCGCGGCCGGCACGTTTTCCCCGCAAGGTTCCGAGCAGCCCGGCCCGGCCGGAGGCAGTGCCCGATGAACACTTCCCAGCCGAGGGATGTGCACGGGGCCGCCCACCGCGCGCCGGACGTGCACCTCGAGATGTACAGCGATCCCAGGTTCCTGTCGGGCATCCGGCTCATGCTCCAGTCGATCTGCGAGAAGCTGGGGCTCTCGCCGGCGAGCTGCTCGCAGGTCACGCTCGCCGTGGACGAAGCCCTGTGCAACGTCATCCGCCACGGCTACCAGCGCCGTCACGATGCTCCCATCTGGCTGAGCTTCTGGGCGCTGGCCGATGACGGCCGGGGGCCGGGCGTCCGGATCGTCATCGAGGACGAGGCCGAGCAGATCGAGCCCGACCTGATCAAGGGCCGGGACCTGGCCGACATCCGCCCCGGCGGGCTGGGTGTGCACATCATCCGACAGGTGATGGACGTCGCCAGCTACGAAAAACGCTCCCCGATCGGCATGCGCCTCACGCTGGTGAAGTACGATCGCCCGCAGGCCGGCGCCGCCGGTTCGCCGCCCGTCTCCCCGTGCGGTGCCCCGTCCGGTTGAACGAACTCGAATCCCGTTGCGGGGCGCGCCCCGAACGGCCCTCTTCTTCCTTCTGCACTCTTGGCCTTCTCCGGATGGTGAAATCATGGCGGATCAGCCCGGACTTTCGGTCAGGTACGAAGAACTCGGCAAGGCCATCGTGGTCACGCCCAACGGCGAGATCGCCTACACGGAGGCCCCCGTCTTTCGCCAGTGGCTCAAGAAGGCCCAGGACGCCCGCCCCGAGCGCGTCGTCGTCGATCTCACCGGCGTCGGGTACATGAACACCCCCGGGGTCGCCACCCTCGTCGAGGCCCTCCAGAACGCCAAGAAGAACAAGTACCGGCTCGTGCTCGTCGGCCTCAACCCCAACGTGCGCGCGGTCTTCGAGGTCGCCCGGCTCCACACCGTCTTCGAGATCGTCGAGACCCGCGACGCCGCGCTCCAGTAGCCCCACGCCGCTCCAAGCACCCGATGGAAGACCCATCCACCACACGCAAGTCCAAGAGCGGCCCGCTCGTCTCCGTGGTCGCCTTCACCGGTGAGAAGGCCCTCTTGCTGGTGGAGCACGTCGGCTCGCTCCTGCTCCTGCTGGGCGAGGCCGGGCGATGGCTCGCCCGCGGCATCTTCGGCAAGAGGGTCCGCGTCGGCCGCCAGGCCATCGTCTCCCAGATCGTCCGCGTCGGCGTCCGCTCCATCGGCATCGTCTCGATCGTCTCGGGCGCGGTCGGCTTCATCCTGGCCTTCCAGCTCGCGCCCCCGCTCGAGGAGTTCGGCCGCAAGGACCTGGTCGCCAACATCATCGCCGTCGCGGTCCTGCGCGAGCTGGGCCCGCTCATCGGCGCCATCGTCCTCACCGGCTTCGCCGGCGCCTCGATCGCCGCCGAGATCGGCACCATGGTCGTCAGCGAGGAGGTCGAGGCCCTCGAGGCCCACGCCCTCAACCCCGTCCGCTTCCTGGTCGTCCCCCGCGTGCTCGCGAGCCTCCTGAGCATGACCGCCCTGGCCGTCATCTCCGACCTGGTCTCGATCGCCGCCGCCCTCATCGTCGGCATCACCATCCTCGACATCCCGTACTCCACCTTCGTCGCCAACATGCTCGACCAGGCCAAGCTCGTCGACTTCCTCACCGGCGTCGGCAAGGCCACCCTCTTCGGCACGCTCATCGGCGTGATCGCCTGCGGCAACGGCCTGAGCGTCACCGGCGGCGCTGCGGGCGTCGGCAAGGCCACCACCGGCACCGTCGTCCAGTGCGTGGTCGCGATCATCATCGCCGACCTGATCTTCACGGCGATCTTTTACGCGCTCAAGCTGGTGTGAAGGAATGAACAGCGATCGGTGAACGGCGAACAGGAAGAAGACCTGCGATCGCCGTGTCTTGGCGGTTCACTGCTCACCGATCGCTGTTCACCGCTCACTCGTACCGGTACTCGATCGGCGCATCGACCTCCGGGTGCAGGCTCGCGTGCACCGGGCAGGCGTGCCCCACCTTCTCGATCCGCTCACGCATCTCCACCGGCACGCTCGCCGGGAGCGTCACCACCACCGGCAGCCGACCGAACCGCCGCGGCGCCGGCGGCGCGGTCATGTGCTTCTCCACCTTGGCGCTTGCGCCGGTGATGTCAAACCCGTGCCGCTGGGCGTACATCGCCATCGTCGTCAGGATGCACGAGGCCAGCCCGGCGGCGACCAGGTCCGTCGGTGAGAAGCCCGAGGCATCCCCGCCGATGTCCCTCGGCGCATCGGTCCGGAGCGTCGCCCCCTCGGGGTGCTTGAGATCGCACTTCTTGTTCCCGGCGTACTTCACGGAGATTTCAACCATGCACAACCGTAGGTCCACGGCGAGCGTGCCCGTACGCCTCGTGCCGTGAATCGGCGCGCCGATGCCAGCCCAACGGTTCCCCTCGGTCGTCTGACCCGGGCCCCGTGTTCACCGATCCCCTTTCTCCGGTCACCGATCACTCCCTCCCGAATACGATCCGCCATGCCCACCGCCCCTTCGCTTCCTTCCATCACTCCCGACCGCCGCGCCCGGCACCTCGAGTGGCTCCTGGAGGTCACCTCCCTCCCCACCGCCGCCGGCAAGGAAGATCGCGTGCTCGCCTGGATCCGTGCCTGGGCCGCCCAGCGCCCGTGGCTGGCCCTCACCACCGACCCCGCGGGTAATCTGCATGTCGCGCACGCATCGGCGATCGCAGCTCCGCGGCCGGTCTACTTCACCGCCCACCTAGACCACCCCGCCTTCGTCATCGAACGCATCGTCTCTCCCGAGGTGGTTGAACTCTCCTTCCGCGGCGGCGTCATGGAGGACTACTTCAAGGATGCCCGGATCGCGATCCACAACTCCGCCAGCACCCGCTACAGCGCCAGGATCACCGAGAAAGTCGAAGCGCCGATGATCTCACCAGGTGGCAAGGCACGCCCGAGCCCATTCACCCACTACCTCGCCGAACTCGATGCCGGCAAGTCCACGCAGACGCTCACCATCGCCGACATCGCCACGTGGGAACTGCCCAAGGCCGAAGTCATCGATGGCATCGTCCACACGCCCGTCTGCGATGACCTCGCAGCGCTCGCCGCGGCGATCTCGGCGTTTGATGTGCTCATGGAGCCCGGCGACGACCCCACGGCCACCCCCACACCCCCCAACGCACGCCTCCTCTTCACCCGCTCCGAAGAGATCGGCTTCATCGGTGCGATCGCCGCCTGCCGCCACAAGACCATGCCCCCCGATGCCCGCGTGCTCGCCCTGGAAAACTCGCGAGCCTTCGCGGATTCACCCATCGGCGGCGGACCCATCGTCCGCGTCGGGGATCGCATCAGCATCTTCTCACCCAGCCTCACCGATGCGGTCGCCAAGCGCGCCGAGGAGATCGCCGGCGGACCCGCGAGCGTGCGCGCCTCGGAGAAGCTCGCTGAGCTCCCCAAGTGGAAGTGGCAGCGCAAGCTGATGGTCGGGGGCGCGTGCGAGGCCTCGGTCTTCTGCGATGCGGGGTACGAAGCCACCTGCATCTGCCTCCCCCTGGGCAACTACCACAACATGGCCGACCTCGAAGCCGTCCAGGCCGGCAAGAACACCCGGAAGCCCACCATCGAACGCGAGTTCATCGCCCTCTCCGACTACGAGGGCCTGGTCGACCTCCTGGTCGCCTGTGGCCTCCGACTCCCGCAGACTTCCCCTGTCCGCGGCATGGTGGAAAAGCTCTGGAACGACAAGCGATTCGTGGTGGAGTCCTGATCGGCCGATACAGGCCCCTCGCCCATACGAGCCCCTCGCGCAAGCGAGGGAGCACCTGCACCGCCCCTCCTCGCGCGGAGATTGCTCTCCCACGCTCCGCGTTAAGAACCCCCTCGTTCGCGACTCATCAACACCACCACATGCACCTCGATCGCGCGTCCCTCCCCCACCGCATCCACTCCCTCGTGCGTCTTGCCCTTCACATTCACCCGCGACACATCCACACCCAGCACCCTCGCGATGTTCGCGCGGATCTGATCCTTCAACGGACCGATCTTGGGCCTCTCCAGGATCACGGTCGCATCCACGTTCCCCACCACGTACCCCGCCGCCCACGCCCGCTCCACCGCCTCGCACAGGAAGACCTCCGAATCCTGCGATTCGTGCCGCGGATCGGTATCCGGGAACAACTGACCTATATCCGGCAGCCCCAGCGCCCCCAGAATCCCATCCGTGATCGCATGGAACAAAGCATCCCCATCGGAGTGGGCGATCGGCCCGCGATCCGAGGGGATCTTGATCCCTCCGAGCACGAATTCTCGCCCGAGCGGCCCGCCCCCGGGCGCTTGCGGACCCCCGAAGGTCACCGGCTCCAGGCGGTGCAGGTCGTATCCATGGCCGATGCGAAACTCCACGCGAACCCTCCTTGGGGGCCTCCCCGCACTCCCCCGGACCGCTCGGCGGCCCCGGACAATCACGATTCACGGCCGGATAGACGATAATCACGTCTCTGGTCCCGGGCGGCGACCGCCGTCTAGGATCCGAACCGATGCGCCGGCCCGCTCGCCGGCCACATCAGATCGGAGAACCTCGCGATGACCTTCCGCGTACCCAGCCGCATGAACCCTGCCTTCCGCCCGCTCGCCCTCTCCCTGGGCCTCACGGCCGCGATCCTGGCCGGGTGCACCACGTACCAGCCCGGCGGCGATGGTGTCTCCAAGGACGCCCAGACCTACTGGAGCACGTCCCACGAGCCCAAGACCATGCAGCTCAAGGACACGCGTACCGGCGAGGTGCTGTGGACGTACGAAATCCCCCCCGACCGTGAACTGGTCGTCCGCTTCTACGCCGGCCGTAACGCCGACAACCCCGAGATGCCAGACGAGATGCGGTGGGAAGAGTGGGAAATCGGTCGCAGGTTCGGCTCGCTCGAGCAGAAGATGCCCGTGCCCTCCGAGCGGTATCGCCGGCTCGACCAGTACGTCCGCAAGGCCGAGCCGACCCCCGCCAAGGCCGCATCCGCTCAGTGAAACTCTGAGCTGCTGAATCCAAACACATACCGATCGCACGGACACGGCTCCGTGCATATGTCTCATGGCTGACGCCCGGCCGGTAGTCGGTCCGATATGCTGCTTCTGGACTCCGTGGCGGGAACCAGTGTTTTCACTGGTGCCGTCGGGGGTGGGCGGATGACCGTGGGGCAGGGGGGCGGGATAGCGGATGACTTTGGCGGATCTGCTCCAACACTGGTCGATCACCGAGAACCCCTTCCGGGACGAAGAGGCCCGGTCCGATGCCGTGTTCGCCAAGATGATGGGTCAGGATCCGCGATCGGTCGAGCGGGTGACCACGACGGCCAGCGCGGTGATGTCGGTGACCACGAGCGGTGACAAGGGGACCGAGAAGGCCCCGACGCGGCCGTCGTATCACAGCGACTTCGAGAAGCTGCTGGGCAACCCGTACCACCCATCCACATCGATCGTGTTCGGTGAAAAGGGCAGCGGGAAGACGGCGATCCGGATCCAGATGACCGACCGGATCCGGGCCCACAACCTTGACCACCCCAGCGCTCGGGTGCTGGCGATCATCCACGATGATCTGAACCCGTTCCTGGACCGGATCCAGCAGGTCGCCGCCGGGAAGACGCCGCTGGAGTCATTCCAGACGATCCGGCTGGTGGACCACATCGATGCGCTGCTGCACCTGGCGGTGCCGCGGCTGGTGGATGCGATCCTGAGCAACGGGGCGGCCTCGGGCGGGATCGACCTGCCCGCCGAGTCCAAGCGCACGCCGCGGCAGCGGATCCGGCGGTGGGACGGGTCGCTCAAGCGCGACCTGCTGCTGCTGCAGGCGGTGTACGACCGGCCGGCCGAGGCCGAGGACCGGGCGATCGACCTGCGCGCGGTGGTCGGCGCGTGGCCCGAGCTGTCGCGGCTGGTCTGGGTGATCGCCGCGGCGATCGGCTGGATCCCGGCCGCCGGGGCGTGGTTCGCCGAGTCGTGGCTGGAGAGCAAGCTGGGGTTCGATATCCCCAACCCTTATGCGGCGATCACGCTGGCGGCGCTGTGGCTGATCCCGCTGTTCAAGGTGACGCTGCTGCAGCGGATCCTCACGCGGGCGGTGGGCGCGAGGCTGCGGCGGCAGGTGCGGAGCGTTCGGCGCGGTGACCTGTCGTTCGGCCGGGTGATCTGGAAGCTGCCGCGGCGGTGGCGTGACTGGAGCTCGCTGCCGATGAGCGATTCGGATGCGCCGCGGTACGCGATGCTGGGCAAGCTGCGGCGGGTCCTCGAAGCGCTGGGATACGTGGGGGTGATCGTGATCGTGGACCGGGTGGACGAGCCGACGCTGGTGAGCGGGGACCCCGATCGCATGCGGGCGGTGGTCTGGCCGATGCTCAACAACAAGTTCCTCCAGCAGGAGGGGATCGGGATCAAGCTCCTGCTGCCGATCGAGCTGCGGCACCTCCTGATGAAGGAGTCCAGCGCGTTCTTCCAGCAGGCCCGCATGGACAAGCAGGGGTTCGTCGAGCAGCTGGCCTGGAGCGGGGCGATGCTCTACGACCTGTGCGAGTCCCGCATGCTCGCCTGCCGCCCGGCGGGCTCGGCGCCGATGGCGCTGCTGGACATGTTCTCCGAGGATGTGACTCGCCAGGATGTGGTCGATGCCCTGGACCAGATGCGCCAGCCGCGCGATGCCTTCAAGTTCCTGTACCGCTGCATGACCGAGCACGCCGCGGGCGTGACGCGCGACCAGGGCCAGTGGCGCATCCCGCGCCAGGTGCTGGACATGGTGCGCCGGCAGGAGGCCGATCGCGTGCAGCAGTTCTATCGCGGGATCAGGCCGGCGTAGCGGCGGGCCGATGCCTACTTCGCCGGCGCCACCTGTTCAGTGGTCGCCACGGGGATCCTCATGAGCCGGTGCATCAGCCACGGTTCGCGGGGACGCCGGATCCATTCGGCCACGAACTTGCCGCGCTGCTCGCTCACCGGCTGTCCGGGGAAGGACAGTTCCTCGGAGTACTCTCCCCACAGGTACGCGGTGTCTCCGAACACCTCGATGGACTCGGGCGTCGCGTCGGCACGTTCCACCCTCGCGCCGGGGAACGAAGTCAGGAACGCGCGGATCGCTTCCCGCGTGCGGACGGGCTCGATCCCCGGCTCGAGCAGCATCCCGTCGGCGGCGAAGTGATCGGCCATCGAGCTGAAGGCAGAGGCCCGCGCATCGGCCTGGTAACGCTCCATCGCGTCGGCGACCTGTCTCTGTTCGGCCGCGCTTGATCCACCCCGATCACCGTCCGTGCAGGCACAGGATGCGCACAGCGCCGAGGCAACGGCGGGGATGCACCCGAATCGATGGGACTGCATTGCGGATCCTTGCCGCGGTCCCGCGGCGATCAGGGGTGGCGTGGTGTCCTCCCGGCTCGGTGGCTGGGAGCATATCACCGGAAGTGGTCGAGCCCGGTCACCTCACGCACCCCGGTTGCCCGGGCCGGCAGGCCCGCGCCGCAGCGCCCGCAGCAACCGCCCCACCGCCGTGCGGTTGGGCGAGATACGCACCTCCGCCGGCGCTGCCGCCACGCTGGTCGCCGCTGCCTTCCAGTAGTCCCGCTCCTTCCACAACTGGCCCAGGTGCCATTCCAGGCGGACCATCTCCACCGCGCGGTCGGCCATCTCGCGGGCGAGCCCCGGGGTGAACGGCCGTCGCGGGTCCTTGTGCTGGAGGCGGCGGCCCTTCTCGACCGAGGCCAGGAAGCGGGCGAGCAAGTGGTCGTGGGTGCAGTGCTGCTCGATGCGGGCCCGCGCTGCGGCGGCGAGCGCCCGGCGGCGCGATGGGTCGGCGAGCAGCCCGGCGATCGCATCGGCGTAGCGGTGCGCCTCGGCGTGCGGATCGGCCGGCGACGAAAGAGGCAGGAGGACGGCCGTCTCCGGCGGGGCGATTTCGCGCTGGCCGCCGACATCAGCGCCGACAAAGGGCACGCCCGCGGCCATGGCCTCGTACAGAACCAATGCAACGCCCTCCCACTGCGAGGGGAGGAAGAACAGGTCGCTGGCGAGCATGAGCCGGCGGGTCTGTTCGGGGGTTTGCTCCCCGAGCAGCCGCACGCAGCATTCCAGGCCGTGATCGCTGATGAACGAGCGGAGCCAGGGGAGATCTTCACCATCGCCGGCGATCATCGCAACGAACCTGATGCCCCGATTCTTGAGCGCCAGGAAAGTCCTCGCGAGCACCTCGGGCTGCTTCTGGGCGCAGATGCGACCGGCGTGGAAGAGGACCGGCGTGTCGGCGGGGATCTCCAGCTGCGTGCGGGCTTGCTCCCGCGCGGCCGGGTCGGGTGTCCAGAGCCGGTGATCCACGCCGATCGGGCAGACCTCGACTCGGCCCGGATCGGCCCCGCGAGCGGTCAGCCATGACTTGAGATGCTCGCTGGTGACCAGCGTCAGATCGAGCTGCTCGTGCATCCCCGCGCTGTGCCGCGCGTGGCCGCCCGATTTACGGTTCTCCTCCTCCATGTGCACGTAGTCGAGGTAGAGCGGCTCGGGGCAGAAGGCCCGGAAATACGGCACCAGGTGGTACGCCAGCTCGCTGTTGCTGATGAGCACGACATCCGGCCGGCGCGTCTGGATCAAGGATCGCAGCAGGATCGGGTAGTCCGCCCAGTGCAAGAAGTTGTGCGGGAGGAAGATGTCGCGGGTGTGCTCCTGGAAGAGCGCGAACCACTCATCCTTGCTGGGCGCGGTGCAGGCGATCGTCAGGTCCCACCCGCGCGACCTGAGCAGCCGGCACAGGTCCAGGTTGAACTTGTCAGCGCCCCCCATCCGCAGCCACGGGGCGAGCAGGAGCAGCCGCGGAGGCCTGGCGGTGCGCGGTGAAGAGGGGTAGTGCTCGCGGGAGCGTGGCTCGCCGGTCTGCCAGCTCGCCGGCGCCTCGGCCAACGCGGGCTCGAAGGCCTGCGGCCAGCGCGGTTCGATCACGGGGATGTGCCCGGCGAACTGGCGCGGGAAACGGGCCCTGGCCCGCGGCTCGTGCGCGGCGATCCCCGCTTCCTGCGGGTCCCCGTGCTCGGGGCCCGTCGGTCGGGTGACCAGGATCTCGGGGATGGTCGAGCCCCACAGATTCCGCTCCGCCGCCCGCAGCCAGAAGTCCCAGATCGCCGCCGACGCTTCGAGGGATTCATCGAGCCCGTCCAGGGACACGAACGCCCCGCGCCTGATCATCGCGTGCAGGCCGAGCTGGTGGCAGCGCAGGACGGCCTGGGCGTCGTAGAAGGCCAGGGTAAACCGCTCGGGCGCGCCGCCCGAGCACCGCATCTCGTGCGAGTTGATGCACGCGTAGCGCGGGTGGGTCCCCAGGAACCACAGGCACTTTTCCAGGAGCGTCGGATCCAGCGACGACCGCGCGGATGCGAAGTAGAGGAGTTCTCCGCGGGCCTTGCCGACGGCGGCGTTGATGCTCGCCGGCAGCGATCGCCCGGATCCCGCGGTCACCACTTCCCACCGCGGCATGGTCTGGGCCGCCAGGGACGCCAGCAGCGGCGCGTCGGTCGCGGGCGAGCCCGTTGCGCCCAGGCAGATCACCGACACCAGCGGCTCGCCGCTCGCAACGGCCGCTGTCGGCGCGGCGGAGGGATGTCCATGGTCATGGGCGGGCAACCTGCGGGGCTCCTGGCCGGCACCGGCCGGCGGGATAAGGTACGCACCCCGCGAGTGGTCGTGGAACGGGTCGGACAGGGGGCCACAGTGCGCGGCCGGCCAAGTGGACCGATGGGCCGCGCTGCGCGTGTTCCTGGCTGCCCGGCCCGTGCGTTCGGGTGCCCGAAGCGGGCCTGCGCGGAGCATCTTCTCCATGCGGAGCAGCTGATACGCTGTCGATGTGCACCAGCCTCCCCGGAACGCCGCTCGGGGCCTTTCCGCGGGAGCTCGGGCGCACCAAGAACCTCCCGACGGCGGATTCTCACCGCCCATCGACACCCTACCGGAGAAAGCGCGTGATCGGAACTCTCGCAACCACCGCGTTGATCATGCTCGGATCGCTCGCCGGCGCGAGGGTCGATCCGCCCGTGCCCTTGGGGGCATGCCCCAGCCCCTCGCAGCTGGCCTGGCACGACATGGAGTTCTACGGGTTCCTCCACTTCACCACCAACACTTTCACCGATCGCGAGTGGGGCAACGGGGATGAATCTCCCTCGGTCTTCAACCCCACGCAGCTCGATCCCGCCCAGTGGGCCAGGGTCGCCGACCAGGCGGGGATGAAGGGCCTCATCCTCACCGCCAAGCACCACGACGGTTTCTGCCTGTGGCCCAGCGCGTACACGGAGCACTCCGTCCAGGCCAGCCCGTTCAAGGGCGGCCGCGGAGATGTCGTCGGAGAGTTCGTCGCGGCCGCGCGGGCCCGGGGGCTCAAGGTCGGGCTCTACCTCTCGCCGTGGGACCGCAACCACGCTCAGTACGGACGGCCCGAGTACATCGAGTACTACCGCGGCCAGTGGAATGAGCTGATCGCATCCTACGGGCCGCTCTTCGAGGTGTGGTTCGACGGCGCCAACGGCGGCGATGGCTACTACGGCGGCGCCAGGGAGACGCGCAAGATCGACGGCAAGACGTATTACGGCTGGCCCGAGACCAACCGCCTGATCCTGGAGCTGAATCCGGGGGCGATCATCTTCAGCGATGCCGGCCCGGGGTGCCGCTGGGTGGGCAACGAGTCGGGGTACTCCGACGAGACAAGCTGGCAGACGATTAACACCGACGGGATGTTCCCCGGCGTGAGCCACAACCACCTGGCCCTGGGCGACAAGGGCGGCTCGGCGTGGGTGGGCGTCGAGGTGGATGTCTCGATCCGGCCGGGCTGGTTCTGGCACGAGAAGGAAAACGACAAGGTCAAGACCCCCGAGCAGCTGGTGGACCTGTACTACAAGTCCGTGGGTCGCGGGGCGAACCTGCTGCTCAACGTGCCCCCGGACCGGCGCGGGCTGATCCACGAGAACGACGCGGCAGCGCTGCTGGGCATGCGCAGGATCCTGGATGCCACGTTCGCCCACGACCTGCTCCGCGATGCGCTGGCTTCATCGCCCACGGTCCGCGGGGGGGATGCGACCGGCTTCGGGCCCGCGCGGGCGATCGACGGGGACGCATCGACGTACTGGGCGACCGACGACGGCACCACCTCGTGCGAGCTTGTTGCCCAGACCGCCCACCCCATCACGCTGGATGTCATCCGGGTGAAGGAGGGCATCAGCCTCGGACAGCGGGTGGAAGAGTTTGCCGTCGACTCATGGGACGGCGCGGCCTGGAAGGAACTGGCCAGGGGCACCACGATCGGCCCCCGGCGGATTCTCAGGACCGCGCCGGTGACGACGACCAGGCTGCGCCTGCGCATCATCCACGCGATGGCCTGCCCGGTGATCACCGAGTTCGCGGCGTTCAAGTCGCCCTGATCCCGCGGTCGCCTACCGCAAAGGCGGATCCTGCCGCCGACTCCGCCGCAGCACCAGACGCACCCCCACCGCGAACGGCAGCACCCCGATCCCGCCGATGATCGCCGACCGGAACATCCGTTCCGAAGCTCCCTGTTCTCCGCCGTCCTTGGGGTCGTCCATCGGGTGTTCCAGGACGCTCCCGTACAGCCCGGCCAGCTCGCGCAGCGCCGTCACGATCCCGTACGCGATGAAGGGGATCCCCGCGAGCACGAGAAAGACACCGATGGAGCGGCGAGATGCCATGGAGCAAGGGTACCTCGTCTTTCCGCCGCGGGAGCGGCTACCTTGACCCTCCATGGCCACCGCGCAGGACAGAACCACCATCCGACTGGGCGATTGGCTGAAGCTGGCCGCGGAGCTGCCGCGTGAATCGGTCGACCTGGTGTACGTCGACCCGCCGTTCAACACCGGCAAGAAGCAGGTCTCGCCCCCCCGCGCCGCCAAGGCCGGACGCCACGCCGCGGCGCAGTACGCCGACAGCTGGGGTTCCACGGCCCAGTACATCGCGTGGCTGCGTGCGCGGCTCGAGGCGACGCTCCCGGCGATCAGGAAGACGGGCGTGGTGGCGATCCACTGCGATTTCCGAACCAGCCACCGGGTCCGCGTGATGCTCGACGAACTCCTGGGCGAGCCGCGGTTCATCAACCACCTCGTGTGGAGGTACGGCCTGGGCGGATCGTCCCCGCGGCGGTTCGCCCGCAAGCACGACGACATCCTCGTTTACGGGCTCGATGCGGAGAGGTACTACTTCAAGCCCCCGATGGTGCCGGCCACCAGCAACCGCATGAAGGGCATGCTCAAGAAGGCCACGGACGTGCTGGACGTCCCGGCGATCAACAACATGGCAGGGGAACGCACGGGCTACCCGACCCAGAAGCCCCTGGCGCTGCTCGAGATCCTCGTGGGCGCGTTCTGCCCGCCCGGCGGAACGGTCCTGGACCCGTGCTGCGGCAGCGGCACGACGCTGCTCGCCGCCGCTTTGCTGGACCGGCGGTCGATCGGGTTCGACACGAGCGCCCGGGCCACGGCGATCGCGCGGGACCGGGTTCAGGCCGCGGTCAACTCCGGGAGCGGGAAATCGGCCTGAATCGCGCTCCATCTTCCGCGGTCCCGGACGGGCGTGGCGGCGGTCCCGGGCTCCCTACCATGCCGCGGATGCGTCGACTGCTCCAGCTCTACAACCACCGCATCGTCAACGTCAACGTGAACGTGATCGCCGCGGGGATCCTGGCGCTGGGGCCGACCGTGCTGGTCGTCCACCTGTCCCGGCGTTTCGGCGTCGAGGACGACGACCGCTTCCTCATCACCGCCGTCACCTTCATCGCCGACGTCATCTCCGACGTCTCGATCTACTTCGGCCTGCACTGGCTCGCCAACCACCGTCCCGCGGCCCGCCGGCTCACGCAGGTCAACGCCGCCTACCAGCAGATGAGTTTCATCCGGGACGCCACGACCGTCCAGATCCAGCGGGCGATCCTCTCCCCCCTGCTCTACACCGTCGCGTTCGGTACGCTGTACCTCCTCCTGCACGCCGGGTTTGCCCGCGAGCTGGCCTCCGCGCTGGGGCTGGTCGCCGGGATCATCACCACCCGGATCCTGCACACCGTCTGGATGATCCGGTGGGAGCGCAAGGCCCTCGAGAAGCTCCGGCTCGTCAAGCCGACCGGCTCGACCGACCCCGGCCTTACCCCCGAGCCCGACGCCGCGCCCCGGCCCGCCGAGCAGCTTGTCGGCAGGGAGCCCGAGGCTCGCCCCGGCCCCTCGGCACCGATCCGCGAGGATCCCGTGCCAGCCCAGCCCATCGGCAGGAACTGAAGAGGACTCCTCCGCGGGCCCCAAGTACGATCAGGCCCAGTCGCGCCCGATCCCGCCCCGCCCAGCCGGGCAGATCAAGCGCCGAACCTCGACCGCACCGGGCTCTCCTCAAGGAACTGCCGAAGATGCACCAGATCCTCCGTCTTCATCTCGCCCGGGCCGCCCTCGCGATCTTTGTCTGCCTCGCCCCCGCGCTCGCTCGCCAGCCGGTCGCCGATGCCCCGAAGTCAACCCAGCCCGCGAGCACCGCCCACGCGAGCACGGCGGTCTACTTCCCGCCCAGGGGTCAATGGGAACACCACAGCCCCGCGCAGGAGGGCATGGACGAGGCCATGCTCGCCGAGGCGATCTCCTGGGCCCGGCAGCAGCCCACGGACTGGCCCAAGGACTTCTCGACGCAGGCCGAGACCTTCGGCGCCCCGCTCGGGGCCGTCCCCACCACGCGGGCCGACACCAACGGCGTCATCATCCGTCACGGCTACATCGTCGCCGAGTTCGGCGACACTTCTGCCGTCGATCCCACCTACAGCGCCGCCAAGAGCTACCTCTCCACCATTCTCGGTCTGACGATCGATCGCGGGATGATCCAGTCGGTGAAAGACCCTGTCAGCCAGTACATCCACGACGGCGCGTACGACTCGGAGCACAACTCGAAGATCACCTGGGAGCACCACGCCACCCAGACCAGCGAGTGGGAAGGCCAGATGTTCGGCAAGCCCAGCACGTTCATCGGCAAGGAGGCCTTCGGCAGGGCCGAGATGAAGCCCAAGCCGGTGGTCGAGCCCGGCACGCGCTTCGAGTACAATGACGTGCGTGTCAACCGCCTGGCCCTCTCGCTCCTGGAACTCTGGAAGCGCCCGCTGCCCGAGGTCCTCAAGACCGAGATCATGGACCCCATCGGCGCCTCGGGCACGTGGACCTACCACGGGTACGCCAACTCCACCGTCCAGATCGACGGCAAGCCGATGGAATCGGTCAGCGGCGGCACCCGCTGGGGCGGCGGACTCTGGATCAGCACGCTCGACCACGCGCGCTTCGGATACCTCATCCTCCGCCGCGGCCGCTGGAACGACCGGCAGATCATCTCCGAATCGTGGCTCAACGAGGCCACCCGCCAGCAGGGCGTGCAGAAGGGCTACGGCTACCTCTGGTGGCTTAACACCGAGGGTGCTTGGCCCGACGCCCCCCGCACCAGTTTCGCTGCGATCGGCGCGGGGAGCAACACGGTCTGGATCGACCCGGAGCACGACCTGGTCGTCGTATGGCGCTGGCACCGCGGGGGCGATGCCCAGGCACAGTTCTACAAGCGGATCGTCAAGGCGATCAACTCGGGTCGGTGAGATCGGCGCGCGTCCCGGCGCCACGCGCCGACCCAGCGGCGTCGCAGCGCCCCCGCGCTCGGAGCGCAAGCCCGCCCACGCGACCTCAGAACCCAACGACGCTCCCATCCAGCGGCGCCTCGCCCGTATGGTCCACGGCTGCTGCATCGGCAGGCCGGGCCTTGTGATCCGCGGTTGATCGCCACTCCAATTCAAACCGCCTGAACACAAACGGCACCCCCGCGCAGGCATTCAACCCCATCGCACTGTCACCGATGTGGAAGTGCAGGTGCGGGCCGGCGGCGTTGCCGGTGTTGCCGATGCGGGCGATCACCTGCCCCCGCTGGACGCGATCCCCCGTGCGCACGGCGATCGATCCGGGCATCAGGTGGGCGTACCACGCGATCCGCCCCCCGCCGATATCCAGCCCGATCTGGTTCCCGGGCCACGACTCACGCGTGAGCGGTGCAGGCGGGTTGGTCATCCCGGAGACCAGCGGCGTGTTGGAAGCCACATCGGTCTTGAGGTACACCACGGTCCCGTCGGCGACAGCCAGAACCTCCTGCCCGTTGCTGTAGAACATCTCGTTGGAGAGTTCATTGGGGAAGGGGCTCGGGAGCGTATCGCCGGCCCGGTCGACCTTCTGAAAATCGATCGCAAACCTCTGCGCCGCGTACAGGTGGCCATCGAGGATCTCGATCCAGGACTGGTGGAAGTCCAGGTCGGCCAGGTGGGAGCATTTCCAGTTGCTCCCCTTGAGCGGCGCGTCGATCGCGAGCACCTCCGCCGTCGAGACCTCGACCTCGCCGGTCAACACCGCGATGGGCTCGCCGGCCGCGTGCTCCAGGCCGCGGACCCCTATAGCCCCGTTCGGCTCGAACGTCAGCCTATGCCGGATGACCGCCGGCAGATCGGCCCGCGATACCGCGCTGAGCCAGATCCGCAGCACCGCGGTACGCCCCGAAGGAAGCGTGCGCAGCTCCGCAAGCGAATGGACCTGCCGGGGCCCACCGCCGATCGGCAGCGGGCTCCAGAACCTGCGGACATCCTGGAGCGAGTCCGATCCGTACGCGGCGAGCACCGAACCGCCCTTTGCATCAAGCACGTCCGCGCTGCGGAGGGTTACATCCGAGCCGGCCCAGTTCATGACCATGAGCTGGTACGTCACAAACCAACGGCCATCGTCACCCGGCACCGGCGTCGGGACCCCCAGCACGCGAGACTCGATCGGCCAGTCCGCGTACTCCACGGCCGGCACGGGCGATGCCGCGGCCTTCGTTCCCGCAACCTGTGCGATCGCCGGCGTCGCCACGACGGGCGCTGCGAGCAGCCAGAGCACGAATCTGAGGGTGAAGTGCATACCGAAACCTCCGATCGGGAGCGTGCACCCACCCAGATGCACGGCGGGGCCGTTTCCGCCGCGGAGTCGGACGTTTGGCCGCTCCCCGATCCGGGCTGGCGTTGACCGGGTTCGAGACCGGGCCGCCGATCTCCCGCCCCAACGGCGCGAGTGTTGCGGGCCCGGCCTGATTCTCGGGCTCGGCGGGTTCGACCACGATCTGCCGGCGCGGCGAGCGGTTCGAGGTCCCCTCCGACCCATCCGCACGGCCCGCCGCTTCGCTCCGCGCTCGCCGCCGGCACTCGCTCAAGCCCGGACGTCCGTATTCCCACGGCGCCGCCGCACCGCCAACGAGAAACGCCGACCTGCGTCGGCGTTGAGAAGTCGTCCGCGTGATCTCCATCTCAGGCCGGCCGCCCGATCCGATCTCTACGCCTGCTCCCCGACCTGGTACCGGAAGTACCCCAGGACCTTCGCCCCCGAGCCCACCAGGTCCTTGATCTTCTTGCTCTGATCCAGCACGAAGGGCTGCTCGAGCAGCGCCACCTCCTCGTAGAACTTCCGCATCCCGCCCTCGACCATCTTCTCGGCGATCTCCTGCGGCTTGCCCGACTCGATCGCCGCCGCGATCCGGAACTTGCGCTCCTTGTCGATCACGTCCGCGGGGATGTCGTTGATCGACACGCCCTTGGGACGTGGATCGGCCGCGACGATGTGCATGCAGATCTCGCTGGCGACCTTCTCGGAGATCGACCCCTCGGCGTGCAGGAGCACGCCCGTTTTGCCGTCGTGGTGGATGTACTTGCCGAACTGCGTCCTGCCCGCCTCGCCCAGGAGCTTGTGGCCCCGGGCCAGCGAGCAGTTCTCACCGGTCGAGATCCGCACGCGATCGATCGCCGCGGTGATCTCCGGGGTCGCCGACACCGCGCCGGCCGACGCCTGGAGCGCCAGCTCCGCCACCGACTTGACCATGCTCACGAACCCATCGTTCTTGGCGGTGAAGTCCGTCTCGGCACGCACCTCGACGATCGCCGCGGCGGTGTGGTCGGCGTTGATCGCCACCTCGATGCGCCCCTCGCCCGCGGCCCGGTCGGTCCGCGATTCCATCTTGCCCTTGAGCTGCTTGCGCAGGATCTCCTCGGCCTTCTCCGGGTCCCCGGCCGCCTCGGCGAGCGCCGCCTTGCACGCCATCATCGAGAGGCCCGTCCTGTTCCGCAGGGACATCACTTCTTTCGCGCTGATCTCGGCCATTGCCTGCTACTCCGACTGTTCAAGGGATCCAGAGCCCGGAAGCCGTGCTCCCGCGACCCTTGCGACCGGGCCCCGCACGGCTCGACGCCGCGTGGCCCGGTCCGGTGTGGAAACTCCGGGGCAAAGGGCCCCGGCTGAGAGTTCGATTCGACCGGCACCCGCCGCGCACACTGGGCCGCGCGACTCGGTGGGTATCTGGGGATCCCCGGCCTTCGGGCTCCGGGGAAGACTGACGCTGCCGACGCTCAGGCGCCCGCCGGCGAGGCCGCCGAGCGGGGCTCGGGACGCGGTTCCTCGGACGCCGGGCCGCCGGCGCTCTCGCCGCCGGCCGAGGCGCCCGCGCTGGCCGAGTACTGCGAGGGTCGCCGCGTGCGCCGCTGACGCTGCGCGCCGTCCGGACCGCCGGGGCCGGGCTGCTCGGGACCGCCCGGCTGGCCCGAGGGCTGGTCGGCGCCCTGGCGCTGCTGGCGACCCTCCGCGCACGCCAGGCACAGCTCCCGGATCACCACGTCGATCGACCGCATGCTGTCGTCGTTGCCCGGGATCGGGATGTCCGCCAGCTCGGGATCGCCGTCGGTGTCGATCAGGCAGATCGTCGGGATGCCCAGCTTGCGGGCCTCCTGCAGGGCCGTCAGCTCGTGCCGCACGTCGATCACCACCAGCGCCCCCGGCAGCTTCTCCATGTTGCGGATGCCGTCGAGGTTGCGTTTGATCTTCTTCATCTCGCGGCGGAGCTGGCTCTCCATCTTCTTCGAGTAGCTCGCGAAGTTCTCGCTGGCCTCGATCCCCTCCAGCTCGATCATGCGCTTGAGCCGCGAACGGATCGTCCGGAAGTTCGTCAGCGTGCCGCCCAGCCAGCGCTCGGTCACCCAGTGCATCTTCACGTCGGGCACCCGCGTCTCCAGCACGCTCTTGGCCTGCCGCTTGGTGCCGACGAAGCAGATGTCCTTGCCGTCGCTGACCGTCTTGGCGATGTACTTCTTCGCGAGCAGGAGGCCCTTGATGGTCTCCTTGATGTCGATGATGTGGATCCCGTTGCGCTTCCCGTAGATGTACGGCCCCATCTTGGGGTTCCACCCGCTGGAGCGCTGGCCGAAGTGAATCCCGGCCTCGATCAGATCCTGGACCAACGTGTTTGCCATGACTCGAATCCTTAAGAGCAGCGGCACCGGCGGTCCGGAGTCGGACGGCATGCGCATCGGTGGAACCGACCACGCAGCCCCGTCCCGCACAAGGGCGCTTCTGGTTGCGATGGGCCGCGCCACGCCGGCCCGCCGCGGTTTTGCACTCATGAGCTTGCCCGCAACCCGTGCGGACCCACCCGCCATCCGACCGACCGCCGGACAGTGGGCAACTATAGACCCGGCCCCGCGCCGGATCATTCCCCCGACCGGCCCGGAAGCTCGATCCGACCTCCCGGCTCACGTCCACATCCAGCGGGTTCGGCCCGCGGTCGGGTCGCCGGCCCCAAACCATCCAAACCCCCCACACCCTGCGCACGAAAAACCCCCGGGCAGCCGGGGGTTCAGATGCGCTTTCCACCCGGTTCCCGATGCCGAGCGCCCAGTGCCTTTGCTTGACTTACCCCGCGGCCATCTTCGCGGCCTTGGCCTTGGCATCGTCGAGCGTGCCCACGTACATGAACGCGCCCTCGGGCAGGTTGTCCCCCTCGCCGTTGCACAGGCGCTCGAACGAGTCGATCGTCACTTCCAGCGGCGAGTCCACGCCCTTGAAGCCCGTGAACTGCTCGGCGACGTGGAACGGCTGGGAGAGGAACCGCTCGATCTTGCGCGCCCGGGACACGGTCAGCTTGTCGTCCTCCGACAGCTCGTCCACTCCCAGGATCGCGATGATGTCCTGCAGGTCCTTGTAGCGCTGGAGGATCGTCTGCACGCGGCGCGACACCTTGTAGTGCCGCTCCCCCAGGATCTGCGGGTCGAGGATGCGCGACGTCGAGGAGAGCGGATCCACCGCCGGGTAGATGCCCTTCTCGGCGATCTGGCGCGAGAGCACGATGAACGCGTCCAGGTGCGTGAACGCGGTCGCCGGCGCGGGGTCGGTCAGGTCGTCGGCGGGCACGTAGATGGCCTGCACCGAAGTGATGGCGCCCTTGGCCGTCGACGTGATCCGCTCCTGGAGCTCGCCCATCTCCGTCGACAGCGTCGGCTGGTACCCCACGGCGCTGGGCATGCGGCCCAAGAGGGCCGACACTTCCGAGCCGGCCTGGGTGAACCGGAAGACGTTGTCCACGAACATCAGGGTCTCTTTGCCGGATGCGTCCCGGAACTCCTCGGCCATGGTCAGCGCCGAGAGGGCGACCCGCAGGCGGGCCCCCGGGGGCTCGTTCATCTGGCCGAACACCATCGCCACCTTGTCGAGCACGTGGGCCTTCTGCCCCTTCTCGTCGGTGTACTCGGCCTCCTTCATTTCACGCCACAGGTCGTTGCCCTCGCGGGTGCGCTCCCCCACGCCGGCGAACACCGAGTAGCCGCCGAAGTTCTTGGCGACCCGGGCGATCATCTCCTGGATCACGACGGTCTTGCCGACGCCGGCACCGCCGAACAGGCCGATCTTGCCGCCGCGGACGAACGGGCAGAGCAGGTCGATGACCTTGATGCCCGTGGGCAGGATCTCGGTCTTGGGGTTCAGGGTCGCGAATTCCGGCGGCGCGTGGTGGATCGGGTTGCGCTTGGTCGTCTTGGGCTCGGGACCCTTGTCGATCACCTGGCCCAGCAGGTTGAACACCCGCCCCAGCACGCCCTCACCGACCGGCACCGTCACCGGCCCGCCCGTGTCCGAGCACCCCATCCCGCGCGACAGGCCGTCGGTCGAGCCCAGCGCGACCGCCCGCACACGCCCGCCCCCCAGGTGCTGCTGCACCTCGCCGACCAGAAAGAGCTCCCCGGTCTTGGTCTTGGTCTTGACCTCCAGGGCGTTGTAGATCTCCGGGAGCTGGTCCTCGGCGAACTGGGCGTCGAAGGTCGAACCGATGACTTGGGTGATCGTGCCGGTGCCTGCCATGAGTACCTCGTTGGATTCCGCCCGGCGTGTCCTTCGCCGGATGGGGAGCCAAGCGTAGGCATACAGGCACCGGACCGCAACGTTCCGCGCCGGTTGCCGACCCCGAACCGAGACCGACTATGCCCGCCCGCGCGGCGGGCAGGCGGGGCGCTGGGGCCGATCCGTTGGAGCGCTCGACCTCGAGAGAGACAGGGGCCGTTCTCGTACGCCGTGACAAAGGTCCGGAAGCCACCCGAGTCAACGAACTTTGAGCCGTCGGATTCGGCGGGGCTGCCGATCCCGGTCACCGTGTCGCTCCGCCGTGCTCGCCGACCGGTCGCGCAGCCGCGGCGCGCCCGTGCTACGGGCCGGCGAACCGCGCGGATCCGAACACCCGGACCAGCTGGCGATCCGCCTGGAAGACTGCCTCTTCCGAGAGGTTCGTCACCGCGCAGACGCCCGCCACATCCTCCACGCGGTCAAAGAGCACGGAACTGGTCCGCGGGGCAAGCACCATCGCTGCGATGATCCCCCACATCAGCGCCGAGATCACCGTTCGCACGAGCAGCCCGCGGTCCCGCAGGGCGGAGAACCGCTCCGACCAGGCCGACCGCGCCGGCCGGCACACGGTACCGCACTCAGAACATCGCCCGGCATTCCCGTCGAGCAGGTACCCGCAGGATCGGCAGATCCCCGCGCCCGGATGGGCCGTGAGCATCTCGCGGTGGTGCTCTTCCCGGATGCAGCGGGCCACCACCAGGCACTGGATCATCGCCAGCCCGATCGCCATGAATGCGATCATGGTCGGTTGATCGCAGATTCCGATCGCGGCGGTCGGCATGCCCGGCGGGGCATCCACCTCGGGGGCCTTGGCGTGCACGAACACGAGCCAGAGGACGTACATGATCCCGGGGAAGCAGCAGCACCACGCGCCCGCCCGGGCGATCGCCCTCGACCAACTGACCATGCTCCCGCGCCACGGGAGCCTCAGTTCCGGCCCGATCCTGGACCTGCCGTTCCACACCACGACCGCGCAGGCCATGGCGAGCAACGCGACCGTCCACCCGATCCAGGCGCCGATCGCAAACGGCATGGCGTCGGCCGCCGGGAGCACCGAGGGCCGCCACGGGGAATGCCCGTACGCATCGACCAGCCGCCCCCCGATCCTGTCGCCCAAGGGGTGGTACCCCGCGGCCTCGACCACGCGGCCGATGGCGGTATCGGCCGCCCTGGTTCTGGCCAAGACCAGAAGAACAGAGGCCAGCACACCGGCCCCCAACACCTGGAGGATCGCCGGCAGCGAACGCTGGGAGAATCTGGGCATCTTCATCAGCACGGGAAAGGCGGAGTCGGAAATACTGTGGCCGGGGGCGGAGCCGGACACGGGCTGTTTGGCAACGATGTCGTGTCACCGACCGTGGTTCGGGTGCATGACTTGTTGTTGAGTGGGCACGGGTCGCACATCAGAAACTCCAGGCCCGAGTATGTTACCGTCTTTGTATCGGTTCGTGAATAGTGGCAATGAAGCGTGCTTCCGACAAGCGTGGAACCTGTGTTGACCCAACTGCCGGTCGTGATCGTCGTGGTTTTCTTGCACCCGGCGCAGAACGCATGACAGGAGTTCGATGACGCCCGCGCCGTCGAACCGAATGTGTCACGCTCGGCATGGTGGGCCAGTTCATTCAGGAGTTGCTCGACCGGAAGGAGGCCCTCGGAGACCTCGCATGCGTCCCATTCCTCGGCCCCGGAAGCCAAGCTCATCGCCGAAAGTGTCGGAGCCGCTGCATAGCCGATCGACGCCAGAGCCTCGAGAACCTCTGCCCGATCTTCATCCAAGGCAATGATCGGCGACATGGGATCATCCGCGCGCAGGCCCGACTGGAGCACCATCGGTGCTGCCGGCTCGGCATCAGCATACCGCAAGAACAGGTCTTGTGCCTCGTCATCATCAAGCCAAAATCCTCCCTGCTGAACTTCTCCCTCTACCCACAGCAGAGCCTGGGCCTGCAAGCCCCTTGGCCACCCCGACGCCGACCAGTGCCCATCCGCCCCCTCGCGGTACCACACAGCGCCGATGTTGTCTCCTTGGACCGCGTCCTCGTCGGCGATCGCCATAAACCCAATGACCCGCTCATCTTGCGTCACCGGCGCGAAAGTCCAGCCGCGGATATATACACGCCATGGACCGTCACCTTGAGCGATTGCCATAGTTCCCGGGAACAGGCATAGCACGAGTGCCGCGACTGATGTCCAGCGTGTTCTCATATATTGCCTCACCAGCAAGATCGCATTTACATGCGCGACTATTCCGCCAGCTCGCAAGAAAGGTGAGGTCGGCATCGAATCCAGAAGATCACACGCCCGACGCCCCACGTATCGACCACGGGATCGCGCCTGAAGCACGCCGCGAACACCTCCTGGCGGGCCGACGACTTGTGGACTTTCGCGTCTGTGCCGGGCATGCCGGAATCTGCATCTTGGCCCGTTCACGTGCTGCCGCCCCGATCGAGCCAACAATCGCAGCAAGGAGCACCGTCCGTCATGGAACCGACCAGCACCCCACAACTCGATGCGCTCGCGGGAGGATCGCTTCCGCGCGCGTCGCCCGCCGCCATTCCGGTCGTGGTCGACGGCGCCATCGACCTGGCTCTTGTCATCCGCGATCGCGACGTCGTCGAGTACCTCCTGGGCTTTGCCGAGGGGGATCCGCGCGATCGGGCAGCGCTGGCCGCGCTGCGGGTCGGGGTGCTCGCCGTCCGCCAGGCCAGCGGCGCGGTCGATTCCCAGGCGATCCGCGGCGAGGGGGAGCGTCTGATCGCGGGCGTCCGCGCCGAGCTGGACAAGCACGCCGCCGCCCTTTCCACGGAGCTGGGGTCGGCGCTGCGGCAGTACCTGGACCCCAAGGACGGCCAGCTCCCGGTCCGCCTCCACGAGGTCCTCAGGCCCGGCGGGCAGATGGAGCAGCTGCTCACCCGCCACGTCGGCGCCGACAACTCCACGCTCGCCGGCGCGCTGGCCCGCCAGGTCGGCGAGAGCAGCCCCATCCTCCGCTCCCTCGACCCGCGGCAGAAAGACGGCCTGGTCGAGACGCTGCGGACTTCCATCCAGCAGTCGCTCGACGAGCAGCGCAGGCACGTCATCGGCCAGTTCTCGCTCACCGACCCCCAGTCGGCCCTGAGCGTCTTCAAAGACCAGCTCACCAAGGCCAACGGCCAGCTCCGCGACGACCTGGCCAAGGACGTCCAGCGCGTGCAGCGCGAGTTTGACCTCGGGAACAACGAGGGGGCGCTGGCCCGGCTGGTGCTGCGCGTCGAGGATGCCCAGAAACGCATCACCGGCGAGTTCACCCTCGACAACTCCGCCTCCGCGCTCTCGCGCCTCAAGGGCGAGATCGTGACGATGCTCACCGAGCTGCGCGACCGCAACACGGAATTCCAACGCGATGTCAAGGCCGCGGTCGATTCGCTCCGCGCGGTCCGCGGTGAACGCGAAAAGACGACCGCCGGCGGCGTCGACTTTGAATCCTCCCTCTGCGCCCTGCTCGCCGCCGAATCCGCGCGGCTGGGTGACCAGTTCGAGGCTGTCGGAGCCATGCCTGGCGAGATCCCGCGATCTAAGAAGGGAGATGCGGTCATCACGCTGGGCGCCGAGACCGCGGCCGCGGGCCGGCGGATCGTCTTCGAGGCCAAGCGCGAGGCCAAGACGCTCCCCAAGGCCCGCGAGGAGCTCGCCGAGGCCCGCAAGAACCGGTGCGCGGATATCGGCATCTTCGTGTTCGCCGCCGCGTCCGCCGAGGGGATCGAGCCCTTCAGCCGGCACGGCGAGGACCTGGTCGTGGTCTGGAACCCTGAGGATCCGGCGAGCAACATCTACATCCAGGCGGCGATCTCGGTGGCGCGAGCGCTGGTGGTGCGCAAGAAGGTCGAGCAGGAGTCCTCGCGCATCGATCTCTCCCCCGTCGATGCCGCGGTCGAGGTGCTCTCGAAATCGGCCGAGTCGATCGGCGAGATCGCCAACTGGGCCAACCTCGCCTCGGCGAACAGCAGGAAGATCGTCGAACGCACGGACCGCATGAAGCTCGACCTTTCCGCCAGCCGCGAGAGGCTCGAGGCCTGCCTGGCTCGGCTCCGCGCACCCGGCGCCGCGACCTGACGCACGCTCATGCTCGCCGCCCAGAACGTGTTCCGCGGTTCCATAGGGATCGCCGTGCTCGCGGCGCTGCTCCTGCTAGTCCAGCGCCCCCGCTCGCTGCCGGCTCAGATGGCGCTGCGCGTGGTCGGGGCGTCGCTGCTGGGCGCGGCGAGCACCGTGGCCGTCGTCGCGATCGCCGCATCCCGGCACGCATCGAGAGGCTCCATGCCTGTGCCCGACCTGAAGGCCGCGGCCGATGTGCTGCCGTGGCTGTGGGCGCCCGCGAGCGACTGGACCGGGGCCGCCACGCAGGTCATCCGGGCGGATTCGTGGGGCTACTCCGAACGCTTGGCCGTCGAGATCGGTTCCCCGCCCAACCTCCCTTCCGTTCGGAAGGTTCTCCACGCGCGGTCCGAGATGGCCGCCGGGTGGCCGCTCCGGTGCGTCCGGTATCGCCGGGACAATCCATCCTGCTGGCAGCTGGATGTCTCGGCCCATTACAACGACGACCTGACCGCCGATCGCGGCGCCTACACGCAGGTGTCGAACGGAGCCCGGAGGTTCACCGTGACGCCTCGGACGCCGATCTACGCGGGCCTGCTCGCCGATTGGGCGGTCTGGTCTCCGGTCTGGTTCTCCCTGCTGCAGATCGCCGACAGGCAGCGCCGACGCCGCGCGATCTCGAGGTCCACCGCGGTCCGGGAGCGCGGGGGACTCGTGCCCTCGTGAGGGGGCGGATCGTCGCGTTGTCCTCGCCCCGCGGGGACTATCTTCATGCATGCTGCCATCATCCATGCTGCACCATCTCTTCCGCGGCAGTCTCGCGATCCTGGCGACGGTCACGGCCGCGCTCGCCGCTCCCCCCACAACCCCCACCCCCACCCCCGCCGCTACCCCTTCCCCGAACGCCGCTCCGGAATTTGCCGAAGCCCGGGCCTGGATCGCCGCCAAGCTCGACGGGATCGCGGCGAAACATGAGGCCGCCCCCGGTCTCTACGTGCTCGCCAACCACGATCCCGTGCACCTCGACACGCGCATGGGCCACCCGATGGTGATCGGCGGCCGCACGATCGCCAAGGGACTCTACTGCCACGCCCCCAGCAGGCTGCTGGTGCGCCTGGCCGCGCCGGGCAGGCTGTTCACCGCGGTGGCCGGCCTGGACCACAACGACGACACCGCCCGCGGACGCGGCAGCGTGGTCTTCTCCGTCAACGTCGGCGGTAAGGAGGCCTTCCGCTCCGGTGTGCTCCGCTACGGGAGCCCCGGCGTCCCGGTCGCGGTCGAGCTTGCGGGCGCGCGCGAGTTCATCCTGGAGATCGGAGACGCCGGCGACGGCATCGGCTGGGACCAGTCCGACTGGGGGTTCGCCAAGGTCATGTTCGAGAGCGGCGATTCGGTGTACATCAGCGACCTGGTGCTGCACCCATCGCCCCCCAGGCTGCCCTACGACGCTCAACCGCCGTTCTCGTTCGACTACGGCGGCAGGCCGTTCGCGGAGTTCGCCGCCGCGTGGAAGACCGAGCGGACCACGACCAGGCTCGACGACAACCGCACGCGGCACATCATCACCAGCCTCGACCCGGCGACGAGCCTGCTGGTCACCTGCGATGCGATCGAGTACTCCGACTTCCCCACCGTGGAGTGGACCGTGCGCCTGAAGAACGGGGGCTCGGTTGATACACCGATCATCTCCGCGCTCCAGGGGATCGACACCACGTTCACACGCAGCGGGGCGCGGGAGTTCACGCTCCTGCGGGCCCAGGGCAGCACGGCGAGTCCCGCCGATTTCGCGCCGCTGTCGGCGACCCTCGCGCCGAACTCCGACACCCGGATCGCGCCGGCCGGCGGCCGGCCCTCGGACTCGGCGATGCCCTACTTCAACCTGCAGTGGCAGGACGAGGGCCGCATCGTGGCCGTGGGCTGGCCGGGCCAGTGGAGCGCCGACTTTGCCCGGGATGCGGGCGGGGCGATCCGCATCACCGCCGGGCAGGAGCTCACGCACTTTGTCCTCCACCCCGGTGAAGAGGCCCGCACACCCCTGATCGCCGTGCAGTTCACCGGCGGGGACACCACCGCCGCGCAGAACACCTGGCGGCGCTGGATGATCGCCCACAACCTGCCGCGCCCGGGCGGTGACCCCATGCCCCCCGGCCACATGGGGTGCAGTTCGCACCAGTTCGGCGAGATGATCGCCGCGAACGAAGCCAACCAGATCCAGTTCATCGACGGCTACATCGCGGCCGGCCTCAAGCCCGACTACTGGTGGATGGACGCGGGCTGGTACCCCAACAACGGGGGCTGGTGGAATACCGGCACGTGGGAAGTCGACCGGACGCGATTCCCCCGCGGACTGCGGGCGATCACCGACCACGCGCACGGCAGGGGGATCAAGACGCTGGTCTGGTTCGAGCCCGAGCGGGTCAATCGCTCGACGTGGCTCTACGACCAGCGCCCGCAGTGGCTCCTGGGTCCCGACAGCTCCGACCCCGGCTCGAGCAAGCTCCTGGACCTGGGCAACCCCGAGGCCCGCGCGTGGCTGACCGACCACGTCGATAACCTCCTGAAAGATGAGGGCATCGACCTCTACCGGCAGGACTTCAACTTCGCGCCGCTGGGCTTCTGGCGGGCCGCCGATGCGCCCGACCGGCAGGGGATCGCGGAGATGCGGCACGTCGAGGGGTACCTGGCGTACTGGGATGAGCTGCTGCGCCGGCACCCGGGGATGCCCATCGACACCTGCTCGAGCGGCGGCCGGCGGCTCGATCTGGAGACGCTGCGCCGGGCGGTGCCGCTGCTGCGTAGTGATTACATCCTCGAACCGACCGGCCAGCAGTGCCACACGTACGGCCTCTCGCCGTGGATTCCCTACTACGGCACGGGCTGGGAGGAGATCGGCCCCTACCAGCTGCGCAGCCAGCTGTGCGGCACGATCATCACGTGCTGGGACATGCGGCGGAGCGACCTGGACTTCGCGACCGCGCGGAGGGAGCTGGAACTCTGGCGAGCGGCGGTCCCGTGCCTCATGGGGGACTACTACCCGCTGACGCCGTACACGCTGGCAACCGATCAGTGGATCGCGTGGCAATTCGACCTCCCCTGCGAGTCCCGCGGCATCGTGCAGGCCTTCCGGCGGCCGCAGAGCCAGTACGAGTCCATCCGCGTCAGGCTCCAGGGGCTGGACGCCAAGGCGGGCTACGAGATCGTCGATCCGGACTCGGGCCTGGCGCGCACGATGTCGGGCGGACAGCTTGCGGATCCCGGGCTGCTTGTCACTCTTCCAAAGTCGCCGTCGGCGGCGCTGATTTCTTACCACCGCCTGAAGTAGCTCGGTGTGCGCGGATCCGTGGCGTCATCCCCGCAGCCTCCCCAGTACACCCTCGGCCACTTCGTACGCCGCCCTCGGATGACCCAGGGCCCGGGCCGCGGAGCGCAGGCCCGCGAGGCGTTTGGGCTCGGCGAGCAGGGTGCCGATCTTGTACGGGAGCACGGCGGCGTTGGCGATCTTGATCGCCGCGCCGTGCTCGAGGAGGTAGTCGCTGTTGCGGCTCTCCTGGCCGGGGATGGGGTTGACGATCGCCATGGCAGCGCCGCGGGCGAGCGTCTCGCTGGTGGTCAGCCCGCCGGGCTTGGTCACCACCACATCGGCGGCGGCCATCAGCTCGTCCATGTCCTTGGTGAAACCCATCACCGTGGCGCGGTGGCGCTTGGGGATGGGGATCTTCTCGAGCGAATCCTTGAGCTTGATGTTCTTCCCGGCGACCACGCACAGGTGCATCGGCGCGGGGATCTCGAGCGCTGCGGTGAAGAGCTGCTCGATGGGACCGACACCGAAACCGCCGGCGAGCAGGAGGACGACGGGCAGGTCGAGGCTCAGGCCGTGCTTGGCCCGCGCCGCGTGGCGATCGACGGGTTTGGCGAACCGCGCGTGGATGGGGATGCCGGTGACCGAGACGCGATCACGGCGGATGCCCCAGCTCCCCAGCGTGAGGGCGGCCTCCTCGGTCGCCACGAAGTAGTGGTCGGTGGGCTCGTTGACCCACATGCCGTGGGCATCAAAGTCGGTGACAACCGTGAACTGCGGTGTCTTCAAGGAGCGGTTCTTGCGTCGCAGACGGGCGAACAGCTCGGCGGGCAGGAAGTGCGTGTTGATGATCGCATCCCACGGCCCGCCCTGGCCCTTGAGGATCGGGTCGAGCTTCCCGATGCTCGCCCGCTGGACCAGCATCCGCAGGCGATCGGTTCTGCGGGCGGGGCTGGGTGCCTTGTCGGTCATGTCGTAGAACCAGCCGAGCAGGTGCGGAGCGCGGTTGACCAGGTCGAGGTAGGCCTGGGCATAGATGCGCCGGAAGGCCGCGGTGGCGCACGTGAGGACATCCAGGTTGGTGACGCCGGCACGCGGCGCGAGTTCCTTGACCGCCAATTCCATCGCCTCGGCCGCGCGGAGGTGGCCCGCGCCCACCGAGGCCGAGAGAATCAGAATCCGGGGTGACCCTGCGAACATGAAACCTCCCACGTTGAACGTCGCGGCGTCCTGTTTGGCGCAGGCGTGTGCCTAGAGCCCTCGCTCGACCGCGTTCTTGGCCTCGGCCAGGCCCGCGCCGGTGCGGTTGCGGTACTCCTTGATCGCGGCGATCTTCTGACCGGAGGCGGCGAGTGCCCGGATGTCCTCCATGCCATCGTCGGGCAGTTCGATCCCCAGGTGGGCGATGATCGCATCGATCTTGCGCTCGAGGCGGGCGAGCCGCGCGGATGTGGCCCCGTCGGTTGTGCTGGAAAACAGTCCCATGTGCTTGCTCCTGTCAGGTCCTGAGAGCATCCCGTTGTGCCTTGTGGGCTGGCGGGAGTTTACCGGGACCTCGGGGGCGCTGGCCCCCGTGGCCCTTGATCATCACAGCACACTCGGGCGGGTCGTCCAAGCACAAATGCGGCGGAAGGACCTGTTTCGGGGCCGATGGCGCGAAAATAGCGCACAAACGCGGTCATCGGCCGGGACGACCACGGATCGGGCGTGTAACCGGGCCGGACTCTCCCTCGCCCGGACTGCGGACAGAGAGGAAGGGGGCCAGAAGGCACGCTGTGTGCGCACGTGCGTGGGCGATGCGCCGGGCGTTGCCCGCTCCATCCCAACGCCGCACCCGGCTGCCAGTTACCATACCCCCACGATCCCCACGATCCCCACGGCCCCCCACCACTCCCACAACCCCACGATCTCCGCCACACATGGCGGGGCTCAACTGGAGCGATGATTTGAAGAACTCACGGATTACCGTCGCGGCGCTGGCGCTCGGAGCGGGTCTGGCCCTTGGCGTGCCGGGGAGCATGTCGCGGGCGCAGGGTGCGCCGCCGGCTTCGGCGAGCCACGAGGCTGCTGATGTCCGCGAGGGCATCCGGGAGATGGTCACCAGCGCGCGGGACAAGGTGTTCCCGGCGCTGGTCAACATCCGTGTCGTCACGGTGTCGTTCTGGGACGGCAAGGAGACCAAGGGCCAGGCGACCGGGAGCGGGACGATCATCAGCAAGCAGGGGCACGTGCTCACCAACGCGCACGTGACCAACAACGGCAAGCGGTTCCGCCTGACGATGGCCGACAAGCGGGAAGTCCCGGCGACCTTGGTGGGCGAGGATCCTCTGACGGACCTGGCGGTGCTGAAGATCGACCTGGATGCGCTGCCGGACAAGGGTGCTTCGCTCCCCGTCGCGGACTTCGGCAACAGCGACGAGCTGGTGGTCGGGGACCTGGTGATGGCGATGGGCTCGCCGTTCCACCTTTCGCGATCGGTCACGCTGGGGATCGTGTCGAACACCGAGCGGGTGTTCTCGGGGATGACCGGTGATGTGGAGGACCTGGACCTGGAGGGGGACCAGCGCACGGGCGTGTTCACGCGCTGGATCCAGCACGATGCGCTGATCAACCCGGGCAACAGCGGCGGCCCGCTGGTCAATCTCAAGGGCCAGATCGTGGGCGTCAACACGCGCGGGGGGACGGGGATGGGCTTTGCGAGCCCTTCGAACCTGGCGCGGCAGATCTCCACGCAGTTGATCGAGCACGGCGAGGTCGCCCGCAGCTGGTTCGGGCTCTCGCTGCGTCAGCTCCAGCGCACGGGGCTGACCGAGGGCGTGCTGGTCACCGGCGTCGTGAACAACAGCCCGGCCTCCCGCGCGGGGCTGAAGGCGGGTGATGTGATCCTGTCGTTCAACTCCGAGCCGGTGACGGTGCGTTTCGGCGAGGAGATCCCGCCGCTGCTCAAGAAGATGGCCGAGTTCCCGATCGGGGGCGAAGTGAAGATCGCGTACCGGCGCGAAGGCAAGGACGCCGGCGCCACTCTCACGACCGAGAAGATGCTCAAGGAGCATGGCAAGGAGACGACGCTGCGCGGCTGGGGGCTGAACATCCAGGAGATCACGGCGTACATGGCGAGGGAGCGCCAGCTCGACCTGACCGAGGGCGTGTACATCTCGGGCGTGCGGTCCGGCGGGTCGGGTGACCTGGCCGAGCCCAAGCTGGCGTGGGGGGACATCGTGACGGCGATCGGGGGCAAGCCGATCAAGGGCGTCGAGGAGGCGGTGAAGGCCTACGACGAGGTGATGTCGCAGGACAAGCCGCCGGAGTTCCTGCTGGTGGAGTTCGACCGCCAGGGCAAGCGGCAGGTAACGCTGATCAAGCCCAAGCCGCCGAAGCGCGAGGACCCGCCGCGGGAGGTGCCCAAGGCGTGGCTGGGCGTGGCGACCCAGCCGGTGCTCAAGGACCTGGCCAAGTTCCTGGGGCACGCCGAGCAGACGGGCTTCCGCATCACGCGCGTGTACCCGTCGACCGCGGCGGCGCAGTCGGAGCTCAAGGCCGGGGACCTGATCGTGGCGATCAACGGTGACAAGCTCGCGCCCAAGGGGATGCAGGAGGCGGGGATGCTGCAGCGCCGCATCCGCGGCATGAGCATCGACGACGAGGCCAAGGTGTCGGTGCTGCGCGACGGCAAGCCCGTGGAGGTCTCGGTGAAGCTCGAGCGGACGCGGATCGGGCCCGAGGAGGCCCGCCGGGACGAGAACAAGGACTGGGAGATGACGGTCCGGGAGCTGACGTTCTTCGACCGGGACGAGAACCGCTGGGGCGAGGAGGTCCAGGGCGTTCTGGTCGACCAGGTCGAGCACGCCGGCTGGGCGGGGATCGCGGGGCTCTCGGGCGGTGAGCTGATCATCGCGATCGACGGCACGACGATCACCGACCTGGGGACGTACCGCAAGAAGATGGATGCGCTGGCCAAGTCCCAGCCCGAGCGGGTGGAGTTTGTAACGTTGCGGGGGGCGCGGACGCAGTACCAGTTCGCCGAGCCGGAGTGGAAGCCGATCGAGGAGGAGAAGAAGGGGGCGAAGTAGAGGGGCTGCGCACTGCCCGCAAAGAGGATCGTGGCCATGAAGAATCGCATTGGACGATGGTCCATAGTCGCCGCCAGCGTTCTGCTCGTCGCTGGCTTGGTGATATGGGTCGTGTGGGATGCGATACCGGGCACTTTCTATCGAGACCAAGAAGGAAACGCTCACGGCTCCGGCACCGTCCGCTACCAGTACAAATCCGGGAAGCTCCAGCTTGTGGAGGAATACTCGCGCGGGAAGCAGCAGCGGAGCGAGTGGTTTCGCCCGGATGGAACATCCATTCAGGTCACCACCTGGACTGATGAATGTGGTGAGGGGCTCTATGTTCGCCAGGACGGGACCGTGTGGAGTCGCAGGACCTACAAGCACGGCATCTGGGACGGGCCCGCAACCTACTACAACCGTGACGGGACCGTGCGAGGAACCGCGGTCGGAAAGAACGGGAAGTACGTCGAGGGCTACCAGCCCAGGCAGGGGGAGCGCGAGGAGTGACCCCTGATCACGCAGCATCGATCCAGTCTCACCCCTATGATTGCAAGCATGCCCGGCGAAGAGAACAATCTCCCAGACTTCAAGCTCGACCGGTCGCATTTCTCGGTTCTTCCGCTCGCGGACCAGGATGACGATGGCGGTCATTGGCGGACGAAGACAGCTGCCGAACGGATGCGGGCGATGGAATATCTGCGACGCAGAGCGTATGGAAACGCCGCTACCGCAAGACTTGAGAGGGTCTTGAGCGTTGTGACGCTTCACGAGACCTGAAATCCTGAACGCTGATCGGTCGTGGATTCGAGTACCGCGAGCACCATTGCCTGAGCGCGAGGTCCTGAAGACGCAAGAAAGCGTGAGCCCGCGCTCGGGGTTCTTCGGAGGCTATCTGGATGATCGGCGGACGGCAACGGGTTCTGGCGGGGCTGGTAGCCGGGCTCCTGCTCGCCTGGCTCCTGGTCGGCGCTGCCCTCTTGCCCGACCCCTCGGGCATGGGGACCCACCGCCAGCTGGGGCTCCCCCCCTGCGGATGGATCGTGGCGTTCAACCGGCCCTGTCCTACCTGCGGGATGACCACATCATTTGCCAGCGCTGTCCACGGCCAATTCGGTGATTCCCTGCGGGCCCAGCCGTTTGCCACGGGGCTGGCGATCGCGGTCGCTGCGGCGTTCTGGGGTTGCGTGTATACTGCGGCGACGGGCTCGGGGGTGCTCGCGGTCTATGCTTTCCTCCTGCGGCCACGGTGGGTCTGGGCGACGCTCGGACTGCTCGCGCTGGCGTGGGTGTACAAGCTGGCCGCCGCCACGGTCTGAACCATGAAAACGACACACGCCCACGGGCCCGGCTCGATCCTGTCAACCGCTGCGCTGCTGGGCGCGGCCGGAATCCTGACCCTGGGCGGCCTCTCGGGCTGCACCCTGCTGGGCGGGATGATCGAGAGCTACCGCCAGACTGGCACCCGCACCGTCCCGGTCAAGTACGACGGGATCGCCGGCAAGAGCGTGGCCGTCGTCGTCTCGGCCGACCGTTCGATCGAGGCGGACTTCCCGGGCATCACGGGGACGCTCATCGAGCGGATCAACGACAACATCCTCAAGTACGCCGGCCCGTCGTTCGGCATGCCCAGCCCTCAGCTGGTGCAGTACCTGACCAACAACCCGCAGCTGATGGCCAAGCCGCGCGGGGAGCTGGCGGCCGATCTGGGAGTGCAGCGGCTGATCGTCGTCGAGCTCCAGGAGTTCCGGCTCAACGACCCGGGCAACCAGTACCTGTGGGAGGGCGTGGCGATCGGGCAGGTCTCGGTGGTGGAGGCCGACGGCCCGCTGCCGGACGACTACGTGTTCTCGGAGCGCGTGCAGGTGGGGTTCCCCGACGAGAAGGGGATCGGGCCCGAGCAGTACGGGCGCGATGTGATTTCATCGGCGCTGCTCAAGCGGTTCATCGAGCGATCGAGCTGGAAGTTCTACGACCACGAAGAGCCGTACTACCCGAAGGAGGGGATGAAGGAATGAGCCACGGCCCTTCGACCGGCCGTTCCCACGGCCGCGCGGATCGCCTCCGCGGCGGGCTGCTCGCGGGCCTGGCGTGCGCGGTGGCCGCGTGCGTGCTCCTGACGGGGTGCAACATCGCCTCGGGCATTTTCTACATCGTCCACGGGCCGGACGAGAAAATCCCGCCCAAGTTCGTGCTACCGCCGGACAAGTCCGCGGTCGTGTTCGTCGACGACCGCAACAGCAAACTGCCGTCGCGCGACCTGCGAGAGATGATCGCCACCTCCGCGGGCGAGGTGCTCCTCTCCGAGCACGCGGTGAAGGAACTGATCGATCCGCGGGCGGCGCTGGGCGCGGCGAGCAAGGACCGCTTCGGGGAGCCGATGACGATCGCCGAGATCGGGCGTGCGGTGAAGGCCGACATGGTGGTGTACGTGACGGTCGATTCGTTCTCGCTGAGCGGGGACGGGCAGTCGCTGGCGCCCGTGGCGGCGCTGCGGGTGAAGGTCGTCGAGTCGAACTCGGAGGCCCGGCTGTGGCCCGAGGAGCAGGAGGGCTACGGCCTGGGCGTGCAATGCCCGCCCAATCAGGGCACGCTCAGCAACTCGGCCTCGGAGATGTACCGAATCCGCCAGGAGGCGGCCGCGCGGACCGGGCTGGGGATCGCCCAGCTTTTCACCGAGCATATCGCCCGCGCTTCGGCGGGCACGGGCTCCGCGGCGACCAAGTGAATGTGAGCCTGCTCGGGCCCCCGGCCCGCAATCCCGCGTGACGACCAGGATCCTCCATCTCGTGACCGCGTTCGCGCCGTTGTCCGGGCGTGCCGGGCCGCTGACGCCACTCCAAGGAGCGGGCTCGCCGGCCGACACGAGCGCCCTGGCGTGCCGGTGGGCGATCGAATTGTCCGGCTCGTGCGAGCACCGCGTGCTGATCATCGGCGGGTCGGAGGCCGAGCGGCGGCTGGCGGGGCTGGGGCTGGGATCGGGGTGCACGGACCGGATCAGCGCGGCGGCGGGGCGGCGGACGATCGCCGCGCGGGCGGTCCGGCGGTACATCGCGGGCGCACCTGAGTTCGACGTGGTGCAGCCTTGGGATGAATCGCTGGCGGGGCTCGCGGATGCGGACCGCCTGCGCGTCGCGCCGGTGCCGACGCACGAGGAGATCACCGCCCTGGTGCTCGCCGGCGATTCGATCCTGGACGACGATCCGGGGACCGCGGCGCGGGCGGCGGAGCTGCGCGGCTGCCTGGGGGTGTACGGGCGGTGGCCGGTCGTGCTGCTGGGAGCCGACCCGCCGGACTGCGGGGACTCGGCGACCCTGTTCCGGATCCTGGGGCTGGCCGACAAGGCCGGTGACCGGTTCGCGGTCATCCTGCCCGGCGGTGTGAGCGGGCTGTTGCGATCGGCGCGGGTGCACCGCGATGCTCGGCTGAGCAGCCCGTACCTCTCGTCGGACCTGCCGGCGGTGGCGTGGGTCCGGGCGACGGATGTGGTGATCGTTCCGGGCGGGGAGGGGGCCGGTTGCGGCGTGATCGCGGCGCTGGCGAGCCGGCGATCGATCCCAGTGGTCAATGCGCCGGCGTGCGGGGTGCTGAGCGGCTCGGCGGCGGGCCGGACCTCGGCGGCGCGGGCGATGGAACTGGCGACCGCGAGCGGGCGTCTCCGCCGCGCGCTGGTGGAATCGCGGGCGCGGCCGCGCGAGCGTCCGCCGGCGGTGGATGCGGCCGGGACGGTGGAAGGGCTGGTGCGTCGCTGGACCGGGCGGCTGGCCGCGGTCTGATCCGGTGACGGTCCGGAGCGGTCCGGGGGCCGTTGCACTACGATCCGTGGCGATGACCGCACCGACACCCGATGAATCCGTAACCGCGCCGCGCACGGGCGTGCTGTTCGTGTGCACGGGGAACATCTGCCGCTCTCCGCTGGCCGAGGCGATCTTCCGGCACCTGGCGGGCCAGCGGCGGGTGGTCGAGATGTTCGACATTGCCTCCTGCGGGACGGGCTCGTGGCACGCGGGTGAGAATGCGGATCCGCGGACGCTGGCGGTCGCGGCGCGGTACGGGATCCCGATGCGGCACGTGGCGCGGCAGCTCAACCCGGTGCTGGACTTTGCGCGGTATCCGTGGATCCTGGCGATGGACCATTCGCACATCCGCTCGATGATGCACCGGGGGAACCAGAAAGCCAGGATCCACCTGATCCGGGAGTTCGATCCCGTGCTGTCGGGGGTGACGGGGACGGACCTTGATGTGCCGGATCCGTACTACGGGGGCGAGGATGGGTTCGAGCACATGTACCAGATGCTCGACCGGGCCTGCCGTGGGCTGCTCGACCGCCTGATGACGGGATGACCGCGCGGCGGGGAGAGCCGGAGCGCGATCGGACGCTTCCGCGGCCGGATTCACCGTCGGCACGCGCCGGAGGAGTCCGCCTCCATATCATCGTCCCCCATGTCTGTGCTCGCCGCGACCAACATCCGTGTAGCCTTCGGCTCCCGAGTGATCCTCGACGGGGTCTCGTTGTCGATCGAGCCGGGGGAGCGGATCGGCGTGGTGGGCCGCAACGGGGCGGGCAAGTCGACACTGCTGAAGGTGATGGCGGGGATGATCAAGCCCGATGACGGGTTTGTCTCGGTGCAGCGGGGCTCCCGGGCGGGGTACCTGCACCAGGACCCGGACCTGATCCGGACCGACACGCTGCGGGAGTCGGCCGAGCGGGCCTTCGAACGGCTGCACGACCTGCACGAGGAGCAGCACAAGCTCTTTGACCAGATGGCGACGGCGACCGGGGACGCGCTGGACCGGATCATGCGCAAGCAGGCCGAGGTGGAGCGGCAGATCGACGCGATGGGCGGGTACGCGATCGACCACAAGATCGACCAGGTGCTGCACGGCCTCGGGTTCACGGACAAGCAATTCTCGATCCCGGTGGCGGGGCTGTCGGGAGGTCAGCGCGGGAGGCTGGCGCTGGCTCGGCTGCTGCTGGAGGAACCGGACGTCCTGCTGCTGGACGAGCCGACGAACCACCTGGACATCGACGGACGGCTGTGGCTGGAGGAGTTCCTGCGCGAGCAGTACAAGGGCGCGGTGGTGCTGATCTCGCACGACCGGTACGTGCTGGACAACGTGGTGGACCGGATCCTCGAGACCGAGCAGTGCCGGCTGATCGACTACCCGGGCAACTACGCCGATTTCGTGGAGTTGCGGGCCGAGCGGCGGATGGCGATGGCCCGCGCGTACGAGAACCAGCAGAAGAAGTTCGAGAAGGAAGAGCAGTTCATCCTCAAGTACAAGGCCGGTCAGCGGGCCAAGGAAGCCCGCGGGCGGGCGACCAAGCTCGCGCGGGCCAAGAAGGACCTGTCGCTCGAGCGGCCCGTGGAGCTGGCGACCTTCAAGATGGAGCTGCCCAAGGCCGAAAGGACGGGGGACCTGGTGGTGGCGACCAACGGGCTCTCGAAGAAGTACACGAGCGAGGACGGCTCGGACAAGGTGCTGTTCCACGACCTGAGCATCAAGATCTCGCGCGGGGAGCGCTGGGCGATCATCGGGCCCAACGGGGCGGGCAAGACTACGCTGGTGCGCTGCCTGCTGGGTCAGCTGGCGGCCGACGCCGGGACCGCCAAGCTGGGCTCGAACGTGAAGATCGGGTACTACTCGCAGACGCACGAGAACATCGATCCCGGCAAGGTCGTGTACCGGTACCTCCAGGACATCATCACCAAGGAAGTGCCGGGCGTGCAGTTCGGGGAGCAGCAGGCCCGCAACCTCGCGGGGGCGTTCCTGTTCAGCGGGGACGAGCAGGAGCGCGAGCTGGGGACACTGTCGGGCGGTGAGCGATCCCGGGCCGTGCTCGCCGGTCTGATCTGCTCGGCCAAGAACCTGCTGGTGCTCGACGAGCCGACCAACCACCTGGACATCCCCAGCGCCGAGCGGCTGGAGGATTGCCTGAGCGCCGACAGCGGGTACGAGGGGACGCTGATCCTGATCAGCCACGACCGCGCCCTGATCGACTCGACGTGCGATCACCTGATCGTGCTCGACGGCAAGGGCAACTCCGAGATCTTCCACGGCGGGTACACCGACTGGCACGAGAAGGAGCTGGAGATAGCCAGGGAGAAGGCCGCGGTCGAGGCGCTGGCCAAGCGCAAGCGCGAGGATGCCCAGCGCGCGCGGCGAGCCGCCGAGGAGAAGCAGAAGAACGCGGCTCGCCAGGCCCCGGGCGGGCAGGTGAACAAGCTGGCCCGGATGAGCACCGAGCAGCTCGAGGCGCGGATCGAGGAGATCCAGGGGAGGATCCGCGCGATCGATGAAGAGATGGGAAAGCCGGACGTCTGGGGGAATGCCCGGCGTGCCAACGACCTGGGCGCGGAGCGGGCGTCGCTGGCCGGAGAACTCGAGCCCCTGGAATTCGAGTGGTCGCGGCGGGCCGACCAGGCGGCCGAATAACGCCCGGCCCGGGTTTGCCTGCGATCGCGGGGAGGACCCGGGATCCGCCCGGGGGGTCTAAAACACCCTAAACGTGCCAGAAACGGCTGTGGCGGGCCGATGGTTTCCGGTACACTTAGCGTGCCGAGATGTTTCCCTTAGAGGGCGGGTTATGAAGAGAAAATCCGGGCGGTTGTTTGCCACCGCGCGTGGTACGTCGGCGGTGGTGTCGACCACCCTCTGGAGCCTCTTTGCGGCGGCGATCGGCGGGCCGGCGATGGCCCAGCCTGCGCTGACGTTCAGGTTCGATAACCAGGCGATCGTCGACCCACCGCTGGAGTTCCACTTCCAGCGCGGGGTGGCGACCCTTGACGATGCCGGTTCGGCGGTAGGGATCGACCATCCGCGCTACCGGGAGCCGATGCTGCTGGCGCCGCTGCCGCAGGTCGATGTGGTGGCGGGTTCGGCGGGCTCGCCGGCGGTGAACATCCTGGCCGCGGGGGTGGATTCCGACGGCGTGACGCCGGTGTGGGTGGTCGGCGAGTTTTCCGTGGGCCGGCTGCAGGTCTACCGCGGTTCGATGACCGGCGCTTCGTTCGATTACAACATGATCTACAACAGCCAGAAGGGCGGGTTGGTGGACGTCTTGACCCAGTCGGTGGACAGCGTCGCGCAGGAGGCGTGGCGACCGGTCTCGGGCGTGGTATGCCACGGCTTCATCGTCATTCAGTGCAACGTCGCGGTGCCGGGCCCGCAGGGCTGGAACTCCAACCGCATCGGGTTCATGACCTGCCGGATGGCGGACCTTGCAGGCCCCAAGAGCCAGTGGTGGCGGCGGCACTCGGTCTCCGATGCGCTCACGCCGCTGAATTCCGGCGTGGGACTCGGCGCGTTCTGGTCGGTCCCGACCTGGTGGAGCACGCACCGCGATGGCACAGCGCCGACGCAGGCGTGGATCGCCGGGACGGACTACCACTCCGCCCCGCACAAGGACGGCGGAGCGTTCATGCTCCTCTCGATCCAGCGCTCGGGTCCGCAGAGCACCGACTGGACGGCCTCGCCCGTGGTGGAACTGCCCGGCCGCTGGAGTGATCCCACCGACAAGTCGCACGCGCACACGCTGGGCATCACGCGGATGGGAGAGCACGGCCTGCTGGCCCTGGGCTCGCGGGGGGACAGCCTGGGCAACGCGGCCAACTACGCCTGGACTCTCGGGGACGAGGGCCAACTGCTCGCCGGCGCCACGCCCCGGTTGGGCGCGGTCAACTGGCTGGACGCGGGGCCGGTGTGGAGCGGGCCGACGGTGGTTCATGGGTATCTCGACCCGACGCTCGCCGACTATCGCACGCGCCAGTGGGGCAACCAGTTCATCGGCATCGCGCCCGGGCCGACCGAGGGCACGTTCCTCACCGGGAGCGACGAGGTCTCCGAGCCGATGTGGCTCACGCAGAGCCTCTTGTCCGGTCCGGCTCCCGTGCGCTTCACCAGCGCGTACCCGATCATGCAGACCGCGCCGCTGATGGGCAGCGGCAACGACGGCCCGTGGCGGCACTACCTGAGCTTCCATATCCACAAGGAGGACCCCGCCTCGCTGGCGGGCCGGTACGTCGCCCAGCTCTCCCCCAGCCAGAACGACATGGACGGCTGGAACAACCAGCGGATCCTGTACTCGCCCGACGGCGATCGATGGGCGCAGGTCTGGACGCATTTCGAAGGAACCCAGACGCCGGTGTGGATCGCCGGGGACCGGATCTGGGTCGGTTCGTACGGCAAGCACACCGGGGATGGGATCCGCAGCATCGCAATCCCCGATCTGGTCAGCGCCAGACCCCTCTCGGTCTCTCCCGGCGGGCGCAACGCCGTGGTGGCCAGTTCGGCCGTGGCCGAGACCGGGCTGGGCGTGAGCGTGACCATGAACCCCGTGTTGCCGGCGTGGGTGACAGCGCCGCCATGCCAGGGGCCGGTCTTCCGCATCGTGAACACGCCGCCGACGGCGAGCACGGGCAGCTCGCAGCTGGGCCGGCTGCGCCTGGCGACCGGCGTCCCGATGGGCACCCGCGAGATCTCCGTGAAGTTCTGGGTGCGGCAGGATCAGCCCGAGGAGTCGGGCCGGTTCGATTCGCTGCAGCTGATGGGCAAGCTGCGGGGATCGGACGCGGCCGGGACGGTCTCGACGGTGAAGACCTCGATCAACTCGACGGCGATCAGCATCAACAGCAGCGGCCAGTGGGTGCCGGTGATCCTCACGACGGACCTTTCGACGTGGGCGAACACTCCGGCGTGGGGCGCTGCGGGCGGAACACTGGACCTGGTGCTCTCGAGCGCCTGGAACGTGGCGGCGCCGGCGTCGTTCTACCTGGCGTTCGATTCGGTGTCGTGGGAGCCCAGCCCGCCGTACCCATCGCCGCCGGCGGGCGTGGTGCCCAACGAGCTGGCCGAGATTACGGGGTTCTCAGCGCCCGGGAGCTGGACCGCCTTCGTCGCGGGGATGGTCCCCAACGCCTCGTGGGACAACTCCTGGTCGGGGCCGGACCCGCAGGAACGGCCGATCTTCTCGGTGGTCAGCCAGACGGGGCTGTCGTGGATCGACGTGGTGTGCGAGCGCACGCAATCGCGGATCGTCATCCGCGGCGGGGGACTGGCCGCGGGGGCAGCGCCCGAATACGTCCAGTCTTTCAACTGGTTCGCGGGTTCGCCGGTGCTGCTGGCGCTGACCTACTGCGCCCAGTGGGATGGGTTCATCATCCGGGGCGATGTCGGCCACTCGACGTTCCGGTCCAGCTACGCGATGTACGCGCACCTGGATTCTCCGGCCGGAAGCATCCGCTTCGGCTCGGGGAGCGGGCAGGCGGTGACGGCGTTTGATGTGTTCGGGGGCGCGATGGCGCAGGGAGAGGCGACCCAGGCGGATGCGGAGGCCGTCTTCCGCACGCTGCCGATGCTGCGCGGTCAGCCGATGCCGGCGATGTCGGGTGACTGCACGGACATGGCGATCGGCATGTGCACGGCGGACTTCGACGGGTCGGGGTTCATCGACACCGAGGACTTCGATGCGTTCGTGCGGGCGTTCGAGGCGGGCGATGATTCGGCGGACTTCGATCACACCGGGTTCGTCGACCTGGAGGATTACGGAGCGTTCGTGGTGGCGTTCCTGTCGGGGTGCTGATCCGAAAGGCGCTGGGCATCAGGCACCGGGCATTGGTGACAGGCAGAAACGCGCGAGTATCTGCCGTACCTGGCGGTTTGGAGGGGGCGACGACGGGCCGTTGTCTCCAGCGAGCGAGCCGGGATTGCGTCGAGAGGCTCCCCGTCGGCCGTTCCGGGCCCGGTTCGGGGATCCTCGGCCCCCCACTGGCACTCCGGGCCCGGAGCGCCCACAATGCTCTGGATGCTCGACCCCACCGATGTCCCTCCCCACTCCGGCGCCCGGCGCAACCCCCTCGTAGACCCAGGGGCGCAGCCCCGGCCCGCCGGCCCCGTGCTGCCGGGCACGGTGGTGCTTCGGCCGAGCATGGAGGAACTCAGCGATGTACTGCTGATGGACATGCTGCTGCACTCGCAGAACTGCGTGCGGGCGTTCGGGGATTTCCACCTGGCGATCTCGGCGTCCGAACGCGTCGAGCCGCTGCTGATCCGGCTGATGCTCGACCCCGCGTACCGGCTGCTGCCCTGGAAGAGGACGCACCTGTGGTCGATCGACGACTGCAACGTCGATGTCGATGACGATCGTTCCCGTGCCAAGCGGATGCGCGAGATCCTCGTCGAGCACTCCGACATCCCGGTCGACCAGGTCCACGGCATCATGGTCAGCGCCGACGACCCCGGCGGGGAGTACCAGGACGAGCTGCGCGAGGCCTTGGGCTGGCGCGAGAAGGGCCAGGATCGCCTGGACTTCGCCCTCCTCGCGCTCGCCGACGGCGGCCCGATCTCCGAAACACTCGCGGGGCGGCACGCGGCGGGCGTGGTGAGCGCGGGGGACCTGGTGACCCGCACGCCCTGGAGAGACCGCGCGGGGCTGGAGTGGTTCAGCCTCTCGTCGCGGATGATCTCGGCGAGCCGGTTCATCGCGGTGCTCGCCAGCGGGGAATCGGCGCGCGGGGATGTCGCCGCGGTCGCCGAGGCCCGGCGGATCGGCGGTCCGCACGCGGGGATCGGGGGCATCAAGCCCATCGGCGGGGAGCTGCGCTGGTACCTCGATGAGCCGGCGTGCGGACAGCCCGGCGGGCCGGGGACCGGCGTGGTCGGACCGGGAGATTCGCCTTGACGATGTACTCGGTCGAGCCCAACGAGTGGATCACCTACAAGCTGCGTCACGAGGATGAGCACCTGCTGGTGGTGGACAAGCCGCCGGGGGTGCCCACGCAGCCGGGGCTGGGGCACGACAAGGACACGCTGCTCAACGGGCTGTTCGTCAAGTACGGGGCCAAGCTCCAGAAGCTCGGTCGCGACCGGGACTTCGGCCTGCTGCACCGGCTGGACCGGCAGGCCAGCGGGCTGCTGGTGGTCGGATTGACCGTCAAGGCCTACGACGGCCTCCGCGAGGCGTTCAAGGAGCGCAAGCTCGGCAAGTTCTACTGGGTGATCGTCAAGGGTTGCCCGAAGGAGCCGCAGGGGGTCATCAACAAGCCGATCGCCGAATCGATCCCCAAGAACGAGCGGGCGATCAAGCGGGCGAAGATCACTTCGAGGGTCGGCGGTCCCGGCGGGGGCAAGGAGGCGATCACGGCGTACCGGGTGCTTCAGGCGGGCGCTGATGCCTCGCTGGTGGAGTGCCGGCCGATCACGGGCCGGCTGCACCAGATCCGCGTGCACATGGAGATGATCGGCTGCCCGGTCTTCGGGGATGATGTGTACGCGCCGCCGAAGATCAGGGCGGCATCCACGCGGCTGGCGCTGCACTCGCACCGGCTGGTCTTTGATCATCCGATCACGGGGGAGAAGCTGGATGTACGGTCGAAGTGGCCGCGGGATCTGCGGCACACGCTGGAGAAGTTTGGGCTGAGGAAGCCGGAGATGGAGGAGGCGCCGGCTCCCGGAGATGAGATGTAGAGTCCGCCGCGTCGCGCACCCGCGGCAGATGTCAGCCTTCGATCAATCGCATCGCCTCCAGATCGAAGTAGCGCTCCCCGCAGGAATCGCACACATCGGCCGGAACATTCTCGATCCTGCGGCCATCGCGTCGCCGGACGGTCACTTCTCGTCTGACCATCTTTCGGGCGCCGCACGCGACACAGGTTTTCAGTTGAGCGGATGATGGGGCATCCGGATCGCTACTCCCCGACCGTCGCGACCTTGGACGAGATGAAGATGTAGAACGTTTCTTCGCCGTGCTCTCGGACGATCGCGCCTTTGGTGTAGATGAGCGTGCCTTCAAAGCTGAAGCTCTTGATGACATACAGTTTGTCTCCCGAATGACGCCTGGACGAACTGCGGGAGCGCAGAGTCTTGGAAATGGCCTGGGCGTTGATGACGGCCTCCAGCACCTCTTCGGCTGTCAGGTCGTCCTGGTCCATCTCGTCGCGGGCCTTCTCCGTGAAGCGCACAGCCCCACGGATGACCAGGCGTTTGATGCGTACAAGCACATCCATGCACGGAACATCATAGCGGCCCTGCCAAACAGCATTCACGTCACTTGCCGCGAATCTCGCCGGGCTTGGTGTGGCACTCCATGCACCAGGCGATGTTGCCGACCTGCACGATGCCCTGGCATCCCGCGGTACGTTGTAGAGCCCGGCGGATCAGGCGAACCGCGCAAGAGCCCGTCCCCGGGCCCGCAGCAGGATCCACAGCAGCACCGCGTAGATCCCCAGCACCAGCGGCCAGTAGACAAACTTCAGTGGGATGTGAGCATTGCCCACGACGACCATCGGCCCGATGGAGGCCGTGCTGCTGCTGCCGGATTGGCTCAGTGTGGGCATCGACTCCGAGGGTGGTCTGGTCGCTCGCGGGCTGCCTGCCGGCGTGCTCAGGATCGCGAGCAGGTCTTCCTGGATCGCATCGGCCTCCGCCGCCATCGCTGGATCGCCGGCGGCATCGAGCCCGGCGGCGTTGTACACCGCACGCGCTGCACCGGCCGGCAGCTTCTGGTCCTCCTCCACGTGCACGCCGGTGTCGGCGGCGAGCACGCGCTGGCTCGGCGCATCGATGGTGATGGAGGCGCTGGTCCCCGTCGGACCCTTGACGCGGATGTTCATCACGCCCTGATACGGCGGCTGGCCCACGATGGCGGTCAGTTCCCCTTCGATCGTGATGCCCCGGTTCGGAGAAGGGCCGAAGTGCGAGTAGATGTGCCGGTGGGCAAAGTTGACCGCCTGAACCGGCCAGACCGGCCACGCCATGAAAGCGAGAATGATCGCCGGCGCGCCAGTCAGCACACCGAGCCAGGCCGCGATCCCCAATGGAGTTGTGGTGGGCTCCCCCGGGGCATGGCCCTTGATGATTCCCACCGCAAGGAAGTCCGCCCCGCACGCCGGGCAGCGGGTCAGCGGCGCCGGGGTTCGGGCGAGCGGGCGCCGGCACCCGCCGCACCTGGGTCGCCTTGGCTCGGGCCTGCACACAGCGAGGAAGATCACGCACGCCGCGAATACGAGCACCGCCGTGAACACCCCGATGACAATCATCTGCAGCATAATGAGAGGCTCCAGCCCTGCGTCGGCACGCGGGCACACCAGCAACTCACGGCGAGTGTGCCGGTCCTGCCTGTTTCCTCCTCGCTGCCAGCGCTCGCCGCAAGAGGTACGCATACGACGCCAGCACCAAAGCGATGTACACCGGGATCGCCGAAAAATGCACTCCCCACCTGACCAGGAATGGACCGGTTGGGTATGAGTACATGGGTCCTTCCCGGCATTCGAGCGCTTGAGTCTTACCGTCGACGGAAATGTCGTGCCAGGATGACCCGTGCGGGTTCTTGAGTGCGGCCAGGATCACACCCTGTACCGCATCCGCCTCGGCGGCAATCTGCGGATCGGCGGCGAGATCCACCCCCGCGGCTTCGTAGAGCGCTCGCACGCCGCTCTCGGGGAGCGGTTTGCCCGGAATGACCTTCACTCCCGGATCGACCGCTGTCACGGTTCGGGTCGCGATATCGAGACTCAGCGATGCCACCGCGCTGCCCGGCCCCGTGACCGCGATCGTGAGCACACCCGCGTAGGCCGGCCCGCCCGAGGTGCAGCTGAGTTCTTCATCGATCCGGACCTGTCGGTCGGCCACCTCATCACGGTCCTCCGTAATCGTGATTGTGGAGTTTGAACGGGAGCCGGTGGATCGTTGCTCGGTCACCGGGGTCCGGCCCGCTTTGGGCAGGGCGGCGTGGATGTAGGTGGTGCTGCTGACTTGGTGCATCCCCTGCACCGGCCACAGGAGCGCCAGGGGGATGAAGAGCAGGATCGCGAGCACCAGCATCCAAGCCTAAAGGTCCACCGCCAGCGCAATCGGGCTCCGCACGGTTCTCCTTGGCGGGGCCTTGATCCCGACATCAAGGAACTCCCGGCCGCACTCCGGGCATCTGGTCAAGCCCGCGGGATTGGGCGCCAGTTCGTACCCGCAGCCGCCGCATGCGGCGTGCCGAGCCTTCGGCCCACGAACGGTCCTGAAGACCGCCCGTGCGGCAAGCGCGGACATCACGAGCATGATGACGATGAAGACACGGAATTCCATGACCGACCGAACCCCCGGTGTATCCGCACGCTCCCGGAGCCAGGAACAGGAACGAAGCGTACTCCATCAGCACTGCGGCGCTCACTCCAAATCCTTGCACTGCCTGTGTTCACAATGCCCCCGATGGTGAAGCGGCGTTTGGGGATCAATCCAGCGCCTCGAACATCTCCACCGCCAGCCCATCGGCGAACAGGATCCCCTCATCGGTGAGGCGCCACCGGTCGCCGCCTTGGAACATCAGCCCACGCTGCTGCATGGATTCCGCGGCCCTGACGAGCCGATCACCGGCGCCGGGCGTGAGTGATCCGGCCCGGCGGTGGGCCGCGGCCGCATCCAGCCCTTCGTTCAGCCGCAGGCCCGTCATGATCCACTCCCGCAGTGCTCTCCCCGGGTCCGGCGCTTCGTGGTCGACGATCGGGGCAAAGCCGCGCGCATCGCCCCTGTTCAGGTAGTCGTCCAGGCGCGGTGTGTTCTTCCAGCGGTGGCCCGAGAGCATCCCTTCGGCTTCCTGCACGGCCAGGTGCCCGGAGGCCGAGGGGCCCGCGGCGAGCCAGCTCTCCTGATGCCAGTACGCGAGGTTGTGCCTGCACGCAGCGCCCGGCCTGGCGAAGTTGCTGACCTCGTAGCGGTCCATCCCCGCCGCGCGGATCGCACGCCACGCGAGCCGGTGCATCTGGACCTCGGACTCCTCGTCCATCGGTGTGAACTCACCGCGTTTGAGCCGGGCCGTCATCGCGGTGTTGGGCTCGTAGGTCAGCGAGTAGCAGGAGAGGTGCTCGGTGCCCATGCCGACGCCGCGTGCCAGATCCCGCTCCCAGTCCTCGACGCTCTGGCCGGGGATCCCGAAGATCAGGTCGATGGACTGGCGGGCGATCCCTGCGGTCCGGGCCAGCTCCAGTGCCCTGGGAACGTTCTCGGGGTCGTGCCAGCGTTCGAGAGTCTTGAGGTGGGAGCGGTCGAACGACTGGGCGCCCATGCTCACCCGGGTGACTCCCCCCCCTCGGAGGATCCCCATCAGCTCGCCGGTGACGGTTTCGGGGTTGCACTCGACGGTGAACTCGCCGCCGGAATCGGGGCCCTCCGCCCCCGACGCCAACCCCGGGGAACGGATCCGTGAGAGGTCAAACAAGCCTTCCAGGGCCCCCAGGAGGCGTTCCCACAGGGCAGGACGCAAAAGACTGGGCGTTCCGCCGCCTACAAATAGCGTTCGGAGGGGCAGCCCGGCGGAATAGGGTGCCAGCGCCCGAAGTTCACCGATCAGCCGGTCCGTGAACGCTTCCTGGCGGTCTTGGGTGTCAACAATGCTGTAGAAGTCGCAGTAGTGGCACTTGTGGAAACAGAACGGGATGTGGATGTACAGGGAATCCGCCGGCGCCAGGCCGGGACTCCCCGGGGCTGGCAGTACCTCCCCCGCCGAGGCGTGACCCGGTGAACTGCCTCGTTGCGGAATGACGGTGAGCGGTGTATTGTGCGCCATACGGGCAGTTCGGGCGAAGGATGGGTCCCCACTGCCGGGAAGGATAGCGATCGCGTGGATGTCTCATTTGTCTTAGTCACGCCGGACCTGGCCCAGCGGGTCATCCCGCTCGGTCGGCCGCGAACCGTGATGGGTCGCCAGACCGACTGCAACATCCGCATCCCCTCGGGAAGCGTCTCGCGCCAGCACTGCGAGGTCCTGATCGATGGCGGCACGGTGACCATCAAGGACCTTGGGTCCAGCAACGGGACCTACATCAACCTCAAGAAGGTGGCCCAGGCGCAGCTCAAGCCCGGAGACATGATCGGCATCGGCGGGTGCGTGTTCGTGGTGCGCATCGACGGCCAGCCGAGCATCGTTGATTCGGAGGATGCTCTCGAAGACGGCCTGGTGAAGATCCCCGACGCCCCCGTCTCCGCGACGGGAGAATCCGCGACCGTCATCAGCCCGCGGCCCGCCGTTCCCGGAAAGGGCCGGCTCGCCGAGGCGGATCCCAACGACGACAGCGACTCGTTCGACTTTGATTTCACGGACGATGAGGACGAGAAGAAGAGCAAGAAGCCGCCGAAGCGCTGAGCGTTCCCCGCCCTCTCCTCCCACGCCCCAGGCTGCCGCGGCCCGCCCGGACTGATTCTCAACCGCCCACCGGATGCCGATCCAGAGGGGATGTAGACTCCGCTGCCGATGGTGTGGGCATGCCTCAGCCTGGTCGCGGTCGGGTTCGCGGTCTCGATGCCGCTGACCTGGATGCTCGTGCGCCTCGGGCACAGGCTCGGCACCTTCGATTCCGCCGGCGTGCCCGGCCAGATCAAGGCCCAACCGCGGAAGGTCCCCAACACCGGCGGGATCGCCGTCTTCCTCGGAATCGCCGCACCCATGGCGCTGGGCCTGGCGATCCTCGGGCTCAACACCGGCTGGACCACCTACACGCCGTCGAGTTCCACACCGCACTCGCTGGGCGGCCGGATCGCCCAATGGGTCCCGGGACTGAGCGAGCACCTGGCGGGGCTGCAGGAGCGGACCTTTGACGGGATCATCCTGCTGATCGGGCTCCTGGTCATCCACATCATGGGGCTGATCGACGATCGGCGACCGATGCGGGCGATCCCCAAACTGATCATCATGCTCGCGGTCGCCGCGGGCGTTTCGATCCTGACCGGTTCCAGGCTGCTGACGCTGCTGGACTTCTACGCGGGCGGCCCGTGGCTCTCGTACGTGGTGACCGTGGCGTGGCTGGTCGTCGTGATGAACGCGATGAACTTCCTGGACAACATGGACGGCCTCTCGGCGGGGATCGGCCTGATCGCCTCCGCGTTCTTCCTGGCCGCGGCGCTGGTGGGGCGCAGTCCGCAGTGGTTCATCGCCGCGTGCCTGGCGCTGCTGATCGGCTCGCTGGCGGGCTTCCTGGTCTTCAACGCGCCGCGACCTTGGAGCGACCGCAAGGCCTCGATCTTCCTCGGGGATGGCGGTTCGCTGGTGGTCGGGCTGCTGCTGGGCCTGCTGACGGTGCGGACCACGTTCATCGACCACGGACCGCCTCCGGGGTTCGTGCAGGAGCCCGGCGTAACGTGCACGCTGTGGTCCGGTTCGTCGTGGTACGGGATCTTCATGCCGCTGGTCGTGCTGGCGATCCCGCTCTACGACTTCTGCACCGTGGTGACGCTGCGCCTGAGCCAGCGTCGCAACCCGCTGGTCGGCGACCTTCAGCACCTCAGTCATCGCCTCGTGCAGCGCGGGCTCTCCAGGCGCGGGGCGGTGTACGTGCTCTGGGGTCTGACGGCCGCCACCGGGTGCGGGGCGATCGCGCTGCGATCGATGATCGAGGGATGGCAGGCCGTGCTCATCGGGGTGCAGACGCTCATGATCCTGGCCGTGCTCTTTGCGCTCGAGCACGCGAGCCGCCGTCTCGCGAGCAACCCGGGCTCTGCTCCGGACCGCCCCTCCAACCAGTCCCCAAGTTGATGCCGATGGTTGATCCAGCACGATGCCCAGCCCCACCGCACCATCCTCCGATCTCCCGCCGACCGATGCCGTACCTCTGACCGGCCGGCTGCCGGGGCTGGTGATCTCGGCGATCCTCGCCGCGGCGGTGTGCGCAAAGATGCTCGTGACGTACGACACGTTCCCGGGCTGGTCTTCGGACCCGACGGTTTCTGAATCGGCGATCGGCGTCTCGGTGACACCCGCCGGGCTGCTGGCGATCAACATCGGCATCATGGCAAGCTCGGCGCTGGCGATCGTGCTGGCGTGGACCACCGGCCTGACGCGATCGTGGCTGGACGTCCTGAAATCGGTTCTGCTCGCCGCCGGCCTGGCGGGGATTGCCTGGCACATCGGCACCGGCCCGCGGGCCACCGTCGAAGATTGGATCGGGGGATCGGACCTGGCCGCGGCCTTCAGCGCCGGGTACGCCTGCTCGGTGCTCTGCCGCGCTCACACCCTGGCCCGCGTGTTCGCGGCGATCCTGCTCGCCAGCGTGGTCATGCTCGCCGCCCGCGGCTTCCTGCAGTATGTCCTGGAGCACGACCAGACCGTCGCGACCTTCCGGGCCTCGCGCGAGCAGATCCTCGCCGCCAACGGCTGGGCCGAGGGCTCGCCCATGGCCCTCTCCTACGAACGGCGGCTCATGCAGCGCGAGGCCACGGGCTGGTTCGGACTCTCAAACGTCTACGGCAGCATCGTCGGCGCCTCGGCGGTCGGTCTGGCAGGATTGGCGATCGCGGCGCGGGCGTGGCGCCGCTACCTGTGGCTCAGCGCCGCGGCCGCCGCCGCAGCATTGGCGATGAGCGGGTCCAAGGGCGCCACGCTCGCGACGCTCATCGGAGCAGGGCTGCTCGCCGGCCTCTGGTGGATCTCCAAACCGGCCGACCGTGGAGCCGCGCCGGATCGCCTGATCCCGTGGCTCCGCGGCGCGCTTGCAAACCCCTCGCTCACGGCCATCGCCGCGCTGGCAATGGTCATCGCCGCCCAGGGCGCGATTCTGGTCCGCGGCCTCATCGGCGATCGCCTCGGCGAACTGAGCCTCTGGTTCCGCTGGTTCTACGTGCAGGGCGCGGCCCGCATCTTCGCCGATCACTGGGGCATCGGCGTCGGGCCCGCGGGGTTCAAGGACGCCTACATGATCGCCAAGCCCGCGATCAGCCCCGAGGATGTCGCCAGCCCCCACTCGCTGCCGTGGGACCTGGCCGCGACCCTGGGCATCCCGGGAATCGCGCTGGGGATCCTCTGGTTCGCGTGGATCTGCTCGCTTGGAAGATCGCTGGCCGCGGGCGTGCCCAGCGGGCCGGTCGCTGATCCCGCCGCCGCCGCCCAGGCCGATCCTCCGCTGCGCACCGACCTCCGCGTGCTCGCCCTGGCGATCGCCGCCGCCGGCGTGCTGTCGGTCTGGGTCGAGCGGACCGCGACCACTCCGGAATCCGCCGGCGGCAAGCTCATCGGCCTGATGCTCTGGATCGCCGTGGCGGTGGTGATCTACCGGCTGCCCAGGGGTGTGATCGCCCGCGGTCCATGGCTTGCCGCTCCCGCCCTGGTTCTCGCGATCCACGCGCAGATCGAGATGACACCCGTCTGGAACGGCTCGGGCGCGTGGATGATGTCGGTCATCGGGCTCGCCGCGGGTGTTGGCACCACGGCCGCTCGCACCGGAGCTTCCGCGAGCCCGCCCATCACCCGCCTGAAGCGACCGCTGGCCCTGGCGGCGTGCATGATCGCCTTCATCGGCATGGGCTTTGTGCTCGCCCCCGCCGCTCGGCGCCTCGTGCAGGTCCGCACATGGGAGCGTCTGCTCATCGATTCGGCCCAGCGCTGCCTGGTCGTCACCCACCTGCGTGATGAGATCGCCGAGATGGACAAACGCTCCGATCCGCCCGCGAGCCGCGAGCAACACATCTCCGATGCGATCCGCGAGTCGGGACTTCCGCTGCCCGCGGCGGGCGAGCCGATCGACGAGTACCTCCAGGCATCGGCGATCACCGCGTGGAAGTCCTCCGTCCGTGAACTCGAGCAGGCCGCCCAGGCGATCGGACCGCACGTCCCCACCGACCGCGCCGCCAGCCAGCTTGCGCTCCGGCTCGCCGAGGCCTCAACCGACGCCGCAGACCGGGCCGCGTTCGTCGCCATGGCGATCAAGGAGGCCGACACCGCGGCGACCGCCGCCCGCCAGGCCAGCTCCGGGCTCGCCTGGTCCGCCACCGTCCGCTCCCGGCTCGCCGAGACGGGCCAGATGGAGCGCGGGGCCGCCCTGCGGGAGGCCATCAGCGCCCTCGAGCTCGCGGTGCGCATCGATCCCTTCAATTTCGGGCACTCGGCGATGCTCGCCAAGCTCTCGGCGATGCTCCCGGACCCTGCTTCGGCCCGCGCCCACGCCGTCCGCGCCCTGGAGCTCGAACAACAAGCCCGCCTGGACCCGCTGCGCCGCATGGATGACCAGACGCACGCCCTGATGGAGAAGCTCACCAAAGAGCCGAAGTGAACCAGAGGCCCGGTGACGCTCCGACGCCGGACAGCGGCGAGCCCCGAAGGAGCGCCCTGCCCTACTTGCGCTTGGTCATGAAGGCCAGCACATCGACCTTGCTGATGATCCCGACGATCTGGTTGTTGTCGACCACGACGCCCACCTGGTCGGTCTCGAAGATCCGGAAGAGCTCCTCGATGCGGGCCTTGGGGTAGATCAGCCCGCCGATCGAGGCCGAGATCGCCTTGGCCGGGCTCGTGGGCGTGACGCGACCCTCGTTGAGCCCGCGCAGCACATCCACCTCGTGCACCATCCCGACGGGGTTGCCCTTGGCATCGACCACGGGCACCTGCGAGACGCCGTGGTTCTTGAACAGGTCGATGATCGCGCCGACCGTGTCGGTCTCCTTGGCGGTGATCACGCGAACCGTGCCGCGGGCCTTGAGGATGTCCTCGACCAAACCCAGGTCCCGGTCCGAGCCGAGGAACCCGTGGTCCTTCATCCACGAATCCTGGAGGAACTTCGTGATGTAGCGCGTGCCCGAGTCGGGCAGCACCGTCACGATCGTCTTGCCCTTGCCCAGCTGCTTGGCGAGCTTGACGGCGATGTGGACGTTCGAGCCCGAGGATCCGCCGCAGAACAGGCCCTCCTCGCGGACAAGCCGCCGGGCCATCGCGAACGATTCCTTGTCGTTGACCTGGTAGAACTCATCGACGACCGAGTAGTCCATCGCCTGGCACAGGATGTCCTCGCCGACGCCCTCGACCTTGTAGACGTGGGGTGTGGGCATGGTCTTGGTGTAGAAATAGTGGTAGTGGATGGACCCGATCGGATCGACGCCGACGATCTTGACGTTCGGGGCCTTCTTCTTGAAGAACCGGCCGATCCCCGACACCGTGCCGCCCGTGCCCGCGCCGGCGACGATGACATCGACCTTCCCCTGCGTGTCCTCGTAGATCTCAGGGCCGGTCGAGAGCTCGTGGGCGGTGATGTTGTCTGGGTTGTGGTACTGGTTGACGTAGAAGGAGTTGGGCGTTTCGCGGGCGATCCGCTTGGCGGTCTCGACGTAGTGCTGCGGCGAATCGCCGGGGACATCGGTGGGCGTGATGACCACCTCGGCCCCGAAGCCCTTGAGCATGTTGACTTTCTCGATGCTCATCTTGTCGGGCATCGTGAACACGCAGCGGTAGCCCTTGACCGCCGCCCACATCGCCACCCCCTGGCCGGTGTTGCCCGAGGTGTTCTCGACGATGGTGCCCCCGGGCTTGATCTGCCCGCGTTTCTCGGCCTCATCGAGGATGTAGACCGCCATGCGGTCCTTGATGGAGCCGGTGGGGTTCATGTACTCGCACTTGACGAGCACGGTGGCATCGTCGGGGCCGACGACCTTGTTGAGCCGGACCATGGGGGTGCGACCGACGGCGGTGAGGATGTCTTTGAAGATGGGCATGGTCGGCCTTCCTGAATGCTCGCCCGGCGTTGGAGCCTTGGGCGCGGGGATTGGGAGGAAGGCTAGGCACGGAGTGGGCCGGAGTGACCGACCGATCGCGTACCCCAAACGAGCCCTCCGCGCCCCCGACGAGCCCTCCGCGCAAGCGGAGGGTCATGCCCCGCCTCACTTGGCCCCAGAACCACCTTCGATCAACTCCTCCGCCTCCTTGAGCAGCGCCTTGGCGTCTTCATCCTTGGCCGAGGTCTCGGCGGAAGCGGGATCGGACATGAGGATGCGGAGCTGGGCGAGGGTGGCGCGGGACTGGTCGGCGTGGTGGAGCTTGAAGTGCGACATCGCCAGGATCGCCAGCTCTCGAGGACGCGGAGAGTAGTTGCCCGCGCCCCGGAGTTCGCCGATGCGGGTGAGCGTGGCGATCGCCGATTCGCACTCATCGAGGCGGTACTGTGCGAAGGCAACCGTCGACAGCTTCCCCGGGTCATCCGGCGCCGCCGCCGCAAGAACCGTCGCGCGCATTCTCATCACCGGCCTCGCAATCGGGTCCTCCCGCCTCAGCATGAAATCCTCCAGTTGCCCCTGCTCGATCCAGGCGACGTTCTTCTTGATCGCATCGGCCTGAACAGATCTCAGGTCCTGGGCCAGCACGTCGACGTGCAGAGAGGCGTACTCACGCACGTTGTACTCTCGATCGCGGCGGGCGCTGTCAAACGCAATCCCAGGGAAGCCCACTTCGTCCGAGTAGGCGTAGTCAGGGATGTGCTCGATCTCGCGACCGATGCGACGGTACCACTCCACGGCCTCGTCGAATCGCAGCGAGTAGGTGCACGCGATCGCCATCTGGTCCCATAGAACCAGCATCTGGTTCGTGACCGTCGGCGACAGGCGATCCAGCTGCCGCACCACGTCGTGAAGCCTTGAGTACGTCCGCTCGTAGTCAGGGAATTCGTACGTCCCAACCGCGAAGACCGCCTGCAGTGTCTTGTCGTCGCCCAGGCCCAGCAGCTCCTCTCGCGTCGCGAACGCGCGGGAGAGCGCTGCGATCGCCTCGGCCTCTTGGCCCCTGCTGATTTCGCTGTACTTGAGGCACAGGACGTCGGCTTCAGCCAGGCGGGCGCGCCGGACCTCCGCGCGGAGCTGCTCCGTTGCCGCTCGTTCACGCGTCAATGCGGCTGTGGTTTCGGCTTCCTTTTCTTGAAGCTCCTCGAAGTAGTGGTTCATTTCGTCGATGACGGCTATTCCCCATGCTCCAACAAAATCGATCATGTGCTCGTCAGGAAACGAAATACTCTCGGTGCCATCGGACATCCTGTGATGCACGACGAACTGCTCCGCCCCCGGTCCCACGAACCGCTCCGACCCCGGACCCATCTGTATCCCATGCAACTTCTCTTCGAACCTGTGAAAGTACTCCTTCGCTGTTTCCAGTTGAGCAGCGAGCTTCTCGTTGGCCACTTTGAGGCTCTCATTCGCCGCCTCCGCCCTGCGGTACGCCCGACCCTCCATGTTCCACAGCCAAGTCGTTGTCGCGGCACCCAGCATGAGCGCCCCCGCCACCGCCCCCCCCGCCCACACCTTCCCCCGATTCCTCCTCACAAACTTGCTCACCCGGTACCCCACGCTCGCAGGCGCTGCCACCACCGCCTCGCCCGCCAGGTGGCGCTCGACATCCGCCGCGAGCTGGCCCGGGCTCTCGTACCGCCGGGCCCGGTCCTTGTCCAGGGCTTTCATCACGATCCAATCGAGTTCACCCTTGAGGTCCGAGGCCACCGCTCGCACGGAGTTCCTGGGTGGGTCGGCACTCCGTGCCGACATTCCCGCTTCCAAGACAGCATCCGCAGGCCCCGCTGAGCCGTCGGCACGGAGTGCCGACCCACCCCCACCCTGTAACAAACCACCCCGAAGCCGCTGTGTGATCCGCACGCTCGGCGCGGGCGGCTCCTCCTCCTTGATGATCCGCTGCATCTCCCGGCAGAGTGATCCACGTCGTAACGGCGGGATGGTCAGGGGCTTTGGGAACGGCGGCGAGCTGCTGGGCGTACGTGGCCCTGCGCGAAAGCGGTTTGGAAGGAGCATCCGCGGGAGGCGGCGCCGCCATCGCGGCTGCCGAGGCGACCGCTCCGCAGCACAGCCAGGTTGCTCGCCGCTGCAGTCTCACAGTTCCTCCTCGCAGTTTACATGTCACCTCGAGCTACCACTGGGCCGGTCGATCGCCCATCGGTGCCCTACTTCCCCAGCACTTCCTCACAAATCCGCATCGCCTCCGGAAGCGCATCGGCAACCCTGTCCCAGTCGATCGCCGCGGGATTCGGCGCCACGTTCCCCTTGCGGTCCTCCTCGGCCGACAGCCACGGGCGGATCGGCACCGTCCGCTGGTCCATGTCGGCCAGCAGGTCCTCGACCTTCTCCGAGAGCAGGAACTCCGCCAGCAGCCTGGCCTCGGCAGGGTGCGGGCAGTCCTTGACGATCCCCGCCGTGTTCGGGATCAGCATCGGGCCAAGGCTCGACATCTCTCCGCGGCTCATCGCACCGCCCGGCGTTTCTTCCGATTGGCTGCCGTTGGCGACCCGCGACTCGTTGGCCTCGTAGTTCATCGCCACCGGCCAGACGTTGCGCTTGGCCTCCCACACATCGTCTGAATCCACCAGCCCGACATCCAGCTCACCGAACCCCACCCCGCGGGCGACCGACGCGTTGCCGTCGTAGAGCTTCAACCCGTTGGCCTTCATCGCCTCCAGCCACTTGCGCACCTCATCGCCCCCGTGCATCGCCACCAGCGCGGCCATGTGCGTGCGCGTCGTGCCGAACTGCGGCCGGGCCATCCCCACCTTGCCCTTCCAGTCCGGACCGGTCAGTTCCCGCAGCGTCCTGGGGGCGTTGACGACCTTTACCCACCTCGAGTTGTACGCGATCACGCGTGCCCGCAGCGCAAAGGCGTGCCACGAGCCGTCGGCGGCCTTGTACTCGGCCGGCCAGGGCGTCCCCTTCTCGGCATCCAGCGGCGGCGAGGTCATCGGCGCCAGCACTCCCTGCCGTGCCAGCAGCACCGTCCCCAGAGGCTCGCTCGACCACCACACATCCGCGCGGGGGTGGTCCTTCTCGCCCGCGAGGCGCTGCACCAGACCCGTCGTCTTGGTCGCCTCGGTGTCCCCCACCATCTCCACGAGGATCCCGAACTCCTGGCGGAAACGGTCCGCGATCACCCGGGAGATCGGATCGTCCACGCTCGTGTACAGCACCACCTTGCGCAGGGGCGGCGCCTTGACGCTGACGCGATCCCACCGCCCGGTCATCGCCAGGATCGCCAGAATGATCGCCCCCGCCAAAACAAAAACGGCCCCGATACCCAACGCCCATTCACGGGCTGTTCGCGCCATTCCTTGTCCCCTACCGCGGTCCGGTTCCTCCGACCAAAGCTTATACCAAACGCCGACCCGTTTCGCATCCCGAATTCACCCCACCGCACCTCACATGGCTCGCCGACGGTATCCTGTCCGCATGACCCGAGCTTCCGCCCCAAAGCCCCCCTCCAGCCCTTCCCGCAAGCCGATAGCGCGCCGCCGACCGACCACCAGACCCGCTTCGGCTTCCGATGGCGTCATGCTGGGCACCCTCAACCTCCAGAAGTGGATCCGGGCCAACCGCAAGAACCTGACGCCCCCCGTCAGCAACAAGCAGCTCTACACCGGCAGCAGCGATGTCATCCTCTTCGTCTCCGGCGGCCCCAACACGCGCAACGATTACCATGTCAACCCCACCGAGGAGCTGTTCTACCAGCTTAAAGGCGATATCGCCGTCCGCGTCCGCCCCCTCGACGGCTCCCCGCCCCACAACATCGTCATCCGCGAGGGTGAGCTCTTCCTCCTCCCGCGCTGGATCCCCCACCGCCCCCAACGGCCCGCCAACACCGTCGGCCTGATCGTCGAGTTCCCCCGCGGCGTCGATGCCACTGGCCACCCGCAGAAGGACGGCCTCCAGTGGTACTGCCCCCGGTGCGACACCCTCGTCCACGATGCCCGCTGGGTCCTCAAGAAGATCGATGAGGACCTCAAGCTCATCATGGAGGACTTCTGGGGCGGCCCGGAGGACCGGCGAACGTGCAAGAACTGCGGGCACATCATCCGGCGAGCCGGCGCCATCGAAGTCTCGCGGGGCAAAGTCCGCCCCGCCAAGGCCCGGCGCTGATCCGCTAGCCAATCTCGTGGCACAGGCGTCCCGCCTGTGTCTCTCCACTTTCCTTCATCTCCCTTGCCACGCCCACAATCTTAGTGTACTATCGCACTAGTACACCATGCCAGTCTCCCCCGACAACACCGCCCCCTACTTCGAGCAGATCGCCCAGAGCATCCGCGCCGCCGTGGTCGCCGGCATCTACCGCCCCGGCGAGCCCATCCCCTCCATCCGCGCCCAGGCGACCCGCCTGCTCATCAACCCCAACACCATCCAGCGCGCCTACGAGTCCCTCGAACGCGAAGGCCTCATCGAATCCCGCAAGGGCCTGGGCATGTTCGTCACCGCCGATGCCCTCCAGCTCGCCCGCGCCGGCCTCGAGTCCTCCCTCAAGGAGACCTTCTCCCAGGGCATCTCCCTCGGCCGCGCTGCCAAGCTCACGCGCCCCAAGGTCGATGATCTCTACCGATCCGCCTGGACCGCCGGCGGCCGAGCAGATGGAGCCAAGCCATGACAGCAACCTCCACAGCGCTCGCCGGAGCATTGACCTCCTCCGCCGCGGCAACTTCCGAATCCGGCGACCTGGCGATCCACACCACCAACCTCTCCCGCCGCTTCGGACCCGAGCTCGCCGTCGACAACATCAACCTCCAAGTCCGCCCCGGCTCCATCTACGGCCTCATCGGGGTCAACGGCGCCGGCAAGACCACCACCATCCGCATGCTCATGGGCCTGCTCCCCCCCACCAGCGGCGCTGCCTTCCTCCGCGGCGTTGATGTCCAGAAAGAGCGCTGGAAATCACGCGTGGGCGTCGGTTACGTCCCCGACCGCTGCATCGTCCACCCCTGGATGCGTGTTTCCGAGGCGATCGCCTTCTGCCGAGACCTCCAGCCCACATGGAACGATTCCCGCTGCACAGAACTCATCGCCCGCTTCAAGCTCGAACCCGCCAAGAAGGTTTGTGCCCTCTCCAAGGGCACCGCCGCCAAGCTCTCCCTCCTGCTCGCGCTCGCCCACGATCCCGCGGTCCTCATCCTCGATGAACCCACCGACGGCCTCGACCCGCTCGCCAAGGACGATTTCCTCGAAGGGGTCCTGGGCGCTGCCTGCGAGCACGGACGAACCGTCCTCATGTCCAGCCACAACCTCGCCGACCTCGAACGGATCGCCGACGACATCGGCTTCATCCACCGGGGCAAGCTCGCCCTGCAATCCCCAACCCGCGACCTGCTCGCCAGCACGCGACGGCTGCGGTTCGTCATGGATGCCGAGGCACCCACCCCCGCGCTCCCGCTCGGGGCTCTCCGCAGTCACCGCCAGGGTCGCGAATGGATCTTCACCGCGCACGACCTCGATCCAGAGGCGATCGCCCGGCTCGCGCATTGCTCGCACATCTCCCTTCTGGCGGAGGAGCCGCTCTCCCTCCACGAAGTCTTCAAGGAATTCGTTCAGGGAATGGAGCCTCAGCCATGACCACCATGCGCCGACTGCTCTGGAAGGACCTGCGGATGACCCGCTCCCTCCAGCTCGCCGCCGCGGGATTACTCGTCATCCCGGCGATCCTCGCGCTGGCCGCCACGATGCTCCTGGACTCCAAGCCCCTGACCGGAGGCCTGGCGTGGGAGTGGTTCGATCAACAGGTCCGCTGGTTCAGCCAGATCGCCGCCCAATTCGTTGCGATCTCGGTCCCGGCGATCATGTTCACCCGGGAACGCCGCGAGCGTACGGCCGAACTCACCGAAACCCTACCGGTCCCCCGTTCGAGCATCGTCGCCAGCAAGGCCATCGTCGCGCTGGCCTCCACCGCGATCTGGTGGGCCGGGATCTTTGTCCTGCCGTGGATCTTCGCCGCGGCCCGGCACCTGATGCACAACGGCGCCCCGTTCGTCCCCGAGAACATCAACTACTACTTCTCGCTGCTCCCGCTCCTGACGATGAACTTCGGGATGGCCTGGCTCTTGTCGGCGATCCTGCGCAGCGAGAGCTTCGCGACCTGGATCACGATTCTCGCCACCGTCGCGACCGGGATCGCCGCGATCTCGATGCCTTCCGCCGCCGTCGCCGCTCAGCTCGCGTGGTTGCGGCTGCTGCTCGTCGTGATCTGCACGTCCGGCATGCTCGCTTTCGTCGCCGGAACCGTGATCGCCATTAGACGGCAGACGCCGTGAGCGACTCCACGCCAAGTCCTCTCACGCCTTGACCGTCAACGGCAGGATCGCCCGCACATCCTTCAACCCCTCCATCCCCAGAATCGCCGCCTTCAGCTTCTCGCACGCCGACTTCCCGATCACCCCATCCCCCAGCGCATGGAACTTCACGCTGATCTCATCGGCCGTCATCGGATCGCGGGGATCTCCCTTGGGCACATCCACCCGGGTCGCGAATGATTTGCCACCCGTCGTCGTGATCGTCACGCGTGAGGGCTGGAACTTGGGGAACAGGGCCTCGAACTCGTCGTTGGCAACCACCTTGACCTTGTCCATCACCGGGATCAGCGACTTGTCGAGCACGCGCTCTTCCTTGAACTGCAGCGGCGTCACCATCCCATCCACCAGCCCCACCGCCATGCAGTAGGGCAGCGAGTGGTCCGCGGTCTCCTTGCTGTCGGGGCGGTACTTGTGCGGATCTCCCAGAATGTCCGCAGCGCGGGCGATCACCTCGACTTTGATCTCGGCCACATCGCCCGGCTTGATCTGGTTGTCCTTCACGCACTTCATCATCGCCGTCAACGGCGCATGGCTGAGCGCTTCGATCGGGAAGCTCTTCATCCCGCAATCCAGGATCCTGTAGTGGTCCCCCGGCCCCTTGGGCAATCCGTTCACCATGATCGCCGTGTCAAACGTCGCGGCGTTGCCCTTGTACTGCACGTGCCCGAAGACCGCGTACAGCCCCTCCTTGCCATCGAACATGTGCTCGGGCCCCGAGAACCCGCGCTTGGCGAGCAGGGCCGACTCCACGCCCATCCGGGTCGCCCACGGATCCACCGTGTTCTTCATGTTCGTCAGCTTGCCCGCCGTCACCGCCCCCGGCGTGAACGTCCGGCTCGCCGAGATACCGATCGCCTGCACCATCTGCTCGACGCTCAGCCCCAGCACCCGCCCCGCGGCGATCGGCGCTGCAAACGCCGTCAGGGTTGCGTGGTGCCACCCGTACTCGCGGATCCCCGGGACCCCGAACTCGCACAGGCGCTGCTCGATTTCGTAGGCGATCACCGTCGCCAGGATCAGGTCCTTGCCCGACAGCCCCAGGTACTCGCACAGGGCCAGCGGCCCCGCGATGATGTCCGATGGATGGCACGGATCGGCCTTCCAGTAGATGTCGTTGTAGTCCATCGCCCGGATCATGTGGTCGTTGAGGAACGCCGCATCCACGGGGTTGGTCCTGAACCCCGAGACAAAGCACGTGCACGGCCCCGTCCCACGCCCCGCCCTGGCGCCCGGATGCCTCGATGCCTCGAGGCCCGTCATCTCCTCGTAGTGCTCCAGCAGGATCCGCGCATCCTCCTGCTGGCTCCCGCCCAGCGCACACCCCATCGAGTCGAACCAGAACAGCTTGGCCTTCTCGATCGCCGCCGCCGACAGGTCTTCATAGTTCAGCCCGCACGCCCACTCCGACAGCGTGTGCGAGAGGTATTTCTTGTTCGGATCCACCGCGCCCTTGCTCATGCTCGCCTCGCTTTGCGTTTGAATGCTCCGTCCGCGCCGACTCTTCTCCTGCACCATCTCGTAGGCACAGGCGTCCCGCCTGTGCCTACAACCGCTACCGCCCGATTTCAGCCGCGGGCCTGCCCCTGCGACCCACCCTCCAGCTCGAAGGCTTGAACGGTAGTAACCGTGACACGGAGCGACGAGTCTTCGAGGAGCGCCCCCAGCACCGCCACCGCCGACCCCGCAGCCCCGACGGGCTACTGCCGATCCCCGCTCCCACCCCCTCACTCGCTGTCTGGCTCATCCCCTACTCGCTGAACACATACCACCCCATCGACCTCGCCGCCACCTCCACCTCCACGCTCGCCCGCCCCCTCCCATCCAGCACCACTTCCTTCGCCTTCCCATCCGCTCCCCTCATCACCGCCCGGCCCACCAGCCCCGTGTAATACAGGTCCACCCCGATCACCCGCTTCACCGCCACCCCCAGCGGGTTGTACACCACCAGCATCCCCCGCTCCTCCAACCCCGGGTTCACGTGGACCAGCCAGTCGAGATCTCTCCCATCGGCTCGCCGACCGTGCACCACATCTGACTCGAGGATCTCCCGGTGCTGCTTGTACCACCCCACCATCCCCGCGACCATCTCCCGCGTCGCGTCCGTATCAAACAACCTCGGGCCCCGCCAGCACGCCTGCACACCCGCCCCCAGCAGGTCCTGCATCCGGCGCTTGTAGTGATCCAGGTGCTCCGCGAGCGGCTCGATGGTCGCCGCCGCGCCCCCGCCCTGGTACTCCGTCAGCGGAACGAACATCCACCCCATGCTCGGCGTCTTGGTCCACGTGCCGTCGTAGATATTCTGCCGCTCGATGATCTCCTGCTGCTCGCGCGGCAGCGACCAGTTCGTCTCCCGGTACCCCATCCCGCACTTGCTCGAACCCGCCAGGTAGTACCAGTCCGGCACGTTCAGGTAGACACCCCGCCCGCGGCACCACGCGTAGAACGACGAGATCGTCCTCCACTGCGTCCACTGCGAATCGGCCAGCCCCCGGTGCCCCGGGTGCACCGTCGAAGCGCACACATCCCCCGGGTACGACCCATCGTGCTCGAGCACATCCAGCCCCGCCTCCGCGATCGTCCCGTACAGCTTCTCGAAGTACCCGCGCCCCCACCCCGAACCCAGGCACGGCGAGTTCCCGAACGTCGCGAACCCGCCCACCTTTCCCGTCTTGGGGTTCACCACATCGTTCTGCGCATCGATCGACCGGCTCGCCAGCAGCGAGTACCCGCCCAGCGCGATCCCCTTCGAGTGCGCCAGCTCGCACAGCCCCTTCAGTTGCGCCACGTACGCCGGGTCACGGTTCTCGATCTCAAACCCGCTCCCGAACGTCATGATGATCAGCTCGAATCCCACCGCCGCCGCCTGCTCGATCGCCGCCCGCACCGCCGCCGGCTCGGCCGATCGCACGTGGAAGATCAACGGATTCTCCAGCACCCACGGCGCCACCGTCCGGTACATCCGCCGCAGCGCCAGCCCCCGCCGCTCGCGGTCGGTCGAGTCGTACAAGAGCTCGAACACCCGGAAGCTCTCGAACGTCTCCCCCGGCCCGACCACCTCCCCCGGCCCCACGCGCGGCCCGCACTCCAGCAGGCACGGCGTCCTGCGCTCGTAGTTCACCTGCGTCTGGTACAGCGGATCGACCTTCCACGCCACCGCCGGGTTGTCCGCCAACGTGTCCATCGCCCCGCCGAACGCGTAGTCCGTCTCCACGTGGATCCCGCGCGGGAATTCCGCGAACGCCTCCGGACCCCCGCCCACCAGCGAGGCCGGCTCGACGCACGCGAGCTGCTCGGCCTTGAACCCGTCCACCGTGACCGGCTTCTCTCCCCCGTTGCGCAGCGTCACCCACTTGCACACCAGCGGCACGCCGTCGTACATCTCGTAGTGCACCGTCGCCCCGAGCTTCTCCGGTCCGCCCGCCGGCGGAACGAAATCCAGCTCGACCCCCACGCCCGCCGGCGGCCACGCCGGCACCCGCGCGAGCCACTCCGCCCGCGGCTTCCACGCCAGCCGCGCCGAGGCCCTGGTCACGCGATGCCCCGCGTACACCCACGCCCCGGGGTCCGCCCGCATCGCCCCCAGCCACGCCGGGTCCAGGTAGTTGTGGATCGGCTGGCCCACCAGCCCCCCCAGGTCATACGCGATCCCATCGATCGTGAGCGAGGCCTCCGGACGAACGCTCCGCACCTCACCGGTGCCGGTGACCAGGTTGTCCAGCGCCACCGTCGCCGCGTTGGGCGCCAGGCGGATCACCCGCGCCACCAGCCCGTTGCGCAGCGTGATCTCGCGCGCCGGAGAAGCCGTCTCCCGCGCCTCGGCCCTGAAGCTCGACGGATCGATCAGCCAGTCCGGCCCCGCCGACGGCTGCGCGAGCGCCCCGCTCCCCGCCATCCACGCAAGCACGCACCACGCGATGGCGATCCACGGCCGATGACGGCGGGTCTTTGACTTCATGCCCCCATGGTACAGCCCGCCGCGCCGGCGATGTTTGCTCCCGCCACCGGCCGCAGGTACCCTCTGCCCGCCCGGACCGCCCGCCCAACGGAGCACACGGAGATGCGCATGCTCATCTACCTCGGCATCACCCTCCTCGGCCTGCTCATCCTCGCCGTCGGCGTCCTCGGGATCCTCGGCTCCCTCGTCCCCGAAGAGCACACCGCCTCCATGTCCGTGGAGCTCGGCAAACCGATCGACGAAGTCTGGGCGACCATCGACGATGTCGCCAACTTCCCCGCCTGGCTCCCCGACATCACCAAGGTCGAACTGCTCCCCGACCGCAACGGCCACCGCACGTTCCGCCAGCTGCAGGGCCGCAATTCCTTCGTCCTCGAGGAAACCGTCAAGACGCCCCCCACCCTCGTCACCCGCACCATCACCGACGACAACGGCCCCTTCTCCGGAAGCTGGGAGCACCGCTTCGAGGACCTGGGCAACGGCCGCACCCGCCTCACCGTGACCGAAAAGGGCAGGATCTCCAGCCCCATCCCGCGCGCGATCCTGCACTACATGATCGGCGACGACTTCTACCTCAAGAGATTCTCCCAATCGCTCCGGTCCAGGTTCGGATCCTGATCACGGCACGCGACGCCCAACGCCCCCGGGGAAGCACAGAGAAGGACAGGCGGGCATGAACGCCTGCCCGCCGTCCTCTCCGTGCCGCTCTCTCTCCCCCCGGCGGCCTCGGGGTTCTCTTCTCCTCGATCACGCCCTCTGTCAGGTTTGGTCGATCACGTACTTGACCGCCCGCTTGTCGGCGCCCGGGAACCGCTGCTCGACAAACTCGCGCTCGAACACCATCCCGCACTTTTCCATCACACGCCGCGACCCCACGTTTGCCACCAGCGTGCACGCGATCACCCGGCGCTCCCCCAGCGTCTCGAACGCGTGGGCGATCAGCCCGCACGTCCCCTCGCTCGCCACACCCTTCCCCCACTCCGCCCGCCGCAGCCGGTACCCGACCTCCAGCTCATCCGGCCAGTAGTACCCCTGCTTGAGATGGAACCACCCCAGGAACCGCCCATCCTCCCGCGCGCACGCCGCCCAGAACCCCCGCCCCAGGCCCGCCGCGTACATCGCCATCCAGCGCGGGATGATGTCCCCCTGCACCTGCTCGCGCGACGTCGGCGGCCCCCCGTTGATGTGCCGCATCACCTCGGGGTCCGAATCCAGCTCGACCAACAGCTCGACATCCCCCGGCGTGAACCGGCGCAGCACCAGCCGCTCGGTCTCGAACAGCACCTCGGCCCCACGCCCCGGCTCGCCGTCCAGCATTCCCACGCGCTTGTCCCCTCCCCCTACGCCCCCCACGTGCCCCACAAGGCCTTCCGCGTGGATGCCCCATCACGACCGCTGGATCACCGTCTCCAGATACTCGGCCTGGATCGCCACCGGGCCCGCCCGCGCCGCCGTTGCGATCGTACTTCCGCGCCAGCTCCGCCAGCTCTCCCGCCAGCGACCACTGCTTCTCCCGGTCCAGCCCACCGAACGCCTTGAGCGTCGGCCCGTAGTACGTCCGGAAGAACTCCACGTTCTCCTCCGCCGAGCGGTACCGGAAGATCGCCGTCCGCTTGCGGCTCTGGATCGAGCGGATCCCACCGTTGAAGATCCCCTTCAGGTACCCCTCATCGCCCCACATCACCGGCGGCGCCAGCCCGCTCGCCTGCGGCACGTAGCTCCCCATCGTCCGGAACACCTCGCCGATGTACCCCTCCGGTGTCCAGCTCGCCAGCGCGATCTTCCCGCCAGGCCGGCACACCCGCAGAAGCTCCGCCGCCGTCTTGAGATGGTCCGGAGCGAACATCGCCCCGTAAATCGACAGCACCGCATCGAACGTCCCGCACGCAAACGGCAGCTTCTCCGCATCCCCCTCCATGAACACCACGCCCATGTGCTCGGCCTGGGCACGCAGCTCCCCGCGCTTGAGCAGCGCCGGCACGTAGTCCACCCCCACCGCATCGCACCCCCGCCGCGCCGCCGCGATCGCCGCGTTCCCGCTCCCGGTCGCCACGTCCAGCACCCGCCACCCCGCCTGCAGGTCCGCCGCCTCGCACAGCTGCTCGGCCGGCAGCACCAGCCGCGCCGCCACCACCGAAAAATCCCCGCTCCCCCACGTGACCCGCTGCCTCTGCTTGATCCCCTCAAGGTCGGGCTTCCATGCCCCGCCCGCGTTCCCCGACGATGCCTGCAACTCCGTTGCCTTCGCGATCATGACTCGATCTCCGGTTCAAAGTGTCCTAAAAAGCACGATCGTTCGTACTACCTCAGCACAATACGAACGGTCGTGCTATCATGTCAACCGTGAGCACTCAAAAATCCGTACCCACGCCCGATGCCGTTCCCCACCACCCGCGGAAGCCCCGCGCCGACGGGATCGCCAGCCGCGACGCCATCCTGCACGCCGCCGCCGCGCTCGCCACCACCAAGGGCTTCGCCGGCCTCTCCTTCGGAGAGCTCGCCGACCAGCTGGGCATGAGCAAGAGCGGCCTCTACGCCCACTTCGGCTCCAAGGAAGAACTCGAGCTGGCGATCATCCAGACCGCCATCGACATCTTCCAGGACGACGTCGTGACCCACATCAACGCCGCCCCCCCGGGGCTGGCCCGCCTGCGCACGCTCGCCGACTCGTTCCTCTCCCACGTCCGCAGGCGCGTCTTCCCCGGAGGCTGCTTCTTCGCCGCGCTCGCCGCCGAGCTCGACACGCGCCCCGGCCGAGCCCGCGATCAGGTCGCCGCCGTCGGCTCGCAGTGGCTCTCGCTCATCGACCAGTGCCTCCGCGAGGCCGTCGAACGGCGCGAGATCTCCCCGCGCACCGATCGCCCCCAGGCCGTCTTCGAGCTCGACGCCATGCTCCTGGCCGCCAACTACATGTTCGTCATGCAGCAGGACAACGCGATCCTCACGCTCGGCCGCCGCGGTGTCGAACACGTCATCGAACGCATCGCCCCCGCCGGCGGCCCCACCAGGAAGCCCGCGGCACGCCGCCCATCCTGATTCCCCCGCGGCCCCCGCTCCGTGGTCTCCGTGCAAGCGAATCGCATCGTCTTCACCGTTGCTCGGCGCCAAATCCCGCGACAAAGTTCTCGCCAAATCGGGCCCGCGCGGTAACCTGCCCCGATCATGAGACCCACTCTCCTCCAGGCCGCCGTTCCGCTGGCACTGGGTGCGCTGGTCGCGATCTGTTCCGCACGCTTCCAGCCCGTGAGCCCCATTCTCAATGTCCCCACTCCCCTGCGGGATTGCACCCAGGTCCCGTGTATTCCTGTTTTTCCTCCCGACAACCCCTGGAACCAGGACATCTCCGCCCTGCCCGTCCACCCCAACTCCCTCAACTTCATCAGCTCCATCGGCGCAAGCACCGGACTGCACCCGGACTTCGGCACCGTCTGGGACGGCGCTCCCAACGGCATCCCCTTCTGCATCGCCAAGCCCGGCCAGCCCCTCGTCCCCGTCGATTTCACCCTCTATGAAGACCAGTCCGACCCCGGACCCTACCCCATCCCCGCCAGCGCACCGATCGAAGGCGGACCCGACTCGACAGGCGATCGCCACGTCCTGGTCATCGACCCTGTCCGCCGCAAGCTCTACGAGATGTACTACGCCTTTCCCAACGCCGACGGCTCCTGGAACGCCGGCTGCGGCGCGGTCTTCGATCTCACCTCCAACAAACTCCGGCCCGAAACATGGACCAGCGCCGACGCCGCCGGCCTGCCCATCTTCCCCGGCCTGGTCCGCTACGACGAGGCCGTGCTCACAGGCCAGATCCGCCACGCCCTGCGCTTCACCGTCCAGCTCACACAGAAGGCGTACATCCACCCCGCGACCCACTGGGCAAGCTCATCCACCAACGCCAACCGCCCCCCGATGGGCCTGCGCCTCCGCCTCAAGGCCGGCTTCAACACCGCAACATACCCCGCCAGCGTGCGGCCCATCCTCCAGGCCCTCAAGACCTACGGCATGATGGTCGCCGACAACGGCGGCAACTGGTTCATCTCCGGCGCCCCCGACCCGCGTTGGAACGACGATGAACTCGCCTCGCTCTCGGGCGTCAAGGGCCATGACTTCGAGGTCGTCGACACCGGACCGATCATCACGCCCTGACCACGCCGCCGCGCTTGCGTAACTCCCGCAACCCGGTAGTATGCCCTCTTCCCACGGTTCACCCGCGCCGGAGGCTCGCCCATGGGCATCGATCCCACGAACTTCACCGTACCCGCCGGCCTCTTCAGCCCCGCGCTCCCCGGCGAGATCCCCGATGCGGCGACCGACCAGGAGTTCGCCCGCACCGAAGCGGCGCTGGGTGTCAAACTCCCCGCCGAGCTGCTGATGATCCTGAAAGTCCGCAACGGCGGCACGATCCGGCTGTGCTCCTTCAGGCTCAAACCCACGGCCGCCAAGGTCTACGGTGAGAAGCTCTACCCGCTCACCCGCCTGGCCGGCGTGCACCCGGCGCACTCCAACGGCCTCACCCAGCTCACGACGCTCGCCCGCACCCAGTGGCAACTGCCCGAGGGCCTCATCCCGCTCGACGGCGACGGCCACACATGGTGCTGCCTGGACTACCGCGCCGGCCCCCAACCAACCCTTACTCACATCGACCTCGAATCCCCGCGGGAAGTTCCCATCGCCGGATCGTTCGCCCAGTTCATCGCGGGCCTGTTCATCGATGTCACGAACCTCTCCCCCGCGCTGATCGCCCTGGACGCCGGCGCGCCCACGGGCGATGACCTCGCCCAGGTGCTCGCCGCCCTGGGCTGCGCTGCGCACCTGTACCCGGGCGTCACGGCCAATCCCAAGTTCCCGCTCCCACCGACATGGCACTGGCCCGCCTTCCGCGGACTGCTCAAGGACACCCCGGTCTGGATCAAGTTCGAGCACAACAAGCTCTACCCCGCCTCGATCCAGAAGACCCCCGATCGCGCCGCCGACCATCCCATGCTCACCGTCGCCGTCCACCCCGCCGACGAGGACCAATGCCTCTCGCGCCTGCTCGCCGCGCTGGGCGCGCACGCCAATCCGATCCACGGAGTTCGATGACGAGCGATCGGCCCGCCCGCCACCCGCCGATTCCTATCGCCCCCACCGCGCCCGACGCCGCCCCAGCCCCGCGATCGCGCCGACCCCCATCACCACCACCGCGCCCGGCGAGGGCATCACCGGGATCTCCCCGTTGCGCCCGATCCCCACCAGCGCATCCACGCACACCCGATGGCCGGGGTACACGATCTCGTGCCACTGCATCACCGCCGCGTTGTCGCCGGCCCCGTAACCCCCGGAGTTCACATCCGGGATGAAATCGCTCGGAAAGGTGTCGGTCATCTGTGACATGAAAACAGGGACCGGACCGACACCCGCCCCGTCGGCGCTGTGCCCCAGGAACATGCCGGTCACACCGCCGTCGTTGAGCGTCCAGAGCCGGTCCGGCCCCAGGTAGCTCAAGGCCTGGTACGAGTCCCCGCCGGGCGACACATCGAGATCGATGTCGATCGCGAAGAACACATCCACGGTGATCGGCGTCGAACCGTGGTTGATGAAGCACGCATCGGTCGAGAACAGCGCCGTGTCCTGCCCCGTGTCGTACACCCCGAAGTGCATGTGCGCCGAGAGATCCGGCACCACCGTCTGCGAAGCCCCGCCCGTGTACACGGTCGGGAACTCCCACTCCATGTGGTTGGTCCCCGTGGGCGTCCGCGTCGATGCATTGGCAAAGTGACGCTCCCGGTCGTCCCCGGCGATCCGGTAGAACCAGTTCCCGCTGTACACCTGGTTGGTCCCCGGCTGACCCGGGAACCCGTCGATCTGGAAGTTCATCGGCACCTCCCCCACGGGGCCCTGGGAATAGGTCGGCAGCGAGCTGCTGCCGTTGGTCGTGTAGTCCAGGATCGCGCTGCCGTCGATCAGCCGGGCGCCGAAGTTCTGCGCCACCGCCGCCGAGGCCAGCAGGCCCCCGGCGAGCATTGCCAAACAGAGGTTGCGGTTCATGATTGTCTCTCCTTCGGGGCTCGCGGCATCACCCGGACCGGGCGATACGGCCCGTGGCACGCCCACCGAACCGATCGCCCGCCTCAACACGTGCGTCCCCGGTCCCCGGACCTTGCACCCGATCCGGGATAATGCCGCCCGGAACGGCCCCGCGCGCCGCGGCATCGATCCCCCGGCCCCGCCGCTCTACCGTTGCCGATGCCCACCACCCCGCCGCCCACGCACCTCTCGCGCTTCAGGCTCCTCTACGACTACGAGCGCGACTGCAACGCCAAGGTGCTCGCCATGCTCCGGTCGGTCCCCGACCCCAGGCGAACCGATCCCCAGTTCGCCCGCGCCCTGGGCAAGGCCGCCCACCTGATCGCCGCCCGCCACATGTGGCTCTTCCGCCTGGGGATCTGCGCCGACAAGCCCTCCGACTGGTTCCCTCCCACCACCCTCGAAGAGCTCCCGGCCGTCACCGCCGATGTCGAACAGCGCTGGGTCAGCTACCTCGCCGGCCTCACCGAAGAGGCCGTGCTCGCCGAGGTTGCGTGGACCGGCCACGACGGCAAGCGCCGCCGCTGGCCCCTCATCGATCTGCTCACGCAGGTCTTCGGCCACGCCTGGTACCACCGCGGCCAGATCGCCACCCTCGTCAAAGACCTCGGCGGCCAGCCCATCGACGCCGACTACATCTTCTGGAACCGTCCAACCTTGGAATAGGCGGGCCGCTCCACGAACCCCTATACGAGCCCCGAGCGCAAGCTCGGGGTTACCGCCGCGCGCACAGCCCGCCAAGCCCCGGCAGCTCCGACCCAACGAAAAACGGCGGCGCTCCCGGGAGCGCCGCCGTACACGATCATTCACGCAACAGGCCGTTACACCCCTCAGCGCCGGCGCCGCAGGCCCGCCGCCGCGGCGATCCCGAACAGACCCGCCGCCGCCGGGGACGGGAACGGCGCGTACGCGCCGGGAGCCCACGTGGCACCCGAGGCCCGCTGCGTCGCATCTGTCAGCGCGAACGTGAACGACTTGTCGTACACGCCGGTCGCCAGGTTGTAGCCGAAGATGTTCACCGTGCTGGACGAGGGCGCCTGTTCGGTGACCCACGCGTGCCCGCCGCCGATCGCCAGGCCGTCGATCTGCAGGTGCCCGGCCGGGAAATCGGCGATCTTGGTCAGCGCGCCGCCGCCGAAGGCATCCACCGTGAAGATGCCGCGGGTGTAGGTGCCCCCCGACCCCGTGGTGTCCGTGCCGTTGGTGACCCAGAACTTGTTGTCGGCGGGGTTGTAGTCGATGCCGCCGAACTGGATGGTGCCGCTGGAGGATCCCACGCCGGTGGGGTCAAGCCACAGCGGCGTCATCACGCAGTGGCCGGCGCCGTCGTTGACGGTGCTGATCTGGTAGATCCCGCGGTCGTACACCGTGCTCCCGAACGACGTCGAGCCGTACAGCTTCCCGTTGGCCCAGGCCATCCCGTCCACGCCGGTCGCCGTGAACGTGATGTTGTCGTTGGTGCGGTACATGCCGGCGATCAACGTCGGCGCGGTGCCCAGGTTGCCGTAGTCCCAGTAGTTCAGCCGCGCCGCGTCGTTGGCGTACAGCCGGCCGATCGACGTGTCCGAGGCCAGCCCGTTGACCTTCTTGTTGGAGGCCGAGTTCCACAGGTTGACCGTCACCCCGGTGTTCACGTTCAGGTAGACCGCCGCCGGGTTGGATGTGTTGGTCGACGTGGTCCCGAAGACCAGCTGCGCCGAGGCCGACGAACCGACCGCCGCCGCCGCGGCGGCAGCGCACACGAACTGAAAACTACGCATGATGTCTCCTCCTCCTTCCGATGGCCCGTGCGACCGACGGGGCAGATCCCATCGGCCGCGAATCGGCCCCCTTCGGGAGGCCGGATCGTGCCCGCAGCGTAGCGCCGGCCTCCACGCCGCGACACCCGGCGCCGCTCCCGCCCGCGAGAACGCCCGCCCGGATCCGGGAGACGCTTGCGACTCTCGGGGGCGCGAGGTACCGTCTGGCCATGGATTTCTATTGGGTGTACGACCTCCCCAACTGGCTCTTCGCCACCCTTCTGTGCGCGATCTTCAGCGCCTTCTCGGTCGGCGGTCTGGTCATCTTCCGCCCGTGGGTCCGTCGGATCTTCGGGCCCCCACCCGGCTCCAACGACGTCGTCAGCTACATCCTCTCGGCCGCGGGAGTGTTCTACGGCATCACCCTCGGGCTGATCGCCGTCGGCGCCTGGTCCGACTTCGCCGACGCCGATGCCAAGGTCTCCCGCGAGACCGCGAGCCTGGGCGCCCTGTACCGCGATGTCTCCTGCCTGCCCGAGCCCGGTCGGACGCAGCTCCAGGACACCCTCCGCCGGTACACCCGCTACGTCATCGACGACGCCTGGCCCCAGCACAAGAAGGGGATCATCCCCGCCGGCGGCGAGGCGTACATCGACGAGTTCCTCGCCCGCTTCTCGCAGGTCGTTCCCACCGACGAGATCCAGAAGGTCTTCGTCGCCGAGGCCTTCACGCAGTTCAACACGATGCTCGACTGCCGGCGCGAACGCCTCGAGTCCGTCACCCAGGGGCTGCCCGAGGTCCTCTGGCTCGTCGTGTTCGCCGGCGGCCTGATCAACATCGCCCTGGTCTGGTGCTTCGTCATGGACCGGCTCGCCGCGCACGTCCTGCTGATGGTCCTGCTCGCCGTGCTGATCGCGCTGCTCATCTTCCTGACCGCGGCGATGGACAACCCCTTCCGCGGCAGCATCAGCGTGGGGCCCGAGTCCTTCGAGCTCGCGTACCAGCAGTTGATGGCCCCGAAGTAGCGCCGGCCCGATGAGCCCGGATCGGATCGCGGTGAGGGCCTCGGCGATCCGCCGCGATACGCTTGCAAGATGAACGCGATCGGCTCGGCGATCCTGATCACGTGGAAGCGCAACGGCACGTACGCGCAGCGGCTGGCCGGCGACCTCGACGCGGCACGCTGGCTCGCCCAGCCGGTCCCGGGGCGCACGATGAACCACCCGGCGTGGATCTTCAGCCACCTGAACCTCTACGCCGGGATCTGCGTGGCGCTGGCCAGCGCCGCCCCATTCGAGGACCCCGCCGAGCACCGCTACGGGCAGAAGTCCGAGCCGCTCCCCGACGCGGCGGCCTACGCATCGGGGGACGAACTGCTCGCCGACTGGGACCGCCTGCACGCCCGGGGCCAGGCAGCGCTCGAGCGACTCGGGGATCACATCACCTCCGCCCCCGTGCCGCTGGAGCGCTGGCGGGCGCTGCACCCCACGGTCGGGGACATGCTCGTGACGCTGATGGTCAAGCACGAATCCGGGCACCTCGGCCAGCTCTCGGCGTGGCGCCGGGCCATGGGCCTGGCGCGGGTCGCCGTGTAGTGCCGCGCGTGCGGATCACCTCATTACGGCCCTGGGCGTGCGGCAACTATGGATCTTATTGTGCGCACAAAGATGGATATGCGCCACGATGCCCCAGGATCGCTTCCAAGCCGGAAGATGACCCGCGGGACCACCCGCAAGTCCGCGGCCGGGAGGGGCATCCACGGGCTTCTAATGAGGAATCGCTTCCCGTGCGCACACGCCCGGTCATCGCACACCGAGGGCAGCGCAGGGCCCTCGGTGATAACAGAGGGACGTGGTGAACGCCCCGTCGGCGCAACGGTCGCCGGGCGGGGTGCCGGCGGCGGGGTGGAGTCGCGGGCTCGCGGCCCGGCCGGGGTCGTGCCGCGCCGGCGGCGATCGCGGTGTAGACTGAGCACCGGTGGACCACGGCGGTCACCATGGAGTTGAGCATGAACCAGTTCCGAAGCACCCTGCTCGCCGCGGCCGCGTTGATCGCGGTGCTCGTGCCCGCGCGCTGGGCGATCGCGCAGAACCCCGTGCAGTGGAGCGGCAACGCCAGGCAGGCGGTGGACCGCGCGGCCGAGCAGTCGATGCCCCTGTTGATCTGGGTCAAGGACGGGCGGGACCGCGACGCCGAGGACCTCGAGGATGCGCAGGAGGACTGCTTCCGGGACCCGGTGGTGGTCGGCATCATCCAGAAGCGCTTCGTGCCCCTGCGGGTCAACCGCAACAGCCGGGTGGTGGATGAAGCGCAGAAGCTCGGCCTGCCGACGGGCTTCGGGCTCTACTGCGCGGTGCTGACGTGCGAGGGGAAGCTGCTCGAGCAGATGGGTCCCGGCGAGGTGGCCCAGCCCGAGGTGTTCGCCGCCCGGCTGAATTCCGCGTACGCCAAGTTCAGCGATGAGCTCTACGACAAGGACATCCGGCCCAAGCTCGAGGACCTCACCACGCCCAAGCCCCAGGCGCGGCTGGCCGCGCAGAAGGTCTGGCGGCTGGGGATCCGCCGGGCGGACTCGGCGATCATCGGCCTGCTGGCCCGGCCGGACCTCCAGCCCGGGGAGGTGGCGCGGATCTACGACCTGCTGGCCTCACTGGCCACGCACTCGAGCATCGGCGCGCTGCTGGACCGCGCGCAGGAGAAGCCGGCCGCGGCCGCGCTGGCCAAGGCCGACCCGGCCGCGCTGGAGTGGCTGGTGCCCGAACTGCCCACGGCCGAGGGCACGCCCACGGCCAAGCAGGTGGCCTGCTACGCCGCCGTGACGAGGATCTGCCGGACCAGCGCCAAGGCCGACGCGTGGTGGGAATCGGCCAAGCCCGAGGCCCGCCAGAAGGAGCTGGAGTTCGTGCGGACCAAGGCCGCGGCCGTGCTCGAGTACTCGCGCAACGGCGCGGGCCGGTAACGACCGGCTCAGCGGTGCTCGCGCGCGGGCGCCGGCTCGGGCTTGCGGAAGACGAGCTTGGGCGTGCGGTCGGCGTTGAAGACGCCCCAGTGCTTCTCGACCTCGCCGGGCTCGCTCCCGCCCTTCCAGTTCTCATCGAAGGCCTCGAAGAAGAAGTACGGCTGCTTGACCTCGACCGCCCAGTCGCGGAAGGTGCGGAAGAAGACTTCCTGGTCGCGCTCGTTGGGCTCGGCGGTGATCAGGCGGGCCTGATCGCCCTGCGATCCCTTGCTGGTCGCCCAGCCCAGCTCGGTCATGATGATCGGCATCCCGGGGTGCATGGTGCGGACCGCGTGGAGGCGATCCCGGGTCCAGGTCATGGCATCGCGGATGTTCTGGCCGTTCCACATCGCGTAGGCGTGCAGGGCGAGGAAGTCGCACTCTTCGGCGACCGCGGTGCTCTGTGGGCTCGTCCAGAAGATCTCGGTGTCGCAGGTGGTGACAGGAACCTTGACCTTGGCGCGGGCCTCGCGGAGGTAGCCGATGATCACCGAGGTCGGCACGCGATGATCGGACCAGTTCACGAGGGCTTCGTTGCCGATGTTGACGGCGAGCACGACGTCGGGGTAGTCGTTGGCGAGCGTGATCGCGGCGGCGACCTCGGCGCGGTTGAAGGCGGCGAGCTTCTCGTCGGGGCTCACGGGGTTGCCGTGGTCGTCGGGCCTTGATTCCTGGGCGATCCAGGCGCCGACGAGGACGTGCAGGGGCAGCTTCTGGTCCCGGATGATCGCACAGGCCTTCTGGGCAACGCCCTGGGCGGCGTAGATGCGCAGGATGCTCCAGTGCTGGGCGATCAGGTGGAGATCCTCGGAGATCTGCGCTTCGGTGGGCGCTGGCCCGCCGGGGTGCTGGCCATCGCGTTCAGCGCCATAGCAGACGCCGACGCCGCCCCAGGCCTGGGGCGCGGTGGGGAGGATGAGAGGCCGGCGATCCGCGGGCGGGATCGCGGCCAGCTGCGAGCAGAGGATGGCGAGCGCGAGGTGCATGTGTGCTCCTTCCGTGTGAGTCTATCGTGGGGAAGAGAACACAGAGGGCACGGAGGGGACGGAGTGACGCGGAGGAGAGAAGAGGTTTTTGACGCGGAGGTCGCCGAGGGCGCGGAGAGGGGGTGGGGTTGTGGGTGGGGATTGGATGCGGTTGTATCGGGGCGCGGCTAGTCCCGGAGGGTGAGCCGTGAGAAGGTGAACACAGATTCGATGATGGCGGGCCTCGAGGCGCACTGGTTGGCGCAGAGCTGCCAAACCAGTGGCACGTCGGACTGGTCAAGTCGTGACGCCCTGCGAGCCGTTACGAAACCTCGGGCTCGACGAGCAGCGCCAGGAGCGAGAGGGATTCCTGCCAGCCGAGATAGCAGAACTCGACGGGGATCTGCGACGGCACGTTTTCCTGCACGATGGTGAGTTCGGTCATGTTCCCACCGGCCACGGGTCGGAGCGAGATGGTCAGTGAGCGATACGTGGACCGCATCTTGCGGCGTGGTCGAGGTCGGCGAAGATGACGTGCATGAGCAGGACCGAGTCGGCGCGAGCGCGGTGGGTGCGGATCATCCGTGAGCAGCGGGAGAGCGGGGAGACGGTGGCCGCG
>JBGAOZ010000052.1:0-11727 GCA_044221545.1 Phycisphaerales bacterium
ACTCCGCCCTCCCGCCCCCCAATCTCGTCCCTCCACCCGCTCCCCACCTCCCCGCTCACTTCCGGCCATCCGGCCTCTCCAGCCTTACCCCGCCCCACAGCGGCACGAATTTCTCCGGGTTGTCGCGCTGGATGTACAGCAGCCCCAACTCGGTCCCCCGCGGCACCTCGATCGAAAAGCTCGCCGACAGCGCCTCCGGGCCCAGCGTGGCGATCTCGCGCTGCGGCACCGTCTCCTTCTTGTGCTCGTCGTAGCACACCGCGTACACCGTCAACGGCCCCTTCACCCGCGCTGCATCCTGCCGCGACAGCGCCACCACGCCCGTCAGGCGGGTGAACCCCGCCTGCTTCATCCGTCCGATCGCCACCATCTGGCTCTCGCCGCTCGACACATCGAACATCGGACCGCCCTTGGCCGGCACCGGCACGCTCCGCGCCTCGCTCGACGGCGCCAGCGCGCTGGCCGGCATCGAGTCGGGGTGGCAGATCGCCATCAGCACCCGCTCCCCGCGCCCACGCGCCCCGCTCCAGACCTCCGTCCCCGCGTGCACCTGCCCGCCGTCGACCAGCATCTTCGTCAGCCGCTCATCCAGCACGAACTTCACATCGTCATCCGCACCCCCGCCCGGAAGCCCCGCGCCCTTGAACTCCAGCGCCCCCGCCGGAGTGATCTGCATCGTCAGCTGCGAGCGGTCGGCCGCCCCGAAAACGTACTTCTCACCGGCGATCCGCCCCAGCGCGGTCAGGTCCTTCCGCATCACCTGCCACTGACCCCGGCCCTGGCCGATATCGCTGAAGTAGAACACCGCCAGTCGCTTGGAATACCCGTCCAGCCGCTTGTACAGGTCTCGGATCGCCTCCTCGCTCAGCGGCGTCTGCGCCCCCGGTCGGCTCGCCCGCGGATCCTGCCCCGCCGCCGGCCCCCCGGGCTTCCCGCTCTCCTCCGCGCTCGGCTCGGGCCCCTGCGCCGTTGTCACCCGCTCGAACCTCACCCCGCCCCACACCGGCGTGACGTTCTCCCCCCGCACCGCCAGCTGCACCGTCTGCGTCCCCTTGGGCACCTCCACCGAGAACCTCGCCGACGTCTCCTCCGCACGCAGCGTCGCGATGTGCAGCAGCGGCCCGTTGGTCACATCGTCGAAGCACACCGCCGTGATCGCCGCCGGCCCGCTCACCCGCGCTGCATCCGCCCGCGACAACGCCACCACCCCGTTCAGCAGCGTGTACCCGTCCCGAGTCGCACGCCCCACGGGCACCCCCAGGCTCGCCCCGCTGCTGGCATCAAACAGGATCGCCCCCTTGGCCGTCACCGGCACGCGCCGCGCCTCGGCCGGGATCCCCGTCACCAGCGAACTGGCCGGGATCGAATCCGGGTGGCAGAACGCGATGTACAGCTTCTCCGACCCCTGCCGCTGGCCCGACCAGATCTCCGTCCCCGCGTTGATCTGCCCCGCATCGATCAGGATCCTCGTCGTCCTCTGATCGAACTCGAACTCGACAAGGTCACCCGTCCCACCCGACGGCAGCCCCGCCCCCTTGAACTCCAGCACCCCAGCCGGCGTCAGCTTCAGCCCCACCGGTTCCCTCGAATCGACCTGCGCCACCGTCAGGCGATCCCCCTTGAGCCCCAGCACCGTGAAGTCCTTCCTCGCGATCTGCACCTCCGCCCCATCCGCCGCCGAGCCCACGCTCACCACCGCCGCCAGCCGCCTCGCGTACCCGGCAACCCGCCGGCTCAGCTCGGCCATCTCTTCCGCGCCCAGCGCCTTGCGCTCGCCCGCCGGCTTGGACGGGTCCGGGTTCACAGCCGGCGCGCCTCCCGGGCCAGACGTGGACGGAGTCGTGGGGGAACCCGTGGGGGCGCTTGTGGGGGTACCCGTGGGGGTACTCGTGGGGGTACTCGTGGGGGTAGTCGTGGGGGTAGTCGTGGGGATCTTGGAATCCGTCCCGCCCGGCGTCGCCACCTGCGGCGTTTCGCCCTGCGACCTCCCCGCCTGCGGACGCTCGAACCTCACCCCGCCCCACACCGGCACGATCTTCCCCGGGTTCCCGTGCCGGATCTCCAGCACCGCCGTGCCGCTGCTCGCCGGCACCTCCACCGAGAATTTCGCCGACGGCTGCGCTTCGCTCAGCGTCGCGATCTCCCGCGGCGCCACCGTCTCCCGATTCTGCTCATCCGTGCACCGCGCGAAGATCGTCACCGGCGACTTGGCCCGCCCCCGGTCCTCCCGCGAGAGCTCCACCACACCCGTCAGCTGCGCCGGACCGCGCTGCGTCGCCCGGCTCGCCGCGATCTCAAGCTCCGTCCCGCAGATCGCATCAAACGTCACGCCCTCATCGCCCGTCACCGGCACCGTCCGGTCCTGCCCGAGCATCCCCGTCACGTACGAACTCGCCGGCGATGAACCCTGCCGGCAGAACGCGATCACCACCTGCTCCCCGCCCGCGCGCATCCCCGACCACACCTCCGTCCCCGCCCCGATCAGCCCGCGTTCCAGCAGCCGCACCCCCGCCTTCTCATCCAGCTCGAACATCACCGCATCGTCCGCCCCGCCCCCCGGCAGGCCCGTCCCGCGGAACAACAGCACGCCCGACGGCAGCACCCGCATCGCCACCCCGTCCGCCGTCCCCTCCACAAACATCGCCAGCTGATCCCCGCTCCGACCCGAAACCAGGTAGTCCTTCCGACCCACCCGCGCCGTCCTGGCTCCTCCCGAGTTCCCCGCGCTCGCCGAGGTCCCCACGCTCGGAGAAGTCCAGTACACCATCGCCCGCCGCCGCTGGTACCCGTCCAGCCGCTTCTGCATCGCCGCCAGCGCCTCGGCCCCCAGCGCCTTCCCCTCCGGCACCACCGCCGCCGTCCGGGTCGCCGTTTCAGCCTCCTGCTTCTCACCCTTGCCCGGATCCGCTCCCCCCTTCTCCGCGCCGCCCTTGTCACCCGCCCCCGCCGTCTGCGGAGTTTCCGGCCCGGGGCCGGGCTTGGGATTCACCAGCTTGAACACCGTCCACACGATCGCAGCCGAGATCGCCAGCACCAGGATCCCCACCGCGATCGCCGCGCGCGGACCAAACTCCACGCGCACATCCTTCTCCCACCGCCTTCCCTTCAGCGGCGTCACCGTCGCCGGGTTCGACTGCACCGTGATGTCCGGCCCGGAACTCCCGCCCGCCGCCGAACCCGCCGCTCCGCCCCCCGCCCCGCCCGCATTCGGCGCCGTCGCCGTCGCCATCGCCCCCGCATCCCCGCCCCGCGTCCTGGCCCGGATCGCCAGCACCCGCTCGGCCAGCGCGCGGATCTCCGGCTCATCGAACGCCCCCGTCGCATCACACCACTGCGTGACCGTCAGGTAATACTCCAGGTTGTCGCAGAACTCCACGTTCTCGAACCGCACCGGGATCACGTGCGACTTGGTCTTGACCGCCAGCCCCACCTCCCGCCCCACATCGTCCGACTCGTTCGAGTGCGACGTGAACACCAGCAGGAAGACCGGGGTCGCCTCGATCGCCTTCACAATCTGCTCGGCCCACTTCTCACCGCGCGGGATGTTCCGCGGCGCAATCCAGCACCGCACCCCCGCGGACTCCAGCCCCGCGACCAGGCGCTCCGCCAGCGCTTTGTCCTTTGTCGAGTAACTGATGAACGCATCGTGCATGATCCACACTCTTTCGCAGGCCGGCCGCGAGGCATCCGGCGCTCCGGCTACCGATCTCGCTCCAGGCGCAGGCCGCCCCAATACGGCGTGAAGTCCGTCAGATCCGTCGCATGAATCTCCAACTCCGCCCGCACCGCGCCCGCCGGCACCCGGGAACCGAGCGAGCCCGACGTTCCCCTGGTATCGAGCGCCCTGCTCGGCGCCCCGATCTCCTTGCCCGAGGCGTCGAAATACCGCGCGTCGACCCGCAGCCTGGCGTTCCCGCCCGCCCGGTCGCTCGACAGCACAACCATCCCGCCGAAGCGAGAGGGCATTGACCGATGAGCTTCATCGATCGGGATTTCCAGCCTGGCTGCGCTGATCGCATCGAACGGCGGGAATGCGCCGTTGCACCTTGGAAGCTCGCTCGATGCGGTGTTCAGTTCCGGAATCAGCGAACGAGCCGGGACAGTCGCAGGGTTCAGGAACGCCAAGATGGTCATCTGGTCGGCCCCGGAATCCTGGTACCAGACTTCGGTGCCTTGCTCGACCATCCCCAGGTCCGCGAGGGTGTGCGATACGTCCAGATCGTTCAGCGTGACCAGCACAGCCGCCTTCTCCTTGAGCGACGGAATGACCGTTCGGCCCAGTTGGAGCTTGTCCGGGGAGACGATGTTCGCCGATACCGTTGAACCGTCCGCGGATTTCAGGTTCAATGCTCCCCCCTCCCGCCCCAGCACCGTGAACTCGCGACGCTGGGCGTGCACACTCCCCGCATCCGCGGCCCCGGTCTGGAGGAAGAGAACAGCCCGTTTGTTGGCATAGCCATCAACACGGTTGTACAACGCCGCCAGCTCCGGCGTAACCGGCTGACCGCCGCCGCGCTTCAGCAGCATCGACAGCAGCATGAGGCCACCGATCGCCGCGACGATCATCAACGCCGCCGTTCCCGCCCGCTTCTTCAGCGCGCCCCGCCCCTTCGGCGCCGGTGGCGCCGGCGCGGGAGGCCCGGTCACCGACCGCGCCACGCGAACGCCAGGGAGAAGTTTGAGCCTCGCCGCCAGCGCCCCGATCTCGCTATCCCCGTAGCCGCTGCTCGCGTCTTCCCACTGCGTGCTCGCCAGGTGGTACTTCAGGCCGTGGGAAAACTCGACGTCCTCGAACCGAACCGGTATGACGTGCGACTGGGAACTGATCGCAAGCCCCACCTCCCGCCCCACGTCGTCCGACTCGTTGGAATGAGAAGTGAACACCAGCACAAACGCGGGTGTCGCCTCGATCGCCTTGGCAATCTCCGCCGCCCAGTTCGCGCCCCGCGGGATGTCTCTGGGAGCTACCCAGCAGCGCAGACCGTGAGCCTCCAGCCCGGCAACCAGCCGCTCGGCGTGCGATCGGTCCTTCGATGAGTGGCTTATGAAGACCTCGTGCATGACCCCACCTGGCGACAGCCGCATACCGGCCCGGACCCAACGCCCGTTCCGATTCCCCCGCGCGGCTCGCCCTCCACGGGCCTGCACCGGTAGAACATACGTTAACACATCGTCCCAACGCCGCGAAACGCTCCCCGACAACTCCTGACCGCGACCCCCCACAGTCTCAATATCCTTACAATATACGAACAAAGCCAATGTCCGCCGGGCATGCTGCTACGCTAGCCGCCTTCATTCCGCACCTTTGCATAGCCCGGAGCCTCTCATGCTCGGCCGAGTGTTCAAAGCCTACGACGTTCGTGGCACCTACCCCGATCCCCTCAACGAAAACCTCGCCTGGCAGATCGGCTACGGCTGCTCACGCTACCTGCTCGCCGACGCCCAGGCCGCCGGCGATACCTCCCCGATGATGCACAACATCGTCGTCGGCCGCGACATGCGCTCCAGCAGCCCCTCGCTCTCCAAGGCCCTCATCCAGGGCATCATCGACCACGGTGGGAACGTCATCGACGTCGGACTCGTCGACACCTCCATGATCTACTTCGCCGTCAACCACCTCGACTGCGCCGGCGGCGTCATGGTCACCGCCAGCCACAACCCGCCCCAGTACAACGGCTTCAAGGTCTCCAAGCGCAAGGCCAAGCCCGTCGGCGAATCCACCGGGCTCGCCGACATCCGCAAGCACGCCGCCATGGTCGACAAGCTCACCCTCGTCCCCGGAAAAGGACGCACCGAGCAGCGCGACCTCTGGTCCCCCTACGTCAAGCACGTCCGCTCCTTCCTCGACCTCGGCCCCGCCAAGCTCAAGATCGTCATCGACGCCAGCAACGGCATGGCCGGCACCATGGTCCCACGCGTCTTCGGCTCGGCCCTGGCCAAGTCCGCCAACATCCAGGCCGTCCCCGGCCTCACCATCGTCGAGCTCAACTTCGAGAACTCCAAGAACCAGTTCGCCCACGAGCCCAACCCCCTGGTCGCCGCCAACCTCCGCCAGCTCCAGGGCGCTGTGGTCGCCGAACGCGCCGACCTGGGCGTCTGCTTCGACGGCGATGCCGACCGCTGCGTCATCGTCGACGAGATGGGAAACATCGTCGGCTGCGACCACCTCACCGCCCTGGTCGCCAGGCACCTGCTCGCCAAGAACCCCGGCGCCTCGGTCGTCTACGACCTGCGCTCCACCAAGGCCGTCGAGGAGGAAGTCAAGGCCGCCGGCGGCAAACCCATCCGCTCCCGCGTCGGCCACGTCTTCATGAAGGCCGCCATGGGCGAGCACAAGGCCGTCTTCGGCGGCGAACTCTCCGGCCACTTCTACTTCCGCGACAACTTCAACGCCGACTCGGGCGCGATCGCCATGGCCGTGGTCCTCTCCCTGCTCGCCAAGTCCGGCAAGAAGATGTCTCAGCTCATCCAGCCCATCGCCCGCTTCCCCCAGTCCGGCGAGATCAACTTCACCATCGAGGACAAGGACGCTGCGATCAACGAGCTCCGCAAGGCCTTCACCGGCCACGGGCAGATCGACGACCTCGACGGCATCACCATCGACTGCTTCACCAAGGACGGCTACTGGCTCAACGTCCGCAAGAGCAACACCGAGCCCCTCCTCCGCCTCAACGCCGAAGCCCGCGATCGCCGAACCCTCGAGGCCCTCCTCTCCCGCGTCTCCCCCATGCTCGGCCGCAAGGTCGATCACTGATCCCTGCGAGCCCGAAGCGCTACGAGCCCGAAGCGCCGGCAAGGGCGTTTGCCGCACGCCAGAACCGGCCCCCGATCCCCAATCGCCCGCGAGGGACAGGTTCCCCTCCCGAATCGGCCATCGGCGCGATGATCTCGCACCCGATCACGATGCCCGGCACGAAACCCCGATGATCCCGGGCCCACGCTCGGCCCCGCGCCCGGACCACCGCATCTCGCGGTTTCCTCCGACCACCTGCAAGATCCCCTTCCCACCCACGCACTCCCTCAGGGTGAGGCTCGCCGGCTCGCACCGTGGCGTGCCGGCGACCTCCCCCGCAAGGCCGACCGGCCCGGCCCCCCGGGCCCAGGCCCCGAAGGAAGGGAGAACACCGTGCGCCTCAACACCCCATGGCTCGCCGCCGCCCTGACCCTCCCCCTCCATACCGCCAGCGCCACCGTCTACCACGTCACCAACCTCGGCATCCCCTCCGGCGCCATCGGCAGCGGCGCCTTTGCCGTCAACGACCTCGACCAGGTCACCGGGCTGCTCTACACCCCCACCGAAGTCCACGGCTTCTACTACTCCGCCGGCGTCATCACTGACATGGGCGTCCTCCCCGGCGGCAACTTCTCCGTCGGCTCGGGCATCAACAACGCCGGGGTCGCCGTCGGCTACTCCACCACCTCCAGCAAGAACCGCGGCTTCACCTGCTCCGGCGGCGCGCTCGCCAGCATCGGCCTTCCCCCCGGAGGATCGCTCAGCCAGGCCACCTCCATCAACTCCGCCGGGCAGATCATCGGGATCGCCGGCTTTCCCTCCGGCGACCACCCCTTCCTGCTCTCCGGCGGCGCCTGGACCGACCTGGGCCTCCTCTCCGGCGATACCTACGGCTCGGCGATCGGAATGAACGACAACGGACAGGTCGTAGGAGAGAGCAACAACAACCTCGGCGGCAACCCCCACTCGCGCGCCTTCCTCTGGTCCGCGGGCGTGATGACCGACCTGGGGACCCTCCCCGGCGGCACACGCAACTCCGCCCGCGCCATCAACAGCTCCGGAGTGATCGCCGGCAACTACTTCCTCTCCGGCAACGACCGCGCCTGGGTCTGCAAGAACGGCGTCATGACCGACCTGGGCCTGCTCAGCGGCGCCTCGCGCTGCGAGGCACGCGACATCAACGACGCCGGACAGATCGTCGGCAACAGCGGCGCCAGCGCCTTCATCTACCACAACGGTTCGATCGCCGACCTGGCCACCATGCTCGACTCCAGCGGCGCCGGCTGGAACCTCGGCACCGCCACCGGCATCAGCAACCTCGGGCACATCGTCGGCTACGGCTCGCTCAACGGACAGCCCCGCGCCTACCTCCTCACCCCCGTCCCCGACCCCGCGCTGGCCACCTGGTCCCTCATGTTCCTGCTCGCCTGCCCCCGCCGCCGCCGCTGACCCGACTACGAGCCCGAAGCGCCAGCGAGGGCGTCTGCCAACGACGCCAACGCCCCCGGATCGCCGGCGAGGGCGTCCGCCACGCGCCCGAATCGCCGGCCGGCCCCGTGCCGCACGGGCCCCATCCCCGCGCACGCGATCTCCCCGCCATCCCGTAGAATGTCCGACGATGCCCCACCCGCTCGCGGCGATCTCTGTCCCGCTGCGCACGGGCGCCGCCCGAACTCCCGGGCCGCGCCCGCGGGATGCTCGCGATCCCGTCACCAGCTCGGCCATCGCCTGAGTTTCTCACTCTGCCCGCATGGACCCCGCCAGCCCACCAACCCCCTGCCCCGACCGCACGATCCTCGAGCGGCTCGCCACCGGCGACGCGCCCGACCCCGCGCTGGCCCGCCACGCCGACTCCTGCCCGCACTGCCGACGGCTGCTGTCGGAGATCAAGGAACGCGACCGCTTCCTCCACGGCTTTGCCGGCCTGGCCGACCCGCCCACCGTCGACTCGGTCCCCGCGCCCACGCCCGCCGACCCTTCCGAAGAGTCCACCCTCTCCCTGAACCCGCCGCGCGCCGCCGAGCCCGAAGCGCCCGTCCCCCGCCGCGTCGGCGAGATCGAGCTCATCCGCGAGCTGGGCCGCGGCGGCATGGGCGAGGTCTGGCTCGGCCACCACACCCTGCTGGACCGCGACGTCGCCATCAAGTTCCTCTCGGCGATCTCCGCCGACCCCGACGACCCCAGCTACTCCCTGTTCCTCCAGGGCGCCCGCGCCGCCGCCGCCGTCCGCCACGACGGGCTCAACGTCGTCCTGCACGCCGACATCGCCGACCGCGTCCCCTACCTGGTCCTGGAGCTCATCGACGGGCCGGGGCTCAACGCCGTGCTGGACCGCCGCAAACACCTCCCGCTCCCGCTGGCGCGCTCCGTGCTCGCGGCCGTCTGCGCCGCGGTCGCCGAGCTGCACGAGAACGGCATCGTCCACCGCGACATCAAGCCGGCCAACATCATGCTCGCCTCCGACGGCCGCGTCGTCGTCACCGACTTCGGGCTCTCGTGCCCCCGGCCCGCCTCGGTCTTCGGCGCTCCCTCCGGGCGGCTGGCCGGCACCCCGACCTACATGGCCCCCGAGATGTTCGGCGGCGTCGTTTCGGCCCGCACGGACGTGTACGCGCTGGGCATCACCGCGTACGAGCTGCTCACCGGCCGTCCGCCGTTCCGCGGCTCGCTCGACGAGCTCCGCCGCCACCACACCTCGACGCCCGTCGATCCCAAGCCGCTGGCCGACCGGGGCGTGCCCGAGCCGGTCCGCGACATCATCCTCCGCGCGGCCCACAAGGACGTGCGTTTCCGGCCCCGCAGCGCCCGGCACCTGCTCGAGGCGCTGGAGACCGCCTTCGATCGCCTGCGCCTCGGGCACGCCGACCAGGCGGCGCTGGCCGCACTGGCCTCCCGCTCGGCCGAGCCGGCCGGGGGCGCGCCCTCGTCCTGGCAGGCCACGCCGGGCGGCTCGGATTACTACGAGCGCCTCGGCACGCTCGTGCAGGCGCGCAAGTCCAGCCCGCTGCACGCCGAGGCCGGCGGGGCGCTGCCCGAGCCCCTGTTCGCGCGCGACACGCTCGACGAGGGCGCGGGACCGCCCGACGAGCCCGAGCCCGCGCCGCCCGCCGACCGCGCGGGCAGCGCCCGGACGCTGCTGATCGCCACGCTCGCGGCCGCGCCCGTTCAGGCGTTCCTGCTGTGCGCGGTCTTCCCGATCGGCCGGACGATCTGGGAGATGCTCTACGAGAACCTCGACAAGGGCGGGCGGCTGCTGCCCATGCCCTCGCGCGGCGTCACCATCGTCGGCGGGCACGAGTACAAGGGGTACATCCCCGCGTGGATCGCGTACCTGGGCGGGGGCGTGATGCTGCTGCTGGTCGCGGCGATCGGCTTTGCGCTGATCACGGGCGTGGTGTACAACCGGACGCTGGCGCGGGCGGCGCGGGACGGGCCGACGCAGTGCGGGTGGTGCGGGCAGCGGCTGCGGCGGCTGGTCACGCCGCAGTGCCCGGGGTGCGGGCGCGAGATCGGGCAGGAAGCCGACGACCTGGCCGGGTCGGTGCCGCCGGGGGCGCGGGTGACCACGTGGGCGGGGATCTATGCGCGGGCGGGGCTGGCGTACGTGAGCATCCTGGGCCTGCTGGGCGCGGTGCTGTCGGTGCTGTGGAAGGGCGGGGAGCCGGGGATCGGCTGGGGGCTGTTCGCGGCGTGCGCGGTGATCTCCGCCGTGCCGATGGTGGTCTGCGGCGCGGTGTTCGAGCGGTTCGCGCGGGTGATGGTCCGGCTGCGCGGGACCTCGTGGTGCCACGAGTGCGGCGCGGTGCTGGCGAACCTCAGGGAGCCGGTGTGCCCGGGGTGCTCCCGGGCGCTGTAGGTTCACTCGGTCATGGCGAGCAGGGCGAAGGTGGCGAGCCAGTGCTCGCCCATGTAGTCGCCGGTGACGTGGGGGAGCGCGGAGTCCAGGTGCGTGGTGTAGGCAGACAGGGCGAGCGCGTGGCGGGGGTCGTCCTCGGGCAGCGCGCCCGCGAGCGCTCGCCAGCACCAGGCGCGGCTGAGGTTCAGGCCGTCGAGGTGCGTGATCTGGCCGTCGGTCCGGTCGCTGACGAACGCGGGCTGGAAGAGGGTCGGCGGGTCGCGGTGGGCGAGCCTGGGGAAGAAGCGATCGAACCAGGGGAGGAACTCGCCGGGCTTGAGGATGCGGCGCATGCACTCGGCCTCGACCAGGCCGGGCGAAAGGAAGTCGGTGCCGTCGGGTTCCCAGGCGGGGTAGTTGGCATCGCTCGAGTACCAGGCGCGGGCCTTGGACTCGATGAGCTCGGCGAGCGGCCGGTGCGCGGCGATCTTCGCGTAATCGACGGCGAGCGCGAGCCCGAAGGCGGTGTTCATGTGCGTGCCGACGCGGATGGGGTAGGTGGCCTTGGGGAGGTAGTCGAGGAAGCGCTGGACGTAGGCCTCGGCGAGCGGGGCGAGGAGCGTCTCCCAGCGTTTGATCGCCGCGCTGGTCTTGTCGGGGAGTGCGGTGGCGGCGGTGGGAGCGTGCAGCTCGGCGGCGAGCTTGAGGAGCCAGGCCCAGCCGTAGGTTCGTTCGAAGGTCTCGCGGCGGGGGTGTGAGAGGTACTCGATTTCGGCGGCGATGTTGGGGGGTGTGAGGCGAGCATCGAGCATCGTGATGATGTCGGCGGCCTGTCCGAGGGCGGGGCTGGTGCGCAGGGCGCGGATGAGCAGCCAGTGTCCGTGGACGCAGGAGTGCCAGTCGAACGAGCCGTAGAAGACGGGGTGGAGTTCCCTGGGGCTCTTGAGTTCGGTGGTGTCGTTGATGACGTGGTCGAGCTTGTTGGGGTACTCGCGCTCGATGTGGCCGAGGACGAGGGCGACGAAATGGTCGAGGTAGTCGGGTGCGTGATAGTGCCGCATGGGGAGAGGTTATGGGGAGTGTGGAGCGCGTGAGGGGTGGGCGCGTGAGCGGGGAGCGCGTGGGGGGTGAGCCGGTGAGCGAGTGAGGGGGTGGAAGA
>JBGAOZ010000053.1:0-11258 GCA_044221545.1 Phycisphaerales bacterium
GTGGGGGGTGGTGGGGGTCGACCGGCGAACGAGACGGGGCGGCGGGTCGTAGGTGGGGTACAGTGGTCGGGCCCGGCCGGGAACGTCCGGACGGGGGGCCGGTGGGGGCGGGACTGGACGGAAGGACACGATGGGAATCGCAGATCGCCGCTACTCCCAGCGCCCGGAGAACCACCGTGTGATGCACGGGCTGGCGCTGGTGTCGTTCAACACGTGGCTGATCATCGCCAACTCGGTGATCTTCGTGGTCGGGCAGTTCGGGCCGCGGACGATCGACCCGTGGATCAAGCAGTTCGGGCATTTCTCGACGTTCGAGGCGGTCCAGAAGTGGGAGTTCTGGCGTCTGATCACGTTCCAGTTCCTGCACGCGGACATCATGCACCTGGTGTTCAACATGCTGGGGCTGTACATGTTCGGGGAGCTGGCCGAGCGGTACCTGGGGTTCAAGAAGTACGCGGCGTTCTACCTGGTGTGCGGGATCTTCGGCGGGGTGATGTACCTGACGCTGAACCTGCTGGGCTCGGCGGCGGCGTACATGGGGGTGATGGGGGTCCCGGGGCTGCTGTACCCGTACGACACATCGAGCCTGTACTCGCACGCGCAGCTGATCGGGGCGTCGGCGGGGGTGTTCGGGGTGATCATGGCGGCGGCGTACATCGCGCCCACGGCGACGGTGAGCCTGGTGTTCCCGCCGATCCCGATGCGGATGAAGACGTTCGCGTACGGGTACGTGGGCCTGGCGGTGTTCATGGTGCTGATCGGCAGCCGCAACGCGGGGGGCGAAGCGGCGCACATCGGCGGGGCGCTGGCGGGGTACTTCTTCATCCGCCGGCCGCACCTGCTGACGGACTTCTTTGATGTGTTCACGGACTCGCGCAAGCCGCCGCGGAAGGCGGCGCGGGGTGTACGTGGGGGTGGTGGGGGTGGGGGAAGGCTGGCCGGGATGCCGGCGCCCGCGGAGGTCGACCGGATCCTCCAGAAGGTGCGGGAGGAGGGGTTGGGATCGCTGACCGAGCGCGAGAAGGACATGCTGCGGCGAGCCACGGAGGCCGAACGGAGCGCGTGAACGCCGGGAGCCCGGGTCTGGAATCCGTCCTGGGCCGCGGGCTAGTACGAGAAGTTATCGTTGGGGTTGGTGGTCGTGAGTGTCGCCGAGGTGTTGATCGGGGCGACGCGGTTGCCCGCCACGATGCCGCCGTAGTTGTTGGCGGTGACGTTGGCGATGTTGCGGCGCACGATCGAGCCTCCGCCGGCGGTGATGACGATGCCCGAATCCCCGCCGAAGATGTAGTTGTCCTCGATGAGGTTGCCGCCGCCGTTGAAGGTCAGGTGGGGGTTGAGGTTGCCCGCGGCGGTGCCGTTGGCGTCGAAGGTGCAGCGGCGGACGGTGGAGAGGGTGTTGCCCGAGACGCCGCTGAGCGTGCTGGCGGCGATCAGGCAGTCCTCGACGACCGATCCGTTGGCGATCACCATGCCGTTGCCGCCGCTCGAGATGACCTTGCAGCGCCGGATGACGGCGTTGCCGTTGCCGTTGATGCGCAGGCCGTCGGCGGTGTTGTTCTGCACGGTGGTTCCCTCGACGCTGGAGCCCTGGCCCAGGTCGGCGCCGAGCTGGCCGTTGCCGTCGAGCCGGGAGTCGACGATGCGGACGGACTGGCCGGCGGCCATGACGCCCGAGGCGCCGTTCTCGTTGGCGCTGCAGTCTTCCATGGAGACGCGGGCGGCGCCGATCTCAAAGCCCGCCTTGCCGTTGAAGAACGCCGTGCATTCGCGGTAGGCGTGGTTGGAGACTCCGTCGGTGCCGCTGAAGAAGCCGCTGGCCTTGGTGGTTCCCAGGCCGTTGCTGCGTGCGACACAGCGGGAGATGACGCAGTCGAAGTGCTGGATGTAGAACCCGGCGGCGCCGTTGGCTTCGGAGTCGCAGTTCTCGAAGGTCGCCCGGTCGCCCGTCGTCTTGAATCCCCACCCGGTGTTGGCCGTGGCGACGCAGTGGATGGCGTTCCCGCCGCCGGCGACCTCGATGCCGTTGACCGAGTTTGACCGGGCGATGCAGCGGGTGAAGATGACATCCGCGCCGGGACCCTTGAAGCCGGTATGGTTGCCGATGGCGATGCAGTCCGTGAAAGTCGAGTCGGAGGTGTTCTGCAGGACGAAGCCGTCTCGTGCGCAGTCAAGGACCTGGACGTTCGAGACGGTCGCGGAGGTGCCGGGCCACACGCCGTCGAGGGTGTTGTTGGAAACGACCAGGTTGTCGAGCCGGACGCCGCTGGACGAGCTGAGGAAGATCCCGCTCGAACCGTTGCCCCGGATCGTTCCGTTGCGGATCGTCAGGGAGCGGCGGTTGGAGGGCGAGTTGATGCCGTCGAACGAGCCGCCGACGCCGTTCATCGCAAAGCCGTTGAGGTCGATGGTGACGTTGTCGGCGTCGATCTTGATGATGTGCTTGCCGGCGGCGCCGGTGAGGTTGCCGGTCAGGTAGTACGAGCCCTGCTGGGTGATGTGGTAGACGCTGCCGGCGTCGCCGGGGGTGTTCGCGGCGCTGATCGCGGTGCGAGGTTCGACCTCGGTCAGGGTCTTGTAGCTCGATGTTACCGGACCGGCCGGGGGATCGAGGGGGCCGGCCCTGAGCATGGCGGCGAGGATGAGCGAGGCCGAGGCGATCGCGGTGCAGGCAAGTGCTGTGCGGTTCATGAACGTCTCCCAGGATCAGTGTTGCGTGGTGTGCCGCCGGAGGAATCCGCGGGCGAGCCCCGTGGAGGTGTACGCGGATTTTCCGCCGGATTGGGCGAGCCGCGATAGCCCGTGAAGACCGGGTTGCCGGTCGCTTGGGGTCAAGGTACCAGAGAGGATCCTCCGGGCCAAGATGAAATGGCACCGTCTCGGATGAACGGAGAGGTTGCTCAGCCGGGCGGGTTGAGGTCCAGCGGCGGGTCCCAGTCTTTCAGAGCGACGCCCGGCGCGGGGCGGCCCCAGGTGTTCTTGTACTTGTCGGGCGTGTCCTTGAAATGGCGGACGATCAGGCGGTGGAGCATGTCCATGTTGGGGAGGATGCCGTGGAAGCCGCCGACCTTGGTGGTGAGGCGGTCCTGGATTTCCCAGTAGCCGTAGTCGTCGGCGGTGACGCAGACGAGGTTTTCGCGGGCGAGGAACCCGGGGACCGCGCCCTCGAAGGGGACGGTGCCGTCGCCGGTGAGGTAGGCGCGGTCCGAGGCGCTGCCCTGGTCGGTGTACTCGTCGAGGCGCTGGTCGGAGCTGATGACAAACTGTGGCTTGCCGCCGGCGCCGGGGGCGATCTCCAGCAGCACGCGGGTGCGGGAGCCGAGTCCCACGACGGCGAGCCAGTCGGCGGGCTTGAGTCCCAGGTCGGGCAGGCGCATCGATTCGATTGAGTCGCGGTGCTCCCGGGCGGTGGTGAGCAGCGCGAGGAAGAGGTCGGCGGCCTGCTTGGCGCGGTCGGACTTGCGGCCGGGATCGACGGCGTAGAGGCGGACGTACTCCTCGATGGTCTGGAGGATGCTCGCCTGCCACACGTTGGGGCTGAAGATCGACTTTCCAAGGTTGCCGCGGATGGTGAGGCCCTTCTCGACGGTGGGCATGAGGTGGTAGAGCGCGGGCATGAGCCGCGCGGCCTCGCGCTCGCGCGAGGAGGGCGCGCTGGTGCCCAGGTCGGCGGTGCCGGTGAGGACCTTGACGATCGCCTCGAACGAGCCGCGGAAGGGCGAGGCGAGGGTGGCGATCCTGGAGACGGGGGCGTTGCCCTTCTGGGCGGCGAGGTATCCGGCGATGATGAGGCCGCCCATGGAGTGGCCGACGAGGTTGACGGTGGCGTGCCTGGCGTAGTCGTCCTCGGCGTAGTGGCGCATGAGCTTGGTGCGGTCGACGACCTCCTGGACGAAGTCGGCGAACGCGGCCTGGATGGCCTCGAGTGGCTGGCGCCAGTCGTAGCCAAAGGGGTAGACGGGGACGGGTGCATCGTCCTGGGCGGAGAGGTTGTGGCGCAGCTCGGCGATCAGCTCTTTGTAGGCGATCTCGTAGATCTGGCCGGGCGTGATGCGGGCGGGCTGGGCGGCCTCGAAGCGGATGTCGTCGGGGTGGAGGCGGAGGCGTTCGAAGTCGTTGGTCATGACGGACCAGACGATCTCGGGCGAGATGGGGTACTCGTCGTTGAGGTAGGACGCGGTGATACCGGGGACGACGATGACGGGCGGCGGCAGCGGCATGTGGAACCCCCTTGCGGCGGGGGTGGCGCGACGAGCCAGCGCGGCTCGGCGTGAGATCACCTGCCCCCGTTCCCAAAGTGTACGACGCGTGGCCGAAGGTAGAGATTTCGGGCATTCCGGGGATTGCTGCCCGGCCACCGAGCGCCCCAAACCGCGCTCCTACCACGTTCTCGACTATTTGGCCGAGCAAGTCTGGCTCGGGCTTGTGAGCGGCACATCGGTTATTGAGCGCTGCATAAGTCCGGGACTCGTGTGGTGACTCCCGTGACGGTCAGTGGTGTTGCCTTGAAGAAGCCCCGGAGGAGGCGTTGCGGCGCGGCGATCTCGTCGAGCACGCAGCCGGCCTCGATCTCCAGGTCGATCTCGTCGGCGGGCACGTACCCGCGCAGGCCCACGCCCTTGGCATGGCCCACATCGGCTCGACGGGGTTGAGCTCGGGCGCGTACGACGGCAGGCGATGAACCTCCACCCGCGGACGCTTGGCCAACAGCGTCTTGACCGCCGGGGCGCGGTGCACCGCCAGGCCGTCCCAGATCAGCACGATCCGCCCGCGCACGCTCCGCAAGAGCTCGCGCACGAACCCCGCGAAGCACGGCCCGTCGATGTCCTGCTCGTACATGCGGAAGAACTGCCTGATCCGGCGACCCCCACGACCCCCGGGCGAGACCGCCAGCGCCGCGGCGACGCTGATCTTTTTCCACCCGCGACCCGCGATCTTCACCACCGGCGTCCTGCCCACGGTCCCCCAGGTCGTGCGCCGCGCCGGCAGGGTCGAGAACCCCGCCTCGTCCACGAAGATCAGCGTGGCCCCGTCGGCCCTCGCTTTTTTTCGATGGCGGGGAACTCGGTCTTCACGAAGCGGCCGATCGCCCGCTCATCACGCTCCCGGGCGCGGACGGCGGGCTTCTGGCGGCTGAGCCCCAGGCGACGCATGAACCTGCTCAGGTGGTCGTCGTGGTAGGAGACCGCGAACTCACGCAGGATCAGCTCCCGCACCATCGGCAGCGTCCACAGCTCGCGGTCAAAGCCGCAGGATCCCAGTCCCTTGAGGACCATCCGCTTGAGCGACTTCCAGTGCTCGCGCTCCAGCTTGAGAGGCCGCCCGCTCTTGGGCACGCTCTTGAGGCTCCTGACGCCCTGCTCGCGGGCCTTCTTGCCAGGGCGTACACCGTGTTGGGGGCCATGCCCAGGTCCGCGGCGATCGCGGGCGCGGGCTCACCCGCCCTCGGCCGACGCACCGCCTCCACCCGACGGGCCTCACGGTGCGACACATCCATCCGCGGCTTGCGGTACTCCATACACGGAGTATTCCACCCTCCAACGGCCCGCGCCACTCATGCGTCCATTATATTCGCAGGGATCAGTAGTGGAAGCGATGGCCTTCTCGTCAAATAAATCTCTATCTGAGTATCTCTTGGCCATTGGAAGTCGGATTGCAGGTTACTTTCTCCACCACATCGACCCGCCGTAGATGGCGTTGTCGCCGAGTTCTTCGGCGATCCGCAGGAGCTGGTTGTACTTGGCGTTGCGGTCGCTGCGGCAGGGGGCGCCGGTCTTGATCTGTCCGCAGTTGGTGGCGACGGCGATGTCGGCGATCGTGGCGTCCTCGGTCTCGCCGGAGCGGTGGGAGAGGACGGAGGCGTAGCGGCTGGACTGCGCGAGGTTGACGGCGTCGAAGGTTTCGCTGAGGGTGCCGATCTGGTTGACCTTGACGAGGATGGCGTTGGCGCAGCCCTCGGCGAGCCCGCGCTGGAGGAACTTCTTGTTGGTGACGAAGAGGTCGTCGCCGACGAGCTGGACCTTGTGGCCGAGCTTCTGGGTGAGCTTGTTCCAGCCGGACCAGTCGTTCTCGGCGAGCCCGTCCTCGAGGGAGCGGATGGGGTACTTGGCGCACCAGTCGGCCCACATGGAGATCATGTCGTCGGTGGAGACGACCTCCTTGGAGCTCTTGAACATCATGTAGCCCTTCTTGCCGGCCTTCTCGGCCTCGTTCCAGCACTCGCTGGTGGCGGGGTCGAGGGCGACGAAGACCTGCTCGCCCCACTTGTAGCCGGCCTTGGCGGTGGCCTCCTCGAGGAGCTTGAGGGCGTCCTCGTTGTTCTTGAGGTTGGGGGCAAAGCCGCCCTCGTCGCCGACGGCGGTGGAGAGGCCGCGACCGTGGAGGACCTTCTTGAGGCTGTGGTAGATCTCGACGCCGGCGCGGAGGGCATCGGCGAAGTTGGAGAAGCCCCAGGGCTGGACCATGAACTCCTGGAAGTCGACGTTGGAGTCGGCGTGCTTGCCGCCGTTGAGGACGTTGAGCATGGGGACGGGGAGGGTCTTGGCGCCGGCGCCGCCCAGGTAGCGGTAGAGGGGCAGGCCCGAAGCCTCGGCGGCGGCGCGGGCGACGGCCATGGAGACGCCCAGGATCGCGTTGGCGCCCAGCTGGGCCTTGTTGGGCGTGCCGTCGAGCTCGTTCATGCGGGCGTCGATGGACTCCTGCTCGCGGGCGTCCATGCCGACGATGTCGGGGGCCAGGCGGAGGTTGACGTTGGCGACCGCGTTGAGGACGCCCTTGCCTCCGTAGGCCTTGGCGTCACCGTCGCGCAGCTCGACGGCCTCGTTCTCGCCGGTGGAGGCGCCGGAGGGGACGGCGGCGCGGCCGAAGGAGCCGTCTTCGAGCGTGCATTCGACTTCGAGGGTGGGGTTGCCGCGGGAGTCGAGGATCTGACGGGCGTGGATCGACTGGATCTCGAACATGGATGAACTCCGGGGAGAGTGGGGAGAGTGGATGGAGAACCGAGAACGGTGAAGGGCACATCGAGGAACGGTCCGTGGTTCACGGTAGGGCCGTGGGGGGGCGGATTTCCGCTTGCGGGGCTGGGGGCGGTGGAGAATGGAGGATGGGAGCGGCGTGGGAAATGGGGGGTGATGGGGGGTGAAGTGGTGGTTTGGGAGAGCCGATGGGGGTCGGGGGCGGACCGAGGCGCGGGGGGCGTATTGTTTGGTGCCCCCGGGGATGGGAACCATGACTACGAACGCTCCGCCATTCTCTGACCGCATCGAGGCCCTGAGGGGCGAAGTGGTTTCGCAGGGTCGCCGGGTGCAGCAGCTCCTGGAGGCGGCGTTCGGGGCTTTCTTTCTGCGCGACGAGGCGGCGGCGTCGGCGGCGATCAAGCAGGATGATGAGGTTGACCGGGTGGATGTGGCGATCGAGCAGGACTGCGTGCAGCTCCTGACGGACGCGACCCGGCAGGGGGCGGCGCTGGAATCGGGCCAGCTGCGTGCGGTGCTGACGGTGGTGAAGATCAACAACGAGCTTGAGCGGATCGCCGACGCGGGGGTGGAGATCGCCGAGCGGGTGGGTTCGGTGAAGGCGATCAGCGCGACGTTCCCGGACACGGCGCGGGTGATGGCCAACAGCTCGGTGGGGATCCTGCGGGACAGCATCTCGAGCTTTGCGCGTAACGACCCGCGGATGTCGAAGATCGTTCTGCAGAGCCAGCACGCGGTGACGGCGTTCAAGGACGCGGTGCTGCGCGACTCGGAGGAGCGGATCGCCAAGGGGACGATGTCGGTGGACCTGGCATTCCAGCTGCACGAGGTGGCGAGCCAGTGCGAGCTGATCGCGGACCACTGCACGAACATCGCCGAGCAGATCATCTACCTGACGACCGGGGCGGTGGTGCGTCACACCGAGGCGCAGTGGATCGAGATCCCACCGTCGGCGGCGGGGTGAGCCCGGACGGCCGGCAACGGCAACGTGGCATTCAAGAGGACGCGATGACCGAGGCGATCGCCAGATCGTCGGTGTGCGAGATGGAGATCGCCCAGCGGGAGATGCCCATGTCGCGGGCGAACTGCGCGGCCTTGTTGTGGAGCTGGACGGTGGGCTGGCCGGAGGGGAGGTTGATGACCTCGACGTCGGTCCAGGCGATCCCGGCGGACCAGCCGGTGCCCAGGGCCTTGAGGACGGCCTCTTTGGCGGCAAAGCGGGCGGCGAAGTGCTCGGTGGCGCGGCCGGCGGTGCGGCAGTAGGCGGTTTCGGCGGGGGTGAAGCAGCGGGCGAGGAACTGCTCGCCGTGGCGGGTGAGCATCTCGTGGATGCGGGCGATCGGGGTGATGTCGACGCCGTGGAAGAGCATGGAAGACGGGACTCACCACAGAGGCACAGAGAAGAGGAGATCGGGCAGAGGCGTGAAGGCAGAGGAGGAAGAAGCAGAGTCAGGATATGGGGGGATCGGTGCGTTGGGCGGCGAGGTTGCAGTCTCGGGCAAGGCCGTCAGCGCCGATGGTGTTGCAGGCCAGTTCGAGTTGGAGGAAGAGAACCTTGCGGCTGGAAGCCCTGCAACGCAGGGTTGAGTGAAACGCTCGCAGCGCAATCCAACGGCCAGGCTCGTTCAACGCCCGTGAGGCGGCAAGGTCAGCGCATCGCACCGCGCAGGCGGGATCGAGCGGGTTCATGGCCCAATTGAGAAGGGCGGAGAGGTAGATGTTGATCTCCGCGGGCTTGGAGAGGGCCTGTTGCAATTCCTCGCAGGGCTGGCCCTTGCCATCGGTCTGATCGAGATACGCCGCAGCGGATCGGAAGAAGCCTTCGAGCCCGTGCACGCTGGAGGCGTCGAGGCGGAGGCCATCGAGCCATGATGCCATTGCGTGCTGGTGATTGCCTGTATTGTGGGCTTGGCGAGCGCGATCAAAGTGCTGCGCGGCGATCGAGCGATCCGGGCCTTCGTCGGTGCCTCCGGTGGCGACCGGCCTGTCTCCGCCGCCGGGTGGGCGGCTGCCGCCGGTCAGGGATGGCTGCGTTTGCGGGTGCGCGTCGTCGCCGGACGGGAGATTGGAATTCGCGGGCATGGGCGACTCGATGCGGGAGGGCGCATCACCTGAATAACCACGTTTGCGCGTGAACTATTTCGTCGGCCCCCGTCCGGGCCGGATTCACGAAGGGCCTGATCCAGGGATTGAAGTCCCTGGCAACCGTCGAGCGCCCTTCGGGCGAAGAACCGGCGGGCACATGCCGGGCCGGGGAAGGCTATTTCTTGCGGCGAGCACGCTTGGGGGGAGTGGGCTTGGCGGCGGACTTGGATGCGATCTTGGGGAGGTGGAAGGTGGAGGTTCGGCGATCTTCCGTTTTCTTGTGATCCGTGGGCTTTGGGTCTGCGGGCTTGCCCTGGCTGGGCTTGGCATCGGCGGGTTTGGTCTGGCCCGGCTTGGCTTCGCCTGACTTGGTTTCCGCCGGCTTGGCGGTGTCTGGCTTGTCCGCCTCGGCGGATTTCTTGTACGACTCGCTGCGGTAGTCGGTCTGGTAGAAGCCCGAGCCCTTGAACACGATCGCCGCGCCGGTGCCGATGAGGCGCTCGAGCGTGTTCTTGCCGCACGTGGGGCACTTGCGCTTCGGGGCATCTTTCATCGATTGAAAGAGCTCGAATTCGTGCTGGCAGTTGTTGCAGCGGTACTCGTATGTGGGCATGGTGAGAAATGGAAAAGGGCAAATGGCAAACAGAGCCGCTGGGATCAGGCCGGTTTGACGGCGACCATGGCGGGTCGGATGACGCGTTGCTGGGGCGGTCCGCCGGGGATGGTGGTGTTGAGGGTGTAGCCGGTCTGGAGGGTGGAGACGATGCGGCCGGGGCCGAGGTCGTCGGCCTCCTGCTGGACGACGGCCTGGTGGATGTTGGGATCGAATTCCTCGCCGCGCTGGGGGTTGATGACACCCACGCCGTGGGACTGCAGGACGCGGAGGAGTTCTTCGCGGATGACGCGGACGCCGGCGATCACCTGGTCGGCGGAGGCGGCGGCGGTGTCGGTGTTGAGGGCCAGGTCGAAGTTGTCGAGCACGCCCAGGAGGCTGGAGACGACCTGGGAGCGGCCCTGGGACTTGGCCTCCAGCTCGTTGAGCGAGGCGCGGCGCTGGAAGTTCTGAAAGTCGGCGAGGGAGCGGAGGTACTTGGACTGGGCATCGGCGAACTGCTGCTCGAGCTCGGCGGCTCGCTGGGTGAGCTGCTCGAGGGTCGGGGAAGTGTCGCGTGTGGATGAATCGGCGGTCATGGGTGGATCTCGGAGGGGCTCACCATAGAGGTACGGAGGGCACACGGGAAGATCATGAAGGAAGCCGCGAAGCTCTCTGCGGCGTGGAAGCGATGCGTGTCTGCGGGCTCTTGCCGTGGCTGCTGGTCTGTGCTCTCTGTGCCCTCTGCGGTTAAAGGTCTTTTCAGGGTGGATTCTCGGCGTGGTCAGGTCCCGAAGAGTTCGCCGATCTTCTTCCAGAAGCTCTGGTTTTCCGGCAGGACGGCCTGGTCCTCGGTCTCGGCGAACTCACGGAGGAGTTTTTCCTGCTTGGCGGTCATCTTCTTGGGGATCTCGATCTTGACGAGGACGTGGAGGTCTCCGCGGCGGCCGGAGCGGAGGTTGGGGAGGCCCTGGTCGTCGATCTTGTAGACGTGGCCGTACTGGGTGCCGCGGTGGATGGTCAGGTTGTGCTTGCCGTCGAGGGTGGGGACATCGAGCTTGGCGCCCAGGGCGGCCTGGGTGAAGGTGATGGGCATCTCCATGATGAGATGGTCACCTTCGCGCTTGTAGAGGTCGTGGTCGGCGACCCGGATGACGACGTGGAGGTCTCCGCGAGAGCCCTGGCCGCCGGGGGCCATCTCGGGGGGCGGCGGCTCTCCCTCGCCCTGGACGCGGACGGCCTGTCCGTCCTGGATGCCGCGGGGGATCTTGACCGAGAGCTTGCGGGGCTTGGGGAGCCGGCCCTTGCCACGGCAGGATTCGCAGTGGTCCTTGACGACGGTGCCGCGACCGCCGCAGTGGGGGCAGGAGGTGACCATGCGGAACATGCCGCCCAGGCCGGTCTGCTGGACCTTGCCGTGGCCGCCGCAGGTGGAGCACTTGACGGGCTTGGAGCCGGGCTTGGCGCCGGTGCCGGTGCAGGTTTCGCAGACATCCAGGCGGGTGAACTCGACATCGCGATCGCAGCCGGTGAGGACTTCGGCCAGCTCGATTTCAACTTCTGTTTCCAGGTCGTATCCGCGGGCCGGACCGCCGCGACCCCCACCC